>NZ_JBBOTF010000001.1:2732500-2945000 GCF_038005425.1 Bacillus sp. FSL K6-0268
ACCTTATCTCAGGGACTTGACGCTGAAACGATGACAAAAGACGTAACTGACCCTCTCGAAAAACAATTTCGTAATTTGGAACATATCGATACCATCACTTCTTCTACGCACGAGGGATTATCACGTATCGACATTGCATATACATCAAAAGCAAACATGAAAGATGCAGCACGCGAAGTCGAAAAAGCCGTCAATACAATTAAATTACCTAAAGATGTAACCAAGCCCGTAGTTAGTCAATTAAACACTTCTATGATTCCACTCGCCCAAATTACTATCCAGAAACAAAACGGTTTTTCAAAAGCAGATGAAAAACAAATTGAAAAAGAAATCGTACCACAACTCGAAAACATTGATGGTGTTGCCAACGTTATGTTTTTCGGAAAATCCACCTCTGAATTATCTATCGTACTTGATCCGAACCAATTAAAAAACAAAAACGTAACATCACAGCAGGTACTAACTGTTTTACAAGGAAAAGAAACTTCTACTCCAGCCGGGGCAATTACTGTTAATCAGGAAGAATACAACCTCCGCGTCATCGGGGACATAAAAAATGTAAATGACATTAAAAACATCACTGTGGCACCCCAAGTGAAATTACAAGACATTGCTCAAATCGAAATCAAACAACACTACGATACAATCTCACATATAAACGGCGAAGAAGGCACAGGGTTAATCATCATGAAAGAACCGAGTAAAAATGCAGTTGCCATCGGAAAAGAGATTGATAAAAAAGTTAAAGAGATAAATAAGGAATATAAAGATCAATTTTCTATTAAACTTTTGGCTTCAACCCATGAACAAGTTGAAAATGCTGTTACTAGCATGGGAAAAGAAGTAATACTTGGAGCAATCGCTGCAACTCTAATTATCTTAATCTTTTTACGTAACTTCCGAACAACACTCATCGCTGTTGTCAGTATTCCATTATCTATTTTATTAACACTCTTTTTACTACATCAATCTAACATCACACTTAACATTTTAACCCTTGGTGGTTTAGCTGTTGCGGTTGGACGTCTCGTCGATGATAGTATCGTTGTCATCGAGAATATTTTCCGCCGTTTACAAAAAGATTCTTTCTCTAAAAATATTATTCTTGATGCAACGAAAGAGGTCGCCGTCGCAATTACTTCTTCTACTTTAACAACGGTCGCTGTTTTTTTACCTATCGGCCTCGTATCAGGAGCAATCGGAAAATTAATGTTACCTATGGTATTAGCAGTTGTATATTCTATTCTATCATCCTTAATCGTTGCACTAACAGTTGTTCCACTTATGGCTTTTTTACTACTCAAAAAAACAAAGCATCGAAAGCCAAGTTCTTCATCACGATATGTTGCTACCTTAAAGTGGTCTCTTTCTCATAAATTCATTATTCTACTTACTGCATTTTTATTATTTGCAGGATCAATTGCAGCCTATATATTACTACCGAAAGCAAACATAAAATCTGAGGACGACACAATGTTATCTATTAACATGACATTTCCAGCCGATTATAATGCTGAAGCTCAAAAACAAAAAGCATTCGATTTCGAAAAGAAATTACTTTCTAATTCAGATGTAACAGACGTTATTTTACGAATGGGATCTAGCGCAGAAGATGCACAATGGGGGCAAACAACTAAAAATAACCTTGCTAGTATATTTGTAGTCTTTAAAAAAGGTTCTGATATTGATCAATATATTAAAGAGTTAAAAAAGGAAAATAAAACTTTTGAACCTGCTGAACTTGATTATATAAAAACAAGTTATTCAAGCTCTGGTGGCGGCAACAACTTACAATTTAACGTAACAGCTACTAACGAAGCAGATTTAAAAGAGGCGGCTACTATCGTTGAAACAAAACTAAAAAGCATGGATGATCTTTCTAAAGTAAAAACGAATTTAGAAGACTCTAAGAAAGAATGGCAAATTCATATTGATCAAACAAAGGCTGAACAACTAGGTTTAACACCAGAAATAGCTGCGCAACAAGTAGCATTCCTTATGAAGAAGTCACCTATTGGCGAAATTACAATTAATAATGAAAAAACTACTATTATGATAGAACATAAAAAGGAAAACATTACTAAACAAGAAGATATTTTAAATACAAACATACTATCACCTATTAATGGACCAATTCCTTTAAAAGACATCGCAACTATTTCAGAAAAACAAACGCAAACAGAAATTTTCCATAAAGACGGAAAAGAAACAATTCAAATTACCGCCGAAGCTTCAAATGAAGATTTGAGTAAAGTAAACAAAGCAGTAAATAAAGCGATAACTGACTTAGATTTACCTAGCGGTTCAAAAGTAAATATCGCAGGAGCTACTGAATCTATGCAAGAGAATTTTACAGATTTATTCAAAATTATGGGGATCGCAATCGGGATTGTATATTTAATTATGGTTATCACCTTCGGGCAAGCACGTGCTCCTTTTGCAATCCTATTCTCCTTGCCGTTAGCTGCTGTCGGTGGTATTTTAGGATTAATCATTTCACGAACACCTGTTGATGTAAATTCCTTGATCGGTGCATTAATGTTAATTGGGATTGTCGTTACAAACGCTATTGTATTAATAGAAAGAGTCCAACAAAACCGAGAAAACGGACTGGAAACGAGAGAAGCTTTACTAGAAGCTGGATCCACAAGACTTCGCCCAATTATTATGACGGCTATAACAACAATCGTTGCTATGCTCCCACTCCTATTTGGCCAATCTCAAGCAGGAAGTATGGTATCAAAAAGTTTAGCAGTCGTTGTCATCGGCGGTTTGGCAGTCTCAACTGTTCTTACATTAGTAGTCGTTCCAGTTATGTATGAACTATTAGATAAAATCGGGAGAAAAAGACGCTCTCGTAGGAAAATAAACACTTCTACAGAAACACCTGATTTTTAAAAAGAAAAGGCGTTATCTTCACAAATGAAGATAACGCCTTTTCTCTATTTAGTCATATAATCCATCATTTTTTCCACATATTGCTCTATAGGTTTACTAGAATCCACAATAAGGTATTCATTATTTGAAGGTCTTTTACTACCATTTAACCACTTTTTAAAACCTACTTCCGACTCCACCTTTTCAATTTGACTTATCATACGCTTACGTGTTTGCAGTCTCCTATTAATCTCCTCCATATCATTAAGATAACACTCAATATATTTATATTTCACACCATGTTTATTTGATAATTCAATCCCTTTTTCAACCATTCCCTCATATAAACACGGACTATCCAATATAACACTATGCCCTTGTTCTAAATAAGAATCAATCAATACCCATTCGGCATCATACACAAGCCCACCAACAATCGTCGATTCAATTCCTTTTACTTTTAATGATTTTAACAACGCGGATTTCAAAACATCATGATCTATAATTACAGCACCTGTTAATTTCGCTATATACTTAGAAACTGTCGATTTTCCTGACCCAGGAAAACCTGACATTTGCAGAAAAAACAAATTAAATCCACTCCCTCATTTTCACCTCTTTATCTATATAACGAATTACAAATTCAACAATCGCTACACCTTTTCCTTCTATATTAAAATGCAAAAAGAACCCTCTACTTATAAATAGAGAGTTCTCCTTTGTAACTTATGCCGCTTTTATCTTCTTCGTCGTTTTACTTTTTCTTTTCGTTCCTGTAAAGCGCTTATGCAATACAGATGCTATCAAGCGTGAAATGACATTGAATAGTAATACCATAATAATTAATACAGCTGCAGATTTTGTCGCAATCAACTTCGCATCTGGAATAAACCCTTCAGAATTTAACTTCCAAATATGAACTGCTAACGTTTCAGCTGGTCTAAACGGATTTAAAGGATGCGCAGGACTCGAGAAGTCCGCTGCTGAATTTAAAATCGGAGATGTTAAACCCGCTGTGTAAATTAATGCTGCCGCTTCCCCAAATATACGACCCGCCGCTAAAATAATCCCTGTAATAATTTGCGGTAATGACGATGGGATAATAATACGAACGATTGTTTGCCACTTTGTTGCACCTAATCCAAGACTTGCCTCTTTTACATTATGAGGCACTTCTGAAATAGCATTTTCACAAACACGTGTTAAACCTGGTAAGTTTAAAATAGTTAAAGCAAGAGCACCACCCATTACTGTGTATCCCCAGCCTGTCATTGTAACGAACACTAACAAACCAAATAAACCAACAACAATAGATGGTAAAGACGCCATTGTCTCAATGCATAAACGAACAAAATTTAAAAAGCGCCCTTGTTTTGCATACTCTGCTAAATATATTCCAGCACCTAGTCCAAGAGGAATAGATATAATAAGCGTTATAACAAGCATGTAGAATGAATTGAATAACTGCGGACCAATCCCACCACCAGCTCTTGTATTACTTGGTTCTCCAAACAAGAAATTAGGATCCCAAAAACCCCATCCCTTTTGTAAAATTTCAAACACTAAGAACACTAGCATAGCTACGACCAAAGCCGCAACCGCATAAAAGATACCCGTCCAAACTTTATTTACCGTTCTTGCATTCATTATTATCGCTCACCTCTTTGCCCAATCGCTCGAATTACTAAAATAAACAGGAATGAAATAACAAGTAAAATCATTGCTAAAGTCCATAGCGCATTATTCCAAGCAGTTCCGTTCAATGTATTTGTCATGTCCATTGTCAAAATACCAGTTAACGTTGCTGTCGGACTATATATTCCTTCTGGTAATTTAATCGTATTCCCGATTACCATTTGAACGGCTAGCGCTTCACCAAAAGCTCGCGCTAAACCTAAAACAACACCTGTTAAAATTCCTTTTTTCGCAGCAGGAACAATCACTCGGCTAATTGCTTGCCATTTCGTTGATCCTAGGCCATAAGAAGCTTCTAAATAATCAAATGGAACAGAGCGTATTGCATCAGAAGCGATACTAGCAATAGTAGGTAAAATCATAATACTTAATACAACGATACCCGCAATTAAACTAAAGCCCACTCCCCCGAACGAATCACGTAATAACGGAACTAAAATCGTAACCCCTAATAATCCGTATACTACTGACGGAATACCGACTAATAATTCTAAAACAGGCTTCAATACTTTATTTCCAAACTTCGGCGAAATTAAATTCATGAATATAGCCAGAGCTATAGCAATTGGTGCACTAATAATAACCGCACCTAACGAAACCACTGTTGAACCTACAATAAAAATTAAAGCCCCAAAAGATCCTTGATCAGCATTTGGATTCCATTTTGTCGATGTTAACATCTCAGTAAACGAGATACCACTTTGTGTAAAAGATTGAATTCCTTTGCCACAAATAAACGCAATAATAGCTAATGTAATTAAAACAATAAAAATACCACAAAACGTAACAAGTGATCTTCCTATATATTCACTTTTCACGTAATTAATTTGTTTTTTCCCCTTCATCACAGGACAGACCCCACTTCACAGATTGAAATGAACAGGACTGGCCTTGCAGCCAGCCCCATAAATTTGATTACTTATTTAATTTAGACATTGGAATGTAGCCCATATCTTCTACTTGCTTTTCAAAGTCTTTACCTTTTACATAATCGATGTAAGCTTTTGTTGCTTCTTTCGCTTCACCTTTTGTTACCATATACTCGTAAGACCAGAATGGATATTTACCAGACGCAATGTTTTCAACTTTTGGATCAGCACCATCAATTTTCACTGTTTGCAGTGCACCTTTTTTATCACCCACCATGTAAGACATTGCTAAATAGCTTACTGAACCTGGAGTAGAATTGATAGCTTGCTCTACTGCACCGTTAGAATCTTGTGTTGTTCCAGTTCCATCATTGATTTTTGCGTCTTTCATAATTGTTTTTTCGAATGTAGCACGTGTACCAGATGAAGCTGGACGATTAATTACGTTGATTTTTTCATCTTTTCCGCCTACTTCTTTCCAGTTTGTTACTTTTCCAGTGAAGATATCTTGTACTTGTTGCACTGTTAAGTTATCAACTTTTACATCTTTATTTACAACAAGAGCGAATGCAATACCCGCTACCTTGTTATCTACTAATTCTTTCGCCTTTTCAGCATCTTTTATTTTATCTCCGGACGGAACATCTGAATTACCAATTTGCACTGCACCAGATGCTACTTGGTTAATCCCAGTTCCACTACCGCCACCTTGAACTTGAATAGAAACTTTTGAATTTTTCTCCATGAATTTCTTTCCAGCTTCCTCCGCAAGAGGTAGAAGAGCTGTAGAACCAGCTGCTGCAATCGTACCCGATAATTCTTGTTTTGTATTATCGCTTCCTTTAGCAGTTTCTTTACTAGTTGTATCTTCTGCTTTTCCACACCCAACTAATGCTCCTGCTACCACTAAAGCTGCTAAAGAGAATTTAATACCTTTTTTCATAACCATGTCTTGTACCCCCATTTGGATTATCACTTTTCGAATTCATTTTCTTTCGAACACAAATTCATTGTAGGACAACAATATTATGTGAGTGTTAAGCAATTTTTAATTTTAAGTAAATGACGATAATAACCCTTAAAATCTATGAATCCCAACATTTACAGTTAAAGAATCCAACAAAAACCACACTAACTATGCTGTAATGTAAATTTATTCTTAACAATGTAAATTCAATGTAAATGTTTTTCTCTCTTTTTCCCTTTTAGTTAAAGTTATATTTACAATTCCGCTGTATTTTGTAACTTTTACACGCCTAATTTATGCACATTAAAAAGAATTTCAGTAATATTTTTTAGTACAACTAAATAAATTGGAACAATTCTAAAATTAAATGAATATTTTTAAAGTACTAATTGACAGCATCATCCAATGTAGTCTACTATATTACTAACAAAAAGTTTACCCAAGGAAACTTTTTAAACTAACACTAACAATATAGAGAAGAGGTAACTTTTATGGTATCGGCTAATACTAAACCCCTTTCCGATTTTAAAACAGGGGAATTTGTACAAATTGAGAAGATACAATTAGAAGGAACTATGAAACGACGTTTATTAGATTTGGGATTTATCCCTGGGGCAACGATTAAAGTATTGCAACGCAGTCCACTTGGAGATCCGGTCGCCTATCAAGTGAGCAACACAACTATTGCACTGCGAAAAGAAGAAAGTTCCCTTATTTTCGGGGTATTAATAGGAGATGATTTCAGATGAGCAAACATCGTATTGCTTTAGCTGGCAACCCGAATACCGGGAAAAGTACATTATTTAATACTTTGACAGGTTTAAAACAACATACTGGAAATTGGACAGGAAAAACTGTTTTAAAAGCTGAAGGAGAATATGAACATAACGGAAGTACTTATACATTAATAGATTTACCTGGAACTTACTCATTATACTCAAATTCCGCGGACGAAGAAGTGGCGAGGGATTATATTATATTTGAAAAACCAGAAGTAACTGTAGTTGTCCTAGACGCAACTGCTATGGAAAGAAATTTAAATTTAGCACTCCAAGTGATGGAAATGACAAACAACGTAGTCATTTGCATTAACTTAATTGATGAAGCCGAGAAAAAAGGTATTGTTATTGATGAAAAAAAATTAGCAAAATCACTTGGTGTACCTGTAGTTAAAATTTCAGCACGTAACCGAGTAGGCATTGGTCATTTACTAAATGTTATTGCAAAAGTATCAAATAAAAAACTAATTCCAACACCAATTAAAATTACTTACAGCGAAAAAGTCGAAAATATGATTCAAGAATTAGAACCACAAATTTATAAGGTGTTCGGTGATACGTATCCAGCACGTTGGATTGCGTTACGTATATTGGATGGAGATAAAAATTTCTTAACTACACTTCAAAAGCACCATAATGAACCACTTGTAAGGGAGGTCATAATTAATGGAATCTCACTCAGCCAGTAAAGCTCTTCCATTAGACTATATTATTCAACATGCACAAACACTTTCAAATGAAGATATACGAGATGATATAGTCGGAGATATTTACCGAACATCTGCAAGCATATGTAAAGAATCCGTCCAATATACAAATACTGATAAATTATATCGTTCCGAAAAACTAGATAAAATTTTCACATCTCCAATCTGGGGATTCCCAATTATGCTCGGTATTTTATCTATTATTTTTTATCTTACAATCGCAGGCGCTAACGTACCATCTGATATGATTGCCGAATTCTTCGGATGGGCCGAAGGATATTTAACATCTTGGTTCCAAGCAGCGCATGCACCTGAATGGTTACATGGCATTTTAATACTTGGTTTATTCCGTGGTATCGGAGCTGTTATTAGCGTTATGTTACCACCTATGGCAATCTTTTTCCCTATGTTCGCGCTACTAGAAAACTACGGATACTTACCACGTGTCGCGTTTAATATGGACCGCTTATTCAAACGATCCGGCGCACACGGGAAACAATCTTTAACAATGGCAATGGGATTTGGTTGTAATGCAGCAGCCATTATGTCAACACGTATCATTGAATCACCACGTGAACGTATGCTAGCAATTTTAACGAACAACTTCGTTCCTTGTAACGGTCGCTGGCCTATGTTAATTTTAATGGCTTCACTATTTATGGCTGCTGGTTATACAGGCAGTATGCAAACATTGGTTACTGCTGGCGTTGTAGTTGGAATGGTTGTAATTGGTGTTATTATGACATTAACTGTTTCTTGGGTACTATCAAAAACAGCCTTAAAAGGGGTTCCAACTCACTACACACTTGAGTTACCTCCGTACCGCAAGCCAAAAGTTTGGAATACAATTGTTCGCGCAACACTCGATAAATCAATCTATGTTTTAAAACGAGCTATAGTTGTTGCTGCCCCTGCGGCTGCATTAACTTGGTTACTTGCTAACATTTTTATCGGTGACACAAGCTTACTTATGTATTTTGTAAACTTCCTAGATCCATTTGCTAAAATGTTAGGACTTGACGGGTTTATTCTAGCTGCATTCATTCTTGGACTACCCGCTAATGAAATTGTAATCCCAATTTTATTAATGTCTTACTTATCAACTGGGGCTTTAACTGAAATAGATGATTTTAATCAAATTAAAAATCTATTCCTAGAAAATGGTTGGACTTGGTTAACAGCGTTAAACACAATGTTGTTCTCACTTCTTCATTTCCCGTGTGGAACAACATTGGTTAACATATATAAAGAAACAAAAAGTGCAAAATGGACATTCTTATCGTTTGCAATCCCTACCGTTATCGCCATTGTTGTTACATTCCTCTCTACACAATTGGTACATTGGTTAGGGCTTGTATAAAGCAAAGCATACATAGAAGGTATCCCCCTTCACGTTTGCTTTGCACGAAAGAAACCTGAAAATCATTCAGGTTTCTTTTTTTGTACATCAGTATTCCACGGCTGTGCTCCATACGTTGTGAGTTTTTTATGAATAAAATATATAGCTCCTGGAAGAACTGCCATTAATATCGTGCAACTAATCCCTAAACCCGTAAACAACTTACATCACCTTATTTCACTCTTTTAGGTAAAGCCGAGCCTGAATGCTCAATCGTCGGGTGAACATGAACAGTAATTTCAGCTTTACTAAAGTAATTTTCGCCTTGATCCCAATTCTTACTTACCTTTTTCCACTCTTTATAATTATGTCGCTTATACACTTCCCCTAACTCTAATACATCTACCTTATATTTTTTTTGAACAAGTTTAATTGATTTTTGAATACGCTTCTCCATTTCTTCCGATATATCCTTCTCTAAACGCTTTTCATTCAAAACCTTTTTATGATCACTAAAATGCAACTCAGCTATTGTACCTTCCAGAGATAAATGAATATTAAACTTTGGTTTTGTAGCATTCGTTGTAGATACTTTAATTTTTCGACGCAACTTATGAATTTCATATGTAATAAGTTGATCCTTTTTACGAATGGTAAAAAAACCTCCAATTTTTTTACCTATTATATAATTCATCCCTAATGTTTCTTCCCCACTCAAGTTGCCTACACACTTATTATCCTTTCCACGAAACAATGCTGCACCGTCCATTTGCACCCCTTGTTTTGTTAGTTCAAGAATAGGTAATACAAAACTCCGGTTAGAGATCATCTTTTCCTGTACCTCACCAATTCTTGCAGCCTCAATCATTTGGGCATTTTTCGGAGGGTGTTCAGCTAACATATCAATATACTGCGCCGGTAAATTTTCAGGTTTTGCACTCTGTTTTAAAATAGATTCTGCATTTTTCTTTGAAACAAACAAACGAATATTTCTTCTCATTTCATGATCGCGAATATATACATCTAACGTATTTTGTAAAATGTATGGATGTGAAAGTAATTCTTCAGAGAAAATAATCACTTGTATATGAGGGAAAAATAATGTACGACTAATTTTTTTAGCGATTATTCTTATTTGTTCAAACACACTATCTGCTTTCGCACTAACATTAATATAATTTTCGCCATCTCCATCACCTTGTCCACCTTGCTGCGCTAACTTACTAGGAAGTACCATTTGATACGTCCCTTTCATAATTGGATTCGCTTTCTTCTCCTTCACGATATCATAAGCCGCTCCTACTACAAATCCTCTTTCTTCTATCTCTTCTAACTCAGAACACCCACTCATAAATCCAGTTAAAGTCATAACCATTATAATTTTAAGAAGGTGTTTCATTTCCACCATTCCTTCTTTTTATTTTATATACAATTAAAACGAGCAAAGGCGCTAACACAACAAACCCCATATCTATCCAAGCTAAATAAGTCCCATAACTTGATAAAGCATTCAAACTACTAGGTATCATATTCGCCATAAAAATAATAGGGGCACTTACGAAAATAAAAATATGTTTCTTCACTTTCGGAAACATAGCACAAAACAATAAAGATGCGACGTCATAATACATTGCTGTAGTGTTATAAATAGTAATAATCCAAGTCGTAAAAAAAATCGCATCGAACCTTTCTAAAAACCCTCCGCCAATTTCAATTTCTTTCCCTAATTCAATTGTTGGATATGTCAATCCACGTGTGGTCATATACGTAAAAACACTAATACAAGTTACATAAATTAAAATGTATGACAACACGTTTACCATCACCGCTTTCGCGACTGCCATTGGCGCTTTTTTCGCTGACTTATCATTCAGCAACACCGCATAAAATAAAGCTACTTCAAATCCAATAAACGTAAAAATAGAATTTTTAACTCCAACAGCATATTGACTTACTTTCGTTTGAAAAGCTGGTAGTAAATTATTTATTTCCATTAAATTTATATTCAATAAAGAAAGAAGTACTATCGCAATTAAAACAATAGGTAAGAATAAAACATTTAACCTTAATAAGGCTGCTCTTGATCCTGCTATTCCATAAATAACAACTAGCAAGAAGAAGAAAGACAGTAGTTGTATCGGTGTATCACTAAATAAATACGTTTGAGAAATAATTGAAATCATTCGCGATTCATATGCTGTCAAAGCAGCAAACGTTAATACTAAAATACTACTAATTGTGTATGCAACAGGCTTCGTCAAATGCGCACTCGTATATTGAACAAAATTTTGTTTCGGAAATAAGATCGCCACCCTCGTCACAAACCAACCTAAAACTGTACAGATCAATCCACCCAAAAGCAAAATAATCCAACCGTCCGAAAATAAAGTTTGGTTAGCGATATCTCTTGGCATAGACAATGCTCCTATACCAATAATGGTCGATGATACCGCAAACCCAATTTCCCGAGATCCAATCTCTTCATCGCCATACTCAAATGGTTTCAATTATTTTCGCTCCTTTGGACGTATTGTAGAATCTTTTGTTTGTAAGTACTCTGGTCTATCTTTCAACATCGATTTTGGCATGCGAATAAATTCTTCTTTCCAATCTTTATAAAATGCAGGAGCAATTGGAGTTGTATACGGTATACCAACGCTTGTTAAATTTGTAATATGAATAGCAAGTGCGATCAGAGCTAGAATAATCCCATACAAACCAAAAGCCGTTGCAGCTAATACAAAGACGAAAAGTAAAATTCGGAACGTAATTGTAATGCTATATACAGGAAGCGAAAATGTAGCAATCGCAGTAACTGCAATAATAATAACTAAAAATGGATTTACAATCCCTGCATTTACCGCAGCTTCTCCAATTACAAGACCTCCTACAATCCCTATCGTTTGTCCCATCGGTTTCGGCAATCGGATTCCAGCTTCTCGTATTAATTCCATAGTCAAGGCCATCATTAACGTTTCAATATACGCTGGAAACGGAACACCTTCCCTAGCACCTGCAATTGAATAAGCCAGTTTAGAAGGAATAAGTCCTTGATGGTAAGATACAAGTGCTACATACATAGCTGGTAACAAAACCGCAATTATACCTGAACCCATACGTAAAAATCGTAATAACGTTCCAATCACCCAGCGCTCGTAATGATCTTCTACAGATTGAAAAATATCAACAAATACGAGTGGCGCAATAAGAGCAAATGGGGATCCGTCTACCAAAATGGCTGCCTTTCCTTTCGCTAATGAGGCTATAATATTATCAGGCCTCTCTGTATTCAAAAACTGTGGAAATGGGGATAAATTATTATCCTGAATTAATTGTTCAATCGTACCTGTTTCCAAAACGACATCTGTCACTATTGATTGAAGACGGCGATCCAACTCTTTTACAATGTGAGGATTAATAATATCTTCTATATATACTAGGGTTACTTCTTTCTGCGATCGCTTCCCCATAATATAAGATTGGAACCTCAACTTTGGATCACGTAAACTACGTCGGATTAACATTTTATTCACATTAATATCTTCATTTAATCCGATCCTCGGTCCACGTATTAAATCTTCAGTTACTGGTGGTTCTAAACTTCTTTTTTCCCAAGCTCTACTATTAATCACGATAGCCGTTTGAATATTATCAATTAATATAACCGTATCTCCCGCTAAAATCGCATTCATAATGTCTGGAAACTTCGTCTTTACACCCACTTCTGCGATAGAAATAAAACGATCCAATAACGTTTGAACAACGGCTTCCTCACTTGGAATTTCTTCGTATTGCAGCGTACGAACGACATATTTATAAACATTATCCTTGTCTGTTAATCCACATAAAAACACAACCGCACAACGTGTAAAACTCCCAGCAAGAGCAACTTCTCTAATTGTTAAATCATTAGGTGAACCTAACTCATCCCTAATTTCTTTCATAACTTCAAATAAGTTACCTTCAAGCTCTAACAATTTCCCCACCTAACTTCCTTTTCAACAAGTTTTTAGTTAGATTCCGCTAATAGAAGAAAATATATACAAAAAAGAGCTATCTCTTTTCAAAGATAGCTCTAATAAACGAATTACTTTTCTACTATTATGCTGTTTTTCTTTATAGATACACTTTTTGTAAATCCACTAACTACAAACATCACAATCATATTAATTAACAATGCGACTATACCTACATTTAAATCTTTTATAGACTGCGGAAAACTCGGAAACATCGTAGCTATATTAGAGCCCGATAAAGTGATATATGCAACAACTAATAACCCCATTCCCATTCCTGCAATCGCTCCTTGCTTTGTAATAACCTGACGTGGAAACAAGCTACATACAAGTGCAGGGAAAAGTTGTGTAACAATACTGTACCCCATTAATAGAAGGGCTCCTATTGTTTCTCCTCCTTTAAATGTAAATAAAACTGCTACGAGCGTTACTACAGGTACAAATAACTTTGCAGCTTTAGCAACTTGTCTATCTGAAGCAGATGGAACCATCGTTCGATAAATATTTTTCGCTAACAGTGTAGAAGCCGCCATAACAAGCATAGAGCCTGGAACTAACGCCGTTAATACTCCCGCACTACCAATAATTCCAATAAACCAAGGATCAAAAGTTTGTAAAGCAAGACGGAATAACGAAAGATCCACATCCGCTCCCTTTAACCCAGGAACTTGCAATATAGCAGCAAACCCTGCAAAAAATACGAAAAGTAACACTAAAGAATACAATGGCATAATTGCTGCATTTTTACGAAATACTTTTTCATTTTTTGCAGAAAAAGCAGAAGCAAATGTATGAGGCCACATATAAAAACCTAGGGCCGTTAATATAATAGTAGAAACAAACCAAGAAATACTCATTCCTTCTTCAGGTAAAGATAAAAATCCCGGCTTTGCTGCTTCTACAGCCTCAAACATAGGCTGAAATCCTCCATAATAATGATACGGTAAATATATACCTAAAAACATAACGATAAACAGTATCATAATATCCTTCAAAGCAGCCGTCCAAGCCGAACCGTGTATACCTGAAACCATTACATATATAGTTATAACAATAGCACCAATCCATACTGCAACAACAGGTGACACCCTTCCGTAAGAAGCTTCTGAAACGATAATCCCCAGTCCCTTTAACTGTAAAACAAGATATGGGATGATGGAAACAACACCAACAACTGAAACAATAAGTCCAAGCGCTTTACTTCTATATTTCTTCGCAAAAAAATCCGACTGCGAAACAAGGTTATGCTCTTTCGCATACTTCCAAATTGGTGGTAATAAAAAATACGATAAAAGATAAGCTAAAGCACCATATCCCAAAATATAAAAGGTAGGTGCTCCTTTACTATACGCCCAGCCGCTTCCCCCTAAAAATGTAAACGTCGTATAAATCTCACCTGCCATCAGGAGAAAAACAAAAATAGTGCCAAATCCTCTTCCCCCAACTGACCATTGCTCTAAATTCATATCTTTTCCATGTTGTGCCCGAATCCCTAAAAATAGTGCGAGAAACAAAAATAAAATAATGATAAGTAATGCAGTCATTTTACATCCTCCTTATTAGCGGGATCAAACACGTACACAAGCCCCATACAAAGAGATGTAATAAACACTGATAATAATACCCAAAATAATAAAAATGGCATCCCTAATACGTAAGGAGTAACTGAATTCGCAAATATTGGCCCAACTACTAAACAAAGAACTGGAATAAGCGCTAGGATGTATATTTTCTTCATCTCATTCTCCTTTACTTATAAAATTCATAATGGCTGATACAAAGACTTCCACTCCAATCGGTAATGCATCTTCATCAATTGTAAAACGAGGATGATGATGAGGATATATAATACCTTTCTCTTTATTTCCCGCTCCGATAAAAAAGAATGTCCCTGGTACCTTTTGTAAAAACGCCGAAAAATCTTCTCCAGCCATCGTCGGCTGCAAACGAACAACTCTATCTCTTCCATAAAGTTGTAATGCCGTTTGTTCAATAAGCTCTGTAACTTCATAATTATTTACAACTGGTCGATATCCATATTCATAAGAAAACGTATATTTCGCTCCGTAAGATTCCGTAATATGCTTCACAATCCGCTCAATCTTCTTCTCTGTTTCACCTCGTAACTCATGTCTTAAACTTCGCACTGTCCCTTCAATCTCCGCTTGCTCTGGTATTACATTATGAGTTGTCCCCGCATGAAATTGAGTAACGGATATTACGAGAGAATCTAATGGATTCGTGAGGCGAGATACAATTTGCTGAAGTTGCGAAACGACTTGTGTACCGATTGCGATACTATCCACCGTTTCATGAGGGATTCCAGCATGTCCACCTTTTCCCTCTATCCTAATTTTAAAAACATCCGGTGCAGCCATTGCAGGACCATAAATAACGCCTATTTTCCCAACCTCTAACGACGCCCAAAGGTGAGCACCAATGATATAATCCACACCTTCCATTACACCTGCCGCAATCATCTCCTCTGCACCACCAGGAAAATTTTCTTCAGCATGTTGGAATAGAAAACGAATCTCCCCTTTAATCTTCTCTCTTGCTTCTACTAACTTATATACAACCCCAAGTAATATCGCTATATGTCCATCATGACCACACGCATGCATCACACCTTTATATGTAGAAATAAAATCAAACTCATTTTCTTCATGAATAGGAAGAGCATCCATATCGGCTCGAACCGCAACTGTTTTGCCCGGCTGTTTACCTACTAACTTTGCCATCACACTATATTTAGTCGGCCGTGACACTTCTAAATATGGGCATTTCCGAAGTATATCGAACACAAACTGCGATGTTTTTTCTTCTTGAAAAGATAACTCTGGATACTTATGAAAATGCCTTCTCCACTCAACTAACTGATTTTTTGACAAAACAAGTTCCTTTGCAACATCCATACCCCTTCACTCCTTCTTCACCAAGTTAAATGTTATTATAACGCGAATTGTTAACTTTTAAAAGAATCTTCTGAATTTTCAATTATGATAAACCAAAAAGAAAAAGCCATCCAAAAGATGACTTTTTCTTTATTATAAAATAGTAATCGCTTGTTTTCCCATTTGCTCCCAAGCTTTCTCAAATTCTGCTCGTGGAACAGCCAAACGTGGATTATTTTTCAGAGGATCATTTACATATACAAAGTTTTGATCATATCCAATTACTACTGCACTATGCTCATAATATGTAATTTTCACTTCGCCTGAACTCGTATTCCATGTTTCAAAACTACTTTCAGCTAGCGGCTTAAACGTCGTATTAATAATGACCCATACCGGGGAGCCAGAACTAATTACTTTATATATATCTTGCATGTCTCTACCTGTTAAATTAATTACTTTTTCAGGAACATATTTTTCTGCTAAATCAAAGATTGGTTTATTGTATACACCATATCCAGGCTTTGCCTTTGTATAAATATTTCCTACAAACCCCTCGTAAGGATTTCCACGCAAACCATTTTGTTCAAATGGAACACGATAAATTTCGCTAGCAAGTTGCATCTTATCTACTTGTACACCTTTATATTGCAGCAACATAGCTAAACTTGTCACTTCACATCCTCGAGGTAATTCTGGTAATTGTTTAATAAACGGAACATCTTCAATCATAGCTGCTTCTTTCATTTCAGATAGAAACTCTAAGCGTAAAACTTGCGCCTTTTGCATGATTTTATCTTTCCCTATAAAAAATGCAGCAGCAAGTATAATACCAAAAACAAAAAGATATTTTAACTTTTTCATTATAAACAAAACTCCATTAATTATTATTTTACAGACACAACTCTTATCATTGTACCCTTCTTCTTACTAGTTTGCTAGAAAGATCATGTGAATTATCGCTCATAGAATTAATGTAACTACTCAGCCACCTTTCGGTGGCTTTTTTTAATTTTACTAGTTTCATATGCCTCCTATTTGTAAATACTGAGTATATCAAACAGGGGAGGTGAATATTATGGTCGATCGAAAAATTATTTTAGATACATATAAAAAAGGACCTGAAGCTGTTATTTCTTTATTTGAAGAAACATTTTCTAAATTAGAAAAACGTATACAAGAACTAGAAAATGCTTCAAAAAAAAACTCCAAAAATAGTCATAAGCCACCTTCTACAGATGGTTTAGGTAAGCCTGTTACAAAAAGTTTGCGCAAACCGTCTCATCGTCAAACCGGTGGCCAGTTAGGCCACAAGGGACATACTCTTGGTTTGACAGCGACTCCAGATCATACGATTACACATTCTCCTACATATTGTACTTGTTGTCATACTTCCTTGAACCACGAGCCTGTAAAAGGGTATCGCATTCGCCAAGTGTATGACTTACCACCTATTCAGATTGAAGTGACAGAACATAAAGTAGAACAGAAAGAATGCCCACATTGCCATTCTATCCAAGAAGCCCAATTTCCTTCGACAGTATCTCGTCCTGTTCAATATGGTCCAAATATAAAAAGACTGATTCCCTATTTAACGCATTATCAATGCATTTCTTTGAAGCGAACAAAAGAATTCTTTCAGGATTGTTTTGGACATTCTATAAGCGAAGGAACCCTGGTAAATCATACACAGGCTTTCGCTTCTCAATTGCAGCCATTCATAAAAAAAGTAACGGAAAAGATCCTGCAGTCTCCTATTGTCCATTTTGATGAAACCGGTATGCGTGTAGAAAACAAAACACAATGGTTACATACTGCCAGTACACCGGAGGTGACATTGCAACATATTCATCACAAACGCGGAAAAGAAGCAATGGATGCGGGCGGAATTTTACCGTCTTTTTCTGGAATTGCGATGCATGATGGTTGGAAATCGTATGATGCGTATACAGATTGCCGACATGTATTATGTAATGCCCATCTCTTACGAGATTTGCAAGGAATTATAGATAGTACGGGGCAAAAATGGGCGCAACAGATGCAGAAATTTCTCACGCAAGCTTTAACGCTGAAAAAACAATACAAAGGAAATCTGCCAAAAGTAAAGCAACAGCACCTGTTTACTGTTTATCAAGCTATATTGAAAGAACAACCAGTCTTTTCTACAGAATTAAAAAAGAAAAGAAAGCAGACGCCTGCTCAAAATTTATGGAATCGCTTCGTCAAATATGCTGACAGAATTCTAGCATTCTTAGAACATCCAGACATTCCATTTGATAATAATCAAGCGGAACGGGATATTCGAATGACGAAAGTCAAACAGAAAGTGTCTGGGACTTTCCGAAGTAAGAAAGGCGCAGAATCTTTTTGCCAGATACGAAGCTTTATGAGTACCATGAAAAAACAAAAACAATCTGTCTTACAAGCGATAGGACAAGTTATAGAAACCGGAACGGTTCCTTGGAATCGCACAACTTCATAAGAGAAATTCTCTGTTTGATTTAGATTCTTTCTCTTATTGGAGTCTTTTCTTTTTTATGTTTTCGAATGAAAACATGTATTTGGTATGCCCTTTTTCCTAATTAAGCTGAGTAGTTACGAATTAATTATAAAAATTCTAATTATTTTTAATAAAAAGAAAAATAAATATACATTTCCAGAATATTTTGCTAAAATCAAAATTGTTAACATGGTGAAGATATCACCATGTTAACAAACATTCTTAGAGTATTTAGTCATAGTTCATTTTTTACATACTCCATTCATTTCATAGCAAATAAACCGAGTGTGTGTTGCATCCCCCACTAATGATTAAAAACTCAGAATAAAATGAAGTTCACACATTCAAGAAAATACGGGGTGAGGGGCATATGAATCAACAAATTGAACAAACAAATTTAAAACGAACAATGAAAAGTAGACACCTATTTATGATTGCACTCGGTGGTGTTATCGGAACCGGGCTATTTATGGGATCTGGTCAAATCGTCCATAATGCCGGACCTGGTGGCGCTATTCTTGCATTTTTAGTCGGTGGATTTGTTATGTATTTAACGATGTTATGTCTTGGTGAATTATCTGTTGCTATGCCAGAAGCAGGTTCATTCCAAAGCTATGCAAGCAAATTCATTTCACCTGGTTTTGGATTTGTTGTCGGTTGGATGTATTGGTTAAATTGGGCTGTTACAGTTGGCGTAGAGTTAACAACTGTAAGTATTTTAATGAAACGCTGGTTTCCAGACGTTTCTTCATGGATTTGGTGCGTTACATTTGCAGCAGCGCTCTTCCTCGTAAACGCTTTATCAGCAAAAGCATATGCAGAAGCAGAGTTTTGGTTCGCAAGTGTAAAAGTTGCAACAATCGTTATTTTCATCGTACTTGGTGGCGCTGTTATGTTCGGTTTACTAGACTTTAATGGAAAGCCAGCTCCGATGCTTCATAATTTCACTGAAAATGGCGGGCTATTTCCAAACGGTGCATTAGCTGTTCTTCTTACGATGATTACAGTAAATTACTCCTTCCAAGGAACAGAATTAATCGGAATCGCTTCAGGAGAAAGTGAAAATCCTGAAAAAACAATTCCAAAAGCGATCAAAAATACAATTTGGCGAACTCTCTTCTTCTTCGTCTTAGCGATATCAGTTGTTGTAGGTTTACTCCCATGGCAAGAGGCTAATCTAGTCGAAAGTCCGTTTGTACTTGTTTTTGATGTAGCCGGGGTCCCATATGCAGCAGACATTATGAACTTTGTTATTATTACAGCTGTATTATCCGTTGCTAACTCTGGTCTATACGCAAATTCTCGTATGCTGTGGGCGATGGCAAAACAAGGAATGGCAAGCCCAGCATTTACGAAATTAACTAAAAAAGGTGTACCGCTAAATGCATTAATTTTCAGTCTGATTTTTGCTAGCCTTTCCTTATTAACAAGTGTATTTGCGGCAGATACTGTCTTTCTAGTTTTAACATCTATTGCAGCAATGGCTGCCGTTGTCGTTTGGATGTCAATTGCCGCTTCACAGTTTTTCTTCCGTAGAAATTTCGTGAAAAATGGTGGCGACATAAATGATTTAAAATATCGTACACCGCTCTATCCGCTAGTTCCAATCGTGGCGTTCTTACTCAATTTCATTACATTTGTTAGTTTGGCTTTCATTCCAGATCAAAGAATTGCTCTTTATTGTGGCATTCCATTTATGATTATTTGTTACATTTTATACCAAGTTAAATATAAAAAAATTGTCACACTTGAACAGCCACGAACTATCACACAAAAAATAAACTAAATATACAAAATATTCAGCTATCTTTCTTATGATAAGATAGCTTTTTTCTATTTCTTGGATATCCTGGTATAACTTTATTTATCTTAAAATTTTCACAATCACGTTTTTCTCTGGAAAATAGTTTACAATGTAATCAAGTTACAAATGATATTCACCTTAAAAAGTGTGCATTTGTGTCTATTTTTTAACAATATATCAAAAACTATTGCCTTCTATAAATTAATAGGTTTATATTGTTTTATTGGCATAGTTTCAATCCAAGGAGAAAGGAGATTTTCAATCGTGCAACTAAAGAAAGCGTTTTGGAAGTTGGCTTCGCTTCTTCCGTTATCATTACTTCTGTTCCTCGGTGGCTGTGATAAAAAACTCGCAGTATTAAATCCGCAAGGACCTGTTGCAAAAGCACAGTATGATTTAATTGTTTGGTCATTCTTGCTTATGTCATTAATTATCGCAATTGTATTCATTCTGTTTACAGTCATCTTGATTCGTTATCGTGAAAAACCAGAGAATATGGACTATGAGCCACCTGAACAACACGGTAACACATTACTAGAAATTATTTGGACGCTTGTTCCTGTTATTATCGTTATCGCATTATCGATTCCAACAGTAAAAGCAACTTATGCTTCGGAAGAGGTTCCGAAAGAGTCCAAACATATTAAACCAGTTGAAATTTATGTTACATCTGCAAACTGGAAATGGTTATTCAGTTACCCAGAGGAAAAAATTGAAACCGTTAACTATTTAAATATCCCAGCTGGTGTACCAATTCAATTCAAACTGACTTCTGTCGGCCCAATGAATGCTTTCTGGGTACCAGAACTTGGTGGTATGAAGTACACAATGGATGGCATGATTATGGATCTTTATTTACAAGCTGATAAGCCAGGTTCTTACCTAGGCCGTAGTGCGAACTTCTCTGGTGAAGGATTCACACACATGGAGTTCGAAGTTGAAGCAAAAACTAAAGAGAAATATGACAAGTGGGTTAAAGAAGTACAAGAAAAGGCTGATAAGTTAACCGAAGAGAAGTACAACGAAATTATTAAACCTGGTGTAGTTGGACGCATGACGTTCTCTAGTCACCACTTAAGTTATGTAGATCCAAAATCACTTGAATATTGTGATTACAACTACTACAAAAACAAAAAATAATAGCTATTATTCCAACAGATTGGAGTGAACACAGTGAAGCTTGATGAATTCTTTGTCACAGGTGACCCGATTATTTACGGTGCAGACGCTTCTATCGTTCTTGTGACATTAGCAATCATTTTCGTACTAACAAAGTATAAAAAATGGAAATGGCTTTGGGACGAATGGTTGACAACTGTTGACCATAAAAAAATCGGAGCCATGTATATTATTTCTGCGGTTATCATGTTATTCCGTGGTGGTATGGATGGTTTAATGATCCGTGCACAGTTAACATTCCCAGAAACAACTTATTTAAACGCTGAACACTATAACGGAATCTTTACAACGCATGGTACAGTAATGATTCTTTTCATGGCAATGCCATTCGTTATGGGATTAATGAACCTTGTAGTACCATTACAAATTGGTGCTCGTGACGTTGCATATCCGTTCTTAAATGCTTTAAGTTTCTGGTTATTCTTTGTCGGAGCAATGTTATTCAACATCGCTTTCGTAATCGGTGGTTCTCCAGACGCTGGGTGGACTTCTTACTTCCCAATGGCAGGTACAGAGTTTACTTCAGGCGTAGGAAATAACTACTACGCAATTGCATTACAGATTTCAGGTCTCGGTACGCTAATGACCGGTATTAACTTCCTTGTTACTATCTTAAAAATGCGTACACCTGGTATGACTTTAATGAGAATGCCAATGTTTACTTGGTCAATCTTAATTACAACAATTATCATTATTTTCGCTTTCCCAGTATTAACAGTTGCTCTTGCATTAATGACATTTGACCGTCTATTCGATGCTCACTTCTTTACGATGGCGAGCGGCGGTATGCCGATGTTATGGGCCAACCTGTTCTGGGTATGGGGTCACCCTGAAGTATATATCGTTATTTTACCGGCATTCGGTATTTTCTCTGAAATCATTAGTACATTCTCACGTAAGCGTCTATTCGGTTACAGTGCGATGGTATACTCAATGGTTGCAATTTCTTTACTAAGTTTCGTCGTATGGCTTCACCACTTCTTCACGATGGGTGCAGGTCCAGCGGTTAACTCATTCTTCTCGATTTCGACAATGGCGATTTCGATTCCAACCGGGGTTAAGATCTTTAACTGGTTGTTTACACTGTATAAAGGACGTATTCGTTTTACAGTTCCAATGCTTTGGTCATTGGCATTTATTCCAAACTTCGTAGTCGGTGGGGTTACAGGGGTTATGCTTGGAATGGCAGCAGCTGATTATCAATACCATAACAGCTACTTCCTAATTGCTCACTTCCACTACGTATTAATCGCAGGTACAGTATTCGCTATGCTTGCTGGATTCACATTCTGGTATCCAAAAATGACTGGTCATATGTTAAATGAACGCCTAGGTAAATGGACATTCTGGATCTTTATGAGCGGATTTAACATCTGTTTCTTCCCAATGTACTTCTTAGGTTTAGACGGTATGACTCGTCGTATGTACACTTACTCTGAAAGTCTTGGATGGGGATGGCTAAACCAAATCGCATCTGTTGGTGCGGTAATGATGGGTATTGGCTTCCTACTTCTTTGCTACAACGTAATTTGGAGTGCACGTCACGGTGAACGTGACACAACTGGAGATCCATGGGATGGTCGTACACTTGAATGGGCAACTCAATCTCCTGTACAACATTACAACTTCGCAAAGCTTCCTGAAATTAAAGAAGCTGATGCTTTCTGGTACATGAAAAAACGCGGAGAAACAGTTACACCAGCAGCAGAAGATATCAAACCAATTCACATGCCAAGTAACTCTGGTGTGCCTATTATTGCGTCTTTATTCTTCGGTCTTGCAGGTTTCGCATTAGTATTTAGCTGGTTCTGGCTTGCAGCAATCGGTGGTATTGGTATTTTAGCTTGCTTAATCTATCGTTCATTCGATTATGACGATGGTTACTACGTAAGTGTTGATGAAATTAAAGAAACAGAACATATAGCATGAGAGGTGAAATGACATGGCGGCTTTAGATAAAAGCTTACCTTTGGAATATCAATCCGAACAAAGCAGATTGAATATCCTAGGATTCTGGATTTTTCTTGGGGCTGAAATTATGCTGTTCGCAACACTTTTCGCCTCTTATCTAGTCCTTGCTGGTCGTACGGCAGATGGCCCAACTCCAGCGCAACTGTTTGAACTTAAAACGCTTTTAATTCAAACATTACTACTTTTAACAAGTAGTTTCACATGTGGTATCGTAATTCACGAAATGCGTAAGCACAACCAAAAAGCGATGCTTGGATGGTTCGTCCTTACATTACTTTTAGGTGCAGGTTTCCTATTCTTCGAGATTGAAGAGTTCATTATGTATATTGGTGAAGGCGCAACAATTCAAACAAGTGCTTTCCTATCTGCATTCTTCGTTCTTCTTGGAACGCATGGAGCCCACGTAACAGGCGGTATCATTTGGGCAATTTGTGTTATTATCCAAATTTTAAAACGAGGTCTAACACCAGTTACAGCTCGTAAAGTATTCATTATCAGCTTATACTGGCATTTCCTTGACCTTGTTTGGGTCTTCATTTACACACTAGTTTACTTGAACGGGATGGTGGCGTAAATGGCTCAAAACAACAATCAAGCAAATGGGCATGCGCATAGCGGATTCCCTTGGTCACACGTTTTCGGATTTATTTTATCGCTTGCATTAACGTTTCTAGCGTTATACGTGGCACTTTACACAACATTGCCACTTTCAACAGTCTTAACAACTATTATCATCATGGCTGTTGCGCAAGCATTGTTACAATTAATTATGTTCATGCATTTAAAAGAAGGAGAAGGAAGAGTTCAAATTCTTACAATGATATATAGTTTCTTCGTTGCAACTGCAACAGTTGGTTTAACTGTATGGATCTTCTTCTCAATGTAATGTACATGAAAAAGACTGCTGAGATTCCTCAGCAGTCTTTTTTTATCCCCTCCCCTATTACATCCACATTACGGAATTAACAACAGAATCATGAAAAATATACTTATTATGACAAATGTTAAGAAAAGTCTTTCTTTATGAAATCGAATCCATATGCGTTGCTTTTCTACCTATTATATGGCTAAATAGGTACTATATTTATTTGAAGGGAGAGAACGCAATGGAACATCATACTTCTGTTCTATCACTTATGGTTATCGTTGCAATCGCGTTTTTCGTTCCCCTTTTGTTACAACGCTTTAAATTAAAAGCACTTCCTGTTGTCGTTGCAGAAATTATTGCAGGAATCTTTGTAGGTAAAAGTGGGTTTAATATTATTGAGCCAGATATATGGCTTCAAGTTTTATCAACATTAGGATTTATCTTCCTCATGTTCTTAAGCGGTTTAGAAATTGATTTTTCTATCTTTAAACAAAAAGGGAAAAAAAATACGACAAACGAGCCAAATACATTTCAAGCAGCAAGCATTATCTTCTTATTTATTTTCATCTTATCTTATGCCCTATCATTACTATTCGTATGGCTAGGATTCGTAGATAATGCAATGTTCATGACTTTAATTATTTCAACTATTTCTTTAGGTGTTGTTGTACCAACATTAAAAGAGAACAACCTAGGAAAAACTGCAATCGGACAAATCATTTTATTAGTTGCTGTTATTGCAGACTTAGTTACAATGATTTTACTCGCTGTTTTCGTCGGATTAAATTCCGAAAGCGGCCAAAGTATGTGGCTCTTACTTCTTCTATTCGGTGCCGGTATTGTCATTTACTTTATTGCAAAACGCTTTAAAAACATTCCATACTTAGATAGTTTAAAAGCTGGTAGTGTACAAATTGATACACGGGCTGTTTTTGCACTCATTTTAATCTTAGTTGGTTTATCAGAATCTGTTGGAGCAGAAAATATTTTAGGTGCCTTCTTAGCAGGCGTACTTGTATCGTTATTATCACCAAATGAAGATATGGTTGAAAAACTTGATTCCATCGGCTATGGTTTCTTCATCCCTATTTTCTTCGTAATGGTTGGTGTAAATCTAGAGGTATGGTCTATTTTCAAAGAACCTTCTAGCATGCTAATGATCCCAATCTTAATTGTAGGACTCTTTATTTCAAAACTCTTACCATCACTCGTCTTACGAAAATGGTATCCACGTAATATCGTACTTGGAAGTGCAATTTTATTAACATCGACACTTTCTTTAGTTATTGCGGCTGCACAAATTGGTGAAAAACTGGGGATTATCAGTCCAAGTTTATCTGCCTCTCTTATTTTAAGCGCAGTTATTACTTGTATTTTTGCACCTATATTATTTAAAAAAATGTTCCCAAAAGTAGAAACACCAAAACCAAAAGTAGCTATTATTGGCGCGAGCAGAATTACCCTTCCGTTATCACTAGATTTAAAACGAGAAGATTATGACGTAACGCTATATATGATGCGTCAAAACAAAATAAATGATGAAGAAGCGAAATCACATGACTTTCCTATCGTGAAATTAGATGACATCACAATTGCATCATTAACTGAACAAACAGCATTTGATGCAGATCGCGTCGTTGTTGCAACAAGCGATGATGAACAAAACTTATTATTGGCAGAACATGCAAAAGAGCTAGGTGTTGAACATGTTATTGCAAGTGTAGAAGATCCACTTCTACAAGAAAAAGCAACGCAAGAACATATCGCTGTATTCTCAACAATTAACTCTACACGTATTTTATTACGTGCACTTATTGATAAACCTAGTCTCGTTCGCTTAATTACAACAGCAAACGAAACAGTACGCGAAGTTGAACTGCGCAGCAATAAATATAACGGCATTGCGCTTCGCCGCCTCCCGTTTTTAGGTGATGTACTTGTCATTCAAATCTACCGCGGTAATAAAGCATTAATACCACATGGTGATACAAGACTACAACACGGTGATACATTACTTGTAACAGGTTCGAAAGAGCATATCGATACACTAAAAAACATATTAGAGTAAAAAAAATGCCCCCCACATAATTGAGGGGCATTTTTTAATTTTCATATGGTAAAATGTTACTATCACATATTATGAGGATGGATTACATTATGTCTATTGTAACTTTAGCTCTCTTATTATTAGCAGAAGTACTCGTCGCCATTATTCTCATCGGTGTTAGCATTGAAATTTGCAGCTATGGTTGGAAAAAATCAAATGGAGTTAAATACTCATGCCTTTTTCTTTCACTCCTTCTAGGAACCGCTAGTATACTCGGCCTTCTCGCTGCACCTGCATACTTCTTTATACAACTTATAGAAAAAGGTTTATAAGAAAGGATGATAATATGATTACTGTGCAGTATATTGATGCATCCGAGACACACTTATTACGCCAAGCGGTGTTGCGTCCCAATCAGTCCCTAGCAGACTGTAAATACTCTTCTGACTACGAAAAAGACACATTCCACTTAGGTGCCTTTATAAACGATGAGTTAATTAGCATCGCTTCCTTCTCAAAAGAAATATATCCTGATTTGCAAAATGGTATCCATTATAGACTACGAGGAATGGCAACATTACCTAACTTTCGGAACAAAAGAGCTGGAAGCTCCTTAATTCAGAAGGCAGAACAAATTTTAAAAGAACGGAAAGCAAACATTCTATGGTGTAATGGCCGTATTACTGTAACTGACTATTACAAGCGATTAGACTTTCAGGAGCATGGTGAAATCTTTGAAATTGAACCGATTGGCCTTCATAAAGTTTTGTATAAAAAGATATAAGAAAAGCTTTCCTCAATACGGGAAAGCTTTTCTTATATTTCAATCTTCACTTTTTATCTTTTTCATATATATGTAGATAAATAAACTAGGAACTAAAAAACAAGCAAACATAATAAGTGCTGTTATACTTATTTCTTTTATCGAGATATCTGGTGTTACAATGATACAAACAGCTAATATCCCAATAATAATACCTACTGGAATTAATAATAATTTCATGAAATAGCTACGTGACACTCCGCCTGTGTGCTCATATACCTCTACAGAATGTTTTAAATTTAAGAAGTTAATAACTACGATCCCGCCAATAAATATCATTAATAAATCCGAAACACTTTCATATCCTGCCTCTTGCAAGACATAGCGGTAAAAGATGATAGCTAGTATGACGATATTTTGTAAGATGAAAGCCAATCTAATATGTTTTAACCCTTCAATCATTAAACGTTCATCTTTCACGATTTTCATCCTATCACTCCTTTTCCTCCCAAAACAACTCATTCAACGTTTTATCTACTGCATAACAAATTTTCAAACATAAATCTAAAGATGGATTGTATTTCCCCTTCTCAATTAAACTAATCGTTTGCCTTGTAACGCCTACTTTTTCTGCTAATTGTTGCTGTGTTAAATCTAACTGAACACGCGCGACTTTTATTTTACTTACAGCCATTCATGTTCCTCCTCCACCTTTATTGTAACATATATATTCCTTTAAGTAATTTATATTTTACAAAATCAATTAAGTTTTCACCTTATTCCAATTAGTGCGGGCTAATACACAGTGGGGATCCTCCCTACTGCCTATAGTCTCACTTTATTATACACAAAAAAGGAGCCTCTCATAAGAAGCTCCCTCTCCTATATCTATATTATAAGAATAAATGACATCCAAATAAAATTGTAAATAAGTATAGTAATGGATGTACTTCCTTTCCTTTACCCTTCACAATTTTCAAAACTGGATATACTAAAAATCCAATTGCGATTCCATTTGCAATACTAGATGTTAACGGAATACCTATAAAAATCAAAAATGCTGGTAACGCATCTTCAAATTCATTCCAATTAATATCTCGAATGCTTTGTGCCATTAAACTACCTACTATAATTAATGAAGGAGCTGTAATAGCGGCCACACTTGATAAAGAAGCAATAACAGGACTGAAAAATGCCGTTATAATTGTTAGACCAACAACTACAATCCCTGTTAATCCAGTTTTCCCACCTGCAGCAATACCTGCTGACGATTCAATCGTCGCTGCTGTTGGGCTTGTTCCAAAGATAGAACCTGTAGTCCCTCCAATTGCATCTGCAATAAACGCTTTACCAAAACGCTTCTCTGTATTGTCTGTAATTAAACCTGCTTGTTTAATTAAACCAAGTAATGCACCTGTTGTATCGAATAAAAGTACAAGTAAAAATGAAAATACAACACCATATAATCCGTATTCAATTACATCTGAAAATGCATTGGTTGGGTTTGAAACGATAATACCCTCTGGCAAATGAGGCATCGCCACAATTTTATCAGCAAACTTCAATTGCCCTGTAAAGAAAGCGATAATTCCTGTCACAATCATACTAATAAATAATGCACCACTCACACGTAATGCCATTAATACCGCCGCTAATATTAAACCAATTAAAGTTAAAATAACAGCTGGAGAATGAAAATCACCAATCGTAACTAAATTAGACGGATGATCTACGATAATTCCAGAAAGGCGCAATCCAATAAAAGCAATAAATAGTCCAATTCCACCTGCAATTGCATGCTTTAAACTATCAGGAATTGCTAAAATTAACTTTTGCCTAAACGAAGTAAAAGATAATAAAAGAAAAATAATCCCCGTTACAAATACAGCTGAAAAGGCAACTACATATGTAATCCCTTCTGCCTTCTGTACAACAGAATAAGCAAAATATGCATTCATTCCCATAGCTGGAGCAATAACAATCGGGTAATTCGCGAAAATTGCCATACCTACTGTTCCAACAACGGTGGCAATAATTGTTGCTGTAAACGCTTGGTCAAATGGTACACCTGCATCAGATAATATTTTTGGATTGATGACAAGAATATACGCAAATGTAAAAAAAGTTGTGATGCCAGCTAAAAACTCTTGCTTCACAGAAGTGTTATATTTTTGTAATTGAAACATGCTTATGTACCCTTCCTACACCTGAATTATTATCACACATTCTTTTCTTACTAGTATGTGAGAAAATATAATACTTAATCTTAACAATCAATAAAAAGAAGAGTCAATATATTCCCTAATAGTTCGAATTTTAAGTTTAAGTCTGACAAGTACAGATGTAGTACAGTTCATTATGATTATTTTTGTAGCATAACAGATAGAAATGTTTTATAATTTGAAATAGTTAAATATTTAGCAAACGCATTCAAATATCGTTCACTCTACAAGGGGGATTCTTCTTATGCAGCACACAAACAAATCTGGAACTTTAAATCGTGGTTTAAAAGAACGACATATTACTTTAATGTCACTTGGCTCAGCTATTGGTGTTGGGCTATTTTTAGGATCCGCTTCCGCTATTAAACTAGCCGGTCCTTCTATTTTACTAGGCTATATGATTGCCGGACTCGTTATTTTTTTCATTATGCGAGCTCTCGGGGAAATGGCAATTGAACAACCTGTTGCCGGTTCTTTTAGTAAATATGCATATGATTATATCAGCCCACTCGCTGGTTATATTACTGGTTGGAATTACTGGTTCTTATGGGTTGTTACTTGTATGGCTGAAATTACAGCAGCTGGTATTTACATGCAGTACTGGTTCCCAGATATCCCGCGCTGGACTTGGGCATTACTTGCTCTATTGTTAATGAGCGCTTTTAACTTCTTATCGGTAAAAGTATTTGGAGAACTTGAGTTTTGGTTTGCTCTCATTAAAATTGTCACAATTATCTGTATGATAGTAGTCGGAGCTGGTATTATTTTATTCGGATTCGGAAACGGTGGTATCGCTACTGGTATTTCAAACCTTTGGTCACATGGCGGCTGGTTCCCAAATGGTTTTTCTGGGTTACTACTCTCCATGCAGATGGTACTATTCGCTTATTTAGGCGTTGAATTAATCGGTGTTACAGCTGGTGAAGCTCAAAATCCGAAGAAAACACTCGCAAAAGCAATTGATAACGTGTTTTGGAGAATATTACTGTTCTACGTAGGAGCTCTATTCGTTATGATGGCAATTTATCCATGGAACGAACTTGGTGAGAAAGGAAGCCCATTCGTATTAACATTCCAGCAAATTGGTATCGCAAAAGCAGCAGGTATTATTAATTTTGTCGTATTAACAGCAGCTCTTTCTTCTTGTAACGGTGGTTTATTTAGTACAGGCCGTATGCTATTTACATTAGCTCAGCAGAAAAAAGCTCCTGAAAGATTTGGTCGTTTAAATAAAAACGGCATTCCAAGCCAAGGAATTGTAGCAACTGCTATCGTTTTACTCATTGGTGTTATATTAAACTATCTCGTACCTGCAAAGGTATTTACATGGCTTACTAGCATTTCAACTTTCGGCGCAATTTGGACTTGGGGAATTATATTAGTTGCTCAAATTAAATTCCGTAAAAGCTTACCTACTCAAAATAAACAAAAGTTATCATATAAAATGCCTTTATACCCATTAAGCTCATATTTCTCACTCGTTTTCCTTGTATTAGTACTAGGTATAATGGCGTATTCAGAAGATACACGAATTGCATTGATTGTCGGCCCAATTTGGCTTATCGGCTTAGCAATCGTATATTACATGAAAGGGTTTCATAAGATTGATGAAACACCTAACTCAAAAATTAGTTAAGCAAAACACCCCTTCCTTATTACTTGGAAGGGGTGTTTTTATATCTATATAAATATTTCTCAACAAAATTCACGGTATTTTTACAATCTTTTAATATTTTTTATGTTTTCCGTCTTTATTTTTACAGAAAAATAAATTACATTATTAAAGCACATATATTTATTATTAGGGGGATTCTTCTATGAAGAATAAAAAATGGATTACATTTTCTTTAGCAACAGCAATTACACTAAGTATAGGGACCTCGTTCATACCGTCTACTTATGCCGAAAGCTCTGTAGACCCAGCTCCTGAAATTGCTGCAAAAGTTGTAAATCAAAACAATGGGAAGAAAGTATTATTCGATAATACACACGGTCAAACTGCTGGGACAGCTGACTGGGTTATTGACGGCGGCTTTTCTGACTTCGGAAACGGCATTGCAAAAAACGGATATCACGTAAAAGAACTTCGTAAATCAACACCTATTACGTACGAAGACTTAAATGGTTACAATGTATTTATCGTTCCAGAAGCTAATATTCCTTACAAAAAATCTGAGCAGGACGCTATGTTACAATATGTAAAAAATGGTGGTAGTATCTTCTTTATTGCCGATCATTACAATGCGGATCGTAATAAAAATCGCTGGGACTCTTCTGAAGTATTTAATGGATATAGACGCGGTGCTTGGGATAATCCAGCAAAAGGAATGTCTAATGAAGAAGCAAATTCACAAGCTATGCAAGGAGTAGAAAGCTCTGATTGGCTATCTGACAACTTCGGTATTCGCTTCCGCTACAATGCACTTGGTGATGTTTCAGCGAAAACAATTGTATCGCCTGAACAATCTTTCGGAATTACAAAAGGTGTTTCTTCTGTAGCAATGCATGCTGGTTCTACTCTAGCAATTACAAACCCAAAACTAGCAAAAGGACTTGTTTACCTTCCAGAAAATCCATCAAAATGGAATAACGCTGTTGATAGTGGCGTTTATAATGGCGGTGGTATTGCAGAAGGCCCATATGCTGCAATTGCAAAAATAGGACTTGGAAAAGCTGCCTTTATTGGTGACTCTTCTCCTGTTGAAGATGCAACGCCAAAGTACGTTCGTGAAGATTCTGGCCAAACAAAGAAAACTTACGATGGTTATAAAGAAGAAAACGATGCGATTTTATTAGAAAACATCGTAAATTGGTTATCGAATAAAGAGACATTTACAAGTTTAGATCAAGTAAATGGTTTACAACTTGATTCACCTACAGCTCTACAAACATTTGAACAGCCAAGCTTATCAACAGAACCACAACCTGAACCTTGGAGTGCACCAAATGCAGGTTATCAATGGTTTAATACAAATACTTTTAAACCAGGTTCATACGGTTATAACGGTGCGGTAACAACAAGCGACTACGTCGTTACACACCCTAGCATTCTACCAAACAATGAAATTTTCCAAATGAAGATTCAAGTAAACAACTTACTACCTAATACAACTTATAACAACTATTCTTTAGGTATATTCACTACTGGTGGAACACAAGTAGCAAAAGTTCAAAATACAAACGGCACTTGGCCATCTGCTTTCGGATATAGTAGTGCATTCTCTTTCACAACAAACAGCTTAGGCTCTGCTGAAAAAGTTGTAAATGTACAGATTGATTCAAATACAACTGGACAAGCAACGCTTCGTCTACGTCAAAATACAACAGCGAAATATAATGAAACTGTAACGATTAATAAAAAATAATGAAAAAGGCAATCCATACATGGATTGCCTTCTTTTCACTTCTCTTCTTTTGAGAAAAACATTCTTGAAATAACGATACCTATACTACCGACGATTAGGAATAACACTGCCCTAATCATCATCGAAACCTCCGGTAAGTCAAGTAGGAATAACTTCCCTACCGTTACTACTAATACGATTAATCCAGCATATAATATTTCATTCATCTGTCTATAACGGCCAAACCAAACTGCAAATAACGCATATATCATCCATAATAACGATACAGATACGCTAATTATACTTCCATCTGTAGAAAGAACTTCACCAATTCTAGTAATTGTAATAAATACAATGACCATTAACCAGTAGAGCGCTATAGAGTACACATACTTACCAAAACTCGCTAACACTTCTTTCGCTTGTCTCATGCAATAATAGAATGTTCCTATTAAAATAATATGAGCAACAAAGCCTGCCGAAATAAATTGATCAAACGGACTAAAAATCGTTTGTATCATTCCAATCGCGTAAATCGTTGCACTAACATACAATTTTATCTGTTGTTTTCCTTTAATAGAAGTAACCATTCCAAGGAAACCTTGTAATAATAGTACGATCGCTGCATTTACTAAACTATACTCGTATAAAATCGCTAAACTAAATGCTCCCATTGTGAAACCAAATAAGAGATTTGTAAATGTAGAATGTCTATTCTTCCTATACTCAAGCACAAACATAGTAGCGTGCACAATTGCACTAATAATTAATCCCCATGTTGTAAAATCAGGTATTTTTGAAATAGCTAGTATAAAGAACACTGCATTCGCACTAAATATCGCCAAACGCGGTTCTGGTATAAAACTTCTCTCCGTAAACATATGCCAAAATAATAGTAAATGAATCAAACCATATACAATCGTTAACTGTATTTGCAAGTTCTCTACTAATATTGACATAACAGCAAAGAAGACAAAAAGAACAATGGCCGCAACAGCGTAAGAAATCATATATAAATAGTAACTACTCAGCTTAATTAGGAAAAAGGGCATACCAAATACATGTTTTCATTCGAAAACATAAAAAAGAAAAGACTCCAATAAGAGAAAGAATCTAAATCAAACAGAGAATTTCTCTTATGAAGTTGTGCGATTCCAAGGAACCGTTCCGGTTTCTATAACTTGTCCTATCGCTTGTAAGACAGATTGTTTTTGTTTTTTCATGGTACTCATAAAGCTTCGTATCTGGCAAAAAGATTCTGCGCCTTTCTTACTTCGGAAAGTCCCAGACACTTTCTGTTTGACTTTCGTCATTCGAATATCCCGTTCCGCTTGATTATTATCAAATGGAATGTCTGGATGTTCTAAGAATGCTAGAATTCTGTCAGCATATTTGACGAAGCGATTCCATAAATTTTGAGCAGGCGTCTGCTTTCTTTTCTTTTTTAATTCTGTAGAAAAGACTGGTTGTTCTTTCAATATAGCTTGATAAACAGTAAACAGGTGCTGTTGCTTTACTTTTGGCAGATTTCCTTTGTATTGTTTTTTCAGCGTTAAAGCTTGCGTGAGAAATTTCTGCATCTGTTGCGCCCATTTTTGCCCCGTACTATCTATAATTCCTTGCAAATCTCGTAAGAGATGGGCATTACATAATACATGTCGGCAATCTGTATACGCATCATACGATTTCCAACCATCATGCATCGCAATTCCAGAAAAAGACGGTAAAATTCCGCCCGCATCCATTGCTTCTTTTCCGCGTTTGTGATGAATATGTTGCAATGTCACCTCCGGTGTACTGGCAGTATGTAACCATTGTGTTTTGTTTTCTACACGCATACCGGTTTCATCAAAATGGACAATAGGAGACTGCAGGATCTTTTCCGTTACTTTTTTTATGAATGGCTGCAATTGAGAAGCGAAAGCCTGTGTATGATTTACCAGGGTTCCTTCGCTTATAGAATGTCCAAAACAATCCTGAAAGAATTCTTTTGTTCGCTTCAAAGAAATGCATTGATAATGCGTTAAATAGGGAATCAGTCTTTTTATATTTGGACCATATTGAACAGGACGAGATACTGTCGAAGGAAATTGGGCTTCTTGGATAGAATGGCAATGTGGGCATTCTTTCTGTTCTACTTTATGTTCTGTCACTTCAATCTGAATAGGTGGTAAGTCATACACTTGGCGAATGCGATACCCTTTTACAGGCTCGTGGTTCAAGGAAGTATGACAACAAGTACAATATGTAGGAGAATGTGTAATCGTATGATCTGGAGTCGCTGTCAAACCAAGAGTATGTCCCTTGTGGCCTAACTGGCCACCGGTTTGACGATGAGACGGTTTGCGCAAACTTTTTGTAACAGGCTTACCTAAACCATCTGTAGAAGGTGGCTTATGACTATTTTTGGAGTTTTTTTTTGAAGCATTTTCTAGTTCTTGTATACGTTTTTCTAATTTAGAAAATGTTTCTTCAAATAAAGAAATAACAGCTTCAGGTCCTTTTTTATATGTATCTAAAATAATTTTTCGATCGACCATAATATTCACCTCCCCTGTTTGATATACTCAGTATTTACAAATAGGAGGCATATGAAACTAGTAAAATTAAAAAAAGCCACCGAAAGGTGGCTGAGTAGTTACTATAAATATTTATAACGATTTTTCAATCCATACCATAATAAACTAAGTGTTAACACTGTCTCATATCCAAAGAAAATATAAGGATTAGGAGTCGTACTATTTAACAAGAATGGCACGAAGAACGCTCCTACCGCTACGAAGATAGTAAGGTATTCCGAGTTATATCTTTTCGCTAAATAAATCCCTAAAATAACCCATGTAATATTAAAGAGAAACGCGATACTTGCCGGAATAAATGCATACAAATAATGTGCCGCAAACGTCGTTAAAACAATCCCCGAAATACTTCCTCCAACCAATACTAATCCTAACGCCTGCCGCTCTCTTTTAATTTGAATATCTCCTATATAATACAAACCGATAGATAATGCGATACCAAACACAATTCGTATTGCTGGTGTTAATAAACCAGCATCTACCCCTGCTTTAAATAACCAGATCACTCCAAGCAACATAATACCGACAAATACACGCGGTAACCACGTTTGACAAAACTTAATAATATTAAATGGCTCTGGTTTAAAAGCAGATATATCTACTTGTTTTACCTCACATTCTTGCAAAGGCTCTTTTATCTTAACTATTTCTTCTTTTGGCTTTTCCTCCATTACCGTTTCAATATATTCTTTCTTATCCTTACTAACATGTTGCTGAGCGTTTTCTACTTCTATTTCCCTTTGCTTCACCTTTAATTCAGCAAGTGCTTCTTGAATCGTTTCAATTGCCGTTTCGAGTGCTTCTATTTTCTTATCCAAATCCTTCTTCATATGCTACCCCCTTATTCGTAACTCTCATTAAACCTATATATTACCAATTACCTTTATCATACTCTTAGTCTATTCATTTTCAATAGTATTTTTCCAAAAAAAGAAAGGTGTCTTCCCAAAATAGGAAAACACCTTTTTACTCATTTATTCTTATTTAAAGCAATGCTAACGATGAAACCAAGACACATGCCTACAATAGCTGGAACAATCCATCCAACACCTTCTGTATAAAACGGAATGTATTTTAATACTGACGTCCACTGATTCATCATTACATTTTTATTTAAAATATCAATTGCACTAAATATTGCTACAATCCAAACAGTTACTGTATATACGTATGCATACTTCCCAATATACTTATGGAATAACCCTAGAATAATAAGCGTTAATGCAATTGGATAAATAAATCCAAGAATTGGTACTGATACTTTTAAAATTTGCGTTAATCCTAAATTAGCTAAGATCATACTAACAACGCTTACTATAAATGCCCACACTTTATAAGATACTTTCGGAAATGCACTCGAAAAAAATTGACTACAAGACGTAACAAGTCCAATTGAAACACATAAACATGAGATAGTAAAAATAAGACCTAATAAAACGACTCCGCCCTGTCCAAATAATGTAGTCATAACTTGTGCTAACACTTTGGCACCGTTATCAAATGTTCCTAATGAGCCACTAATTGCCCCCACATATCCAAGGATGACATAAATAATCGATAATAATAGTCCTGCCCCGATTCCAGCAATACTCATATATTTCGCTAAACCTTTATCATCTTCAATACCCTTTGCACGTAATGCATTTGCAATAACAATTCCAAAGATTAAAGCAGCTAACGCATCCATTGTTAAATATCCATCTAAAAACCCTTGAAACATAGGAGCTTGGCCATAGTTCCCTATTGGTTCTTTCATATCTCCTACTGTTGTAAACATACTCTTTATAAAAATAAGTGCAATCATACATAATAATAACGGCGTCAAGACTTTTCCAAACAACCCCATTAGTTTAGATGGTGATAAACTTAACCAGTAAACAATACTAAAGAAAATAACTGTGTAAAACAATAATACTCCGCTTCCTGCTTCAGGGAATAACTGACCTGGCCCCATTTCAAAGGCTAAACTTCCCGCACGTGGTATACCAAGCCCAGGTCCAATAAATACATACACGATACATGGAAAAATAATTGCAAATGAAGAATGAACTCTACCCGCTAACGTTTGAAAACTTCCTGCTTTTGCAATAGAAATAACACCTAATATAGGAAGACCTGTTGCTGATATAATAAATCCTACTAACGAAATCCACACATGTTCTCCTGCTTCATATCCAAGAAAAGGTGGGAATATAAGATTCCCTGCTCCAAAGAACATCGAGAATAACATAAGACTAATAAGTAAAATTTCTTTTTTCTGTAACAATTTCATTTCTTTCTCCTTCTTTAATTTCATCTTTTATGAAATCAATTCCACATATAAAAAAAGTACAATAACCCGCTTCCTTACAAAGAAAACATAGTCCATAGTCTATCACAAAAGAAACACCCCTTCTATAGCTATTCCCTTTTTCCAATCTCTTCTGAAAAATCAACCTTTATTGACTTACAATAGTTAATAAAGTAAAATATTAAATGTACAAAATTATTAACTTTGTTTTTGTTTGTGTCAGGAGGAAAATAACATGGAATCAGCGATACAACTAGAAAGAGAACAACAAAGAAAAAAGAAACATCCTCCAGGTTTATACTTACTCTTCTTTACAGAAATGTGGGAAAGATTTAGTTACTATGGATTACGAGGATTATTAACATTATATTTAACGACAGCTTTAGTAAGCGGTGGTCTTGGGTTTAGTCCCGCATGGGCACTCTCTATTTACGGATTTTATACTGGAGCCTGTTATTTCACACCAATGATTGGTGGATACTTAACAGACCGTTTTCTAGGTAGACGAAAAGCAATCACAATTGGTGGTATAACAATGGCAATCGGTAACCTTACACTATTTGCCTTGCAAAACCAATTAGGCCTATACCTCGGATTAGCGCTTATTATTATCGGTAACGGATTCTTCAAACCGAACATCTCTACACTGGTTGGAGAATTATACGAAGAGAACGATCCAAAACGTGATAGTGCATTTACCATTTTCTATATGGGTATTAACGTCGGGTCATTTTTAGCTCCACTCGTTTGCGGGTTTTTATCAGAAAATTTATTCAAAACAACAGTTGATGGCGTTGTACATTACGGATTCCGTTACGGTTTCTTAGCCGCTTCAATCGGAATGATTATTGGACAAATTTTATTTACAACATTATCAAATCGCTTCCTTGGTGATATCGGTAAAAAACCAACTCGCGATTTACAAACAACAGATGGACAACCATCAGTAGGAGATACACCGTTAACAAAAAAAGAAAAACAACGTACCGCAGTTATCGTCATTTTAACATGCTTCGTTGTCTTCTTCTGGGCTGGCTTTGAACAAGCTGGTAGCTCGTTAACATTATATACAAACAAATTTGTAGACCGCTCTGTGTTCGGATGGGAAGTTCCAACATCTTGGTTCCAATCGGTCAATCCATTATTTATTATTTTACTTGCTCCAGTCATTTCTGCATTATGGGCAAAACTTGCAACTCGCAAGCGCGGTGATTTAAAAATCCCAACTAAAATGGGACTTGGTATGATCTTGCTTGGTATCGGTTATATCATTCTCGTTATCGCTACATTAAAAACAGGTAGTGATGAACATAACATTACAGAAAAAGCAAACTTACTATTTATCGTCTTTACGTATCTTTTCCATACGTTAGGTGAGCTATTCTTATCACCTGTCGGACTATCAATGGTTAGTGCGCTTGCTCCGGTAAAATTAGCATCTTTACTAATGGGTGTATGGCTAGCAAGTTCAGGTATCGCCAACATTTTAGGCGGACAACTTGCAAGCTTCACAACCTCACTTGGATACGCTGAAGTATTCACGGTTATTGGCGCTGTGGCAATTGTATTAGGTTGTGTTTTATTATTAATTTCTAAGAAATTAGTGAAATGGATGGATTAAAAAAGATGAGGAATTTCTCCTCATCTTTTTTTATGCCGTTTTACCTTTTTCTATTGCTTGTTCGTACAGCTCTTTATGTTCTTTATATTCACTTGGTACGAAACTCTTATAGAAGAATGAGAACCAGCTGTCTCCCTTTTTATACCCTTCTTCTCGAATTTCTGCTGCTTTTTTATTCAATTTAAACCCTTCAGTAAACCATTTCTTTAACAATTCATTTCTTTCATACTTAGCAGGAACTTTTAAATTATAGTTTTCAAATGCATACTTATAGCCAGCCTTTTCTACTGCCTTTTTTGTAGACTTATAGCCTTTTTCATACGCTGTTTCATATGCCTTCACGTATACTTCTTTCTCTCTATTTCCAGGATTCTTTTCAGCTAGTTCTTTCCCTGTCTTTTCTCCTAATTCAGCTTGTTCTTTTTCAATTTTTTCTGTTCTTTCTTTATTCCCTACTTTGAACCCGTCTACAAAGTTTACCTTAAACTCTGGAGCAACTTGACTATCGTCCATCGTCTCTTGTGCTAAACCTTGTTCTTTTCCTTTTTCAAAATGCGTTTTCTTCTGCTCTTCTAAAGACCATGCGGCTGCATAAGTCGCTTTAAACGCTTGTTTATATGCATCAGATTTTCCAGCTACATGCACTTCTGCATCATTTTTTCCTGCTTTAAAATCAGTTTCTCCATTCTTTTGACCTTCAAGTTGACCTTTTTCCATATCAGCTTGGCGCTGCGCTTCCTCTTGCTTACGTGCCTCTTCAGCTTTTCTTTGTTCTTCGGCTACACGTTGTCTCTCTTCTTCAGCTTTACGCTGTGCTTCTGCTTGTCTCTCAGCTTCTACAGCACTATTATTATTCTGGCTAGGAGCTGGGCTCGTTGCACCACTACTAGAAGCTGGTTTATTGTGATAATGATATTCCCCGTACTGTAATCCCCATTTCTCACAATTTGTACGACACGTATGTCCGCCATTAGCATCTGTACGCCCTGGATGCGCATAAGCTGAAATTGGAGCTACCAATAACGCTATACTCGTTGTTAAAAGAAGTTTCTTCACCTGTTGTCTCACTCTTGTTCCTCCCAAAATATAGAATTATAACTTTATTATACATAAATAGAAGAATACTTAAATACAAACCAAAACATTCTATTTTTTCTCAACATTAGTAAAAAAGAAGGTGAACTCTTTAAAGAGTTCACCTTCTTTTTTACTTCTTCGCCTTCGTTCCTACTAAATCACCAGCAACAACATAACGCTTAGAATTATCCTTTACAGATACACATGTAATAAGCGTTATCTCATCTTTCCCATGATCCTCCACAACTTCCCACTTATCAGGAGTTACTTCAGATACACCAGTAACCGCATACTCATATTCATTTTCATTGTCATACAAATAAATTTTATCGCCTTTTTTCAAAGAAGCTATATCACTAAATAAAACACCTTTTTTAGACATGTTATGTCCTGCTAGTGCGTAATTTCCTTTTCCCATAACTTGATTCTCTTTTACTGTCGCTGCACCTGTTAATAAGTTTTTTTCAGTAGAAGCTTTCAAAACAGGCAGTTCTACTGAAACACTTGGAATCGAAATACGACCAATTACTTGTTTCTTATCTAATGATGCATTCGCTACTTCCGCCAAGTCTGGTTGATTAATTTTGGAAGCATCTACAAATTCCGTCTCATGCTTTTCATAATCCATCTTTTGAACAGCCTGCACATTTTCAGTCTGTTTCTTTTCAGCCTGATATCCATCATAAAATGGCTTTCCAATTAACACCCCACCTACAACAAATAGCAGGATTGCTACTATACTATAAATTCTTTGCTTATTCATATACAATTCCTTTCCCTTACAAAATCTTACTCTATATAAAATGATAAAATAATATCGCCATATGTACAAGTATTAGCTGAAAAGAAACCTTCTTGCCGGTGCAAGAAGGTTTCTTTTTAAGCTAATTTATTTCTGTATAATGATACGTGAAATACTGTCATTTGAATAAAGAAAATAGAAAATAGAATATATAATGGGTATCCAGGAAGATATTCATTAATAATAGGCGAAAAAGTTAAAAATCCAACTGCACAAGGTAACACAAACCATAACGATACAAATGTTGTTCGACAAGCTTTATCCGTAATCGCTTTTTCACGTTCATCTTCTAGTGGAAATAATAATGGATACATCCAAAAAGATAAATTCTTATATTTTTTCTTTTGAATTCTATAAAAAATTGTAACTATAATAGCTCCAATAAATAATAAAATAAATGGTACTCCATTAACCGCTACTTCAAACGGGAATTTCTCGTTTTTAAATATGTCTGCTAACTCTGTAATAACACTATAAAATTCAACAAATGTCCAGCATGCTAGTGCAGTATAGAGTACATTTATAATATAAGAAAAACCAATTCTACTCATCCTCTTCCCCCTCCTTATTTAAAACAAACACGTCTTCCATCTTTAACTGGAATACATCACAAATCATCAATGCTAGTAACAATGAAGGAACGTAATCCCCTTTTTCAATTGCAGCAACTGTTTGTCTCGTCACTCCAACCTTTTCTGCTAATACACTTTGTGAAAAATTAAAACGAGCTCTTAATTCTTTTACTCTGTTTAAAATGGTCAAATTTACCACCTCTCACCATTATTGTATGCTATCCTTAACAAAATGTAAACTTAACTTAACATTAATATTGTAAAAAATCCAACTCTACGTATTGTAAAGTTGGATTACGTTTTAGTTTAAAATTGTAACTTTAACGATTTTTCTTCCCCATTGACTAGAAGACCCTTTATCAGGCATTAACACATCAATTCTGTTACCTTTAATCGCTCCACCAGTATCTGCTGCAATTGCGACTCCATAACCTTCAACATTTACAGTTTTGCCTAATGGAATAACACTTGGATCTACAGCAATTAATTTCATTCCTGGGTTTGCAGTTAGATTATAACCTTTACCACCTGGTCCCCATGCAGAAAATACTTGTTGACCTGACGCATAACCATTTTCCGCTGGATCAGCTGTATAAGCTGTAGCTTCTACATAAATTTCTTTCCCACCAGCAGTTGGCTTAGAAGGTTGTGCAGGTTCTACCTTCGAATTATTATTAGCAACTGGTTCTGCCGGTTTACTAGCTTTTTCTTGCTTTTGCTTTTCAGCAATTTCTGCTTGTGCTTTCGCTAAAGCTTCTTGCTCAGCCTTTGCAGCCGCTTCTGCTTTTGCACGCTCTTCCGCTGCGATTCTTGCTGCTTCTTGTTCACGAGCAATTGTTTCTTGTACTGCCTTCATATTTGATTCAATTTTAGCTTTCTCTTCCGCTGCTAAATTAAGCTGACTTGCAACCTCATTATATTTAGCTTGAACTGTTTGTAAGTTATCTTGACGTTTTTTCAAGTTATCTTGCAGTTCAGCTTGCGCTTTTGCTAATTTTTGTTTGTCTACTACTAAAGATGCTTCTTTTTCGTCAATTGTTTTCTTATCTTCTTCAATTTGACGAAGATCTTGTTCTTGTAGACGTAAAATTTCTTTATCAGCTTCTAGAATAGTAGAAACTGCGTTCATACGTTGTAAGAAGTCTGCAAAGTTTTTTGACTCTACTACAACTTCTACTACTAAACTTGTATTTGAACTGTTTTGAACAGAAACCATACGTTTTCTCATAATGTCTTTACGAGCAAGGACTTTATCCTCTAAAACGACAATTTCTTCCTTTTTTTGTTCAATCTGCTTATGTGTTTCATCGATTTTACGTTGAATAGCAGCTTGATCCTCTTTATTTTTTGCAATTGTATTATTTAAATTATGTAGTTCGTTTTCAATACCTTTAATTTCTTTACTAACAGCTTGCTTCTCTTGCTCTTTCTTTTGCATTTCTGCATCGTTTTGTTGCAATTGCTGTTGCATGTTGTTAAGTTTCTCGTCGTTTGACTCTGCTTTAACAGCGACTGTACTAGAAAGACCGATAATTCCTGCTAATACTAGACAGCTGATTCGCTTAAAATAGTTCATAATCCGACTCCCTTCTTATACAGTTATACATGATTTATTTTACAGTTTGTTTACAAAACGATTAAATACAGTTTATTTTTCGTGACAAAAAAAAGAGAATTATGAATAAAATGTAATAGATTCTTAAATATTTAACAATTCCTATATTTAAAAAATACAAAAGATGCTAAAATCCAAATATAGAGAAAATATAACTTTCGAAGGCGGTTGAAATAAATACATGTTTACTCAAAAGAAATCACTCCAACATACAATTGCTCAATTAGAAGAGCGTATACAAGAATTAGAAGCAGAATTGAAACAAAAAGATATTGAAAAACAAGAGACTATTTCGACTATCCACGATCGTGTACAAAGCGTTGTACACGAGCATCAACTTGTAAATAACCAACACAATACACTCCAAAATTTAGTTCAACAATTAAGTTCATGTTTCGAAAATGTTTCAACACGCACGACACATTCCAATGAGTTAAATAATGAAATGTTGCAAAAGGAACAAAGCTTAATTCAGTCTATTGCAGAAATTATTGACTGCTCTAATGAAGGAAAAGAATCCGTTCACCGCTTACTTATTGTAATTAATAAATTAGGTGAACAATCTCAACGCACGTCTAATAGTATGAATCATCTAAGCGAACGCTCAAAGGAAATCGAGCAAATTGTAGAAGTCATTCAAAACATTGCAGCACAAACAAATTTACTTGCCTTAAATGCGAGTATTGAAGCCGCACGTGCTGGAGAGCACGGTAAAGGATTCGCTGTCGTTGCCAATGAAGTAAGAAAACTAGCGGAAAGTACAGCAGAAAGCACAAAAAACATCGGCAACTTAACGAAAAAAATTCAAGAAGAAATTGAAAAAGCATACGATAATACAAAAGATAATTTACATTTAGTCGATGAAGGTGTAGAAATGAGCGCCGATACAAACGCTAGAATTGAAAATATTTTAGTTATGATTCAAACGTTACAAAATGGCGCTACAAATGTTATTAAGGCTATTGAAAACCAAAAGTCTTGTAATGATGACATATTACGAGAATTCGCTAATACACAACAAATGTTCCAAAAATTAAATACTACTATTATGAATCATATTCATGATGCTGAAAAAGTCGATGTTCAATTGTCTAAAAGTCTTCAAGGAACAGTAACTTCTTAATTAAAAATAAAAATCCCTTATACTGCTATAAGGGATTTTTATTTTATTTCGAATATTTATTTCTTTTCAATATTCATCCATATCTTTGTTATAATGGAAAAGTTGTTTCTTTCAACTAATAAACAAGGAGGTTATTATGGAACAATTTTACTACGTTTTAAAATATTTAATTCTCGGTCTGTTCCAAGGACTAACAGAACCAATTCCGATTTCTTCAAGTGGTCACCTCGTTTTAGCACAACATTTGCTAGGACTAAAAATAGAAGGATTTAGCTTCGAACTACTTGTTAATTCAGCTTCATTATTAGCTGTATTACTTATTTATAGAAATGATTTAATTCGTCTGACGAAGAATGGTCTCTCTTATATATTTACAAGAGCAGAAGACGCGAAATCAGATTTCTTCTTTATTATTTATCTTGTTATTGCAACCATTCCAGCAGGTGTTATTGGTGTTTTATTTAAAGATTACATCGATCAGTACTTAAAAGGTGTGAAGATGGTTGGGATTTCCCTTCTTATTACTGCTGTCGGCCTTTGGATTATTAGAAATTTACGCGGTCGTAAAAATGATGGCGACCTTTCTATGAAAGATGCAATCATCGTCGGATTAGCACAAGCTTGCGCACTGATTCCTGGAATAAGCCGATCTGGTGCCACAATCGTAGCAGCAATGTTACTTGGTATGAAGCAAGAAACAGCTCTTCGCTTCTCATTCTTACTATACATTCCTGTTAGCTTAGGTGGCTTATTGTTAAGCATTACAGACATTGCAAATGATCCAAATCTAGACACATTATTCGTACCATATGTCGTTGCATTCATCGCAACATTTATCATGACGTATATTTCACTAAAATGGTTTATGAACATTATGGCAAAAGGAAATTTAAAGTATTTCTCTTTCTATTGTATTATCGTAGGTGTACTTACTCTTATTTTCTTATAAAGTGAAACTTACAAATCGAAAGCGAGTCATTCTATTACACTAGATGACTCGCTTTTTTATACCTTTATTAAGTTAAAACCTATCATTCACTTCGAATTTTCAGAATATTATAATAATTATTAAGTTCACTATTATAGTAAAGCTATCTTTCCTACTATTATCGTAAAAGAGGTGTTTATATACTTATAGTTACTAAACTCATTCACATTAAGTACGGATATGAAAGTGAGCTACTTTGTGAGCTTAAACAATATTATCCTTCCCCTGGAACGAACGGTTTTATTAACATAGAGTTTTCACATGTTCATCGTACAAATGATAAGACAGAATATATGTTTCGTATGTTATGGAAAACACAACAAGATTACCATACATGGCTTTCTCAAAGAAAAGGCCATGAAACTTTGAAGTACAAAATACAAGGCTATATCCTTTCTTCCAAATCAAATGCTACCTATGTGCATTAACTCTTCTCTTTTTATTCCTTGCGAGGAGAAAAATGATAAAGTGAAACTTTAATCCTCACCAATCGTGCTTCCCACAAATAGCGGGATAAAGAGCCCTCTTACTTTTCATACTGTAAGAGGGCTTCTCTTATGCATACACTTTCTTTTCTTGACAATACAAACGAATAACATGTTTATTTTGTTGAAATACATCATGCGTCAGACGAATAATAATAAAGTTTCGTTTTGTTTGATCATCATGAACAAAAATCTGTTCTCCCTCCTGAAAACGCCATGCACTTTCAAAAGTCGTAATATGATCCCCACTTACAGAAAAAAGTTCATATCGCATCTCTTGTACCCTCTCTCAACTTATATAATCATAATATCCTCATATTAAATTTATTATAACTTAATTCCTATAAAATTAGTAATTATTTCTATTTCGAAATATTTTAACTTTGTATTTAAATATTTTTAGCGCTATAATGATAAACGAATTTTTATTGAAAGGAGTTTCACTTTGACTGCATATTTATTTCCAGTAAAAACAGCATTTATTTTATTTCCTTTTTTAGCAATGTTTCTTTTAATCCCTTTTCTAATATTTAATTATCGAAAATACGGTTATTTAAATAAATGGCGCTCATTTATTTTATACTCATTATTACTTTACTTATTAAATGCCTATTTTCTTGTTATTTTGCCGTTGCCACAAACGTTTGATACTTGTAGCCTACAATCGGCTAATACACAACACATGCAACTCTCACCATTTTATTTCATACAAGAGATTAGTAGTCATACATCGGCAGTTTTAACGAAACCGGCTACTTATTTCTACTTATTAAAAGAGTCTGCTTTTTTACAAGTTGCATTTAATGTTCTATTAACTGTTCCATTCGGTATTTACTTACGTTATTATTTCCGACGTAGTTTCCTACAAACAATTTACATTTCCTTTTTCCTTTCACTATTTTTCGAGCTAACACAAGTGACTGGATTATACGGTATATACAATTGTGCATACCGATTATTTGATATCGATGATTTGTTTTTAAATACATTAGGTGGCGTAATTGGTTTTATCATTGCACCAATATTTACGTACTTCCTTCCAAAAACAAACGAGTTAGATAGTCATATTAATTTAGAAACGAAACCAGTCGGATTCATTCGTCGCCTTATCGCGATGCAAATTGATTGGATTTTCTTATCTATCGTTGTACCTGTCATTAAAAACAAAGGAAATTCTTTCTTCGTTTCTAATATGCAATCTTACACCAATATGTATGAACTCATTTTCATTACGTGTTCAATCCTTATTTACTTTATTATTATTCCATACTTTACGAATGGAAAAACAATTGGGAAAGCATTGCTTCGCATTCACCTGAAAGGAAAATCAGATCGTATTACATTAAAAGAACTATTTATTCGATACGGTATATTTTATTTTGCGTTAGGCGGAATCAATTATATTCTTTCTAGTAGTTCTATGTTAAATCATACAGAACCTTTAGTATTACTCGTTACATTGTTATTCCTATTCATCATTAACGGCCTGTTTATTATTCATGTTTTACTGCATGTATTTAGCCGTGATAAACTACTATTTTATGAGCATATTAGTCATACAAGAAATGCAATTACACTAAAAAAAGCTGACAAATAATTATTTGTCAGCTTTTTCATATACATAATGTGAAACTTTAATCAACCCTCCCAAAACGAGCGGTTATCTCCCACCGAATTTTGAGATGGGAGTATTACTGCCCGTTAATGCGGGATAAATAACTTTTCTGCATAAGGATTAAAAAACATTCCAAGTTCATCTAGAGACTTCCTCGCCTGTAAAAACGAATGAAACTCTGGATATATATCTTGTAATTGCTCATACGATAATGTATGCATTTTCCCCCAATGCGGACGCCCTTCATACTTCAGAAAAATTTTTTCCACTTCGCCAAAGTAAGCAGCATATTTCATACCTTTATACATATGAACAGCGATATACGCTGAATCTCTTCCATAGGCTGGACTAAGCCATATATCATCACCTTTCACATAGCGGCATTCGATCGGGAAGTGCACCTTATACTTTTTCTTTTCAATAAGATTTGAGATTTCTTCTACCACAGTCCTCATATACTTTGAAGGAATGCTATACTCCATTTCATAAAATGGTACCGTACGTGATGTAGCAAATACTTCATAGCTCGGGCCAATTATTTTTGTGTTTGGTACAGCCTTAGCTGATAATCGACTCACTCCTTTACTTATAGAAGGAAACCATTTACACCCTTTAGATAGTAAAGAGAACATCCTATTTTCAAGTAACTCCACCTTTAGTTTATGCCATTTCAAATCACTGCCTGTATTCGTTGTTTCGTTCGTAAGTTTTACTTGTACTTCATCAGAATAAGGAAAAACGAAAAATTCAAAGTGACGATGCTTCTTATACTCTTCTAGTTTGTTCATTACAGTAGATAATGACTGTTTTTCACTTTCATAAACGAGTGAATACGCTGGAATAACCTTCAATTTTATCTTTACAATGATACCTAACATTCCAAGTGACAACTGAAACGCTCTCCAATATTCTACGTTCTCAGCTTCCGAACAAACTATACTCTCACCATTAGATAAAACTGCCGTAATCTCTATAACTTGTGTTGATAAGCTCCCAAAGGTAATACCCGTTCCATGAGTCCCCGTACTAATCGCTCCTGCAATAGATTGCGAATCAATATCTCCTAAATTTTCTTGCGCATAACCTTTTTCCTCAAGTAACTTCCCTAAATCATATAACTTTGTTCCTGCCCACACTTCAGCGACCATCTTCTCTTCATCAATATTCACAATGCCCTTCAATTCATCTAAAGAAACTAAAACTTCTTCCGTTTGCACAAGGGGTGTAAACGAGTGTCCTGAACCAACAACACGAATTTTCTGCCCCTTTTTTCGTGCAACCCCCACTACTTCTACTACATCTTGTATACTTTCTGGATACATCGTATAATGCGGCGTCCCTTCTACATTCCCTGTCCAATTCCTCCACCTTTGTCCCTTTATAGAAAGCATTGGCCATCCCCCCGATATGTTGAATACTCCCCAACAATCTCTCCTTGTTTAACACGATACAAAAAAGGAAAGCGTTCACATAATTCACCAGCCTTACTATGACGAAACAAAATGGACTCTCCTATGTCCACTCTTTCCTCGCCGTTATAAAATATTGGCGTTTGTACCTCGCCAGCACCTTCTAAAGCTAATAGTTTTGCACCCTTTGGTCTCCAAACTTCAGGCTCTTTATCTTTTCCAACTGCTCCTGAAGCAATATATCCACCACCTAGGCAAGTGTAAATAAACGGGACTGGTTTACGCACAACTGGTAAGGCAAATCCGACCGCTGGATGAAATTTCACCTCTTTATAATAATCAAACAGCTTCGGAGAATAAAAAGCAGAACCTATTGTAATCTCTGAAACTGAATTATCTTTCTCAGTTGTTTTTATGCTTCCTGTTCCGCCTCCATTTACAAACCTTAGCTCAATACCAAGTTTTTGTATTGCTTTTACAATATATTCTCTTCTTTCTTTAACTTCTAGCACTGATTTCTGCTTTAAATACGAAATCACTTTACTTTTCAGCCATTGATTCGGTATATGGTCTCCCACCCCAGCAATTTGAGCTTCATAACCCATCACACCATCTAACATTAAATATGATGACCTTCTCACCTTTTCTACTACTTTCAACGCATCCTGCACATTTTTTACTGGGGATCTTTGTACACCAAAATGAAATTGAAAGAAACGACTACTCATATCAATATCCAAACAAACACGAAAACATCCTTTAGATTCCTCAGCAATTTTTTCTAAATACACAATATGCTCTTCACAATCCACCATACAAGTTATAATGAAACCTTTCTTTGTTAGCAAACTAATTTCATACAAAGCTCTTTCATCATAAGCAGGATATCCAAGCAATAAATCATTAAATCCTTGTTCTATTAAAAATAAAGTCTCTCTAGGTGAAAAGCACATAATACCTTGAAATCGATCATTTGCAGCTAAAATCTTTTGCATAATCGGAACAGAACGTAACGATTTACTCGCTATACGAATCTTCTTATTTCCACTTAACTCTATAATTGATTGAATATTTCTATCTAAAGCCACTTCATCCAAAAATGCACACGGTAATGGAACTTCTTTAAAAATTCCTCGATCCACATTTTTCTCTCCTCTTCTCAATATGTCTTATACATATTGGAAAGAAAGTGTGATTTTCCTGTTTGCAAATAAAAAAAGTTTCTTCTTTACGAAGAAACTTTTTGAAACTACTTCATAGAAATAGTCGCCTCTACTGGATAATGATCAGAGTAATCATTATACGTATATTTTTGGAACCATGATGTAACAGTCCATTGTGGAGATTTCGGCTGTAACACCTTATTCTCTATATACGATGGGTTCGCATGGTCTTTGCTTGCAATAATATAATCTAAATACTCGGCAGGACTATCAGGGAAATTATATTTTGCAATACTGTTTGTCGTTGCATCCCAAGTCGCTGTATGTCCAGTATAAGATGGTACAGAAGCGTTCAATGTTTTAAACATAGATGTATACTCTGAATCATTCTTGTTCTCTGCATTTATTTTATTTACGTTCATATCACCACCAATTAACACATACTCATTATTTGGTATATTTTTATTTTTAATAAAATCTTGAATTTCTTTTAATTGGTTCGTACGTACAGATGCAGGTGAAGTTTTTCCGCACATACTATCTTCAGCCTGCAAATGCGTCCCAATTACGTGAATGAAACGATCATTTTTCTTAATTTTCGTATATACAAATCCTTTATTCGATAAATTATCTGGCCCGCATCCTTTTGCAAATACATATTGAATCTTTTCAGCGATTGGCCATTTGCTGACAATCGCAACGCCACCATCTTCAGGAGTTGAAGATGAATAGTTCCCTAACGTTTTATCCCATTCGCTTCCACTACTACGACCTAATACTGCTGTTTGATTTGGATATTCTTTCTTCAAATTACCTAATAAACGATCTGATGCGCTATTATCAAACACTTCATTTAATATAACAACATCTTGATTCTTTATATAATCTGCCGCCCCAATTAAATCAGCACGCTCAGTTTGTCCCCAGTTTGGATATAAGTTTGTTGATAGCATATATACATTATGCGTCATCACTTTTAATGTATCATTTTGATTTGTAGATGCTTCTGCTTGAGCTGACGTTCCGCTATATAAAGCTCCTAAACCAACACCTAAGCTAAGTACACCTTTTAGCAATTTACCTTTCACGTTTCATACCTCCATGTATTGTATAGTGATAAAAAGGCCAAATACTCTATTCTGAGATTTGACCTTCTTCAAATACTTAACGATTTCCGTACGTATCAAACCAAAGCTGAATATATCCAGCAGTAACACGTTGTGCATCCATTAAACGCTTACCTGTCATTGGTGTAACTTCAGCGCGCCATTTATCTGCATATTCTTGTGATACAGCTGCTCTTACGAACCAATCTTTCGTATTATCATTTACAATGCCAGCATAATCTTGCTTCGCAACTACTGCCGCTCCATGAATCCAATCTTCTGGATTCGTACCTTTCCAGTTCCAATACCCATTTCCATCCGTTACTTTATAATTATCTTTTATCGTATCTACAAAGTTTTCATATTTAGAATGGAATCCTTGTGGATACGAAAGATTCGTAAAGTTTGCCGCATGCATCGGTTGGTTTACATCACCTAAATAATGAAGAGATAATCCTAAATAGAAGAATGCTTGTTTCATATCTTTATTTTTGTAAGACTCACCAGCTAATTTAAAATATTTAGCTCCAGTTTCCTTTGCCTGCTTTGCATACGGAATATAAGTTTTCCCATTGTCAGGGTCATAGAAATGTGAAGCAAATGTGCTATTATCATAATAAGGATTTTCATAGTCAGAAGCATAAATACCGTTCTCTAACTCAGTACGCCATTCATTTAATAGTGCAACTCGATCTTGTTTTACAAGTGTTGTATTACGAGACATAATATCAATTGCACGATTTACAATCCATAAATGAGAATTCACGCCTTCTTTATGTTTATCTTCAGCAGACCAGCGCGGAATAACTCCAAATCTCTGTCCCCCATCATTTTCATGAGCAAATGCAACACTTTGTAATGGAGCAACTAATGTAATAGCTGCCGCTAAAGCAAGTACTTTCTTTTTCATATAAAATCCTCCATTTTATAATTGAATTATTGTAAACATTTTGTTAGGATCCTATGATGTCATCCGGTTAACCTATGACTAGAATATCCCACCTTTCATGAAAATTCTATCACTAAATCAAAATACGCAAATGTTCATATCATTATAACTTTATACACAGTGAATATAATGAATGAATACACTTTCATTTTAATAAACTATTATTAAGGCTTGTCTAAACTAATGTAAAAAAAGAGTAAAGCATCTGAATGCTTTACTCTTTTTTTCTATTTGATAATATCGTTGGTAATTGTACATTAGTTGCCAGCTTACGAATAAATCCAAACACTAATCCCATTCCAATAAATATATATAATATCGTGAAAATCTTTCCAAAATCTGTCTGAGGACTAAAATCTTTATCTCCTACAGTTGTCAATGTCACAACACTAAAATATAACGCATCTAAAGGACGTAACCCTTCAACCGTACTATAAAAAATCGTACCCGATATTAAAGTCAAAATTGTTAATACGAATAATACTTGAAATTCTTTATCTTTCCACGCTCGTAAACAGGCTCTTAACATTCGCTTTAAAGTTAACAAAAATGAAAGCATTAGATTCTCCCTTCCAAACAAAAATACATTTAGTCAAAGGAAAGTCTATCACCTTTCAGTATAGAAAAAAAGTAGCCCTCTTCTATTTCTAGAAAAGGGCTACTCTTTTCGATTCTATCTTATTTAGGTGAAACAAGAATTTTCACTTGTGTTTTATCTTTTACAAGTGCTTCAAATCCTTCTTCAACAACTTGATCCACTGTAATTTTTTTCGTAATTAATTTCTCTGCTTGAATTTGACCAGAGCTAATTAATTTAATAACAGCTGGGAAGATGTGACGGTATCCTAAAATACCAATAACTTCTTTTTCTTTTAATACTAAATTATTCGGAGTAATTGTTGCGTCTTTTTCCCATACACTAACAATTACAGTTTGTCCTTCGAAGCTTGTACTTTCAATCGCTTGGCGTAATACAACTTCAACACCTGTTACTTCAAAGCTAACATTTACACCTAAACCATTTGTTAAGTTACGAATTTCAGCTAGCACATCTTGAGTTGCTGGATTTAATACATAATCTGCACCTGCTAATTTCGCTAACTCTTGACGTTCTTTAGAAAGCTCAACTGCAATAACAGGAGTTGCTCCTGCTGCTTTAGCTGCTTGGATAACAAGAAGTCCAATTGGACCGCAACCAAATACTGCTACAGCTTCCCCTTCTTTTAATTTACTTTGACGTACTGCATGAACTGCTACTGCTGCTGGTTCTACAAGCGCACCTTGTTCATACGTCATTTCATCTGGAATGTGATGAACCATATCTTCTGGTACTACTGTATATTCAGAGAAACCGCCGCCTTCTCCGCCAAGACCGTGGAAAACAAGTTGTTCACAAACATTGTAATGTCCATGTTTACAAGCTTCACATTTACCACAAGAATAAATTGGTTCTACAACAACACGGTCTCCCACTTTATGAGATGTAACTCCTTCACCAATCTCTATTACCTCACCACTAAACTCATGACCTAAAATAACAGGTGCTTTCACATGTGTTAATGGATGTTCTTCTGTTGGAATAAAAATAGGCCCTGCTAAATATTCATGCAAGTCTGTCCCACAAATACCACACCATTTAACTTTGATTTTCACTGTTCCTGGTTTTACTGTTGGTTCTGGTACTTCTTCTACTCGTACATCACGTTGATTATGCCAAAGTAGTGCTTTCATTTTATACATCCCTCTCTATGTATATACTTAACCTGGTGAAGTTTACAAATCTATTATAATACTTCTATCCATATATTTCAAAAAAACAATCACATCCCTACTAATTTTTTACAAATAACGTTCAATATTTTGTCACTTTGTACTTTTTTCCACATCTGTTAATTCAATTTCATTGCAGGTGAAATTAGCATTGTGCCATAATAGCATTGGAGAGGTGAATATCGCTTGAAATATTTTATTTACTTTATCGTTATCGTGGCTTTTTTAGATACATTTTCACAATTACCTATTATGAGTACTTTCGCTCAAAGCCTTGGAGGAACTCCTCTTATTATCGGGCTAGTTGTCGGTATGTACTCATTCGCTAATATGATTGGTAATATTATTGCTGGAGCCGCTGTCGATAAATTTGGTGCAAAAAAAATCCTTTATATAAGCATGGGAATTACGAGTTTCATAGTCTTGTTATACACCGTTGTTCAAAGTGGTGAACAACTATTAGTTGTGCGCTTTATGCATGGATTTAGTGATGGCTTTTTAATTCCTGCTGCCTTTACATTTTTATCAAAACAAACAAATGCAAAAAGACAAGGAAAAGCAATGGCTCTATCTGGTGCTGCTGTTGGAACAGCGGCAATCGTAGGACCTGCTTTCAGCGGTATTATGAAAGCAACAGCTGGCGTAGAATGGGTCTTCATTACTATTTCTATTTTAATGGCTCTTGGTACAATCGTATCTCTATTCTTCTTACCAAATAACGTATCAAGAAAAGATACATCAAGAACGCAAATGATGAACAAAGAAGATATGATTGAACTGTTAAAATCAGAACCGTTATTACAAGCATATATTGGTGCTTTCACATTAATGTTTTCACAAGGAATTGTCACTTATATGTTACCAGTAAAAGTTGAGGCATTAGCGCTTAAAGCATCTACAACAGGCATGATGTTAAGTGTATTTGGTATTACTGCTATCCTCTTCTTCTTGCTTCCAACAAATCGTATTTACGATCGATTTAATCGTTCGAAACTAATGCTAATCGGAATTGCAGTTATGGCATTCGCATTATCTTTACTCGGATTATTTGCTACAAAAGGTATGCTCTTTATTGTAATGATGATTTATGGAATTGGATTCGCAATCCTCTTTCCGTCTATTAACGCTTTACTCGTTGAAAATACTACAGACGATAATCGCGGAAAGGCATTCGGATTATTTTATGCCTTCTTCTCATTAGGAGTTGTTGCTGGCTCCTTTACAGTCGGCGCAATCGGAGCATCACCTAGCATCAGCTTCATTATCGGGACAGCATTTTTATTAACATTTGCTGGGATGATTTATGTAAGAAGCAAAGTAAAAAAGACAATGATGGGATAATCCATCGTTGTCTTTTTTAAAATGCATATTGATATAATCCGTAATATAATGGAAGCGTTGGAATAATTCCAATTAATTTAAATATAAAAGGTAATGGCTCATCTCGCTCTTCATATAAACGAAAAACAAAAACTGCAGTTAAAGTCCAAATGACGCTAAACAAGAAGATACATTTCCAAACAATCGAGGTTAATATTTGTATATCAAATACAAAACCAAAGAGCCCTATCCACGTAATAATAGATACTACAAAGTCAAACTTTTGAATTGGTGTTTGAAACATACCCCTTACTAACGAAATAATAGCTAACATTGCTACAATAACTAAATATATTTTCCAAAGCATAATGATAATCTCCTATTCAATTCAACTTTTAACTTTCAGCAAACCATATTTAATAAACAATATAGCATTATATTTTTCATAGAAATAATACAATGGATAACAAAATAAAAAGAAAATAAGTACAGTTGGTACATTGTCTACAATAGAAAAATATTTTACTAGTAATTCCTTAATACTCTCTCCAATAATAATAAACAATGGAATTATACAAATCATCGCTAATATTAAACATGACGTTACCCTTATTTCTTTCAACTTCACCTTACAATGTGGACACCTTAATGAAAAAGGATGTGGGAGATCAATAATATGTTGTACAGTAATATCCCCTTCACACTGTGGACATCCAATAACTTCTTTCATTTATCGCTTACTCCTTTCTATCTATAAAAAGAGCCATATTGAATAGAACTCTTTTTTGCCCAATATATTACTTTTGTGTATAACCAAATAACAATGTAAATAAATTGAGCCGTAAAGGCAATAATACATTACTTCTTTTAAAAAGAAAGTTTATAAATAACGACGATACTTCGACAATTTCCTCGGAAATATTTCCTTTCTCCACATAATTTGATACACTACACATGAATAAACATTTGTATTACATAAACTAAAATAATAACTTACTGTACAAATTAAAAAGCACACTCTTCATATGAAGAATGTGCTTTTATGTTATTAACGTTTAATCCAAACAGCGCCTGCCGATTTATCTTCTGCCTGTCCAACAACTTGGAATTTAAGTCCAAGGTTTGAAACTTTTCTTCCTGAATCTACAATTTGCTTGTTACTATATACTTTTGAATCATCAAAAGTTGTAACACCTTGTAATCCAGAATAGTTAAACTGGCCACGTGTTAATGAATTTACACTCCATGCTGGTGTTTTATCAAATGAAAATGCAGCGTCTGCAATTTGCATGCCCGTATTACCGTACGCTGGTTTCCCGTTCAGATTACCAACAAGTGCTTCTGGATGAGAATCTACAACCCCAAGGAATCCTTCACCTGGATGCACCCCCACCCAGTTATCTTTAAAGCTATCATCTGCATACCAAACGACAAGACCTGTATTATACACTGGACCTTTTCCTGCTTTTAATCCATTATCTGATCCCGCATAGTTTCTCCATTCTAAGTAGTAATAATGAGCTTTCTTCTCTGTCCCATCAGAAACAACAAAACCATTTAAATTCATTTTAGACTGTCCTTCTGCATCATCAGAAAATACAACTTGTCCATCAACAGTTACATTTACATCGTCCATCGCAAAACCTTTATATGTTACAGCCGGATCTGTAATATAGTCGAATTGTAGTTTCACTTTTTTGCCTTTAAATTGACTTAAATCATATGATTTATCAATCCATTTCCCATCTGTTGTATCTTTATCTCCTTGGACTACTTTTTCTCCAAGTCTATCAATTAACGTCTTCGTTCCATCTTCTGTTACTGCATGTACTTCGACGAAATCGCACTCTGCTTCTAACTCATAATTTGCTTTATAATCGAATTTTGCATTTGTTCCTTTTGTTAAATCAAAGAAAGGTGTCTCTAACGTTGTATGCATATCATCGCCTCTTGTACTATAATATGCATGCTTTCCAAACTCCGGTTTAATCGTTTCAACACTTTTACCTGGTAAGTTAACACGTACAACGCCTGGACGATTTGATTTCGTAACACTTTGATCAATATAGGTAGGAACTCCCACACCACTCTTAATTTTATCGTAATCTACTTCTAATATTTTTGCCCAGTTGCCACCCATATTCTTTTGTAAGAAGTCTTTATTTTGTGGTGAAAAACTTGTCGGCTCCGTTCCTGCGATTTTTCCTGTCCAACTACCTCCACTCATTAATGACCAAGCTTCGACAGGTGAACCATTTCCAGTATATTTCGTGTCATATTCATCTGGTAATCCAAGATCATGTCCAAATTCATGCGCAAACACACCTACAGCTCCATCTTCTGGTTCAATTGTGTAATCATGTGCTGCTACTTTTCCACCAAAGTAATCTACCTTTGATTTTGTACCTTCAATCGCTACTGGATCTACTGCTAATTTTGAACGATGTGACCAGATCGCATCATCACCTAATTTACCGCCACCAGCTTCTTGACCAACACCAGCATGGATTACCATTAAATGATCAATTACACCGTCAGGTTCGTTTTGATTCCCATCCCCGTTTGTATCATATCTATCAAACTGATCAAACTGAGATAAATCTAGTCCTTTCTCAGCAGCTGCATGCAAAGCTTCTTTCACTAAATCACGTGCACCTTTCGGACCTTTATTATCGTGACCACTGCTACCATCAGCTCCATAATCAGATGCTTTTCCTGGAACTGTTAGCCACTCCGTTACATATCCGTCTGTCGTATAACTACCACCAGACTGCTCTTCATAGTATTGTTTAAATGTTTTTACTTTTGAACCATCAAATAATGTATAAGGCTCCTTACCAAACAACATCTTTTGATAATGTTCTCTACTGAAGTCTTTCGAATACATATAACCTGGTGTTTGATCAATATTATTATGTTTATAATCACTAAATTCAACGAGTAGCACTAATACTTTATCAGATCGAACAGATCCTTTATATGGAGCTTGCTTTGCTTTTGAAGTTGGAACTTGCCCATTCAATTGCTTTTTATTTGGTTCTGGCTTTTGCTCAAGATTAATATTTTTTTCAGTCTTTTTTACATTTTCCTTTTCTTCCATCTTTTTCTCTTTTACTTTTTTTGTGAAATCAGACGTTTCTTGTGAGTGAGCATCTGGAAGAATTTCTTTGTTCGCCTGATCTCCTTGTTTCTTTTCAATATATTGCTCGACAGCCTTTTTCGTCTCTTCTTTAGAAGATGCTGGATTAATTGTTCCTCTTTCTTTCAAAGCTTCCGCTAAACGATCTTCTTGAATTAAATTGTAATCAATTGGCGTTGTAGACACATTCTCTTTCTCTTTTTCTGGCGTTTCTGCATATGCTAACGGCGCACTCATTACAGATGTGCATCCGATAATTGCTGCAATTGCTAATGATGACAACACTTTAAATGGGGCTTTTCTTCTCATTCCATTTCTCTCCTTTTATAAAACTTAAAATTCAGATAAATCGGTGCATTTTTGTCGAAATCTCTGTTTACTACCCTCCCTATATAAAAAGACATAATTCTATAAACATTGAACTTTCTGTTATAGAATCATGCCCTCCAGTTTTCTGGTCAGACCCTCTATCTGTTTATCCCTTGGTTCAACTAATAATCAGTGTGCTGATGAACAAAGCCCCCACTGATTAAAGTTTCACTTTATATCGAAATATGAAAAATAAAGAGTTATGTGATATATATTAAATATCTTATATAACAAATTTAAAAGACAATATGCAAAATTGCATGAAAATTCTTTTAAATAAAAAAGAATCCTAGTCAATTAAACTAGGATTCTTGATTTTCTATTATTTCTCTTGTGTTTTTTCCCAATCAGCTAAGAATTTCTCAATTCCTTGATCTGTTAATGGGTGCTTCACTAATGAAGCAATTACGTTTGCTGGGATTGTTGCAATATGTGAACCGTTTAATGCTGCATCAGTTACGTGAACGCTGTGACGTACAGATGCTGCAATGATTTCTGTTTCGATGCCATGAATTGCAAAGATTTCTGCGATTTGACGAATTAAATCCATACCGTTATGACCGATATCATCTAAACGACCTAAGAATGGTGAAACATATGTTGCACCAGCGCGAGCTGCAAGTAATGCTTGAACTGCTGAGAATACTAATGTAACGTTTGTACGAATTCCTAAATCAGAGAACGCTTTTACTGCTTTTAAACCTTCTGTTGTCATTGGAACTTTTACAACAACGTTTGGAGCAATCTTCGCTAATTCTTTTCCTTCTTCAATCATTTTATCAGCTTCTAAGCTAATTACTTCTGCACTTACAGGTCCTTCTATAAAGCTGCAAATTTCACGAATACGCTCATGGAAATCTACGCCTTCTTTTGCTACAAGTGATGGGTTTGTCGTTACTCCAGCTACTACGCCTAATGCATTTGCCTCTTTAATTTCGTTAATGTTTGCTGTATCAATAAAGAATTTCATTTGTTATTCTTCCTTCCTAATTTTCATTTTATATTTATTTATTTTTCTTAATAAGCTCTAATTCAATCGGAATAGATTTGTCCACTTTTTTACCTTGTGTTATCTCTTTTGCTGTTTGCATCGCCTTCTCTCCGATTAATTCCGGTTTTTGAGCGACTGTTGCAGCCATACGCCCATCGTTAACCGCTTTCACAGCATCTTCAGTTGCATCAAATCCAACAACGACTACATCTGTTTTTCCAGCAGACTTCAATGCTTCAAGTGCACCTAATGCCATCTCGTCGTTATGCGCAAACACGGCTTTAATATCGCTATTTGCTTGCAAAATGTTTTCCATAACAGATAATCCTTTCGCTCTATCAAAATCAGCCGCTTGTTTGGCAACTACTTTTAAAGACTTATCGGCTACGTTATGGAATCCTTTCCCACGTTCACGAGCAGCAGACGATCCAGGGATTCCTTCTAACTCAGCAACGTTTGCTCCTTCGCCGACTAATTCACGAATGTAATCACTAGCCATTTGACCACCTTCGATATTATTAGATGCAATGTGAGAAACAACCTTACCTGAATTCGCAACGCGGTCTACTGTAATAACAGGAACATTTGCTGCATTTGCCGCACTTACCGCTGAAGCAACAGCATCTGAATCGGTCGGATTAATAACAACTACATCGACACCCTTTTGAATTAAATCTTCAACATCGTTCGTTTGCTTCGCTGCATCATTTTGCGCATCAACAGCAATCAATTCGATGCCGCTATCTTTCGCTTTCTTTTCTGCACCCTTTTTCAAAGTTACAAAGAAGGGATTATTTAAAGTTGAAACAGAGAATCCAACTTTAATAGTTTTATTTCGACCTTTATCGCTAGAATCCTTTGCCCATTCTGGTGGTTCCATTGAACAACCAGCAGTAATGACCATAATACATGCAACGAGTATAAGTAACCATTTCTTCATGAACTGTCCCTCCATTACGCTTCTTTTCGGCGATCAATTAATACAGCTAGTAAGATTACAAGTCCTTTTACAACTTGTTGGAAGAAAGAAGATACACCTAATAAATTTAAACCGTTATTTAGTACACCGATAATTAGTACACCGATGAATGTACCAACAATCCATCCTCTTCCCCCAGAAAGACTTGTTCCACCTAATACAACTGCTGCAATTGCATCTAATTCGTAAGAAGTACCTGCAGTCGGCTGTGCAGAATCTAGTCGTGATGTTAAGACAATACCTGCAAGCGCTGCCAAAATTCCGGAAAGACCGTAAATCATTACTTTAATTCTCGTAACATTAATACCTGATAGTGCTGCTGCTTCTTCATTTCCACCAATTGCAAATGTACGACGGCCAAATGTCGTTTTCTTCAAAATGAAGTACAGTACTGCGAAAGCGATCATCATTGTAACAGCTGGTACCGGAATACCAAGAAAATAACCGCGGCCAAACATTTGGAACATTAAATGATCACCAAGACCAGTGATCGGACGTCCGTCCATATAAACAAGCGTCAACCCACGAAAAATAGTCATTGTTGCTAAAGTTGCAATAAATGGAGCTACTTTTCCTTTCGCAATGATGATACCGTTTACAACCCCCATTACAAGACCTGCTAATAGTCCAACTGCCATTGCAAGGAACGGATCCATGCCACTTGCCATCATTCCAGCAACAAGTGCACTTGATAATGCTAAAATAGAACCTACCGATAAGTCAATACCCCCTGTTAAAATTACGAAGGTCATTCCGAATGCAATAAGCGCATTAATCGATACTTGACGCAGTATATTAAATAAATTTGGAATTTCAATGAACGCTGGATTTAAAACTGTAATTACGACGATAATTAATACTAAACCGATTAAAGAACCGAGTTGTTGTAATACATTCCCCTTCTTAGCCATCCTTACTCTCCCCCTGTAGCTAGTGCCATAATAGACTCTTGTGATGCCTCATCTTTCCCTAAAATGCCGCCGACTTTTCCTTCATGAATAACAAGAACTCGATCACTCATTCCTAAAACTTCCGGAAGCTCAGATGATACCATAATAACGGCATCGCCTTGCTCAGTAAGCTTATTCATGATAGAGTAAATTTCTTTTTTCGCTCCAACATCGACACCTCTTGTTGGCTCATCTAAAATGAGTAATTGCGGATGAATGCCTAGCCATTTTGCGATTACAATCTTTTGCTGATTTCCACCAGAAAGAGATTTCACTGCCTGCTCTCCGCTAGATGCTTTCACATTAAGAAGCTTCATCATATCCTCTGTAAACTGTTGTTCTAGCTCGTTGCTTAGAACACTTCCCTTTGAAAGACTTTCTAAATTCGGTAAAGCTAAATTTTCTCGAATTGAAAAATCTAACACTAATCCTTCAGACTTTCTATCTTCTGTAATGAAAGCAATTCTTTGTCTAATTGCATCTATCGGACTATCAATCTTTACTTCTTGTCCATTTATAAAAATTTGTCCAGAATCTAAAGGTTCATAACCAAATATCGCTTTCATAATATCAGTGCGACCAGCTCCCATTAAACCAGCTACACCAAGGATTTCACCTTTCCTTACTTGAAACGAAACATTTTCAAATTTCCCTTTCTTCGTTCCGTTACGCATTTCAAAAATGACATCACCAATTTGACTATTTCGCTCTGGGTAACGTTCACCAATGCTGCGCCCCACCATCATACTCACTACTTCATCAAATGATGTTTCTGGAATTAATCTCTTTCCAACGTATTCTCCATCACGCAAAATCGTAATGGCATCACATATCGAGAAAATCTCTTCCATACGATGCGAAATGTACACGAATGAAACACCTTCTTTACGTAACTTATTGATTACTATAAAGAGCGTTTCGATTTCACGATCCGTCAGTGCCGCAGTAGGTTCATCCATAATAATAACGCTCGCGTTTGTCATTAACGCTTTCGCAATTTCGATAATTTGCTGTTGTCCAACCGATAGTTCCTCTGCTAACATAGCACCTCTTACATGCAATCCTAGCTCTGCTAGTTGCTGCTGCGCAATCGCGTTCATTTGTCGAGTGCGTAAAATACCTGTTTTCCCATACATTAACTCTTTACCAAGAAACATATTTTCAGCTACTGTTAAATTCGGCAATATGTTTAGTTCTTGATGTATAAATGCGATGCCGTACTCTTCAGCTTCTTTCGCATTTTTAAAGGTGCGCTCTTGCCCATCAATCGTGATTGTCCCATCATCTTTTTTGTATACACCTGTTAAAATCTTCATGAGCGTTGATTTACCCGCTCCATTTTCCCCCATCAATGCATGGACTTCTCCTGTTTCAATCATAAACTGTGCATTCTTCAAAACAGGATTGCCATTGAACGCCTTTGAAATGTTTTTCATTTCAATATGCATTCCCATCACTTCCCTTTATTAAAAAATCACGCCTGCATGTAAAATTACATTTGCATAAGGCGTAGCCTCGCCTGTACGAATAATCGCCTTCGCTTTCTTTGTATGCTCTTTAAATTGTTCATGAGATACATACTCAAATGCTGGCTCTATTAATTTTTGCTCGATCTCTTTATTTACTTCCGCATTATTTATAATGACTTCTTCTGCTAACGTCACTTTTTCGATTGCCATATCATCAGCTACAACTTGTAACACCTCTAAAAAACTCGGTTTTCCAATCTCAACAGCTAAATCAATTCGTTTTACTCCATCCGGAATCGGTAACCCGCAATCAGCAATTACAACCGTATCTGTATGCCCAAGTGAAGCAAGGACTGCCGCGATTTCACTGTTTAATACACCATGCTTTTTCATCCAACAATCACCTGCACTTCACGTACTCGATCTCTCGTTGGCATACCGCCCTGTGCTCCAAGTTTCGTTACAGAAAGACCACCGGCAATATTCGCGAAACGAATTGCTTTTTGAAGTGTCTCTCCTTCAGAAAGTGCAACTGCTAACGCACCATTAAATGTATCACCAGCTCCAGTTGTATCCACTACATCAACAGCAATGCTAGGAACATGTACAATCTCTGTGCCATTATGGAAACGAACACCGTTAGAACCTTCTGTCATCAATAATTTATTTGGATACTTCGCCAATAAATCTTCAATTGGTGATGTAAAATCATCTAATACAATGCGGCACTCATGTTCATTTGGCGTAATATAAGTTGCTTTTTCTAAAATTTCTTCTGATAAAACTTGTGCTGGCGCTGGATTCAACATAACAGGAATATTATGTTCCTCACAAATAGCCAATACATATTTTACTGTTTCAAGTGGAATTTCTAGTTGAAGAACAACCATATCCGCTTTTACAAGAAGGTCTTTGGAGCGATCTACAACTGACTTATTTACAAGAGCATTTGCCCCTTGTACGACAACAATACTGTTATCTTCTTCTGCTAAAACGATATGAGCAATTCCTGTCGTTCTATCTGTAACCGGTACCACATAATCGATAAAAATGCGTTCGTTCTCTAAATTTTTTCTAACTACTGTTCCATAATCATCATTTCCTACCGCTCCAACCATCGCTACATTTGCTCCTAACCTAGCTGCAGCAACTGCTTGGTTTGCCCCTTTCCCTCCTGGGATTGTATGAAACGCTTCACCAATTACTGTTTCTCCTGCTTTCGGCCGTTTTTTTGAAACAGCCACTAAGTCCATTGAAATGCTTCCTACTACTGCAATATTTGGCATCTGTTTCATCTCCTTACTTCGTTGTATTTCGTTCTATAATTTCAATCGGCAAACGATAGTGTTTCTCTTCTAATGTATTTCCTTCCATTTGCTCTAACAACAACTCTGTTGCAATTTTCCCCATTTCATATATCGGTTGTGCAACTGTTGTAATAGATGGATACATCATTTCTGTTAAAGAAATTCCATCAAATCCAATAATTTGTAAATCATCTGGAATGGCAATCCCCTTTTGAAGTGCAGCCTTTACAATACCAATCGCAATTAAATCATTCCCAGCAACAATACCATCAATATGCGGGTATTCTTCTAATAATTCCATCGCTACACGCTCACTATTTGCTGGATCAAACGTACTCTCTGCAATCATATACGAAAGATTATTTTGCGTAATAACGTCTACAAAACCTTCAAAACGTTCATTTGCAGTACTCACATCACGTGGACCGCGAATATGTGCAATATGTTTACATCCTTTATCTAGTAACAACTTTGTCGCAGCCTGACTTCCTGCATAGTTATCTGCATATACAGTAGGAATACGCTCATTAAACATACGGTCAATCGCAACAACCGGGACAGATAAATTCATGTAATTAACACTATTTTGTGGATTCGTTGCTACAATAAATCCATCTACATTATTTTGTCTAAGTACATCAATGTATTGTTTCTCTTTTTCTAAACTTTCATCAGAGTTACAAAGGACAACTGTGTAACCTTGTTTATGTGCTACATCTTCTACGGCACGTGCAACTTCTGGAAAGAACGGATTCACGATATTTGGAACAACTAAGCCAATTAAACGAGACTTTTTATTATACAGTGAACGCGCTACTGTACTAGGCTTATAATCTAACATCTCAATTGCACGCTCTACCTTTTTTAATGTATCTTCGTGAACATATCCATTTTTATTTAAAACTCTGGAAACGGTCGCAACAGATACTCCCGCTAATTTCGCAACGTCTTTAATCGTACTCATTCTCTTTTCTCCTCATTTCATGTAACCGTTTACAGAAAATAATATAACGTATTTCTAAAAATACGTCAATCATTTCTCACTAAAAAGCTTTTAAGGTTATACTCAAAAAAGCACCGCCATAAGGCGATGCTTCTTCATTACGAGTATGATACAGTTTTTTCTTTTTCTTCTACAGCAGGCTCTTTAGCATCTTTTTTACGATCTGATAATTTAATTTTTTGTAAGAAAATCGTAAAGATGGCACCTACTACGATAAATACTAATCCTGTTAAGAATACAGTATGAAGCGAGTCTACTAAAGAGTTTTTCAAAATAGGTACAATGCTGTTAGCGAACGCTTCTGGCATTTGTTTTAATGCCTCTGGGCTAAATAGCATCGAATATAAACCTTGTGGATCTGTGTGAATCATATCTTTAAATTTCGTTACCATTTGTCCCGCTTCTTTCGGGAATGTATCTAATACAGGTACTAATTTATTTGTTAACGTTGTACCTGAAGTGTTATTCATAATTGATCCTAAAATTGTAATACCAAATGTTCCACCAATTTGACGGAAGAACTGACTTGATGACGTTACGACACCAAGGTCTTTTTTCGGGAAGCTTTCTTGTAACGCTAATGTTAATGTCGGCATTACAAGACCCATTCCTAAACCGATAACCATCATATAAGAAGTAGCTGTAAGCTTCGTTGTGTGCATATCCATCGTTGTTAATAACCAGAAACCACCCGCCATAATAAGCATACCTGCGATAATTTGTGGTTTTACACCAACTTTTAATACAAGTTGCCCACCGATAATACTCATTACAATCATTGTAATCATCATTGGAGTCATAATTGTTCCTGATTCAGCAGCACTTACTCCTACAATACCTTGCATGAAGAATGGTACGAACATAATCGCGCCGAACATTCCAATACTCATAAAGAATCCAATCGCATTCAGTATTGTAAATGTGCGATTTTTAAAGAAATGCATTGGTAAAATCGGCTCTTCAGCTTTCGTTTCAACAATAACAAAGCTAACGATACCAATTACAGCTAGTGCAAATAAACCGATAATTTGCCAAGAGTCCCATGCATAATCTTTTCCGCCAAACGTTAGCGCAAGTAATAAACTTACAACACCTAGAATCATCGTAAAGATTCCAGCGATATCAATTTTAATTGGTCCTGTTTGTTTATGTGATTTTAATCCCATTGCAATAAAGATTGTTGCTAAAATACCAACCGGTAAGTTAATGTAGAATACCCATCTCCAGTTCACTGCATCTACAATCCACCCACCAACTTGTGGTCCAATTACAGAAGCAAGACCGTATAACGCACCAAAAATACCTTGCCATTTCGCACGTTCTTTTCCCGTGAACATATCTCCAATAATAATCATAGCCATTGGCATCATAATACCGCCACCAAGACCTTGAATACCACGGAAAATAATTAATTCTGTCATACCATTTGCCATACCACATAACGCCGAACCAATCATGAAAATAACTAGCCCTGTTATATATACGTTACGACGACCAAGTAAATCCGCTAACTTACCTGCAATTGGTACAACTGTCGTTGATGTTAACATATATGCTGTTGTTAACCATGTCATTAAACTTAATCCGCCTAGGTCACCGACGATACGTGGCATTGCTGTACCAACAATTGTTCCATCTAATGCAGCAAATAGCATCGCGATTACTAAACCGATTAACAACAACTTTCTATTTTGATTTTCTTGTTGTTCCATGTAATCTCCTCAATTCCTCTTAGTTATTCTCTTTTTTCTCTTGTGTCCCGCAAATAATGGTTTCTAACTTCTCAAAGAGACGTAATAAATCTTCTCTTTCTTGCAACTCTAAATGTGAAAAGTATTTTGCAATATGCTCGTTGCGAGCTGTCATTGCCTCTTCTACTCTAGATTTCCCCTTTTTCGTTAACTCGATGATGACAACACGACGGTCATCTTTGTCGTGATAGCGTTCTACAAGTTCTTGATCGATTAGACGATCAATCATCACTGTAATTGCGCTAGGCTTCACGTACATCTTTTTTGCTAATGTTGTCGCTCTTGAAGCCCCATAATGATCTAGAATCTTTAAAATATAAAACTGCGGTGGTGTAAGTCCTGTTGCTTGCATTTGTTCTAATAACTCCGTCTGCATTTTCTTTCCAATCGAAAAGGCTAGAGCTTGAATTTTATCGATATGCGTCATATCATTTGGCATGTTATCCACCTCTTATTTAAACAATAAAATATTTAACGTATTTAAATATTAATCCCACGAACAAAATCCGTCAATACTTTTATTCATAAAAACGTTTACATTTTTGTCACAAAGTTGTATAATTTTCGACGAAGTTAATATTGACAGTCACGGAGAAACGGAGTACACGGCTATGAATCATAAAAAAGGAAACTTTTTTATATTTCATGGCCTTTTTATATTCTCTGTCTTAAAACGCTTCGAATTAATTAGGGGAGGATTTTCATTTTATGTTTTTCACACAATTATTTAAACCTGCGCCCCACGCGGAACGCTTACCAGCTGATCGCGTTGATAGCGAATACCGTAAATTACGTTTACAAGTATTCTTAGGTATCTTCATTGGTTATGCAGGTTACTACTTTGTTCGAAAAAACTTTTCACTAGCAATGCCATACTTAATCGAGCAAGGATTTAGTAAAGGGGAACTTGGGGTTATCCTTTCAGCAGTATCTATCGCTTACGGATTAAGTAAATTTCTTATGGGTATCGTATCCGACCGTTGTAATCCTCGCTACTTTTTAGCAGCTGGGCTATTTTTATCAGGTATCATTAATATTATTTTCGGCTCATTTTCTTTCATTACAACGAGCATTATACTTATGTTTGTACTTCAGTTTTTAAATGGATGGGTACAAGGCATGGGATGGCCTCCTTGTGGTCGTACGATGGTTCACTGGTTCTCTATTAGCGAACGTGGTACAAAAATGTCTATTTGGAACGTCGCTCATAATGTCGGCGGCGCGCTGATGCCTTCTCTTGTAACATTAGGCTTATACTTCTTTGCAAATGACTGGCATAGTATTTTTTACTTCCCAGGTATTCTTTCAATTTTAGTTGGTATTTATGTACTAATTACAATGAAAGATACACCTCAATCTTGTGGACTACCTTCTATTGAAGAGCATACTGGAGAATATCCACCAGATGAGAAAATAAAAGATCGCGAACGCGAACTTTCGGCAAAGGAAATTTTATTTAAATACGTACTAAACAATAAATTTTTATGGTACATCGCTATTGCGAACGTTTTCGTGTATTTCGTACGTTACGGCGTTGTAGACTGGGCTCCTACTTATTTAGTAGAAGAAAAAAGCTTTACTCATAGTAGCTCACGTACTGCTTACGCTCTATATGAATGGGCTGGTATTCCAGGTACACTTCTTTGCGGATGGATGAGTGATAAACTATTTAAAGGACGTCGTGCACCTGCTGGTATTTTATTTATGATTGGTGTATTTATCGCAGTTCTTGTTTACTGGTTAAATCCTCCTGGTAATCCAATGGTTGATAGTATCGCTCTTGTCGCAATTGGATTTTTAATTTACGGACCGGTTATGTTAATTGGTCTACACGCTCTTGACTTAGCACCAAAGAAAGCTGCTGGAACTGCAGCAGGCTTAACTGGATTCTTCGGTTACTTAGGCGGAGCTGCTTTCGCTAGTGCCGCTATGGGCTTTATCGTAGATGCATTCGGGTGGGATGGCGGATTCATCTTATTACTTGCATCTTGCATACTTGCAATGTTCTTCCTTGCCCTTACTTTAAATACAGGGTCAGTAAAATCAAAACAAGCTTAAATAACATATAAAAATCATAAAAATAGCTCTTAGCATCTACATACATGCTAAGAGCTATTTTTTATTTTCATTGCTGTTCCTACTAATGATAACAACCAATTCCTTCCCTACTCTAATATTAAAAAATTTGATGAAACACCTTTATTAAAACAGCTAACGTAACAGATGCAGCAAATCCCCCTAGACAAATTAAGCTTACCCCTTGACTATATGACAAATTTTGAAATGATTTCATTGCTTCCATCCTCCCTATCTCCCCTGTGATACTTTTATTTTACCAATGGGAAAAATTTCATAACATCGATTTCTCTAACAACTAACTTACAAATTTGTAAGTTAACATCTTTTCAACTTATATATCTAGTATTTCCACAAATAAGAGTTATTTATACATAAAAAAGACCTCAGTTATACTAAGGTCTTCATTACATTCTATTTTATTTTATAATCATCACCGGACATTTCACTCGTTTTGCTATTTTATGACTGACACTACCAAGCACCATTTCTTGCAGTGTATTTAGCCCTCTGCTTCCAGCGATAACAAGATCTATATCTCCTGTATTTACATATTGAACAATTGTATCTCCAGGATCACCATGTAATATCGTAATTGTATAAGAAATGTTCTCTTTCTTTAATAGACCTTCAATCTCTTTTAATTTATCTTTTCGACTAGCTGATATTGTTTCTAAGTCTGTTTGACCTTGTATAATATCTGATTTTGCCGTTCTATTATCTACTACGTACACAACTTCAACATTTGTTTCTTCGCTACATTTCGCAATATATGTTGCATGTTCCGCTGCTCGAAGTGCATGTTCAGAACCGTCACATGCTAATATAATTTGTTTGTACATATGCTGAATCCCCTTTTCGTTATCCTACTCGTATTATATAATAAAGCCCCCTAAAAAGGAGGCTTTTAACTAGCAATTCTTTTATTATAAGTAGCCAAATTTGCAACAAGTTTTGAGCTACGTTCATTTAATCCTGTTATACTTACTTTCACACCACTTTGCTCATACTTCATGATAACTTTATCAATTGATGCCACTGCTGAATCATCCCATACGTGCGCATGAGTAAAATTCATTTCAATTTCTTTTACATCTTCATTAAATGAAAAATTATTTATGAAATCGGCTGTAGATGCAAAGAAAAGTTGACCGTGAATTTCGTATATTTTCTTATTTTCAATATATAAATGTTTCACGTGAATCTTTGCCATATTGAATGCAAATAACACCGCACTAATTACTGTTCCGATAATTACACCTAATGCTAAATTATGTGTAATTAAGACAATCACGACTGTTACAATCATAACAAATGCGTTTCCTTTTGGTACTTTATGAATCGTTGTTACAGAGTTCCAATCAAACGTTCCGATTGAAACCATAATCATAACCGCAACTAAAGCTGCCATCGGAATATGAACGACATAATTCCCTAAAACGAATAGTAATACGATTAAAAATCCGCCCGCTACAAATGTTGATAGGCGACCTCGTCCACCTGATTTAATATTAATAACAGATTGACCGATCATTGCACATCCTGCCATTCCTCCGAAAAATCCAGCAACGATGTTTGCGATCCCTTGTCCGCGTGCCTCTTTATGCTTATTACTTTCTGTATGCGTCATATCATCTAAAACTGAAGCTGTTAATAAAGACTCTAGTAAACCAATGATTGCAAGCATAACTGCATAAGGTAAAATAATCCCTAATGTTTCTAATGTAAATGGCACATCAGGAATACTAAAGAACGGTAATTCTTTCGGTAGGCTTCCCATATCCCCTACTGTTTTCAACTGTAATCCGCTCATAAGTGCAATACTCGTCACAATAATAATTGAAATAAGCGTAGAAGGTACAGCCGTTGTAATACGTGGAAATAAATATATAATTGCAAGTCCTAATACAACGAGTGCATACATTTGCCAAGTTGCATTTTTAAAATGCGGTAATTGCGCTGTAAAAACTAAAATTCCAAGTGAATTTAAAAAACCACTCATAACAGATTTCGGAACAAACTTCATAAATGAGCTCAGTTTGAACACGCCAAAAATAATTTGGACGATACCTGTTAATATTGTTGTAGCAAATAAATATTGCAAACCATGATCTTTAACAAGCGTTACCATTAATAATGCCATTGCACCTGTTGCAGCTGAAATCATTCCAGTTCTTCCGCCAACAAATGAAATGGTAACCGCAATACAAAAGGCTGCGTATAGTCCAACTGTCGGATCCACGCCTGCAATAACAGAGAAGGCTATCGCTTCAGGGATTAATGCTAAAGCAACGACAATTCCTGATAACACGTCCCCTCTCACATTAGAAAACCAGTCATTTTTTATCGTTTGAAACAAAATACCACTCCTCTACTCCTTTATAATTTGATTTTCTCCATAAGAAAATCTAGCCGACTGCACGAAAGCTATTATATAACGAGTAGAAGATTTTTTGCTATGTAAAAGTTTCCTAAAGAAAAAGACGCTACCTTAGCAGCGCCGCCTTTACTCACTTTATTAATGTCCACCGTGTCCTTGACCACTTTCCTGAACAATTTCTAACCTCTCATCTAGTATTCCTTGTGTTTCAAATGAAATATCACTCGTACTTCCTAATAAGAAGCCATGATTATATGGTCCAAGTGTTGGATCATCTTTAAACTTCGGCTGAATAGTAGCAAGGAAGTCATACACTGGTTGTGAAGCTTTCCCTTCTTCTAACAAGACAACAGGTGCGTGTTTACCCATATGTGAAAAAGGTGCTCCAGCAACTGCTAAATCTGGTGTTTTGCTTGAAACAAATGATAAACCGTGACCAGGTTTTGTGAATCCCCAGCCAAATTTTGTTTTTTCATCTTTAAATTTAGCGAACGTAATCGAGTTTTCTGTAGGGGTCTCTCCACTAATACGCGTTACTTTCCCGTATTTGCTTAACTCTTTTTCTACTTCTTTTGAAACAATTTTTTCTGGCCCTAATACATATATATTTGCTTTATCTTTTCTCATTTTTAATGCCTCTATTGTCGCTTCTGGCACTTTATTCTTTTCTGTATAGAGTAGTGGTTCCGGCATATGAGAAATCCAATTTACAGCGGGTGTTGTATATAAACGTCCTTCTTCTGCAGACGAACCGATAATAACACTATTTGGGTAGCTTCCTGTTATATCGGCATACTCCTTATCAACATCCTTCGCAAATATAGCTGGGTCCGTTTCTTTTATTTGTTTTACTTTATAACCTTTCAATTGTTCAAGCGCGCTAGTACCTACATCTCCCATCACCATAATTTGTGTTCCATCTTTCGTTCCGATTGGATTTAATCGTTTTATTTCTTTTAACGTCATTTCCGGTATCTTTTCTTTTTCTATAAATAAAATCGGCCCGTTATTCGGATGATGAATAAGGTCTGCACTCGCAATACCTAATTGCCACTCGCTTGCTGGTACTAAAATAACAGCACCTGGCTGGTTCTCTTTATGGGTTGCTGGCCATATCGTTTGCGAAGTTAACACTGCCATTTTTAGGGGGTCATTTGTATTTAACCTCGTTACATTTTTTAGACTTGTCGTTAATAAATCATTCGATGCCCCTTCGTTCATTTCTTTTGGCGCGGTTACTTCCTGATTCATTTTCATTTCCTTTTGCTCTGTTTTCTTCTCTTTTGTAGATTCATGATTTTTATGGTCTGTATTCGTTTGCCCACATGCAGCAAGACCAACTGCTGTAATTATTGTTATCCCAAAAATTCGGGTCATTTTTTTCACTATACCGCCTCCGTATTAATCATTTTTGAGCCAATATGATTACCTAAAATGTAATTTCAACTCCACAATAACAAGCAATTCTGAAGAAATTATGCAGACACATCATAATCTGCACCATTTCTTCATGATTTTGCATTACACTTTAAGTAACGATTATAAATATGGAGGGCTCTCTATGATTGATATACTGCTCGTAGACGATGAACCGAGAATGCTTGAATTATTAACGCTTTATCTTACTCCAATTGGATATAACTGCGTATGTGCGACTTCCGGAGAAGAAGCTATTTTACATATAGAAAATCGAAACTTTAAATTTGTTTTACTCGATATTATGATGCCAAAGATGGACGGATGGGAAACGTGCAAAAGAATCCGTTCATTTAGTAACGTTCCTATTATTATGGTTACCGCTCGTGATCAAACAGTAGATGTCATCCAAGGATTAAAACTCGGAGCGGATGATTACGTAACGAAACCTTTCCATGAAGAAGAACTTTTCGCAAGAATTGAAGCCGTTTTAAGACGTACAAATGAACATAAACAAATCCAATATCACGGTATTGTATGGGATGAAACAAAACACTTCGCTTCTGTACATAATGAAGAACTTCTTCTCACACCGATCGAATTCTCTTTACTCGGGTTATTTTTACGCCATGTGAATTATGTATTAAGCCGTGATCAGCTCATTGAACGAATTTGGGGATTAAACACAAATACAGAAGATCGCACAGTCGATTCACATATTCGTAATTTGCGTGATAAATTGCGAAAAGCAAATTTCCCTATTGATCATCATTTAAAAACCGTGTATGGAGTAGGTTATCGATGGATTGATACCGAACATTAAGGAGCAAAGTGATGAAACGAATCTCTATTCAATTCGGATTTTATTTTTTAATTGTCACACTTTTAATTGAAAGTGTTCTATTTGTATTGCTCTATTATAGTCTCGTAAACACTAGAGTAAATGAAGAAATGACTGCTTTATTAAAACGTGGAAACAGTCATCGTGATGTACTTGAAAAATATTATGATAAGCAAACAATCTCTCACGTAGCACTAATGGAATCTGAAGCTGAAACAACTGTCGTTATTACAAATACAAATAAAGAAATACTAGCTAAATCTAACGAAATAAACACGACTATAAACGATCATATTAGTAAAATGCAAACTCGAACAGACCATAATGGAGCGATTATAGAAAATCATTGGAAAACATCTAATTATATATGTACAGTTAGCCCTATTGTAGTCGATGGAAAACATGAAGGCTATGTGTACATGTTTCTTGGAACAGAATCAATTGAAAAGTTGGTTAATGGATTAACGAAACAATTCATTATTGCTGGTGCCATCACGTTTCTACTCACAGTCATCACAATTTTCCTATTATCACGTTTATTAACAAAGCCATTGTTACACATGAAACATGCAACTGAAAAAATGAGTAAAGGCGATTTGTCCGTTTCATTAACGACTACTCGAAATGATGAAATTGGTGAACTAGCATCATCTATTCAAACGCTCGCAAATGATTTACATTATATGAAAACAGAGCGAAGTGAATTTCTAGCAAGTGTTGCTCACGAATTACGAACACCGTTAACATACGTACGAGGTTATGCTGACATTGCTTTAAAAGAAAGCACCCCTCCTGAACAACGTTTGCGATATTTATCAATTATAAAAGACGAGTCTGATTACATTACAAACTTAGTTCAAGATTTATTTTCACTTGCACAAATAGAACAACATAGCTTTTCTATTCAAGTAAAGGAAGTGCATTTACACACCTTCCTTACTCGCATAGCTAAAAAAGTAAACGCCATGTATAAAGAAAGATACATTAAAGTTTCTTTCTCTTGTTCTCCTACATTGCTAGTAAACTTAGATGAACAGCGATTCGAACAAGTGATAGTGAACATTTTAAATAACGCTTATAGACATTCAAAAGAACATTCTCATATAAACATTTCTATTACAGACGAACATAAACGTATCTCCATTACAATTGAAGATGAAGGCGAAGGTATTCCACCTGAAGACCTCCCTCACATTTTTGACCGCTTTTACCGTGTCGATAAAGCAAGATCACGATCTACAGGCGGAACTGGTTTAGGACTCTCTATCGTGAAGGAAATTGTAGAACTACACGGCGGAAATATTACTGTAACGAGCGAAGTCGATTACGGGTCTTGCTTTATAGTTTCATTACCATCCATAAAGAAACACAACTATCATCAATAGTCGTGTTTTTTTATCCCGCATTAACGGGCAGTAAGACCCCTACATCAAAATTCAGCGGAAGCAAAGAAGTTAGGTGGGGGATCAACTGCCCGTAAAAGCCCGATTGGTTCAACTAATAATCAGTGGGAGATGAACAAAACCCCCACTGATTAAAGTTTCACTTTATCATTTTACTTTATAATATAAATTTACAAATTGCCCAAAACGTTTCGTATCCGTTAAAGTTAAATTAATTTCTGGATTCTTGTCTTGAAATAACGGAACTCCAGAACCTAATATATGCGGTGTAATTGTAACAACATATTCATCAATTAAATTATTCTTAAAGAACTCTCTCAGTAGACTCCCTCCACCGACCATCCATATTTTAGATCCTTCTTGCTCTTTCAACCTTTTCGTAAACTCCACTACCTCTTCATTTACAAAATCCACGTGTTCATTTGAACCTTTTTGTGAGTTAGAAAAAACATAACATTTTTTATCTAAATACGGGAATGTTTCCATATGCTCTACTACATAATCGTACGTTCTTTTTCCCATAATTATTGTATCAATCGTTTCGTACATTTCTGTATAACCGTTATCTCCCTCTCCTTCGGTTTCCATTAACCACTGTAAATCATCATCTTCTTTCGCAATATATCCATCCAAGCTAGCGGCTATAAATAAAACTATTTCACGTGACATATTTTTTCCTCCTTACATCTCATCTTGATAACATTATGCTGTAAACAATATACTAACAATAAAACACGACAATTTATGTCATGTTTAAAAAGAAAAAAGGTGATACATTTGTCAAAAGCTAAACGCTTATTAGATATTCTTATATTTGCTTCTGCAAAAAAAGCATTTACAGCTCAAGAAATAGCTGATGAATTTAATATTTCCGTTCGTACTGTCCACAGATACATTTTAGATTTAAGTGATATGGGATTACCTATTTATGCAGAACAAGGTCGTAATGGAGGATATAAAGTATTAACGAATAAAGTCATTCCCCCTATTTTATTTACTGAAGAAGAAGCGGTATCCATCTTTTTTGCTTTTCAATCTTTAAGTTACTATCGAGACTTACCTTTTAACACAGAAATCAATTCCGTTACGCATAAACTGTATAGCTCTCTACAACATGATGCGAAAGTGAAAGTTAATAAAATACGTTCTTATATCGCTTTTTGGAATCCGAAGAGAACAATTGATACACCTCTATTAAACGCAGTGTTAAGTGCGGCTATTGAAAATAAAAATTTACACTTTCAATACGAATCTAAATCGGGGATAAAAACAAAACATGTTCATCCTATCGGTGTATACGCTCATGATGGGCTATGGTACTTACCATCCTATGACTTCAGGAGAAAAAAAGTATTACTGTATCGTGTTGATCGTATTCTTTCTATATTATCAACAGAAAAAAATGAAAGTACGTTCATGAATTTAGAAGAATGGTTTACCTCTAGCTCTAACGTAGTGCACATTCCTACCCAATTACATGTTTTACTAACGACAGAAGGCGTGCGCCAATGTAAAAGTGTTCCTTACCTTGAAGAATTCGTGGTAATAAACGAAGACGGGACAGGATATATACATTCAACAATTGATAAAGGCGAAATCAACTTTATTACCCCTTTATTTTATAGACTTGGAAAAGATGCACGAATTTTAGAACCGAAAGAATTGATAGATGGTTTACTTATGCGTGCGAAAGAAGTTTTACATATGTATGAAGACGAAAAAAGCTGCTAAATATAAGCAGCTTTTTTCGTCCCGTTGTTCCTATTGTTTTATTATTGACGAATGTCAAACCACCAACGATTTTTCGAATTCATATTCTCAGTTCCACTAAAACCACTGTAACGGAAAGCATCAAGGAAAATTGAATCTAGTTTATCCTCATCCACAAAATAACCTAAATTAACTTTCATCGTTTGGCCAGGTAGGATACTGCCAATATTGTAGAAGCTTTTCCCATCTCCGTGAGGCTCTAAATAATCAACTTCTCCCGTCATAATACGCGTTGCATCCATTCCCTCTTCTTTAGCGTATTTCCATGCATTCCCTTCAAATTTAAGCTGCTTTATGGATGGATGCATATAGATTTCTTCTGTCGCCTGTTTACCAATATTTCTCACTGTTGTTGTCAAGTAGACAAATTTAACATTAACTAATTGCGAATCTACTAATGTATCAATTGAATCTTTACCATTCCCTAATTTATATATATCCCGTCTGTACGATAGCAGTTTTCCCGTCTGATCTAAAGCCTTCTTCTTGCTTAATATCCCTAGGCCAAGTTCATTAAAGTTCTCTTGTTTAAAATCTTTAATCGAATCAAAAACTTCAACTTTTTCTATCACATATTCAATTTGGCTGTTATCCATAGATATCGTTACTGGAACCTTTTGCCCTATATGAAATAGTCGTTTGCTATCTTTTTTCAAAGGAATCACTTTAGATTTTTTAGGTTCATCTGCTTGGCTAAAATACTTTTTATCATAATTTGATATATGTGATGCCTTTTCTTTTGACGTGGGCTCAAGTGAAATATTCCCTAAGACATCTATCATTTGTTCTTCATTTATATCTGATCCAATAAAACTTTCTAACATAATCCCTTCTTTCTCAAAAAAGAGAAAGACCTTCCTATCAAACATTACATTGTTGTTTCCAGTTTCTTTATGAACAATTACTGCTTTCTTGCCACCTATCTCTTTTTCTTCGTAGCTTTTTGAATATAAAGTTTGAAAGTCCGCATTTTCCCCTACTCTCCAAAGACTAAATGAAAAGCCTCCATTTGCGTCGTTATCTTTAAATGAATATTTCATAGCAGAGTCATCAATTGCTTCCATATTTTCTGGTAATTTATCAATTTTCAGCTTATACCACTTATCAGCCTTTTTCGTGTCCTTATTTGTTACCGACACATTTACTTCATAATTTTGTTTTTGAACAATCATATTATAGACTTTTACTGCACCAAAAACGGTTGTCGGCATACCAATCAATAAGCAGGCAGCAGCGATTAACATACGATGTCTTTTACTCTTTTTCTGTGGTCGCTCGTCCTTCAGCTTCATTTCCTCCATAAACAGTTTCTTTTTGCGCGTATATGTATGTGAAAATTCATGTTGTTCTTCGGATTTATCAAAATCATCTAAAGCAATTTTTTCAGCAAGTTCATATATTTCTTTGGAGTTCTTTGAATTCGTCATGTTGTATACCTCCTATCATATTTTGGACTCGTTTTCGAGCGCGTTCAAACTGCTTGCGGACATTAGCCTCCGTAATCCCCATTACACTTGAAATTTCTTGATACGTTAAGTTATAGAAGACTTTGTACTTAAACACCTGTCTGTTAGATTCATTTAACTCTTTTAGCAATGTATCAATTTGAACCTCAGACATTTTACGTTTTTCCCACTCTTCAATATTTTCATCTACTGCTTCTATTGATTCTCTTTCATATTCTTCTAAAAATGTTTCATGTCGTTTATTTTTCCGGTAACTATCAATCGCCTTGTTTTTCGCGATCCTCAAAATATAGCGTTTAAGCTCTTCAGTGCTCAAGCTATGGAGCTTTTCCAAGTTCTTATAAAGAGTAATAAACGTCTCTTGAACCGCATCTTCAGCCTGTTGAATATTATTTAAAATAGAATACGCTACATAATAAATTTTTTGTTCGTACAACTCGTATAGCTCTTCCATCTTTTCATAATCGTTATTTGTAACTTTCATATAATTCCTCCTCTCACTCTATATAACGAATGAGCACTGTACTTTGTGACACTGCAAAATCTTTTTATAGATAAAATTTAATAATAGAATAAACAAAAGCCCAATTTCTCTATTGTAACTGAGAAATTGGGCTTTTTAATATTAGAATTTTCCTGACTGTATCTCTAAGAAAAATTCTTTTACACCTTTTCAATATGCAGTATTTGCTCTATCGCTTCTTTTAACAAATTCTTTGTCTCTTCAAAGTTATGATTCTTCTTTTCCTCCGGTTGCACCGTATAAAACTCAGCAAACGAACGCTCTTTATATCTTGGTACGACATGCATATGGTAATGTGTTAACTCGTTAAATACTCCACCATTTTGACAAACTGTAATTCCATCTGGTTTATATAATGCCTTAATCGCTTTTGCAATCAGCTTAGAAGCATCCATAATTGATCTTGCTACAACGTCATCTAATTCTTCTACTTCTACAACATGTTGCTTTGGCACAATTAAAGTATGTCCTGGGTAGAAAGGCGCATGATCTAAAAAGCAAGTTACATAATCATCTTCATATACTTTATATATTTTTTCCTCTTCGTTTGCTAATTTACAACCTAAACAGTCCACTACACTTTCCCCTCTTTCTAAAAACATAAAAACGTGAGAATACGGCTCTCACGTTTTTATGTTTCATTTTATTAGTTCAATTGTTTCCGTAACCTTTATACTATCTTTTACAGATTGAACAATCGTACAATTTTTCACTGCAAGCTGCAATGCTTTGTCCAACTGCTCTTCTGTAATGTTTTCCGCTTTAATTTTATATTGCAAATGAACACTTTCAACTGGTTTGGATAAAGCTTCACTTCTACCAATTTCAGTTTCGATCGTAAACGTATCGTATGTAATACGTTTCTTTTCTAAAATTGTTCGAAAGACAATTGCACTACATCCTGCGATAGAAGAAACGAGTAATTGTAACGGTGAATACCCGTTTTCTTTTCCAATCGCTAATTGAGCGTACGATAAATCTGCCTTTATATCATCGTGTTTGATTGTTAGTTTCATTTGTTTTGTCCATCTCCACTTTCATCGGTTTCTGCTGTTTCTTACTCATATAATAATAATATATATAGCAGAAAATGATAAATGGAATACCGCAGTATAACGCCATTCTTTGTTCAGGAATAAACGCTAAACTAATAACAACGATGCTATTTGTAATTAAAGCTAAAATTGGAACAATCGGATATAGTGGTGTTCTATACTTTAAGTCCTCTAACTTTCCTCCACCTTTTATATACTGACTTCTAAAGCGAAGTTGCGATAGAGCAATAATGATCCAACTTGAAACAGCCGATAAACCAGCTATCGATAATAAGTACATGTATACTGTATCTTCTGCAAGGAAACTTGTGAATAGGGATAATCCAGCTACCGCAATCGTTACGACTAGCGCTGTAATTGGAATACCACGTTTATTTACTTTCTTGAAAGAAGTTGGTGCCATTCCTTCATTTGCAAGTGACCATAATATACGTGTCGCTGCATATAATCCAGAGTTCGCTACAGATAATAACGCAGTAATAATAACAAAGTTCATAATATCAGCTGCATATGGAATACCGATTTTATCAAATACAACTACGAATGGACTTTCAATTACGCCTGCTTCCTTCCAAGAAATTAATCCTACTAAAATTGTCATTGTTAAAATGAAGAATAACATAATGCGCCATACTGTATTACGGATCGCACGTGGAATTGTTTTTTCTGGATTTTCACTTTCTCCCGCTGCAATCCCGATTAACTCTGTTCCTTGGAACGAGAAGTTAACTGTAATCATTGTAAGTAATACGGCAGCTAGTCCATTCGGGAAAAGTCCACCATCGCTTACAAAGTTAGAGAAAAGAGGTGCTGCTTCTTTTCCGTCATATGATATAAATCCTAATAATGCACTACCACCAAGAACAACAAATGCAAGGATTGTAATTACTTTAATACTAGAAAACCAAAATTCTAATTCAGCGTAGCTTTTCGCTGAGATAGCATTTGACGCATATAGAATAACGCCGAATACAAGGCACCATACCCAAACATCAACATTTGGAAACCATCTTTTCATCATTAAACCTATTGACGTTAATTCTAGACCCACTGTTACTGCCCAGCCGAGCCAGTATAACCAACCAATCATAAAGCCTGTTCCTGGTCCAATAAACTTCGTTGCATACTTTTGGAAAGATCCCGAAACCGGCATTGCTACCGTTAACTCTCCAAGACAAAGCATTGTTAAATACATAATAAATCCGCCTACTAAATATGAAAGGATGGCCCCCCCTGGTCCAGCCTGATTAATGGTGTAACCCGAACCTAAGAAAAAACCAGTTCCAATTACACCACCAAGTGCGATCATAAATAAATGTCTACTCTTCATCGTACGATGTAATTTCTCATTCGTTGGTTGCTGCATCTAAATCCTCCCCCTACAAATACCCCTATATCTTGTTAAAATTTTCTGATAATAAAAATATACACGAAAGCGATTACATTTTCTATATAAAATTAAAACTTTTCTGATAAAATAATATAAAAAATCTAATTATAGCTAGATTTAGATTCTATTTAGAGGAAAATAAGGAGAAACAAGGAAAAACCCTTACATATATTGTAAGGGTTAACGAAGTTCTAATCTTCTGGATAAAATTGATAAACTATAATTTACGATAAAGTACATACAAGCTACTACCATAAACGTTGGAATCATATAATTCACATTTTGTCCGCTAATAATTTGAGCATTATGCATAAGCTCTGGCAGTGATATAACAACTGCTAATGCTGTATCTTTCAGCAATGAAATAAATTGACTGACAAGCGGTGGAACCATTCTCCTTAATGCTTGTGGTAAAATGATATGCCAAAGCGCTTGCACATACGTTAATCCTGAAGATCTTGCGGCCTCAATTTGTCCTTTTTCAATCGATAATAGACCACTTCGAACAATTTCAGATATCATTGCTGCTTCAAATATTGTTAAAGCAACAATTACAGCTGTTATAATTTCTAATTTCAAGCCTGCTTCTGGTAGTGCAAAATACGTGAAAAATATAATCAAAAGTAGTGGTAAATTTCGAATTACTTCAACGATAATTCCTAATACTTGTGAGACGACAGGTATTTTCATGTAGCGCAATATCCCTATTACACTACCAATAATAAAGCTAAGTACAATTGCTACGAGCGCTACCTCTAACGTTATAAGTAATCCTTTTAATAAAAATAGAATATGATCCCCTGTAATTGCTCCCTTAAAATCCATTTACACCGCCTCCTTTGCTAAGCGTTTTTCTAAATAACGCACTAGCATACTGAGCGGAATTGTTAATATTAAATAAAACATCCCGACAAATATATATACATCAAACGTAACAAACGTCTTCGTTGAAATTAAATCTCCTTGATACATTAAATCAGCACCAGCAATAATTCCAAGTATTGAGGAGTTTTTAACTAAATTGAGAAACTGGTTTCCTAAAGGGGGAATTACAATTTTCATAGCTTGAGGTAAAACGACATGGTACATTGCTTGCGTATAAGTCAATCCTGAGGAACGTGCTGCTTCCATCTGACCTTTCTCGACTGATAGAATACCAGCGCGAATAACTTCCGCAATAAACGCTGCTGTATATACGGTAAGCGTAACTGTTCCTGCTACAAAACCATTTAAAGTAATTCCTATTACAGGTAACGCGAAATAAAATATAAATGCAATTAATACGAGTGGAATATTTCTTACAAACTCTACAAAAGCTGAACCTACCCAATTTAAAATACGAATCGGTGCGATGCGCATTACTGCCAAAATTACTCCTAAAATAAAACTGCCTATCAATGCAATTACACTAGACATAACTGTATATTTAAATCCTTCTAAATACATATCAATGTTATTCGTTAATATAGAAAAATCAGGCACATATTCTCCCCTCTTTCTTTACAAGAAGAGGATGAGCACTCTCATCCTCTCACTTTTACTATTTATCAAGAAAAATAAAGTTTCACTTTACTTCTCTTGTTTTTGACCGATCCATTTTTCATACAATTTATCGTATTCCCCGCTCGCCTTCATATCTTTTAGTAAGTTATTAATCTCTTTCGTTAAATCGTCTGCACCTTTTTGCACTGCAATTCCGTACGGTTCATCTGTAAAAATTTTTCCTACTACTTCATAATTAGAATCTTGTTTTGCCATTCCGTAAAGGATTGCATTATCTGTCGTTAACACATCACCTTTACCTGCCTTTAACGCTGTAAATGCCTCACTATAATTTTCAAATTCTAATACAGTCGCTTCTGGTGACTTTTGACGAATGTTATTTGTAGATGTTGATCCTTTTACAGCTAATACTTTAACGCCTTGTTTTATATCATCGATGCTCTTAATATTGCTTCCTTTTTTCACAAGTAACGATTGTCCGGCTTTAAAATATACATCTGAGAAATCCACTTCTTTTTTGCGCTCTTCCGTAATTGTCATTGTCGCAATAATTGCATCAATATCACCATTTTTCAGCATTGGAATACGTGTTTTAGACGTTACTTCTTTCAGCTCTAGCTTCTTTTCATCTCCAAGAATTTTTTTCGCAAGTGCCTTCGCAACATCAACATCGAATCCTTCTACTTGCCCTGTTGAAGGATTTTTTAATCCAAATAAATTCGTATCATTCTTCACCCCGACTACTAATTCTCCTCGTTTCTTAATTTGCTCAACAGCCCCGCCTTGCTTCGTATTTGTTTCCTTTGCCTCATCTTTCTTACTTCCGCATCCAGCAACAACAAGCACGAATAAACATGAAAATACGATTAAAGTAAATAACTTTTTCATTTTAAGCATGGAATTCCTCCTCTAATGATTTAGCACCCGACTTAAAAATAAACGAGCTCTTTCTTGTTCAGGATTTGCAAAAAATTGCGCCGGTGTCGTATCTTCAATAATTTGACCATCATCCATAAATAAAATCCGATCTGCTACTTCTCGCGCAAATCCCATTTCATGCGTGACAACGACCATTGTCATCCCTTCTTTAGCTAGCGTTTTCATAACATCAAGTACTTCCCCGATCATCTCCGGATCAAGAGCAGACGTAGGCTCATCGAACAGCATAATTTCCGGCTGCATCGCAAGTCCTCTAGCAATTGCTACTCTTTGCTGTTGTCCTCCGGATAATTGATGTGGATATACATTAGCCTTCTCCGGGATTCCTACTTTCTCTAAATAAAACATTGCTGTTTTCTCTGCTTCTTCTTTGGAAACTTTATTTACTTTAATCGGTGCTAGTGTAATATTTTGCAGAACTGTTTTATGTGGGTATAAATAAAAATGTTGAAAGACCATCCCAATATTTCGCCGTAATTCATTCATGTCCGTCTTTTTATTGTGTACCTCTGTATTTTGTACAATTAATTCTCCATCTGTAATTGCCTCTAATTGATTTATACATCGAAGCAATGTACTTTTTCCTGATCCTGAAGGCCCGACAACTACTACCACTTCTCCTTTTTTCACTTGCACATTAATATTTTTCAAAACTTGAAAATTACCATAATATTTATTTACATTACGAAATTCTATCAACATACTCCCCCTTCCCCTAACAACGCATGTACATTCTTTTTATATTCAAAAATAGTCCCAAAAATAACTTTCAGCTTCAATTTGTCCATAAGAAAAACCGGGAAAACCACCCGGTCCTTTTTCGTCTAGCGAAAATCCGATAAATTGTACATAATCCCATCAATCCCTGTGTAATCCTGCGGATACATATCTTCACCACATCGTTCACAGGAAAACCTAGGCGGAACAATCGAATCTCCTACATCCATGATATCAAATCTTCTTACCACAGAATCGGGAATATTTTCTGTTTGAGCACAGCCTACACAAACATACTGTACATAGCTAATTCGCTTATGTCCAACTGTGTTTTTCTTCTTTTTCTTTTTTCGATGTTTGCTTACTGGCGAAATAATCAATCACCCTCTTTAAATAATTTCGCGTATTTTGGCATAAAGCTACTTTTATTTTCCATTCTCTGCTTTCTAGGCAGACTTCCCCCTTGTATTCATAAAATGATTCACATTTTGGACAAAGAAGAGGATCTTTTTTTCCACTCGCGATAACTCGTTCCCTCCACGTCTGACGACGTAGTGTTTTTTTCACTTTTATTATCCAACGTCTGGCTTTCTTTTGCCATTCATTTAATAGTTTTTTACATAATGTTTTAATTCGACGTGCATACATGCCATAATGACGAATCATTTTGAATTGCTCATCTGGAATATGACGAATTAATCGAGAAATAAACTCTTCTACAGATATCGTTTCTACTTTTTTCCTCCCATCTAATTTGTCCGTATATGTAAAAGAAACAGATTGCCCATCATATTCCTCGATCCGGTTCAACCCAATAGCAGGTCGACGAATATAGCGGCCAATATACCGAAGTTGTTTTTTTACGTTTCCTTTCTGTTTCGGAGCATGTACATAGAAGCCTTTCCCATTATCAGAAAATGCTTTTTGAAGTTTCGATTGAATTGGCTTTTTTTCTGCCACCGTGAGCTCTTTTCGAATCAGTTTTAACACGATGGTTTGCCACTGTTTCCGAAGCATCTCAAACGGAAGAAAATCATACCCTTTCCACTCTCCAATCTTTGTCATCCCACCCATTGTAACAAGTATATGAACATGCGGATTAAAATTAATTCTAGTGCCGAAGGTGTGAAGACCTACGATAATACCGGGTGTTACCTTAATTTTCTTTTGAAAATAATCCACCAACAGCCTGGCGGCCTCATCCATAAAAATCTTTAATAAATGGCGGTGCAAAAGAAAAATATCTCGAAGTCCTTCATCTACGGTAAAAATAACATGACGATGATTCACCTGAAGTACGTCTTCTGAAAGAAGTCTACTCCATTCTTCACTTTCTCCTACAGAACAAGTTGTACAAAATCGTCCTTTACAACGATAAGGAACTTTTCGAACATGATGACACCCTTCACATACAAACAATTTAAATCCATTTTCAGGGTCTCCACACCCTCTAAATTTTTCAATTTCTTTCAAAACAACTGGACGGATCCTCGCTCCATATTTATCTTTAAATCGTTCCCAATGATTATGTTCATCAAAGAAAATACGTTTTAATATATTTGCTTCCATAACTAAAAAATATCACAATCTAGCGCATTATGGAAATTCCAAATATTGTTCAAAATCCCTTACATAACAAGCTTTCCAAGGAAGCAATTCGTGCTTAAAAACTTATACTTTCTTATCTTTTAAAAAAATTAGATATCCCTTTTCAAAACGGAAAAGGAATAATTTTATATATCGAATCTTTAGCAGACCCAAATTTAATTCATCAATTAGCTCTTGAACCCTTATTAACTCGATCTGATCTATCTTTAGATAAAGCATTTTCTACATTAAATATGAAAAAAGAAACGAATTTAAATTACGGTGTACAACTTTTATTACAAGGTAAATCTTTATATTTCCATGAACATGTCGAAAGCTTTTGTACTTTTGAAACAGCATTATCTTTAAAAAGAGCTATAACAGAACCTGATAATGAAGGGATTGTACGCGGACCACATACTGGTTTCGTAGAAGATTTAGCAACCAATTTAGCGTCTATTCGTAAACTCATAAAAAGTCCAAATGTCGTCGTTAAATATTTCACACTTGGTGAAGAAATGCACACGAAAGTGGCAATTACTTATATTCAAAATATAGCTAATGACGATCTCGTTGCAGAAGTGAAAAGAAGATTAGAAATGATTAAGACAGACGCACTCATGCCACCAGGCTACATACAAGAATTTATAGAAGATACGTCTTTCTCACCATTCCCACAGCAATTAAATACAGAGCGCCCAGATAGAACTGCTGCTAATTTAATGGAGGGACGAGTCGCTATTTTATCAGATGGAGATCCAACAGCACTTATCGTTCCTGTTACACTCTTTGCCTTCTATCAATCACCAGATGATTATAATAACCGCTGGATCGTCGGTTCTTTCGTCCGAATGATTCGCTTAGTAAGTTTCTTAATCGCCTTTCTCTTACCAGCTATATATATCGCAACCGTCGCTTTTCATCCAGATGTGTTGCCACTCGAACTCGTCTATACAATTAAAGCCTCATTAGAACAAGTGCCACTTCCTCCTATTTTTGAAGCTCTCTTAATGGAATTGATCTTCGAATTATTACGAGAAGCTGGTATTCGTTTGCCGAGCCGCGTTGGACAAACAATCGGTATTGTAGGCGGTTTAGTAATTGGGGATGCAATTGTAAAAGCTGGACTCGTTTCTTACACAATGATTATCGTTGTAGCTTTAACTGCAATTGCTTCTTTTCTCGTACCATCAAATGATATGAGTTCAGCAGTTCGGATTCTGCGTTTCCCGTTAATGGTTCTTGCTGCTATATTCGGCTATGTAGGGATTTCATTCGGCATAATTATAACTTTCGTTCATTTATGTCAACTTCATTCTTTTCATACACCATATCTTTCTCCTCTTGCACCAATGCGGATAAAAGATATGAAAGATTCCTTTGTAAGATTTCCAATTTGGTCATTTTGGGAACGACCACATGATTCAAAACCAAAAAAAATGCAACGACAACATGTAACGAGAGAGGATGAGAACGGTGACAAACACGCAAAGTAAAATTTCACTTGTTCAATTGACCTTTTTCGTTATCCAATGTCAAATCGGGGTTGGTATACTTTCTCTCCCAAACCGTCTTCACCCAATAGCAAAAGGTGGTGGATGGATTTCTGTTCTCATTGCGGGGCTGGCAACTCAACTTATCATTTTACTCATGTGGTTTTTATTAAGAAGGTTTCCTGATGCAAATATGTATGAAATTGCTTGTATGATGTTTGGTAATAAATTTGGAAAACTATTAGGGTTTTCTTATGTTTTTTATTTTACTCTTATCGGTATGACCGTTATGTTAAATGCATGTACCGTCATTAAAATATGGATTTTACAAGCAACTCCTTGGTACGCAATTCTCCTATTATTTACAATAGCTTGTTGCTACGTAGCCTATAATACCTTTAAAGTAATTGTACGATTTTATGTCATGGCCTCTATTCTCATTTTACCTATGGCGCTTTTAATTGGACTTGGGCTCTCACGGGCTGATTTTTCTTATATTTTTCCCATTACAGAGGCTGGATGGTGGAATATTATTAAAGCATCGAAAGAAACAATTACAGCTATGTATGGTTTTGAAATCTTTCTCATCGCATTTCCTAAAGTAAATGGGACTGCTGTTGCAAAACTAAAGGCAATTTCTATCGCTAACGGATTCGTAACTCTTTTTTATGCTTTTACTGTTTGGATTTGCTTTATCGTATTTAGTCCAAAGCAAGTTGAGCTTATTCCAGAGCCAGTTGCTTACTTATTGCGCTCCTTACATATTGGGATTGTAGACCGTACTGATTTAATATTCATACCAATTTGGATGATAACTGTCGTAGCTTCTATTGCTAGTTGTTACGCTGCTGCTTCTATAGGTATTGGGCATATATTCAACCTTGCTAATCATAAAAAATCTGTTCCAATTGTTGGAGTTATTTCTTTTAGTATCGCCTTATTTATAGATACACCTGAAGAATTAAAATTGATTGCAAATTTCACTGATAAATTCACTTATATTTTCATTATCGTTCTTCCTTTTTTATTTCTTCTTTATTCCTTATTAAGAAATAAGAAAGGAGCTCCATATGCACAAAAAAACAGTTAAATTATGTAGTATCTTATGTGCTAGCTCACTTCTTTCTGGTTGCTGGGATCAAGAGCCTTTAAGAGAGGCTAGATTAGCTTATAGTATTGGATTTGATATTACAGAAGAAAATCAACTTCAGCAAACGGTTGAACTTGTAAGAAGTTCAGGAAGCCAACAATCTTCATTTGAAAATGAAATACATTCAGCAACCGGCCGTAACATACGCGATACTAGCGATACTTTGAAAGAAAATGTGACTGGAAATATTCGCTATTTCAAATACGGTGTGCAACTATTGGGAACAAAAATTCAAAAAAAGGGGATATTACCTTATTTAGATATTAGTTTTCGGGACCCTACAAACCCCACTGCTCTGGTAAAACTTATTTCAGTAGATGGTGAAACAGCTGCAATACTAGAAAAAAAGAAAGTAGGAAATTTACTAATTGGAGATTTTCTAAAGAAAAAAATTAAAAGCTTAGAGGACATGAGCATATTTCCAAATGAAACTTTGGAAACAGCCGCTACAAAAATGTTAGATCCCGGCAAAGATTTCACCCTCCCATCTATAAAGCTAAAAGGAAAAGAAGTTGTAACCAATGGGATAGCTCTATTTAATAAGGATAAATTAACTGGGCTTTTACCTTCACGACAATCGGTACTCTTCGTATTACTAACTGATAAAATGGGAACGAGCGCTCGCATAACCCAAAAGCTTACAAATAGCGATTCATCTAATACGTCTGACTACATTACCATTGACGTGAGCAATCAGAAATTAAAACGAAACTTAAAAATAACAACAGATAAAAAAGGAAATGTTTATGCTCACATTAAGCTCCAACTAAAAGTTATAGCAATTGAATCTCCAAGAGATAATCTGTATACAATGGACGACAGAGAAAAACTAAATAAAGAACTGTCTAAACAGCTCACGAAAGAAGCGAAACAAATAACAAAAAAGCTACAAAAAGCAAACTGTGATGCTTTCGGTATCGGCAGACACCTTATCGCTTATCACCCTGAGTTATGGAGGAAAAAAAATTGGGATAAAGATTATGCAAAAGTAAAGTTTAAACCTGAAGTAGAAGTAAGCATTTTGTATAGTGGTGTCTTAAAATAAAAAGGTTGTATGCCCATGCGGCATACAACCTTTTTATTTCGTATATCGATACACAATTGATTCATATGGTCTTAAGTTAAGTTTTGCAATATCCTTGCTGGCATCTTTATAATTCGACAGTAGTACTTCTTGTTTCATTCCATCTAATTGAACGTGCGCTGGTACAGAGTACGTTATTTCTTCTCCATAGAAGTTATTTATAACAAGTAGTACTTCACTTTCTGTAGTACGAGTATATGCCCAAATTTCAGGATCATTTTTATCCAAAATAGCATATTCTCCTTCTGTAATTACATCATACGTTTTTCTAAGTTCTATTAACTTTTTATAATGATAAAATACAGACTCTTTATCTTCTAATGCCTTCTCTACGTTTATTTCTGTAAAGTTTTCAGCCACTGAAATCCAAGGTGTACTTGTTGTAAAACCACTGTTCATCTCTTCATTCCACTGCATCGGAGTACGAGAGTTGTCACGAGATTTCTGCTTTAAAATCCTTATAATCTCTTCTTTTGATAGCCCTTCTTTTAGCTTAATATCATATATATTTAACGATTCCACATCACGATATTGCTCGATGGATTCAAATTTAGGATTCGTCATACCGATTTCTTCCCCTTGATAAATATAAGGCGTTCCTTGCAGCATGTGCATGGCTGTCGCTAACATTTTTGCAGATTCGTTTCGGTATTTTCCATCATCACCAAAGCGTGACACGATGCGAGGCTGGTCATGATTACACCAAAATAACGCATTCCATCCTCCGCCCTTTTGCATTTCAATTTGCCAGTTAGACATAATCTCTTTTAATTTAATAAAATCAAACTCTGCTTTCGTCCACTTATCACCATTCGGATAATCTACTTTTAAATGATGGAAACTAAACGTCATGCTCAGTTCATTACGCTCAGGATTAGAATATTTAATACAATTATCAATTGTCGTAGATGACATTTCTCCAACTGTAATTACATCTTTTCCTGCAAAAACTTTTCGGTTCATCTCTTGTAAATATTCATGAACACGCGGACCATCTGTATAATACTTGCGTCCATCACTTGTCGCAGTATTACCTTCATCGTTTAAGAAACATTGGTCTTTTGAAATTAAGTTAATGACATCTAATCGGAATCCTGTTACCCCTTTATCCAGCCAAAAACGCATCATATCATATACTTCTTCGCGAAGTTGTTCATTTTCCCAATTTAAATCAGCTTGTGTTTCATCAAATAAATGTAAATAATATTGCTCCGTCTTCTCATCATATTTCCAAGCAGATCCACCAAACTTAGACTGCCAATTATTTTTTTCATCACGCCAAATATAGTAATTACGATATGGACTATTTTTATCTTCCTTCGCTTCTTTAAACCACTTATGTTCAGTCGAACTATGATTTACAACAATATCAAGCATAATTTCAATGTTACGTACTTTCGCTTCTGCTAAAAGTTCCTCAAACTCTTCCATCGTTCCGTAAGATGGATCAATGCTGTAGTAATCACTTACATCATATCCATTATCATTTTGTGGTGATTGGTATATCGGTGTTAACCAAATATAATCCACTCCGAGTTCTTTTAAATAATCTAGTTTCTCTGTAACCCCTTTTATATCACCGGTTTCTTTATTGTAATAGCTATTAAAGCTCTTCGGATAAATTTGATAGACTACACTTTTATGCCAATCCTTCATGTTTAACTTCCTCCTACTTCTGTTTGACTCTTTTTGCAAATAACCATGTTAAAGTAAATGGGATTACAACTGCAATAATCATTCCTACAATAAACATTGGAATCGATTTCGGAATGATAGAAATAAATGCTGGCAATCCGCCAATTCCGATAGCAGGTGCTAATACACCATTTAATGTAATGAATATCGCTGCCACAGCAGACCCTATAATCGCTGCATAGAACGGGAACTTATTTCGTAAATTCACACCAAACATCGCTGGTTCTGTAATACCGAAGTATGCTGAAATGGCTGATGTTGATGCCATACTTTTATCATTTTGATTTTTAGAAATCCAGAACATTGCAAGTGCCGCACTACCTTGCGCAATGTTAGAAAGAGCAATCATTGGCCAAATGAATGTGCCACCGTGCTGTGCAATCAATTGTAAATCAATTGCAATAAACATATGATGCATACCTGTAATTACAAGCGGTGCATATAATGCTCCAAACAATACTGCTCCAACTACTGGTACTGTTTCATATACACCTACTAATCCTACTGTTAATAAATCTCCAATATGACGTGTAACCGGACCGATAATTCCTAATGCTAACACACCTGTCACAACGATTGTTGTAATTGGTACAACTAATAATTGAATTGCATTTGGTACATGTTTCTTTAAGAAAATTTCCACTTTACTTAATACAAAAGCTGCTACTAAAACAGGTAAAATTTGTCCTTGATATCCTACCTTCTCAATTTGGAACAGTCCTAAAATATTGAAGTACTCAATCTTTTGACCCTCTAAACCAGTCGCTGCTTTTCCATAGTCCCAAGCGTTTAATAAGGCCGGGTGCACAAGCATTAATCCCATAACAATCCCTAGTATTGGACTACCACCAAAACGCTTCGTTGCTGACCACCCGACAAGTGCTGGTAAGAATACGAATGCTGTATTGGCCATCATATTAATTAAATCCCAAAGCCCGCCTAAGTTCGGATAAACATCTAATAAATTTTTCCCATCAAAAAATAAGTCCTTTGCCCCTAATAGATTGTTAATACCCATTAGTAAACCAGCTGTTACGATCGCTGGTAATATCGGCATAAATACATCCGAAAATATTTTCACAAACTTTTGAGCTGGATTTAACTTCTGATTTCCAGAATCTTTTACGTCAGCTACAGTCGATTCTTCCATACCTGCAAGCGTTATCAATTCAGCGTAAACACGATCTACATCCCCTGGACCAATTACAACTTGAAATATACCAGCGTTATGAAACGCTCCTTTCACTAATGAAACAGACTGTAATTTATCATTATCTATTTTACTTTCATCTTTTAAAGCGATACGGAGCCTCGTCACACAATGTGCAGCTTGTTCAATATTGTCTTTCCCACCAATATACTGCAACACTTCCTCTGCTGTTTTACGATAGTCTTTCCCCATATTCCCGTCCCTCTTTTCTTTTTTTGATACCGTTTACAATTACATATTAACTCGTATATATAAGTTAGTCAACACTCGTATATACGAGTTTGTGTTTTTTTTTTATAAAAAAAGAGATGAAACAATATTTTGTTCCACCTCTTTACTTCCTGCGTGCCACATCCGAAAAGTGAAAAATATCTAAACGGTGGCGTGATTCTGTGTATTCAAACTGACTTCCATCATACAAATGTGTAAAGTTTTTCACAACGACAACATAGTCTGTTCCATTTAAATCTAAATACTTTCTGTCATCCTCTGTACACGGCTGTACTTCAATTACCCTCTGCGAATAACTAATATGTAGCCCAAGCTCTTTCTCAATGTATTTATAAATCGATGCAGTTGCAATTTCTTTCGTTAATCCTGGAATAAACTCAGATACAAAATGATTTATATCTAAAATTACTTTTTCTCCATCAATATTTCGTACACGTTTAATATGATCAATCTCTGTTTTTTCTTTTACATTTAATAATTTCGCAATTTCTTTTGTGGCTTTTTCTTTGTCCATTTCCACAACTTCCGTAATACAATGACGTCCTAAACGTTCATTTTCTTCTTGGAAACTTACAATACCGCCAAAATTAAATTCAATATTTTTTCGCTTTAAAACAAAAACACCTTTTCCATGAATTTTTTGCACATATCCACGCTCTTGCAGTAAATCTACAGCTTTTCTTACCGTGCCTCGGCTTGCCTCATACTGCTTCATTAATTCTGTTTCTGATGGGATTTTGCATCCCTCTTTTAATTGTTTATTATCAATAGATTTACTGATTTCTGTATAAATTTGTTCATACTTACTCATCATCTACAATAGCCCCTTGTCACCTTCTAATTCTATATGTATTATAACATGCTTCACTCTTCTGCCAATCTCTCACTTATTTTCCAGTACAAGAAAAATATAGGTAAATATTTAATCTTTAAAACGTATTTTTATAAAAATTTTTATATTTTTCTTTTCATTCAAAAAAACATGTAGTATACTAACTTCAAAATCAGAGGAGAAAGGGAGCAAAGAACTATGCTTACTTATACAACAACTGTAGTTTCATTTGCACAAAAACATCATCATCATACGTAACCCTTGAAACCTAGCGGAAAAATTACGCGTAGGTACAAGGGTTATTCCCGTTGTACCTACGCTTTGGCGAAAGAGCCATGTAGGTATTTTTTTATCTACATGGCTCTTTTTTTATTGTCAAAAAGCTAGTAAAAAATGATGTTTAAGCAAAACTTACTACAAAGGAGTTAACAAAAATGGAAACGAAAAAATGGGGATTATGGGTTTTAACAGCATTTGTTATCGGGAATATGGTTGGCGGTGGCGTATTTATGCTTCCAGCAAATTTAGCACAAGTATCAGGGCCAATGGGTTCTACACTCGCATGGAGTATTACAGGCCTTGGCGTATTTATGATTGCACTTGTATTTGGAAATTTAGCGATTCGGAAACCAGAATTAAAAGCTGGACCACAAAGCTACGCTCAAGCGATGTTTCCTTCAAAAAAAGCTGGTAAAGTTGCGGGATATAGTATGGCATGGGGATATTGGGCTGCTAACTGGGCTGCAACAGCATCTGTTATTATTTCCTTTGCTGGATATTTATCAACATTCTTTCCAGTTTTACAAAGTAAGCAAATTCTTTTTTCAATAAACGGATTTTCACTAGAACTCGGAAAAGGATTAACTTTCCTCGTATGTAGCCTTATGCTGTGGGGAATTCAATATATTCTTTCTCAAAATATTGATCGAGCTGGAAATATGAATCTACTTGCTACCATTGCAAAAATTATCGGATTTACAATGTTTATTGTAATTACATTATTCATTTTCAATGCCTCTAATTTCGGAGACGGTCAAACCTTTATGAATGAAGCAGGACAATCCATCTCGTTAGGTGGACAAATCAATTCAGCTGCTATTGCAACACTCTGGGCATTTATCGGTATTGAATCAGCAGTTATGCTTTCTAATCGTGCAAAATCACAGCGCGATGTAAAAAAAGCTACGATTTTCGGATTAATTATCGCTCTTCTTATTTACATGTCAATTACTTTACTTACAATGGGAGCTCTTCCGCAAGATGCTTTAAAAGAGTCTCAAAAACCATTAGTAGACGCATTAAATTTAGCAATTGGAAATAAAGGCGCATATATCATGGCTTTACTCGCTCTTATATCTTTATTTGGATCTACAGTTGGTTGGATTGTTGTTAGTTCAGAAGTACCTTACCAGGCAGCAAAGAATGGACTTTTCCCTAAGTTTTTCGGGAAAACAAATAAAAAAGGTAGTCCTTCAAAATCATTATTGATTACAAATGTAATGACGCAAATTTTCTTATTTTCAACGATTTCTGGTACTGTTTCAGAAGCGTATAGTTTCGCTATTGTCGTAGCAACATTAGCCTATTTAATTCCATACCTAGTTTCTACTCTGTACCAATTCAAACTGGTTATTACAGGAGAAACGTATGATATAATGCCTGGTTCTCGAATAAAGGACGGGATCATCACTACATTAGCATTTGTATACTCAATTTGGGTTATCAAAACGGGAACTGCTGATTTAAAAACGTTCTTCTTAGGAATTGGATTGTTCGTATTAGGTCTTATTCTTTATCCAGTACTAATGAAAGACTCACAAAAAACGGATTAAATAAAGAGAAGCTGCTGGCTTCTCTTTTTTATTAAAAATCTGTAATTAACTTTTCTTTTAACTCTCCTACAGATAAAGGTTTCGCATAATAAAATCCCTGTACATAATCACAGCTCATTGATTGTAACAAACTCTCTTGCTCTACTGTTTCTACCCCTTCAGCAACTACTGCTAAATTTAAACTATGAGCAATTTCAATAACAGATTTTACAATTGTTCGTTCTGGTTGCGCGTGATCATAATGAAATTCACGAATAAAATTACGATCAATTTTCACAATATCCAGTGGTAGTTGTTTTAAATAATATAAGGAAGAATAGCCAGTTCCGAAATCATCCAAAGCAATTAAAACACCCATATTTCTTAATTCTTGTAATGTAGCAATAATATAATCAAAATGGCGGACTGCAATGCTTTCCGTTATTTCTAATATTAAACGGTTCGGAGGAAAACCAGTTCTCTTTAAAATGCTACGTACAGACAAAATAAAACGTTTCTGCATTAATTGTTGTATAGATAAATTCACAGATAACTTTAGTCCTTCTTGATAATTTGGCAATGTTTTAAACAATCGGCACGATTTTTCTAATACCCAGTCTCCTAGCTTTATAATAAGTCCAGACTCTTCAGCTACCGGGATAAATTCGCTTGGTGCAATGGGGCCGTCTTCTGTCATACAGCGTACTAAAGCTTCTATACCAGAATATCTCTTCGTTTTCAAATCAATAATAGGCTGCAATGCTACATCTAACTCTTCATCACGAATTGCCTTTTGCAAAGCAAACTCAACTTTCATTCTACGATTTATTTTCGCCCGTAGCTCATCTGTAAAGAAACATGCAGCGTTTCTACCTTGTTCTTTTGCACTATACATAGCTAAGTCAGAGTTTTTCAATAACGTTTCCACGTCTAGTCCGTCTTGTGGATAAGAACAAAGTCCTAGACTAGCTGAAATGTATACTTCATGGCCTTCCAACATAAATGGTGCCTGAAAACATGACAACACAGATGTCGCTAACTGACTCATATCATCTTGCCTATGATTTTTTGTTAACAGCACAAATTCGTCGCCACCTAGCCTAGCCAGAACATCTTTCTCTCCTAGTACATAATGCAACCGTGAAGCGACTTCGCTTAAAAGTAAGTCCCCTATCATATGACCTAACGTATCATTTACTAATTTAAAACGGTCCAAATCAAAGTAAATCATACCAAATTCTTTTTTATCTGCAATCAATTTATTAACGGTTGTTATTAATTGCAAACGGTTCGGCAAACTGGTTAAAGCATCATGATAGGCAAGTTCCCTATAACGACTTTCACTTAGCCGCAATCTATGTTCTGCTTCTTTTCTACTACTAATATCATTTCGAATTGCGATAAACTGGTATGGCTCTCCTTTTTCATTTAAAAATGGAACAATTGTTGTTTTGACCCAATAATATGTACCATCTTTTGCTCGATTCCGAATCTCACCTGTCCATACTTTCCCATTCAAAATACGTTTCCATAAGTTTTGAAAAAAGGTTTTCGGATGATGTCCTGAATTTAAAATACGGTGATCTTTTCCAATTAATTCTTCTCTTTTGTATTTAGAGATTTCACAAAATTTATCATTTACATATGTAATAAGACCTTTTCGATCTGTAATTGCAACAATTGAAGACTCATCTAATGCTAACTTTAAATCTCGCAATGAAGAGTCATATAATGCATGACCTCTCTGTTCTAGCATGCGCATCTCTCCTTGCTTCCTATCTGACTAAAACACAACCTGTTTCTCTTCATAGAAATAGAGATATTTCATTTTCTAATACTAGCCCATTACATAAATTATCTTTTTAAATAGACCGATTAAAATAACATAATATTATTTGTAATAAAAAGCAATATTATACCGTTTCAATTATAACTAGTAGCTTCTCATCTCCCTAATTATTTCGCACCTTATTATACTGCAATCCTTTTAAGTGGCTCTATCCAAGCCCTGTTTCTAACTAATACCATTCACATCTGATCTCTTTACTCTTTAATAACAAAATAGAAATTAGACCATACTACATAACTATTCACGAATAATAATATGAAAATCTACATTAATGTATATGTTTTTGAATTACAATAACAAAATATTAACATATTTTCACCTTAATTTTGGAAGTATTTTATAAATAAATACCGTATTAAACTAAAAAAGAGGGTAGCCTCTTTTTTAGTTTAATACGAATATGGTATTTGCTGATAACCTGGGTATGGCATTGGATACGTTACAGGGTATGGTGATGGATAAGTTACTGGATATGGCGCTGGATAATACCCTCCACTTGCTGCACCCGTTAATGCGCCAGCTGTCAGTCCACCTAACACTCCTCCTGCAAAGCTTCCAGGGAAAAATCCGCCTCCCCATGAACTCCCCCCCCAGCCCCATCCGCCTCCGTGATGATGATGGTGATCATGGTGATTGTGTCCTCCATGGTGATGATGTCCGCCGTTATGATTGTGCCCACCATGATTGTGTCCTCCATGATGATGATTCCGATAATACAATCCATTATTTTCTATATAATTCATGTTTCTCCGCTCCTTTTCGATTTTTTCATTTTCATATGCATTAAGAGTGGGATAAAAATGTGATAGTACACTGTATGTAGGACAAATGCGGAAAGTATAGGTGAAATGTCTATATTTTGTAAAAAAAGCAAAACACCTTATAATAAAGATGTCATATTACATCTTCTATTTAAGAAATCTATATTGAAAAAAGATTAGGGGAATTATATAGAAATGAAGAAGCCTATCGTTCAGTTACTATTAATATTTACAATTGTATCTATCGTTCTGTTCCTATTAAATACATCGTATATTTCGTTATATACATTTGTCGGTGCTCTATGGTCCATCACAATCGTAGGAATTTCATTCGTTATCTTTATAGAAAATAGATCTCCACAAAGCACATTGGCATGGTTTTTAGTATTAGCACTTCTTCCTATTATAGGTGTGCTTTTATACGCTATTTTCGGGCGCAGCCGCTGGAGAAGAAAAAAACATCTCCATCGTTCAGAAGAACAAAGAAAATTATTCCGTGAAATATTAGAAGGAAGAAGACTAGAGTTATTACTCACAGTCCCACTAAATGAACGTTCCATACATTTAACAGAAGTCATACAAAAATTTGGAGGCGGTCCTGCCGCAGATAAAACAACTACAAAACTTTTAACAAACGGAGATCAAACATTTTCAGAAATTTTGCGAGCTATAGAGCAGGCAAAACATCATATACATATTCAATACTACATTTATAAATCTGATGAAATTGGTACAAAAGTTCGAGATGCTTTAATACAAAAAGCAAAAGATGGTGTTATTGTACGCTTCCTTTATGATGGTCTTGGAAGTAACACGTTAAGAAGACGATTTTTGCAACCTATGAAAGAAGCTGGGATTGAAATTGTAGAATTTGACCCTATTTTTTCAGCTTGGTTACTTGAAACTGTCAATTATCGTAACCATCGAAAAATTGTTATTGTAGATGGAGAAATTGGTTTTACCGGAGGACTCAATGTCGGTGATGAATATCTTGGCCGTTCAAAGAAATTTCCTGTTTGGCGTGATAGTCATCTAAAAATAGAAGGAAAAGCATTATATAAATTACAAGCAATCTTTCTAGAAGACTGGCTCTATGCCTCTAGTGGTTTAAATACTTATTCCTGGGATCAATTCATGAATAGACAATACTTCCCAGGTAAAGAGATTTCACATGCAGAAGGTGCTGTTCAAATCGTAGCAAGCGGACCAAGCTCCGATGATAAAAGTATTCGTAATACATTATTAGCTGTTATGGGCTCTGCAAAAAAATCCATTTGGATCGCTACACCCTACTTTATTCCAGATCAAGAAACTTTAACATTATTACGCTTAAGTGCAATTGCCGGAATAGATGTACGGATTTTATATCCAGGTAAAAGTGATAGCATCATTAGTGATCAAGCATCTCAATCCTATTTCACTCCACTTTTAAAAGCTGGTGCTTCTATTTACAGTTATAAAGATGGTTTTATGCATGCAAAAATTGTACTCGTTGATGATACAATTGCAACTATCGGAACAGCGAACATGGATGTACGTAGCTTTGAATTGAATTACGAAATTATTAGCGTACTTTATGAATCAAAAACAGTTCACGATATTAAACGTGATTTTGAAAAAGATTTTAAACATTCAACTGAAATTAAATGGAACTCTTTCCAAAAAAGAAGTATAAAAAAACGCATATTGGAGTCTTTCATGAGGCTCATTTCTCCTTTACTGTAAGCAATCAACTTCATCTTGATTGCTTTTTCTTTTCCCTTTATCCTCCTTCCTTTTCTTTGCATACCATATTAAAACAAGTTATCATAAGATGTATTACTTTATGAAAATAATGTTAGGTGGGAAATACATGTTAGAACAATTTCATATACATTCTGATTTAAAACAGCAGCTTTCTACGATTCATGAAAAGAATAAACAAGAAGCTGGTGAAAATGCTCATTTAATCGGTACTAAAATATATAAAGCATCTGATAACAGCATTATCGAAGATGCGATTACAGCACTTCTTCTTGGCAAGAACATTCTATTAAAAGGACCGACTGGTAGTGGTAAAACAGTACTAGCGGAAACTCTTTCTTCTTTATTTCAAAAACCAATGCATAGCATTAACTGCTCTGTCGACTTAGATGTAGAAGGTATTTTAGGATACAACACACTACAAACGAAAGATGGTGCATCTGAAGTTTCATTCGTTAACGGTCCTCTTATGAAAGCAATGAAGAACGGTCACTTCCTATATATTGACGAAATCAATATGGCAAAACCTGAAACTTTACCGCTACTTCACGGCGCATTAGATTACCGTAAAATGATCACAAACCCATTTACACAAGAGGTTGTATACGGTGATGAAGAATACCGTGTAATTGCTGCGATTAACGAAGGTTACGTTGGAACAAGTGAACTAAATGAAGCATTAAAAAACCGTTTTGTTATTATTGAAGTTCCTTACATTCAAGGTGACACATTAAAAGAACTATTATTAGCAGAATCAAAATTAAATGATGTTGCAACAATTGAAAAGTTTGTTGCATTTGCAAGCGACCTTATGCCTTTAGCTCGCGATGGACGTGTAAGTGAAGAAGCAGCAAGTATTCGTGGTATTATCGACGCATGTGATTTAGGTGTATATATTCCTGTTATGCGCGCTATTGAACGAAGCATAATTGCAAAACTTAATGATGAAACAGAACAAATGACTGTCCGTGAATTAGCAGAAAGTTATTTCTTTGAGGGATAATTTATGAGACAAATTTTTAGTGACAAAAAAATTGATGCGTCGCTGTTTCTACAAATGGAAAACTTAATGTATGCCCTTCTAAAAGAAGACGATGCCTATCTTGAATATGGCTATAAAGCATACTACGACGAAATTGAAAAGAAAGTTGTCATTAGTCACTTTTGGGATGATCGAAAAGAAGAAGATACAGTAATCGGATTAAAAAGCGAAGTGTTCTTAAAAGCACTTGGTAATAAACATTACTCGGACATGACTTTAATTCGTTCTTATGCGATTGAATTGCAAGAATCGCCCCTAAAAAAGTTTTTAACACAATTATTTGTTCTATTAGAAGATTTACGCGTTGAGGAAATCGTAAAGAACTTACGTCCTGGCACGAAGCATATTTTTAAACGCCGAAAAGAAATGTACCGCAATTATTTCGGCTCTCAAAATGAAATAAACCGCGTTCGTAATTATCACGGTGATCGTTTGTTTTGCCTATGCTATCTTTCATTAACGAGCGATAAATATGAAATGTTTAATAATGAATATTTTGAGCAAATTGAAGCGATTTTACATGAAACATTCCAAGCACGTAATACAGAAGATATTATGTATGTCGTTGAGAAAATTCGCTATCGCTTAGAGGCGCTTCTTGAAAGTGATATGCTTAACAACTATTTCGGACATGCTCCACTTTACTTATCTGTTCTTGCAGACGAAAAGAACTGTCGCGTCGAAGATTTAGCAAATGATGATACACAGCTTATAGATGACGATGAAAATAAAAACAAAATGGATGAAAGTTTCTCCACATGGCATCGTGAAAATAAAAATAACGAAAACGAGAACTTTTTACGCTTTGAATTAGAAAGCGGAACAAAAACAAACATGATGGGCGATACTGCTCGTGAATCAGAAGATGGCGACCAAGCACTTGGTTCTGTACAAGGTACTTCTCAAAAAAGTACACAATCCAACTTTGATGGCGCTGATACAGAAGAAGCAAGAGCTTCACACGCTTCTAGCCAGCACGACGGTGCATACGGTAAGTATAATGTAGGTGCTTCTCATACATTTAAAGAAGCTCGCAAAGCAAATATCGATGAGAAAAAAGATTACCAAGCTATCAAATCAGTCGTCAATAAAGATGTAAAAGAATTAAAGAAAATTATCGAAAAAACGATTGAAAATAAAACGAATGCGAATAGTGATAAATATTACGGAAGGCTTCGCAAAAAATTCCTTCGTATTTATACCGAAAAACAACCGCGTATGTTTTATAAAAAAGGACAAGAGTCACAAGAACTCGATGTTGCATTCCAACTGTTAGTTGACTGTTCTGGTTCTATGTATAACAAAATGGAAGAGACGAAGAAGAGTGTTGTACTATTCCATGAAGCTTTAAAATCTTTAAAAATCCCGCACGCTATTAGCGGATTTTGGGAAGATGCCTCTAGCGCTAAACCTGAAGATAAGCCGAACGTTATCCATGAAGTTGTAAATTATAAAAACTCAACGTTACCAAACGTTGGTCCGGAAATTATGCAACTTCGTGAAGAAGAAGATAACCGCGACGGATATATTATTCGTATCGTTTCTGAAAAGCTTGCAAAAAGACCTGAGAAACATAAATTCTTACTAGTCTTCACAGATGGTGAGCCTTCTGCGCTAGACTATCAACAAGATGGAATTTTAGATACGCATGAAGCTGTTAAACTCGCGCGTAAAAGTGGCATGGAAGTAATCGGTATCTTCATCGAAGAAGGCGAGGCAAAAGAAGCAACTTATCAATTGATGAAGAACATTTATAACCATCACTTCTTAGTTGCAAATCATGCTGAAGATTTACGATTGAAGATTAAACCATTACTGAAAAAATTATTACTGAAGACGATTGAATAGAAGATAGGAGCCTTGTGGCTCCTGTTTTTTCATTCAATTACTTTGTTTCTGGTTGAAACTTATATGGAATGGCTACTTCTAATAAGGATTCAAATCCTCCGTCATAGTATGGGAAGCGCTCATTCGCAATTGTTCGATCCACCCACTCTATTGCAGAAATTTCACCTTCATCTTCCGCAATAAGTTCACCTTTTACTACATTCGCTCGGAATGTAAAAAATAGTGCATGATTCCCTGATTCCTCAAAGAATTTTTCATTGATCGCAACAAGTCCACCTAACGTAGCAATTAAACCTGTCTCTTCTTTCACTTCTCTTATTAGTGCTTCCTCTAATATTTCACCTTTTTCCACAGCCCCACCTGGCAATGACCAAACGTTTTGTTCTGCATTATGTACCATTAATATTTTATCTGTTTCCTCGTCATGTATTAGTGCGTATACGACATCTACTCTTTGCATAAGACTTCTCTCCTCCCAAAAATAATGAAGAGCCGATTCCTAAGAATCGACTCTTCCTATTAATTCATCACTAACTCAGCTGTGAGCTTTTTTTTTAACTTAGCCAACATGTCCGTTGTCATTTTGTCTAAATCGTATTCTGCTTTAAAGCCCCACTCTTTCATTGCTGCAGTTGCGTCAATAGAGTTTGGCCAACTATCAGCGATTGTTTGACGAGCTGAATCTACTGCATAATCCATTGTAAACGTCGGAATGTGTTTACGAATTGATGCTGCAATTTGCTCTGGCTCAAAACTCATTGCCGTAATGTTAAATGCATTTCTATGCACTAGCTTACTTGGATCAGCTTCCATTAATGAAATGATCGCTTGTAAAGCATCAGGCATATACATCATGTCCATGTACGTTCCTTCAGCAATGTATGAGGTGTATGCACCTTTTTTAATCGCCTCATAATAAATTTCAACTGCATAATCAGTCGTTCCGCCTCCTGGAGGAGCTACGTAAGAAATTAAACCTGGGAAACGGACACCGCGCGTATCTACGCCAAACTTTTGATGATAATAATCACATAGTAATTCTCCTGCTACTTTGTTTACCCCATACATCGTAGTAGGACGCTGAATTGTATCTTGCGGTGTATTATCTTTTGGCGTCGATGGACCGAATGCACCGATCGAACTTGGCGTGAAGAACTTACAGTTTAATTCACGAGCTGCTTCTAATGCATTTACAAGTCCGCCCATATTTAAGTTCCATGCGAATAACGGATTTTTTTCTGCTGTTGCTGAAAGTAAAGCTGCTAAATGAATAATTGTATCTACTTCATTATGCTTTGCAATATCATGTAATTTTTGTCCATCTGTTACATCTAACGTTTCAAACGGACCAGACTTTACTACTTCACTATCTGTTTCACGAATATCTGTTGCAATAACATTTGATGCGCCGTATACATCACGAAGTTTCATTACTAGTTCAGAACCAATTTGCCCTAAAGAACCGGTTACTAGAATTTTTTTCATTTTCCCCACTCCTCATTTGCAAGCTATTCAAAAGATGCCCTTACTTAAATGATGCCCATTTCTTTTCCTACTTTTTCATACTTACGAATTGCTTCATCTAACATTTCTTTCGTATGAGCTGCTGTAGGCATATTACGAACACGACCTTTTCCTTTTGCTACAGTTGGGAACACAATAGATTTTGCGTATACACCTTCTTCATTTAGACGCTTACTAAATTCTTGTGTTAACACCTCGTCCCCAATAATACAAGGTGTAATTGGCGTTTCACTTTCCCCAATGTTAAAGCCAAGTTCTTTTAATCCTTGTTTTAAGTAGCGGCCATTTTCCCATAAACGATCATGTAACTCTGTGCTTTCCATTAAGATTTCAATTGATCTCATGCAAGCTGCTGCATCAGCTGGTGTTAATGCTGTAGAGAATAAGAATGGACGTGAACGAACTTTTAACCAGTCAATTAAGTTTTGTTTCCCTGCTACATATCCACCAATTACCCCAATTGCTTTTGATAATGTACCAATTTGGAAATCAACTTTATCAGATAGACCGAAGTGCTTTACAGTTCCTGCACCTTTTCCAAGTACACCTGAACCGTGTGCATCGTCTACATATGTCATTAAATCTAATTCTTCTGCAATCTCAACAATTTCTGGTAGTTTTGCAACATCTCCATCCATTGAGAAGACACCGTCTGTAATTACCATTAATTTATTGTAAAGACCCGATTCTTTCGCCGCGATTGCTTTTTGGCGTAAATCTTCCATATCAGAATGTTTATAAACAATAATTTTTGCCTTTGATAGACGACTACCATCAATAATAGAAGCATGGTTTAATTCGTCTGAAAGAATTGCATCATTTTTATCCATAACAGCTGAAATCGCTGCCATATTACAGTTAAATCCTGATTGGTAAGCAATTGCCGCTTCTGTATGTTTAAACTTTGCAATTGTCTCTTCTAATTTAATATGCAAATCTAAAGTACCGTTAATTGTACGAACAGCTCCTGCCCCAACACCGTACTTATGAATTGCACCAATTGCTGCTTCTTGCAAACGGCTATCTGTTGCTAATCCAAGATAGTTGTTTGAAGATAAGTTAATATATTCTTTTCCGCCAATTGTAATGATTGGTCCATTTGAACTCTCAAGCGGATCAATTACGTTATAAAGCCCCTTTGATTTTAAATCCTCTAAATTTTCTTCTAAAAATTTTGCAAGTGTTTTACTAGACATCGTGAAGCCTCCCATCGTTCATGTAAGCGGATTATTGTCTTAATAGTTCTAATAATCCCTCTACTAGCTTAACACGTTTTCAGAATTTATTATAGAAAAATAGTTTAAAGTAACCGCTTACAATTTTAGATTATATATGATTCATTATAATAAATCTATCATTTACTTTTCATATTTGATAGAATTAAAAAAATATTTTGGGAGGTTTCAAACATGGCATTTACAGAATCTGATGTATACAATAACACAGCATTTTTCGAACAATATATGAAACGAAGATACCGAGAAAATAGCCCAAATGAATCCATTGAAAAACCAGTATTCTTTCAGCTCATTGGTCATGTGCAAGGAAAACAAATTCTCGATTTAGGCTGTGGTGACGCTAAGTTTGGTGCGGAATTATTAGAAAAGGGATGCTACTCTTACACTGGCATTGAAGGCTCCGAACTTATGTATGAAAAAGCTAAAAATCAACTAGAAAATAAAAATGGATCTGTTCATTTTTTAAACCTCAAAGATTATACCTATCCCTCTTCCACTTTTGATTTAGTAACATCTAGACTCGCCTTACATTATATTGAACATCTTGATACCATTTTTCAAAATGTGTTTCAAACTTTAAAAACAAATGGCACCTTTACCTTTAGCGTTCAACATCCCGTTATTACTTCTTCATTTGAAAGCTTACAAACAAGTGGTAAAAGAACGAGTTGGCTCGTCGATGATTATTTTAAACTAGGCAAACGGGTTGAACCATGGATTGACCAAGAAGTTATTAAATATCATCGTACAACGGAAGAGTATTTCACATTATTACAGCAAGCTGGATTTACCATTACATCATTAAAAGAAGCTACACCAAATCCAATCTATTTTCAAAATGAAGAAGAGTATAAACGTCGCTTACGAATTCCTCTCTTCCTCTTATTTTCTTGTACCAAATAAAAAAAAAACGATGAATCACTCATCGTTTTTTTATCTTATCGCCTGAGCAACTTCTTTAACTACACGTCTTCCTCTTCCATGCGGGATACAAAGCGGTGTTCCAAACAACGGATCCGTACTAATTTGACACTCCATTCGGAATACATCACGTACTAGTTTCTCATCTACCACTTCTTCAGGTTTACCTTGTGCATATATTTGTTTATCTTGAATTGCTACAATGTTATCTGCATAGCGGCATGCTAAATTTAGATCATGTAATACCATAACAATTGTTCTTTGTTCTGTTTCATTTAATTCGAATAATAAATCCAGCACTTCAATTTGGTGAGTCATATCTAAGTATGTAGTGGGCTCATCCAGTAAAATGATATCTGTATCTTGTGCAAGTGTCATTGCGATCCAAGCACGTTGACGTTGCCCACCTGAAAGAGCATGCACATCACGCTCAGCAAATTCTGTCATACCTGTCGCTGCAAGTGCTTTCTGTACCATTTCCTCATCTTTTTCTGACCATTGCTTCAGCCATGTTTGGTATGGATAACGCCCTTGCTTTACAAGTTGTAATACTGTAAGTCCTTCTGGTGCTTGTGGTCCTTGCGGTAAAATCGCCATTTGACGAGCGATTTGCTTCGTTTGCATACTTTGAATGGCTTGATTATCTAACAAAATATCACCAGTTGTTGGTTTTAATAATCTAGCTAGTGAACGTAATAAAGTTGATTTCCCGCAACCGTTAGAGCCGATAAAGATTGTAATTTCGCCTTTTGGAATTTCTAAATTCAACTCATCAATAATACTTGTTTCACCATAAGACAACGTCAAGCGTTTCGTCTCCAATGCTTTTTGCATATTCATCTCCCTTTATGAATTCCGACTTTTATAAAGTAAATAAATAAAATAAGGTGCACCAATTGCTGATGTAAATACCCCTGCTGGAATTTCAAGTGGCGTGAAAATTGTACGCCCTATTAAATCTGCAGCAAGTACTAGAATTGCACCGACAATAGCTGCAACTGGGAGTAATGCACCGTATAAAGAACCAACCAATCTTCGTGAAATATGAGGTGCCATTAAACCGACAAATCCAATCCCTCCGGCAAAAGCTACCGCACCACCAATTAAAGCTGTACTAAGTAATAGCATAAATACACGCGACTTCGTTAAAGGAACCCCAAGTCCTACCGCTATATCATCCCCTAGCTCTTGTGCATTTAAATGCCTAGCTGCGATAAATGATATTACTGTTAAAATGAGAACCCAAGGCGCAAGTACCATAACATTTTGCCAAGAAGAGCCATAAACGGTACCCGTAATCCATACATTTGCTTGGCTCGCTTGATAAATTGGTGCTAGCAACATAAATAATGTTGTCGCAGCCTTCGTTAATGCCCAGAATCCAACACCAATTAAAACGAGACTAATTGGTGATAATCCATCATTTTGCCATGCAAATAAGTATACAAAAACCGCTACAATCGTTGCTCCTGCAAAAGCTGCGAGCGGCATATAATGAATACTTACCGTTAGTGCATTATTTTTATCACTAAATAGCGCTAAAAATAATACAACTGCAACACTTGCCCCGCCCGTAATCCCGATGATATCAGGAGAAGCAAGTGGATTTCGAACAAGCCCTTGTAAAATACAGCCCGCTACCGCGAGCGCAATTCCTACGAGGATAGCAATTAAAATACGCGGCATACGAAACTTATTTACAACCATGTTTGACATCGCATCGCCATTTCCGGTAATTGCTTGCCATACGTCATAAGGAGCAATTTTCATGTCTCCCATACCTGCGCTCGCAAAGAATAATCCTATTAAAACAAGTAGTAAACTTAACAAGACGAGACAAGCTCGTTTATACATTAAAAACGAGAGCTCGCCTTTTCCTATACGAAACGGAATATATTTCTTCATTTGCTAAGCCCTCTCTTACGTGCAATATAAATAAAGAACGGTGCTCCAATAAATGCTGTCATAACTCCTACTGGTACTTCTTGTGGCATAATGACATATCTTGCTGCTATATCAGCCAATATTAGTAGTATTGCACCTAACAATCCGCTATAAGGCACTCTCCATCTGTGGTCAACTCCAACAAGAAATCTAGCAAAATGCGGAGTAATAATCCCAATAAATCCAATTGGGCCAGCAACCGCAACTGAACCACCAGACAACAGTACAATAATAAGTAACACGAATGATTTCATTAAAATTGTTCGTTGTCCAAGTCCTTTCGCGACGTCTTCTCCCATCATCAATGTATTTACTTTTCCTGCCATAATAAGAGATGCAATCCATCCTATTAATAAATATGGGAATACAGATTGTAAAATTTCTAACTTTCGCCCTTGCACAGATCCAGCAAGCCAAAATAATACCTCTTCAAGTGCTTTTTCATTTAACACAAGTAATCCTTGTGTTAATGATGAAAATAACGCACTAATTGCGACCCCTGCTAACGTTAACTTAAGAGGAGTAGTCCCTTCTTTTCCTAAAGAACTAGAAGCAAATACAAGCACAGCTGCAACCGCCGCTCCTAAAAAGGCGATCCATGTGAAAGCTGATAATGATGTTACTGAAAAGATTACAATTGCTACAACTATGAAGAACGCAGCACCTGAATTTAATCCAATAAAATCTGGAGAAGCAAGTGGATTCTTAGTTAAAGTTTGCATAAGACAACCAGCAATGGCTAAACTAGCACCAACACTAGCTGCAATTAACGCCCTAGGCAGACGTACATTTTGAATAATAATATGTTCATTGGAACCGTTAAAATGGAAAAAAGCATCCAATGCTAGTTTCCAACTCGTATTTGTATATCCGAAAATAATACTTCCCCAAATACAAATAACGACTGCAATGATTCCAACAAATAATCCAATCCCTTTTGCTCGATTTGTTTTTAATAACATGCAGCGTTTCCCCTTCAATGTATAATGATACGTTGTTAGTGTATTTCAACTTAATTCTTATTGTCAACGGAAATGAGAATTATTTTCACCCATATATATTGACAATTAAAAGATAAAGGCTTAATATCATGCTTGCTATTGAAAAATATTCTCAACATGTAGGGGGTACATAATGAATTTCATGCGGAAGAAATCGTTTACAGTATTTGTATTTTTACTAGCATTTTCAATGCTTTTAAGCGCTTGTGGAAAATCAAGTAACAAAGAAGAATCTACAAAAGAAGATAATAAAAAAGAAGTGGTTACTGTAGAACATGCAATGGGTAAAACAGAAGTTCCTGCTAATCCAAAACGTGTAGTTATCTTAACAAATGAAGGAACTGAAGCTTTACTTGAATTAGGTGTGAAACCAGTTGGTGCTGTAAAGTCTTGGACTGGTGACCCATGGTATCCACATATTAAGGATAAAATGAAAGATGTAAAAGTTGTTGGTGATGAAGGACAAGTTAACGTTGAAACAATTGCTTCTTTAAAACCAGACTTAATTATCGGTAACAAAATGCGTCACGAAAAAGTGTACGAACAACTAAAAGCAATTGCACCTACTGTGTTCTCAGAAACATTACGTGGTGAATGGAAAGATAACTTCAAATTTTATGCAAAAGCATTAAATAAAGAAAAAGAAGGTCAAAAAGTTGTAGCTGATTACGAATCACGTATGAAAGATTTAAAAGGCAAACTTGGCGATAAAGTAAATCAAGAAATCTCTATGGTTCGTTTCATGCCTGGTGATGTTCGTATTTATCATGGTGATACATTCTCTGGTGTTATTTTAAAAGAACTTGGATTTAAACGTCCTGGAGATCAAAACAAAGATGATTTTGCAGAGCGTAACGTATCTAAAGAGCGTATTTCTGCAATGGATGGTGACGTATTATTCTACTTCACATTCGATAAAGGAAATGAGAAAAAAGGATCTGAATTAGAAAAAGAATATATTAATGATCCGCTATTTAAAAATTTAAATGCAGTAAAAAATGGTAAAGCATACAAAGTTGATGACGTTATTTGGAATACAGCTGGTGGCGTAATGGCCGCTAACCTACTATTAGATGACATCGAAAAACGCTTTGTTAAATAATATTTCCTTAACCAGCTCCCTTCTATGGAGCTGGTTATTTTTCAATTCACTTAAATGTCACATTATTTCGTTTTGTATTTTTATTCCCAATATGTTATATTTAGAAAGTAAATAGAATATATTTTCTTTATATCAGAATAAATATTTTAATCTAAATTTTCTGATTAATCACTATTTTATTTTCTTTTAGAATTCAATTATTACATTTGAAAACGCTTATCATCTTGTTTTCAGGGCAAAATACAGTAACGGTCGAAGAAAAATAGAACTTTTTCAGAAATTTTCTTTCTATTTCCATATAATTCTATTGACTTCTAAATATTTTGTAAATTAAAATGATTACATAAATATCCGTTATACAGGATTAGGGGGAAACAAACATGGATGCAGCTTTAAAATTAGACAAAGCTGGAGAGCAACAATCACCAAAAAAACATCCACCAGGGTTATACTTGTTGTTCTTTACAGAGGCATGGGAAAGATTTAGTTATTACGGAATGCGTGGCTTATTAGTTCTTTATTTAACAACGAGCTTAGTAAGCGGCGGTTTAGGATTTGATAAAGCAGTTGCAGTTCAAATTTACGGTATTTTCACAATGCTTGTATATTTCACACCTATTATTGGTGGTTGGTTAACTGACCATTTCATTACGAAGCGACATGCCATTACTATTGGTGGTATCATCATGGCAATTGGTAACTTCGTACTATTTTCAATGAATACGAAAACTGGACTATTTTTAGGATTAGGATTATTAGTTATCGGTAACGGATTCTTCAAACCGAATATTTCGACTTTATTAGGTCAATTATATAGTGACAACGATTCTCGTCGTGATAGTGCCTTCACTATCTTCTACATGGGGATTAACTTAGGAGCTCTTATCGCTCCATTCATTTGCGGTTACTTCGCAGATTATAGATACGGTTTCTTAACAGCTTGTATCGGTATGATTATTGGACAAATTGCATTTAACTTATTAGCACCTCGTTACTTAGGATCAGCTGGAACAACAGTTGTGGGTAAAAAATCTAAAGAACAAAATGCAAAAGCTGTTGAGAAAAAACCTTTAACACCACAAGAGAAAAAACGTACTGTTGCAATTTTAATTTTAACTTGTTTCGTTGTATTCTTCTGGGCAGGATTTGAACAAGCTGGTAGCTCTTTAACACTTTACACAGATAAGTTCGTAGATCGTACAATTGGTGGATTTACAATTCCAACACCTTGGTTCCAATCTGTAAACCCACTATTCATTATCTTACTAGCATTACCTGTTTCTGCGTTATGGATTAAGCTTTCAAAAACAAAAAATGGTGATTTGAAAATCCCAACAAAAATGGCATTAGGTATGATTTTACTAGGGATTGGATATTTAGTTCTAACTTTAGCTGTTTTAAAAACTGGTAGCGATGAAGGTAACATTACAATGAAAGCAAACTTACTATTCATTGTATTCACTTACATGTTCCACACAATCGGTGAGTTATTCTTATCACCAATCGGATTATCTATGGTAAGTGCAATCGCTCCTGTTAAACTAGCATCATTATTAATGGGTGTATGGTTAGCTGGTACTGGCTTCGCAAACTTATTAGCAGGACAATTAGCCGCTTTCACTCAATCTTTAGGATATTTAGAAGTATTCGCAAGCATCGGTATTATCGTAATTGTACTGGGCTTAGTACTTCTTATGTTCTCTAAGAAAATTGCACATATGATGGAATAACAAAAAGACGCTTCTAAAATTAGAAGCGTCTTTTTTATTATTTCTCCTCTAAAGCTGTCACGTCCACATGAACGCTCTCACCAGGATTAGATACATCATACACTTGAGCACTCCCCTTCTGCTCATCACAGCTCTCAATCCATACTGGTACGCCCTCATATGTAACGTCAATTCTACTTGAAGAAGATAAGATTTGTTTCACACGTTTCACATCCATACTACTATCCCTCCTTTTGCTTACTACACTCCTTTCTATTTTTTCTTTTCCTTTTAGAATATATTCGGTAAGGCAGCATATTGATTAATAGTCATTTCTACCTCACATGCTAATATTTACTCTCTCGCTACCTTTCTGACAAATAAAAAAAGACGTATATTCTACACGTCTTTTTCCATAATATTCAAATTTTAAGAAAATAATGTTTTTACTACCGCACTTACTTTATCATTATGGATTTGATAATACACTTCTAATCCTCGTCTTTCAAAGCGCACTACTTTATTTTGCTTTAACTTCGTTAAATGTTGTGAAACCGTTGATTGCGGAATTTCTAATACTTCCTGTAGTTGTGTTACATTACATGTTCCTCTTTGCATAAGTTCCATTACTAGACGTAGACGAAGTGGGTGAGCTAACGCTCTTAACATTTGTACATCTTCTTCTGAAATACGACATTCGAATTGATTTTGGTTCATAAAGTTCCCCTCATTTTCGTTTTTATTTGCGTTTTTATGTTCTTTTTATTTATTTATATATCTGTTCTTATATTTCCTGTTACGACATAACTTTATCAACCTATAAAGCCGAAAATTTTTTCCATCTTCATCAGCAAAAATTCAGGAAAAAATCCTTGCTGATTTTGAATATTATACTATATGATATAACGAAAAAGCAAAATAATGGCCTACGAATACTTTGCTTACAAACGTTGTTTTATCAGGCTTTTTGTTATATTTTCACCTCATTGAAATGCACAGTAACGGTATTGTAAAATATCGTCTATAATTGATAACCTATCGTAATGTAGTTGAACTATACTTAACCTCTTTGTTACGCTAAAAGGAATTTTCAGTAAAAAGAGATGATATGGTATTAAAAATTTGTTTCTTATTTTTTATTCGTATTGCAAGCGGTTGAATTGTTGTGAAAAACTTCCTATTAAATCCACTGACCGTTCCTCTCTCACTAAATCAAACAGGACAGATAAGTGCATATATCAAACTTTAATCAGTAGGGTTTTTGTTCATCCCCACTGATTATCAGCCCTCACCAACCGGGCGTTTACTGGCAGCCCGATCCCCACCTAACTTCTTTGCTTCCGCTGAATTTTGAGGTGTGGGTCTTACTGCCCGTTAATGCGGGATAAGAGACGGCATCTAATATACACCTATAGGGAACATGCCATCTGAATAAGCAAAATAATATGCAAATAATTTATACAGCACACTTAAATTCATTTGAGTGTGTTTTTTTGTCTACTTTATGAACAAAGCTTTTCTTTTAACACTATTATGGAATAATTATACTTTTTTACGTTGACAATAGTGTTGAAGGAGAATATACTAAGCATGTAAGTTGATTGTGAATAGTTTCACAAATAATGTGAATTTATTCACATATAATAGATAGGAGTTGTCATTATTATGAGTACTTGGACACAAATTTATGATCCATTAAACAATATTTGGTTATCTGCACTAATCGCAGCACTTCCAATTTTCTGCTTCATCATTTGTTTAATGGGACTGAAAATGAAAAGTTATATCGCTGGTCTTTACAGTGTGATTGTCGCTATTATTCTTGCAATATTTGTTTATAAAATGCCAGCAACAGTAGCTGTAGCATCTGCTGGATTCGGTGTTTTATCTGGATTTTATCCAATTTGTACTATCGTTATTGCCGCAATTTTCCTTTACAAATTAACTGTTAAAACAGAGCAGTTCAATATTATTCGCGATAGTATTTCAAGCATTACAAATGATCAACGTTTACAAGTATTATTAATTGCTTATTCTTTCGGTGCTTTCTTAGAAGGCGCAGCTGGTCTAGGGGTTCCAGTTGCTATTACAGCTGCACTACTTGTGGGTATGGGCTTTAATCCATTAAAAGCAGCAGGTATTTGTTTAGTAGCTAATATTGCTGGTGGTGCTATGGGTGCTATGGGTATTCCAGTTACAGTACCGGCACAATTAACTGAACTTGACGCATTAACTATTGGTCGTCAAACTGTTCTTATTTTACCTTTCATTAGTATTATCTTACCTTTCTTACTTGTTTCAATGGTCGATGGAGTTAAAGGTATTAAAGAAACTTGGCAAGGTATTCTTGTAAGTGGTGTTTCTTTCGCTATTACTCAATTCGCTGTAACTTACTTCTTAGGTGCAGAACTTACTAATATTTTCGCAGCCGTTGTAAGTATGATTGCTCTTGCATTATTCTTACGTGTTTGGCAACCAAAATCTTCTACTAAAGAAGAAAAACAAGAAACTAAAGTATCACATACATTCAATCAAATTTTATATGCTTGGTCTCCATTCGTATTCTTAACTGCATTTGTAACAATCTTTAATTTAAAACCAATTAAAGCTTTATTTGCTCCAGATGGTGCGTTAGCAAACTTAGTATTTAACATTCAGTTCCCTGGTCTTCATAATGCTGTTATGAAAACTACACCAATTACAAAAGCTGATACACCTTTCGCAGCTGTTTTCAAATTTGATGTATTTTCTTCTACAACTACTGCGATTGTACTAGCAATTATCGTTTCACTTATCGTTTACCGCGTAAAAGGTAAAATGGTTAAAGAATTAATGATTGAAACAATGAAAGAATTAAAAGCTCCAGTATATACAATTTGTAGCGTTATCGCTTTAGCTTACGTAGAGAACTACTCTGGTATGTCATCTACACTTGGACTTGCATTCTCATCTACTGGTAATGCATTCCCAATTCTTTCTCCAATCTTAGGATGGATTGGCGTATTCATTACAGGTTCAGTAGTTTCAAGTGGTTCTTTATTCGCACCACTGCAAGCAGTAACAGCAGACCAATTAAACATCGTTCCTTCTACACTCGTTGCCTTAAACGTGGTAGGTGGTACAATGGCAAAAATGGTTTCACCACAATCTGTAGCAGTTGCTTGTGCCGCAGTTGGACTAGTTGGTAAAGAATCTGCTCTATTTAAAACAGCAATGAAATACAGTTTAATCTTCTTAGCTGTTATTAGCTTACTTCAATTAAACGCTGTGTTTAATATCTTTTAAAAATAAAACACCGATCCAAATGGATCGGTGTTTTTCACATTATATTTTTTTATTTTTTAATAAAGAAGCTCCAGCAATTTCAGGATGAGTCATTTCGAATGGATCTAAAATAATATCCAATTCCTCTTCTGTCAGTACACCATGTTCTAAACATAACTCCCTAACAGATTTTCCTGTTTCAATTGCTTCACGTGCAATACGAGATGCTGCTTCATAACCAATATGAGGATTAACTGCTGTAATAATTCCAACACTTTTCTCAACATATTGCTTCAGCAATTCTTCATTTGCTGTAATTCCTTCAATACAATATTCACGGAATACACGGAATCCATTATTCATAATGCTTATAGATTGAATTAAATTAAATACAAGCACAGGCTCCATTACGTTTAACTCTAATTGTCCTGCTTCTGACGCTAAGCAAATTGTATGATCGTTTCCGATTACTTGGAATGCGACTTGGTTAATTACTTCTGCCATAACTGGATTTACTTTTCCTGGCATAATGGATGAACCTGGCTGACGTGCTGGCAATTGAATTTCAGCTAACCCAACACGTGGACCAGACGCCATAATACGAAGATCGTTTGCAATTTTAGACATGTTCATCATACATACTTTAAGCGCTGCAGATACTTCTGTGTATGCATCTGTATTTTGCGTTGCATCAACTAAATGCTCTGCACCAACAAGTGGGAATCCACTAAACGTTCTTAAATGTTTTACCACTTGTTCAATATACGTAGGATTTGCATTTAATCCTGTACCAACAGCTGTCGCCCCCATATTCACTTCATATAAATGTTGACGAGACTGTTTAATTCTTTTTATATCACGCTCAAGTACTCGGCTATACGCTTCAAATTCTTGTCCAAGGCGAATTGGAACTGCATCTTGTAAATGTGTGCGTCCCATTTTAATAACGTGATCAAACTCTTTTGCTTTTTTACGAAAAGCAGAATGAAGTTCTTCCATTGTAATAAGAAGCTCTTCTAACATCATAAGAGTTGCAATATGAATCCCTGTTGGAAACGCATCGTTCGTTGATTGGGCCATGTTCACATGAGTGTTTGGGCTAATTTTCGCATATTCCCCTTTTTCATATCCCATACGCTCTAACGCTCTATTCGCAATTACTTCATTTGTATTCATATTAATAGAAGTTCCGGCTCCGCCTTGAATAGGATCCACGATAAATTGATCATGAAACTTTCCATCAACAATTTCTTGCGCTGCTTCTGCAATTTCATGTCCAATGTCTTTAGCTAAGTAACCAGTATCTATATTCGCAAGTGCCGCTGCTTTTTTCACAATTGCCATTGCTGTAATGAGTGATGGATGAATGCGGTATCCTGTAATTGGGAAGTTTTCTACGGCACGTAATGTTTGTACACCATAATAAGCTGCACTTGGTACTTCTTTTTCACCTAAAAAATCTTTTTCTATACGTATATCCTTCGTTGCTATCATTTTTATCACCTATACTTTTTCATTCTAAATCCTTATCCAAAAAATCCGCCCTCTAAAAACACGAGTATCATTCAGAAGAATTTTTCAGTATCCACCTTCACTATATAGCACCTTTTTTGAAAGCGCAAACATTTATTTTTCTGTATATCCTTTTTATTAAAGTTTATAGAAAATCATTCTTCTACTTTCCTTATTTCCACTCGTTTAATTTGATGCATATCCTTTTCAAGGACTTTAAAATAAAAACCGTGTTTCTCAATAACATCTCCTTCAGCAACGATTTGTTTTTGTACCATAATCCAGCCACCAATTGTATCTACATCATCAGCAATTAAATGTATGCCAAGCAAATCATTTACTTCACTAATAAGCACTTTTCCCTCTACGATTTTATATCCTTCACTTACATGCTCTATAGGTGGATTCTCATCTTCATCGTATTCATCTCGAATTTCTCCAACAATTTCTTCTAAAATATCTTCTAGTGTAACAATCCCTGCTGTACCACCATATTCATCATATAATACAGCTAATGGAATGTGTTTTCTTTGCATTTGTAACAGTAAATCATGAATTGGAATATTTTCTAGCACTTCAATAACTGGCCTTGTATATGGCATAATTGAGCACTCCTCGTCCCGATTACCATCCATATAACGAATAAATAAATCTTTTACATTTACCATCCCAATAATTTCATCTTTATCTTCACCAAATACAGGATATCTCGTGTACTTTTCTTGTGCGATGACTTTAATATGTGTTTCAAATGGTTCGTCCTCATATAAGCCTACAACTTCCGTACGAGGTACCATAATTTCTTTTGCTACTCTATTATCAAATTCAAAAATATTATTTACATATTTAAATTCCCTTTGGTTAATCTCTCCGCTCTCATAGCTCTCAGATAAGATTAACCTTAATTCTTCTTCTGAATGAGCTACTTCATGTTCAGATGCTGGATGTAATCCGAATAAACCAGTTACAACCCTCGCTGAACCATTTAAAGCCCAAATAAACGGGTACATAACTCGGTAAAAATAAATAAGTGGTTTCGATAACAATAAGCTAACTTGTTCTGCTTTTTGTATAGCAAATGTCTTTGGAGCAAGTTCCCCAATGACAACATGTAAAAATGTAATTACTGCAAAGGCAATAATAAATGAAACTGTACTGGAAATTGCAGGTGAGAATTGTAATTTTAAAAACAACGGCTCGAGTAAATGTTTAATAGTTGGTTCCCCTAACCACCCGAGCCCTAAAGCAGTAATTGTAATACCTAGCTGACAGGCCGATAAATACTCGTCTAAATTTGAAGTTACCTTTTTAGCTGCCAGTGCACCTCGTCTTTTTTCACTAACGAGTTGATCAATACGACTGCTACGTACCTTAATAATTGCAAATTCAACAGCCACAAAAAATGCTGTTAACCCAATAAGAATGACTACCATCAATAATTTTAAAATATCCACATATGCTCTTTAGCTCTCTTAGCTAAAGTTACACCTCCTTTTAAAAAGAAGTTTCACTTTAGTTTCTTCAATTATTGGAAAGCAACTCTATATAAAATCCACCAATTTTCAAACCTCATACAATTCTAAAGGTAAACCATCAGGGTCTTGGAAAAAGACGAATTTCTTCCCCGTTATTTCATCAATACGGATTGGTTCTGTCTTAACACCACATTGGTTTAAATGCTTCACAGCTTCTTCTATATTTGTAACAGCAAATGCTAAATGTCTAAGACCGGCTGCTTCTGGAAAACTTTTGCGCTCAGGCGGATTTGGAAATGAAAATAATTCGATTTGATACTCTTCTCCTACACATAAATCTAATTTATAAGAATCTCGTTCCTTTCTATATACTTCATTTATCTCTTTAAACCCTAATATTCTAGTATAAAAATTCTTTGACCTCTCATAATTCGAACAAATAATTGCAACGTGATGCACTCTACATATATTCATACTCTCTCTATTCCTTTCTTTACCAAAGATGCATATTCTCCCTTGAAATGAAAAACATATATAGCAGAATATCTCTTTTAGGGGGCTTATCATGAAATTCATTACTTTTTTCGTCGGACTAATTGTTGTTTTCTTACTCGCTTATATTGCTAGCAACAATAAGAAACATATTAAGTTTAAACCAATTTTCATCATGCTTATTATACAGTTAATTTTAACCTACCTATTATTAAATACAGAAATCGGTCTCATACTTATTCTTGTCATTTCCAGTCTGTTTACAAAGCTACTCGAGTATGCTGCTGATGGAATAAATTTCGTATTTGGTGGTATTGCAAATAAAGGTGAAATGCCATTTTTCCTTACTGTATTATTACCAATCGTCTTTATTTCTGTTTTAATTGGTATATTACAACATTTCAAAATACTACCATTTTTTATTCATTGGATCGGGTACTTTCTTAGTAAAATAAATGGTCTTGGGAAATTAGAATCTTACAATGCTATTGCCTCTGCCATTGTCGGTCAATCAGAAGTTTTTATTACAGTGAAAAAGCAATTAGCTCAAATTCCAAAACACCGTCTTTATACACTTTGTGCCTCTGCTATGTCAACCGTATCTATGTCTATCGTAGGTGCCTATATGACAATGATTGAACCTAAATATGTAGTAACTGCACTCGTTCTCAATTTATTTAGCGGTTTTATTATCGTACTCATCATTAACCCTTACGACGTTAAAGATGACGAAGATATTTTAGAAATCAAAGGTGAAAAACAAAGCTTTTTTGAAATGCTTGGAGAATACATTCTTGATGGTTTTCGTGTAGCCATTGTTGTCGGCGCTATGCTCATCGGATTTGTCGCATTAATTAGTTGTATTAATGACCTGTTCCTCATTATATTCGGTATTACGTTCCAACAATTAATCGGCTATGTATTTGCACCTATCGCATTCCTTATCGGTGTACCAAGTTCTGAAATTGTCGCAGCTGGCAGCATTATGGCAACGAAGCTTGTAACGAATGAATTTGTCGCAATGATGGACCTTAGTAAAATTTCTAATAGCCTTTCTCCCCGTACAGTTGGGATTATTTCTGTTTTCCTTGTGTCTTTTGCCAATTTTTCTTCCATTGGTATTATTTCAGGTGCGGTAAAAGGACTAAACGAAGAACAAGGAAACGTTGTTGCGAGGTTTGGCCTTAAATTACTATATGGAGCTACTCTCGTTAGCATTTTATCCGCAATTATCGTAAGCATTATGTTGTAATTAGGTAAAATTTTATCATTTTCTTATCCCTATCTTTTGTATACAATAACGAATAGATGTCTTATAAAGTGAAACTTTACTCAGAGGGGCTATCCCCCTCTGAGTATTAGCCTTCACCAATCGGGCTTTTACGGGCAGTTAACTCCCACCTAACTTCCTTGCGTTCGCTGGACTTTGAGGTGGGAGTTTTACTGCCCGTTAATGCGGGATAAATAATCAAGACATCTATTTTTTATACATGTACAATCGCTTTTATTTAGCGTAAAATATTTTTTATGTGTTTGAATACACTTCTAAATGTATATACTTCGATAGTTTTAAAGGAGAAAAAATGATGAAATCCGACCCGAACAACAATACGCGAGCCAGAAAAGGACGCTCAAAGAAAAAACGCCTACTTTGGTTCCTTCTTATTCCATTACTAATTGTAGCACTTGGAGCAGGAGGCTACTCCTTCCATATATACAGTAAAGCAAAGTCCGTCTTAAATAATGCTTATGCTGAACTAGGTCGAGGAGATAAGTCCAGTAAACGTGAAAAAGCTGTTAAACCTATGACCGACAACATTTCTGTACTAATTATGGGTGTTGATGAAAGTGATATTAGGGAAAAAGGTTATGGAAAAGCAACTCGAACAGATGCGTTATTACTTGCAACAATTAATAAAAACGATAAATCCGTTAAACTTGTAAGCATTCCACGTGACTCACGCGTCTACATTAAATCACGTGATAAATACGATAAAATCACACATGCGCACGTATTCGGTGGTGTAGACAGCACAATTGATACGGTAGAGAACTTTTTAGATGTTCCAGTTGACTACTATGTAAAATTCAACTTTAAATCATTTATTAAAATTGTTGATTCCCTTGGTGGTATTACTGTAGACGTTCCAGTTGAGTTCACAGAGCAAAATAGTAAAGATGAAGCAGATGCAATTCATCTAAAAAAAGGACGTCAACATTTAAATGGAGAAGAGGCACTGGCACTGGCTAGAACTCGTCATATCGATAGTGATTATATGCGTGGTCAACGCCAACAGCTTGTATTAGAGGCCATTGCTGAAAAGGCACTATCTCTTAATTCCATTAATAAAATCGGAGGCCTACTAGACGCTGTCGATAAAGACTTAAAAACCAATTTAACTTTTGATGATATGATGACAATTACAAAAAATTCAATGGATTCAAATTTAAAGATGGAAAAAATGCAAGTAGAAGGTACAGATAAATATATAGGCGGTATTTATTATTACGTTCCAAATGAAAAAAGCGTCAATAATATTTCGACAAAACTACAAGAACATCTCGGTGTTACGAATAAAAATGAGCATAAAAAATTATAATAAAAAGGCTGCTAGATTTCTCTAGACAGCCTTTTTATTATATTTTTCAACATATTTTTCAACATATTTTTCATACACATTGTGACAAGAAGTGACAATTATTACAGCGGTGTAACATTTTTTATGAAAACATTACACACATAGTGAAAATAATAGTATACTAGTACGTACATAATGTTATTTTCATCATTTTTATACAAAAAATGTAATACATATATTTATACATAAATTTCTGGGGGGAAATAAATGAAGCTAAGTAAAATACTGATCGGTTCTGCAATTGCTGGGGGCATATTACTTTGTGTAGGCGGTGTTGGGGGATATCAATATGTCTCCAAATTAAATAATCAATTAGATACTACTGCATTACCGAATACTACATTTGAAGGTATTTCTCTCGATGGAAAAAATAAGAAAGATATTCAAGCAATTATTAATCAAAAGGTAACTGAATTAGATCAAAAATCCCTTACCTACATATTCCAAAACGATAAACAAACTTACACATGGAAAGATTTAGGGATAAATTATAAAGAGAAAGATATTATTGACAAAATCTTTAAAGAACAAGAAGGAAACGTAATGAATCGTTACAAAATGCGTAAGCAAGCTGAAAACGGTGAATTAAAACGTGACTATAAATTAACACCACAATTAAATGCAACAGCTTATGAAACCTTTATAAAAGATAAATATAATGAAACATTAAAAAATCCTATTAATGCAGAATTCAGTATTGAAGGCTCAACAGTAAATGTTAGTCAAAGCCAAAACGGAGAAAAAATTGATAAAGGGAAACTAAACGGTTTAACAAACGAAGCTATTACTACCGGTAAATCAGATGTCACATTGCCAGTCACATTCATAAAACCAGAACGCTCTACAGAAGACATACAGAAAATGGGGATTAAAGAAGTCATCGCTGAATATTCTACTCCAATGGCCGGCCGTAACGGAAATCAATCATTTAACGTAAATAAGTCAGCCAATACTTTAAGTGGGGTTATTGTCGCACCTGATGAAACGTTTAGTTTTAACGGCCGCGTTGGCGTAACTGATGCTGCACATGGTTACAAATCTGCAGCAGTATATTCACAAGGTAAAGTAATACAAAGTGCAGGCGGAGGAGTTTGCCAAGTCAGTAGTACATTATACAGCGCAGCTTTAAGGGCAGATTTAGGCATTGTTTCTCGAAGCAATCATTCTATGCCGGTAAATTATTTACCACTTGGGCAAGATGCAGCAGTAGCAGATTATGGTCCAGATTTAAAATTTAAAAATAATACGGGCAATCATATTTATATTCAAGCATTTTCAAATGGAGGTAGTATTACTACACGCATTTTCGGTACAAATACTGGTAAAAATGTTGAAGTTTCTTCTCAAGTAATTAGTAGGACTAGTGATAAAATCACAGCGGTTACGTATAAAAAAGTAACACAAAACGGGGAAGTAATATCAAATGGACAAATTTCAAAAAGCGTATATAAAAGCGCTCCAAAAGAATAGCTAATATCCACCGAATAGCATAAAGAAAAAGGCGTGATTATATCACGCCTTTTTCTTTTGCAGTAATAGTAAAAAAGTTTCAAGATGGTCTTTCGTTTCTTCTAAAGACCACATACGATTGCCTTGCTTCGCAGCTAATACACACGCCTCTTCCCACGCGTTCTTTTTCTTCATATTTATTAATTCATCACGTAATTTCAAAACAATTTCTTCGTCTTCTTGTTCAATAAACTCTTCCATCACGCTTACTATTTCATCCTCATGAATACTTAACGCACAGTACGATTTAAGAAAGTATTGTAATGTCGTATACATAATGTACTCCCCCTTCTTATTTATCAGATGGATAAGAAGTAATAATCTTAAACCCTAATTCTCCTGACTTATCTCTTGCTAAAACAGTAACAGTTTTTACCAACTTGTCTTTTACACTCATATTTTTCTTTATTACCGTTTTTCCAACCGGGAATGAATGTGTTGTATTTAATACGAGACGAGCCTCTTTAGAATTTTTTAACCAGTCTTGAATTTCCTTATCATGCTGCTTCAAACTATCTTTTACAGCTTTCGTTGCTGTTTCCTTGTTATAGTATGTACTTGCTGCTGATACTTTATCTGTCTTCAAGCGATTCTTCAAATCTTCTTCTGATTTGCCTACATGTCTTTCAATCGTATGACCATTTTTAGGTGGCCCTTCCATTTCATCTAAAATATTATCATTAATTTTTTCTACTGATGTCGATTGATTCCCTGTTTGTTTCTCTGTTTTTTGTTCTTTTCCTGCACATCCACTTAAGATCAGCATTAGTGCCAATAAACCACTCAAGAAAAGACTACTTATTCGTTTCATCATATCACCTCTTTCATGATTATTATCGTAACTTCACTAAAAGTCAATTTCACAACGAAAAAATCTATCAGTTTTCATTTTTTTCATCTATTTTTCCATATTTACCCGCGCAATTTCATCAACCCTCTATTTTTCGACTTTTTATAATATATACCCCCTATATTTTATGATTATTTCCCAGATGAAAACACTGATGACATAACTATAAAACTCTTTTATAAAAAGGTTTTTATAGTGTTTTTTAAAATATTTTAAAATACCCACATTTTTATATACCTAATACCCATATAAGGTATAAAGACCCCTTCTTATCAACGTTTTTCTACATTATGTAAATTTACCCTTGCCTATACAAACGAAATATGGTGTAATGCAAAAAAAGATAAAGGATTTTAAACAATGGCTGAAACGATTCAAAATTTCTTAACAGAATACTATTCAATCGCAATTCCACTTAGTATCTTAATTAACATCATCATTAGTCTTTTAGGTGTTATTCCTAGCATCTTTTTAACCGCCATTAATATACAGCTCTTCGGTGTAACAAATGGCACAATCATTTCGATCGCAGGTGAGGCCTTAGGGGCTATTATCTCGTTTTATATTTATCGCATAGGCCTTCAAAAGTTCACTCACGATAAAGTAAATAAGTACCCAAAGGTAGAGCGTCTTCTTTATGTAGAAGGTATAGAGGCCTTTCTACTCGTTCTATCGTTTCGATTGATACCTTTCATCCCATCAAGTATCGTGACTTTATTTGCAGCTCTAGGGAAAATGTCATTACTCTCCTTCAGTATTGCCAGTACAATAGGTAAAATACCGGCCTTATTGATTGAAGTATATTCGGCATATCATGTTATGAACGGAACAAATGAAGCGAAGTGGATTGTAACAATCGCAGGCGCTATTGGATTGTTTTATTTGTGGAAAAAATGGAGAAAAAAATAAAGAAGGAGCCTATGCTCCTTCTTTATTTTTGAAGTATTTTATTAATATCTGTCCCTTAAATCCTTAATTTACACCAACAGCACTAAATGATTGCTTCACTGCATTTACTTCTGCAGAGCTAGCACCATATAAATCCGCAGCAGCTTGTACTGCACCAGCACGAGCTTGACTAAATGTAGTAGATTGCGTGAAATACTGTGTATTTGCACGGTAGTAAATCGCACCTAATTTATCTTTACCAATACCAGTTACAGTTACACCAGAATGCGTACCACCATTTGCTAATAAATAAGCTTGTTTGTTAATAATACCACTGTTTGTATGAACGCCACCGTTATCACTTGAACCTGTGTAACGCTTAGAATAGTGGTCTGGGTCACCATATTTCGCTGGATCACTCATAGAGCGAAGCGCGTCTCCTGCTTTACCAGGCGTGTAAATATCTTCACCAATTTCCCAATCTGGGTTACGGTTATCATAGAATTCTACTAAAGTACCAAAGATATCAGAAATCGCTTCATTTAACGCCCCTGATTCATTTTGATAAATTAAGTCCGAGCTATTTTCCGTAACAGCATGCGTTAATTCGTGACCAATTACGTCAATTCCACCAGATAATGAAGTGAATGTTACACCATCACCATCCCCGTATACCATTTGTGAACCGTTCCAGAATGCATTATTATACTTACTTCCGTAATGAACTGTTGATTTTAATGGTGCTCCTGCATCATTAATAGAGTTTCTGTTAAATGTAGCTTTATAATAATCATATGTTCTACCTGCATAGTAATGAGCATCTACTGCCGCTGCATCATACGCTGCATTGAAAACATTATCTGCATCTGCCCATAATGTTCCTGGTAATGTTGAGCGGTTTTTCGCATCGTATGTGAAAATCGTTGCTCCGCGCGTATTATCTTGTAAGTAGTAAGATGAACCAGATAATGTTGTATTAAGTGATTTCGTATCTCCTAATACACCTTTACCAGTTCCTACTTTATTTGTTCCTGTTACAGGTTTTACTACTGCTTTCGCATCCTGTTTAGGAGCCTCTTGCTTAACTGGTGACTTATCTTCATTTGCTACATGATCCAATTTATTATATTTATTTAATACTTTACCGCTGTCTGCTTCAATGAAATAGTAGTAGTTTCCTGGACTAGGATCTAAGAAGTTTAGATTTACAACGTATGCATATGTTGTTTCTTCACCATTTTGATATACATATAAGTCCGCTTTTGGTTCTACCTCATATTTCGGTGTTACCCCTAAGTCTTGCTGCGCGATTTCAATCGCTTTTGCGCCTTCAATCTTATTTTTATTTTTCAACTTTTCCTTCTTGTCTAAATCAGGTGCAACTGTTCCAGACAATACTTTTAAAGAACCGTCTTTACTTACGTGAGCTACTTGAGTAGAACCCCATACAGGTACTCCTTCGTAAACTTGTTGCATACGTACTACTGTTGAATCAGTTACAGCATCTTTCTTCACTTGTTTCACTTTGAAAGAATCTTGCGCACTCTTTTCCCCTAGCTTGTAATCACCTTTTGCTGCGTTTAAGTAATCAAACACAACAGATTCTGCTTTCTTACCAGTCGCTCCAGTTAAATCACCAGAAATAAACTCAGGTGACTGTACTGTCTCATTGTACTTCTTCGTAGAGAGTACATTTTTAGAATCCGCAAATGCAGAGCCTGTCCCTCCAAACGTTGTAACTGCCATTCCTGTCGCTAACACTAACGCTAAACTTTTCTTTTTCATGAACCTTCCCCCTAATAAAATTTTTTTGAAAAAGAGTAGTTTCATATTAGCATTATGTTTTCACTATTAATATACTAAAAATTCAATTAATTTATTTCTCAAGTTTTGTAGAATTTTGAGGAACAAATATTGAAAAACCCCCTTCCGATTGGAAAGGGGTTTCTGTTAAGAATTTATTAATTCTACTACTTTTTCTCCTTGACCATAAATATCCGATGTCCAAGCATATTGCGGTTCCAATACCACTAATACAGCTACCAAAGCCAAAGCACCAATAATTATTTTTTTCATATTATTTTCCTCCCTTTTCTTCTAATAAATTAATTGCTAATTTATAGTAGTTATTACTTTCCTTAAATTCTAGTAATTCCTCGTGATATCCTGCTAGTTCTAAATACACCATTTTTAATTCCTTTTTATTTTCTTCGCCTCTAAAAAATGGGATTGCCTCAACTTCTAAAAATCTTTTATAAACATCTTTCGTTTCAAAGTATTTATTCTTAAGCATTGAAAGTATATATAGCATACTTTTATACTTTTCATCCCTCTTGGCAACATCTATTCCTTTATTAATCCAATCTTTCGCTTCTTCAAATTCTTTTAATTCAATGCACTGCAAAGCGATCTCATACACTGCATCAATATAATTTAAATCCTCTTCCTTTTTGTACTTTAGGCATTGTAAATAATAATCTTTTGCTTTTGAATAATCTTTTAAGTTATAGTACAAGAAGCCTAAATTATTTAAAGCAATAGCTGTTATACTTTCTTTATCAGCAAAAGAATTTGCTTCCCTCAAAATATTATTATAAATAGATAGTGCTTCATTATATTGCTTTTTTTGTATATAACTCAACGCAATAAGTAACTGGCAATTTATCACATAACGGAATTTATATTCATTCTTAAATCCTTCCATTGCTACATTAGCAAAATGTAAAGTCATATGTTCAACTTCTAATTCATTATAAACAAGAGCCAAATTGAAATATATTCCATTCTCATGATAACCTTGTTCCTTTGCCATTACTTCTGTTCGAGTCAAATACTCCAATGCCTTCTTATATCTATGTTGTAAAAAATAATATAACCCTTTGCTATACGTATATAATAATTTTTGGAATGGTGAATACTTTTTGTACATCTTCTTTAAGCTCTCTAACTCTTTTTCGACAGCAGGAAAATCCCTTTTCATAATTAAATAACGTGTATACAGCAGTTTATAATAATTTATAATTTCAAAATCCAACACATGCTTCATTTCACCTTGTAACTCTTCATATATACGTTCTACTTGTGGCTTGTCCAAATGAACTAGTGCATTCAGCCATTCATCCAACTTCCCCTTCACATCTTCTTCTACATCCCTCAAATCCGTCACGGCAATTTCTAACCTTGTGCAGAGCAATTGTAGAATTTCTTCTGATGCTTCGATCTTTCCATTTTCGATTTTACTTAAGTATGAGACAGAACAAATGCCCTGACATAATTCTTCTTGTGTCATTTTTTGCTGAAGCCGTTTGTAAAAGACTTGTTTGCCTATTTTTTCTAATGTTTGTTGCATTGTCCTCCTCCATTCTCATTACCCCATTACTCTAATAATACATAAAATCTGGAGAAATATAAATTGATAAATATAAATTTTCTAAAAAATATGCATAATTTCATTTTTTTCTCTCTTGACTTCACTTCAATATCTCTTCTTTGCTACGAATGGTGAAAAATTGGTATACTATAACCAAATTATGGAGGTGTTCTCGCGATGACTCATTATAAAGACGATAGTTATGCCTTACATACAGACCTATATCAAATCAACATGGCTTATACATATTGGAAAGATGGTATTCATAATCGCCGTTCCGTGTTTGATTTATACTTTCGAAAGCTTCCATTCGAGAACGGTTATGCTGTTTTTGCTGGCCTTGAGAAAATTGTAGAGTACATAGAAAATTTCAGCTTTACTGAAAGCGATATCGCTTATTTAGCAGAATTACAATTTGAAGAAGAATTCCTTCATTATTTACAAAATATGAAATTCACTGGGACGATTCGTAGTATGCAAGAAGGTGAAGTTGTATTTAATAACGAGCCTTTATTACGCGTTGATGCACCACTTGGTGAAGCACAAATTATTGAAACCGCCCTCTTAAATATTGTGAATTACCAAACATTAATTGCAACAAAAGCTGCTCGTATGAAACATGCTGCAAGTAATGATGAGCTTTTAGAGTTCGGCACAAGACGTGCCCATGAGTTCGATGCCGCCCTTTGGGGGACACGCGCTGCCTTTATTGGTGGTTTCTCCTCTACAAGCAACGTTCGTGCTGGGAAACGCTTCGGGATCCCTGTAGCTGGCACACACGCTCACTCTTTCGTTCAAGCATATCGCGATGAATACGTCGCGTTTAAGAAATACGCTGAAACTCATAAGAAGTGCGTCTTTCTCGTTGATACATATGACACATTGAAATCTGGTGTTCCAAATGCAATTCGTGTTGCAAAAGAATTTGGGGATCGTATTGATTTCTATGGTATACGTCTTGATAGTGGTGATATGGCTTATTTATCGAAAAAGGCACGAAAACTACTAGATGAATCAGGGTTTACAAATACAAAAATTATCGCTTCTAGCGATTTAGATGAATACACAATTATGCACCTTAAATCTCAAGGGGCAAAAATTGACGTATGGGGTGTTGGGACAAAATTAATTACGTCCTTTGAGCAACCTGCATTAGGGGCTGTTTACAAACTAGTTGCGATTGAAGATACTGCCGGAAAATTAAATGATACGATTAAAATTTCATCTAATCCTGAAAAAATTACCACTCCAGGACTGAAACGAATTTATCGTATTATCAATCGGGTTAACGATCATGCAGAAGGCGATTATATTGCGTTAGATTCTGAAGAACCTGGAAAAGAAGAGCGCTTAAAAATGTTCCATCCAGTTCACACATATATAAGTAAATTCGTAACAAACTTTGAAGCCCGTGAACTCCATAAAGACATTTTCGTTAACGGTGAAAGAACATATGAACTACCAAGTATATTAGATATTCAACAATATAATGAACAGAGTCTCGCTCTATTTTGGGAAGAATACATGCGAACTTTAAATCCCGAAGAGTATCCTGTCGATTTAAGCCAAGAATGTTGGGATCATAAAATGAATTACATTCAAACTGTTCGAGAACAAGTTGAAAAAAACATACAAAAGTAAACAGAGAAGTTTCTCCTTCTCTGTTTTTTCAATACTATATGGATATTTGTAAAAAATATATTAAAATAATACGACGAATGTTTTTTATTTGTAAATTTTAATATCATATTATTCAAAAGTAAAATAATATTTGATATTATTTTATTAAATCAATTTCAACAAAATAACCAATAAAAAAGAGGACGCAGGTTGCGTCCTCTTTTTTATAAATCTTTCACTCGTAATACACGCATTGCATTTAACACTGCAAGTAGTGTCACACCAACATCTGAGAAAACAGCTTCCCACATTGTTGCAATACCAAAGGCACCAAGTAATAGAACGATCCCTTTTACACCTAAAGCAAAGATGATATTTTGCCACACTATACTTCTTGTGCGTTTTGCAATTTTTACAGCTGTCGCAATTTTTGAAGGCTCATCAGTCATAATAACGATGTCTGCCGCTTCAATTGCTGCATCTGATCCTAAACCACCCATCGCAATACCAACGTCTGCACGGGCTAATACTGGTGTATCGTTAATACCGTCACCAACGAAGGCAATTTTTTCTTTTCCATGCTTCGCTGCATCAATTTTTTCAATCTCTTCTACTTTTTGTTGCGGTAGTAATTCCGCATGAACTTCATCTAAGCCTAATTCTTTACCGACAGCTTCACCAACTGTTTTTGCATCACCAGTTAACATTACTGTCTTTTTAATACCTAGTTCTTTTAACTTTTGAATCGCTTGTTTCGAATCCTCTTTTACCTCATCAGAAATAACAATATAACCTGCATATTTTCCATCTATAGCAACGTGAACTAATGTACCTACTGTTTCTGGTTGTTTAAATTCAATATTTTCTTTTCTCATTAATTTTGCATTACCTGCAAAAATTTCTTTTCCTTGTACTTTTACGACTGTACCGTGACCAGAAATTTCGTTATAATCATCGATTATTTTTTCATCAATTGATTTTCCATATGCCTTTCGAATAGATTGGGCAATTGGATGGTTAGAATACACTTCAGCAAATGCCGCATACTCTAATAACTCTTCGCTTGTAGTACCTTCGCTCGGTTCCATTTTTGTAACTTTGAAAACACCTTTTGTTAATGTTCCTGTTTTGTCAAAAACAATATATTTTACATCATTTAAAGCTTCTAAATAGTTACTACCTTTTACTAACACACCACTTTTAGATGCACCACCGATACCTCCAAAGAATCCAAGAGGAATGGATACAACTAACGCACATGGACAAGAGATTACTAAGAACACTAAAGCTCTATAAATCCACTCAGAGAATGTAGCCCCTTCTAAAATAAGCGGTGGAATAAACGCCATGATCGCCGCTGTAATAACTACAACTGGAGTGTAGTAACGCGCAAACTTCGTAATAAAGTTTTCTGTTGGTGCTTTTTTACTGCTTGCATTTTGAACTAAATCTAAAATTTTCGATACAGTTGATTCACCAAACTCTTTTGTAACTTCAATTGTTAATACACCGTTTTGGTTCACAAAGCCACTTAATACATCATTTCCAACTTCAACTTCACGTGGTACAGATTCACCAGTTAATGCTGAAGTATCTACCATTGATGTTCCTTCAATTACTTTTCCGTCTAATGGTACTTTCTCACCTGGCTTAACGATAATATAATCGCCAATTTGTACATCTTCTGGTGATACTTGTTTCGTTTCATTTCCAACCTTTACATTCGCATAATCAGGACGAATATCCATTAATGAAGTAATTGATTTTCGAGAGCGGTTTACCGCAATGCTTTGGAATAGTTCTCCTACTTGATAAAATAGCATTACTGCTACAGCTTCTGAATATTGCTGAATTGCAAAAGCTCCTACAGTTGCAATTGCCATTAAGAAGTTTTCATCAAATACTTGGCCACGAGTTATGTTTTTTACCGCTCTCCAAACGATATCTCCACCTATTAATAAATAAGCAAGGACGAATAACGGAATTGTTACCATTTGTGGTAAGCCCGCTAATGCAGCAATTGCCGTCAAAATTCCGCCAACCACTAATCTCCCTACCATCTTTTTCACATTTGCTTCACCATGATCGTGACTATGTCCGTGGTCATGACCGTTCTTCTCTTCACGAACAACTTTCACATCTGGCTCTAACTTTTGAACGACATTTGTTATATTTGCTACAGTCGCTTCTAGTTCTCTTTTATTCGCAACTTCTACTCGTAGTTTCTTCGATACGAAATCAACAGTTGCTTCTGAGACAGCTGGCATTTCCTTAACTTTATTTTCAATTTTCATTGCACAGTTCGCGCAATCTAAACCTTCTAATATAAATACTTCTTTAGCAATTTTATTTTTTTGTTCTTCTTGCACTTTAATATGCGGTTCTAATTTTGTAACGAGTTGTTTTGCTTCCGTAACAACTTCGTTTTCTTTATTTTGTGCTGTTTCTAAGATCATTGTCTTTGTTGCGAAGTTTACAGAGCAAGAATTTACTCCTTCTATATTCCCAACACCTTTTTCAATTTTCATTGCACAGTTCGCACAATCTAAACCTTCTAACATCAATTTCTTTTTCACTAATGCTTCAGCCATCGTTCTCCCTCCTCGCGTTCTTTTTATTCTTCTTCGTTTACGTGCTCAAACGCTTGCTCGAAGATATGAATTACGTGCTGATCAGCTAACGAATAATAAACAACCTTTCCTTCTTTACGATTCTTTACAAGTTTCGCTTGCTTTAACACACGAAGCTGATGCGAAATAGATGATTGTGTCATTCCTAATAAATAAGCTAAATCACAAACGCACATCTCAGCTTCAAATAGCGCATGTAATATTCTCGTACGTGTACGGTCACCTAATACTTTAAATAGTTCTGCTACTTTACTTAAACTTTCATCAGTTGGAATTGTTTGTTTTACTTGCTCAACAACTTCTTGATGAATTATCGTTTGAGAACATGTCTCTTGTGGTGTTTCTACTTTATTTCCAGCCATTATAGCTCACCTCTTTAATTGAACATATGAACAATCATTCATATATTTTATACTCTTATTATATGAGCGCCTGCTCATATGTGTCAATGAAATCTGAATTTTTTTATGAACATTTTAATAAGGCATATACATATTTTCCGCATCCTCTATATTCTCATACAAAAAAGGATGCACAAGTCGCACACCCCTTTTTTTCATATTCCGACATAAAAATTCAACAAAGTAATATATGTTCCCTTTATTTCAACAAAAGAAAAAGCCTTGCGCGCTCCCTAGACGCACAAGGCTTACTGTGTTATATCCCTTTAATTAGCTTGATCTAAATTATCCTGCGAACTGCTATCGTCTTTTAAATGACTATGTTTTTTCGAATAAACAAAGTATACAACTACTCCAATTGCTAACCAAATACCAAAGTATATCCATGTTGTTAACGGTAAATTTACCATTAAGAATAGACAACATGCAATTGAAATAATCGGTAAGATCGGTACAAGTGGTACCATAAATCCACGTTGTAATTTCGGATGCGTTTTACGAAGAATGATAACAGTTACACCAACCATGGCGAATGTTAATAACGCTCCAATATTCGCTAAATTCGACAATTCTTTTAAATCGATAAATCCAGCAATTAAAGCACTACCAATTCCTGTTAACCAAACTGAAAATGTTGGCGCTTCAGTCTTCTTGTTAATTTTCGCAAAAGATTTTGGTAATAAACCATCACGGCTCATTGCGAAGAATACACGTGTTGTCGCATAAATGTAAGCAAAAATTACAGCCATAATACCAATTACAGCTCCAATTGCAATTACACCAGCCACTTTATCTTGTCCTACAACTTCTAACACATACGCCATAGCTTCAGGTACATCTAATTCCTTATAAGAAACCATACCTGTCATAACGAGACAAACTACAACATAAATAATTGTACAAATAACTAACGAAGCAATAATACCAATTGGTAGATCACGTTGCGGATTTTTTACTTCTTCAGCAGAAGTTGCTAATGCATCAAATCCTAAGAAAGCAAAGAATACTGCTGCTCCCCCTGCGAACACTCCACTTAAACCGTAAGGTGCAAATGGTATCCAGTTTTCTGGTTTCACGTAGAATACACCAACTGCAATGAATAAAACAACAATACCAATTTTAATTAATACCATTATGTTATTCACACGCTTACTTTCTTTCGTACCTCGTGATAATAACCAAGTTATCACTAACGTAACAATAACTGCTGGTAAGTTTACCATACCACCTTGCGCTGGAATCGTTAGCAACGCTTTCGGAATTTCAAGTCCCAGCCCACTCACTAAATTATTGAAATAACCCGTCCATCCGCCAGCTACTGCGGCAGTCGTTACGACATATACGGATAACAATGTCCATCCCATTAAATGAGCAACAAACTCACCAATTGTTGCATACGAATATGTGTACACACTACCTGAAACAGGAAGTGTAGATGCAACTTCTGCATAACATAATGCTGCAAATCCACAAACAATTGCTGCAATCATAAATGAAAAAATAACTGCTGGACCAGCATCTCTTGCTGCTACTAATCCAGTTAATACTAGAACTCCTGTACCAATTATCGCACCAATCCCTAGCATTGTTAGGTCAAATGCCCCTAGCGTTTTCGTCAAAGTTTTACTTTTACTTTCCCCTAACAATTGCGTAACGGATTTCTTTTTAAATAGGTTGGCCACGATGTATGCCCCCTTTTGCCAAGAAGAGCTAAGAGATCTTCACTCTTAGCTCTTATCATGTTGTTTTATATATTGTTCGATTTTGTTTTGTATAATGCTTCTATTAGCAAGATACTGTCTTTGCTTCTAATAATTCTTTAGCACCTTTGTACTCTACACCGTGAGCTTCTGCAACTGCTTCGAATGTTACATAGCCATCTAATGTGTTAATACCTTTTAGTAATGCAGAGTTACCTAGGCAAGCTTCTTTGTAGCCTTTGTTAGCAATTTGTACTGCATATGGTACTGTTACGTTTGTTAATGCAAGAGTTGATGTACGTGGAACCGCACCTGGCATGTTTGCAACTGCATAATGAACAACGCCGTGTTTTTCGTAAGTTGGGTTATCATGAGTTGTAATACGGTCAGTTGTTTCGAAAATACCACCTTGGTCAATCGCGATATCTACAACAACAGAACCTGGTTCCATTGATTTAATCATTTCTTCTGTTACAAGTTTTGGAGCTTTTGCACCTGGGATTAATACTGCACCGATTACAAGATCAGACTCTTTAACAGCTTCTGCAATATTGTAAGGATTAGACATTAAAGTTTTTACTTGGTTTCCGAAAATGTCATCTAATTGACGAAGACGTTCTGCGCTTAAGTCGATGATTGTTACATCCGCACCTAGTCCAACTGCAATTTTAGCAGCATTTGTACCAGCTTGTCCACCACCGATGATTGTTACTTTACCACGTTTAACCCCTGGAACACCTGCAAGTAAGATACCTTTACCGCCTTTGTTTTTCTCAAGGAATTGTGCACCAATTTGTGCAGCCATACGACCAGCTACTTCACTCATAGGTGCAAGTAATGGTAATGAACGGTTTTCTAATTGTACTGTTTCATATGCGATAGAAACAACTTTTTTCTCGATTAAAGCTTTTGTTAATTCTGGCTCTGGAGCTAAGTGTAAGTATGTGAACAAGATTAAGCCTTCACTGAAGTGTTTGTATTCGCTTTCAATTGGTTCCTTAACTTTCATAACCATTTCCATGTTCCAAGCTTCTTCAGCTGTATCAACAATTTTTGCTCCCGCTTCAACATACTGAGCGTCTGTGAAACCAGATCCTAAACCTGCACCCTTTTGAATGAATACTTCGTGATTGTTACGAATTAAATGTACAACACCTGCTGGTGTCATTGCCACACGGTTTTCGTTGTTTTTAATTTCTGCTGGTACCCCAATACGCATAATGAAATGCCCCCTTATAATTAACAGAAAAAAGAGATTCTTTTTTCTTTTTGTAATAATTAATAACTTATGTCCTTATTCTAGCATAACTTAAAAGTTATGAAAACGCTAACATACCATTTTCCTAAAGTTTTTATATTTAGAATAGTGTAAATATATAAAACATTGATTCTATTAGGGGTTTTGTGTCATTCCATTATCTTTCACTCTATTTTTATTATACTATTTCAAAATAAACAGCAATCATTTATTATTTGACAATAATGTAACAATGTAAGAAACCTAAGCGATAACGTATACATATACAGTTATTACTTTACTCAATACTTTAGAGATATATTCTTTTCACAAAAAAACAGCTGCTAGCATTTAGCTAGCAGCTGGGTAACTTATAAATAACTTAGAAAATAAATCATCTGTCGTTTCAGTAATTTTATCAAACAGATCACTTTCTTCCGCTTCTTGCTCTTTTAACATCTTAATTGTTTCACGTGCATCTTCAGGATAATCGGTTATGATACCATCTACGTTTAACTTATAATATGCCTTTAAATTTTCCATATCATTTACTGTCCATACGTAAATTGGTTTGTTTAACTTCCTTGCTTCTTTTACTAATTTCTTATTTAACATATATTCTTCTGCTACGTAAAAGTCAGCCTTCACATTCTTTAAGTTAGCTCTACTTGCATACAATATATACCCTACTTTTATATCTGGATTTGCACGTTTAAACTCTTTAATAAGTGGATAGTGTAACGTTTGAATTACACATTGCTTCTCAAATTCATTATCTTTAATCGTTTTTAAGACTTTGTTTACAAAATCTTTTTCGCCCCCATGAAGCTTCACTTCTATATTAAGTTTGATTTTGCCATTTGCTAGCTTAATGATTTCATCAAGTGTACTTATTTGTCCTGAAAGTCCATCTTGACTAAGGGTAAGCTGCCTTAACTCAGCCATCGTTAAATCTGACACATGCACATTGGCATTGGCAAGACGCTTCAGCTTCAAATCATGTATAACCGCTAGTTCACCGTCTTTCGTTTGTAATACATCTATTTCAGCGTAGTCTGCTTTTGCATCAATAGCACCTTGCACAGCTTCTTTCGTATTTTCTACGCCTTTTGATATATACCCGCGGTGCGCCATAATAATTGGTTCTTTATACGAATTTGAAATAAACGTTACAATGAAGGCAACAACCATTCCAGCAGTAATAATCCCCACAATATATACGCCAATAAATTTCCAACGATGTTTTTGGAAGAAACATTTATCTGCTTTCGTTTTCGAATAATCTAATCCTTCTTCTAATAAAACATCTTCAACCGGTACCTTTTGTAAGTATAATCGCGTAATCGCCATAATATAAAATGGCGTCACGATAAAACTAAATAAATACAATGTACTCGTTAAAAATACAGAAATCGTTGATTCTGCTAATAATGCAAATGTTCCTTTCGGATTTGTAAATTCATAAACACCCCATAGGCACAATAAATATATTCCCAAAAATACGACATATACAATTCCAATTGAAATAAAAAATCCTACTAAAAAGAGCAGTACTTTAAAAAAGCTTTCCTTTACTAAAGTTGCACTTTTACGTGCTGCCACGCGAAATGATTTTTGCTCTAAAACAACAATAGGTAGAACGAAAATCCATCGAAGATTTATATACGCGACTACAGCAAAGAACGTGTAATAACCAACTTGTCCCATCGTTGTCTTAAACAGTTCTCCTGTAATGAAGTTAGGAATTTGAATTTGCGGGATTAATGCCGTTTCATATCCCATATTTAAAAGAGGCAACAATACGACAGCATATAAAATAAATCCTGGTAAGCAATATGTGAAAAGAGTAGGTAAATACGTTACCGTTTTATATAAAATCGGACGTAATTTCACCTTCTGTCTTTTATGAGCGAAATACGAAATAATAATAAGCACCGCAAATTCTGTAAAGATAAGAAACAGTGCTAACAATGACAAAATTACGATTGCTAAGATGCCATAAGGCGTCTTTAAAAACGCTAATAATTCATCATTTGTCGCATTTGCATAACCACCAAAATACAATAATTTATTAAAAATGATTCCAAATAGTGGAACAAACACAATCGCTGCTAATAATTTATAAGCAAGTTGAAAAGTTAATACATTCCAAAAAGCAAATTTAACTGTTTGAAAGGAATGTCTCATTACTCCTGGTATAGATAGTTTTTTACGGTGTTGCATATACTCCTCCAAATTCTAAAACGGTATTTGAGATGGATTCCATATTTCCAGTTCTAATCCATCTTTTTAATAATAATATATTCCGCTTAACATGAACACTCTTATACATATAATGAAAAAAGTGATGGCTACTTCCCATCACTTTTTCATTTATTCTATTTTTTCTCTAGCCCTTGTCCAAATGCTTTCAAGAAGCTAAAACCGAATGTAATAGCTCTATTGATATCTGGATCTTTTAATACTTTAAAGAAATCAATCACTTTTGTTTTTTTACCACAATTTAATTCATCTGTTGCAAATTGCAATCCTGTAACTAAACTTGACGTAATTTGCTTCGTTATTTCTGGGTCAACTGAAGATAACGCTTCTCCTGCCCCCATCATATTATTTAACGCATTTTTAACGGGTTCACGATTTAATTGCTCCACAGCGATTTTTGAAACATCTTCCTTCGCAGCAAGTAAACTAATTGCCGCATCTAATATACCAGCCTTCTGCAACTGTGCTAAAAGCTGCATCGTTTCTTCTACTGCTTCACGATTATTAGATAGCTCATTTAGAAGTTCATCTGCTACTTGCTGTTTCTGTTCTTCCTCTGTTACAACTTTCTTTTTAATTACAGTAATTTCTTTCGCCACTATCTCCGCCCCCTAGTCCACAAGTGATACGTATTGTTTTCTTTGCCATTTTTGCTCGATTTCAACACCGTTTTGCGGATTACGCTTTTTATCTCTCGGGTTTGAAGATGGTAACGGACGATTCCCTTTTTCACGTAGTACACGCATCTTTACCATCGTTTGTTTGTACGCTGGTGTACATGTATAAAGATCTGTCGCCGTTCCAGTTAAAATATTGATTGCCTCTTCATTTACCGTTGCATGCATCGGTAAATATAGCTCTTTCCCCGTTACACGATCTGTAACAAGTGCCTGTACTTTAATTTTCCCAAATGGTGATGCTAATTCTACAAGACCACCATCTTTCACATTGCGCTCTAGGGCAAGTTCAGGCGAGATTTCAACGAACACTTCAGATACTTTAGATAAAATACCAGCCGATTTATTCGTCATATTCCCTTCATGGAAATGTTCTAACATACGACCATTATTTAAAAGTAAATCATACTCATCTGGTGCTACAACTGGTGGTACCCATTCATCTAATGATAGACGAGCTAGTTTATCCGGGAAGTTAAATCCGTCCACATATAATAGCGGTGTATCACTGCCATCATGGCTACCCCAACATAAACTATTCCATCCTTCTAAACGATCGTATGTTGCCTGAGAATATAAAGGTGCAAGCGATGCGATTTCATCCATGATTTCACTTGGACTTTCATAATTCCAGTCCCCGCCAAGTGCACGAGCTACTTTTTGTAAAATCCACCAGTCTGGCTTTGAATCACCAAGCGGCTTCAATACTTCATATAATCTTTGAATACGGCGCTCTGTATTCGTAAATGTTCCCTCTTTTTCTAAGCTTGGTGCTGCCGGTAAAATAACATCAGCAAAACGAGCTGTTTTCGATAAGAACATATCTTGAACAACAAGGAAATCTAAATTCGCTAAAATATGTTGTACATGGTTGGCATTCGAATCTACTAAAGCCATTTCTTCACCCATAACATACATACCACGCAGTTTCCCTTCATCTGCCGCCAGTAACATTGCAATATTATTTAAGCCTGGTGCTTTCGGAATTGTAGTACCGTATGCTTTTTCAAATTTCGCACGGAGCGCATCATCTGAAACTGCTTGGTAACCTGGAAGCCAGTTTGGTAATGTTGCCATATCACAAGCGCCTTGTACGTTATTATGTCCGCGTAATGGATATGCTCCTGCACCAGGACGACGATAGTTACCCGTAACAAGCAATAGATTTGAAATTGCTGCTGAAGTTGTACTTCCTCCAGTATTTTGAGTTACACCCATTCCCCAAAGTACACAAGTACCATCTGCTTCATATACCATACGAGCCATTTCTTTCAGATTTTCTTTCGAAATCCCCGTAATTTCTTCTGTATAATCAAGCGTATACTTTTCTACCATTTTGCTATATTCATCAAAATTCTTCACATTTTCAGCTATGAACTTTTTATCGTGCCAATCTTGATCAATAATATATTTCGTAATACCAGCGAGCCATACGTAATCAGTTCCTTGGCGCGGATGAATGAATAAATCCGCACGCTCTGCCATTTCATGTTTACGAAGGTCTGCCACAATTAATTTTTGGTCATGTAATTTATGAGCACGTTTTACACGCGTTGCAAGTACAGGATGTCCTTCTGTTGGATTTGCTCCAACGATAATGACAAGGCCTGCTTCCGCAATATCTTTCACTGTTCCAGCGTCCCCGCCCATACCGACAGTTTTAAATAAACCGTCTGTTGCTGGAGATTGACAATAACGGGAACAGTTGTCTACATTATTCGTTCCATATATTTGACGGGCTAGTTTTTGCATAAGATAATTTTCTTCATTCGTTACTTTCGAAGAAGAAATAAACCCAAATGCATCACTTCCATATTCTGATTTAATATGCTGCATATTGGATGCAACAACTTCCAGAGCCTCTTCCCATGAAGCTTCAACAAACATATCTCCTTGGCGAATTAATGGCTTTGTAATACGATCTTCACTGTTTACAAAATCCCATCCAAACTTGCCTTTTACACATGTGGAAATACCGTTAACCGGCGCATCTGAAACAGGCTGCACTTTCAAAATGTGGCGGTCTTTCGTCCATACTTCAAATGAACAACCTACACCACAAAATGTACAAACTGTTTTTGTTTTATTCACTTTCGTCTTACGCATCGCAGCCTCTACTTCTGAAACTGCTAAAATACTACTATATCCCGGCTCTACATCCTTTACAAAATCAATCATCGGATCTAACACATCCGGTTTCAATCCTGTCATGAATCCAGCTTCACCCAGCATTGTTTTTTCCATTAACGCATTACATGGACATACTGTTACACACTGCCCACAACTTACACAAGATGAGTCATTTATACTTACACCATTGTCCCATATAACACGTGGACGGTCTAAGCTCCAATCAATCGATATAGTTTCATTCACTTGTAAGTTTTGACATACTTCTACACACTGCCCACAAGCAATACATTGATTTGGATCATATCGATAAAATGGATGTGACATATCCACTTCACACGCACTTACTTTTGGCTCATACGGATATTTCTGTTCCTCAATTCCCATCATATGTACTGTATTATGGACTTTACAGTTACCATTATTGTTATCACAAACGGTACAATACAATAGATGATTCTCTAATATTCGATCCATTGCCTCAGTCTGTGCCTCTTTTGCACGCTGGGACTGTCTTTCGATATGCATACCGTTCTCTAATTTCGTTGAACAAGCACGCAATAACTTTCCATTTACTTCTACAATACACGTATCACAAGTTTGAATTGGATCTACTTCTGGTACATGACAAATTTGAGGATGTTCCAAATTACTCTCGTTAAATAATTGTAGTATCGTCTTTTCACCTGATGCAGAAAATTCTTTACCATCGACGGTTACACGGACTGTCTGTTCTGCCATAGTTTCCCCTCTCCTTACAACCAACTGTACAACACAATTATGAATCCGTTTTCAAAATCGCATTACTGTACATATTTTTGAAACGCTCTACCCAAATACTTTCTTATGAAGTCGATTCTAGATGTTATAAGGTATAACTACGAAAGCTTGAAAATATCACTATTCTACAGTTCTATTATATCGTACATATACAATAATAACCAAAATAATCTGTGATCTTCTTGTTAATAGGTGTTTTTATTTTTTCCATTGTTTTATGATAAATGTGGGAGAGAAATACATATAAAAGACCTGCGGTAGTATGTCAACTGAAAAATAATATATTTTGAAGTTATCAAAGGACAAATTGCTTAAAAAAGACATCACGAAACTAGACCAGCACCGCATGTAAAATACTGGAATTGATTGAAAGGTAGCGATGACAAGTTTTATGTCACACTTTCACACACCTTTCAGGCGTAAAGAGTTGGTGATTACGTAGTAGCGCATCCACCAATCGCACAAATTTTCTTGCGGTTAGAACGAGTGCACGTTTGTGTTGATGTTTTGGTACTTCATTATACTTTTTTGCGTAATATTCTTGGTATTCCAATACATGCTTTCTTACAGAGTTGGCGGCTTCAACTAAGTAATACCGCAAGTAATGATTCCCATTACGAGATAATGAAGTATTTTCAGCGGTGAACCGGCCAGACTGGTATGTACGCCAATATAACCCGGCATATTTTGCGATTTTGGTTTCATCGTCAAATCTTTCGATTTGGCCAATTTCAGCGATAATACCAGCGGCATATATAGGCCCGATTCCAGGAATGGATTCTAATGTTTGCGTTAATCCAGCCATGATCCGCTTAATAGATTTTTCTAGTTCTTTAATTTGTCTTTGATAGGTACGAATGATTTCGATTGATGTTCCTAAAAGAATATCGATTGAGTCTTCTACCACCTTATCTAAACGGTACGACGTGCGAACAGCCTTTTGAATGGTTGATGCGACACATTTCGGGTCACCAAATCGATTTTTACTCTTTTCCTGTAGGAACTCAGCGAGTTCCTCTAAAGGCATGTCAGCTAGCTCTTCTAGACTGAATTTTTCAAGGAACAATTCCATCATGGCGTTACCAAATATAGAAGAATCGACTTCTTGTGAGAACGTATTACATTTATAACTTAGGTGTTGTAGAAAATGTTGTTTCTCCTTTGTCAACATTCTAACGAGTTGATAACGAGCTCTTGTTAATTGCTGTAATGCCACGTATTGACTTTCTTTCACGATGGACATTTGATTTCGCCCAAATCGTAAATAATCAGCGATGACAAAGGCATCAATTTCGTCAGTCTTATTCATGTCTGAATAACTTTTCTTGAAGTTTGCGACTTGTTTTGGATTTAGAAGAAATACCTTTGTGCCAAATCTTTTTAAGTCTTCGTCATGATGGAGAAACATGGATGGGTGAAAACTGTAAACAGATGTAGATTCTAAGCCGATTTTTAAAGTTTCAACCTCTTGATTGGTTGTGCACTGTAATAATCGTTCTTTAAGTACCTGTGCACCTGGTAAGTCATTACTGACTGAAAAAGAATCTAGCTTTTCTCCTTCACCATTTAAAAAGCAAACTTTCATATCAAACGAACTTACATCTAGACCAACAAATAATCTCACGTAAGAGACCTCCTTTCGATTTAGAATCATTGCTTGGACGTCTCGAGATATCTCTAGTGTGTACGCCGACCAACAACCTCGTGTATAAGAGCTAGTCCTGAATCGAAAGCCGCCCTAGAGCTACTAACATCTAGGTTCGAGGATCAGGCTGCTCAGCCTGCGAGTAGGGAGCCCCGCGCGTTCACTGAGAAACACTCTTTTCGTGTGGTAAATCCACAGGGGAATACAGAATTGTCCCAAATGATCCTAAGACCATTATCTAGAAATATCTTGAGACGTCCAAGTATTTTCTTTATTACTGGACTCTTATTAGAGAGAAAAACTAAGCCTGAGATAGGGCTTAAATATTAATATACGAGGGGAATTAAATATGGGGCCTACGCAAGAGACTTATACAATTGTACGTTATCAATCTGGTACATTTTCAAAACAACTTGATGAGATTGTCACAGAATCTCCTATTACTATTAAATTGAATGGTGAAGAATATGTAACAGTCGTATGCACACCAAATTATATTGAAGATATGGTAATTGGTTTTTTAATTTCTGAGGGGATTATTTCTTCCTATAAAGATGTTGAAGAACTATGGGTTCAAAAAGATAACGGAATTGTCCATGTAAAATCATCAAAAGTGAATCCGCTCTATCAAACTTTATATAATAAACGATACATCACTTCTTGCTGCGGAAAAGGTAGACAAGGTTTTATTTTCGTAAACGACGCAGCAAAAGCAAAAGACTTACATGATATACATGTAAAAATTACTCCTGAAGAATGCTTTCATTTAATGAATACCTTGCAACAATCTTCTACTACATTTCGCCAAACTGGCGGTGTTCACAATACCGCGCTATGTGATCGAAACAATATCCTCCTATCAAGAATGGATATTGGAAGACATAATGCATTAGATAAAATATATGGTCATTGTTTGCGTAACGATATATCCATTAAAGGAAAAATCATCGCATTTAGCGGACGTATTTCATCCGAAATTTTACTCAAAGTTTCAAAAATCGGATGTGAAATTGTTCTATCTAAATCCGCTCCAACAAAACTGGCATTGCAACTTGCCCATGATTTAGGCATTACAGTCGTAGGGTTTATTAGAAATGAATCTTGTAATATTTACACACATCCAAAACGAATTGATGGCTATCAATCCAATGTTTAAAAAATAAATCCTCAATCGAGGATTTATTTTAGTTATAAAAATGTAACATATTAAACACTTGAATAGTTAACAAAGTTAATATATAATTTCATTACATAATTAAAACAAAACATTGTAGCATATATCTTTTCATTCTTTTACAAATTAAAAGAGAATACTAACAAAACATATACTCAATCTTATAAAAGTAATGGATTTATTTGAAATCCACCAGGGAGGTTACAACTATGGAAATTCGCTTATTAACAACAGAGGACGCAGAAATATATTTAAAAGTTTGTATGGAAGGTTTAACGAAGAATCCGGAAGCTTTTAGCTCTTCTTATGAAGATGTTTTGAAACATGAGGATCCTGTAGCTGCTATGGCTAAACGATTAAGCAATCCGGATAAGTATACTCTAGGTGTCTTCAAAGATAATGATTTAATTGGTATCGCTACTTTAGAAACAAAACCATTTATTAAACAAGAACATAAAGCAAAAATTGGCTCCGTTTTTGTTTCTCCAAAAGCACGTGGTCTCGGAGCAGGACGAGCTCTAATTAAAGCAATTATCGAAAATGCCGATAAATTACATGTAGAACAACTTATGCTCGATGTTGTAGTTGGTAACGCTGGTGCCAAAAAATTATATGAATCATTAGGTTTCCAAACTTACGGCGTACAAGAACGTTCATTAAAACATAACGGTCAATATTGGGACGAGGAACATATGGTTCTGTTCTTAAATGATTAATACTTCAATATAAAGTGAAACTTTACTCAGTGGGAGATTTTTCCATCCCCCACTGAGTATTAGCTGAACCAATCGGGCTTTTACGGGGTAGTTTTCCAAAAACATCTTTCTTAATAAGAAAGATGTTTTTTTGCATTACAACAATGTAATCTTCATGTCACCTTTATCGATCGTACCAATCCTTACCATTCATTATACTAAAAATATAAAGTGAAACTTTAATTAGTAAAGCACCAATCACAAAATGAACGTATAGCATTCAATTGATATGTAGAGGAGAATGTGACATGAAACAAAACAAACGAGCTGTGCTTTTAATATGTACTACAGCAATTGTAACTTCTGGTTTAGCAATTTTACCTTGGTTTATCATATAGGAATACTCCCCTAATAATGAAAAAAGCTGATTGCTTCTTAAGAAGCAATCAGCTTTTTTATTTTATAAAATCCCTAAAATTTTATTTACGCAACTTATAATAATAACCATAGATACGGCAACACACATGACAACCGTATTACGATCTTGCTTTTCTTTTTTTGAAATTTCTTCTTTTGGATTCATGTGTATGATCTCCTTTTAAAAAAAGTGTGAGATAGGAAATTTTTCTTATCCGATGCGAGGTGAATACGAAAACCCTCTCTATCTCACATACACAATAGAATGGAATTGTCATTTTATAAATAAAATGACATGACGTTATGTCGCAACATAGGGTATTTTGTGTCGCTACGTTTTCTATTATAAAAAATAGTTGTGCAAAACTAGTGCATTTTTTATGTCAATTACTCTGAGCGAAAAAATCAGCCCTCCATTCAATCACATAAAAAGAGTTTTTATCCTTTTCGGCAAGAAGACTCCATCTGATTTGTGTTACGGGTGAAACCCAACAATTCAGGTGGAGATGAATTGCCGTCAGTCAATAAGGCTGAACTTTTTTGTTTCTTTTTGTCTTACGATACAATCTACTCTTAGATAAGGAGGGTATAGATCGTAAAACAACGAAATTGAATAATGATAATCATTCGGTTACTTGAGCCAAAAGGAATTACGATGAAGACTATATTCACATTTTGTTCCGTTTCATTTCAAATATTATCTTAGGGAAGAAATAATTTTAATGAACTCTCTGAGAAAGGTGGTGAAAACAATGGTTAAAAAGAAAGCAGTGAAAGTATTACGCAAACAAAAGAAAAGAGAAAACATGCAACGATTCACGCAGAAACAAAATATCGGACGAGCTAGTCTGACTGCAAAAGAATTCCGCTTACTGCAACGCATGTCACATAGTTCAAAAGCATTGCGAAATGTTGGATTGTACACGATGAAACAAAGTTATTTGAACCATAATAAAATGGCTACTGTAAAAGAAGTAGATACCGCCATGCAAGCCGATATGAACTACTGGGGCGTGCAATCAAACTCTGTGCAGGCTATTCGTAGAGCCTTATATGCAGAAGTGAAGATCTTTTTTAAGGCATTGGAAACGTGGAAGAAAAATCCTGAAGCATTCACAGGGCGTCCTAATTTTCCGAATTATTCTCATTCAACTGACAAACGAATCATTGAAATCTATCAAGTGCCAAAAGTGGATGATAACGGGTATTGGCTGATTCCGATGAGTGTTGCATTCAGAAAAAAATTCGGTTCCATTAAAATACGTATGCCGAAAAACTTAAGACATAAAAAAATCTCCTACATTGAGCTTGTACCGAAGCAAAAAGGTCGGTTCTTTGAGGTGCATTACACATATGAGATGCACGTTTCTCAAATGAAGAAAACATCCACGACTACGAATAACGCTTTGAGTTGCGATTTAGGTGTAGACAGATTAGTAAGTTGCGTAACCAATACAGGTGATACATTTTTAATTGATGGTAAAAAACTAAAAGCCATTAACCAATACTTCAATAAAATGATACGTAGTCTGCAACAGAAAAATGTTGAAAACGGAATTTCAAAACGAGTTGTAACGAACAAAATGGCTGCACTTTGGCATAAACGGGAAAGGCAAATAAATGGTTACATTTCACAAACTGTAGGCTTGTTGTTTAAAAAAGTGAAAGAATGTAGTGTAGATACGGTTGTAGTAGGTTATAACGCTGGTTGGAAACAAAAATCAGATATGGGAAAAAAGAATAATCAACAATTTGTTCAAATCCCGTTTCATAAACTGATTGCGGCAATTGAGAATAAATGTATAAAAGAAGGCATCCGGTTTTTCAAACAAGAAGAAAGCTATACTTCAAAAGCTAGTTTTCTTGATAAAGATCCGGTTCCAGTTTGGACTAAGGATGATAGGACACACTATCACTTTAGTGGCAAACGAATGACTCGTGGTCTGTACCAAAGTAAAGCAGGAACATGTATCCACGCTGATATTAATGGTGCGCTGAATACATTGCACAAATCAAAAGTGGTAGAATTGAAAGAGAATCTTAAAGTGAAAACGCCGATTCTATTAGAAGTGCAAAAACGTAAGGCTGTTGCTTCGCGCATAGCTTAGTGGGTGCGTCAACCATCCATATGTACTCGACTTGTCGGGGCTTGTAGCACACGCCAGATTCATCTGAGTGGTGGCTTCTTCCACAAGGGAGAATTGCTCTTTTTCGAAAGGGTGGTGCAAGTGGGAAAACAATCATTCGTTGCCAGTACCAACCAAAAACATACTTGGGGTGTTACCATAAGGTGGCATGAATGCTAGAGCGTCAAACTGTCTAGCGATGGACGAAAAGACCTAGCGTTCAAACTCAAGCCCCCACTGAAACGATTCATTTCAGTGGGGGTAGTTGACTATTTTCATGTAAACTATACAAGTAGAATGAACAGTTTGGGGTGCACAAGATTATGGTAAAAATTTTATTAGTAGACGATGAAGAACGTATGTTACGATTATTAGATCTGTTCTTAAGCCCTCGCGGCTATTTTTGTATGAAAGCTACCTCTGGCCTTGAAGCACTAAAATTAATCGAACAAAAAGAATTCGATATTATTTTATTAGATGTTATGATGCCAAGTATGGATGGATGGGATACTTGCTATCAAATTCGTCAAATTTCCAACGTTCCTATCATTATGTTAACAGCTCGCAACCAAAACTACGATATGGTGAAAGGCCTCACGATGGGCGCAGATGATTATATTACAAAACCATTTGATGAGCATGTATTAGTCGCACGAATCGAGGCTATATTACGCCGTACAAAGAAAGATGGCTTTGTTAGTTTCAATGGTATTGAGTGGGATAAAACGAAACATACTGTCACAGTTTATGATGAAAAAATCTCATTAACTCCTATCGAATTTTCGTTACTCGGATTATTTTTGCAAAATACAAACCGTGCTTATAGCCGAGATGATTTAATCGAAAAAATTTGGGGCTATGAAACAGATATCGAATATAGAACAATTGATTCACACATTCGTAATATCCGTGATAAACTACGCAAAAAAGGATTTCCAATTGAAGATTACCTAGAAACGGTCTATAAAGTCGGATATAAATGGAAAAGTGAATAATTACTTCGGTCAGTGGGAAATCGTATACCACTGACTCTTTATTATGAATAAGGTATGGTGAAAAAATGAGTAAACTTTCCCTTAAAATTGGGACATACTTTTTAATATTAGCTTTATGTATTGAAACAATTGCTTTCGTATCTTTTTATAAAAGCCTTTCAAAAATGCGTATTGTAGAGGAAACAGATGCTCTTTTAGAGAAAGGTAATCGCTATAGTAAAAAAATTAAAAGCCGCGAGAGACGGGATGAATATTATAAAGAAATGAAACACGCTGAACATAATAAAAATCCTAAACGTCCTGTGTATCCTGAGTTCGATATTACGAATGAGGCTGCACACTTAGTTGAATCGGAATCAATTTCTAACTCCGATATAGCTATCATTATTACTGACCATAACGGCAAAATTATTTCCACCTCAGAACCCGTAACAAAAGATATGCAAAAACAACTTACTTGTAAAACAGAAACTGTCCCAGACGGCGGATTGGTCGTTGAAAGAAACTGGAAAAAATCAAAGTTCATCACAACAGTAAGCCCACTTAACACAACAAAGTTTCAAGGAAAGCTATATATGCTATTAAAAACATCTTTCCTAGAAAATATGTTACTTAAACTCATGAACCAATTTCTTATCATTAGTGTTTTAACAATTATTTTAACAACAATTTCTGTCTTTGTTTTTTCACGCGTTATTACAGAACCACTTGTAAAAATGAAGAGAGCGACAGAAAAAATGTCAAAATTAAATAAACCAATTCAATTAGGTATTAAACGGAATGATGAACTCGGAAGTTTAGCAAAAACAATTGAAGATTTATCGAGTGAACTTACGTATATGAAAAAAGAGCGCAATGAATTTCTCGCTAGTGTCGCTCATGAACTATTAACTCCATTGACCTATATGAAGGGTTATGCAAAGGTAGCAAAGAGAGACTCTTTAACAAAAGAGGAGCGAGAAGAATACTTACAAATCATTGAGGATGAAACGGATAGTGTAACCGATCTCGTCCAAGATTTATTTATGCTTGTACAATTAGAACAACACCAATTTGTTATAAAAAAACAAAAAGTGCTTCTTCAGCCATTTTTAGAACGAATGGTTGAAAAAACAAAAACAACATTAACGAATAAGCAAATGCAACTTCATGTATATTGCAAAGATGATTTAGAAGTTTGTATAGACGAAAGACGTATGGAACAAGTTATGTTAAATTTATTACACAACGCTTATCAACATTCGCCAGAAAACACATCTATTACGATACGTGTACTCATGGAAACAGATTCTTTTACAATAAGTGTACAAGATGAAGGTGAAGGTATTCCTGAAGAAGATATCCCGCATATTTTTGACCGCTTTTATCGTGTCGATAAATCTAGAACACGAGCTACAGGCGGAAAAGGTATCGGGCTAGCTGTTGCAAAGGAAATTGTAGAATTGCATAACGGTTCTATTCTAGTAACAAGCCAATTAGGAGCGGGAACAAACTTTATAATCGAGCTACCTTTTGAATAATATGCGTGTGAAAACACCAGTAGTAGTAAACACAACTGGTGTTATTTTGTTCATAAAAACAGCTCATATAAGCTAAGCTTTTGAAATTATTCTTATTTCAATATAAAATAAAGGTACATTTGCAAAGATTTGGAGGGTGATATAATTGGATATCCATGTATTAACAAAAGACGAAGCAGAAATTTACTTAGAACTTCGCGTAGAAGGATTAAAGCAAAACCCTGAAGCATTCAGCTCTTCTTATGAAGATATTATTAATAAAGAGTGTGCGATTGAATATAAAGCACAAAAATTAGCACAAGATGAAAACTATACGCTAGGTGCATTTAAAGATGGAAAATTAATCGGGGTTGCAACACTGGAAACGAAACCATATGTAAAACAAGAACATAAAGCTAAAATCGGTTCTGTATATGTATCTCCAAAAGCACGTGGACTTGGAGCAGGAAAAGCACTTATTAAAGAATGTCTTGAGCTTGCTAAATCTTTAGAAGTAGAACAAGTTATGCTTGATGTTGTTGTTGGCAACGATGGAGCGAAAAAACTTTATGAATCATTAGGTTTTAAAACATTCGGTGTACAAGAACGTTCATTAAAATATAACGGACAATATTGGGACGAAGAGCATATGGTCTTATTCTTAGATGAAAATAAATAATAAAAAACATCCTCATGTTTGGAGGATGTTTTTTACTTTCTGGTAAACCATGCCGTGTGTAATAATTGAATCGCTTTCGCAATTTCTTCCTCTGATAATATCGCAAACCCAAGTAAAACTACACTCTCAGGCGCCGTACCGTCTTTATAGTACGTAGACACAGGATATATTTTGATACTATGTTTCGCAGCTTCTTGAATTAATTCTTCTTCCCGCATTCCGTTATGCACTTTTAATAAAATGTGTAATCCCGAATCTTCTCCTATCACTTCAACACGATTAGAGAAATACTTCTCTATTTCAAAAACAAGTCGATCTCTCTTCTTTCGGTAGACGACACGCATTTTATGAATATGTTTTTCCCAATAGCCTTCATTTAAAAATCTTCTAATCACTTCTTGGTCCATTCTTGAAACACTTTGTGTATAAAATAAATATTGCTGTTGATACTTTTTAATTAATTTCTTCGGCAACACCATATAGCTCATCCGTAGCGATGGCAATAATGCTTTAGATAGCGTCCCCATATAAATAACTTTCCCCTCTGTATCTAACCCTTGTAGCGCCGGTATAGGCTTTCCAGAATAGCGAAATTCACTATCATAATCATCTTCAATCATATACCTGCCCTCTTCTTTCTTTGCCCATTGTAAGAGCTGCATCCTTCTCGTAATAGGCATAATCATTCCATATGGAAACTGATGGGAAGGTGTAACAAATACAACATTCGCATTGCTATTTTCTAAATCTGCAATACAAATTCCATCTCTATCTAAAGATAACATTTGGACTCTTGCTTCTCCCTGTTCAAAAACAACCATCTTCCTATGATACCCTGGGTTTTCAACTGCATAATTGCTTCCCTTTAACAATTGAAACAATAGTTTCACTAATATTTGTGTTCCCGCTCCTAATACAATTTGACTAGCTGAACAACGCACACCTCTAGATTCATACAAATAATTCGTAATCTCTTCTCTTAAGCTCGCTTCCCCTTGAGGGTGTCCTAGAAAGAGAAGTTCGTTATTATGCGGCTGCCATACTTCATTTACAATTTTCCGATACATATTGAATGGAAAAGCATTTGTATCAATTCCTGTTTGTGTAAAGTCAAATTTATAACTCTTCTCCTGAAACGGTACTTCTTCTATTCTCTCTCCGCAATCCTCTACATGAACCATTTGCTCAATCTTGCATACAAAATAACCTTTTCTCGATATCGACTCAATATAACCTTCTGCAAGTAATTGTTCGTACGCTGCCTCTACTGTATTTTTACTTACTTGTAAATGTATCGCTAACTTTCGCTTAGCTGGTAATTTCGTAAAAGGTACAATCGATCCATCTTTAATTTCTTTTTTTATATACTCATACAATTGCACATATAATGCCTTTTTACTATTCACATTTAAATTAGGCGTTAATTCTAACATAATATCTGACCCCTTAATAAAACTAAAATCTGATACTTTTTACAGTACCAGAAGTTATATATAATTCCTTTTATCATGTCACACATAAAAAATCAAATACCGGAGAGGAGAAACATGATAATGAACAATGGTAGACGTATCGGACTTATTATGATTATTACAGGGGCTACATTATGGGGATTATCTGGTCCAATGATTCAGTGGCTATTTCAGCATACTAATGTATCCTCAATTGATTTTTTAACAATTCGCTTGTTGCTTGCAGGAATATTTATTTTGTCTTTCTTACTTACAAAGAAACAAAACATATTTCAAATTTGGAAACACCCTAGATATTCTATACAACTTATTATTTTCTCTATTCTCGGCATGCTCGGTGCACAATACGCCTTTATCAAAACGGTTCATATTAGTAACGCGGTCACAGCAACGCTATTTCAATTTCTAGGTCCTGTTCTTATTACCATGTATGTTGCATTTGAACAAAGAAAATTCCCTGCTTCTATGCAACTATTCGCAATTATAACTGCGCTAACAGGGACATACTTCATTATTACAAATGGCTCAATTGAAAATGTTGTTTTATCTAAAGAAGCTATTATTTTTGGACTATTAACAGCAATCGGATTTGCATTTTATACCCTCCATCCAGCTTCGCTTATTAAAGCATGCGGAACAACCATAGTAATTGGCTGGGGGATGTTAATCGGCGGCATCGCCCTGCTTATTTGTAATAGTTCGTTTGGATGGACTCAGCTTTCACAAACCTTTACACCAAAAACTTTTTCTATGCTTATTCTTATCATTATAAGCGGTACTCTTTCTTTCCTTCTTTATATCGGTAGTCTGAAATATTTAGCCGCAACAGAAACAAGCATTTTATCTAGCATTGAACCCCTTGTAGCTGCCATCGTTTCAATCACTTGGCTAAATGAATCTTTTGGAACATATCAATTATTAGGCGGCGTATGTATCGTTCTGTCCGTTATTTTTTTGACGATGCCTCAAAAAGAAACCGAACCAACCTATACAACGGAACAAATATAAGGTGAAACTTTAATCAGTGTGGGTTTGTTCATCCCCCCCACAGATTATTAACCTACACCAATCGGGCTTTTACGGGATAAAAAATGTCAAAAGAGGTCGTACAAAACTTACGACCTCTTTTTATAATTTAAAGGAATTGTCCCGCCTTCTAGCAAATACAATTACACTAACAATAAAAACTAGGAGTGTGGCACCATGAAAAAAATCGGAACTATGCTACTTCTCTCCTTCCTCATCACTGGATGCACACAAGCACAACCTGATTCAAAAGTACCTAAAACAGAAGCTGTCACAACATCATCCACTCAAGTGAACGCACCTTCCTTCTTTCACCTTAGTGTTTTAAAAGATGTAAATTGGGAAGAAGCACCCTCATTCATAGACGGAAAAATACCTTTAAAAGGCATCGAAAAAAAAATCGCAATGGCTGATAGTCCTATTATCGCAAATGAACAAAATGAAATAATGTGGTACTTTCTAGATTCTGAAATACCAACTGGAAAATTGTCTATTATTGCGCTAAAACAAGGATCTGTAACTCCAACACCAGTACTCTTTCAAAAAGAAACTTCCAAACAAACTTGGACTACTTCAAATACAATCGATTCTACTACAAGCGAACTCCCTCTCGCTATGTCACTACCTTCATCTGGATTATGGTTATTAAATATATATGTGAATGAAAAATATTATGATCAGTTTGTAATCACCGCTGAGTAAAGTGACAAAAATAAACCACTTTCTTACAACAATGTAATTTCTACGTCATGTACTTCGATAGTTGAATTATCTCTCTTCTCTTATACTTAAAGTAAGAAATGAAACGAGGAGAGATGAGAGATGAAAAAAATGATAGAAGTGATCGTAGCAGTAACTGAGGTTTTAGTAAATGGTAAACAAGTTGCAATGGAATTAAATAAATAGTGAAGAAACATAAATAATTCTACACTTCTTCATTATTTTGATTTCTTATCTCAAAAAAGCAGTGCCTTTTTAGGCACTGCTTTTAGCTATTAATAACTTGTTATTTTCGTAATTTGCGCCACGCCTGAATCAATAGCTGCTTTCGCTACTGCTTCTGCAACACTTGGAACAACTCTTTTATCTAATGGATTCGGGATTACATAATTCGCATTACGTTCTTCGTCCGTAATGATGTTAGCGATCCCATATGCTGCCGCTAATTTCATCTCTTCTGTAATATCAGTCGCGCGCACATCTAACGCACCGCGGAATATTCCGGGAAACGCCAATACATTATTTACTTGATTCGCATAATCCGAGCGCCCAGTTCCTACTACAGCTGCCCCAGCCTCTAATGCATCCTCAGGGAAGATTTCTGGAATTGGATTCGCCATTGCAAACACAATTGCTTTCTCATTCATCGTCTGTACAAGTTCTTTCGTTAATACGTTAGGAGCAGATACGCCAATAAAAATATCAGCTTGGTGAATCGCTTCTTTTAACGTTCCACGCACATGTTCACGATTTGTCTTTTTTGAAACTTCAATTTGCGCTTCGTTCATCCATGTTTCACCTTCACAAACAATACCTTCTAAGCTAACTAATGTAATGTACTTTGCACCAGCCTTTAATAATAATTTTCCAATTGCAATTCCTGCCGAACCCGCACCGTTAATAACGATTTTTACATTATCCATTTGTTTGCTAACAACTTTTAATGCATTAATAACAGCTGCTAAAACGACAATAGCTGTTCCATGTTGATCATCATGGAATATAGGAATATTCGTTTCTTCTTTTAATCGCTTTTCAATTTCAAAACAACGTGGTGCTGCAATATCTTCTAAATTAATCCCTGCAAATGTAGGCTCTAAATTTTTTACAAGGGTAACGATTTCATCTACATCCGTTGTGCCTAAACATAATGGGAAAGCATCTACATTCGCAAACTTCTTAAACAAAATACTTTTTCCTTCCATAACAGGCATAGCCGCTTTTGGTCCAATGTTTCCTAAACCAAGTACCGCTGTTCCATCTGAGACAACCGCCACCATATTACCACGTGCTGTATAGTCATACACCGTTTCTTCATCTGCCGCAATTGCTTTACAAGACTCAGCTACACCTGGTGTATACGTCAGGCTTAAATCATCCGCTGAATTTACCTCCACTTTACTTGTAATTTCAATTTTCCCTACTAACTCTTTATGCAATAACAATGATCTTTCATTAATTTGATTTGCTAACATACTTATAATCTCCCCTTAATTTGACAAGCTAGCTATATGAATATAGCTAGCTTGTTTAATCATGAAAACATCTTTAATAATATTGTCGCTGTTACAACCATTGCTGCCCCACCTAAACGAGTAGAAATTTGCGCGAACGGCATTAATTCCATACGATTTGAAGCCGATAAAATAGCGACATCTCCAGTTCCACCTAAACCGCTATGACATCCAGTTACAATCGCTGATTCAACTGGATACATTTTCATCACTTTCCCTACAAGAAAACCTGATGCTACCATTGTAAGAACAACCGATGCACACACAACAACATATCCTACTGAAAGAACTGCTGCTACGTCTTTTAACGGAATATATAGCAATCCTAATCCAACCATTAAAGGCCAAGTTAAATTTTTTGAAATAAATTTATATAAATGGAATGCTCCTTGCTCCATTTTCGCTGGCATTAATTTAAAGTATTTCACAAGTGCTGCTGAGAAAATCATAATGATTGCCCCAGGAATACCGATGAACTTAGAAGCAAATCCTCCGAAGATGAAGAACGTGCACGCAATTAATAAACCTGCTCCCATTAATGAGAAGTCAATTGGCTTCTCTGTATTTTGTTCTTTTAATAATTCTGCTTGATTGTCTGTTTTCACTAATACACCGTTACCACTAAGCTCTGGTTTCTTCTCACCTAAACGCTTCATATACCCTGCACTCACGATTGCGAACATATTTCCAATAATAGCTGCTGGAATAAGCTGCGATACAAATGTTGCTGATGATTCATTTAAAATGTCACTATAAGCTAGCGACAATGGTAAAATTCCTTCCCCGATACCACCACTCACAATTGGTACGATGATAAAGAAGAATGTCTGCTTCATTTCAAATCCAAATAGTGAACCGACCAATAATCCTACTGCTACAGAAGCTAACGTCCCTACTACTAAAGGAATAAACATACGAACGAAACCTTGTACTAACACTTTACGGTTCATTCCTAAAATACTTCCGACTACTAAACAAGAAATATATAGATATAAAAAGTTCGATTTTTTCATTAACATTGTCGCAGCTTCCATTGAAGCTGGATTCATCCAGTTAAAAAATACAAGTAATGATGGAATAAATAACGAAAGTATTGCTGGACCGCCGATATTTTTTAAAATTGGAATTCTCATCCCAATATCGCCTAAGAAAATCCCCATGATCATAATAACTGCAAATCCACCAATCATATCTGCTGGCAATTTATTATATACAGATGCCCCATAAATAATAGCAGCCAATACTACATATAACGGTAAAGGTATAACACCGATTTTTACATTCATAATTTTAGAAGCGAAAGATTCTCTTTGTACTTCATTTCCTTCAGAAAATGATACCGCTTCCACATTCTTTTGAATTCCCATATGGCACCCCCTCGTTTTCTTAATAACAATATTAAAACGCTTTCAATAGTAAAAATAGTTTTTGTAAGTTTTGTAATTGATTTTGTAATTAAAAAAAGTATAAGCGACTTATACTAAGTCGCTTATACGTAAAACTCTATTTTCTTTTGATCAACACATCTTAATTTACTTACAGGTCTTCCCACATGTTGGTACATCATTTCGTTTTCTAACACCCCAATGTCAGTCAAAAACATTACATATTTTCGAATAGAAACTCTTGAAATTCCAACTAATTGTGCCATTTCATCTGTTGTAAACACTCTTCCATTCAGCGACTCGATCTTCTGCCAAATTAATTGCAACGTTTGCTTCGTTAACCCTTTCGGAAGCTCTTTAGTGACAGTAGGCTCTCTTTTTTCTTTTTGTAAAATTAACGAATCTAATTCCGATTGACTAATTTTTTGTTGTTCTTTCATGAAAGTAAATTTTTCTCGATATATAGTTAATGCCTCTTTAAATCGTTCAAATGTAAATGGTTTAATTAAATAATCTACAACTCCATATTGTAATGCTTTTTTAATACTCCCCATATCATGTACAGCTGAAATCATCATTATATCGATTTCTTTTTCTTGGTTCCGGATATACATTAAAAGCTCAAACCCAGTCTCTTCAGGCATAAAAATATCAAGTAATACTAAATCCACTCGTGATGTCTCTAATACTTCTATCGCCGACTTTACTGAGTTAACTGCTTGAACAAGTTCAAACCCTCCTACTTGCTCTAAATAGTGCGTATTTAACATTGCTACCATCGGGTCATCTTCTACAATTAAAACTTTAATCATATTTGCCTCTCATCCCTACCTTTAGGTATTTCAATTGTTATCGTTGTTCCCTTTCCTACTAATGAATGCATATGAATTTCCCCATTTATTCGCTGTATACTTTCTTTTACAAGATACAAACCATAACCCCGGTTATCTCCCTTTGTGGAATAACCTTTCGTAAATAATTCCTCTATTTCTTTTTCTTGTATACCTTTTCCCGTATCTTGTACTGTAATAGTTAATATATCCCCATGTTGTATCTCAATTTCAACTTGCTTCTTTTCACAATTCGTCACTGCTTCTAATGCATTATCAATTAAATTTCCGACAATCGTAATAAGTTCATGAGTAATACTTTCATCATCTATTTCCGGCATATAAGAATCTTCACTTATAATTAATTTTATATTTTTCTCTCTAGCATAGCTGAGCTTACCTAGTAAAAAACCAGCAAATACTGGACTTTTTATTCTTTTCATAACTCCACCAATTTCATATTGATGCTCTGATACCATACCGCTTATATACTTCTGTAATTCTTCATACTGTTTCATATGTGTAAGCCCTAATACGACATGCATCTTATTCATAAACTCATGAGATTGTGCCCGTAATGCTTCTGCATATAGTCTAATACCAGTTAGTTCCTCTGCTAGTTTTCTAATCTCTGTTTTATCACGAAATGTTGCAATTGCACCCACTATTTCTCCTTTTACATATAAAGGAACTCGATTCGTCACAATCGTAATTCCATAAATATTTTGTTCTTCGTTTAATTGTACTTCTCCCGTTTGCAATACTTCTTTTATACGTGAATTTGGCATATACAACTCAACATCTTTACCGATAAAATTTTCTTCAAGTCCACTTTTTTTAAATAGACGTTTTGCTTCATTATTAATTAACGTTACTCTAGCCTCTTTATCTACAGCAATGATCCCCTCCTTTACAGATTGTAGCATCGTATTTCTTTCTTCAAGAATTTTTGCTATCCTGTGCGGCTCAAGACCGAATAAACTTTTCTTGATATGTCTAGCTAGCAATATTGCTCCTATAATTCCGACTAATACTCCAACTCCGACACCAATATAAATGATATGTCTACTTTCCTTAACTCTCTCTTTTACATTATCTGCTGAAATACCAACGGCCACTGCTCCAAGTTGTTCACCTGTTTCAGAAAATATTGGTACAAACACTCGCATGGAAATACCTAAAGTTCCTTCTGCTAACGATACATGTTCTTTTCCTTTCAATGCAGGCCCTTCGTCCCCACCAATGAAATGACGACCTATTTTTTGAGGATCTGGATGAGATTTTCTTATTCCATCCATGTCCATAACTACAATAAATTGAACACCTGTGTTTTTTAATATCCTATTTGTATACGTTTGGATTGCAGGAGTATCCGCTTTCCCAACCAAGCCATTGATTACAATTGAATCATTCGCCACAATGTGTGCAATTGTTTTTGCTTTCTCTGCTTGGCTATCCTCCGTCGCCCGTTCTACATTATGACTAATTAATATATCTGTCACAAGTAAAGAAAAAATTACAACTGTACAAACTAACAATGTAATCGTTTTCCACAAATTCCATAGTCTTTTTCTTTTTTTCATCCCGTTAATGACTCCCCTAATTGCTGAATAGAAAAATAAGTAAGGTGATATTATTTTCACCTTACTTATCTGCTGTTATTATACTTTAAATTTACTAGTCATCGCTTGTAGTTCTTCGGCCATCCCAGCTAAGTTTTGCGAAGCTGAACTAATTTCCTCCATTGAATTAACCTGTTCTTCTGTTGAAGCCGCAACACTTTGCATACTAGCTGTATTTTCTTCTGCAGCCGCTGCAATTTCATCAATAGCATTTGTCACTTCATTTGCATCTCCAGCAATTCTCTTCGTTGTTTCTACCATTTGATTAACTTGAGAAACAATATGTGTAGTAGAACTTAAAATTTCCGTAAAACTTACTTTCGTTTTTGTTACAACATCAAGGCCTTGTTGAACTTCTCCATTCACATTATCCATTGCCTTAACAGTATGTTCAATATCCGCCTTAATTTCTGCAATTAAATTTGCAATCTCTCCAGATGACTCTCCTGATTGCTCTGCTAATTTTCTAACCTCATCTGCTACAATAGCAAATCCTCGACCCTGTTCACCTGCTCTTGCTGCTTCAATAGCCGCATTTAAAGCTAATAAGTTCGTTTGAGTAGCTATGTTTTGAATTGCTTCAGAAATAGCTCCTACTTGCTTTGATTTCTCATCAAGAAGTTTAATAATAGCATCTGACTCGGATACCGACCTAGAAATAGACTGCATTTGTTTTGCAGTTTGTTCAACTAAATCTTCTCCCTCTTCAGCTCTTTCTCTCGCATGTAATGAGGAAATAGAAATTGACTCTGCGCTTCCGGTTACATCTTGAATTGCTGTATTTACTTGTTGTAATGTAGCCGCACCTTCTTCAACACCTTGACTTTGTGATTCAGCCCCACCTGATACTTGTTCCATTGCAATTGTAATTTGATCTGTCGCATCATTTGCTTGCTGTACGCTCGCTGTTAACTCCTCAGCCGATGCCGCGACATGTTCTGCTGAAAAGCTAATTTGGGTAATAACATCTTGTAAAGACGTAGACATTTCATTAAATGAAGTCCCTAATTTCCCTATGTCATCCTTAGAATGGATTGTAATTTTCTCTGTTAAATCTCCCTTACTAATTTTATATGCTGATTCAGCTATTTTTCGTAATGGCCCTGTAATAGACCCATGCCCATCAACTTAAGGATAGACACAATATTAACTTTTGTTCATTTGAACTTAAACTTTCCCCACAAGGGAGCCAGTTATTAAATTTCAGCACGCCAAATAACCCCTAACGGGTTTCATTTTTTTCTTATGCAACTTTCTTTTGCTTGCAACATCCACTATACTCATAGATAACACCCATGATATCAAAGACGGTTTTCTTCTCGTATCGATGAGATTTCCGCCCGTTTTTCTCTAGAAGGTGGAACAGGCGGATTAAAAGCTTTGTTATCTCTTGGGTGTCTTTCTGTATAGCTTGATAGAGAAGAAATAGATGATCTTGAATCATTCCAATCGCTTTATATTCACTTAATTCCTTTTGCTTCTTCTGTAACAACAGTTGACGCATTTTAAACATCGTAGAAGAACATAAGAAAATAGCAATCAGTTTCCCATATAAATGGCACTCTATTCGTTCTCGTTTGACAGTGCGACAATGATCAATATCAAATAATGATTTCCACGTTTTAAAAACAATTTCAATCTGCCAACGTAAGGAGTAGAGTTCATGGACTTGCTTCATCGAAACCCACTCCCACGGAGTGTTGGTTACATATACATTTAGCCCAGATAATATTTTGCTTTTTTGTGAATACGGTTTTCCTTTTTTCTTTTCACTTTCTATTTGTTTTTTCTGTCGTTCTCGTAATTGCTGTTCTGTTAGACGATACAGGACCAATCGGGCAAACAAAACTTTTTGATCTCCAACATAAACATTACCTACTTCATAAGTTTCACCAGGTAACAAGCGTCCCACCATCATTTCTAAATTGACTTTCATATATTCTGTTTGTTTTTTGATGTCCCCATTTTTAAAGTATTCTGGGTTTGGATTTTTTACATATACATTCGTATTTAACTTTAATCGAGAAATATAATAGGTCCCACGTTGATCCATTTGATCTAAGTCCTCTAATGAAAAATACCCTAAATCACGAATACATAAATCTCCTGGTCGTAACGTATCTAAACATTCCGTTCCGAATGTTTTATCATTATTTTTTCCAGGCCCCACTTGGAAATTCAGAAATTGTCCACTATGTAAATCATATTCTAATTGAATTTTAATCCCAGCTGTTTGCGCACAACCACCTGAACCAGGATAGATATGTTCTAAAGTATTAGGCACTTGAAACATGGTGGCATCCATGATACGAATACGTTTAAAATAATTATAAAGATGATTAGAAATATGAGTTTGCTCACAGATTTTTTGTTGTAACAACAAAGAGAAAATATGCTTTAAAAATAACACTGATTTTTCATTAAAGCGTTTATTTAAGCCCTCGGGGCTAAGTACAGTACCTGTAACTGCGTGAAGCCTACTACATAATCGGACTAAAGGATCACTGGCCACTCTTTGGCTAATCCAAACACAAATAGTAGCTAAATCTGATCCTGAAAATTTGCGTTTTCTCTTTACAAATTTCATCTCTCTTGCGAGTTTTTCCAAAAAATCAGGTGTGATATAGCGCTGTAATTCTTCTGCAAATGGCTGTAACTCCTCTTGAATCGAGCGATTCATAAAAAAACGTCACCCTTCCTTATAGTCTATTAAGAAAGAATAACGTTTTTTTGTATTTGGGGGTAGTAAAAATGCTTAAGTTGATGGGCATGTGTAATAGACCTTGTAATGAAATAAATTAATACACTACCAAATGCAATAGCGATAGCAATAACAATTAAAGTCTTATAAAACACTGGACTGGCAGCTTGGGTAATTTCTTCATCGAACATAACTCCAACTACTTTCCAGCCGGTTTTTTCATTTGTTGCAAAGATTAAATTCTTTTTATCATCTTGTTCTGTATAAGACACATTTCCTTGTTTATCTTCATAAATTGGTTTAACCCAAGGATCAGTAACTTTCGCACCTGGTTTTCTAGATGGATGACTAACAATTTGCTTATTTTGATCTAAAATAACTGCATAACCTTTTTCACCAATGTTAATCATTTTGGAAATTTTTAAGATGTTATCTAAATTTAAGTTAATTCCTATAACACCTTTACCATCTTTTACTTCTTTCGCAATGGTCACTACCATATTTTTTGTAGATGCTGATTGATATGGTGCAGTAACAATTACTTTCCCTTTATTTTCATGTGCTTCTTTATACCAAGATCTATCTGTTGGATTATACCCATCAGCCATTTGGATAAATGGTTCTCTTATAAACTTTCCCGTCTGCGTTCCAATATAAATACCTTCTACTTCTGGATGAAGCTTTATATATTGTGCTAACTTCGTTCTCACTATCTCTTCTTGTCCATTTGGATATGTATCCTCTGTTAAGATGTCTGCAAAATACGTCGCATCAACAAATTTCTCTTCTATATTTTGAGAAATAACAGTATTTAAAACTGAAATATTCTCCTTTGCTTTATCTGTCATTTGATGTTCAAAATTTGTTTTGGCAGTTTGATATGAAACACCACCGATAATAATTCCTGGTATAGTTAAAATAATAAAAAATGAAATGATTAATTTTTTCTTGATACTCATACATTTAACCCAGTTAAATATTTTTTGCATAATAAGCCTCCTTTATGTAATGTGGATACTTGTGTCATTTTATACAATTAACATACATAAAACAATATATAATGATAACATGTAAATTTTTCGTCAATTATGCATTTTTCCATATTCACTCCTTAATAAGGATTTTAATCATAAAATAAGAGAACTTTAGCATTATATATACTAAAGTTCTCTTATTTCTCAACAGCTTCTACTCTAAAAAATTTCTCTTATAATCTTCAATCTCTATCCTTCGCCTTATAGTCATCTTACTAAAACTCTTCATCCTAATTTATTTGGAGCTCTTTACATAACTAATTGCCTGACTCCCCATTTGCACCCATGCCTGTTCAAAGCTTTCTCTCGGTACTTTTACATCTAAGCTATCCTCAAGTGGATCTCGAATATATACAGATTCCTGATCATACCCAATAAGTACAATACAATGTTCATTATACGTAATAGAAACATCTCCACTATTTGTTTCCCATGTAGTAAATTCATCTTCATCTAATGGTGCAAATGTTGCATTCGTAATCATCACTACCGGTTTCCCTGCTTTTACACTCTTATAAATCTCTTCTATATTCTTCCCAGTTAAGTCTACAGCTTTATTAGGTAAATATTTTTCTGCTAACTGAAAAAGTGGCCCATGATATACACCATATCCTGATTCAGAGAATGTATAAATATTACCTACAAATCCTTCATTCGGATTCCCGCGCACACCATCGTCTATAAAATCAACTTTTTTTATTTCATTTGCTAATGTCATCTTATCCACTGAAACACCAGCGTATTGTAACATCATTGCTAAACTTGTCACTTCACAGCCTCTATCCAATTCTGGTAACTGCTGAATTAATGGAACATTTGATAAGATGACTTTTTCATCGTTATTACTAAACTCCGTTTCTTTTCCTCTTTGTATATTTGAGAATGTAAACTTCTCTACATACTTTGGAATTCCATTTGTATATACACTCCATATTGCTGCACCTAGTAAAGCTGTACATATATACCACTTCAATTTTCTTATCACTTTCACGCCCTTATTAATTCGTTAAATAAGAATAAAATGCGTCAGCATCCGTTCTAATCATCGGTACAAAATTTAGTTTTTTTCCTTTTTCAGGCTGATCTTTTTTTATCTTTTCCGCTAACTCTTGAATATTCATATTCATTTTATCCATATTAAGCTCATCTGCCATTTGTAGCACCTTTTGTTCATTAATTTCTTTTAATATTTGATATATATCTTTACCGTACAAATCAATATGATATTTTTTTGCTTCTTCCTGTACTTTTTGTTCGTACACTTCTTGTGCTAACTCTTCAATTTCTTTTCCTTTTTGAGAAATGTCTAACTTTCCTGCTTCTTCTCTTACTTTCGTTCCGTAGATTTCTTCCGCGATGTCTTCAATTTCTTTTCCATCTGTAGAAATGCCTAATTTATCTGCTTCATCTTTAATTTTAATCGTATTAATTTGAGTAATTAAATCTACAATTGATGTATTCTCTATAGATATACCTAGCTTTAACGCTTCTTGCTTTACTTTTGTTTCATAGATTTCTTCTGACAGCATCCCAACATCTTTTCCTTCAATCGAAATACCTAACTGCTCTGCTTCCCTTCCTACTTCTGTTTCATGAATTTCTTTTTCTAATGTAATTTGTTCTTTTCCTTCCGTTTCAATACCTAGTTCCTCTGCTTTTTCTTCTGTATGCACTGCATGTATCTTACCATTGTTCAATTGTTCTTTACTGCGCTGCGTGTAATCTGTCTTTCCTTTTTGTGTTTCAGAAGGAGAGGCACCCCCTAATATGCTTAAACTCATTACTCCAATAGTGAATACCGTCATCATTTTCTTTTTCAAAATTAATTCCTCCCTCTTACACTTTCTTTTTCAGCATTCCCATAATTTTTTGTAACTACTCAGCTTCCTCACGGAGGCTTTTTTCATTTACTAGTCTGATATGTACTTTTTGTGTGAATACTAGATATATCAGACAAGGAGGTGGTATTTATGTTGAAAAAACAAGAAATTCTAGCTGTCTATCAAAAGGGACCTCAAGCTATTTACGATTTTGTTCATCAATTAGAAAGTCAAATACAGAATTTAAAAGAGCGTATAGAAGAATTAGAAAATCGTTCAAAAAAAAACTCTACAAATAGTCATAAACCACCCTCTACAGATGGTTTTCGTAAGCCTATTACAAAAAGTTTGCGAAAATCATCCCAGCGTCAAACCGGTGGCCAGTTGGGCCACAAAGGACATACACTTCATTTGACAACGACTCCTGACAATATGATTACCTATTCTCCTACGCATTGTATTTGTTGTCACACGTCCTTAAAACATGAACCTGTAAAAGGATACCGCATTCGCCAAGTGTATGATTTACCACCTATCCTGATAGAAGTCACAGAACATAAAGTGGAACAAAAAGAGTGCCCACATTGCCATTCTATCCAAGAATCCCAGTTTCCCTCTACTGTCTCTCGTCCTGTTCAATATGGTCCAAATATAAAAACACTGATTCCTTATTTAACACATTATCAATGCCTTTCTTTGAAACGAACAAAAGAATTCTTTCAAGATTGTTTTGGACATTCGATAAGCGAAGGGACGTTAGTCAATCATACCCATGCTTTTTCTGCTCAATTGCGGCCGTTTCTCGAAGAAGTAAAAGAACAGATTCTGCAGTCTTCTGTTGTCCATTTTGATGAAACCGGTATGCGAGTAGAAAATAAAACACAATGGTTACATACTGCGAGTACACCGGAGGTGACATTTCAACATATTCATGAAAAACGCGGAAAAGAAGCGATGGATGCAGGTGAAATCTTGCCTTCTTTTTCTGGAATTGCTATGCATGATGGGTGGAAACCGTATGATGTGTATACAGATTGTCGTCATGTTTTATGTAATGCCCATCTCTTGCGAGATTTGCAAGGGATTATAGATAGTACCGGAGAAACATGGGCACAACAAATGAAAGAATTCCTTACACAAGCTTTGACAATAAAAAAGCAATACAAGGGAAATATTCCAGAAATAGAGAAAAAGAATCTGTTTGCCGCATACCAGGCCATATTGAAAGGCAAACAGGTGCCTTCTGCAGAACAAAAAAAGAAAAGAAAACAGACGCCTTCTCAAAATTTATGGAATCGCTTTGCTAAGTATGCGGACAGAATTCTAGCGTTCTTAGAAAGTCCAGATATTCCATTTGATAACAATCAAGCGGAGCGAGATATTCGGATGACGAAAGTCAAACAAAAAGTGTCTGGGACGTTTCGAAGTAAGGAAGGTGCAGAATCATTTTGCCACATACGTAGTTTTATGAGCACCATGAAAAAACAAAATCAATCAGTATTACAAGCGATAAGTCAGGTGTTAAAAACCGGAACGGTTCCTTGGAATACCACTCTTTCGTAAGAGAATGTTTCTATTTCATATAGATTCTTTCTCTTATCGGAGTGTGTTCTTTTTCATGTTTTCGAACAGGAAACATGTATTTGGCATGCTTTTTTGTTTAACTAAGCTGAGTAGTTACAATTTTTTTAATACTATACATACATCTCATCGCTGCTTGAGATAACATTATGATTGATAAAATCCACTCACATACACCTAGTCTCTTCTTCATGTAACGAACGTTCTTTATGCCATACATAATATAAATAGTTTCTTAACTTTCCCTTAAAAAAAAGACGACCTTGTAAAAACAAGATCGTCTTCTTACTTATATTTTTTGATTTTTAGGAAAAATCACTTCAAAACAAGTGCCATTTCCCCATCTGCTCTCTACTGATATTTTTCCATAATGCTTTTCTACAATCCAATTTGCGATTGAAAGACCTAATCCAGCTCCTTCTGACGTACTTCTTGCTTTATCCCCTTGATAAAAACGATCAAATAATTTCGGAATATCTTCTTCTTTCACTCCTATCCCGTCATCCTTCACCTGTATACGAATTGAACTACTCGTTTGCGTACAATCTATTTGAATATGCCCACCTTCGTTTGTATACTTCATCGCATTATCTAACAGTATGACCATCATTTGATGAATCCGCTCTCTATCCCCCATAAAAGATACACCACGTTCTACTTTTAGTATCATTTCTTTTTCCTGATAAGAAGCAATCTCTTTATATGGAGCTACTATTTCTTCTAACAATTTATCAAGTTCAAATGTTTTCTTATCCATCTCAATTTGATTAGAATCAGAACGTGCTAGCAATAATAAATTACTAACGAGTTTCGATAACCGCCTACATTCTTTTGAAATTGTAGAAATATCCATCGCTTTTTCTTCTATCGTAGCGGATGGTGATTGGAATAACACATCCGTTTTTGATTGAATAACTGCAAGCGGTGTCCTTAGTTCATGTGATGCATCAGAAACGAATTGCTGCTGTTTCTCCCATGAATTTTGAATAGGTACAAGTGCTCTGCCAGCTAGGAAAAAGCCGATACCTATCGCACAGAGGCTTCCTATGCTACAACCTATAACGAGGATTAAAAATAAAGTATTTAACATTCTTTCTTCCGCTGTTATATCTCGCACGATTTGAACTATTTCTCCATCTTTTTGAAGCGAAAATGCTCTAAAATATCGTCCTTGTACTTCAATATCTTGTAACTCCCCTAATTTTTTTGGAGAAAACTTTTCCAAATTCTCTTCAAAAATAGAACGGAATTTACGGTTATCGCCCTCTATTTTCACTATTTTCCCATTCCAAGTTATTCTAGTTACTCGCGGATCTCCAATCTGGATATTCTCTATGCGTTTTCTTGGTGGTATTTTGACATCTAATTTTTCTCTATACTGAGCCATCATTTTTATAGATTGATCCACTTCATTATAAATACGCTTATATGTGTATGAATAAATAATACTGCCTAATATACCTATTAATAGGATAAATACTAATGAATTCACTATAGTCAAACGAATGCGTGTCTTTTGAAACATACTTCCTTTTTTCATTGTTCTTTTAATATATATCCAATACCTCGAACGGTTTGAATATCTTTCTGATAACCGAATGGCTCTAATTTTTTACGTAAATGATGCACATACACTTCTACAATTGCTACTGTCGTATCTGAATCAAATCCCCAAACACGATCAAAAATTTGTTCACGCATTAAAATCTTCCCGCTATTTTGAATGAGATACTCTAGTAGCTCATATTGTTTCAATGTCAACTTAATACCTTGTCCATCTACTTGAACGTCTTTATCTTTTCCGAACAATTCAATCCCTTTATAGCGAATCGTTTGCTGCGTTGTTAAACTACCACTTCTGCGTAGTAAAGCGCGAATTCTCGCTTTTAATTCAGGGGCCTGAAATGGCTTAACGATATAGTCATCTCCACCAAAGTCCAATCCCTTCACCCGATCTTCTAAAGAATCTCTCGCTGTCAAAAACAGGACTGGTGTTTCAATCTTTTCATCACGTATTTTTTGAATCACTTCAAATCCGTCCATCCCTGGCATCATCACATCCAACAAAATTGCATCATATATATTTTGAAGCGCTAAAAACAATCCATCTTCTCCATTTATTGCCGTATCTACTTCAAATTCATCACGCAAAATTTGTACGATAGACTCTAATAACGAAGTATTATCTTCTACTACAAGTAAGCGCATGCTCTCACCTTCCATCAAATAGTTCAATTCTATTTATTATTACATTTCTTCTCTTCATAACAAAAGAATGTAGTTATATTACGTAATTTCATTTTCAACTATTTCCTTCTAAAATTTTGAAATTTTATTATAAAAACTTTGTCTTAAATTTACCTTAATAAAAAATTGAAAGAAATAAGATTCCTCTTATCTCTTTCAATTTTTTATTACATATACCTTTTTACTTGGCAACTCCAAACAATTTAGCTGACCACCATACACAGCCCCGCCATCAATTCCAATAATACGATTACTACCAAAATACACTCCGCAATCCTCACTACTATGAAGCGTTTTTGTTTCCGTATGCCCAAATACAACAACCTTTTCACCGCTATATCCATTATGAAATTCATTACGGATCCACATTAACGTATATGGTTCAGATTCAGAAACTCGTTTCATCGGCTCAACCCCAGCATGTACAAATATATACTCTTCTGTTTCAATGTAATGATCTAATTCTTGAATAAACTTTATATGTTCCTCTAATACAGAAGATTGTAAAATCGGTTTTTGGAAGTCTTTCTCATTAACCACAATATCTTCTTCTAGAAATCCATAACTATATAATGTCTTATCTCCACCATTTCTTTTTACCCAATGGTTCCATGAACGTTCCTCATTTGTCGTTAACGCCTTAATCATCATATCTTCATGATTTCCTTTTAAAATGAGAGCTCCCTCTTCTTTCAATTCTTTTACCTTTTCAATTACAGCACGCGCATTTGGACCACGATCTACATAATCTCCCAGTAAGATTAATTGATCCTGTTTCGCATCATATTGAGCTTCTTTCAACAACTGTTCGAACTTTTCTATTTCTCCATGAATATCACTAATAACAAGAATTCTTTTCATATTATCCCCCCTCTTTCTAATTATAGTTCAAAACAACGGAAAATTCCGAATCTTAACCTTGAATTAAATTTATCTCGCATTAACGGGCAGTAAGACCCCCACCTCAAAATTCAGCAGAAGCAAAGAAGTTAGGTGGGGGTAGGGCTGCCCGTAAAAGCCCGATTGGTGAGGGCTAATAATCATTGGGGGATGAAGAAAAGCCCCATTGATTAAAGTTTCACTTTATTACAAACTAAACTATTATCCTTACAACAATGTAAGTCTCTTGTCATCCAATTCGATAGTTGTAATTACTGTATCTCCTTATACTGAGAGTAAGAAATGAAACAAAAAACAAGGAGAGATGAGAGATGAAAAAAGTAATGGAAGTTGTAGTAGCGATAGTAGAGGTTTTCGTAAATGGTAAACAAGTCGCAATGGAGTTGAATAAATAATGAAAAGGACAACATTCACTCTAGACCCTTTACTCATATAAAAGAGATAAGACTTCATCATTTCTTTGATCCCTTATCTCCCTATAAAGAAAGCCGTATCCCTTTTAAGGATACGGCTTTCTCTTATTTTTGACTCGTACGAGCTGAAATGCTAATTGCTCTATCTGTTGCTTTGGCAGCTTCATCTAACGCCTCTTTACTATTCTTTCCGTCATACATTGCTTCCAATGCTTTTACAACTGCATCTCGTGATTCTGGGAATACACTAATTAAAGCACCTTGTGTTGCTGGAGATTGCTTCGTCGCTTGCAGTTGATCTACTGTTACTTTCAACTGTGGATATTTTTCATATTGCTCTTTTACTAACGGCTCATTATATGCATCTGGATTAATTGAGAAATAGCCTGTTGCCGTATGCCATTTCGCTTGTACGTCTGGCTTCGTTAAATATTTCATAAAGTCCCAAGCACCTTGTTGCGTTTCTTCTGAAACCATATTCGTCATCCATAATGATGCGCCTCCAATGACAACACCATTTTGTTTCGAATCCTCTGGATATGGAATATATGAAACACCTACATTAAACTTAGATGCATCAATTAAATCACGAACACCTGCTGAAGAATCTAAATACATAGCAACTTGTCCAGACTGGAACGCAGCACGAATATCATCCCAACTTGCTCCATACTTTCCAAGTGCGCCAGCTTTATTTAAATCATCTAACATTCCAAATACTTTCTGTCCTTCTTTACCGTTAAATACCGCCTTCTTTGCAGCATCTTTACGGCCGTTTTCGTTATTTACATATAAAGCACCTTGTGTCGCTAACAACTCTTCAAAGAACCAACCATAGTTAAGCATGGAGAATCCATATTGTTTTACATTTCCGCCTTCTTTAATCGTTAACTTTTTCGCTGCTTCTTGTAATTCCGCATATGTTTTTGGAGCTTTCTCTGGATCTAAGCCCGCCTTTGCGAAAGCATCTTTATTATAAATTAATACTGGTGTAGATGAATTAAATGGCATAGAATACATTTTTCCATCAACTGAATAATAATTTGTAATTGCTTTTTCTAATTTTGACGTATCGTACTTATCTTTTTTTATCCAGCTATCAATTGGTGTGATTTTTTTGCTATCAATCATATATTTCGTTGTAATTTCACTCGATTGAACAAGAGCTGGCGCTTCTTTCGTTGCAGACATCGTTCTAAATTTCGTTAAAGACTCTTCATATGTCCCTTGGAACTCTGCCTTTATCTCGTATTTATTTTGCGACTTATTATAGTCTGCAACAAGACCCTCTAGTACTCCTTGTGTTTTTCCACCCATCGCATGCCAGAAGCGAATTACTGTTTTATCACCATTTTTTTCAACTGGTGCTACTTTTGCCTGTGCTTCAGGTTTTCCCTCTGTTTTACTATTTGAACAAGCGACACTAGATAATGCCATTGTTGCTACCATTAATAGAGCAGCACCTTTTTTTACTAGATTCATTTAAATCTCACCTTCTCTTAATTATTTAATTGCACCTTTTGTTAATCCTTGTTGTAATTGCTTTTGCCCTAAAAATAGTAAAATCAATGTTGGAATAACGATAACCGTAACACCGGCCATTACGCTTCCCCAATCAGTTGCAACTTCTTGAGACTGAAGCTGCTTCACACCGATTTGCACTGTTCTTACTTTTTCATCAGTGGTCACTAAAAGTGGCCATAAATACATATTCCATGTTGTTAAAAAGCTATATACTCCAAGCGTAATAAAACTCGTTTTACAATACGGAATTACAACGCTGAATAAAAACCTTACATTTCCAATCCCTTCAATAAACGCAGCTTCTTTTAGTTCATTCGGAAGTGTCATAAAATGTTGACGTAACAAGAAAATACCGAAAGCTGTTGCAAAAAACGGCACTGTCATCCCGGCGAAACTATTGATCCAGCCAAAGTTTTGAATCGTTAAAAAGTTAGGCACCATCGTTGCTTCCCACGGAATCAGCATCGTTGAAATAAACAGGAAGAAAATTAAGTTTCTCCCTTTAAACTGAAGAAAAACAAAAGCATAAGCTGCTAAACTTGATACGATAAGTTGTCCAATCATAACGACTGTCGATACAATTAAACTGTTATATAAGTATGTAAAAAGTGGTACTTTTTGAAAAATATTAATGAAATTATCAAAAGTAAACTGGGTCGGAAATAACCTTCTCATTTGAATATCGTCTGGTGTCATAAAACTTATTAAAAATGCATACAGTACAGGAAAAAATACCATTACTGCACTAATAATGAGCAGCATGTATAATAGGAAATTTTGTTTCCACTGTTTAACAATCATTTATAATGCACCTTTCTCTCAGCAAACTTAAATTGAAGTAATGTAGCAACGAAAATGAAAACAAATAATACCATCGCTTGTGCACTTGCTGTTCCAAATTGATGATTCACAAACGCCTCTTTGTAAATCGAGTACACAATCAAATTCGTTGCATCATTCGGTCCACCGTGCGTTAAAATATCAATTTGTCCAAAACTTTGGAACGCACTAATTAACGTTACGGTTACAATAAAGAATAAAGTTGGCGATAGCATCGGTAATGTAACACGGCGAAGCTTATATAAATAACTAGCACCATCTATAGATGCACTCTCATATAAAGACGTATCGATATTTTGTAAACCACCTAATATAACTAAAAATGCAAACCCTGTATTCACCCAAACTGTTGTAACTGATACAGAGAATAGTGCCCAGTCCGGACTCGTTAACCATGCGATTGCAGGAAGATTCATAGCGGCTAATATATTATTAAATAATCCTACACTTGGATGAAATAAAAATAGCCAAATCACTGCACTAGCAGCTACTGATATTCCCATCGTCGAAGAAAACAGAACTCGGAATAACCCAATACCTCTTACCTTTCCATTTGCAATCAATGCAAGAAACAAAGCAAATATAATACTCGTAGGCACTGTATATAAAACAAATAGTAAAGTTGATTTTATACTTTTGTAGAAGGCTGGATCAGAGAATAAATATTGATAATTTTCTAAGCCAACGAAAAGATTAGCTTCTCCATGTATATCGGTTAAATAAAAACTATAGTAAATCGTCCTAAACAATGGATAGAACAGAAAAATCGAAAATAGCAAAATAGATGGCGCCAAAAACAATAATCCTATTCTTAAATCTTTCGTTCTCCCCCATAATTTTTTCTTTTTTGACACCTTTGTTTGAACTGGTAACTTACTTACTTCGATCATTATTTCGCCACCACTTTCAACTCTTCTTCAGCTACCACTTTTAAGCGTTCATTCGTGTTTTCGTTAAAGAAGCATAACTTTTCTTGCGAGAATAATAATTTTACTTTGTCACCTTTGTTCAAGAGTAACTGTCCGATGACTTTCGCACTCCAAATTGTTCCATTTACCGCAAAGTTTAATATAGATTCATTCCCTAATACTTCTACAGATTGCAGCGTCACTTCTTGTCCTTCCTCAGACAGTGCAATATGCTCAGGACGCATGCCTATACGAATTATTCCTTCTGGTAATTGCTTTAACTGTCCAATAGATAATGGAATTTGCAATTTCCCTATATGTAATACACCTTTTTCTTTATCCACTTCTCCATCATTTATATTCATAGAAGGAGAACCTATAAAGCTTGCAACAAATTCGTTTGCTGGTTCGTTATATATGTCAAGTGGTGTTCCAACTTGCTGTATACTTCCTTTATTTAAAACCATAATACGATCTCCCATAGTCATCGCTTCTATTTGATCGTGGGTAACGTAAATCATCGTAATTCCTAATCGCTGCTGAATTTCTCTAATTTCAATTCTCATTTGCGCACGTAATTTCGCATCTAAATTCGAAAGTGGTTCATCCATTAAACAGATTGGTGCTTGACTCACGATCGCCCTAGCAAGCGCAACACGCTGTCTTTGTCCGCCTGATAATTGGCCTGGTTTCATTTTCACATACTCTTTCAGTCCTACCATTTCAATAGCTTCCATTAATCGCTTTTGTCGCTCTTCTTTTTGTACTTTTCTTACCTTAAGTCCAAATAAAATATTTTCTTCTACAGATAAGTGTGGATATAATGCATAATTTTGAAATACCATTGATAGATTACGGTCTTTCGGCTCTAGATCATTTGCAACACGTTCATTAATAATTAAATCTCCCGAAGAAATCTCTTCTAAGCCAGCGATCATTCGTAATAATGTGCTTTTCCCGCATCCCGAAGGTCCAACTAAAACAAAAAATTCGCCCTTCTTAATATGAACCGATACGCCTTTAACCGCTGTCTCTTCTGCATTTTTATATACCTTTGAAACATTTTTCAATTCAATCACAAGGTTGCACTCCTTTTTTCTTCATGTATCCATACTTCATAATGACTTGTTGAAATCGCACTTGCTCCTGCACGAATTGCAATTTCCGCATCTTCTCGCGTTTGAATCAGCCCGCCTGCAATAATAGGAAACTCTATTTCCTCTGCTAGCTGTTTAATTATAGAAGGCATAATCCCCGGCATAATCTCTACTGCATTTGGTTTAGTCGTTTTACAATTTTCAATTGATTTAGTAAGGGATAAAGTATCTACAATAAAAATACGTTGAATTGTTTTCAATCCAATTTTATTAGCATTTCGAATTGTCGAACCCTTTGTTGAAATAATACCTTGTGCCCCGATAACATCTTCAATATACAAAAGTGCTTCCTCTGTATTCGTATTTAAGCCTTGTATAAAATCACAATGAAGAAATACATCATGTCCATGTTTCTGCAATTCATATACACGCTCTGGTAATTCCAGCATTGAACCAGTCATAAGAAAAACTGTTTTCGGCAATTTTTTGTATGCTTTGTATCCTTTCCAATCCTTTATCATCGCAATATAAGATTCTTTAAACATTCATTCCACCTAACTGTTCTATTTTTATCCAAACTAAAAACACCTACTTACATAGAACGCCTTTCTCCTTATTTGAACTCTAGAGAATAGAGCACACCTAAGAAAGTGGCACATTATATGTAAGTGGGTGTTCTCAAATGTTCTCTACCCTAGTTATTTTGTTACCTTTACTATATTACGCATTTATTAAGTCAGTTTTGATAGATTGTTAATTAGGTGTTAACCGAATGTTAATATTCACCATATCACTATTTACATTAATCTAGATATTAAAATATAAACAAATAGAACGAAACAATACTTAAAATTCAATCAATATGTAAATTCATTCCATAGTTAATTAGTTTTAGTTTTCTCGCAACTGCTTGTGAAGCATAATTATCCCAAGAAGTACTATAAAGTGGAATGCGTTTTTCTTCTTGTAATGATATCGCCCAGGCTGTAACAACATCAGTACCATATCCGTTCCCTTGAAACTCCGCTAAAGTTTCCACACTTGCCTCAGCAGCTACGGGCGTACTTCTGGCACTGCAACAAACAGAAACTACCTTTTCATTTTTTACAATTGCAAAATAAGGTTTCCTCCATTCCATCTGTTCTATTAGATTAGGATAATTTTCTCGCAAAAGCTCTCTATTCTTCTCAGTTATTTGTATTGTTCTAGTCGGCTTATGTAAATTACTATGAAACATGAAAGCAGGACCCATCCAAATATTTTTCACTGTTCTTTCTTCATTTAATACATTAATAATCTTTGCTATCTCTATATGCTTTGAAGGTTCTTGAATTAACTTCTCAATCTTACTTACCGTTTCATCATCCACATTACAATGATATCTCGTTATACTCCCTTCACGAGTTCTGCCAAGAAAAAAACGTGGTGCTTTCGGATTTCCTTGTTCATTTACATATTTCATTTTTCCGACTTGATTATGAACAAACAAAACCTCTACCTGAATTACTATTAAATCAAGTTCTGAGAGCCTCATTTTTATCCTCCTTATTTACTCCATATACCATCCATTCATAATCTATTTTTCATGTTCAAAACAAAAATCCCATTCAAATACACATTACTGAATCCATCATACTAACTGATTTCTTCATTCTGTCTATCTAAATGGGATTATTTTTCGTTTTTTACTCTACTGGTTGTTGTGGCTGTACTACTTCATTTGCTCCAGCTACCCTCAACATATTTACAATATCTTTAAAACCTCTTTTTTCAGCGTATTGCAGTGGCGTCAGATGTTCCTTGTTAGCCATATTTACATCTGCACCGTGATCAATAAGCAATTGAATTACTTTCTTATGGTTTTCACTACCATTTCCTAATACAATTGCTTCTAATAGCGCTGTTCCACCACGTTCATTTTTATAATTCACATCAATATCTGTATGCTCTAATAATTCTTTAACAACCTCTACATGGCCACGCTCAGATGCAGAAATAAGTGCTGTTCCACCTGACTTAGTCGTTTCTTTCGTATTAACTCCTGCATTAATTAATACTTTTACAATATCCGTATATCCTTCTCTACTTGCATAAAGAAGTGGATTACTTTTTTTCTCATCTTTAATTTCAATATTAGCACCTGCACCAATTAATGCTTTAACTGTCTCTACATGATTTTGGTACGTCGCTGCAAGGACAGGCGTTTCTCCGTTGTCACCTTCTACGTTTATATTCGCTCCATCCTGAATCAACTTCATAGCTGTCTCTGTGTCTCCAAGAGTAGCTGAAAGTAACAACTGTTTGTCCATTAAATTTATACTTTTCTCTTCTTTAGATTCTTCCTGTTCTTTATGCTTCTCTTTTTTCTTTTCATTTTTCACATGAACCGGTTTCGATTCTGGTTCTTCTTGCTTATCGCAAGCCACTACCGTCATTAAAAGTCCTAATAAAATACATAATAAAATTTTTTGTTTTCTCACAACTACAGCTCCTATGAAAGATAATGTTTTCTTAACCATTCCTCCATCACATACAATAACTCTTCTTGAGTACATTTATCCATAAGCCCTTTAGATTCCTTCTTTAATCAGATTATCTTAAGCTTATACTATGTTTCTCAACCTATTGAAATGATACGCCTGATGGCCCCATCATTAACATTATGAAGCAATTAGTTTAGCACGTTTTTACCGCATTTGTATACATTTCTAAAAAGTACATAAAGTGAAACTTTAATTAGTGGGGGTTTTGTTCATCCACCACTAATTATTAGCCCACACCAATCGGGCTTTTACGGGCAGTTGATCTCCACCTAAATTCTTTGCTTTCACTAAATTTTGAGGTGGGGATCTTACTGCCCGTTAATGCGGGATAAATGATTGCTTTAGGTTACTATATTCCATTGTAACCGTTCTTCTAAAAATTTTACACCTTTTCTATATTTGCACCTGAGTAATAATAGAAAAAGACAACTATATAGTTGTCTTTTTCTATTATTAATGATGTCCACCATGATTTCCTGCTTTCGGTTTCCCCATCATCTCTTTATTCATTTCCCATTTATGCTCTGCTAGCTCTTTATACGAAAGAACTTTCCCCTTATAGTTAGATACAAAGCTCTCTGCATCTTTTTTATTTTTAAATGAAATGACATTATAAGCCATCGGTGTCGTTATTGTTTTATCATATACGTAAGTAGCGTCTTCTAACGAAATCCAATCTTTCGAATCATAATCTCGAACAAATTTCTCTTTCGTCTTTTCATCTGAGTTGATCTCCATCCATTTATACATACAACCGATATCATCAAACTTTAACGCTTTTCCATTTTCTAAAATAATTTCTGTTGCAAATTGATTATCTGTTACCCCAATTTGACAAATATCACATTTATCATGTTTCTCATCAATGGCAACAGCTGCTGTTTCCTTTTTCCCACACCCGACTACTGTAAATATGAAACATAAACATATAGCAAGTACAACATATTTTACTTTCATCAATATTCCTCCCTAGAAACCGTATACTTCACGAAAAGAATACCAAAAGGTTGTGTGAGATTTGTGAAAAAACAATGTGCTTTTTGTAATATAGGAAACAAAAAAAGATGTGTAGTTATTTCTACACATCTCTCATCACTCGCAGCCTGTAATTAACAAATCATCTTCTAACTTAACTAATAATGTATCCGCACTAATTTCCTGTCCAACTTCTACATTTACCAATCTTATATTTCCACTAATCCCGACTGCAATTTTTTTTAGCTCACCGTCATTTTTTCGGATCATCAGTAATTTTTCCCATTCATATACGTAAGAAGATTCATTAATAAAAATCTCCTCTACTTTTCCTTCATAAGAGCTATAAATCTCTTCAATTCTCGTTTTCATATAACATCTACTCCCTATTTCACACTTCACTATTTTCATCTTATTCTACCATTCTTACGAGGAGCAGCTTACTTTTTAAAAATTCAAATTAACTACCGTGAACAAAATGAACAAAATAAAAATTATGCTTCTAATGATGTTATTTTTCAAATTATTTACCATTTGAATAGATGCTTTTATTATAAATAAAAAACCTTTTTCTGAATTTTTATTCTATTTTGAAAGCGCAATCATTCTTTTGAGGGGGAAATTACATGTTAGCACTACTTGGATTTGCGATGGTATTTGTCTTTATGTTTTTAATTATGACGAAACGTATGTCAGCGCTAGTAGCATTAATATTAATTCCGAGTGTTTTTGCATTAATTGGCGGATTCTATGCCAATATGGGGCCTATGATGTTAGAGGGAATTCAAAAATTAGCACCTACTGGTATTATGCTTATGTTCGCTATTTTATATTTTGGGATTATGATTGATAGCGGTTTATTCGATCCTGTCATTAGTAAGATTTTAAAATTTGTAAAAGGAGATCCTTTAAAAATCGTTGTCGGAACGGCTATATTGACTATTATCGTTTCTCTAGATGGTGACGGTACAACAACATACATGATTACAGTTTCCGCAATGTATCCACTATATAAGCGCCTTGGAATGAACCCCCTCATATTAGCTGGAGTTGTTATGTTAGGGGCGGGGGTAACAAATCTTACACCTTGGGGTGGACCCACAGCTCGTGTTATGAGCGCACTTGGGCTTGATGCTTCCGAATTATTTACACCTCTTATTCCAGGAATGATTACTGGTGCAATTTGGGTTGTTTTCGTTGCCTACTATCTTGGAAAAAAAGAAAGAAAACGTTTAGGAATTATGGATGTACAGTATTTAAAACAAATGCAAACAATGGATGAGCAAGCTGCAACTGTCGAAGCCGCAGTACATAAACGTCCTAAACTTCTATGGATTAACTTTTTATTAACCGCTACATTACTTGTCTGTCTCATACTAGAAGTTATGCCGTTACCTGTTTTATTTACAGTCGCTTTTGCTATTGCTGTTATGATTAACTATCCAAACTTAGAACAACAGAAAGAACGTATTGCTTCTCATGCAGGGAATGTATTAGCAGTTGTTTCTCTCGTATTTGCTGCCGGTATTTTCACTGGTATTTTATCCGGAACAAAAATGGTAGATGCGATGGCTAACAGTGTAGTAACTCTTATACCAGATGTACTTGGACCACAATTGCCAATTATTACAGCTCTTCTTAGTATGCCATTCACATTTTTCATGTCTAATGATGCATTTTACTTCGGGGTATTACCTATTTTGACGAAAGCTGCTGCTACTTACGGAATTAGTGCAGCTGAAATGGGACGCGCTTCCTTACTTGGGCAACCCGTTCACTTATTAAGTCCTCTTGTCGCTTCCACTTATTTATTGGTCGGAATGGCCAAAGTTGATTTCGGTGAACATCAACGCTTCACTTTATTGTGGGCCGTTGGAACGACAATGGTTATGTTAATTACCGGAATTGTAATTGGGATTATTCCAATATAAGATGCAAAAAAACAGTAGAAGAAATAAAATCCTCTACTGTTTTTTATTATGAAGAAGCAAGAAAATAACGTCTCTCCGGTCTCCCAACACTTCCATATATTAGCTCTGCGTGGACTTTCTTCCCAGATATCAAATACTCTAAATAGCGCCTTGCCGTTGATCGGCTTACTCCAATCATTGAGCTTAACATTTCTGCTGTAATCCCTTCTTCATTAACTGTTAACATATGCTTTTTTACTTTCGCTAAAGTATAAGGATCTATCCCTTTCGGGGCATATTCTATTTGATCTCCCTTCACACCTCTTTGAGACCATAAATATTCAATTTGTTCCGTAGATAATTGATTGTTCTTCTTTAACTGTATAATCTTTTTTTGATAGCCTTCTAGACTTGCTTTAAATCGATCAAACATTAGTGGCTTTACGATATAATCTGTTACTCCGCCCCGCAGGGCGTGCCTCACTACATCTGTTTCCGATGCCGCTGTAATCATAATGATATCTGTATCGTGCAAATGATTCCTAATATATGTGACAAGTTCCGTTCCCTGCATATCAGGTAAGTACACATCTAATAACACGAGCTGTGGCTTCACAAGCTCTAGCCATTCTTTCGCTTGTTCTCCAGTCGTTGCCGTTCCAATTACTTTAAATCCCTCAATTTTTTCAGTAAAACGACGATGAATGTCAGCAATCCGAATATCATCTTCTACAATTAATACTTCAATCTCCTCACCCATTACTATTCGCCTCTCTCTTTCGGTAGTGCAATAATAAATAACGCACCACCTAAATCCCCTTTTTCAATTGCAATACTTCCATTTAAATCTTCTACTAACTCTTTCACTTTTGCTAATCCATATCCTCGCTCTCCTCCTTCTTTCGTCGAAAAGCCTTTATAGAATATGCTAGTAATTATTTCATCATGAATCCCTTGCCCTGAATCTTCCACTTCAATTAATATTTCTTCTCCAATATCAGTTACAAACATCCTTACTTTCCTATCATTCTCTTCATTTTTTTCAATTGCTTCAAATGCATTCGTAATTAAATTCCCTAAAATAGAAACGACATAATTACTCTCAATATGTGGACTTAATTTGTCTAAACCACTTTCTCTATCTAGCATAAAATCAATCTTCAACTCTCGTGCTCTATTATAAAATCCAATTAAAATTCCACCTAGCCATGGATTTTGAATCCGCTTCATAATAAATTGAACAAAATCTTGATATACCGCTGTTTCCTTATGAATAAGCTCTAAAGCATCTTCATATGATTCTAATTGGATAAGACCCGAAAGCGTATACAATAAATTATTATATTCATGCGTTTGCGCCCGCAATGCCTCTGTATATTGCTTCGTCTGGGACAATTCTGCTGTTAACTGATCCATTTCAGATTTCAAACGTAAGCTCGATACAACGCCAGTTACTTTATTCTTTACTTTAATAGGTAGACGGTTCGCAATAACAGCCTGTCCTTTTATATTTAATTGGCGGTCAAACTGTTCTTCACCAGTTTGAAGTACATCTAGTATCGTTGAATTAGGAATTACATTTAAAATAAATTCCCCAATAATATTTTGTTGTTTATTTAGCGAAAGAATATCATAAGCTGCTTGATTGACTAAACTAATCATGCCATTTTTATCGATTACAATAATCCCTTCACGTACAGATTGAATCACTGTACTATGCTCTTCATATAAAGATGAAATTTCTTCTGGCTCCATCCCGAACATCATTCTTTTTATACTTCCCGCTAAATATATAGAGCCGATTACCCCAATTAAAAGACCTATTACTGTAATCCAAAATACACGCTTTCCATACACTTCTACTGCTCCATGAATATCAGCCATTGAAAACCCAACAGACACCACACCGATAATTTCATTTTCCTGGTTACGGATTGGGACTTTCCCACGCAATGAAGGGCCTAACGATCCATTAGCTTTCGAAACATAAGATTTCCCTTCTAATAAAACGCCTTTATTATCTCCGCCAACCATTTTTTCTCCTATTTTATCTCGCTCAGGATGCGCATAACGAATCCCCTCTTTGTTTCCAACTACAATAAAGTCAGCTTCTGTATCAATTCGAATTTTTTCTGCGATTGGCTGAATAATAGAAGCTGGATTTTCTTTTTGAAAAGCTTCCTGAATTTCTGGTATCGCAGCAACTGTTTTCGCAACATGCAAGGCCCTTTTACCAATTTGCTCTTCTACTGTTTCAGATAATATGTAAAAAAATAAATAACTTGTTAGCAAAAGTACAACAAGAATAAGTGTACTAATAGTTAATGTAATTCTCGGTTGTAGTTTTAATTTTTTCAATGTCAAAACCATTCCCCTAACATAATTAAAGATAGAATTTAAAGAAAATACAGTTTTTTATTATCATAACACGCTTACTATATATTTCTTTCTTTTTTATCTTCATAAAAAAAGAAACGAAGCATAAGCACTACTTCGTTTCTTAACAGTTTATTATTATATTTTAAACTTACCAATCATCTCTTGTAATTCTTCTGCCATTTGTGATAAATGAACTGCTGCTGCATTTATTTCATCTACTGAAGCTAATTGTTCCTCAGAGGAACCAGCAATATTTTGAACGCTTGCCGCATTTTCTTCAATCGTAGCTGCAATTTCATTAATAGATGCACTTACTTGCTTTGCATCTACCGTCATTTGTTTTGCTACATCTACCATGCTATCAATTTGTACAACTGTATCATTTGTAGACTTCAATATTTCGGCAAAGCTTTGCTTCGTTTCATTTGCAACTACAAGTCCTGATTGTACTTCTGTTCCAACTTGATTCATAGAGCTTACTGTTTCTTTTATATCAAATTGAATCTCTTTCACTAGTTTTCCAATTTCCGTAGAAGACTTTCCTGATTGTTCTGCTAGCTTTCGCACTTCATCTGCTACAATTGCAAATCCTCTTCCTTGCTCTCCAGCTCTCGCAGCCTCAATTGCCGCATTTAACGCTAATAAATTTGTCTGTTCTGCAATATGTTGAATCACTTCAAGAATTGCTCCAATTTGTTTCGACTTATCGTCTAACAAACCAATGATTTTGTCTGACTGTGAAACAGAATCATGAATTAATTGCATTTGATTCACAGTTTTTTCAACTAACGTCCCACCATTTTCAGCTTTTTTCTTCGTATACATAGAGGCTGTAGATACTAATGAAGAACTATCTGCAACACGCTGAATTCCTTCTGTAACTTCTTCTAACAATGTTGCTCCTTCTTCAACTTCTTTCGTTTGTATTTCTGCACCACTCGATACTTGCTCTATCGCCTGTGTAATTTGTTCCGTTGCTTCGCTTGTCTGCTTCATACTAGCTGTTAATTCTTCTGAAGATGCTGCTACATGACTTGCTGAAATGTTTATATTGGAAATGACACTATGTAACGATGTAGCCATCTCGTTAAAGCTTTCTCCTAGCTGTCCAATTTCATCTTTAGAATGAACTGTAATTGATTCTGTTAAATCGCCTTCACTAATCTTCTTCGATGATATAACAAGTTGTTTTAACGGTTTAATAATAGACGCAATAATGAAGTAAATTACAATCCCACCGATTAGTAGCGAAATTCCAAGAACAGTTATTGTTTTATAGAAAATAGGTTCAGCCGCTTCGATAATTTCTTTGGAAGGCATAATTCCTGCTATTTTCCATCCAGTTTTCTTATTCGTTTTAAAAGTGATATTACGATCTTCACCATCTAACGAATAATGAACATCCCCAGCTTCCTGTTTATACAATTCTTTACTAAGTTTCTCTTCTAATTTCTCTCCTGGCTTCAGTGTCGGGTGCGCTACTACATTTTTATCTTGATCAAATATTGCTACATACCCTTCCTTACCGATATTAACCATCTTGGAAGTAGTAACAATATCATTAATGATTAAGTCAATCCCAAGAACGCCACTTTTATCCTCATTTTGTTTTGCTAGTGTAATAACAATATTACCTGTCGTTTTTGACTTATATGGAGCAGTTACAATTACTTCTCCGCTTTTCTTCACTGCCTCTTTATACCAATCTCTTTCTGTAGGATTATATCCATCTGGCATCTGAATAGCTGGTGATTGAATAAACTGTCCATTACTAGATCCTGTATAGATTGCTTCCATTTCTGGATGCAGTTTATTGTATTCTTCTAGTTTATTTTGTATGTTTTGAATTTGATCTGCTTGGTAACTTGATTGTGTGAATAATTTTGTAAAATAAGTTGCATCTATTTTTTTACTATCCAATTCTTTATTAATTACATTATCCAAAATTTTTATATTATCTTTCGCCGAGTTCAAAATCGTTTCATTAAAAGTAACTACTCAGCCACCTTTCGGTGGCTTTTTTTAATTTTACTAGTTTCATATGCCTCCTATTTGTAAATACTGAGTATATCAAACAGGGGAGGTGAATATTATGGTCGATCGAAAAATTATTTTAGATACATATAAAAAAGGACCTGAAGCTGTTATTTCTTTATTTGAAGAAACATTTTCTAAATTAGAAAAACGTATACAAGAACTAGAAAATGCTTCAAAAAAAAACTCCAAAAATAGTCATAAGCCACCTTCTACAGATGGTTTAGGTAAGCCTGTTACAAAAAGTTTGCGCAAACCGTCTCATCGTCAAACCGGTGGCCAGTTAGGCCACAAGGGACATACTCTTGGTTTGACAGCGACTCCAGATCATACGATTACACATTCTCCTACATATTGTACTTGTTGTCATACTTCCTTGAACCACGAGCCTGTAAAAGGGTATCGCATTCGCCAAGTGTATGACTTACCACCTATTCAGATTGAAGTGACAGAACATAAAGTAGAACAGAAAGAATGCCCACATTGCCATTCTATCCAAGAAGCCCAATTTCCTTCGACAGTATCTCGTCCTGTTCAATATGGTCCAAATATAAAAAGACTGATTCCCTATTTAACGCATTATCAATGCATTTCTTTGAAGCGAACAAAAGAATTCTTTCAGGATTGTTTTGGACATTCTATAAGCGAAGGAACCCTGGTAAATCATACACAGGCTTTCGCTTCTCAATTGCAGCCATTCATAAAAAAAGTAACGGAAAAGATCCTGCAGTCTCCTATTGTCCATTTTGATGAAACCGGTATGCGTGTAGAAAACAAAACACAATGGTTACATACTGCCAGTACACCGGAGGTGACATTGCAACATATTCATCACAAACGCGGAAAAGAAGCAATGGATGCGGGCGGAATTTTACCGTCTTTTTCTGGAATTGCGATGCATGATGGTTGGAAATCGTATGATGCGTATACAGATTGCCGACATGTATTATGTAATGCCCATCTCTTACGAGATTTGCAAGGAATTATAGATAGTACGGGGCAAAAATGGGCGCAACAGATGCAGAAATTTCTCACGCAAGCTTTAACGCTGAAAAAACAATACAAAGGAAATCTGCCAAAAGTAAAGCAACAGCACCTGTTTACTGTTTATCAAGCTATATTGAAAGAACAACCAGTCTTTTCTACAGAATTAAAAAAGAAAAGAAAGCAGACGCCTGCTCAAAATTTATGGAATCGCTTCGTCAAATATGCTGACAGAATTCTAGCATTCTTAGAACATCCAGACATTCCATTTGATAATAATCAAGCGGAACGGGATATTCGAATGACGAAAGTCAAACAGAAAGTGTCTGGGACTTTCCGAAGTAAGAAAGGCGCAGAATCTTTTTGCCAGATACGAAGCTTTATGAGTACCATGAAAAAACAAAAACAATCTGTCTTACAAGCGATAGGACAAGTTATAGAAACCGGAACGGTTCCTTGGAATCGCACAACTTCATAAGAGAAATTCTCTGTTTGATTTAGATTCTTTCTCTTATTGGAGTCTTTTCTTTTTTATGTTTTCGAATGAAAACATGTATTTGGTATGCCCTTTTTCCTAATTAAGCTGAGTAGTTACCATTAAAATTCGTCTTCGCCTGTTGATAAGACGTCCAACCAATTACAATACTTGGAAGAATTAAAATAATAATAAATGATACAAGTAACTTTGTTTTTAAACTACTACTCCTTAATTTCCCTTGAAACATACTTCTACCCCTCCATACCGTTTTAAATGTAATTAATTAACATTTAATCTTTCTATAAAAATAATACAATTTAAATGTATCGATGAGACTCTCTATCTTTTTCTACATCATAAAGAATTGATACATACCTTTTTCATTCTATATAAATTAAATAATTAAAACAATATATAAAAATGTATATTATTCGAAATATTATAATTCACTGAAGAACCTCTAGTATCTCACTTACTAGAGGTTCCTCCCGCTTTACTATTCTTTATCTTTTTCTACTTCTTTTTTCGCATCTTCTACTACAGATACAACAGATTTATCGTTTGATAATTGTTGTACTGCTCCTTTTCCAGCAAATCCTTCTAATAACTCTTTTAAATCAATGCCAGAAGAAGCTTTTAATGTTTCTTGCATCGTTGCCATTAAATCAGTCGCATAACCTGCAACTTTTCCGGCGCCGCTATTTTTACCACCGCCACCTGTATCGACAACTGTAATTTTATCAATGTTGCTAAGTGGGCTTGCAACTTCCTTCGCATAACTTGGAAGCATGTTAAGAACCATATCCATAATCGCCGCTTGGCCATATAACTCAAATGCCTCTGCAATTTTTTGTTTCGCTTCCGCTTCTGCTAAACCTTTTAATCTGATAACATCTGCTTCCGCTGTACCTTGTGCTTTTTGTACTTCTGCTTTTGCTTGACCTTGCGCTTTTTCGATTTCCGCCTTCGCTAAACCTTCTACACGAACTTCTTCTGCACGTGCTCTTGCTTCCGCTTCAATTTTATATTGATCTGCATCTGCTTTTTTCATTTGTTTTACTTTTTCCGCTTCTGCTGATTGTTCAACAGCATAGCGATCTGCATCTGCCTTTTTCTTTACTTCTGCATCATATTGCTTTTCACGACGCGCAATCTCTTTTTCTTCTAATTCAATTTGCTTTTCACGTTCAATGATTTTAACGCGCATTTGCTCTTCTGTAACACCTTGTTGCGCTTTTGCTTGTTGTAATTCATAGGAAAGATCTGCATCTGCGCGAGCTTGTTCTTGATCTCTCTTATAAGATTGTACTTTTAACTCTTTATGTTTTTCAGCTTCAGCGATTTGTGCATCACGTTGATACTCAGCTTCTTTTGCTTCTTTCTCAGCACGAGCTTTTTCAATTCGTGCCTCTTTTTCACGCTCTGCATTTGCAACTGTTGCATCACGCTTAACCATCGCAATTTGTGGCTGACCAAGTGCATCTAAGTAACCGTTCTTATCCATGATTTCTTTAATTGTAAAGGAAACGATGCGAAGTCCCATCTTCTTTAAATCTGTAGAAGCTACTTCATGTACCTTTTGAGCGAATTGCTCTCTATTACTATAGGCATCTTCTACTGTCATAGAAGATAAAATAGCACGTAGATGACCTTCTAAAACTTCTTTTGCTTCTATTTTCAACTCTTCTGTTTCTTTTCCTAAATATTGTTCAGCTGCTGTAGAAACTTCTTCAATGGTAGATCCTACTTTAATAATAGAAACACCATTTACTGTAATCGGTACACCTTGTTTCGTATACGTATCACGTGTTCCCACTTCTAATTTGTAGTTTAATAGACTTAAAGGCTCTGCTCTTTGCATAATCGGAACTACGAAAGTACCGCCACCACGAATAATCTTAATCTTCTTTCCATCATCAGTGGTAACTACATTTTTCCCGCCACCAAGCCAGTTTCCAGTAACAATTAATGCTTCATCTGGTCCAACTGTTCGATACTTTGTAATGAATACTAAAATGAGTAGAATTAAAATTGCGAGTAATACTCCACCGATAATTAATGGAATCGTCATGTAAATTCCCCCTTATAATTTTGGTTTCTTTAAAGAATAAGCGATGTTCTGTACAAGTAAAACACCATCTTGGACTCCCTCGATAATAACCTCTGTTCCTTGCGAAATATCTTTCTTTCCAACTGTTTTAGCTAGGATTGCATTGTTTCCAAATTGGGAGGAAATTAATACTTCACCAAACCCTTCTGTAGGAATAGTCGTAATGACCTCTCCTTTGCAACCGATGAATTCATCCATACGTTGCACCGTGTTTTGTTCTGCTTCTGCAATCGGTTTTAAAATTAGTATTTTCATGATGAATACACCGATAAAAGATATAGCAAATGCAGCCCCAAAAATAAGAATACTATTAAAGGAAAATAAATATTCTCCTATATAACTAAGTCCACATAACATGGCGAAAAAACTAAGTAATAAAGTAACAACGGATACAGATCCGCCTCCAAAACTAAATATGGATTCAAATATATCTCCAAAAAAGATATAAATTACAGTGAGTATAGTAGCAATAATAAATCCATATAAATAAATTGTTTCAAGTGGATAACCAAACAAAGCCATTTCTTATCCCCCTCTCTTAAACAATCCCTTTTTTGTTATGTGTATGCCCCACCTCTTTCAAAGATTATCGTTCTAAATTTTCAGTTATTTACCCTTTAAAGAAAAGCCTGTAAGACAGGCCTCTAAAAAAGAACAGGAGAAACCTATTGTGACAGGCTCCTCCTAGAAAATAACCGATATATTATATATCTATATAATATACTATTTTCCACAAAAAGTAAAGTTAAACATACATTGGAAAAGTACTTATTTTACTGACAATTCGTATGTTCCATCACCATTATCATATTTATATACATACAAGTAATACTTACCTGGTTTTGCATTAAATTTTGCTTCTATATGATTCCCATTAGCTTGACCGTAAGCCGCATAATTTTGCATATCTGATTCATGGTGAAGTACCCATGTCATCCCAATTCCATACTCATTTAAAACAGAAATGTCGATATCTTTCGCTGATGCTACATTAAATGTATAAACATCAGTGTGGTCCCCGCCAATAAGATTACCTTTTATCGTACTATTTAGCCCGATACGATTTGCTTCCTCTGGACGATTATTTGGTTCTGATTCTGTTAAACTTCCATCTTTAATCGTAACAGTTGTTTCGCTTCTGCTCTCTTTTCCTTTATCATCTTTTACTCTTAACGATACTTTATAAGAACCTTCTCTTTCATATACATGTACTGGATTCACTTCTGCACTTGTGCTTCCATCTCCAAATTCCCATAAATAAGAAACAATTTTTCCATCTTCATCGTTTGAGCCATCACTTTTAAATTGAATTCCCTCTTTTACAACTCCATTATAAGGCCCGTTTACATTAACCGTCGGAGCTTTATTTTCTCCATCATCTTTTGCGATTCCATGGAAGACTACATCATATTCAAATTCATTTGAGCTATTCACACGATAATTGACGAAGTATGCTGTAACAGTTTTGTAGCCACTCCATTCTTTTTGCGCCAATTGTTCTAAAGATTCATTTACTCTTTTACTCATTGCTTTCCAATCTTCTGATTCACCTTTTGTGACACTACCTGTATACGTACCTTCTAATGTAAATGTATTAAAGAATTGAGAATTATGTTTTGTCATTTTTGTATCTTTCATAGGCAACGTATCACTAATTTCTTTCTTCACCGCTGTTAACGACTTCGTTGCATGTTCAGCTAAATAATCATCAGCTACTTCTGGTACAGTGTATGTATCTTGATTATTAATTAACTGCTGCATATACTCTTGATACTCTTTATTTAACTTAGGATCTTTACTTAGATTTTCACGATATGCATCATAATTTTTCACGTCATTCGCACGAATTAAATCTTGAATTTTATCAAATGTTTCAAACTGATGCGTATATAAGTAAGACTGCAATGCGAACGAGTAATTATAGAAATCCCAAGAACCGTATTTAGCAAATAGTGTGCGCTCTGCAGTATAACGGCTTGCAGGATCAGATGATAATCCGCTAATTATACTCTTTCTTGGTACAACGTTATTCGTACGAGTAGAGCCTGCGAAAAACTCTGCATTTCCTTCTTGGAACCAAGTTAACCTTTCATTTTGATACATATCTCCTCTTCCAAATAAACCAGGAACTTCATATCTCCCTTGCAGATAATGAGTAAATTCATGACGGAATAACTCTTCTAAACTATAAATACTTTGCTCTGGTGTACGCTCATATGTAAAGAATGTTCCTGTTTCTTCGATATAAATTCCACCGTTGTTTGTTTCATACCCATACAATTGTCTATTTAACTGATATTCATCTGGACTATTATAAATTACGATTGTTAACACATCATCCGCATTTCCTGGCTCTAATGCTTTGTCATTTCCAATTACACGGTGATACTGTGCCTTTACTTCCTTCGCAGCCCAATATAATCTCTTAATTTTTTCTTCTGATACTTTATCTCCTGTTTTGAACACAATTGATCCATCATCGAATGTATACGTTTTTGGTAAGTACTGCTCTTTTCCTTCTTTACGTATTTTCTCTAAATCTACTGTATTCCCGCTATAATCTTTACCATTATAATTTGTTGTAATTTGTTCTATCGCAACAAAATATGGTTCACTTAAGTGTGGGTACATATGCATTGCTTGTGTAACAACCTCTAATCCTTTATTCGGATTGCTATGAAATTTCCCTAAACGGCTTGCAAAATAAATACCATTATTAACGAGCCATTTATTTTCTGACGTTACTTCATTTAAAAGAGCAATACGATTTATTTCATTAATAAACCCATCTACTTTTCCATACCACATCGTTTCATTCGCTTCTTTACGGGCCTCAACTAAATACGACTGTATATCATAGTCAATCCCTTGCATAATATCGTATATTGCTTGTCCCTTCATTCGATCATTTACATAAGTAGTAAAATTATCATTGTATTGCTTTAAAATATTTGATGCGTATTGAACTGTTTCAACATCACTTGATGCATTACTAATTAATTTTCCGTATGCAGATACGACTGTATCTTGTTCATCTGTACCAAGCTTAAAGTTTGGATTTTTTGCGATTGCTTTTAAAGCAGGTAAACATTTATCCTGGAAGCTTCTTTCATTTAATTCACTTAATTCGTTATTATAAAATGCCAGATAAAAAGCGGAACGCAACACTTCAGTAAACGTTTGAATTCCTTTTGAATCATCTTTCGTAAATGTACTACCTCTATGAGCTAATTCATCTATAATGACTTGCATTTTTCCTTTATCTTTATAAAAGGCCTTTGTGTCTTCATTAAACTGGAATAAATCTGTAATTTGGTGCCACTTAATACTGCCTAATGTTTCAACTAATTCTTGATTATTCATTTTGTTTAAATCAGCCATTGAATAGCTTTCTTTAACTTGCTTTACTGCCGTTTTCTTCGTAATAGATGCTGGTCGCTGTGAAAAATCGCCTACTTTTAAACGTTCTTGAAATGATAAGGTTTCATCAACTTTTGAAACATGCCCAACTTCATCTACTGGCTTTTCAATTCCAACCGGTTTCGTTTTTAGCACATTATACGGTACTTTTTCTTCCGCTACTGCATGAGTTTGAAGTGCCCCTAACGATAAAGCCATTGTACTAATGCTAAGCATCACTTTATTGATCTTTGATTTCTTGTTCATATCCTTGCCCCCTATTTTAATATTCCATTCAAGAATTTAACATAAAATCTGGATGTAACAATATAAAATGCAATATTTCATATTATTTCTTCCTATAATTTGTACATATCGTGAACACCCTTTCCTTTATCTAACCTCCGCTGATTATGAACTTATAACAATCAAAATTCCCTTTTACAAATATTAAAAAGAGAATTTTTTGACATTTCACCCTTTAATTGTTATGGTTAATATAATTGTTAACTTTATTAAATAAAGGTGGGATTCTATGATAAAAAAAGAGAACAGTGTATTTTATATCTCCATCTTGCTTACAACCTTATTTATTATATGGGGTGTCATACCAGCAAGCTGGATACAAGGCCATGATTTACAAAGTATCACATCTTCTTTAAACTCATTTATCCTCAATAAATTTGGATGGTTTTACTCTCTACTTATGACCACAATGCTTGTTTTAGCTACTTATTTAGCCTTTTCAAAATACGGTTCTATTCGTCTTGGTAAAGATGGAGAAAGACCAAAATACAGCTATTCATCTTGGTTATCCATGTTGTTTGGAGCAGGAATGGGGATTGGACTCCTCTTCTATGGAATCGCTGAACCGATTTCACATTTTACAGATCCATTAACAGGAAAAGCAGGTACAGAGGAAAGCGCCAAACTCGCTATGCAATATTCATTTTTCCACTGGGGACTCTTTCCGTGGTCACTATACGCGATGGTTGCTTTAACAATTGCATATTTCACATTCCGCAAACAAAAAGGTAGCACAATTGGGGCTACAGTTACTCCATTATTTAATCGATCGAAAAATTCTCCTATCGGAAAAACAGTCGATATTTTGGCTGTTTTAGCCACAGTATTTGGCATTGTGCCATCTGTTGGGATTGGTGCTCAACAAATTGCCGGAGGATTAAGCTATTTATTCCCTTCTATTCATAACACTTTACTTACTCAGCTCGTACTTATAGCTATCTTCGCTGTTTTATATTTAACAAGTGCGCAAACTGGCTTAGATCGTGGGATTAAATATTTGAGTAACTTGAATTTCTCTCTCGCAGGTATTTTACTCGTCTCCTTTTTAATTTTAGGACCAACTGTATTTATTATGAAATATTTCACATCTACACTCGGTTCTTATATCGGCGCTTTACCTAGTATGGGATTAAATTTAGGAGCATTTAGTGAAAAATCTTCTTCTTGGATTGAAAACTGGACTATTTTCTATTGGGGATGGTGGATCTCTTGGTCTCCATTCGTCGGTACATTCATTGCTCGTATTTCTAAAGGGCGCACAATAAAAGAATTTATTATTGGAGTTGTATTAGTCCCAACTCTTATCTGTACATTTTGGTTTGCAGTATTTGGCGGTACCGCTATCCATATGGAAATGTTCCAATCGCTTGGGATAGCTGATGAAATCGCAAAAAATGGTACAGAGATTGGATTATTTGCTGTTATTTCGCACCTACCATTCTCTACATTTTTAACGGTTATCGGGTTAATTTTAGTAGCCACATTTTTCGTTACTTCTGCCGACTCGGCAACATTTGTTGTTTCAATGCAAACGAGTAACGGAAGCTTATCACCGAAAAATAGTTTAAAACTTATATGGGGATTAACAATCGCGATCATTGCAGCTCTTTTATTACAAGCCGGAGGGTTAAATGCACTACAAATTGCAGCTATAATTGCTGCGCTACCATTTTCTATTGTAGTCGTTCTTATGGTCACTTCTCTTTTTAAAGAGCTAAAAAAAGAAGATGTTAATTCGCAAACGAAAGAAATCCCGAAAAAAATAAAAAAGGTTATGTAACGATTATCACTTCTTTTAAATAAAGTATTCGGCCAATAAATTAATCCTGAATTCCTTAATAATAAAGGTGGGAAAGTAAATTAAATAAACTCCATTCGTATGAAATATAATTTTCATACGAATGGAGTTTTATTCTATCTCTTATACAAAAGACACCATCATATGCATGTTTCTAATAAAACCGCCATGATAATGTCTTCTCAAAAAAGCAAAAATTAATTATATATAATAATAAGATTAAACGTTATTTATTTCTTAAATAATCTCTTTCTAAATACGAACATACTTAGTGCGGAAAGAACAAGTGTTATGCCAGAAAGTAAAGTCGATGTGCTAGCTTCACCGCCTGTTGATGGTAAAAATTTCTTACCTTCCTCTGGCTTATTAGTATGTTGTTTATTTAAAGTGTCTGCTTTCCTTCCCTCGTTTTCAACAACTTGATTATTCCCTTTTGGTTCTTGATCCAATCCTGTTGCTGATTCTCTTACTTCTTTCTTTGGTTCTTTCGCTTCTTCAACTTCTTTTGTTGGTTCTTTCACTTCTTCTTTTGACTCTTCCACTTCTTTCGTTGGTTCTTTTACTTCTTCTTTTGACTCTTCAACTTCTTTTGTTGGTTCTTTCACTTCTTCTTTTGACTCTTCCACTTCCTTTGTTGGTTCTTTCACTTCTTCTTTTGACTCTTCAACTTCCTTTGTTGGTTCTTTCACTTCTTCTTTTGTTTCTTCCACTTCTTTTGTTGGTTCTTTCACTTCTTCTTTTGACTCTTCCACTTCCTTTGTTGGTTCTTTCACTTCTTCTTTTGGTATTAATTTTTCTACTATATTCTGCATTACAATGCCACTATATAATATGCCAGTCTCATAATGATCTGCATCTAAATCAAATTCATATATTTTTTCTCCTAAAGTACGCCAAATGATTCCCTCATCAGTAAGAGTTCCACCTTCACTCTTTAGTGTAATCTTTTCAATTGGCTCTCCCTCTAAATCATATACAGGTATTTTCACTTCTTTATTTATTTCTGCATCATCCAAAATGACCTTTTGCCTTCTAACATCAATTGTTACCCACTGACCTAATTGTATTAATGGCCTTACATCACGAATCTCATTTTCAGCTAATTTTAAACTAAGTAAGTCTAGCATTGATCCAAGAACCGTTACATCTTTAATACGATTATCTGTAAGATTTAACCACTGTAAATTTTCCAATGAAGATAGTGGTGTTATATCTTCAATTTGATTATGAGATACATTCACATTATTCAATTGTTTCAAGTTTGAGATGAACTCAATATTTTTCAGGCCTACTCCTTCTAAAGTGAGTTTTTCTAAGTTCGTCATGTACTCTAAACCTGTTATATTTTTTATCTCATTTCCATTTTCTTTAAGTATCTCTAATTTTTTAATCTGTAATAAATCTTCTTTTGTAATAGGAGCGTTTAAATTCTCTTTATTAATATGTTGTTGTAAAGTTTTATCGAGAATTACATTTTGACTTTCTTTTTGTTTTTCAACTATATTCTGTATAACCGTACCATTAAATCTTATTTTACTTTCAGTAGAATTAGTATCTAGTTTAAATTCATATATTTTTTCTCCAGGACTATTCCATTTTATAAATCCGTTATTCAGAGTAGCCCCTTCACTTTGCAAATTAATATTTTGAAGTGGCTCTCCTTTAAGGTTGTATACTGGGATTTTTATTTCTTCATCTACGCTTCCTTCATTTAAAAAGATTTTTTGTCTTTGAATATCAATTGAAATTCGCTTACCTAATTCCTCAACAGGCCTTACGTCAAAAATTTCATTTGCTCCAAGATTTATCTCATGTAAATTTGTTAAAGTGCTCAACGGCGATATATCAGAGATATAATTCTCTTCTAAATTCAGCACTTGTAAATTTCCTAATTGCGATAATGATGATATATCTTTTATTTCACTATCAGAAATTTCTAGTTCAATAAGATTACTCATTTTACTAATAGATTCAACATTATTAATTTTATTGTTCCCTATCCATAATAATTCCACATTATTTAATCGATCAATTCCCGTAAGATCACTGATTTGATTATTTGCTAAGTATAATTGTTTCATAGTTGATACTGTAAATAATGGCTGGATATCTTTAATGTTATTACCGATTAAATCTAATGTTTTAATTTTTTTCATTTTACTTAATGGTGTAAGATCAGAAATTTTATTATCTCTTAAAAAAAGCATATTAATATTCTCTAACTGCTCAATTGGGTGAATACTTTCAATTGAATTAGACGTTAAATCAACGTACTTCAAACCTCTCAACTTCGAGATGGCTGATATGTCTTTTACATTAGACTCTCGTAACGTCAACTTCTCTAAGTTTGTCATATACTCTAAACCAGTTATTTTATTTATTCCTTTACCTGAATAAATAGATAAAGTTTTAATTTGTAATAAATCTTTCTTTGTGATTGGCGCATCTACATTATCTCTATTTAAGTTATATTTATTAATATATTTTTGTAATTGCTTATCTAATATTACATTTCCGTTTTCATCTTGTTGCTCCTCTTTATTTTCCTTTTGTTTTTCTGGAACATTGTTCTCTAAATTCAATGTATTTACTTCAAACTGTACTTGGTACTTATTATCATAGGCCATTGTTGGAATATAAATATGCATTCGCATATTATACCTTTTTCCTAATTCCCCTACTTCAAACTGAATCACTTTCGTTCCATTTTTCTTTTTATCTTCTGATGTTACTTTCACATCATGAAACACACCTGGAGTATGAATATCCTCTGTTTTCAAGTATTGAAAGAAATCACTATCACTTAATGTTGCTGTTACAATTTTCTTTCCATTCTCAATTGTTAATTTCGGATCCTTTATATAAACAGCTGCCATAGACTCTTCATTCGTTTTATCTTTATACGCTTTAATAACAGCGTCATATGTACCATCTTCTAAACCTTGTCCAGTTTTATTCGCCTCAATTGCTACTGCCGCTAAAGCAGGTGTTGAATAAACAGCAAACGGAAGTGATAACGCTGCCGCTATAATCATTGCATTTATACGTTTTCTTTTATTTTGTTTCAACTTTACATCTCCTCCGAAATATATAATTCGAAATGTAATCATTTCTCGAATAAATGATAATGATTTTCATTATCATTGTCAACTAGGAAAATAAAAAGTTTACAAAAAAAGAACCTCTTTAAAAGAGGTTATGCCATTTTCTCACCTGATTCTTCTCTAAAAAAGCTTTTCATCGCATGAAATACGTCTGCTTTTTGCTTTAAAATATAGTATCTAAAGTTTTCATCTTTAATATTTTTATAGGCTGACATGAGTGTACTATGGCGATTATACTGATTCACTTCCCCATATCCAAACATATTACATTTCTTCATTAATTCTTCCACAAGCTTTACACACCTAGCGTTATCTGATGTTAAATTATCACCATCTGAAAAATGGAATGGATAAATATTATAGCGGTCTGGTGAATATTTATTATCAATCAGTTCTAATGCCTTTTTATATACGGAAGAACATATTGTTCCGCCACTTTCTCCTTTTGAGAAAAATTCTTCTTCTGTGACGACTTTCGCTTCTGTATGGTGAGCAATAAATTCAATATCAACTGTTTCATACTTTGTTCGTAAAAATCTTGTCATCCAGAAAAAGAAGCTACGTGCCATATACTTCTCCCACATTCCCATCGATCCACTCGTATCCATCATCGCTAACACAACAGCCTTTGAATCTGGCTTTAATACTTCATTCCAAGTGCGGAACTTTAAGTCTTCTTGATGAATTGGATGGAAAGATGCTTTACCACGCATCGCATTTCGTTTATATGCAGATATCATTGTTCGTTTCTTATCGATATTTCCCCATAATCCTGTTTTTCTAATGTCATTAAATTCAACATGTTCAATCCGATTTTCATCTATTTCTTTTCTCTTTAAATTAGGCAGCTCTAACTCTCTGAAAAATGCCTGCTCTAATTCTAAAATAGAGACTTCAGCTTCATAGTAATCTTCCCCAGCTGCATCTCCTGCTCCTTGCCCTTTTCCTGGCCCTTTTTGTTTTTGACCACCTGATCCATCTCTCGCAACGACATCACCAACTTTACTGTCACCGTTTCCTTGCCCAACATGTTTATTTTTATCATAATTGTATCTAATCTTATATTCATCTAGAGAACGAATTGGTATTTTTACAACATCTTTGCCATTAGACATAACTATACTTTCTTCTGTTACAAGATCGGGTAAATTATTCTTAATTGCCTCTTGTACTTTTTCTTGATGGCGTTGTTGGTCGTCATATCCTTTGCGATGGAGGGACCAGTTTTCCTGTGAAATCGTATAATTTGGTTGATTTTCTTCGCCCATTCCTTTCCCTCCTTACTGTAATTGTCTTCCTTTATGAACAGCAATCTATAAATTTTGTTCTGTACTGTGCAAGCTAGAATATTTGAAAGGTAACTGCCCACAGAAAATCATCCCATAAACATTTATAACGTTTTTCATACAATACCCGAGCATCCTAAACAAAATTTTGCCACTCACATAATAGAAAGAAATATTCAGCCACTGATAAGAAAGAAACACAATGCATTGTTGCACACATTTTTACTTTGCAACATATTGTATTGTGTTGGCTTTTTTCGTATGAATGGTTGGTTACTCTATCATATGCATATTGTAAAAATAATTGACAATAAATTCATGAAATTGCATCTTAATTTATTACATTTGGACAAGGTATGACACTTTATACACATATGAACGGATAATAAAACGCTGTCCCGCAAAATACAAGAGACAGCGTTTTGTTATCAAACTATCGGTTTAACAAGCTACCTACATAGCGTAATAATTCATTTGCTGAAGAAGAATTATAGCCATGCTCATCAATTAAACGCGCAACAACATCATTGATTTTCTTAAGCTGATTTTCGTCTGGCGTTTTCGTTGATGTTGTAATTTTCACTATATCTTTTAAATCAGCAAATAGTTTTTTCTGAATCGCTTCACGAAGACGTTCATGTGAATTATAATCAAAGCGTTTTCCTTTACGGGCATAAGCAGAAATGCGAATTAAAATCTCTTCACGGAACGCTTTCTTAGCATTTTCTGAAATCCCAATTTGCTCTTCAATTGAGCGCATTAATTTTTCATCTGGACTCATTTCTTCTCCTGTTAACGGATCACGTAATTTCGATTTATTGCAGTACGCCTCGACGTTATCTAAATAATTATCCATAAGTGTCTTAGCCGATTCTTCATATGAATAAACAAACGCCTTTTGTACTTCTTTCTTTGCGATTTCATCGTATTCTTTTCTCGCTAATGAGATGAAATTCATATAACGTTCACGGTCTTCATTACTAATCGATGGATGCTGATCCAGCCCATCTTTTAAAGATCTAAGTACATCTAACGCGTTAATAGATGGTACCTCTTTTCGAATGATTGTAGACGAAATTCGGTTAATGACATAACGAGGATCAATACCCTTCATACCTTCATCTTGATATTCTCGTTGTAGCTCCTCTACATCAATCGCATTATAACCTTCTACCGTTTCTCCATCATACAAACGCATCTTTTTAATTAAATCAATATCCGGACGCTTCGGATCTTTTAAACGAGTTAAAATAGTGAACATTGCTGCAACGCGAAGTGTGTGTGGTGCAATGTGAACATTCGACACATCACTTTCACGAATCATTTTTTCATAAATATGTTCTTCTTCACTTACTCGTAAATTATAAGGAACTGGCATTACAATAATTCTTGAGTGCAATGCCTCATTTTTCTTATTTGCTATAAATGAGCGATACTCTGTTTCATTCGTATGCGCTACAATTAATTCATCTGCTGAAATAAGCGCAAATCTTCCCGCTTTGAAATTCCCTTCTTGCGTAAGCGATAATAAGTGCCATAAAAACTTCTCATCACATTTTAACATCTCTTGGAACTCCATCATTCCTCGGTTCGCCTTATTTAATTCTCCATCAAATCGATACGCACGCGGGTCTGATTCTGAACCATATTCTGCAATCGTAGAAAAGTCCAGACTACCTGTTAAATCTGCAATATCCTGTGATTTTGGATCAGACGGGCTAAATGTACCAATCCCTGTACGGCGATCTTCAGAGAAGAAAATACGCTCTACAACTACATCCTCAATTCTTGATCCGTATTCTTGCTCTAAACGCATGACATTTAGTGGTGATAAATTTCCTTCAATTCTAACCCCATACTCATCAAAGAAATCATCTCGTAAATGATGTGGAATTAAATGCAGTGGATCCTCATGCATTGGGCATCCTTTAATTGCAAAAATTGCTCCACGATCTGTTCGTGAATATGTTTCTAATCCTCGTTTCAACATCGTAACTAACGTTGATTTCCCTCCACTAACAGGACCCATTAATAATAAAATTCTTTTTCTAACATCTAATCGTTTTGCGGATGGATGAAAATATTCCTCTACAAGACGTTCTAGAGCATCCTCTAATCCAAAGAGCTGATTACTAAAGAAGTTATACTTTCTTCTACCATCAACTTCTTCAATTCCAGCATCTTTTATCATATTGTAAATGCGAGAGTGTGCTGTTTGAGCCACCCATGGTCTTTCTTTCACAAGCTCCAAATACTCCGCAAACGTACCTTCCCATTGTAACCGTTCTTCTGCTGCTCGATGCTGTTCAATCTTTTTTAGAATATCCATTATAGCTCCTCCCCCATCTCCTTGTTCAATCGGATTATTATAAAAGGTATGCTAGGATGTCCTTAAACATTCTTTAAATCAAAACGAAATATATAATAGCACGCTAAAATTCTCTCCAAAATTCAAAGAAAATTCTGTATAATATAGGTATTAACATTTTCACACTGCTATTCATTATAAATAAATTCTTTTCTTCTAAGAACCTTACATACATTTTGGGTAATAAATAGAACTCGTGAACCGAAAAAAGTAAGGAGGATATTAGTATGAAATTATTATTAATTTTAGGTGTATCACTCACATTTCTTACAGCTATTTTTACATCTGGTTACAATGACAAACCAGGTACACATAAAAAATGATGTGCTTTTAGCACATCATTTTTTTATACATTATTTATAATACATATTTTCCATATCATATTTGGATAATGGTCGACTATAATAATAACCTTGTACAAGCTTCACATTCTTTTCTTTCAAAAACTGTATTTGCTCCTTTTTTTCTACTCCCTCTGCAATTACATTCAGTTCTAAAGTATGAGCTAAATGAATAATTGCAGCTGTAATATTCGTATCACGTTCATCTATATGTATACCTTCCATAAAAGAACGATCAATTTTTAAAGTATCAATTGGATATGTTTTCAAGTAACTTAAAGATGAATAGCCTGTTCCAAAATCATCTAAATGAATCTTTAAATTTTGTTCTTTTAATTGTAGTAACACTCTCTTCGATATATCTTTATGTATAAGAGCTCCTTCTGTAACCTCTATCGCTAATAAATAAGCTGGTACATTGTACTTATTTAAAGCCCGTGTAATCATCTCTATTAATGTAATAGAGCGAAAGTGTCTAGCTGAAATATTAACTGCAATTGGGACCACTTCATATCCTTTATTTAACCATTCGCGCAGTTGCTGACACACTTGATTTACTACCCATTCATCGAGCTTAATAATAAATCCTGTTCTTTCTGCCAACGGAATAAATTGATTTGGAGAAACAAATCCTAATTCCTTATTCTCCCACCTTATTAAAGCTTCCATACTAGCTATTTTTTTCGTTTCAATATTAATTTGTGGCTGATAATATAAGAAAAACTCATTTTTTTCTATAGCACGATGTAACTGGTTTTCTATTATAAACCTTTGTTCACGCTCACAGTCTAATCCACTACAATAAAAATGATAATGTCCTTTTCCTTTTTCTTTTGCTTTTTCTAAAGCAGCATCGACCCTCTGAAATAGTATTTTTTCATCTTCTCCATCTGCTGGAGCCATTACAATTCCAATTGACGCACTTAAATATACATCTTCTTCCTCGATTACAAAATATTCACTAATATTTTTCAGTATGCCTTTTGCAATTTCCTCTACACATTCTTTCGTTATATTTTCTATTAACATAACAAATTGATCATCGTGTTCTCTAAATAAGTGCATACCTTCTATTTTTAGATTGCTTAAACATTCTGTAACTTTTTGTAATACTTTATCTCCCTCTTTATGACCAAATGTATCATTAATACGATGAAACTCATCTAAATCTATAAATACAAGCGCAAAATTTATACTCTCTTTTAAAAAAGTATTTAACTTATTTGTACATGAAATTCTATTCATTAATCCCGTTAACTGGTCATAGTAGGCTAAATATTCTGTTCGCATTTCGTTTAATACTTGCCTTGTAACATCTCTCGTAACAATATAAACTCCAACAATTTCACCGTTCACAATAATCGGGATAGTTCTCAAAGAAATATATAGCTCGTACCCTTCTTTATGAACATATTTCTTTGAAACAATTTGTTTTGCTCTTCCCTGCAGAGCTCCTTTAAATAGAATTTGAAAGTCTTTTTCATATTCTTTATTAATGAATTCAAAAATAAATTTATTATTTAACTCTTCATACCGGTATCCAAATATTTCATACGTTGCCGGGTTTGCATATGTAACTCTCCCTATAGAATCTATAGATATAATTGAGTCATTATTATATTCTAGTAACGACTTAAATAACATTTGTTTTTCCTCTATCTCTGTCTTCTCCTCAATTTGAGCTGTAATATCTCTTGTAATACAAATAACAAATTGACATATTCCTTCTTCATCGCAGACAGGATTAAGTGAAGATTCATAATGTATCTCACCTTTTTGTAATTTGACTACATCACAAAATGTGTGTGCTTTCGCTTCTCTCACTACTTTTTCATATTGCCTTTGCAATATCCCCGCTATATCTTTTGGTAATACTTCTGCAAAAGTTTTTCCATAGCACTCTTCGCTTAACCTAGCATAATCCATTCCTATTCTATTCACATACATATATTTAAACGTTTCATCATCAATAACTTTCAAAATAAATACTAAATCTTGAATAGCATGTAATAATCCTTGTCTAATTAAATCCATATCTATCATACTTAAAAAGGTATTTTGATTACTATATTCTTCCTTCATATTTATCTCAACCCGTCTTATCTATTTTTAATCATATATCCCATTCTATATGATTATGTCCTCTCTTTTAAATGTATGATTACATATTATTTTTATTTTATAAAAAAAAGTCGCCATATGGCGACTTTTAATAAACGATTTCTAAATCTAATCCAGGGTAATTTTGTTGACGGAACGCTTCATAAATTAAAATTGCTGCTGTATTAGATAAATTTAATGAACGTACTTTATCTGTCATTGGAATACGTAAACAATGATCAAAGTTTTCTTCGATTACATTAGCTGGTAAGCCGTTTGTTTCTCTTCCAAATACAAAATAGTAATCCTTCTCGCGCTTGCTATAGTCAAACGCTGTATGAGCTTTTTCGCCATACTTCGTTAAATAGAAGAATTCACCATCTTTATTTTTTTCATAAAATTCTTCAATTGAATCATAATACGTAATTTTCACGTGCTGCCAATAATCTAATCCGGCACGCTTTAACATTTTATCATCCGTTGAAAATCCAAGCGGTCTAATCAAATGTAATTCTGTTCCAGTTGCTGCACAAGTACGAGCAATATTCCCTGTATTTGCTGGAATTTCTGGCTGATATAAAACAACATGTACTCCCACGCGATATTCACCTCTGTTTTTTGTCTACTACGTATTATACCACTTGAGCGAAAAATCTCTACCCATTAATAATATGAAAGAATTTATATTTCATTTGTGGTGTATATTTACTAGAGTCTTCATAGTTCCAATAACGTCGACGGCTATTCGCTGAATGTGCATTTACAAGCGGCATACCATCTGCATCTTTTGCTACTACAATCGTCGTATGATTCCATCTTCCGTCATCCTCGAAATCATAAGCAATAACATCTCCAAGAATAAGTTCTTCTGGCCTCTCTACCGCCTCTGCTCGAAGTCCTGTTGTAGCACCTGACAAATACCAATAAAAAGAATGTGCAACAGCCCAGCTCCAACTCCACTGATTCTCCCTTTGCCACCATCCTTTACGAATATTAGGATATCCGTTCATAGGTACTTCTCCAGTATGAAGACATTGAGAAATAAAATTCGTACAATTATCAGGGAAATTACGATACATAGGATTTCGGTCATCCCACCAACGCTCTGCATATTTCACTGCCTCTAAACGATTATACTGATAAGAACCGTACTTCTCTTTCGTAATTTCCCTTTCTAATGTCTCACCCATTCTAATTTCTTCTGACACTTCAATATCATAATCGCCTATAATCCGACTATTATTTAAACAAACTCTTCGTTTTAATTGTTCCTCTTCAATATAAAATAATTCTTTATGCTTAATTAAATATTTAAAATGTATTTGATAATCAATTTCTTGATGGTCATTACTATTTAATTGTCTAATGAAAGAAACATCCGCAGTTGCTTTCACTATATGTGCACTACGCCTTTGAAACAATTGTTTCTTTCTCTGTGCCATTTGTAGTAAATCCTCAGCAATACCATCCACGTCTGTTCGTTTCTCTGTGATATATGCTAAAAACTGTTGTACTTGCTTTTCAATATTCATTTTTACAGCCATTTCGTTTCCCTCCCATATTACAATATGAAAAAGGGAAATATTATCTACTCTTTTTTCTGTGCTAACAATTCAAGCCCGCGCTTCATTTCATGAAGTACTTCTTCATCTTTCTCACGTTCCATCGCTTTCTCAATCGCTTCGCCTACTCCATCTCCCCCAATTTTCCCAAGTGCCCATGCTGCCGTTCCGCGCAATACCGGTCTTGGGTCATCTTTCATAACACCAATTAAATCAGGAATTGCCGATGCTTCTTTAAAATGTGCTAATGCTAAAATCGCATTTCTTTGCAGTGGCTTTTTCCCTCTCCATGACCCTGACATAATCCCATATTTCTCTTTAAAATCACGATTACTAATTGTTAAAAGTGGCGTTAATAATGGTTTAACTAGCTCAGGGTCCGGCTCCATCTCAGGATGATTATGAAAATCCATTCCTTTGTTTTTCGGGCAAACAGTCTGACACGTATCACATCCATATATACGATTTCCTATTTTATCGCGATATTCTTCAGGTAGGAATCCTTTCGTCTGTGTTAAAAACGCAATACACTTCTTCGAATCTAACTGTCCCCCCTGTATTAAAGCACCTGTAGGACAAATATCGATACATTTCGTACAGCCCCCGCATTGATCTTCTATCGGCTTATCTGGCGGGAATGGAACATTTGTAATCATTTCCCCTAAGTATACGTACGAACCGAATTCAGGTGTAATAATAGCACAGTTTTTCCCACTCCAGCCAATGCCTGCACGCTCTGATACAGCTCGATCACTTAATTCACCTGTATCAACCATGGACTTCACTTCTATATCCGGAAGTTTTTCAATTAAATATGCTTCTAATTTTTGCAAACGATCTCGTAAAACAAGATGATAATCTTGTCCCCAAGAAGCACGGCAAAAAATTCCACGGCGTTCTCCACGCTTACTTAATGGTGCATTTTTTAATTTTGAAGGATATGCTAAAGCAATCGCAATAATTGATTTAGCACCCGGTAATAAAAGTTGCGGATTCGTTCTCTTCTCTATATCAGGCTCTTCAAATCCAGATTGATAATTTAATTGTTGTTGCTGGATTAAGCGCTGCTTTAATTCCTCAAAAGGAGAAGCACTCGCAAAGCCTATTTTATCTATGCCAATTGTTTTACTATACGCAATTACATCTTGCTTTAATTGTTCAAAATCCACTCTTAATCGCCTCCTCAGATGAATCCATCATCCCTTATGTAACGACTTTATTGGTTAGTAATTCACTTTTGGAATACTATTATTTACTTCTATTTTCGCATGTAATTATATTTTTCAAACATTAAAAAACGCAATGCCTCGTTTATCTCGGAAACGAAACACTGCGTTGATCACAATTTATAGAAAAACATTTAATAAAATTTGGAGCGGGTGAAGAGAATCGAACTCTCGACCAGAGCTTGGAAGGCTCTTGTTTTACCACTAAACTACACCCGCAAATATAAATTACATATAAGATATTAGAATAACTTATGTAAAATAGTATAGCATGTTAAAAAAATAGAGGCAAGAATTTTATCGAAAAAAGTCGAAAAAGTGATGAGAGACCTCATCACTTTTTCAATTCTTTATCAATGGCCTTCTTCATACTATCGAAATCAGGGTTTGCAAGATTTCCGTTTACATATACTGAAGGAGCACCTTGAACTTTTAATTTTTGAGCACGATCTGAATCTTTACGTACTTTTTCTGTAATTTCTTTACTGTGTAAATCTTTCTTAAATTGCTCTACATCAACTTTTGGAAGTTTCTCTTTCACAATGCTAAGAAGCAAATCTTCTGTAATCCATTCTTCCGTATCTTTCTTTTGATTTTGATAAATCTCATCATAGAAAATCCAGAATGAATCTTTATCTTGTTTATAAATTGCTTCACCAGCTGCTGCACCTAAATCCGAGTCTTTTCCGATAAATGGGAAGTTAATAAAATATAACTGCACTTTGCCTTTATCAATATACTCTTCTTTTAATCGAGGTAATACTGTTACATCCCAAGTACGACAAGCAGGACATTTGAAGTCTCCAAATTCAACTACCTTAACTGGAGCATCATCTTTCCCTAAAGATTGTTGCGTGGAATAAGCAAACATCTCATTCCCTTTATCTTTTTTGTCATTTATGATGCTATACGCAATTGTTCCAATTACAATCAATACTGCGATAGAAAAAACTATACCAAGAGCCATGAGTTTATTTGATTTCATATACATTCCTCTTTAAATTCATATTCTGTATACAGCATTGTACACAATACACATAATATCAACACTTATATACGTCACGCAATGAACACGCTCACATAAATTACAAAAACACAATAATTGTGACGATATTGTGTCACAATTTGTCACAATTTATTCAAAAAAAGAAGCTCCTCTGTAGGAACTTCTCTTAACTTACTGCTTTTTTACGCGCGCTATTTAACATCGACTGCTCTATTTTTATATCATGACGAATTACCAATTTCTCACTAACTGCTTGAACATACTCATCATGGCTTATATAGCCTTCTTTCTCCATTAGTCTCAAAACGACATTTCGTCTCTCTACTGCTTTATCATAATTTTGGGCAGGTGAGTAATAAGCAGGTGCTTTTACTACAGCAGCCATCATTGCACTTTCAGCCAACGTTAATTGGTTCACCTTTTTACCGAAGTAAAGGTTTGCTGCTTTTTCAATTCCCCATGCTCCTTCTCCATAATAAATGTTACTTACATATAATTTTAATATTTCATCCTTCGTAAATGTACGTTCAATTTTTTTCGTATAAAAAATCTCTTTCCACTTACGAGAAAATGTACGTTCATTCGTTAAAAAAGCATTTTTAGATAGCTGCTGTGTAATCGTGCTTCCTCCTTGTACGACACCACCAGCCTTTATATTCTCAACAGAGGCCCTAATAATTGCTATATAATCTAAACCGTTATGATGATAAAATCTTTTATCTTCTGTCGCAATAAATGCATGTGTTAATGATTCTGGTACCTCTAACTTAGCCGGCACATGTAATTTACTAATATCACTTTGCTCAATCATTACATTTCCAATGAATAATAACGTACAACTTAACAATAATAATAATATAATGGCTTTATAAAAAAGTTTAGTCATTGGATTTAATGCAACTTTTTGATGATAGTTCACCCTAGATAATACTCGTTCTTTCATCTTGAACACCTCTTTTCCACACAGCATATAACTCTTACTTTAAGAATACATTGTTGTAAAAAAATATCCCATCGATTTCTCTTACACGTACCTTACATCATTGTAAGGTATAAAGTGAAACTTTAATAAGCCCTCATCAATCAGGCTTACTGCCCAGCAAATAGTCGGATAAAAAAGTATTGTATCACAGTCTTTTTTTATCTACTATTCATCTGAAATATTGAATATAGGTATGTTAAAGTACGAATAACCAATAAGAGAGTAACCCTTAAGACTATTATATTTTCACTTTACACTTTAATTATATCATCTACAAATATATGTACTTTTAACTATCTAGTAATCTAAATGTATATAACATATAAAGTGAAACTTTAATCAGTGGAGGTTTTGTTCATCCCCACTGATTATTAGCCCTCACCAATTGAGCTGCCCGGCAAATAGCGGGATAAATCCATTATACAGAACAAACGTTCTACAAATCAATACTAGCGCTATTATTATTTTGACCTTTTTCTTAAACAGTATACAAAAAAAAGAGTAGTGATTTGAATGTATCTCAAATCAGTCACTCTTTTCTTTACAATCTTCCTATTAAACTATACGGCTGTACTTCCCACGTTTCGTACGGAATATAATGTGTTGCTCTCATCGCATCAAGCGTTCTGGATTTCATATGAGGACGCGTTATATACTCATCTATATTCTCTTCATTTAAAGCAACAAATTTAGCCTCTTGTATTTCTTCAGGTTGAATTTTTATTTCACCGCTCACATATGCCACTTTAAAAACAACAGCTAAAATATGCATAGAAGCATTATAGTAAACACCTGTAACTCCAACCGGCTTCACAGTTAAACCGGTTTCCTCAAACATTTCCCTACAAACTGCTTGATCGAGCGCTTCTCCTTCTTCCACCTGTCCTCCTGGCAACTCCCACGTATCCGATCGCCAATGTACTTTAGCTAATAACACTTCATCTTTTTCATTTGTTAAATAACCTGCTACAGCAACGATATGCTTTGGTGTTTTATGTTCCATATTAAACCTCCTAGAAATAATGATTATTTCATATATCCCTATAAGCATATTCCCTGTCTACAACAAAATACCTTTACTAATTCATCAACTTAATTAACTTCATAAAAAAAGCCTCTATCCGTTAAACGGACAGGGCTTCTATCGTATTATTCTCCTAAGTCTACGTTGTGGTAAACTTGTTGCACATCTTCTAAATCTTCTAATGCATCAACCATTTTCTCAAATTGTACTTGAGCATCTTCGGGAAGTGTAACATCACTTTGTGCAAGCATTGTTAATTCTGCAACTGTAAATTCTTCAACACCAGCACCTTTAAGTGCAGATTGTACTGAATGGAATTGATCAGGTTCAGCATACACGATAACAGAATCTTCTTCTTCTAGAATGTCACGTGCATCAACATCTGCTTCCATTAAAATTTCAAGAACTTCATCTGATGTTTTACCTTCAAGGCCGATAACAGCTGTCGCATCAAACATGTAAGCTACAGAACCGTTTACACCCATGTTACCACTGTTTTTGCTAAATGCAGCTCGTACATCTGCTGCAGTACGGTTTACGTTATTTGTAAGTGTATCTACAATAACCATAGCTCCATTTGGTCCAAATCCTTCATAACGAAGCTCGTCATAATTTTCCTCTGAACCGCCTTTTGCCTTTTCAACTGCACGATCAATAATTGTTCTTGGTACATTGTATGTTTTCGCACGTTCTAATACGACTCTAAGCGCTTGGTTTGATTCTGGATCTGGCTCTCCTTGTTTTGCCGCCACATAAATTTCACGTCCAAATTTCGCGTATATACGGCTTGTATTTGCATCTTTCGATGCTTTTTTGTCTTTAATATTGTTCCATTTACGGCCCATACTTTCCACTCTCTTTCTCGTTTTAAATCTACATAAAAATATTAATATGAAATATAATGTGTGTTCAACACATTTTTAAAAGAAATATAAAAAGTTCATTTTTGATTCATATTACAGACATAATATAAATCACTATCATTTTGTTCTTTCGACAAGTTATATTATACATGAATTCCTAAGTTTATTACGAATTTTAGCATCACATAATATAATTTAACAAAAAAGACTCTAACATTTCTGTTAGAGTCTTTTTATATTGCCGATACCGATTTCCATAATATTCCCATAATTACTTTCTATTGCTGTACAATAAAAATAGGGAAAAATTTGAAGAAAAGGTGGAGGGAGAATTATGACACATTCAAATGAGAAAAAATCACATGCTTTTAAAGGAATAGGAGAGAAGTTAAACCCAACTATCTATCAAGTAAGATTCATGAAATTAGATGAACCAATCCAATTTGAGGCGTTTCCTGAATTGAAGGAATTAGAGGACTGGTTGAGTACTTCAACGCACATGTGGTCGTGCCACTCAACTATGTACAAATACAACAGAGAAAAGTTTGAAAAGAAGTTTTTAGAAATTACGAAATTAACAGCTGATCATGTACTAATATCTACTGGTGGTGTCGGATTTAACTTCATGTCACCGGGGTGGAGAAATTCTCTCTAGAGTGCTCGAAGGGAATATTATAGAATACCGCAATTAAAAGGATAAAATTGAATGTTTGTTTTTATCCTTTTAATGTTTCGCAGTTTACTCACCGTACACTTTTTGTGCTTATTTTGTCATGTAATGAAAAGAAAACAAAAAAAACTCTATACTAATTGTATAGAGTTTTTTTACGACGTTCATGATACCGATGGTCGGGGTCGAACCGACACTCCCGAAGGAACACGATTTTGAGTCGTGCGCGTCTGCCAATTCCGCCACATCGGCACAAAAGAAAAGGCGGCAACCGGATTTGAACCGGTGATAAAGGTTTTGCAGACCTCTGCCTTACCACTTGGCTATGCCGCCATATTAAATTTCATTGGAGCGGAAGACGGGATTCGAACCCGCGACCCCAACCTTGGCAAGGTTGTATTCTACCACTGAACTACTTCCGCAAAAATGGCTGGGCTAGCTGGATTCGAACCAGCGCATGACGGAGTCAAAGTCCGTTGCCTTACCGCTTGGCTATAGCCCATCGAATTCTTACTTAATTATATGTAAGTATCAATTAAATTATTTGTAATTTTAAAAATAAAAATGGGGCGACTGATGGGAATCGAACCCACGAATGCCGGAGCCACAATCCGGTGCGTTAACCACTTCGCCACAACCGCCATGTTGTGTAAATATATTTGGCAGGGGCAGTAGGAATCGAACCCACACTGGAGGTTTTGGAGACCTCAGTTCTACCTTTAAACTATGCCCCTATGTAAATGGTGGAGGGGGGCAGATTCGAACTGCCGAACCCGAAGGAGCGGATTTACAGTCCGCCGCGTTTAGCCACTTCGCTACCCCTCCGAAACTTACATGGTGCCGGCTAGAGGACTTGAACCCCCAACCTACTGATTACAAGTCAGTTGCTCTACCAATTGAGCTAAGCCGGCGTATTTTATTAAAATAAATGGTGGCTCGGGACGGAATCGAACCGCCGACACGAGGATTTTCAGTCCTCTGCTCTACCGACTGAGCTACCGAGCCTTATTAAAATGGCGGTCCCGACCGGGGTCGAACCGGCGATCTCCTGCGTGACAGGCAGGCATGTTAACCACTACACCACGGGACCATTTGGTTGCGGGGACAGGATTTGAACCTGCGACCTTCGGGTTATGAGCCCGACGAGCTACCGTGCTGCTCCACCCCGCGATAATACTATTTATATAAAATTCATATGGTGGAGGATGACGGGATCGAACCGCCGACCCCCTGCTTGTAAGGCAGGTGCTCTCCCAGCTGAGCTAATCCTCCAAAGTGGTGACCCGTACGGGATTCGAACCCGTGTTACCGCCGTGAAAGGGCGGTGTCTTAACCACTTGACCAACGGGCCAAATATTATAAATCCTATGGCGGAGAGCAAGGGATTCGAACCCTTGATACGCTTGTGACGTATACATGATTTCCAATCGTGCTCCTTCGGCCAACTCGGACAGCTCTCCAATGGCTCCGCAGGTAGGAATCGAACCTACGACCGATCGGTTAACAGCCGATAGCTCTACCGCTGAGCTACTGCGGAATAATATTGCCTGGCAACGTCCTACTCTCACAGGGACAAGGTCCCAACTACCATCGGCGCTAGAGAGCTTAACTTCCGTGTTCGGTATGGGAACGGGTGTGACCTCTCTGCCATCATTACCAGACATTATTCTTTTGAGACAATCATTATTATAACTTATTCACTTTAAAAGTCAACAATTTTTTTATGTTCTCTCAAAACTAGATAACATTGCTACATATTATATGGTTAAGTCCTCGATCTATTAGTATTCGTCAGCTCCACATGTCACCATGCTTCCACCTCGAACCTATCAACCTGATCATCTTTCAGGGATCTTACTAGCTTACGCTATGGGAAATCTCATCTTGAGGGGGGCTTCATGCTTAGATGCTTTCAGCACTTATCCCTTCCGCACATAGCTACCCAGCTATGCCCTTGGCAGAACAACTGGTACACCAGCGGTGCGTCCATCCCGGTCCTCTCGTACTAAGGACAGCTCCTCTCAAATTTCCTACGCCCACGACGGATAGGGACCGAACTGTCTCACGACGTTCTGAACCCAGCTCGCGTACCGCTTTAATGGGCGAACAGCCCAACCCTTGGGACCGACTACAGCCCCAGGATGCGATGAGCCGACATCGAGGTGCCAAACCTCCCCGTCGATGTGGACTCTTGGGGGAGATAAGCCTGTTATCC
>NZ_JBBOTF010000001.1:2950000-3172500 GCF_038005425.1 Bacillus sp. FSL K6-0268
AACTTTTTAATTGTTTTATTAAATTTATTACACCTATTTTTTCGAAATAACAGTAAACATCCCTGTCATGTTAGGCGAATAATCTTTAAAATCATATTTTTCGTAGAATGACGTTTTACCTTGCGACGCAAACAAACCAATGAATGCTTTATCTGGAGCATTCTGATTTAAGTATTCTACTAAAGTATTCATTATTTTCTTTCCAATACCATTCTTTTGATACTCTGGATGAACCACTATATCTTGAATATAGAAATAGATAGCCCCATCACCAACAATTCTCCCCATGCCGATGATTTGATTATTATCCTTGACTGTTATACAGTAAATCGAATTTTGAAGTGATATTTCCGCCACCTCAAAGTTCATATAATTAGTCCATCCCACAGAATCACATAAATATTTATATTCTTCCAATGTTGGAATGTCACTTTTAATCTCATATTTCTTCAAAATGTCCCCTCCAAGAATTCATTTCCACCAATACAAAGTAAATTCGACAAACTTTTATCTAACCCTTCTTACTAACTTAGCACTGTAAATCCCGATTAACCTCACGCTAATCCTTATATAATAAAGAAAGAGGCTGACGTATAGCCGTCAGCCTCTTTCTTTATTATATATTACGCCTTATGACACTCTGGACAAACGCCATAAATTTCTAAGCGATGACTATTAATAACGAAGCCTGTCGTTTTTGCAGCTTCCTCTTCAAGTTGTTCCAAACCTCCATAAGGAAAATCAACAATCTTACCACATTTTTCACAAATCACATGATAATGTTGACTTGTAACATAATCAAATCTACTTGAAGCGTCTCCATAAGTTAATTCCTTTACAAGTCCAACCTCTTTAAATACACGTAAGTTATTATAGACAGTTGCAACACTCATATTTGGAAACTTACCTTCTAATGCTTTATAAATGTCATCCGCTGTTGGGTGCGTCATTGATTCCACAAGGTACTCTAAAATAGCATGACGCTGTGGAGTAATGCGTACACCCGTATTTTTCAGCATTTCTAGCGCTTCTTTTAATTCTTCTTTGACCACCGTCATGCACCCCGATTCTATACGGATTATTATTTTATAATTCTTATAAAGAGTGTACTCCTTTTCTTATAAATCGTCAATATTTCTACTATAAGTATGTGGTTTATTTTTATATTCAGGGCTTGTTTTTATGTATCTTTCCCTTTTTCTTCATATATTACATAGAAAAAAGTGCGACATAATCGCACTTGGAATACTATCATCTGAGGAGGTATGCCCTACACTTCCACTTTATGTAAGGCAGTAAAATATGTATAGACACTTGCCTTGTTTCTGCATATTTTATCTCCACTATAGATTTATTTTATATAAGAAAGAACATCCTCAATATGTCCTTTCACTTTCACTTTACGCCACTCTTTCACAAGTTCACCATCTTTATTAATAAGGAATGTAGAACGCTCGATTCCCATATACTCTTTCCCAAAGTTCTTTTTCAGCTTCCAAACATCATATAACTCTGCTACTTTATGATCTTCATCTACTAAAAGTGTAAATGGCAATTCATGTTTCTCAATGAATTTCAAATGTCTATTCGCTGAATCAGGACTTACTCCAAGAATAACCGTATCCTTCTCTTGAAATACTCCATACGCATCACGAAAATCACATGCTTCAGTTGTACATCCTGGCGTCATATCTTTCGGGTAAAAATAGAGAACTACATTTTTACCGCGGAAATCAGCTAGGCTAACTTCTTCTCCGTTACTTCCCTCTAATGTGAATTCTGGTGCCATTTCTCCTACTGTAATCATAGTTATCACTCCTACTCTTTTCCTTTACTATAACAAATGCTTCCTTATTTTTCATTGTCTATTACAGACCTCATCACAAAAGCAAAAGGGAGTGTATATCCAATTAGCGCTTCTGCAATTGCAATCCATCGCCCAATTCCAATCGGAGATATGTCACCATATCCAACAGACAATAAAGTAACTGCGCTAAAATATAAACAAACTTCAACGAGTTGAAAAGAATGAGCGTTCAAACTTTCTCCGTCCTCTTTCAAAACTGCGAAACCCATTTCCTCTAATACAACGTAACTTAATCCAAACGCGATCAGTACTGTTGTATAGATTAAAAATAATGTGGCCAAATTATACAGCGAAAAAAAACGCGTTGAATCTGAATAGGAACTCCATAATAATTGGACACTTTTCAAAATAGCGATTGCTGCAAGTAATAGAATAAATCCCCATAACATGTCCTCCACCTCATTTTATATGTATGAGACGACCATTGGATTTATCCCTTAGAAACAAACAAGCTTCTATAATTAATTCCCAGCACCACGGTACCTTTTTACCCCTTGATTCCAAAGAGTGATTGCAATCGTAAAACAGATAACACCAACAATTGGCGTCGCGAATGCATAACTATTCCATTCTGTTTTTCTTAAAAAGTATGCTGCTGGATATACTCCAACAAACGCAAACGGTAAAACAAACGTTAAAATGAAACGAATTACACGATTATAAATATTAACAGGATAGCGCCCGTAATTACCTATGTTATACATAAGGGGCATAATTGAACTTTTCGCATCTGACCAAAAACCAAGGCTCGCAAGCGTAACAAATATCCCTCCATATACAAGTGCGCCTCCTCCTACCATCAATATAAATAAGAAGAAATCATACCAGTAAAAAGATAATTGTAACTCTACAGCTGCATATCCCATTACAATCATTCCTGTAATGGCCCCAATTAAAGACTCAAGTTCCATTCTTTCTAATATAATTTGAAACAAGCTATGAATCGGTCTCGTTAATATACGATCCATCTCCCCTTTAATAATGTAACGATCATTAAAGTCCCATATGTTAAAGAAAGCTGAGAAAATGGCAAACGGCACTAAAAAGAAACCATAAATAAAGATTACTTCTTCTCTACTCCAGCCTTTTAATGCTTGTGTATGCCCAAACACAACGAGAATAAAGATTAAATTAACAGCCTGTAGTGATAAATCAGAAAGTAATCCAACGATAAAATCGCCCCGATACTCCAATTTTGTTTTTATATATTGGCTTGCATATTGCAAAAATAGTTTTATATATATCATCTCATCATCCCCCTTGTACAATTAGACGTTTTCTCGCCGTTCTCCACATAAGTACAATTGGAATAATAAGGACAATCGCCCAAATTACTTGGAATAATAATGCCTCATACAATTTATTTCCTTGTATACCTTCTGAAAAAATCATACTCGGAATATAACTAATGGCTTGAAACGGTAAAAACATCATTGCCTTTTGGGCCCATAACGGATAAAAACTAATCGGTAATAATAGACCAGAAAATAAATCAATAACAACGCGTTTTGCATACATAATTCCACTATTATTAAATAGGAAGAACGTGAGCATTCCCGTCATTAAATTAATTTGTGTATTAATAATAAAACTAAATATTAGAGACAAGAAGAAATATAACCACGTTTGAAAATTCGTTGTAATTTGCAATGAAAATAATAACGTAACGATAACCATACCTGGAATTGAAAAAAATGCAAAACGAAATATCCCTTCACCAAGACCTTGCATCACTTTCATCCCTAAATAATTATATGGACGAATCAGTTCTACCGCTACACGTCCTTCTTGAATCTCCATCGCAATTTCCCTATCTATATTATTAAAATAAAAGGCACGTGCCATCCACGCAATTGCGATATACGTAGTCATTTGCGAAATAGATAAACTTTCAATGTTCTCTTTTCCGCTATAAATTGCTTGCCATAAAAAATAATACGCACCGATATTAATCGTATAAATTAAAATCCCGCTATAATAATTTGTGCGATACGCAAGCATCATTAAAAAGCGAATTCGAATCATTTCAATATACTTACCCATGTTTAATACCTTCTTCATAAATGTTACGAATAATTTCCTCTGTAGACACTTCATTAATTTTTAAATCTTTAATTTGAAAGGCTTGTACTACTTTAGAAATAAGCATTGAAATAATAACTTCTTCATTCGGTATTTTTGCAACCCACGCGTTTTCCTCTTTCGCTTTCGACCAAACGACATGACTATCTGGCATAACCATTGATAAAGCCTGATAGGAAACTGGTGCAATAAACTGAAAATGTATTTCCTTCTCTGCTCCCCACTGCGTACGAAGATTATTTAAAGAACCGTCATACATAATATTTCCTTCATCCAGCATGATAACACGCTCACATAATGCTTCAATATCAGTAATATCATGGGTTGTTAATAAAATTGTTGTTTTATAACGTTCATTCATTTCTTTTAAAAATTCACGTATTTTCAATTTCACAAGTACATCTAGCCCAATTGTTGGTTCATCTAAAAATAATAACGGTGGGTTATGAATTAATGCTGCCGCTAATTCACAACGCATTCTTTGACCTAGAGATAACTTTCGAACTGGCTTATCTAATAAAGGACCAATATCTAACGTTTCAATCACGTGTTCCATATGCTCTTTATACTGAGCGTCTGATACACCGTACACTTTTTTTAATAAACGAAAAGATTCTTGTACAGCAATATCCCACCAAAGTTGTGAACGTTGACCGAAAACAACACCAATGGTTCTTACAAATTCTTCTCTCTGCTTATGTGGGTTCATCCCATTTACTAAAATCTCTCCTGATGTCGGAGTCAAAATCCCCGTAAGCATTTTAATTGTTGTTGATTTACCAGCACCGTTCTCACCGATATAACCAACCATCTCACCTTGTTTTACAGTAAAAGATACATCATTTACTGCTGGTACTATTTTATAATTACGATTTAATAAATCGCGAAATGCACCCTTTAAACCCGGACGACTTGAATAGGCTGTAAATTCTTTACGTAACCCTTGTACCTCAATTACCGATTTCATAATCGGCCCCCCCTCCTAAATGTCACAACGAATAGTTTACCCAACTGCCTTCTCTATCACAAACAATACGTCTTTTCGAAAAACATGTTAGAATAATACATAGATTTTTGTAAGGAGATGAATGGTAGTGAAATTCACAAAATCAGAAGCATTACATAAAGAAGCTTTAGAACATATCGTTGGCGGCGTTAATAGTCCTTCTCGTTCTTTTAAAGCAGTTGGCGGTGGCGCTCCTGTTGCTATGGAACGTGGAAAAGGTGCTTATTTCTGGGATGTAGACGGAAATAAATATATCGATTATTTAGCAGCATACGGTCCTATTATTACTGGACATGCTCACCCGCACATCACAAAAGCAATTACAACAGCTGCTGAAAATGGTGTACTTTACGGAACACCAACAGCGCTAGAAGTAAAATTTGCAAAAATGTTAAAAGAGGCAATGCCTGCTTTAGATAAAGTACGCTTTGTAAACTCTGGTACTGAAGCAGTAATGACGACAATTCGTGTTGCTCGTGCTTACACAGGCCGCACAAAAATCATGAAATTTGCTGGTTGTTACCACGGTCATTCTGATTTAGTACTTGTAGCAGCTGGATCTGGTCCTTCTACACTAGGAACACCTGACTCAGCCGGCGTACCACAAAGTATCGCTCAAGAAGTTATTACTGTTCCATTTAATAATGTAGAAACTTTAAAAGAAGCGTTAGATAAATGGGGACATGAAGTAGCGGCTATTCTTGTAGAACCGATTGTTGGAAACTTCGGTATTGTAGAGCCAAAACCTGGATTCCTTGAGAAAGTGAATGAACTTGTTCATGAAGCTGGCGCACTAGTAATTTATGATGAAGTTATTACCGCTTTCCGCTTCATGTACGGTGGTGCTCAAGATTTACTTGGCGTAACACCAGACTTAACAGCTCTTGGTAAAGTTATTGGCGGCGGACTTCCAATCGGTGCTTACGGTGGTAAGAAAGAAATTATGGAACAAGTTGCTCCGCTTGGCCCTGCATATCAAGCAGGTACAATGGCAGGAAATCCTGCTTCTATGGCATCTGGTATTGCTTGTCTAGAAGTTCTTCAACAAGAAGGACTTTATGAGAAATTAGATGAACTTGGTGCCATGCTTGAAAAAGGAATTTTAGAGCAAGCTGCAAAACATAATATCGATATTACATTAAACCGCCTAAAAGGCGCTTTAACTGTATACTTCACAACAAATACAATTGAAGATTACGATGCAGCACAAGATACAGACGGTGAAATGTTCGGTAAATTCTTCAAGCTAATGCTTCAAGAAGGAGTTAACTTAGCACCTTCAAAATACGAGGCATGGTTCTTAACGACAGAACATACAACAGAAGATATTGAATATACAATTGAAGCTGTAGGCAGAGCATTTGCTGCTTTAGCAGATAGCAAATAATCTCGTCATTAAAAGGAAAAAAGAAAGCACATCTTTCTTTTTTCCTTTTTTCTATTTCATAAATCCCACATTAATAGTATAATTATTCATAATTATCTGTTTTATATTCTTTTACATCATTACTATCTCTGTGTACAAGGTGATTCACACCTTAAATAGTAAGATTATTCTAATTTTTACAAGAGGGGGGATTGACGGATGCTCAATAAAACAAATACATGGACACCGTCTTTATTTCGAGATTATAGAAATGCAGAACATGATGCGTGTGGAATCGTTTCCGTTATGGAGAAACGAAAAATTCCTACAAAAGAAAACATTGACCTTTGCATACAATCACTCGTCAAAATGAATCATAGAGCTGGTTTCATTAATGGCGAGGGCGATGGCATCGGCATTCACATTGATGTACCAAAAACGCTTTGGAATGAAAAACTAAAAAGTAGTGGATATAATCCAACGATTGTGGATCATCCCCACTTTATCGTTGGACATTTTTTTCTAAATAAAAAAGAAAACATTACTGCCTTAAAAGATTATATTCGTACGCAATTAAACAACAAAAACTTTACTATCATTTTCGAAAGTGATGATGTAACAAACTCAGATGCGCTCGGTCCACTCGGTAAACAAGAAGAACCTTTATTTTGGCAAGTTGCCCTTATCGCAGAAAATGAAATTACAAATATTGAGCAAACATTATTTTCTGTCACAATAAAAATAGAGGAAAACGAAGCAATTCATGTTGCTTCATTAAGTCGTGATCATGTTGTATATAAAGTTCTAGGTGCTGGTGATACACTTGTTGCCTACTATAATGATTTACAACATCCACTTATCGCTTCAACTATGACATTAGGACATAACCGCTACTCTACTAATACATTATCTAATTTTTTTCGTGTACAACCATTTAGTATTCTCGGACATAATGGTGAAATTAACACAATCGCAAAATTACGCGATCAAGCTGAATTGATTGATGTACCACTTACTGCTGGAGGCAGTGACTCTCAAGATTTAAACCGCACCTTAGAAACCCTACTTGTTCAATACGACTACAGTTTATTTGAAGCAATGGAAATACTATTTCCACCAATTATTAATGAAATTAAACTTTATGAAACACCTTTACAAGATTTATATACGTATATACGTGAAGCATGGGGACATTTTGCACAAGGACCAGCTGGCATCATTTCCCGTTTTAAAGATGAAGCTGTTTTCAGCGTTGATTCCCTTGGATTACGCCCAGTATGGAAAGTAGAGACAGAAAGCTCTTATATTTTCTCTTCTGAACCTGGAGTTGTATCACCAACTAAATATGTAGCAGAACCAAAGCCACTCGCCCCTGGAGAAAAGGTCGGATTAAAATGGAATGAACAAGATGAACTTGTTCTTTATGAATATGACAAATATCAAATCCAAGTATATAACCGTTTTAAAAAGCGAATTGATACTACCAATTATCATTTAAATTTATCTATCCCTGAAACGCAAAAAATCCAAGGGCTATGTGATTTTGTTCAAGTTGAAACGAAACAATACGTCGCTTTCGGATGGGACCGAGAACATATTCAGCTTCTTGAACAGATGGCAACAAAAGGTGTTGAACCAATACGCTCACTTGGGCATGACTCACCACTTGCCGCACTTGATACTGATAGACGAAATATCGCTGACTTTATTAAAGAAAGTGTAGCTGTTGTTACAAACCCAGCAATTGACCGTGACCGTGAAATTGAACACTTCTCTACACGTACTGTACTTGGAGAGCGTCCAAGTTTATTAAGCGGCGCAAAACGGCCATTTGTAGTTGAAATGCTTTCACCAATTATTTTAGAAGGCAGCGTGGCACAACCTATTGCAGAGGAATTACACACAATTACGTACGAACAACTCACAGCGTTATTTAGGACTCATAACTCTATTGCCACAATCTCTGCTACATTCAGCTCGTCAGAAACCCTGCAATGTGCATTAAGCCGCATTAGTTCTGAAGCGATAGCTGCTGTTAACAATGGTGCTTCCCTACTAGTATTAGATGACGCAAAAGCCCATCTAAATGAACGCTTGTGGATTGATCCACATTTAGTTACCGCGAAAGTACATCAAGAATTAAGTGAAAATAAATTACGCCGCAATTGTTCTCTCGTTATACGTTCTGGTGCCCTTCGCTCCTTACATGACATTGTCACGCTATATGGATTAGGAGCAGATAGTATTAATCCATATTTATTATTCGCGACTGTAAGTGATGGAACAAAAATACCAATTACGAATCTGTATAATGCACTTAATAAAGGATTAGAAAAAGTCATTTCAACAATTGGAATTCATGAGTTACGTGGTTACGGACGTCTCTATTCATCTATTGGGTTACATGAGGAAATTGCAAATATATTACAAATCACAAATTTCTTCGGTTCAAATGATTTAGCTTTTTCACTTGAATCACTTGCTGAAGATGCAAAAATACGAGCAGAGGATTATAACAATCCTAAAATTAGAATGCGAAAATCATTTCATATATTCCCGCGAATTTGGAAAGCAATCGGCGATGTTGCAAAAGGAAATCCTTATGATGACTACCGTGACAAGTTAAGTGAACTAGAAGAGAATAATCCAATCGCAATCAGACACCTTGTTCAAACGAAACAAACAAAACATGTCGTTCCAACTGAAGAAGTATCTATCGGCATTCAAAATCATAATTTACCATTTATTATTAGTTCTATGTCATTTGGTTCTCAAAACGAAATTGCCTTTCGCGCATATGCAGAAGCGGCCGATCAGCTAAATATGATTAGCTTGAACGGTGAAGGCGGCGAAATTAAAGATATGATCGGGAAATACCCACATACACGCGGACAACAAGTGGCATCTGGGCGATTTGGAGTAAATGCCGAACTACTAAACTCATCGAATTTAATTGAAATCAAAATCGGTCAAGGCGCAAAGCCTGGTGAAGGTGGGCATTTACCTGGTTCAAAAGTGACAGCCAAAATCGCTGAAGCACGTAATGCGACAATCGGCTCAGATTTAATTTCACCTTCTAACAACCATGATATTTATTCAATTGAAGATTTAGCTCAAATGATTACCGAAATTAAAACAGCTAATCAACTTGCCAAAGTAGCCGTGAAAGTCCCTGTTGTTCCTAATATCGGAACAATTGCTGTCGGTATCGCCAAAGCTGGTGCTGATTTTATTAACATTAGCGGATTCGATGGTGGAACAGGTGCTGCACGTATTCACGCCTTGCAACATGTAGGTCTTCCTGTAGAAATTGGTGTTAAAGCCGCTCACAACGCTTTATTAGAAGCGAGCATGAGACATAAAGTAGAGATTTGGGCAGATGGTGGTATTCGAAGTGTAAATGATGCCTTGAAAATCATGCTCCTCGGAGCAAACCGTATTGGATTTGGCACACTGTCAATGATTGCAATCGGCTGTACTACTTGCCGTGGGTGCCATCTAGATACTTGCCATGTTGGAATTGCGACACAAATTGAGTCTGAAGCACAGGCAAAAGAACATGGATTACGCCGCTTCGTCCCACGCGAATTAGAAAGCGCAGTTGCTGGCCTGCTAAATTTATTCACCTCTTTCGGTGTAGAACTAAAACGATTAACAGGACAGCTTGGGTATACAAATTTACAAGCAATTGTCGGGCGGTCTGATTTATTAGAGCAAGTTCGGGGCGAAAATTTATTAAACTTATGTAATTTACTACAAATAATAGAACATCCATCTGTTACAACAACAAAAGACGTACCAGAAAAACAATTTAAAACAGTTCATTCCGCTGACTCAAAAGAATTAGTAGGCGTTGGTGTAGAGCAACGCGTTATGGGCGGTCTAGAATCATGTTATCGCGTTCGCAGTAAACTATATGAAGCTACTCAACTTGAACCACTTACATTAAAGTATACGAATGGTTCTATCCCTGGAAATGGGTTAGGTGCTTACAATAGTGAAAATTTATTTATACACGTAAATGGCGGCGCACAAGATGGCATTGGTAAAACTTCCTTTGGTGGTGGTATTTATATAACGAAATCAAAAGGAAAAGACGGAGTATATTATAACGGTTCTGTCGGAAAAGGATTTGGATATGGGGCACAAAAAGGGGCACTATACGTGCAAGGGAACGCTGATGCTCGTGCTGGCATTCGCCTTTCTGGGGCAGACATGATCATTGGAGGTAGAATAACAAAACCACTCCGTGAAAAAGAGCAAGGAAATATAGGTGCATACTCCAATATTAAAGGTTTTGCTTTTGAATATATGACAAATGGGCGAGCGCTTGTTTTAGGTGACCCTGGTCCATGGATTTGCGCTGGCATGACTGGCGGTGTTGTTTATTTGCGTCATGATTCAAACTTAGGCTTAACAGAACAGGCCTTAAAAAGAAGAATTGCAAAAGGGGCAAATGTTACATTACAATCAATTAGTAAAAATGGTTTGAAAGATGTAACTGAATTATTGCTAGACTATATTCGTGTACTAAACGAGCATGAGCAATATGAGGAAGTTGCTTTGTTAACCCCATTATTAGATGATATACAGAACCAGTTTTTTGAAATTATCCCGAAAAAAGAACAGGCAGATCCATCTATCTCAACAGAGTAACATGAGTAATTTTCATTATTAAGAAAAAATTGACGAAGTACACTTCTCATAGTAATCTATAGTAACAATTTGAGACCTGCTGAAATTCAGCAGGTCTTTTTACTAAAAACTGATGTTTAAAAGAAATTAGGAAAAATTATAAAGTGAAACTTTAATTAGCCTACAGCAATTGAGCGTTTACCGGCATCCAGCTACTGAATTTAGAGGCGGGAATCTTACTGTTCACAATTAGCCGGATAAAATGAATACTAATTTCTTTTAACGTCACTAAAATATCACTTGCTAACATATTGTAATGAATGTATAGTATCATGTTGTACATTCATTATGACAAGAGAAAGGATCTTATTAAGGGTATGAAACTTGGTGCTCGCATTTTAAAAACGGGTATTGCCATCACGTTAGCTTTATTTGCTTGTATTTTACTTCAATTACCGAGTCCGGTATTTGCGGGAATTTCAGCTATCTTTGCTGTTCAACCGTCTGTATACCGTTCTTATTTAACCGCACTTGAACAGATTCAAGCAAATGTAATCGGTGCGATATTTGCTATCGCATTTGCTACTGCTTTTGGACATAATCCTTTTATTATTGGATTAACATGTATATTAGTAATTGCTCTTACACTGCAATTACGATTAGAAAACACAATATCAATTGCTTTAGTAACAGTTATCGCCATTATGGAGTATCAAGGCGAAGACTTCTTTAGTTTTGCCTTACTTCGATTTGCGACAATTATGATTGGTATTATTGCGGCTTCACTTGTAAATTTAGTATTTATGCCGCCGAAATATGAAACAAAACTTTATCATCGTATCGTTGATAATACAGAAGAAATTGTAAAATGGATTCGAATGAATAGCAGGCAGGCTTCTGATTTTACAACGCTAAAAACTGATATTGATCGTATGAAAGAAAAAATGATCAAACTAAATCATTACTATTTGCTGTATAAAGAAGAAAGAAGCTACACGAAAAAAGTAAAGTTCGCAAAAATTCGTAAGCTCGTTTTATTCAGACAAATGTTAGCGACAACAAGCCGTGCTTTAAGTACGTTAAAATCATTACACCGTACTGAAAATGAACTACGCTACATGCCGGAAGAATTTCAGGAATCTATCCAAAACGAACTTGATTCATTAACGCATTATCATGAACAAGTTTTATTAAAATTCATTGGTAAAGCAAAAAAACAACAATCAGTTGAAATGCTTGATGAAGTTGAAACAGGTAAACAAGAATTAATTGATATCTTTATGGAATATCAAAACAAGGACGATGAAGAAGCATATAAAACATGGTTACATCTCTTCCCTCTTATTTCTTCCATCATTAACTATAGTGAAGAAGTAGAGCATTTAGATTTACTTGTAGATAGCTTCTACACATACCATAAACCAGAAAAAGAACTCCAAATCGATGATAAAAAAGAAGACGAATAAAAAAGCAGCTCCTTTTATGCTAAAGGAGCTGTTTCTGTTATATGTTGAAGTTGATATAAATTATAATAAAATCCTCTTTTTCGCATTAACTCTTCATGAGAACCGGTTTCTTTAATCTGACCGTCTTCAATGTAAATGATCGTATCAACATGCGTAATTGTCGCTAATCGATGTGCAATTATAATCGTTGTCCGGTCAGCAGCTAACGTCTGAAGCGCCTCTTGAATATACCTTTCATTTTCTAAATCTAAAGCCGAAGTTGCTTCATCCAATATAAGTACCGACGGATTCTTTAGAAATACGCGTGCAATTGCCACGCGTTGCCTTTGCCCACCCGATAGCTTCACACCACGTTCTCCAACGACAGTATTATAACCATCTGGTAAATCTATAATAAAATCATGAATTTGCGCAGCTTTGGCAGCTGCAATCACTTCTTTCTCTGTAGCTTTCGGATTTCCATATAAAATATTAGCTTCAATTGTATCGCTAAACAATAAATTATCTTGCAGTACAATTCCAATATTACTACGTAAATTTCTCATATTATACTTCCTTACATCTATGCCATCTACATAAACCGTGCCTTCAGAAACATCATAGAAACGCGGGATCAAACTAGCAAGAGATGACTTCCCTCCTCCACTCGCTCCTACAAGCGCTACTTTCTCTCCAGACTGCATAGTTAATGACAAGTTGTGTAATATCTCTTTTTCATCTGCATTATAACGAAAAGAAACATTATCAAATACAATTTCTCCATTTAATTTTTTCGTTTGTATCGCATTTGGCACATTAACAATATCGTATTTTTCATCTAACAGTTCAAACACACGATCCATCGATGCAAAAGATTGTGTCAATGTTGTAGATGAATTAACAAGGCGGCGAAGCGGACTATATAAACTATCCATATATCCAACAAAGGCTACCATCGTCCCTAGCGTTAACTGCCCCTGAATTACTTCATATGCTGCAAAACCAATCACAAGTAACGGACCTAAATCGGTTAACGTATTTACTGCCGAAAATGTTCTCGCCGTCCAACTTGTATGGTTTAATGCTTTCGTTAAAAATTCATTATTTCTTTTTTCAAACTGCTTCCCCTCATACTCTTCTAACGCAAAGCTACGTGTCACTTGCATTCCTTGAATACGTTCATGCAAATACCCTTGCATCGTCGCTAACGCTTGTGAACGCTCTTTCGTCAATTTCCGAAGACGTCCGAAAAAATATTTCACTGCTATTACATAAATAGGTAAAATCAATAACGCAACAAATGTTAATTTTATATTCATAGAAAACATAACAATGATAGCGATAGCAATTGTTGCAGTATCTAACCAGACGTTCATCAAACCTGTAATTACAAAATCTTTCGTTTGTTCTACATCATGGATGACCCGTGAAATAATCTCCCCTGTTTTCGTATTCGAATAATAACGTAAGCTTAACTTTTGTAAGTGACCGAAAATATGCTTCCGCAAATCATACAGTATTGTATTTGCGATACGTTGCGCGAAATATTGACGATAATATTCAATCGGTGGTCTTAATACCGCAAAAATAAAAAAAGCAATTCCAATCGCTGTTATTAATTGAGATGTTTTATCTTGAAGTGAACCCGCCCCTTGAATTACATCATCGATAATATACTTTAATAACCACGGCATAATAAGTGGAATACCGAACTTAACTAGTCCAATAATAATTGTAATAGCAATAAGCCATCGATATGGTTTAACAAATTGTAAATATCTTTTTATGCCCTGCACATAATCCCCCCTCTAATAGGACAAACCTGCCGGGAAATTCCCTGCAGGTTTGTTTTAATTTCTGTACATTAAATATCGTTCATACCACATATCTACGAAATCTGGTGCGAATGGACCTTTTCTTTGATGAATCCACTGTGTTAAATGTGCTACATTTCGTTTTAAAATTGTATCTATAACAGGTGGATACTGCATAATTTGACTATGTTTTTCATACTCATCTTCATCTAGAAGCGTATATGTCATATCTGGATACACTTTAATATCTAAATCATAATCAATATACTTTAATGCTTCAGAATCATACGCAAAAGGTGAGCTTAAATTGCAATAATAATATACGCCATCCTCCCTAAGCATCCCAATCACATTAAACCAATAGTTAGCATGAAAATAACAAATTGCTGGTTCGCGCGTAATCCATGTTCGACCATCTGATTCTGTAACTACTGTACGATCATTCGCTCCGATCACAAGACTCTGTGTCCCTTTTAAAATTGTTGTTTCTTCCCACATTCTATGAATGGAGCCATTATGTTTATAACTATGTATTTGTACTTTTTCTCCTTCTTTGGGAAATCCCATATATGCTCCCTTCTTTCAACTGCAAATGCCCTTTGAACGGCATTCACTTTTTTTCTATTATAACTTTTTTGTCAAAATTTTAAAACTAAAGGGATAAGACTCTATTTTCCACACTGAATATGCAGGAGGTTTATCGTTGAATACAATAATCCCCAATCTTCTCAGGAAACAAGGTTTGTATTGTATTATTTATAAAGTGAAACTTTAATCAGCCCTCACCAATCGGGCTTTTACGGGCAGCCCGCCCCCCACCTAACTTCTTTGCTTTCGCTGAATTTTGAGGTGGGGGTCTTACTGCCCGGCAAATAGCGGGATAAACGAGGACATGTAATAAAAAAAGCCCTTCTCTATTTGAAGGACTTTTCACCTGAGACAATGATATATCTTATCCTAAATTTGAAATCATTTTTTCAGTTGCAAAAGATTGGATTACACTATTTGTTTGTTCTTCAAATTTCTCATGTAACATCTTCAACGCTACTTCTGTTCTATATATTTCCTGACGGATAAAATGCAGTTCCTTTTTATCGCACATATCTTTTTCATTCATTTCAATTTGTTGATACTTCTCTAGATGTGCTTGTAACTTTAACAACTCATCCATCGTTTCTAATTGCTCCCCTACCAACTTATCAAAATCGTTCATTACTTACCCCCTTTGGACTTATTCATCAGTTATTATTCCTAATTACATATTTCTAATTGTTAACTTCCTTTTCCTTTGACTACATTTGTTGACTTATTAGAAGTTATGTCGTTCATTTTCTTTTCATTACAAAGATCCACACACAAAGAAAACACTTCTCTCGAATTGGAGAAGTGTTTTTCTTTCATTACTCGTTTGAACTAGAAGATTGTGATTGTTTTGCAGCTGACTTAGCATTTTGTTTTTTCACAGCATGCACGTCTGTTTCAGTTGCAAATTCTGTACCATAGCTAGCGTTTGCACTTTGTGCACCAGAAGCTTGTGCTTTCTTTGCTTCTGATTGTGCGTTTGCTTGTTTTACTGCTTGTACATTTGTTTCAGTCGCAAACTCTGTACCATAACTAGCATTTGTACTTTGAATGCTAGCACCAGAAGTTGCCTTGTTATAACCTTGTTGTTTTTTACTCATCTTTCTCACCTCCACAACCAATAATGTAACCAATTCACTTAGAGGCTATCCGTAATTTTATTTTGAATAATTTCCGCATATATCTTTTGTTACTTATTCAAACTATAAGAAATGGAGGTGGAAATATGTATATAGGACGCGATATGACTGAACTAACAATGGTTTCAAAACATGAATGGAAAGAAGATGAATTAGCTTATTTTCATCACTCACTACAACAGATTCTGCCTTATTTAAATGCAGAAGGTCAAAGTATTTACAAAGAAATTGTAGTAGAAATTGAATCAAGAGGCGGCTTACAAGAAGGTGAAGCTAGTTGGACTCATGGGACAAAAATTTCTTACGACTAAAAAAGTGTTCCCTAGATTGGGAACACTTTTTTATTTATTGTATTGTAATTTTCTCCACGCAATTTTCGTAAATAGTACGATGCGATTTCGAAAAAGGTAATTGCTCAAATGCTTCTTTCGATACAAATTTCAATGTATCTGTATCAACAATATTGCCAGTTACCTTTCCATAAAATACAAATATATCCCAAGTACGATGTGTAAACGTATGTTGTACATTCATTGCATATTCATCAATAGAAACCGCGAGTTCAAATTTTTCTTTCATATAATCTATAAGCTGTTCCTTCTGATTTCGAATACCTTCTCCAAGTTCAGCATTAGGAAACTCCCACATATTAGCTAACAAACCTGTACTTGGACGTTTATTAATAACGTAACGACCGTCTTCAGTTTGAAGTACTCCTGCAACAATAGGTACCATTTTAGGAGCTTTCGCTTTACTTTTTACTGGTAATTCTTTTTGAACACCTTCAGCATATCCTCTGCAATGCTCACGTACAGGACAAAGTAAGCACGATGGATTTTTAGGAATACAAATCAGTGCACCTAATTCCATCAATCCCTGATTAAAATAAGATGGGTTTTCTACTGAAATAATTTCACGCACAATCTCTTCAAAAACTTTTCGAGTCTTCGGTTTTGCAATATCATCCCATACTGATAAAATGCGAGATAATACACGCATAACATTTCCATCAACTGCCGGCTCTGGTATACCATATGCAATACTTAAAATAGCACCTTTTGTATATGGTCCGACTCCTTTTAACTTTTCAATTTTCTTTACATCACTTGGTACAACCCCGCCGTATACTTCTTTTACCTCTTTTACTGCCGCATGTAAATTACGTGCTCTAGAATAATATCCTAAACCTTCCCATGCTTTTAATACTTCTTCATCATCTGCGTTCGCTAACGCTTCAAGTGTAGGAAACTTCCCCATAAAATTTGCGTAATATGGTTTTACGGCTTCTACTCTTGTTTGCTGTAACATAATCTCAGAAACCCAAACGCGGTATGGATCTTTATTTTTTCTCCATGGTAAGTCGCGCTGCTCCTCTTCAAACCAACCAATTAAATCATTTTGAAACTGCTCTATATTAAATTTTTTTAGTATTTCAAGTGTCAAACTTGATCCCCCTCATTTTTTTGCATATAAGTACTATTATAAAGATTTTAGGAAAAAATTTAAGTAAGATGACATAGGAAATTGAAGGCAAAGGACTTGAGGTATCGAATAAAAAGAGTTACATTAATAAAAAACGGAGGTGGATTTTTATGGACACAGCCACTCACCTTGTTATGGGTATCACTTTAGGTAGCTTAGCAACATTAGATCCAGCCATAGCACAAAGTGATATTGGCCCACAAGCTGTTATGCTTGCTACAATTGCTGGTTCCAACATTCCTGACATTGACACAGTTTTAAAATTGCGTAATAACGCTAAATATATAAGAAATCATCGCGGAGTTACTCATTCCATTCCCGCGGTAATTCTTTGGTCATTTCTTATAAGTGGCATCTCTTTCGCCTTCTTTTCAGACGCTCCATATCTTCATCTACTACTTTGGTCATTTATTGCAGTCTTCCTTCACGTCTTTGTCGATATTTTTAACGCCTATGGTACACAAGCATTACGGCCTTTCACAAAAAAATGGGTCGCACTCGGCGTGATTAATACATTTGATACCGTAATTTTCTTTATCCATATACTTGCAATTGCTTGCATGCTCGTCGGTTCTCATAAAGGATACACAGCCTTAGCAGCATATATATTAATGATTATTTACTATATCGGACGGGTTATGATGCACCGAAATATAAGAAGCGTTGTACACAAACGTTTCAAAAATGTCGAAAAGATTATCATTTCTCCTTCTTACCGATTTTATCATTATCATTTAGCAGTCGTTACAGCTGATTATTACTACGTTGCGAGATGGCACCGTGGTAACATCATGATATATGACAAATTCGATCGGGTACCGTTCCCAGAAAATGATATTATGCGAGCAGCTAAACAAGATGAAAACATCTCGGCCTTCCTATCTTTCTCTCCTGTATATCGCTGGGATATTTTTGATCATGATCATTATTATGAAGTACGATTCATTGATTTACGGTATCGCAGTAAAGATTATTATCCATTTGTCGCGATTGTTCAGCTCGACCATAATTTAAATATTATTAGTTCCTATACAGGATGGATTTTTAGTGAAGAAAAACTTCGAAAAAAGCTGGAATTACTTCCACATTAAAAAAAGCGACTTAAGTCGCTTTTTTTAATGTTTCAAATGATCTTCTTGATTAATTAAATGGCTATACTTCGGATTATTTGTACGCATTTCATGAAGGCGTACACCATGATTATTAATCCATGATCGTACCACTTGCTCAGTCATTTCCTCACCTTGATAACGCCCTGATTTTGCATAAGTTGTTTGAAAATCTTCCCAAAGTAATTCAACCCACGCACGTGCTTGTCCGTAAGAAAGCTTGTCATTCTTATCTAATAATTCTTTCGTTAATGCTTCATAAATATCATTCATGTTCTAATCTCCTTTTCCCTATTTATCCCTTCATTTCTAAAGGATAGTTTCTTCTGTTTTGCACATTCTATAAGTGATACTTCTTAAAGAGGTATCAACTGATGATGAGGAGGGCGTTCGCAATGGGTAAACAAGCCGAATTTTGGTCTGAGTCAAAAAACAACAGCAAAATCGACGGTCAGCCGAAAGCGAAATCACGCTTCGCTTCGAAGCGACCTAACGGCACAATTAACACGCACCCACAAGAACGTATGCGTGCTGCAAATCAGCAGGAAGAGTAATACAGTTACAACCTAAAAAATTAACTTCCTACACGAGGTGATAAAGATGAGCTACCGTGATCGTTTAGATAGTCGTTCTGAATTATTTAACCATACGTGGACTCGTCCGAAACATGCGAAAGCGCAAGTTAACGGACAGACGCAGCAAACCCAGTCTCTCATTATATTGGCCAACGAATGTAAAAAACGCCAATTTTAGAATCTCCTATCTCCTTTAACGCCTACCAAAGATGAAAACCAGAGAGATATTTGCTCTCTGGTTTTTATTTTTCTTGCAATAAGGAAATTGGTATTCCAATCTCTTCATTATCATTTTGTTTATAACCCCAAGCGAATACCCCATTGAAGTAAGTAATTTTAAATAATATACCAGGTTCTTCTATTAATTCATATGTTTCACCAATATGGAATTTGTTTATATCAGTCATATAAGCGCGAGCCATTGCCATCTTTCTCATTAATACATCGAACTCATTTACAATTCCAAGCTGTTCAGCCTTTATTGCTTGCTCCTTCAAATCCCCAATTTCTTCTCTAAGCTCATGTGGTGTCATTTCACTGTAGCGTTTTGGCATATTCATCTCATTATTCCCCTCATCCCTCTTCACGTTTCATTTGTAAAAATATCTCTATCTCATCAATAGAGAATCCTTTTCGATATAACGCTTGTTTCATCTTGTTTTCAAATGTCCATCCATCATACTTCTTATATTTCTCATAATACTTATTCCCATGATAGTGTAACGCTTCTTGTTGCTTTTCGTCATCTCTTTCGTCTTTCAATTCTTCCAAACAAATTTGAATTACTTCTCTAGAATACCCTTTTCGAACAAGCATCTCATCCAACTTTAGCTTCATTTGTAAAAAAGAATGCTTTTGATAAGATTTTTTTTTCTTTTCTATGAGAAACAAGGCATTCTCAATTTGCTTTTCCTTCGGATATTCTTGTAAACTATGCATAATAATTAAATCCTGAACACCTTTATTTAACAACTCTCTTTTAATAACAGTTGGACCTTTTCGATTCACATTACTTTGCGTTCGCGTATATAAAACCGCGTACTCTTTATCATTAATATATCGGTCATGTAATAATTTCGAAACGACTTCAGAGATGATGGCCTGTCCCACTTCTTTTTTTCGTAAAAAATCTTCTATTTCTTGTTTTGTTCTCATTTGATAGGATAAATAGGAGATTGCTTGTAAATATGCTTTTTGTACCTCTTCATTGTACAAAATATTTCCTAACTCTATTTCATCAATTTCTAAGCCTTTTTGTAATCCATGTTTCATTAAGATTACTTGATCCACACTAAACCCGTACTCTTCACCTTGGCCTTTATCAATATAAATATTAAATCGTTCTTTCGATCGCTTTTGTACTTCTATTTTTGTAATGACAGCCATACTCTCACCTCCCTATTATTTTAACATAGTCGAGGAACATTTTTTCTTTTCAAGAATATATATAATGAGGAGGAAATGATTATGAAAATCGCAATTTCTGGTGGCACTGGTTTTATTGGTAAATACCTCTCTACTTTTTTTATTCAAAAAGGATATATGGTCTACATTCTTACTCGAAAGAAAACTACTAGAACCTCAAACCATAACCTTCAATACGTACACTGGACACCAGATTTATCTACCTTTCCACTCTCCTCTATCGATGTAGTCATTAATCTAGCTGGAGAATCTATCAATAGTAGATGGACAAAAAAACAAAAAGAAACAATATTAAACAGTAGAATTCAAACAACAAAAGGACTTATTCAACAACTACAAGTAATGGAAACAAAACCACATACATTTATTAATGCAAGTGCTATTGGATACTACGGAACATCTGAAATAGAGTCTTTTACTGAGCAACAAGAAACTCCCGGAAATGATTTTTTAGCAGAAACAGTATTTTTATGGGAGCAAGAAGCAGCTAAAGCATGTTCTCTCGGAATAAGAACAATTTACACAAGATTTGGCGTTGTATTAGGTGCAGATGGCGGAGCCTTGCCAAAGATGTTACTTCCCTATCAATTCTATATCGGCGGCACCATTGGTTCTGGGAAGCAATGGTTATCATGGATTCATATAGACGATGTCGTTCGTATGATGGATTTCATCATACACAAAAAAGAAATTGATGGCCCTCTTAATATGACAGCACCAACACCTATAAGAATGAAGGAATTTGGAAAAACCATCGCTGTCGCAACGAGAAAACCACATTGGCTGCCTGTCCCTTCATTTATGCTTCACGCCTTATTAGGTGAGATGAGCATACTTGTACTAGAAGGGCAACATGTATTACCTAGTAAAGCAATTAAACATGGATACCAATACACATTTCCGGCAATAGACCATGCATTACAAAATATACTTTCGCATACAATGTAGTACTTCTAAAACAAAATTTTACATGGGCCCTTTTAAAACTTTCATTTTCTAGGATCCGAAGCATTACCATACAAATAACCTTTCAGTTACTTTCCCTTAACTTCCATTAGCATTATAAAGTAACAGAAATGAGGTACCTATGAAAATATTGCTCAAACAAGCCATTGTATACCCTATTACATCTCCAAAGTTTCAAGGCGATGTACTCGTTACAGAAGAGCGAATTACCGAGGTCAAACCTTTTATTCAACCTACTCAAGATATGACCGTTATAGATGCACGGGCACTCCATCTCTTACCTGGCTTTATTGATGTCCATACTCACCTTGGTCTCTATGATGAAGGTACTGGTTGGGCTGGAAATGATGCCAATGAAACATCTGAAGTTTCAACACCACATATTCGTTCTTTAGATGGTATCCACCCTTTCGATATTGCCTTTCAAGACGCTGTGCAAAATGGAATTACAACCGTTCACGTTATGCCTGGTAGTCAAAATATTATCGGGGGTACTACTTGTGTAATAAAAACAGCTGGAACTTGTATTGATCATATGATTATTCAAGAACCTGCTGGTTTAAAGATTGCCTTTGGAGAAAATCCTAAAAAGGTCCATAGTAATGGAACGAAAGAATCCATAACACGTATGGGGATTATGGGGTTACTACGGGAATCATTCTATGAAGCACAACACTACGGGCACGAAGCTGATTTTCGAATGCTTCCTATTTTAAAAGCATTACGTCGTGAAATACCCGTACGTATCCACGCTCACCGAGCAGATGATATTAGTTCTGCGCTACGCTTTGCAACGGAATTCAACCTCGATCTACGTATTGAACATTGTACAGAAGGACACTTTCTTGTTGAAGAGCTTTCGAAACACAATTTGAAGGTTTCAGTTGGTCCCACTCTGACACGCCGTTCTAAAATCGAACTAAAAAACAAGACATGGGATACTTACCATATATTATCCAAAAATGGTGTGGAAGTTTCTATAACGACAGACCATCCTTATACACCCATTCAATATTTAAATATTTGTGCTGCTGTTGCAGTAAGAGAAGGGTTAGATGAGAAAACAGCACTAGAAGGAATCACCATATTCCCAGCGCGAAATTTGCGTTTAGAGGATAGAATTGGAAGTATCGAGGTTGGAAAAGACGCCGATCTCGTGTTATGGACTCATCATCCTTTTCATTATTTAGCCAAGCCTGTACTAACTATGATTGATGGAAAAATAATTTACAAAAAAAATAAAAAAAACTAGTTTATTTTTTTGACTAGATAAAGTATTATACGATTATAAACTGAATGAAACCATAATCAATTTGTGTCGTGATTATCATTTTCAAATTGATGAATGGGGAAGGCAAATGGTGCGCCACCAGCGTTAGAAACTGGTTCTAGTGGGTTCGATTCCCACCCCGAAATTTTTTAAAGATTGATATAAAAATTTCGAGGGTGGGGTGTTTTTTCGTCATGCTACCCTCGTGTGAGGAGGAGTTAGTATGTTGAAAAAACGCGACTTACACGACAGCCACGTTCTATACGAGTTAATGGTGGATCCAGCTGTCTTCCCTTTTGTGCGTCAAAAGGCTTATTCTTATGAAGAATATTTATTCTTAACGAAACAAACAATTGAAGCTGAAGAGCGTGGTGAATTAATTTCACGCACAATTTTAGATGAATGGGGTAACCCCATCGGAACAATTACTTTATTTGATGTGCAAGAAAAAGCTGGGTTTCTCGGGACATGGCTCGGCAAACCATATCATGGAAAAGGCTATAATAAATTAGCAAAAGATTCATTTTTTAGTGAACTTTTCTATGAATTAGATATTGAAACAATCTTCATGCGTATTCGTAAAATAAATATTCGTTCTATTAAAGCTGCAGAAAAACTGCAATATGTAAATCTAGCAAACGAAACAAGAAAAGCCGTATATGATGAAATTAACGCAAACGAAGAAGTATATAACTTATATGAAATTCCAAAAGATCAATACACACTTGCTACAATGCGAGATACAACCTTCCAAGATGCTCATCAATTAAAAGAAGCATAATCTAAATTTTCTGAAATGATAATCAATCATTAACATTTTCCATATGCGTATATCCCCTCATGTCTTTGGAAACGATAAATAGTAACTTTAAGACACGAGGTGATTTGTAATGGATAAAAAGAAACGTGATAAAGCAAAAAATACATTATCTAGTACACAAGAAGTTCTCTATCAACGAGAATTTCAAAAAGCAGATCGTGCAGCAGGATATCGCTCGAAAAGCATTTAAAGTGAAAATGAATAATTAGAAGTTTCCCCCCTAATTATTCATTTTCATTACATAATTTTCTCGACTGATAGAAGTAAGCAAAAAGGACCCTTATACATAAGGGTCCTTTTTGCTGTGGACAACTTTATCCACAAAACCAACGAAATTGTTAGTAATTTTCAAAAACATTTAATATTTTTCTATATTAAAGTATATATCAGCTGTTTTAATTGTGGATATTTTTCTAAAAATTGTGGACAATGTGGATATAGTTGTTAATATTCCGACTTTACTGTTTAATGAAAGCGCAATCCTTTTGTGGATAACTAGCTGAATTTTCTTTGAAAATAATAAAGAACCCTCTTTACATATACAAAGAGGGTTTCATATTAAGTAAAAGATTGTGCAAGAGCAGGTGATTTAATAGGTATATGCCGCGGTTCTGCATGATTTTCTGCCAAAATTGCATCTACAATATGACCAGCTGGCTCTGGAAGATAGATGCTTTTCATTGCTTCTTTCATTTGAAGAAGCTTCACATCATCTTGTAATAATGCCTCTGTTTTTGCAAAAACCTCACTATCATCGCGAATGACAACTGCTGCTCCTTTTTTTTCAAAGTACATCGCATTTTCATTTTCTTGTCCTGGAACAGGTTTATATAAAATGACAGGTACTTGCAACGCTGCTGCTTCACTTAATGTTATTCCGCCTGGCTTCGTAATCATACACGAAGTAACTCGGAATAATTCATCAATATTTTCAACATACCCAAACACTTTTAATGCATCGGAATTTTGATTCTGTAAACTTAATAAATCCTGTTTTAAAGCTTCATTTTTCCCACAAACGACAACTACTTGTAAATTAGGCACTGACATAAATGATTGGCATAGTTCTTTTACATTTCCTAATACCCCATGAGCACCTGCTACAATTAGTAAAATCTTTTTATTCTTACATAACTGATATTTATTATATATGATGTCTGGATTTACCTTTAACTCAAAACTACTCCGAATTGGAATTCCTGTTTCAACAATTTGTTCCGCAGGTACACCGATATCAACCATCAATTCTTTCACGTGATCCGTTGCAACAAAATAACGATCTACTTCTCGATGAATCCATATTTTGTGCACGCAAAAATCAGTTAATACGTTATAGACAGGAATTGAAATCCCTGTTTGTTTCTTCAATTCTGGTACAGCGATAATTGGAAATGTATTAATTACAATATCTGGTTTCTCCACCTGTAACAGTGTTTTCAAACGTTTTCTTCCAAAGTTCGCATACCAAGATGCTATTTTCTTATCATAAATTTTTTCTACCCCGTAATAAAACAAACGATATAGTTCTTTTCCTATTGTATAACTTTTTAAATATAAATATTTTGTAATGTCAGTTATAAATGGATGTGATTCTCCAAACAAGTCGCATACAATAACATCTTCAATTCCTTTTTGGCGAAATGTTTGTTCTAATGTTTTTGCTACTTGCACATGACCATTACCGTAATGTGCAGTTAATATTAAAACCTTGGGGTTTTTTATCAAACAAATCCACTCCTAGCTTTTTGTTTCTCCATATTGCATATACGACAATAGGAAAAACATTTTCCTTAAAAATTACATAAACAGATTCTAATAATTCCCTTTTCAGCTATGTACCTGTCGTGGATATGCAAAGCATATAAGATTGACCCCTTAATCCTATCTGTGCTCATATCTTTACATTATACTTTCCTATAAGAGCTTTCGCAATAACTTACAAATGTTCTCTATTCCATGATACTCACTCTTTTACTTCTTAATTCTTTTTACTATTTTGATTTCCCTTTACAATTATGTAAATTTCTCCACTTATTCCGTACAAAATTATGGATATTCTACTTTCAGTATACTCTTTTATCAATATATACTCTAGATTTTATTGTAAAGAAAGCAAAAAGCCTAATCCAATATTTGGATTAGACCGCTTGTAAAATATGTTTAGCATGTTCTACATTTTTCTCAGTAGGTGGTTCTACATTTGCGAGTGGATACTTATGTCCAAGCGCCTCCCATTTATATACACCAAGCTTGTGATATGGTAACACTTCAACTTTTTGAACATTAGACAGACTTTGAATAAAGCTAGATAGTTTTTGTAGATCCTCTTCATTATCCGTAACACCAGGAACTAATACGTGTCGTACCCAAATCGGTTTATCCTTATTCGATAAATAACGAGCGAATTGTAAAATATGTTCATTTGGTTTCCCTGTTAATTTACGATGCTTTTTGGAATCGATATGTTTCAAATCCAATAAAACTAAATCTGTATAATCCATTAAAATATCTAGCTTACTTTGGAATTCTGGTTCCTCAGAATAACAACCACCAGAAGAGTCGATTGTTGTATGGATACCAGCCTCTTTACACTTTTTAAACAACTCAATTAAAAAGTCTAGCTGTAATAATGGCTCTCCACCGCTAACTGTTATACCGCCTCCGGAGGCTTCAATAAATGGAAGGTAACATGTCACATCCTGCATCACTTCTTCAACTGTTATTTCTTTACCTTTACCGATTTCCCAAGTATCAGCATTATGACAATATTGACAACGTAATAAACACCCTTGTGTAAATATGACATAACGAATCCCTGGGCCATCAACAGTACCACAAGACTCTACAGAATGTATTCTTCCTTTTACCATGTTACTTCCTCCTTTATTGAAACAGCCTCCCTTCGCTATATATTAAGAGCGAAGGGACACTTTTTTCATTTACATGCTTTCATGCATTGTACGGTTAATTACATCAATTTGTTGTTCACGAGTTAATTTAATAAAGTTTACAGCGTAACCAGATACGCGAATTGTTAATTGTGGATATTTCTCAGGATGTTCCATTGCATCCATTAATGTTTCACGATTAAATACGTTAATATTTAAGTGATGGCCTTCTTTTACTGCATAGCCATCAAGCATAGATACTAAGTTACGTACTTGTACATCATCTTCTTTACCAAGTGCTTTTGGAATAATAGAGAATGTATTAGAAATACCATCTTGTGCATCTTCATATGGTAATTTAGCTACAGATAATAATGAAGCTAATGCACCTTTTGTATCACGTCCGTGCATTGGATTTGCACCTGGTGCAAATGGTTCTCCAGTACGGCGTCCATCTGGAGTGTTACCAGTTTTCTTACCGTATACAACGTTAGATGTAATAGTTAAAATTGACATTGTATGAACGGAATTACGATATGTTTTATGTTTACGAAGTTTATTCATAAATGTTTTCACGAGATTTACAGCGATTTCATCTACACGATCATCATTGTTACCGTATTTAGGGAAGTCTCCTTCAATTTCGAAGTCCACTGCAATACCGTTTTCATCACGGATTGGTTTTACTTGTGCGTATTTAATTGCACTTAATGAGTCTGCTACTACAGATAGACCCGCGATACCTGTTGCCATTGTACGAAGAACATTCGTATCATGAAGTGCCATTTCAATACGTTCATAGCTATATTTATCATGCATGTAATGGATAACATTTAGTGTGTTTAAATATAGACCCGCTAACCATTCCATTGTCATATCAAACTTATGCATAACTTCTTCGTAATTTAATACTTCAGAAGTAATTGGTGCGTACTCAGGACCAACTTGTGCTTTTGATTTTTCATCTTTACCACCGTTAATCGCATATAATAATGCTTTCGCTAAGTTTGCACGAGCTCCGAAGAACTGCATTTGCTTACCGATTCTCATTGCAGATACACAACAAGCAATTCCGTAATCATCGCCGTAATCAGCACGCATAATGTCATCATTTTCATATTGAATTGCTGATGTTTTGATGGACATTTTCGCACAGTAGTTTTTAAAGTTCTCTGGTAATTGTTTAGACCAAAGAACTGTTAAATTCGGTTCTGGAGCTGGTCCTAAATTATCTAATGTATGCAAGAAACGGAATGAGTTCTTTGTTACTAATGGACGACCATCTAATGCAATACCACCGATAGATTCAGTTACCCAAGTTGGGTCACCAGAGAATAATTCATTATAATCAGGTGTTCTTGCGAATTTCACAAGACGTAATTTCATAATGAAGTGATCTACAATTTCTTGTACTTCTTCTTCTGTTAAAGTACCATTTGCTAAATCTCTTTCAATGTAAATATCTAAGAATGTAGAAGTACGTCCAAGACTCATTGCAGCTCCGTTTTGCTCTTTAATCGCCGCAAGATATGCGAAGTATAACCATTGGAACGCTTCTTGTGCATTTGTTGCTGGTTTAGAAATATCGAAACCATGAGAAGCAGCCATTTGTTTTAGTTCTTGAAGTGCACGCATTTGCTCAGATAATTCTTCGCGTAAACGCATTGTATCTTCGCTCATTACACCGCCAGTTAAATTTAAATCAGCTTTTTTCGCTTCAATTAAATGATCAATACCATATAATGCTACGCGTCGATAGTCACCGATAATGCGTCCACGACCGTATGCATCTGGAAGACCAGTAATAACGCCTGATTTACGTGCATTTCTCATTTCTGGTGTATAGGCATCGAATACACCTTGGTTATGAGTTTTTCTCCAATCTCTAAAAATACGACTAAGTTCTTTGTCCATTTCGTATCCATAAGATTCACAAGCTTGCTCCGCCATACGAATACCACCATATGGTTGTAAAGAACGTTTAAATGGTTTATCAGTTTGGAAACCGACTACCTTTTCAATATCTTTATTTAAGTATCCTGGGTCATGTGATGTAATAGAAGAAACAATTTTTGTATCCATATCAAGAACGCCACCGTTTTCACGTTCTTTTGTTGTTAAATCCATTACTTGATCCCAAAGTTGTTTCGTTGCTTCAGTTGCTTCTGCTAAGAAAGATTCGTCTCCTTCGAAAACGTTTACATTATTTAAAATGAAATCGCGAACATCAATCTCTGCTTTCCATTTTTCACCTTTAAAGTTTTCCCATGCGTTTTTAACATTTTCTAATACTTGAGTCATCCTAATCTCCTCCATTTTTGATTAGTACAGGACTAAGATTTTTTATATAACAGCTTACACACTTAGAATACTACTTTTTTAAGAAAGTGAACGAAATAGTTGTGACATGTTTGTGAAAAATCGAGCAAACCACTATATATATAGTGGTAACTTCATTTAAAAGTCTTTAAAATTAACCCTTTCCTTAATTGTATTTTTTTGGTATTCTTATATACGAGTCCTATTTTGTAATATAAGAACAATACCCATTGTAGAGCTGTAATACTCTTATCTCCTAATCTGTTATAGTTTTTATAACAGAACAAAAAAGTGTACACATGTTGTACACTTTTTTGTTACTTCTATAAAACATCTCTTTTTCTATTGCCATCATAGAATCCGCCACGATTGTCTGTTAATGCAATTATTTGCTCTAGTCCCTCTATATGATCACCTATAATTCGAAGTACAGCTGGAGGATGACCTATTTTTGCAAAATGTTCACTGGGACGAATACGGTTCATCTTATCAACCTCAACACGATATACACACGCAATTTCAAATCCAGAAAGAAGAGCCTTCACTTGTGCTACACAAGGTGACAATAAAGATTTATACCCAATTGCTTTCAAACACTTGTGGCTAAATGCATTAGGTACCGCAATAAGTGATCCTACCCCTAAATCCTTTCTATCACAAGCTAAATTTAGTGCATACTTAAACGCAGTTACAAGATGAAGTGGTACTCTTAGATCTAAATAATGATTTAAATCATTTAATGCGACGTCCTTTCCATCTGCAATAGCTTTTGCAAAAGGATATAGCTCCCTAGCTGGAATAACAAAATCACCATCTATAAATAACACAATTTCTCCTTTTGCAAAATAAGTTCCAAGTGAACGCCCTACATCGTTTCCAAGGGCTTCTTTATATACAATTGTCGTTGCGCCCTTGTCTTTTGCAATCGTTGCTGTTTTATCTGACGAACCATTTACGACGACGATGATTTCAAAAGGTTCAATTTTACGAAGCTCTTCTATAACGTTTCCAATTGTTTTCTCTTCATCTTGTACAGGAATAACAACCGATAGTTGCTTTCCTTTATACAAATTGGATGTAACGCCCCATCCTTGATAAAAATCTTCGAAATTTAAAGTATGATAGACGCTATTCCTTTTCCTATTTCCATCATAATATCCCCCGCGTGTATCACTGCTTACTATCCGTTCCGCAACAGCTTCTATATGATCACCTATCATTCTTCTTTCAGATTGAGAAAGGCTCGTGCCATATGCAGCATGTTCAACCGGTCGAAATTTATTCGGCGTAATAACATCAATAGCACAATGACGGCTAATTCTCCATTTACTTTGTGCTATACGTAAATGAGCTACAATAGGATTAACTAAACATTCGTATCCAATACTCTGGACGACTTCTTTCGTCAACGCATGAGGTACAGATAATAAAGAATCTATTTTTAATTCTTCACGCTCTAACATTGCATTTAATATTTGACGCCACACTGTAACAGAATGGGGTTTTTGTTTCTTTAAAAACAATGCGTCCAAATTATTTAAAACGATGTCAGTCTGATCATGTAAAATCGGATTAAGAAACAATTGTAATTTTGAAGTTGGAATAGCAAAGTCCCCATCTATAAATAGTAATACATCACCTATCGCATATTTTGCGCCAACTGCACGTCCAACATCGTTTCCTAATAGTTCTGTATGCCTGATTACTTTACATCCTAACCGATTAGCAACCTCTTCTGTACCATCATTACAACCATTTGCTATTACAATAATCTCTACTGGATTTAACGGTTTTACCGATTGAATAACGTCTGAAATTGTATCCACTTCATTACTTGCAGGAATAATAACTGATAGCGACTTAGCCATTGTTTTCTTCATGAAACCACTTAATAGTTTCTTTCAATCCTTGTTCCCACGTTACTGTCGCTTGAAATTGAACAAGCTCTCTTAACTTCGTTACGTTCGGCCTTCTATTTGGAATTTCTTCAAAGCCATGTGGATATACTTCCTCAAAAGGAACTTGTATAATTTTTGAAGAAGATTTCGTTAGTTTTTTAATTGTTTCTGCTACTTCTTTTATACTCTTTTCGTTCTCGGAACCTATATTAATAATCTCACCATTTACCTTCTCATCCATTGCTCGAATCGTTGCCTCTACCGCATCACTTACATACGTAAAGCAACGTGTCTGCTTTCCATCTCCATATACGAGAATATCTTCTCCTTGCAGGGCCGCACTGATAAATCGCGGGATTACCCCTGCATACGGACCATCTTTCGCTCTTGGACCATAAATATTAAAATAACGAACAATTGTTACCGGTAAACCTTCTAATGCGTAGCCTAAACATAATGTTTCTTCTAATGTTTTACACACTGCATAACTCCAACGTATTTTAGAAGTTGCCCCGTACAATCGGTCCCCTTCTTCTGAGAAAGGCGGTTTGCCCTTGCCATATACTTCGGAAGTAGATGCAAAAACTACTTTCTTCTTTCCTTTTAATGCTGCTTGTAAAATGTTTCTCGTTCCATCAAAATTCGTTTCAATGAGCTCTATACTTTTTTCCATTGTCGTTTTAACACCTAAAATTGCTGCTAAATGAAACACTACATCATGTTGATTTACTAACTCATAAATAGAATTTTTGTCTAAAACACTTATTAGAATAACCCGCATCTCTCTCATTAGCTCATTATGATACTTATTTTTCCCTTTATAGAAGTTATCCACAATCGTGACTTCATAACCCCTTCTCACCAACTCTTCAGCTAAATGAGATCCAATAAATCCGGCCCCACCTGTAATTAAACATTTCTTACTCATACACTCACCTTCTTTATAATTCCCCTTGTATCTATTACTCGGTTCATTCCTTTAAAAAGCTTCCAATCGATATTAGAATGATCAGTTAAAATTAAAATACAACCTGCCTCTTTAACTGTTTGTTCATCCAAGGCAACGGATTGATACACCTTATCTCCAATTTCTGCAGAAGAAATATATGAATCATGGTATTTTATCTTGTATCCTTCTTTTATTAGTAATTGAATAATTGGCAAAGCCGGTGATTCCCTCAAATCATTTACATCTTTCTTATACGCGATTCCTACAATTAAAACTAGTCCGGGTGATTGCACCATGCCCTTTACTTTCCGGACAATTTTCTCTGGCATTTCTTCATTAATTACATGTGCCGCCTCAATTAATTGACTAATTGCCCCATTCTTTTTTATTCTCCATTGAAAATATAAAGGATCTACGGGAATACAGTGCCCCCCTATCCCTGGTCCTGGCCAATACGGAGTAAATCCAAACGGTTTTGTAGATGCCGCTTCAATAACCTCATAAAAATCAATCCCTAAACTTTCACATAGTGTGTTTAACTCATTTACTAAAGAAATGTTAACTAAGCGCTGAATATTTTCAAATAGCTTACACATCTCTGCTACTTTCGGAGAGCTAACAGGTACAACTAAGTCAAAAATGCTACTATATAAATCCTGTACTTTTTGTTTGCACTTTTCTGTTTGTCCACTAATAACTTTTGGAATAGCTTGAACTGAATATTGACTATTTGCTGGATCAATTCTCTCAGGAGAATATCCAATATAGAAATCTTCTCCTACCTTTTTGCCGGCTTGAGAAATAATAGGAATAATAACTTCCTCAAGTGTGCCTGGGTATGTGGAACTTTCAAAAATGAAGGTTTGTCCTTTTTGGAGATTTTGTTGTATATAATGCGAAGCTGAAATGAGGGCACTTAAATCTGGTTCTCTTCGTTCATTAATTGGAGTTGGAACAGTAACAATAACATAATCACTATTTTGGAAATCAGTAATACCTTTATCTGGTGTATTTACTATTAATTTATTTTTAGTCAATAAACTTTGTAACACTTTAGAAGAAACATCTGGAATATAACTTTCTCCTTTTATAATCGATTCTATTTTTCTAGTATCTTTATCTAATCCTAGTACGGTATATCCTCTTTCTGCAAAATGGACTGCTAAAGGAAGACCAACATACCCTAATCCAATAATAGCTACTTTACTACTAGCATTCATCTGTATTCTTTTCTTCCTTTCTCAATTGTTGAATAATGTCTCTATCGCGATCTCCATCCGTAAAACTCCCACGTTCGTCTGTATATTGTAATAGATAAGCAATCGCCTCAAGTTGATCACCGAAAATACGGTCAAATGCCGGAATACGTCCATTTACAAACCCATGTTGCTCCGGGCGTACCCGATTGGTTTTTATAACATCTACAAATTCTACTGCTGTAATAGAAAAAACCTCCAAAATAGCTTTCATTTGGGCTAATGGCGGAATAACAAGCGAGTCATATCCTATTTTCTCTATTACCCTTTTATGCATAGCATGTGGTACTGCCGTTAATGAGTTATTCCATAAATCCGGTCTTTTCGCTACTAAATTCACAAAATATTTCCCCATACTAATTGGATCTGCAGGATGAAACATATCTAATAAGCATTGTAAATCATTTAAAACCACGTCACTTCCATCTTCAACAGCTTGCAAAAATGGAGTGAGTTTTTTTGCTGGAATAACAAAATCACCATCAACGAATAAACAAATATCTGCCGTAGCATGCATGGCACCTATCGCTCGTGCTACATTATGTCCAAGCGCCTTCGTAAATTCAACAACAATAACATTTTCTAGCTTTGCGTGTTTAACAGTCTCAAAATCTGCGCCATTCGCGACAACAATAATTTCATCTACCCCTGCTTTTTTCACTTCTTGTATAACAGATCTTATCGTCATTTTTTCTTCTGACACTGGTATAATCGCACTATATTTCGCTTTTTCCTTCTTTAATACAACGGGTTTATAGTTCCCTATAAACTCTCTATCCCTGTTTCCCTCCGAAAAACCGCCGCGTTTACCATATGTTTCGATTACGTATTGTAAAGCACGTAAATGATCACCCATAATACGGCTAGTCGCTTTCGGATAAGGAGAACCAGGTGATGTTCCCGTATGCACAGGACGAACCTTATTTGTGTGAATTACATCGACCGAAGCCGTATCAACAATATCTACTCCTCTAGACATCGCCATCGCTTGAAATAGTGCTGGATCTGCTAAATTCCACCACCCAAGTTTCTCGATAACTTTCCTGTTCATCGCATGTGGAATTGCGATTAAAGATCCAACAACAAGCTCCTTTTTATTCAAATAACGATTCAACATGAACTTTCCAACTGTCGTATAATGTGGTCTCATCTTTAAATAAACCGACCATGTTAAATTATTCACAACAATTTGATGCCCTTGTTGAATCCCTTTCACGAAACGTTGTAACTCTTTACTATCAATAACAATATCACCATCTAAAAACAAGACAATTTCACCTTTTGCTTCTCTAGCTCCAATAGCCCGTCCAACATCATTGCCAAGAGAATGTTTATAATAAATCATGTGACAATGATGTTGTAACGCTATTTCTTTCGTCCCATCTGTTGACCCATTATCTACCACGATAATTTCGTAAGGCTCGAGCTTCTCCACTTCTACTAAAACTTGCGATAAAGTACTCGCTTCATTGTGCGCTGGAATAACAACTGATACTCTCATACTTGTATCACGCTTACCCTTCCAATCGAACATAAGCAATAATAGGAGTACGCACAATTACATCTTCCGGTGGTCCATAAGAAGGAGAAGTACGCACAATTATCGCCCCATCTGTCACAGATAAAAGAATGCCTGTAACAATTTCTACAGCTGTCACAACTTGCACTAGCTCACCAACATGGTTACGTAATTCATCAGTAAATAACATATATAACTCTCCTTTCTTACACTTCTTTAATTGATATAATGCTTGTAAATGGTAATAAAACTTCAGTTCCTATTCCTTCTTGCAATGTTAAGAAATCATCACCAACTGCTACAATAACGCCTGTTAATTGTCCAACCGTCACCGTAATTTCTACGTTTTTACCTAAATACTGCTTTGCAATTTCTTTAAAAGGTGATGTATTGCATTCTTTTAAAATATTACAAATAATAGATTGAAATTGACTTGATTTTATAAATTCTTCCGTAGCTTGCTTAGAGTTTCTTTGAATAAACCTTGCAAAGTTTTGCGAAAATAAAAGTCGTTCCACAGCAGGCAATAATTTGTCATCTAAAAAATAGCCTAATTGTCTATTAAATAATCTTGATAACTTATGCCAATATTTTCCGAACAGACACATACACTTCTCCTCCTATTATTTTTAGATTACAAAATTTCACATCCATACATCTTAATGTATACAAAACAGATGTTTTTGTGATAGGTAAGACATACATTTTCTAAAAGAAATATTTGTTTAAGGGCATAAAAAAAACTATCCAAAAGGATAGTTTCTTACACTTCAATATTCCGCAACATTGTATAAATGTCGTTATTCACTTTACCAAACGATTTAATGTTGTTTTGGATGTTAGATAATAAAACGACATACACACTTCCGCTTTTACTAAATCCATTTAAGCAATTCCATCCTGGCATTACACCGTGATTCGAATAACTTCCTGGGTCTACGTACCATCCAAATCCGTAATCTTTTTTTCCGCCTGTAAACATTTGATCATAGCTCTCTTTTGAAATTAACTTTCCAGAGAAGAGTGCTTCGTTAAATAAATATAAATCATGTGCACTCGTATATATATCACCACAACCATATAGTTGTGACATGCTCGGAATATTAGGTGTTGTCATATTGTTATTTACTATTTTATAACCCGTTGATGGGAATCTTGTTTGTTCTAATTCTGTGCCAAAACCAGAATGTTTCATACCCACAGTAGCAAAAATATGTTTTTTAATATATTCTTCGAGCGGCTGTCCACTTACCTTCTCGGCAATGTATGCAAGTATAGAGTAGTTCGAATCGGAATACTTCCACTTCTCTCCTGGACCACCAATACGCTTTTGATTTCCTATTCGCTTTATCAGTTCTTCATGAGAAATATCTTCTTTTCCCTGCTCATATTCTGGAATCCCTGATGTATGTGTTAATAGATGTTTTAGCTGAATACTATTACCTTGTGGAAAATCTGGAATATACTTCGCAACAGTATCTTCTACTTGTAATTTTTTTTGATCTTTCAACTGCATAATAGCGGTTGCTACAAACGCCTTTGAAATAGAACCAATATAAAAAGTCGTCTCTGAATTATTGGGTACTTGCTGCTCTTTATTTGCCATACCGTACCCTTTATTCAGAAGAACTTTTCCGTTCTTCACAATAACAGCTGTCCCGCTAAATCCTGCGTTTTGTAAATACTGGTCCAATTGAGCGTTTTCATTAATTTCTTGAGGTGGTCCTTCAGTAGGCTGTTCCGCAGCTTGCGCTTGCTTCACTTGTTCTTCCTGCTCTTTTTGTTTTTGTTCTTCTTGCTTCTTTTTTTCTTCTTCTTTCTTTTTTAGCTCTTCTTGTTTCTTCATTTCTGCTGCCGCTTTTAAAGTTTCTTCTTTCTTATTATGCTCAACAATTTTTGTATACATGAAATATACAAGTGATAATAGTAAGACGAGAATGATTGTCCTTTTTATGTATACAATCGGCCGATGTGCTTTCCCATTCGCATTATTTTTTTCCTGATCCATAATTGCTTTTTTCCCCTTACTCACCAATAATTTAATTCCTCTACTAAAGATTTATTTTAGTAGATTATGGATAATCCATTCTATATCATCCCTACTTTATCACGCACTGCAGATATTACCAACCCATATGTACAAAAAAGAAAAAGAAAATTTACAAAAGTAAGATTCCCTTTAAATTATAAAAAAAAAAAGAAGATATCCTGTAAAAAATTGATGTTATCAATCTTTTTGGACATCCTCTTATCTCATTATTTATACGTGTTTTTTCATATCATCGGCAACAGATTCAACATTTGTACCTACGATAACTTGTACACTTGTGTCACTTAATTTCATAACGCCTTTTGCACCGGCACGTTTTAATGCTGCTTCGTTTACTTGACTAGCATCTTTTACTTGTAAGCGTAGACGTGTTGCACAGTTATCAATAACTGTTAAGTTTTCTTTTCCACCTAGAGCTGCTACGTAAGTTTCACCAATTGAACCTGCAACTGGTGCATCCACATCTTCAACTAACTCATCGTCATCTTCACGACCTGGAGTTTTTAAGTTGAACTTCTTAATTAAGAAGTAGAATACTGCAAAGTAAATTGCTGCATAAATTAAACCGATACCTGCTAATAATACAGGTTTTGTTGCAATACCAAAGTTAATAACATAATCAATAGCACCTGCGCTAAATGTGAAACCATCACGAATGCCAAGTGATGTTGTTATGAATAAAGAAAGACCTGTTAATACTGCATGCACACCATATAATACTGGTGATAAGAACATGAATGAGAATTCGATTGGCTCTGTAATACCAGTTAAGAATGAAGTTAATGCTAAACCAGCTAACATACCAGTAACTGCTTTGCGTTTTTCTGGTTTAGCAGCCGCAATCATTGCGAAACACGCTGCTGGTAAACCAAACATCATAACTGGGAAGAAACCAGTCATAAACATACCTGCTGATGGATCTTTTGCAAAGAAACGAGCAATATCACCATGAACAAGATCACCAGCTGCATTTGTAAAGTCACCAAGTACAAACCAGAAATAAGTGTTCATTACGTGATGTAAACCGATTGGAATTAATAAACGGTTTAATAATCCGAATAACCCTGCACCGATTGAACCTAGGTTTACAATACCGTGTGACACTGCATCAATACCAGTTTGGATTGTTGGCCAAATTTGACCAAATAATAATCCTAAAAGAAGCATTACAATAGACGTAATGATCGGTACGAAACGTTTTCCAGCGAAGAATCCTAACCATTCTGGTAGTTTAATCTTATGGAATTTGTTGTATAGTAATCCAGCGATAACCCCGGCAATAATACCACCGAGTATAGCCATATTTATTTTTGGTGTCAAAGCTGCTGCTTTAGAAACTTTATTCATCGTATCTGCTAATTTAGTTGGATCTACTGAACCGACTAAATCTTGAACACTTTTTAATTTATCATTTAATTCTGCTGTTGAGTAAGTAACACTTAAAGCATTAGTTGTATTCTTCATAACTAAATAACCAATTGCACCTGCAAGACCAGCTGCACCACTACCGTCAACAGATAAGCCGATTGCAACACCAATTGCAAAAATAAGTGCTAAATTATCAAAAATTGCTGCACCGGCCTGTGCCATAACAGGAATGTTTAATACGTCTTCTTGTCCTAGACGAAGCAATAATCCTGCTGCTGGTAGTACTGCGATCGGAAGCATTAAAGCTTTACCAATACGTTGTAAAAACTGCAACATTTTAATTCCCCCTAATTCAATTTATGAAATCGTTATCATTATAAGTACGCCTTAGAAAACGCTTTCTATTTACATAACCATAATAACATATAGTTGTATAGATGTGTAGTTTTTATTTTTGGATTTTTTATGGATAAATCTCCTATTTCCAAACTGTTATATAAAAGGGAAATTCTCCTTTTTTAATACAGAGGACGCGAAACGAACGACCTGCTATAGAACATGTAACTTTCGTTTTATCATTCCACTTTTTCATGTTATTATTTATTTCCGAGCATATCGGGAAAAGTAAACTTAGTTAATTCGAAATAGGAGCGTTGGTACTATGCAGTGCATTGAAACAAACAACTTACAACAGTTGTTAGAACAAGTAAAACCATATACAAAAAAAGGAAAACTTGCTACTTATATCCCCGAACTAGGAAATGCAAATCCAGACGATTTAGGGATTGCCATTTTCCATAAAGAATCAGAATATATCCATGCAGGCAACTCACAAACACTATTTACTCTTCAAAGTATTTCCAAAGTAATTACACTTGCCCTTGCCCTTTTAGACCGTGGCGAAGAATATGTATTTTCTAAAGTTGGAATGGAACCAACGGGTGACCCATTTAATTCTATTATTAAGTTAGAAACGACAAGTCCGTCCAAACCCCTTAATCCAATGATTAATGCAGGAGCATTAGCTATTACAAGCATGTTAGCAGGAAAAGATAACGAGGAAAAAACGGAGCGTATCCTTCATTTTGTACGTGAAATAACAGATAATCCTACTATTAATTATTCTTCTAAAGTTGCCAATTCAGAATTAGAGACAGCTTACTTAAATCGTTCACTTTGTTACTATATGAAACAAAACGGAATTATCGATTGTGACATCGAAGAACTTATGGATTTATACACTCGTCAATGTGCAGTTGAAGTAAACTGTATTGATTTAGCACGTATTGGCTTAATTTTTGCAATGGATGGATATGATCCATATAAAAAGAAACAGATTATCCCTAAACATATTACAAAAATTTGCAAAACATTTATGGTCACATGTGGTATGTATAACGAATCTGGTGAATTTGCAATCCGTGTTGGTATCCCTGCAAAAAGTGGTGTAGCCGGTGGCATTTTCGGCTGCGTAAAAGGTGAAATGGGAATCGGTATTTTCGGGCCAGCTTTAGATGCAAACGGAAATAGTATCGCTGGTTTTAAAATTCTTGAACTTCTTTCTGCTCAAGAAGGCTGGAGTATTTTTTAATGGAAAGTTATCCTGCTAGTATAGCGGGATTTTTTTATTTGATCTGTTATCAATATCCATACAAAAACGGTATTGAAAGTTTCTCTTTATTATGCATATTTGCTCCCCCCTCCCGAATAATATAGTACAACCTAGCGCTATATGTGGAGGTGTGAAAGATGAAACTAATATTTCAAATGGGAAAACAACCTGTTCTTGAAAAAACAATTCTTCTTTTTATATTGAGTATTGTAGAAAGCTTAAAGCTAAAAGTTGTTTCACTCGACGAAGCTCACCGATACATATTCAATTTAGAAGTACTTGAACTATTAATGGACCGGAACATCGATGATCAAGTACTTGAACTTATTCATTTCGGAATGGGACTTGAAGACATTCACCATGTGCTTCCTGAAGAACTTGAGCATACGATCGAAGAATTAAAGTGGCTTTGCATTCAAGTATTAAGTGAGTACAGTATGCATGAAGAATCCGAACAATTAATTGAAGATATACGGTAAAAAAAGCACCTATGTAGGTGCTTTTAATGTTTTTTTAAACTATTTTTATACGCCTCAATATTTACTGGTAGCTCTTCCTCTTCCAAAGTATGTTCATTTACATCTTTATGAATGAACGCACCTTTAGGTGGTTGATGATCATGCCCTTTTTTCTTATGATCAAATGCTTTCCCGCGTCCCATACAAATCCCCCTTTCTTAAAAGAAATCCGTATTAGTATGGAGAAAAGTACGTCGATATATGCAATCCCTTGCTGTATTTCCAAGGAAATACTCGAACCTTGTTTTCTACTCTCCTTACAACAACTGATCAATCCCAATAAGAATTAATAACACTCCTGCAATAACCGTCGCCCATTTCCCTAAGTATTCTGCTAAATATCGTTTTCCTACATACCCAAAACCACTTATGCAAATAAAACTAAACACCCCAGAAATAGTCGCTGTAAGCCAAAGGTTTAAATTTGTTACTCCAGCATCGAACCCACCTGCGATATTATTAATAGACAATGCAACCCCTAAAACAAGTGCTTCAGAAAAACTAATTGTTTTAGATCCATCGAAATCTGCTTTTTCTGGATCACGTAAAATTCCCATAAGTACATTATCATCTTTAGAACCTGCTGTATTTTTTTGACTCAAGAAAGGCTGGCATAAAATAAACACCCCGATTATCCCTAAAACGATTGCTCCAATCAAGTTTGCTGTAAACTCTGAAATAAATAACGCAATCCAGTTCCCAAAAAATCCCGCTAATAAAGTAAATAAAAATCCAAAGAATGCGATGATAAAATTGTTAAACCACGAAATACGAATTTTACGAATGCCATACGCAATTCCAACACCTGCATTATCTAAATTAGAAGCGATCCCGATTAAAAAAATTGAAAATAAGCCTGCCGTACTCATAAATAGTCACCCCTTTTTCTCACTTTTCAATGCATATTATGAAAATGTTGAGCAACTGTGCCTGTCTGTTTCATATACTTGTAATAAATGCTCAACATTTTTTCAACACTAAAAAAGGAGTGCCTACACTATGGCTAATGAAAACCCGAATGATCGGCTTGGTAAATTAATAAAAAAACTTTTAAAAGAACGCGCCCTATCTATGCGCCAACTAGGAATACTTACAAATATTGATCCTGCAACGGTCTCAAGAATTATTAATGGCAAACAACCGCCGAAACAAAAACATCTACAAAAATTTGCAGAATGTCTTCAAGTTCCACCCCAATTGTTATTTGATGAAATGTACCCTGATTCTCCTCACATAAATAAAGAAAAAACGGATATGTACACATCTCTTGATACCATTCAGCAAACTTTACAATCCTCTAACTTATTCGATTTCGATTACACTACAACTCGCGTAAAACAAGAACTCGAAAATTACGAACGCTATGCCCAGACAACAGAAGGCGAAAATCGTATTCGTGACAGTTTCGCAAGCAAATTAGAGCAAATTGATAGTGCTGGTCCTTTTATTGAACAATTAACAGATATGTATCAACAATTTTGCAATGAAACCATTTCAAAAGAAGAACGTGCAGTTCTTGGGAGCGCATTACTTTATTTCATTTTATCGACAGATATTATTCCCGACTATCTCTTTCCAATTGGCTATTTAGATGATGCGATTGCCGTTGAATTAGCAAAAGAGAAATTACTTGAAATGAAACGAAAGACATAGCAAAATAAAGAACTATTTCAGTTGTTTCTATTTAACTCTGAAATAGTTCACTAAAAAATAGTACAAGTATACATACCTGTACTATTTCAACATACTAATCTATTTTTTCATATGACACCATTCATATATAAATGCTGTTATTACTTTTGTAAATTCAATTAACTGCTCTACTTCTACTTTCTCATTTATTGAATGAGCTTCCTCTAATGTGCCTGGTCCGTAAATAACAGCCGGAATATGAAATTCACTAAACCAACCACCATCCGTTACCGTTGCAGACATATCTAAAATTGCGTTTTTAGACAGAATTGATTCATGTACTGAGCTAAGCGTTTTTACAGCTGTATGTTCACTATCTATTTCTAAAGAAGGAAAAATTTCACCACGATCTACAATCATTGATTCTCCGCCCCACTTAAATTGTGGCGGATTTTCACTTAACCATGGATCGGCAGCTGCCACCTTTCCAATATACTCTTCAATTTCGTTTATTATTTGTTCATGTGTTTCATTCGGATAGAAGTGCACTGTTATCCACAATCGGCACTCATCCGCAATGAACGCCGCATGCCTTCCTCCCTCAATAACAGCTGGATTAATTGTTGTTGTTCCAGATGGATAGCCTTCATATGTTTTCATGACTGCCCAGTGGCGCTCTAATTCTTGTAAGCTTTGCACAATTTTCATCATTTTTTCAATCGCACTCGCTCCAAATAAACGTCCTCCAGCATGGATCATTTGTCTACGCGTTGCATCATGAAACGTTTGCGGACTTTTCACTGTAATCCATCCAGTAATGACACCGCCTTGCCCTTGCATATGTAAATCACTCGTATCCACTACGACTGCAAAATCAGCATCGTAACCCCTTTTGCAGCATTGAAGTGTACCTGCTTCTCCAACTTCTTCTCCAATTACTGATTGAAAAGTTAAATCTCCAGGTAATTCAATACCAGCTTCTTGTAAAAGTTGAATGGCAAATAGCGCTCCAGCCAACCCACCTTTCATATCTGCTGCGCCACGTCCAACTAACCAGCCATCTTTTATAAATGGATTAAATGGATTTGTTTCCCACGCCTCATCTGCTGAAACTTCAGCTACATCCATATGCCCATTAATAATAAGACTTTTATATGAGTCACTTTTTATTCCTTTTTTTACTCCAACAACGTTCGGATCATTCCGATATACATCCCATTTATCAATACTAAAATTTCGTTTTCTTAAAAACTCTGCAATAAATTCTTGCGCTTCATTTGTATTTCTCGCTGGTGGTGCTGGTGTTTCAAAACGAATTAAAGTTTTTGTAAGTTCTAGTAATTCCTCTTTCCTTGAATCTATTTGTTTTAACAACTGCGAAACTTCTGGATTCATCGCTAATTCCCCTTTGCATACATAGTATGTTTCCAGCTTTATTTTCACAAAAAAAGAGACTGTTTACAATTTTACAGTCTCCTAATTAATCACTATTATAAATTCTCTACTTCCGTTGTATTTGTCTTTTCAATATGCTCCACATTACTTCCCTTATTTCTTGTAGCACGATAAAACAGTAAACAAACAATCATAAATGGAATACCACAATACAATGCCATTCTTTGTTCTGGAATAAAGGCCATGCCAACGATTACTGTTAAATTTAATACTAACGCAAGAAGTGGTACAAATGGATACAATGGTGTTTTAAATTTCAAGTCCTTAACATCCCCGCCCCGCTTCATGTATGACCTTCTAGCTAATAAATTTGATAAAGCAATAGATGCCCAAACTAGTATCGCTCCGAACCCAGCGATAGAAAGCAGCCATAAATAAACTGTATCTTCCGCATAAATACCTGATAGTAGTGAGAGACACCCTACAATTGTGCTTACGATTAATGCATAAATAGGAACACCGTTTTTAGATAACTTGCCAAAAATTGGACTAATCATTCCTTGATTAGACATAGACCATAGCATACGCGAAGTTGCATATAATCCTGAATTCGCAACGGATAGTACTGCTGTAATAATAACGAAATTTATAATATCTGCTGCATAAGGAATACCAATTTTATCAAATACAACTACGAATGGACTTTCTATTACTCCTGCTTGCTGCCAAGGGAATAGTCCAGCAAGAATAAAAATAGATAGTACAAAGAAAACAAGTATACGCCAAACTGTATTGTTAATTGCCTTCGGGATCGTTTTCTCTGGATTTTCACTCTCACCTGCTGCAATACCAACTAATTCTGTTCCTTGGAAAGAAAAATTAACTGCAATCATTGTAATTAAAATGGCTGATAATCCATTTGGAAACAATCCACCATAATCAGTAAAGCTAGAGAACATTGGCGCTGGTTCATTTCCTTTCATATCTAGAAAACCAAACATTGCTGCCCCGCCCAAAATAATAAATGCAATAATTGTAATTACTTTAATACTTGCAAACCAAAATTCCACTTCCGCAAAACTTCTTGAAGATAACGCATTAATAGCAAAGAGCAGTACTGCGAACACTACACACCAAATCCATGACGGTACATCGGGAAACCAGCGTTTCATCAAAATACTAACTGCAATTAATTCAATGCCTATCGTAGCAGACCAGTTTAACCACGACATCCATCCCACTACATAACCCGCTGCAGGGGAAATGTGCTTTGTCGCATACGTTTGATAAGACCCTGCGTCAGGCATCGCAACAGCTAATTCTCCTAAACAGAGCATCGTTAAATACATTACAAATCCACCGACAAGATACGCTACAATTGCTCCTCCAGGTCCAGCTTCATGAATCGTATAACCTGACCCTAAAAAAAGTCCTGTACCAATAACTCCACCGAGTGCAATCATAAATATGTGCCTGCTTTTCAATTCTCTTTTTAATCCTTGGTTTTGATCCATCATATAAATCCCCCTCGTATATTAATATTTAAGCCCTATCTCAGGCTTAGTTTTTCTCTCTAATAAGAGTCCAGTAATAAAGAAAATACTTGGACGTCTCAAGATATTTCTAGATAATGGTCTTAGGATCATTTGGGACAATTCTGTATTCCCCTGTGGATTTACCACACGAAAAGAGTGTTTCTCAGTGAACGCGCGGGGCTCCCTACTCGCAGGCTGAGCAGCCTGATCCTCGAACCTAGATGTTAGTAGCTCTAGGGCGGCTTTCGATTCAGGACTAGCTCTTATACACGAGGTTGTTGGTCGGCGTACACACTAGAGATATCTCGAGACGTCCAAGCAATGATTCTAAATCGAAAGGAGGTCTCTTACGTGAGATTATTTGTTGGTCTAGATGTAAGTTCGTTTGATATGAAAGTTTGCTTTTTAAATGGTGAAGGAGAAAAGCTAGATTCTTTTTCAGTCAGTAATGACTTACCAGGTGCACAGGTACTTAAAGAACGATTATTACAGTGCACAACCAATCAAGAGGTTGAAACTTTAAAAATCGGCTTAGAATCTACATCTGTTTACAGTTTTCACCCATCCATGTTTCTCCATCATGACGAAGACTTAAAAAGATTTGGCACAAAGGTATTTCTTCTAAATCCAAAACAAGTCGCAAACTTCAAGAAAAGTTATTCAGACATGAATAAGACTGACGAAATTGATGCCTTTGTCATCGCTGATTATTTACGATTTGGGCGAAATCAAATGTCCATCGTGAAAGAAAGTCAATACGTGGCATTACAGCAATTAACAAGAGCTCGTTATCAACTCGTTAGAATGTTGACAAAGGAGAAACAACATTTTCTACAACACCTAAGTTATAAATGTAATACGTTCTCACAAGAAGTCGATTCTTCTATATTTGGTAACGCCATGATGGAATTGTTCCTTGAAAAATTCAGTCTAGAAGAGCTAGCTGACATGCCTTTAGAGGAACTCGCTGAGTTCCTACAGGAAAAGAGTAAAAATCGATTTGGTGACCCGAAATGTGTCGCATCAACCATTCAAAAGGCTGTTCGCACGTCGTACCGTTTAGATAAGGTGGTAGAAGACTCAATCGATATTCTTTTAGGAACATCAATCGAAATCATTCGTACCTATCAAAGACAAATTAAAGAACTAGAAAAATCTATTAAGCGGATCATGGCTGGATTAACGCAAACATTAGAATCCATTCCTGGAATCGGGCCTATATATGCCGCTGGTATTATCGCTGAAATTGGCCAAATCGAAAGATTTGACGATGAAACCAAAATCGCAAAATATGCCGGGTTATATTGGCGTACATACCAGTCTGGCCGGTTCACCGCTGAAAATACTTCATTATCTCGTAATGGGAATCATTACTTGCGGTATTACTTAGTTGAAGCCGCCAACTCTGTAAGAAAGCATGTATTGGAATACCAAGAATATTACGCAAAAAAGTATAATGAAGTACCAAAACATCAACACAAACGTGCACTCGTTCTAACCGCAAGAAAATTTGTGCGATTGGTGGATGCGCTACTACGTAATCACCAACTCTTTACGCCTGAAAGGTGTGTGAAAGTGTGACATAAAACTTGTCATCGCTACCTTTCAATCAATTCCAGTATTTTACATGCGGTGCTGGTCTAGTTTCGTGATGTCTTTTTTAAGCAATTTGTCCTTTGATAACTTCAAAATATATTATTTTTCAGTTGACATACTACCGCAGGTCTTTTCACTTTGCCAACCCATTTAATGTAAGCGTTTTTAAAATTATTCACCGTAAAAATAATGAGTTAAAAGAGCAAAATTACACGTCACTTACATTAATCACTGCCTGTTACTAAAAGGTCATCCCTTACTGTTATTAATAACTTTTGATCAGCAATAGCTTGTCCTTCTACTACTTCTAATGATTCAATATAACCACTGATCCCTATCTTAATTTCTACTTTCTGTTTATCTATTGTTTCAATTAACGCTAATTTCTCCCACTCGTATACGTAAGAACTTTCCGTAACAAATAACTTCTCTACTTTTCCATAACAAGGACTATACACACCTTCTATAACTGTCTTCACTTTATAAATTCCCCCTCTTATTAATTGACACCGCAACGTTGTATATCCTATAAAAATTCATATTCTCCCCTCTAGAGATTTCGAATATTATTTATGCAAAATACGTACCAAGTCTCTGATTCATATATTAAATGAGAGTTTCACACAAAAAAGCGTGCACAACCGCAAAATTTTTCTATCATTTGAGAAGTTTTAAAAGGAAAATAGCAAAAAAATTTTGCGGTTTTATAAGAATTTTAATAAAATTATAAAAAGTCAGTCTTCATAGGGTGAAATGAGGAGAAGATAATCTATGCGTACAGAAGACATTAATTTTAAACAGATCATTGAAATGAATATGCTATATGAAACTTTACTCAATGAACTCGATATCGGGATTCATATTATTAATGAGGAAAGTAAAACGATTGTCTATAACCGCAAAATGATGGAAATTGAATCAATGGATCGCTTAGATGTGCTATATAAAAGTCCTTTAGAGGTATTTGCATTTGAAGAAAATAAAAATAGTACTCTTATAGAGGCATTAAAATTTGGAAAAACAAAGAAAAATATAAAACAAACGTATTTTAACAATAAAGGACAAGAAATTACAACGATTAACGATACTTTCCCTATAATAGAAAATGGAAAAATTAAAGGTGCCATTGAAATATCAAAAGAGATCAGTCACTTAAAGCAAACAATAAGAATAGGCCCTTCTCGAAAACAAAGCACTAAATTTACCTTTGATCACATAATTGGTGATTCTGAAGCAATTCAATCCATCATTACAGAAGGAAAAAGAGTAATTCGTACATCTTCCTCCATACTTCTCGTAGGAGAAACAGGTACTGGTAAGGAACTATTTGCACAAAGCATCCATAATGAAAGTCAGCGTTCAACAAAACCTTTTATTTCACAAAACTGTGCCGCTATACCTGATACCTTAATGGAAAGCCTATTATTTGGTACAAATCGAGGTGCCTTTACAGGAGCAATAGATAAACCAGGTTTATTCGAAGAATCAAACGGAGGAACTTTGTTATTAGATGAAATCAATTCATTAAGCCCAATTCTTCAAGCTAAGTTGCTACGGGCTATACAAGAAAAAACAATAAGAAGAATCGGAGGTACACACGAAAAAGAAATTGATGTTCGTATTATAGCAACTATTAATGAAGATCCCTTCGAAGCCATCGCACATGATCGATTAAGAGAAGACTTATATTACCGATTAAGCGTCGTTACTTTATGTCTTCCGCCTTTACGGGAAAGAAAAGAAGATATTCCAGCTCTTGTTCAGCACTTTATTAAAAAATATAATACTCAATTCGTGCTCAACGTAACCGATGTAGATGTAAATGTAAGTGAATTTTTCTATGCATACGATTGGCCTGGAAACGTACGGGAATTGGAACATATAATTGAAGGTTCCATGAACTTGATAGAAGATGAAACCATCATTACAGCTTTTCATCTTCCTACTCGCTTTCGCGAACAAATAAAAAAAGAATTCAACATGCAGCATACACTAACTAATCACAATACTGATGCACCTAAAACTTTAAAACACACAATAGAAAAAATGGAAAAAAACTACATCAATCAAATTCTTAAAGAGAATCACGGTAACATCTCACAAGCTGCAAAATTTTTAGGATTAAGTAGACAAAATTTACAATATCGAATTAAAAAACTGCATTTACACATATGAAATGAACATTTCTCCAAATGCAAAAAATAATTTGGTAAAACATGTTACAATGAACATATAACATGCTAGAAAGGGGTTATATATATGAGTAATGATAAAAAATTAAAGGTAACTACTCAGCTTCTTCAAATAAAAAAACAGGCCAAATACATGTTTCCGATTCGAAAACATGAAAAGAAAATACTCCAATCAGAGAAAGAATCTATGCCAAATAGAGAAATTCTCTTATGAAGTCGTGTTATTCCAAGGAACCGTTCTAGTTTCTATGACTTGGTTTATCGCTTGTAAGACCGATTGTTTTTGTTTTTTCATGGTACTCATAAAGCTTCGTATCTGACAAAAAGATTCTGCGCCTTTCTTACTTCGGAAAGTCCCAGACACTTTCTGTTTTACTTTCGTCATCCGAATATCCCGTTCTGCTTGATTGTTATCAAATGGAATGGCTGGATGTTCTAAAAACGCTAGAATTCTGTCAGAATACTTGACGAAGCGATTCCATAAATTTTGAGAAGGCGTCTGCTTTCCTTTCTTCTTTTGTTTCGTGGAAAGAATCTGTTGTTCTTTCAATATGGATTGATACATAATAAACAGATTCTTTTGCGTCGCTTTTGGCATGGTACCTTCGGATTGCTTTTTCATCGTCAACGCTTGCGTTAGAAATTTCTGCATCTGTTGTGCCCATTGTTCTCCAGTACTATCTATAATTCCTTGTAAATCTCGTAAGAGATGGGCATTACATAAAACGTGACGACAATCTGTATACGCATCATACGATTTCCAACCATCATGCATCGCAATTCCAGAAAAAGATGGCAAGATTTCTCCAGCATCCATTGCTTCTTTTCCACGTTTTTGATGAATATGTTGCAATGTCACCTCCGGTGTACTGGCAGTATGTAACCATTGTGTTTTGTTTTCTACACGCATACCAGTTTCATCAAAATGGACAACAGGAGACTGCAGAATCTTTTCCTTTACTTCTTTTATGAATGGCTGCAATTGAGAAGCGAAAGCCTGTGTATGATTTACCAGGGTTCCTTCGCTTATAGAATGTCCAAAACAATCCTGAAAGAATTCTTTTGTTCGCTTCAAAGAAATGCATTGATAATGCGTTAAATAGGGAATCAGTCTTTTTATATTTGGACCATATTGAACAGGACGAGATACTGTCGAAGGAAATTGGGCTTCTTGGATAGAATGGCAATGTGGGCATTCTTTCTGTTCTACTTTATGTTCTGTCACTTCGATCTGAATAGGTGGTAAGTCATACACTTGGCGAATGCGATACCCTTTTACAGGCTCGTGGTTCAAGGAAGTATGACAACAAGTACAATATGTAGGAGAATGTGTAATCGTATGATCTGGAGTCGCTGTCAAACCAAGAGTATGTCCCTTGTGGCCCAACTGGCCACCCGTTTGACGATGAGACGGTTTGCGCAAACTTTTTGTAACGGGCTTACCCAAACCATCTGTAGAAGGTGGCTTATGACTATTTTTGGAGTTTTTTTTTGAAGCATTTTCTAGTTCTTGTATACGTTTTTCTAACTTAGAAAATGTTTCTTCAAATAAAGAAATAACAGCTTCAGGTCCTTTTTTATATGTATCTAAAATAATTTTTCGATCGACCATAAGATTCACCTCCCCTGTTTGATATACTCAGTATTTACAAATGGGAGGCATATGAAACTAGTAAAATTTAAAAAAGACACCGAAAGGTGGCTGAGTAGTTACAATTAAAGTTATTACAATACTTATACTTTTTCCCTGCCATGCTCTGTATGATGTTATTCATTAATTCCGATGTAAGCAGCTCTCCTTATGCAAAGCTATTAGGAACAATTTCGGGCTCCTTTGCAGCTATTATGCTTGCTGCTTTTTGGAATTTGAAGCTACATATAAAAAACGAGAAATCTTCGTAATACTAAAAAAATCGAGCTACTTAGCCCGATTTTTTTATTTGCCATTAAAACTCAACATTCTCTAAATACAACCCACTTGCCTCAGCAAGACAATTAATTTGATTGCGCTGCTTTTCTTCTAAAATGTTTGGAATTGCTTCAGCATCTAATTGTCCTAATCCAACTTCAATTAATGCCCCAACAATTTTTCTTACCATGTTATGAAGGAATCCGTTCCCACTTACTCTAATTTGTACAAATCCTGCCTCTTCCATCACATCAAGTGTATATACTTCTCGAACCATAGATTTTTTCTTTGATTTCGCATTTGAAAAAGCAGTAAAGTCATGTGAACCAACTAAATGTTTTGCAGCTGCTTTCATGCTTTTCACATTTAATTTTTTATTCACATGCATGCTGTATTTACGCATAAATGGATTTGTATGCTCTTCATTCCAAATTTTATACAGATATGTTTTTGCTTTAGAATTGTAACGAGCATGGAAACGATCATGTACTTCTTCCACATTCGTAATGCTAATATCATTAGGTAAATATTGATTTAAATATTTTTTCACTTTATGTTCCACTAACTTCTCATCACTTTGAAAGTTAGCAACTTGATTCAAAGCATGTACACCAGCGTCCGTTCTACTACAACCGATAATTTCAATTTCTTTTCCGATCATTTCAGATATGACACTTTCGATTTTTCCTTGAATCGTATTATCGTTATTACCAAGACGTTGCCATCCTTTAAAACGTGCACCATCGTACTGAATCGTTAATTTATAATTATTCATCGTATTCTCCTTGTCTTAATGGGCTAAAAATATAATCCCTCATACAGCTTTTCCATATGAGGGAACTATAACATATTGTTACTTCATTCTAAAAGGAATAAAGTAATCTATTTACTAATTACGATTCGTTCGAATCCAGGAATCTCCTAAGTATGTTCTAATTTTTAACCAACCAAATGATGTTGTAGATTCTTCAACTACAAATACAGTTTGTGGTGCAAAAGTACCGATTGCTCTACCGAAAGGTTGATCAAATGCCGTAAATACATTTGGGACATGGTAATAAGATCCTTGTGGTGCAATCCATTTTTCTCCAACCTCAACCTTAATTTTCTTCCAACCATTTTCTCCTTGTTGAAGTACTCTTACAGATTGGGCTGAGAATTTCACACCGTGATGCATGTACTTAGGTTCATTGTATGCATAAAAATCACGATTAATATGTTCCACGTGTGGATAACGAACAATCCACTTTGGCCCTAAATACGTGTTAATTAAAGACCAACCGTTTTCTTTTGTCTGCAAAATATTAACCGTTTGTGGAGCGAACCAAGCATCTGGATTTTTAGCTTCAGGGCTACTGTATGCTGCAAAATTCTGCTTCATTATTTGTGGCATTCCATTTACACTTGTCCACTTCTGCCCCAAATATGTATCAATCAAAATTTCACCTCTTAGTGTACCATCACGTGCAATAACAGTTTGAGGACCAAATACGTACTTCGCACTGTCCATATTAATCCAATCAAAAGCTTCAAAAGTTCGATTAATTTCTACTTTAGCGCCCTCTGGTGCGATAAATCCACCACTTATCTTCCACCATCCACTAGGATGTTGATTTGTAACATAAACCCTTTCTCCTGGCTGCAGTTCTTTTTTCACAGGCGAATTAAAACTACGACTTTCATATACTTTTAATGTTTTTGTTGTTTCATATGATTCCGCATGTGCAGAAGTTGCAAATAAAGAAACCATCCCAAAAACAAACAATGCCAACCATTTTTTCATAAATCTTCTCCCTTTCAGCTTATTTTCTATAGCAAAATTGCTATGTTACATCCATATTGTAATTTATTAATACAAAGTGGTCTATACAATCTGAATACTGTATATTTTTACAAATTCTTTTCAAATGCAGAAAATAATTTCATATACTTCATACAGAAAGTATGTATATTGATTACGTAACGTGATTTAGCTGCCAGCATAACAAAAAATGTTGATGTAGTTAACTACATCAACATTTTTAATCCTTCTTATTTCAACTTTAATCTAACTACATTTTCTACATGCGCAGTATGCGGGAACATATCAACTGGTTGCACATACTCCACTTCATAACTCTTCATTAATGCTTGTACATCACGTGCTAATGAAGAAGGATTACAAGACACGTACACAACTTGTTTCGGTTTCACCTTTAAAATCGTTTCCAGTAATTTATCATCGCAACCTGTACGTGGTGGATCGACAACAATTACATCTGGACGCCATCCTTCTTTTACCCATTTCGGTAACCATTGTTCAGCTTTACCTGCTTCATATTTCGTATTTGTAAATCCGTGACGCTTCGCATTTTTTCTTGCATCTGCAATCGCTTCTGGAATTACATCCATACCACGTACTTCCGCTGCATCGTTCGCAAGCCAAAGTCCGATTGTACCAACACCACAATACGCATCTACAATTTTCTCATCGCCTGTTAACGCAGCTGCTTTTTTCGCTTCATCATATAAAACAATTGTTTGTTCTGGATTTAACTGGAAGAATGCACGTGCTGATAATTCAAATGATAAATCGCCAAGTGTTTCTTGAATTACTTCTTTTCCAGCTAATTTAAATGTTTTATCTCCAAAAATAACAGATGTTTTACGCCAGTTTACATTTTGCATAATTGATTTAACCGCTGGCATCTGTTTTTGTACTTCTGCAACAAATTGTTCTTTATTTGGTAATTCTTCTTTTGTTGTAATAAGTGTAACTTGTACTTCCCCTGTTTGAACTGCAGTACGTGTTACAATTGTGCGTACTAAACCTTTTTGTTTTTTCTCATTGTAAATAGAAACATTTAATTTTTCTAAAATACGTCTTACAACTTTTGTCGCTTCATTCGTTGCTTTATGTTGAATCATACAGTGAGCAATATCAATTAACTGATGTGAGTTTTGTTTATATAGCCCTGTAATAACCTTTTCGTCTTTACGCCCCACTTGTAATTGACTCTTATTACGGTAATGCCATGGATTTTCCATGCCAAGCGTTGGACGAATTTTCTCTTCCATACTGTTTTTCATGTACTTCTCAAATGCTTGTACAACGATATCACGCTTTTGATTCAATTGTTCTTTATAATCTAAATGTTGCAGCTGACAACCGCCACACTCCTCATATACTGGACACGGTGCTTTCACACGATGCGGTGAAGCTTTACGAACTTTTTTCACTTTCGCTTCAGCGAAGCCACGCTGAATTTTCGTTGTTTCTGCAACAACTTCTTCTCCTGGTAATGCCCCTGGAATGAAAACAACTTGTCTCTTAAAATAACCAACGCCTTCTCCGTTAATCCCAAGACGTTTAATTGTCACAGGAAACGTTTGACCAACTTCCAACTTACTCTCATGTTGCTTTTGTATCATTATTACACCTCTACTCTATACTTTTCCATAAATATAACGCTGCATAACTGCAGTATGGTTCACACTCTTGTTTCACTTTTTCTAAAAATGCATCATCAGGTTTATCATCTAATTGAAATATACCTTGCACTGCACGCTGAATCCCAATGTCCGCTTTCGGAAACATATTTTTCCGTCCAATCCCAAACATTAAAAAGTTTTGCACTGTCCATGCACCAATTCCCCTAATTGGCAACAATTGTGCTGAAACTTCTTCTTCCGTCCCAGTTTCTATACTCGCTAAATTTAATGTACCACTGACAATACTTCGACCTAATCCTACTATATATTCAGCCTTTCGCTGACTAAACTTCTGCTCTCTCAATTCTTCTATTGAAATATTTGCTACTATTTCCGGAGTGGGGAAAAAGAATACACCGTTCTTCTCTGTTCCATACCGTTTCACAAATTGTTCTGTTAACACAGTAGCAAATTTCAAATTTATTTGTTGGTGAATGATACAGCGAAGAAGACAAGCAAAATAATCAAATTCTAAAATAATTGGAGTATAAGCATATGTTTCAAATAGTGGACGTAATGATGTGTTTAAAAAATGATTTTGTATATCTTGAAACGGTTCATTCCAATGAAAAATGGCCCTCATTCGTTTCATGACTTTCTCCGGATCTCCTGTCTGACTAGAAATCCAAAACTGTGGATTTTGAACAGTACCAATCCCTTGTAAGCGAACAACAACCTGTTCCTCTTCTATGCAAAGCGGGATATAAATGACTTTCTCATCTAATTGAATGACGTTAAGAGGATCAAAAGATAAACGTTTTAATACTTCTTCAAAATGATACGGATACTCTAACGTAACATGTTCGCTCCACATACGTTTCCCCATCCTTTTTACACATCATTATAGCATGAGAAAACCGTAAGCATACATGCTTACGGTTGATTGCTTTTTACTAAGTCATCTAGACTTTTAAAATGATACCCTTTCTCGCGCAAATCATCAATGATTTTCGCAAGTGCTTCTGCATTATCTTTTGATATTGCATGAAGTAATAAAATAGATCCTGGGTGAATCATCGTCATAACATTATTATGCGCATATTGCCATCCTCTTTGCTGATCCACTTTCCAATCCAAAAATGCAAGTGACCAAAATACATTATAGTAGCCCATTTCTTTCGTAAGAGCTAACGTTCTTTCACTAAATACGCCGCGCGGAGGACGTACATATTTCACTTCTTTTTGCCCAGTTACTTTTTTAATTTCTTCCGTTACACTCGTTAATTCTTCACGAAGCTTCTCATCATTTACCGCTGTAAAATCAGGATGACTCCAAGAATGATTTCCAATAATGTGTCCTTCATCCTTCATTCTTAACAATAAATCTTTTTGTGTTTTAATGTAATGCCCCGTTACAAAGAAAGTTGCTGGTACTTTTTTCTCTTTTAATACATCTAAGATTTTCCCTGTGTATCCATTCTCATATCCATTATCAAATGTTAAATAAATATCTTTTTTCTTCGTATCTCCTAAATAAAACCCGCCATTTTTTTGCAGTAAATCCGTATATAACTTTCCTGCATCTGGTACTGTTTCATTTTTAGGACGCGGGATTCCCCAGTTATGTGGAGTATTTGTATAAGCCAATGTTGAAACTGGAACAAGTGCCATCATAATTGAAAAAATGAGACCGATATATAACCATTTATATTTCATAAATAGTCTCCTTTCCATATATAATCGTACCTGTAGTTTCTGTTTCCTTACTTACTTTCATGCTGTGCATGTTTTTCTATATATACCAAAAAATGCATCTCGAAAGATTCGAGATGCATTTTTGTTTATTTAAATACCGGCTCTTTAAAGCTCGCTAATTTTTCAAGTGATGTTTTATCAACATCTGCATGTAAACTATTACCATGAGAGTCCATCGTTACAACTGCTTTAAAACCTTCAATGCGTAAATGCCACATTGCTTCTGGAATACCAAATTGTAAGAAATCAACATCTTCCACTTCTTTAATACATTCAGCATAATATTGCGCGGCACCGCCGATTGCGTTTAAGTACACGCCACCGTGTTCTTCTAAAGCCGCTAATGTTTTCGCACCCATACCGCCTTTTCCAATAACAGCGCGAATACCAAATTTCTTCATAATATCGCCTTGGTACGGTTCTTCACGAATACTTGTCGTTGGACCTGCCGCTTTAATTTGCCAATTGTCATTGTCATCTTTCACAACAACTGGACCACAGTGGTAAATAATTTGTTCGTTTAAATCTACTGGACAATCATTATCCATTAAATGCTTATGGATTGCGTCACGACCTGTATACATCATGCCATTAATTGTTACAACATCACCAACGCGAAGTCCACGAATTTGCTCTTCTGTAATTGGTGCTTGTAATACAATCTCACGTTGCTCTGTTTTTTCTTGTGCTTCATGCTGAAGTGTATCTTCACCTTCTTGATATAACCAATCCATAATTTCACCTGTTTCAGGATGGATTGTTACACCTAGGCGGCGATATGCCCAGCAATTATACGCCACAGATACGTAGAAGCTAGCTGGCAGGCGGTTATACACGCCAATTTTACAGCCCAGTAAAGTTGTTTCTCCACCAAATCCCATCGTACCAATGCCAAGCTTATTCGCATTTTCTAATACGTACTCTTCAAGTTGTTGTAACTCTGGTACTGGATTGACATCATCTAATGTACGGAATAATTGATTTTTTGCTAATTCATAACCTGATGTGCGGTCTCCCCCGATACCAACACCAATTACACCAGCACTACATCCTTGACCTTGTGCTTGGTATACTGCATGAAGAAGGCATTTACGAATTCCTTCTAAATCACGGCCAGCTCGTCCAAGTCCTTCTAGTTCACACGGTAAGCTATATTGAATATTTTTATTCTCACAGCCACCACCTTTTAGGATTAAACGTGCATCAATATAATCTTTTTCCCATTGTTCAAACTTAATAACCGGTGTACCTGGTCCTAAATTATTTCCACTATTGTCTCCAAAAAGAGAGTCAACAGAATTTGGACGAAGTTTACCATCTTTTGTCGCCCGCTCAAGCGCATTATAGATAGCTTCCTTCAACTTTAATTGATTCACACCAACTGGTGTATAAATTTTAAACGTTGGCATCCCTGTATCTTGGCAAATCGGTGAGATGTTATCATCAGCCATTTTAATATTATTTGTAATTGTGCCAAGTGCCATCGCAGAACGAGTCCCTACATTTTCTCGCTCTTTCGCTTGTTGAATCGCACGACGAACATCTTTCGGTAAGTTCGTTGACGTTTCAACAATTAGTTGATACATGCTTTCTTGAAGCTTTTCCATTGTTACTTCCCCCTCAATTGTGAACGCTACCAAAACGTTATGAGCTGAAAATTCCATTGTTATGCTCTTTAGCTTTTTATTTGTTTCACGCTATTAAAGAATAAATGAAATTTTTCACAACTTGATTATACCTCTTTTTCTATCGTCCTTCTATTATCCGCACAGAAAAAGGCTACCAAATTGGAATTGGCAGCCTTTTTAATATATTATTCGTCTTTTTTAAATTGCTCACATTTTAATTCTAATTCATCTAACATTGCAAGAAGACGATCTACATCTTCTAATTCTACTTCTTCAGGTTCAATTGTATCAATTACTTCAATGAACATATTTAAACGCTCTTTTAAATATACTAATTGTGTATCTTTATCTTGAATTGCTTTTCCCATGAAGGCACTCTCCTTTTAATTCGAGTTGCTTTTATTATACCGCAAAAATGATTGCTATGGGCATGAAATTTCACCAATTTTGTCACAGTCATCCACTATAATGTAAGCCCTCTCTCTTTTCATGCTAAAAAGTTTCACTTTATAAAAAGCACATATTCTTCTATTATAGAGAATGGACAAATTGTTATTTCAATAGTCAAAGGAGTATTTCATATGACGATATCACAAAAAATGAAGCCGATTACTCCTTCTTACGATCCATGGGAAGCGTATATGGACCTTGAAGAGTACGGCAAACTACTATTAACAAATGTTGAATTTACAACGACGACGTTATGCAATATGCGCTGTGAGCATTGCGCTGTTGGTTACACGTTACAGCCGAAAGACCCAAATCCGCTTCCGATGGATCTTTTATTAAAACGATTAGATGAGATTCCTCATTTACGTTCTTTAAGTATTACTGGCGGAGAACCTATGCTTTCAAAAAAATCCGTCGACAACTATGTAACACCACTCTTAAAATACGCCCATGAACGAGGCGTTCGCACTCAAATCAACTCTAACTTAACTATAGATTTAGCACGTTACGAACAAATTATTCCTTATTTAGACGTGTTGCATATCTCTCATAACTGGGGAACAATTGATGACTTCGTTGAAGGCGGATTTGCAATGATGGAGCGTAAACCTACTTACGAACAACGTGCAAAATTATTCGAAAGAATGATTACAAATAGTAAGGCTCTATCAGATGCAGGTGTACTTGTATCTGCCGAAACAATGTTAAACAAAAGAACTCTACCACATATTGAACATATTCACCGCCAAATCGTCGAAGAGATGGGCTGTAAACGTCATGAAGTTCACCCAATGTATCCAAGTGACTTCGCGAGTAATCTAGAGATTTTAACAAAAGCTGAAATTCGTGATGCGATTGAGCATTTACTAGAAATTCGCGATGAAAATGTATGGATGTTATTTGGAACTTTACCTTTCTATGCTTGTAGCGATGACGAGCGAGACATTGCCACATTTAAAAAATTACAAGAGAGCAAAAATGTAACCGTTCGTAACGATCCAGATGGCCGTTCTCGTTTAAATGTAAATATTTTCGATGGAAATATTATTGTGACGGACTTTGGTGATGTTCCACTTCTAGGAAACATACAAACAAACACATTACAAGAAGCATATGACAAATGGAGTGCTTCAAAAACAGCAAAATCATTAAGCTGTCACTGTCCTGCAGTAAAATGTCTTGGACCAAATGTTCTTGTAAAAAACAGCTACTATCCGACAGAAGATTTCTTATCAAAAACAGCAAACATTACATTATAAAAAAACGTCAGCTTATAAGCTGACGTTTTTTTATGTTATTGCGAGTGGGAAGAAGAAATGAATTTAAAAAATAAATGATCATGAATTGGAATCGCCGCTCCAATTCCTTGAGAAGTAATATTTTTCACAACAAGTCTTTTTTGATTTCCCTTTAATACAAGATACACTTCTCCAAATGTTACTTTTCCCTTTTCATTTACTGCTGGTGTATAAGCGTATAAATATCCGAGTTGACTCGGACTAATATTATACACACGCTCATGTCCAGTACCATAACCAATAGTTGTTTTAAACGAAAGGGGCAATTGTACTTTTTCAAGCGCTTTGAGAAGCATCATTTTTTTCACATCTGCAGCATCTTTCATATCTGCTGTTAAATCGCCTTCAACCGTCTTTTGTGTTTCTTGCTTATAGCGAAGTGGATATAAACGGTCTCCTCCGCGATTATCATACACATTTCGATTCACTTGTTTATATTCCCAATTAATCGATGTGTCTACTGATTCATAATGTAAAGCCCATTGACCTAAATAAATTTTTGCCCGGTACCCTACTGCAAGCGGCGCATTTGAAATTGTCGTTTCATTAAACATCCGAATTAAGTCTGGATTTTCAATTTTAATATTAGCTGTTTTCAATAGTTCTTGAGCAAACTTACTTGGCTGTAAACGTGGCAAATCTTGCGCATCATTTGGAAATGTATTGTCTTTTGAAATATTTAAAACAGATGAAGGCATTTTTGTTCCTACTGTTGTCTTTGCAAAACTCATGTTAGGAAATAATAAAATAAACGAGACCATAGTTGAAAGACATATGCTGTATACTCGTTTCACCTGTCTGGCTCCTTCCTATGTAAAGGTATATATACTACTTTGTTTATTGTTTTCTCTGAGCACAATTGTTATGCCTATTTTTCATAATAAATAAAAACCAATTCCCATAATGACATACGCCGCTAGTAAAGTGCCGCCTTCAAACCAGTTTGTATCTCCATCATTTGAAATCGCAATCGTTAAGAAAACGGCTGTAATCATAGATACAAGTTCTGGTATGGTAAATACTAAAGGCATCCTCTGCGCGAAGAACATAGATAGCAATACTAGTACAGGAGCAACAAACATGGCGATTTGTAATGTAGAACCTATTGCAATTTCGACTGCAATATTTACTTTATTTTTATAAGCCATAATAATTGCAGATGCATGTTCCGCTGCATTTCCAACAATTGCAACGATAATAACCCCTATAAATAATTCTGACCAACCAAATGATTTTGCAACAGTTTCAAAAGTATGCACGAGCGCCTCTGATACATAAGCTACCGCCAGTGTTGCTATCGCTAAAATAAGGAGTGCCTTCCCTTTCGACCACTCTGGCTCTTCTTCATGCGCTACTTCGTCACTTTTATGTTGATATACACCACGGTGCGTAACTAACTTAAATAGTAATGCAGCAATGTACATGATAATCATAATAATAGAAACACCTATACTTAATTGATACGTCTTGCCAGCGTCCATCTTCATTGAAAAAATCTCTGGAATAACAAAGGCCACGACAACAGCAAATATTAATAAAGCTGAATTATGCCTTGCATCGTAAACGTTAAAGCTTTGCCTTTTATATTTAAGTCCACCTACAAAGAAGGATAGTCCTCCTACTAATAATAAATTTCCAAGTACAGAACCCGTTAAAGAAGCTAACACCACTTCAATTAACCCTGCTTGAAGTGCAAAAATTGAAATGATAAGTTCAACAGCATTACCGAAAGTAGCATTTAATAATCCGCCTATTCTAGGACCAGATACAATTGCTAAACTCTCTGTTGCTCTCCCCATAAAACCAGCTAACGCGATAATCGTAATACAATACACAGCGAACATAATTGTTTCTGGCCAATGAAGTGTTTTTCCAAGTACAGATAGTGGTACACCTATAAGTGCTACTATAAGAAATATTTTATTAAACATGCTTTTCACCCTTCCATCGTATGTATTTCTCCTCAATATTATTATTATTCTTCTCCTAACTTGTCCGATTTCATCACAATTACGTTTAAAAAATCGACTTGAAGAAAACAGTATGAAAGATATTTAAATTATCTTGTTTAAACAGAGAAAATATAAATTAGGAAAAGAGGTAAAGAATATGCACTTAAAAGAGAAAATTGCAACTATTATCCAAGGACAACGTACCGGTGTATTATCCACAGTACGTAACGAGAAACCGCATAGTGCCTTTATGATGTTTTTCCATGAAGATTTTGTACTATATGTTGCAACAGATCGACAATCAAAAAAGATAACAGATATTGAACAAAATCCTAATGTCCATGTACTACTCGGACGAGAAGGAAAAAAATTAGATGAAGATTATATTGAAGTTGAAGGATTAGCTTCAATCGAGGAAGACTCAACATTAAAAAACAAGTTTTGGAATAATAGCTTAAAACGTTGGTTACTCGGTCCTGAAGACCCTAATTACGTATTGATAAAAATCAATCCCGACACAATTTATTACATCGATGGTGCCGGTACGACGGAGCCTGAGTTTTTACGACTATAAAATAAAACAAGCCCCCTTTAGGTGGGCTTGTTTTGTCGAAAAGTTCTTTTGAAAAAACAATAAAATAGGTGGAACTTTCTAAAGATTCTGTTATATAATAGCAGTAACTTAAATAAACTGTATTAAAACAGATTGAGAGGAGAAATAAAATTGATGAAGAGAGAAGAACGCAAAAATATGATTGAGTTTATTGAAAAGAAGAAAGGGATTGAGCGTGACGAATTACTGTTTATGACAGACGATGAAGTAGAGCATATTTATAATGTAACGTACTTTTTATATGAGGAAATTGCAGAGTAGCATAATAATCCCCACCTTATTAAAAATATAAGGTGGGGATTATTTCGTTATTTAGCCCACTATTTGCGGGCAGTAAAACTCCCACCTTAAAATTCAAGTGGAGCAAGAAGTTAAGTTGGAGTCATGCTTCCTATAAACCTTAATTACTTCAACTTTATACATGAGAATCATTTTCATGTATAATACTGTAAGATTGGAGGGATTTTACTATGAGTTCGTGGCTCTTATTTGCACTATTATCAGCAATTGCTGCTGCCCTTGTATCGATTTTTGGAAAGTTTGGTTTAGACGGAATCGATGCAAACGTTGCAACAACAATTCGATCTATTATTATGGCATTATTTATGATAGGCGTTATTATCATACAAGGTAAATTTCAAAATATCGGCGACGTACTGCTAAATAAAAAAGCACTGCTATTTATCACATTAAGTGGGATTGCAGGTGCTTCTTCATGGCTATTTTATTTTCTTGCCCTCAAAACAGGAAAGGTTTCACAAGTAGCTCCTGTCGATAAATTAAGCGTCGTATTTTCTATCATTCTCGCTATGATTATCCTCGGTGAAAAGTTAAACTTTATGACCGGTGTTGGTGTAGTCTTTATTACAGCTGGTGTATTATTTATTGCTTTCAGCTAAAAAAACCGCTATTAGCGGTTTTTCTTTTTCTTTATGTAAAACCATACAACACATGTAACAACTGCTGAAATTAATAAAATCCATATTCCATAATGATGTAAACTATACTCAACGAAGCGCCACTTCTCGCCTAACTTCCAGCCAAGCCCAATAAAAACACTTATCCAAATGAGCGCACCACCGTAAGCGTACAAACAAAAACGCCAAAGTGTCAAATTTGATACCCCAGCAAAATATGCCGTTAAATGACGTACTCCCGGTATAAAATAACCAATCATTAAAAGAAATGGCCCATATTTTTCAAATAAAATATGTGTTTTTTCAATGTGATGTTCTTTAATTCTAATTTTCGGCCCATATTTCTTTAAAACAGGGAGCCCAAGTTTTAAACCTAATATGTAGCTTAACGTAATCCCTAACATCGCACCAGCCATCCCACTTAAAAAAGCAGCAGTTCCTGACATAACTCCTTTTGAAACATTATAACCAATAAAGGTCAATAAAAACTCGTCTGGTATCGGTAATCCGACAATCCCACCAGCCAAAGCTATAACAATTCCAAAATAGCCATAATGCGCGATTAACTCGCCAATATGTTGTTCCATTCGGAAGACACATCCTATGCACGATCGTTATTCCACATTGTACCCTTTCTATCTTTAAGGCAAACATGGTATACATATTCACTATACATTGTTTTTATAATGAACTCTACTTCTATTCTTTCCTTTAACAGAGATAAAGTGAAACTTTAATCAGTGGGGCTTTTCTTCATCCTCTACTAATTATTAATCTACGCCAATCTTGCTTCTACAGACATCCCGACTCCCACATAACTCACTTACATTCACCAATTTTGAGAGTAGATTCTTACTGCCCGCAAATGACCCGATAAAAAATAAAAATTCATATGCGTGTTTTTTTGTTACAATAAAGGAAAGTTACTTTTCGCAACGGTTTAACTCTCAAGAAAAATGATATATCTAGCAAAAACATAGTTTGGTCTATATAATGCAACTTCTACCTATTAAAAGAACATGAACCCTTTTACATACAACATCATTTTTCTAAATTATACAGGGGGGAACGAACATGACCATTGAAAATCAATTTATTCAAAAAGTTTACTATAAAACATTTTTAACAGAAGAAACTTCTACTCCTGCATCGGAAGTACTCGGTGAAGCATATATAAATGAATCTAAAAATGAATTCTCCAACATTTCTAATATTCGATTTGCTCAAGGTGAATTTTATTATCAAAATAAAGATTTTGAAGCAGCTATATTTAAATGGGAAAAAGTAAATAATGCTCTTGCACTTTGGGCAACAAAAAATATTGCAGATGCTTATTTTGAACTAGGATTTTTACCAAAGGCAGAAGAAATTTATCAATCCATTCAAACAGAAGATACAACTCTTACGATGGAGGTTTCCTTACAACTTCTTTCTCTTTATATCGAACAAGATCGTTTAGGACTTGCTTTTAAGACGATTAGTGAAGCTGTTGCATTCCAACCGGATTACCCAAATATTACTGCAATTGCACGTTCTTTCTATGAAAAACAAGAAGATTGGAACAACGCTATCGAACTAGCTGTTCAAGAAGGTATTCGAACACAATCTTTACACTGGTTTGATACGTTAATAAATTACATAAATAAAGGATTTACAAAAAATATTAAGCCTGAATATTTCTATGAGTCTTTAAAAGCTCTATATGCTGTTGATCAAGCTCAATTTAAAGAACTTGTTATTGCTCTTTGGAATAGCTATCAACATGAATCCTTATACCTTCCTTGGATTCAAAGTATTAATCATTTATTCTTGCATATTGAAACAGACAATAATGACGATTGGAATGAAATTTCTACTCGCTATCAAGAAACATACTTTGCATTAATTACCGGAAATCATTTTATGCATGAATTAAACGGACTTGTACCAAATTTATTAACAAATTGGTTCAGTTTAACGAAAGCAAAAGATTCTCTAGTTGTCTCTGCAGCAGTGTTAGCATGGAATGAAGTCTCACCTACAACTTTAGAATCATTACTCGTAAAAAGTGCTGGATCCTTACTTTCTAATACATCTGCTGAAGCAGATGTAAATATGGAAACAGTTTCTCATTTATTCGAAACAATCGCTGTGTGGGCTGAGAAAAATGATGTAGATTTAAGTCATCAATTTACGCTACTCGTCCATGAACTATGCGATTTAAATGTCACGCCACTACTAATAGCTGGAACTAGTGACCATGATAAAACATCATTTGTTAATTCAATATTAGGAGAGAACATCTTAAATGAAACTTTAACAACTCCTATTCTATTTAAAGACGCTAGTCAAACTGAAATAACAGAATTTACCGCGTTAGATATACGAAGTATCCCTAACCTTAATGAATTCCATCAAATAACGGCTACATCTGCTCAGTCGGAACTTGAGAAAAGATGTATAGAAATTAAGCTACCAAGTAGGTTTTTAAGAAAAAATAAGTTTACATTTCTTATTACACCATCCATTCAAGGACAATTGGATAAAAACAATGCATACTTTGAATACTTACAAGCAGCAGATAGTCTTGTTTACGTATTAAATTCTTCTTCACCATTGCATAGTGAAGAAATTGATACGTTAATTTATTTACGTGAACAAGTATCAAACTTACAAATTCACTTCGTATTACACACAAATAATACGACTACTAATGAAAAACTAATTAGTAAACTTAAAGTGCATTTTCCAGATGCACAATTCTTCCCATACTCTCCTTCGCAAGAGAGTAGCCAGCAACTTGGAGATGTAACAGAATCTATTCTCTCTAATCTTGCAAAACGCGATATAGAAAAAGAACGTATAGAAAAGCTAATATGGTTTACGCAAAAGACGATTGCTTATCTCATAAACGAACGTGTGGAATTAGAAAATACATTAGTAAAATCCGTACGCTGGAATAAACACATCTCAGTGAAACTTACTGGATTTATTAATAACCTTACTGCTCTTGAAAAAGATAAAATTCGCTCTATTACCGAATCCTATCTTTTAACGAAAGAAGAAATTACACGAGATATACATTCTCAAATTCCTGAATTATTACAGAGCTGCTCTGATCTTGTTCAAGAAGATAGTGATTTCAAACTAGTTCATGAAGAATTAAATGCTGCAATGAATGAACGAGTTCAAAAGCATGTACAACAGGTACTTCTTCCTAAATTTACTGGGTCTATTCAAGAATGGATTGAAACAGCACATAATGAATTTATTCAAGCTCAAGCTTATTTAGATGAAATGAGTGAAACATTTAATAAATTATATAAAGAAGAACGTATGAAACTTCCTTGCGATTTCAAATTATTAGATGATTGGAATCGAGATGTTGTACGAATGACAAATCGAATTACAGTAACAAACATCAATATTTTATTACGCTTTACACCGACACAGTTTTTCTTAAAAAGTGCCGGAAAATTATTTGGTAATATGCAAAAAAACCAATCTATGCTCGCCAACAAATATAAACAATATATTGAAACAGAAGACTATACAGAAATTGCTCACACAATTTCAAAACAATTCTTCCTACAATTTGAAGTATTTGAAGGGGCATTAGAACGCGATATCATGATGTTCTTTAAAGATCCACTTAGCATATTGAAACAAAATGTGGATGCAGCTCAACTTGAGATACAGGAAGATGAACAAACATTAGCAACGCTAAGAAGCAATCCAGAAACATATCATGATCCTTTAGCGTTATTTAAACTACAATTGCTACAACATAAATTCGTTTTAAGTACTACAAAGAAACATGAAGATATCTTTGTATCTAACGAATCTCCTACTGTTTAACAGAAAAACCAAGCAAACTAAAATTTGCTTGGTTTTTTTACTTTATTATTTTCATATGTTCAAACGGATAATAAATGCCTGCTAACTTTCCTAACACATCTTCTCTATCAATAAAACCTAAACCATTTCTACTATCTTTACTTATTAGGCGATTATCTCCCATAACAAAAATCTTATTTTTAGGAATTGTAATCGGTCCAAAGTCCTCTGTTAAATTCATAAGTTTTTTTTCTGCTTGTTTTTTATTACTATCCAAATACTCTTCATCTTTCACTTCAGAATTTACATATAATTGATCATTTCTCATCTCAATAATATCTCCTGGCAATCCAATCACTCTTTTGACATAAAAATTATCTGTTTTCACAACAATAATGTCTTCTCTCCCATAGCTTTCAAATTGTTTTGCTAACTTATTAACAATCACCTTATCTCCATCTTGCAACGTCGGCCTCATGGATGCTCCTTTTACAGTCGTAGGGAAAAACACAAAAATTTTCGCCAAAAACACCAATAAACATGCAATTGCAATCGTTCCAAAAAATTCACGCCAACATTTTTTCCTTTGCATCATTTCACCATCTCATCATCTTTTTACTTTTATTATAAATAATACGACTGATATTTTTCTATAAAATTCTGAATTATTAAATTATAATATTAGAAATTTCAAAATAACAATACTGATCAAATTAAACAAGCAAAAAAGATACTCTCAAAATAGTCTATCCACTATTTTTGAGAGTATCTTTTTATAATCCCACATATACAATACACATTTGAGCAGCTACATATGTAAACCAAATCCAAAGTGGCTCATACTTCAATTTGCGCCCTCCGATATCTGTCACGCCAATAATAAAATCAGAAATCACAAACAGTAAACCACCAAACGCTGGTATCCACCATATTCCTGTATTTTCATAATATAAGGCGAATGCAAAGCACGCCATTCCCCCAACCCACAATCCATAAATTAGAGCTCCTATCGTAAACAATTTATCCTGTTTATCATTTCGGATAAAGAAGAACCATCCTACAATTAGAAAGAGCCCATATACAAGTAAGCCAATCCAAAAACCATTCCATGAAATTCCTGTTTGCAAAAATGCTTTTACATAAAAACAATGAGCAAGGGCGAAAGTAACCATCCCACCAATTAATCGATGACCAATTGGAATCAACCCAGCCATAAACAAATCTCCCACAGTCGATAAAGTCATACCAAGTGCAACCCACGTACTATACTCTACAGATGGATCTTGTAACCATATCCAAATTGCACTACCTGTTAAAGAAAAACTAAGAATAAGACGGATTGCTAAAGGTAACGGCATATTAACTTTCGTTCTTTTTGTCTGCCCTATTGCATAAATTGCACCAATAAAAAAAAGAAGTATTTGCCCAATTAACACCACGTAAAGTAGATTCATAATATGTTCTCCTCAATAAATGCTTTTTGTATCTTTTTTCGTTACACTTAGTCTATTATCCTTTTTCTAAAAAAGAAGAACAGCACTGTTCTTCCATTGTAATCGCTTTTCTGCTCTCTATGCCACTTGTTTTTCTTGCTCTATTTTTTGCTTAGCTGGCGTCCGATTTACCACAATAATTCCCGCGGCTACACATGCTAAACCAAGTAGCACAAATGAATGAATTGCTTCACCTAAAATCATGCTCGATAATAACACACCAAATACGGGTATAAAGAACATATACATAGATACTTTTCCAACCTTGTTGTATTTCATAATTGTATTCCAAATGCAAAAACCAGCTGCAGATAAGAAAGATAAATAAATCAGCATAAGTAGTGCGTGTAGACTAAATGTAAATGGCATTACTCCAACTTGTAAAGCCCCTATACATAATAATCCTATAGAACCAAAAATCATTTGGTATGCTGTCATATAGCCAACATCTAATATTTTACTACCTTCTTTTGCTAATATGTTTCCATATGAATACAGCATTGCTGCACTAAGAAGTAATAAGCTTCCGATTCCAAAATGAAATGATAAGCTACCATCACTCGGCACATTTACTAAAATGACGCCACAAAAACCAATCGATACCCCAATTAATTTTCTCATATTGAGAGCATCATCTTTATATACAAAATGGGCGAGTAAAATTTGAAAGAATGATGATGTCCCTGAAATGATAGCTCCTTCAATCCCCGAACTATAACTCATTCCAATATAAAAACAGATATATTGAAGAAACGTTTGGAATAAACCAATTTGTATTAACTGTTTCCCCGTTCCTTTTTTGAAGCTCATATTTTTCCCTAACACTTTAAAAAAGAATAAAAGCATTACCCCAGATAACAAGAAACGATAACCAGCAAATAATATTTGCTCTCCAACTTCTTGTGGTTGAATTCCAAGTTCAACATAACTTAATTTAATAAAAGGAAATGCGCTTCCCCATAAAAAAGTTGCTACTATTGCAGCAATAAATACGCCAATCGGATGGGTAAAAAATTTCTCTGTCTTCACTTGTTGTCTTCCTTTCCGATCTTTTATGAACAATATTCATATATACCAGAGGAATTGCGAAAACACAAGTTTTCCGTTTATACTTGAAACAAAACCGTACCATCTCATAAAAACATATGATATACTATAGAATAATTACAATATAATAACGATTAAAAACAGATTCAACAGAAATGCTGCTATCCATTATGGATGGCAGCTTTCGTCGTTTTATAGGGGTTTCGATTTTGATTATTTTTCTCAATAAGAATTCGGAAGGAGCGAGTAGTAATGAACTCAGAAGTAAAAACGTTACAGGCAAAAGAAGCAATTTCCCATCCCTCTTTATGGGACACATTAAAAAAACATTATGAACTTGTATTTGCAGTAGCATCTGGTATTTTTATTTTAGTTGGCTGGTTATTCACAAAGAACGATGCAATGAATGTAGGTATTACTTGCTATATCCTTGCTTATATAGTTGGTGGATATGCAAAAGCGAAAGAAGGCATTGAAGATACGATTGAAGAAAAAGAGCTAAATGTTGAAATGCTAATGCTCTTTGCAGCTATTGGTGCTGCAATTATTGGCTACTGGGCAGAAGGGGCTATCTTAATCTTTATCTTTGCGCTCAGCGGTGCTATGGAATCTTATACGTTAAGTAAAAGCCAAAAAGAAATTTCCGCTCTTCTTGACTTACAACCTGAAGAAGCATTACGTATTTCCAACGGAACTGAAGAACGTGTTCCTGTTGGAGAGTTACAAATTAACGACATTATTTTAATTAAACCTGGTGAACGTGTTCCTGCTGACGGTACGATTCATAACGGTGAAACAAATATCGATGAGGCAGCAATCACAGGAGAACCTATTCCAAATGAGAAAAGACATGGCGATGAAGTATTTGCCGGTACTGTAAATTTACGTGGTGCTATCGAAGTTAAAATTACGAAGCCGAGCGATCAAACATTATTCCAAAAAATTATCCGTCTCGTCCAAAGTGCACAAAGTGAAAAATCACCATCACAACTATTCATCGAAAAGTTTGAAGGAACATACGTAAAAGGTGTACTACTCGTTGTTGCGCTTATGATGTTCGTTCCTCATTTCTTACTTGACTGGAGTTGGAATGAAACGTTTTATCGCGCTATGATCTTACTTGTAGTCGCATCTCCTTGTGCGCTCGTAGCTGCCATTACACCAGCTACGTTATCAGCCATTTCTAACGGAGCGAGAAACGGTATTCTCTTTAAAGGCGGTATACATTTAGAACGCCTTGCTTCTGTGAAAGCAATCGCGTTTGATAAAACAGGAACATTAACAGAAGGTAAACCTACCGTAACAGATGTATATGTTCGAGAAAATATAACAGAAAAAGAAGTACTTTCTATTACAGCATCAATTGAAAGTCACTCTACACATCCTTTAGCTGAATCCATTGTTAAATATGCACAACATGCGTACGACATTACATTAAAAAAACCAGAAAAGGTTGAAGATGTAACTGGTTTTGGTCTAAAAGGAAGATTGGAAAACATCGCTTATAAAATAGGTAAAGCTGACTTTATCGGTGAAGAAACAAAGACATTTCATAATGGTATTTCTGCCTCACTTGAAAAAGAAGGTAAAACTGTCGTTTATATTAGTGATGAGGGAGGCATTCTTGGACTTATCGCTTTAAAAGATACGCTTCGCCAAGAAACAATAGCTGCTATTCGTGATTTACAAAGCATTGGTGTCGAAGCAATTATGATTACTGGAGATAATGAAGAAACGGCAAAAGCAATTGCCTCTGAAAGTAATATAAAGGAATATTACGCATCATGCTTACCAGAAACAAAAGTTGAAACGATTAAAAAGTTAAAAGAAAAATACGGTACAGTAGCAATGGTCGGAGACGGTATAAATGATGCCCCTGCACTAGCTACTGCTAGCATTGGTGTCGCAATGGGAGAAGGAACAGATGTAGCTTTAGAAACTGCAGATGTTGTACTGATGAAGAACGAACTATCTCGCCTTTCCCAAGCAATTCGTTTATCAAAACGAATGAACCGTATTGTGAAGCAAAACGTAATCTTTTCGCTAGCCGTTATTGCCATGCTAATTTGTTCAAACTTCTTGCAATTTTTAGCTCTTCCATTCGGTGTTATTGGCCATGAAGGAAGTACGATTCTTGTCATTTTGAATGGCTTACGATTACTAAAAGGAAGCAAATAAAACGGGTCCCTCATAGAGGACCCGTTTTTTTTTAATGATAGCTATTATGACCGTTCGCACTGCTACTCGTTTTATGCTTTGGATGCGAACTGCTCTTTTGTTTATTATTACTTTTATTATTATGGTTCTTTTTATTATTACTCATGAAATATCCCCCCTGTTCCTTTTTATTATGGAACAAGAGCTCATTATTCATTACGGGAATTATTGTCACCGGTTCTATAATGGTGGAGTAAACCATTAATTTCACCGCCAAGTAAAATTACCCATCCAGTTAAATAAAACCATAACATTAAAATAATGATACCACCGAGACCACCATATGTATTGGCGTAATTCGCAAACTTATCTACATAATAAGCAAATGAGTAAGACACCACAATCCATCCTACAGTAGCAAATAACGCCCCTGAAATAACTTCTCTTCTTTTTAACTTTCGATCTGGTGCAAATGTATATAAGAAACTAAACAAAGCAAATAGTACGAAGAAACTCGCTACTAATCGTGTAATGCTCCATACGAAAGAAAAACTATCTGATAAACCGAGTGCTTTAAACACTGCTGCTCCAATAACTTGTCCGAATACCGGAACAATTAACGCAAAGACAATCATAAAAATAATAGCTAATGTAAACACAATTGATAACGCTCTTGTTGTAATAAAAGAACGTGTTTCCTTCACGTCATAAGCTCGGTTAAAAGCATTCATAACCGCATTAACACCATTTGAGGCAAACCATAACATGGATAATAAACCAAATGATAATAAACCACCATTTTGCTGGTTTACAACTTTATCTACATTTACCTCAATTAAGTTCATTGCATCATCTGGTACATAAACCTCTAATAAACTAAGCACATCCTCTGTTTGAATGGGAATAAATCCAAGAAGCGTAATTAAGAAAACGAGCCCAGGAAAAATTGCAAGCAAGAAGAAATAAGCGAGCTGTGCTGCCAAGCCCGCTACATCATCGCGCATCGTCCGGTCATATAAATCTTTACCAAACGAATAAGTACGATTTCTTCTCACCTTTTCTAAAATTTTTCTCATATATGTTTAAACGCTTTTCTTCTCTTCTTTATCTTGCTTTAACTCAATGTACGCTTCAGTTTTTTTTTCCACTGCATTTGAGTCTTTTATAAATAATTCACGCGCTTCTTTCATACCACCATCTTCAGCAACTACTGGCTCTTCTTCTGCTTTCAGCTCATCTACCTTTGGAGATACAGCTTGAATTTCAATCGTTTCTGGCTTTTCTTCTGGCTCAACTTTTTTCTTACTAAAAATTTCTTTCGTTTCTTTTAACGTCTCTACAACAGATGGCGTTAATTTTTTAATTTCTGCTACTTTCGCTTTTACCACATTGAAATCAGCAAGTTCGCGTCCTTTATCTGTAACAGTTTGCACTTTTTCTTTGATCTTTGCATTTTCACCAATTTCAATCATCTTTGTTTTTGCTTTTTCTGCTGTATTTTTTACTTTTTCACGGTTTTCTTTCTTTAACATGGATACAGCTACACCTGCCGCTACACCAATCGCAATGTTTCGAGCAATATTATTTTTCTTTGCCATATTCCTTCACCCTTTCATTTCTTATGTTAGAAAGTATTTCTTTCTAAGCTTCCTCATATTCCTTGTTCATTTCGAATGAAAGCTAATAGCTTTGCACACCCTTCTGTTACAAGGTCATATACTTCTTGGAAATTCCCTGTATAGTAAGGGTCAGGAACGTCTGTCCAGCCACCGTCTGGAACAAAGTCGGACAGTCTACCAATATAGCCTCCAGTTTTACCTAAACTTTTTAAATCTGCTATATTCTTGTTGTCCATGGCAATAATATAATCAAACTTTGTTAAGTCTTCTTTTTCTACTTGCCTTGCTTTAATTCCTTCAAAAGTGACTGCATTTTCTTTTAAAATTTTTTGTGTTCCTTTATGTGGCGGATGGCCAACATGCCAATCTCCAGTTCCTGCAGAATCAATGACAATTTTCTCTTCGAGTCCCTCTTTTACGACAAGATCTCGAAAAATCGCTTCTGCCATTGGAGAACGGCAAATGTTCCCAAGACAAACAAACAATACTTGAACCATGTTTTTGTTTCTTCCCTTCTTGGTGCATTTCTTCATATATACTTATAGTATAAACAACCAATTATTAAATATAAAGGAAATCCCTACTAATTTAATAGGATTGAAAAGATTCATTAACGAAAATGATAAAAAATGTTAAGATAGCCTTATGTTATTTTAAAGGGGGACACTTCGGTGGATTTATCCGTAAAGTCAGAAGAAAACGTTGAATATATGGTCGAAGCTATTAAAGAAAAATTACGTATGGTTAATGCTGGAGCGATGAGAGCTGCTAGTTTTAACGAAGAAATGTACGAAGATTTACGTGACATTTATGATCATGTTATGAAACGTGAAACTTTCAGCATTAGTGAAATGCAAGCTATTACAGAAGAATTAGGTACATTAATTAAAAAGTAAAAAAGCCTCTCTTATATGAGGCTCTTTTTTATTTCCAACAAATTCATGACAACTCTTCTCTTTCCCTCAACCAACTGTAAAATATTGTACAATAGAAGTAGAACCTCATCTTAGATTTTTTCTCCATACATACTACTCACAAATAATAGCAACACTACCATTGCTAACTGTTTTTACTGGAGGTGCTTACTTATGAGCAATTGGTACAGTAAGACGAAAGATCAAACATTAATTGACCTAGAAACAAACGAACAACACGGTTTAACAGATGAGATTGTAAGTGACCGTTTAAAGCAATACGGTTCTAATGAATTAGCTACAAAACAAAAACGCACTTTATGGCAGCGTATTTTCGCCCAAATTAATGACGTCCTCGTATATGTCCTTATTATTGCTGCCCTTATTTCTGCCTTTGTAGGTGAATGGGCGGATGCCAGTATTATCGCGCTCGTTGTAGTTTTAAATGCTGTTATCGGTGTTGTCCAAGAATCGAAAGCAGAACAAGCTTTAGAGGCATTGAAAAAGATGGCGACGCCTAAAGCTATCGTCAAGAGAAATGGTGAACTAAAAGAAATTCCATCTGAGCACGTCGTTCCAGGGGATATCGTTATGCTCGACGCCGGACGATATATCCCATGCGATTTACGCCTTATCGAAACCGCAAATTTAAAAGTTGAAGAATCTGCTCTAACTGGTGAATCTGTCCCTGTTGATAAAGATGCAATCTACCACCCTTCCATGCAAAGTGATGAGCAAGTACCACTCGGCGACCAAAAAAACATGGCCTTTATGTCTACTCTTGTAACATACGGAAGAGGCGTCGGTGTTGCTGTTGAAACTGGAATGAACTCACAAATTGGTAAGATTGCTACCCTGTTACATGAAGCAGACGATGATATGACACCACTTCAAAAAAGCTTAGCACAAGTCGGAAAATATTTAGGCTTTGTTGCTGTAGCTATTTGTATCGTGATGTTTCTCATCGGCTTTTTACAAGGACGAGATACACTAGAAATGTTTATGACTGCTATTAGTTTAGCCGTTGCAGCTATTCCAGAAGGCTTGCCAGCTATCGTTTCCATCGTTCTTGCAATTGGTGTGCAGCGTATGATTAAACAAAACGTCATCATCCGTAAACTTCCTGCTGTTGAAGCTCTCGGGTCTGTCACAATTATTTGTTCAGATAAAACAGGCACATTAACGCAAAACAAAATGACTGTTACTCACTTTTATAGTGATAACACATACGATCACTTAGAACATTTGAATGTAAATAATGATACGCAACGTCTATTGTTAGAGAATATGGTGCTATGTAATGATGCGTCTTACAATAACGAATCACAAACCGGGGACCCGACTGAAATTGCTCTTCTGGTGGCCGGAAGCACTTTTAACATGCAAAAAGATCATTTAGAAAAAATACATGAACGTGTTAACGAGCTACCTTTCGAATCAGATCGTAAAATGATGTCAACCGTGCATACATACGATGAAAACTGCTATAGCATGACGAAAGGTGCTATCGATAAGCTCTTACCTCGATGTAACCATATTTTTAAAAACGGGAAAATCGAGATTTTAACTGATTCTGATAAAAATCAAATATTAGAATCTGCCGGAGCAATGTCTCAAGAAGCTTTAAGAGTACTTTCATTCGCATTTAAAAAATACAATTCAAACGATGTGGATATAAATCATCTTGAAGAAAATCTTATCTTTATCGGTCTTGTCGGTATGATTGATCCACCGCGAACTGAAGTGAAAGATTCAATTACAGAATGTAAAAAAGCCGGTATTCGCACAGTTATGATTACCGGTGACCATAAAGATACCGCCTTTGCAATTGCCAAAGAACTTGGCATTGCTGAAGAAATATCTGAAATTATGATTGGAACTGAATTAGATAACATTTCAGATACAGAACTAGCTAGCAAAATTAATCATTTAAATGTATTCGCTAGAGTCTCTCCAGAGCATAAAGTGAAAATTGTAAAGGCATTACGCGCAAAAGGAAATATCGTTTCTATGACTGGTGATGGTGTCAATGATGCACCATCTTTAAAGCAAGCTGATGTTGGCGTAGCGATGGGCATTACAGGAACAGATGTCGCAAAAGGAGCAGCTGATGTCGTGTTAACAGATGATAATTTCTCATCTATCGTGAAAGCTGTTGAGGAAGGTAGAAATATTTATCGTAACATAAAAAAATCAATTCTCTTCCTACTCTCTTGTAACTTTGGAGAAATTATCGCTTTATTTTTAGCGATTTTACTTGGCTGGGCAACACCCCTACGACCTATTCATATTTTGTGGGTAAATTTAATTACAGATACACTGCCTGCATTATCACTTGGGGTTGATCCTGAAGATCCAGATGTGATGAAGGAAAAACCACGACATGCGAAAGAAAGCCTATTTAGTGGTAGCGTTCCTTTTCTTATTTTCAATGGGGCTGTCATTGGGATTTTAACGTTAATAGCCTTTATCGCCGGAGCAAAATTCTATACTGGAGATACAAATTTATTCCCTCTTTTCCCAGAGCGAATTGATGAGGATGCTCTATTACATGCCCAAACGATGGCATTTGTCGTTCTTAGTTTTTCTCAGCTTGTTCATTCATTTAACTTGCGTTCAAGAACGAAATCGATTTTTTCAATTGGGATCTTTACAAATAAATATTTAGTCTTCTCCCTTCTTATCGGTGTTCTTATGCAAGTTTGTATCATCTCCATCCCGCCCCTTGCAAATATATTCGGTGTACATGCATTAACGATGCGAGATTGGGGATTTGTTCTCTTATTAAGTATCATTCCACTTGTTGTGAATGAAATTATTAAATTAGTGAAGAGAAACTAAAAGGCAATGAGGACTATTCCTCATTGCCTTTTCATTTATCCTTGTAATTCTTTTTTGATATTCTCTGTTAATGTAGCCATACGCTTGCGACTTTCTTCACGCTCACGTTTATTTTGTTCTTCAATTTGTTGTGTTTCTTGCATACCTCTTGAAATAATGTTCCAAGTTTCCTCAAGTGTTTCCATTTTAATACTAGAAGAACCTGATAATCTCGCTACTTCTACACTTTGCGTTGCGATATTTTGTGCATTTTTCTTAAGTAATTCATTTGTACGGCGATCAAGTTCAGCCATAGAATCTGCAACAAGCTTTTGACGTTTCGCATTTACTGCTTGAATGATACCATTTTTAAAGATAGGAATCGTCGTAATAAATGCTGTATTGATTTTACCAATTAATTTATTATTACCACGTTGAATCATGCGAATTTGTGGTGCTGTAAGTAGCGCAACCATACGAGCTTTTTCTAAATCATCAATACGTTGCTCTAAAATTTCAACCGAGTTTTTAAGCGACTCTAATTCAATACCTGCTAATTGATCATTATTACGCACGCGCTCTTCATACATCGGAACTAATTCTGTATTTAAACGCTCTAATAACATTTCTCCTGCTACTACATACTTCTCTAAGTCTAAATAATATTTTAAGTTTTGCTCATACAAGCCATCTAACGTACCAATTGATTTTTTCATCTCATCTTGGTACTTCGTAATTTCCACATAAACTTTATCAATTTCGCGGCCCATCGTTTGATATTTACTAAAGATTTGTTCTATCATTTTATCCGCTTTTTTGAACATGCGCGAGAAGAAACCACTTTTTTCTTCCGCAAAGTCTTTACTATCAAATCTGTCCATAATTTTACCAAGTTGCTTTAACAATTCACCAGAATCTTCTATCTTTGATAGAGACATTGTATGTAAAATTTGATCAGCGAAACGTGAAATTTCCATAGAAGGTTCTTTTCCAAGTTCAATTAATTCCAGTTGATCTTTAATATCTACTGCGTTATAAATACGTTGCACATCTGCATCTTGTCTAAGTTGCAAGCGAACATCTTGTGCGGTTTGCTCATTCAATTCAGTTTTCGAATCTAGTACGACTGGGTTATTCATATGGTATTCTCCCTTTCCTTATAAAAATGGACGAAATAGTCCTTTTATTGTTTGTGATAAATTTTTATAGGCTGATGAGCCATGAAACTCAAGATCGAAATTAACTTCTTCAAGCCAATGGGAATCGAATGCTCCTGCTTCAACATACGGTTCAATATCGTTTCTGCCCGTGGGATTGAAATGGAATACATCTACTCCAATTTGATTCAAAAATAGTAATAAAACAGCGTCAGAACGAGTTAATTCTCCACTCTTCTCATTATTAAATATAACAATTTTCGGTACATCTTGTGAATAATCAAATTTCTCAAGCTGTTCTAAAATATTAGGTGGTATTTGAGAAAGTTGTGCGAAAACATACAGTGCTACATCTTGTTTCGTTTCTTTCGCAATTGGTTTGCATATTTCACTTTCGCACGTATGGATAATCGCCTCTGCAATCCCATGTTGTAAACCTTCCGGTAAACGCTTATGCGGCCACCAATGGCTATTCATAATTAGATCAGGATGTAATTTCCCAGCTCGGTCCAATGCATCTCGATAATGATATTGGAAATTTGCTTTTTGCTCTTTCGTAAATGGGAATGTATTAATTAATAAACTGTTATCAAATGATGTAACAACCTTTAATCGTTGAAAATATTCTTTATCATTCTTTGAAACGCCTGATATTTTCGCAAATAAAGAAGGAATATAAATATGTTTATTTTCAACAAAGAATGTTGGACGTACAAATGCCTTTTCTTTCGTAATTAAAAAGAGTTCATCATATGTCGTTTTTAACGTACGTGCTACAGGTGTATACGAACGAAATTGCCACGGTTTATATAATAGTGAATTATCGTGGTGAAGTACTTGTTCAATTTCTTTCGAAGCTTGATACGCTACTGTTGCAACACGCTCACGTCGACGATCAGGGAATGGTTCAAGCGAAATGCGACCCGGATGAGATACAACAAAAGTTCTTCCCTCTTCATCAATATTTTCAAATCCATCTTTTCCTTCGGGGTGATAATAAAGCACATCACAACCGAGCATAATAAGAAAATATAAGAAATATATACGGCTTTCCTGTGCATCACCATACCAAACGATACGCGGCATTTGTTTCTTATAATTAATCGTAGAGAACCACTTCGCTACGTAATTTTCGCTTAGTTTAATTATGTCGATTAAGAAACGACGGAAACCTTCTGTCTTTAACGACTGATTATGTTGTTTCTCATATAATTTCAATACTGAAATGAACGTCGCATGTATGTAATGCTGTAAATCAGGATTGTCTACTTTCGGTAAAAGTTGTTTCCCAGATAAATGTGCAACTAGCCTATTTACTGTCAGACCATTTGGTGCTTCTTGATGTAATCCGAACACTTCTTGAATATGACGAAGCTTTTCCGAATCAATCACTTTGTTTAAATTTTGTTCGTGTAAAACTTCGATTCCTTTCGCTTCACTATAATCAAACAGTTCATTAAAATATTCATCTACATCATTAGGAACGCCAAGGATTCGACATGCTATATAACTAAATTTCATTTCATTCTCTGTCAGCTCATATTGTGGGCGTTTTTCTAAAAGTGTTTCAAATTGCTTTAAATCTGATTCATCTTTTAATGCATATGGTTGAAGTGTAAAACGTGAAAACACAACAGTTCACCTCCAAAAACATTTACGTTTTTTCTAAATCTTTCTTCTATTATAAACTATTTTTGGTTATAAAAAATGGGCGCTCGTAAAACGAGCAAACCCATTTCAATTATTTATTGTCTTCTTTAGTAGCTGCAACTTCTTCTTTAGCTTGTCCAGAATTCTTCATGTAGTGAATTATAAATGTTGCTCCAAATGCTACAACTAAAATAATGAAGAACAGTGTATGACTAATATGAATATCAATTAGAGACAATAGCATCTTCGATGCGATAATTAAGATTAAAATATATGCTGTCGTTTCAAGCTCTGGAATACGCTCTAACAATTTTAAGAATACACCAGCGATACCACGCATCATTAAAATACCTAGCATTCCGCCTAATAATAAAATCCAAACTTCATTAGATACACCAAATGCAGCAAGTACGCTATCTACAGAGAACGCGATATCCATTAATTCAACCATCGCAACTGTTCCCCAGAAGACACCGAACATTCTAAAGAAAATACTGTTTTGATTCATACCGTGAGCTTCGTCTTCTTCACTTGCACCTTTACGCTTATCAATAAAGTATTTTACTGATAACCAAGCAAGGTAAAGTGCACCAAGAAGTTTTACCCACCATAATTTAATTAAGAACATTCCAATTCCAATCGCAATAAAGCGGAACACATAAGCTCCAATAAGTCCATAGAATAATGCTTTTTTACGTTTTTCTTCCGGAAGGTGTTTTACCATTACTGCTAACACAAGTGCGTTATCGGCAGATAACAAACCTTCAAGTACAACAAGTGTACCTATTAATCCCCAAGATACTGGATCTTGCAACACTTTAATCCACATGTCCAAGTCGAAAAACTGAGCATACGTATCAAGGATTCCTTGCAAAATACTCATCTTACCTTTATCCCCTATTCTTTGCTAGATTTATAGAAAGGTCAAAAAAAGGAAACGAATATCGTTTCCTTTCTATGCATCCAAGCCATACGCTCTTACAAGCGCACCTAAACCACCTTGGAATCCACTTCCTACTGCATTAAACTTCCACTGTCCATTATGACGGTATAATTCACAAAAGACAACTGCTGTTTCAATGGAGAAATCTTCCCCTAAATCAAAACGAAGAACTTCTTCATTCGTCTCTTCATTTGCTAAACGAACAAACGCATTTCCTACTTGTCCAAAGTTTTGACTACGGCCTTCTGCATCATAAATCGTAACTGTAATAGCAATTCTGTGCACATCTGCTGGAACTTTCTTTAAGTCCACAACAAGTTGCTCATCGTCACCTTCACCTTCACCTGTACGGTTATCTCCTGTATGTAAAACAGATCCACAAGGAGACTGTAAATTATTATAGAAGATAAAATCAGTTTCCTTCGTACATTTTCCGTTTGCATCTAATAAAAAGGCAGATGCATCTAAATCGAAATCTGATCCACCGTCATAAGATTTAATATCCCATCCAAGACCAATTACTGCTTTTGTTAAACCAGGGCTTGTCTTACCCAAATCAATTTTCTGTCCTTTTTGTAATTGAATAACCATCTATATTCACCTCTATATTTTTATCTTTAAAAATATATCCATCGGTAAACATACATTTCACCGATGGATATATAAATTAAATCTATTACTCTACGTCTAAACCAAAGTTATTACATAGAGACGCTAATCCACCTTGGAATCCACTTCCGATTGCATTGAATTTCCAGTCACCTGCATGACGGTATAATTCACCTACTACTACGGCTGTTTCAATAGAGAAATCTTCTCCTAAATCGTAACGAATTAATTCTGCATTCTTTTCTTCATCTAAAATACGTACGAAAGAGTTAGAAACTTGTCCGAAGTTTTGGCTACGACCTTCTCCATCATAGATTGTAATTGTGAAACAAATACGTTCGATATGTGCAGGTACATTTTTCAAATCTACTTTGATCGATTCGTCATCGCCTTCACCTTCGCCAGTTCGGTTATCTCCTAAATGCTCGACAGCACCATTCGCACCTTTTGGGTTATTATAGAAGACGAAATCCTCTGCACCTGAAACTTTACCGTTAGCGCCTACTAAGAAAATACTAACATCTAAATCGAAATCGTTTTGTCCGTCATAACGATTCGTATCCCAACCTAGTCCTACAAGAACTTTTGAAAGACCCGGATTCGTTTTTGTTAAGTCTACCTTTTGTCCTTTTTTCAATGAAATTGATGCCATATTCAATTCCTCCTCGGTTTATTTTATTGATAACGTGATACAATCTCACTTAAGTTTTTATCTTGTGTGCCTTCTCCAACAGCTGAAAACTTCCATTCACTTCCGTGACGATACATTTCACCTGCAATTAGAGTCGTTTTGCCAGCATAATTATCCGATAAATTATAGCGTGCTAATTCTTCACCAGTTTGCGGGTTTTGAATACGAATATATGCATTACGAATCATCCCGAAATCTTGACGACGATTTACACAGTCATAAATATTTACAACGAATACTAAACGATTAATACGGCTCGGAACTTTATGTAATTCTACGAAAATTGTTTCGTCATCACCAGCGCCTTCACCTGTTAAATTATCTCCTGAATGAATAATACTACCACAAGTAGAAAGTTTATTTCCGAAGTAAACTAAATCATTTTTGTTTAAAAAACGATCTCCTTCTAACATAACAACAGATGCATCACAATCTACATTTGGTTTACTTCCAAATAATGAAGACAGAAATCCACCTGATTGCCCAATTGGATCCCAGCCTAAGCCAACCTGTAGTTTTGCTACTTTTGGTTGTCCTTTCGTTAAATCGATCTTTTGACCTTTTTCTAAAATAATAGGCATGAAGTTTCTCCCTTTCTACAAAGCATTTTCCAAATCGGAAAATATTGTATTCTTCTCTTATATTGTAGCATTATTTACCTAGCGATAAAAAGGATAAATTCTCAGTTATATGAAAACATTCATATAATTTACTTATGATGATGTAAGAAGTGGTAAATAGCACCAATCATTCCTGCACAATTACCGTTTTGTGCAAGTTCAATCTCACAATTATTATAAATCTCTTGATTTAAGTATTTACTGACCTCTTCTTTTACTTCTTTTAAAAACTCATTTCCTCTATCGGTAATTCCTCCACCAATAATAATCTTTTCTGGATTGAAAATATAAGCAAGATTACTAATTCCGATTGCCAAATGTTTAAAGAAGATCCTAACTGCTTGAGCAACTTCCCGATCTCCTTTATCATACAACTCGAAAATTAATCTCCCATTCCACTCACCTTTGCCTTTATATTTTCTGACAAGACGAATTAATCCTGAAATCGAGGCAACCTCTTCAAACGGTTTTCCTTCTATTAACATATTCCCCCATTCACCAGCACTAAATGAATGCCCTCGGTACAATTCTCCGTCTATAAAAATCGCTCCCCCAATCCCTGTTCCAAGGGTGAGCATAATAAAGTTCTCTTTCTCTCTTCCACTACCATTCCATTTTTCTCCAAACGCTGCACAATTCACATCATTGTCAATCGATACTGGAACTTTTAATATCTCTTGCAATCTATCAATAATAGGAATAGTACGATATCCCGGAATATGATCCGCACCTCCCGTCACAATTCCTTTATTAATATCAACAATCCCCGTGGTGCTAATACCAATTCCTGCAATAGTATGTTCATTCATTATTTTTTTTGATACATATATAAGTTTTTGAATAGTTTGTTCTCCGCCTAAATGAATTTCTGTTGCAACTGTTTTACGCTTTAATACTCTCCCTATTTCTGAAACAATGCCATACTTAATTTCCGTACCGCCAATATCAAACGCTATATACTCTTTCATCTACTGCCACTTCCTCTACCGTTCTGAATGTAAATTCTCCGCCTCTACTATTTGTAGGAAATCTACATTAACTCTTTTCTGCTTTGAGAAATACACCACCTTTTTCTATATATAGTTTTTTTTGCATAAAACTCTTTTTCCTAAGAAATATTACAAAGGGATGTATTTTAGATGGAATATTAATTTCTTAGGAGGAAAACCATGACGAAAATCTTCATTTTAGCATCAACACTCTCTTTATCTTTTTTTAGCGGTTTAAATATTGGTAATGCTGCAACTGAAAACTTCCGCCCATTAACAAACGCTATTGTACAAAATAGTGATCATTTTGCAGAAGGAAACTCAAAGGATAATAATAAACCTCCAGGAAATAACGGTTCTCAGAACGATAGTGGTTCTGGTGACAACGGTTCTGGCGGCAATGGTTCTGGCGGCAGTGGCTCTGGCGACAATGGTTCCGGCGGTAACGGCTCTGGCGGCAATGGTTCCGGCGGTAACGGTTCTGGTGGCAGTGGCTCTGGTGGCAATGGTTCCGGCGGTAACGGCTCTGGCGGCAATGGTTCCGGCGGTAACGGTTCTGGTGGCAGTGGCTCTGGTGGCAATGGTTCCGGCGGTAACGGCTCTGGTGGTAACGGTTCTGGCGGCAATGGTTCCGGCGGTAACGGTTCTGGTGGCAGTAGCTCTGGTGACAACGGTTCTGGTGGCAGTAGCTCTGGTGACAACGGTTCTGGCGGCAACGGTTCTGGTGGCAGTAGCTCTGGTGACAACGGTTCTGGCGGCAACGGCTCTGGTGGCAACGGCTCTGGTGGCAATGGTTCTGGTGGCAATGGCTCTGGTGGCAATGGCTCTGGTGGCAATGGCTCTGGTGGCAATGGTTCTGGTGGCAATGGCTCTGGTGGCAATGGTTCTGGTGGCAATGGCTCTGGTGGCAATGGCTCTGGTGGCAATGGCTCTGGTGGCAATGGCTCTGGTGGCAATGGCTCTGGTGGCAATGGCTCTGGTGGCAATGGCTCTGGTGGCAATGGCTCTAAAGGCGGTAATCGTGTTAAAGGCGATAGCAGTTCTCAAGGTGGTAATGGCTCTCAGGGCGGTAACCGTGTTAAAGGCGATAGCAGTGGAAACGGCTCTCAAGGTGGCAATGTAAAAGATAATGCGAAAAAACAAGGCGATAAGTTACCGAATACGGCAACACATTATCCTGCATCTATTTTAATGGGGCTTTCAACATTCCTAATTGGTATGTTACTATTTATTCGCCGTAAAAACGCAAAATAAAACACATCCTTCCATCTAAAAAATACATGAAATAAATTGTAAAAACTAAAAGGACTTTAGGTTGCATTTTATTATGCAGCCTAAAGTCCTTTTTATCACCTATCAGAAGGATTATTAATACGCTTTTCCCCAATACACCATTTGTTTAGCTTCTTTACCACAACAAATACATTCGTCAGCTAAATGCTCTTGCTCAAAAGGCATACAACGTGAAGATACTCCAACTTCTTCTTTTAGTTTCTCTTCACAAGCTAATTCTCCGCACCACATTGCCTTAATAAATCCTTGCTTTTCATCAGCTACTTGTTTCATCTCTTCAAAATTCGTCGCACTATACGTATTCTCATCGCGAAATACTTTTGCCTTATTAAATAAAGAGTCATGAATTTCCTCAAGTAGTGCTGGAATACGTTCTTCTAATTGATCCATTGATATAAATTCTTTTTCTTTCGTATCTCTTCTTACAAGTACAACTTGATTCTTTTCAATATCTTTAGGCCCAACTTCTAATCGAATTGGAATGCCCTTCATTTCATACTCATTAAATTTCCAGCCCGGTGTTTTATTACTAGCATCTATTTTCACGCGTGCAACTTTTTGAATATGTCCTTGTAACTCTGTTGCTTTCGCTAAAACTCCTTCTTTATGCTGAGCAATTGGTACGATAACAACTTGCACTGGAGCAACTTTTGGTGGCATTACAAGTCCATTATTATCGCTATGAACCATAATTAGCCCACCTATCATTCTTGTTGATACACCCCAAGATGTTTGGTGTACATATTGCCACTTACCGTTACGATCTAAAAATTTAATATCAAATGCTTCAGAGAAATTCGTTCCAAAGTTATGGGATGTTCCTGTTTGAAGTGCTTTCCCATCATGCATTAAGCTTTCAATTGTATAAGTTGCCTTTGCTCCAGCAAACTTCTCTTTTTCTGTTTTTTGTCCTTTAATAACTGGTATCGCTAAATAATCCTCACAGAAAGAAGCATATAAGTTTAAAATATTTAATGTTTCAGCCTGCGATTCTTCTGCTGTTTCATGGATTGTATGACCCTCTTGCCATAAAAATTCTGTCGTACGAAGGAATGGCCTAGTTGTCTTCTCCCAACGAACTACTGAACACCACTGGTTGTATAATTTTGGCAAATCATTATAGGATTGCACAATTTTTGAAAAATGCTCACAGAATAAAGTTTCAGATGTAGGACGTACACAAAGTCTTTCCGCTAACTTTTCATCTCCGCCATGCGTAACCCATGCTACTTCAGGAGCAAACCCTTCAACATGATCCTTCTCTTTTTGCAATAAACTCTCTGGGATAAACATTGGCATATATACATTTTCATGGCCAGTTTCTTTTAGCTTCTCATCCATCACCTTCTGCATATTCTCCCATAAGGCATAACCATATGGACGTAAAATCATGCACCCTTTTACACTTGAATAATCAACCAGTTCGGCTTTTTTTACAATATCGGTATACCACTGCGCAAAGTCCTCTTCCATCTTCGTAATGGCTTGCACTTGTTCTTTTGCCATAGTCAGTCTTCCTCCTTCTTCCAGAAAATACAAAAAAGCCCGCGTCCCTAAATAGGGACCGAGCTTTGCCGGCGTTACCACCCTGATTCATACACAAAAATTGTATATGCTCTCTTCTTGATAACGGGAAATTCCCGCTGCATATGCAGAACTCAAAGGCAGGTTCCATATTGCCTTTTTAAGAATCTTTCAGCCTGGCGGATTCTCTCTCTGCTAAAAAGGTTGAACATGTACTAGTCCTTTTTCATCGTTATAATGAAATAAATTTGTTGATTATCATAATACAAATTCTTTTTTAAAACAATAGCTAATTTTCTTATTATTATATATTCTTTTCGTTTTTTACAGTTTTATACGTAGCTTTTTCGAGAGATTTTTACAAGTTGATGTGCAATCATACCAATAAGTGTACCTAGTAGAACGAAGAAACCAATAAATCCATATCCCATTCCTTCCCACCCACCAATAACCATCATGGTAACAGGAAATGATGCTAAGCAAAGAAGTATTACAATCAGTGCAAATATAATATCAAACTGTTTGTCTGGAAAACGTTTCTTTAGTAAATATGAAATAGCAAATACAAGGAGAATTGTGATGCCACCAATGATGTAAAATATACCGAATCCATCTAACCAGTCCATACTATTCCCTCCGTCCGTAGATTCCCTTATACTTATTATATGTTTAATTTTTCTGAAAATAAACAATAAATTTTATTCGAAAACATATTTTTATTACTAGGTATTAATAGTAATATATAAGAATAGGTTTTATATAATTAGGAGGATTACTTTATCGATAAAGCATTAACGAATCGTGTCATTATTTTATCATTCGACTGTTTATCAGCTTTAGATTTTCCTATACTACAAAAACTACCTCATTTCCAATCTCTAATAAAAAAGGGCACGGTTGTCGAAAAAGTAGAACCAATTTATCCTTCTGTAACATATCCAAGCCACTCAACAATCGTAACCGGTAATTATCCTAACAAGCACGGTGTTGTTAGTAATACGTTACTTCAACCAGGACGTGAATCACCTGATTGGCATTGGTACCGAAAATCGATAAAAGGAACAACATTGTATGATGAAGCGCGTAAAGCAAATTTAACGACAGCTGCCCTTCTATGGCCTGTTACTGGGAGAGCAAACATTGATTACAATTTACCAGAAATTTTCCCCAATAGACCGTGGCAAAATCAAGTGTTAGTTTCCTTATTTAGCGGTAGCCCACTATACCAATTAGATTTAAATCGTCGTTTCGGCCATATAAGAAATGGTTTATCACAACCAGAGCTGGATGATTTCGTCCTCGCCTCTGCTGTACACACCATTCAGACGAAAAAGCCTAATGTTATGTTCGTACATTTCACTGATTTAGACACGCAAAGACATTATCATGGCTTTGAATCTAACGAAACAATAGCTGCAATTCATAGACATGATGAGCGGCTAGGGAAAATTATTCAAACTTTAAAAGACAGTGATCTATACGAAGAAAGTACAATTATTGCCCTTGGTGATCATAGCGCTTTAAGTGAAAACAAATCCATCCAATTAAATGTGCTATTCCATCAAAGAGGACTTATATCTCTTAATAAAAAAGGCAAATTAGTAGACTGGAAAGCCTATTGCCAAAGTTGTGATGGCTCTGCCTATGTATATGTGAAAGACAAAAATGATACGGATACAATTCGAGAAGTACAACTACTCCTTGAAGAACTGCTGCAAAATAAACAGAATGGAATTGAATTTATACTTCATGATGAAGCTGCGAAAGACTGCGGTGCAGATGGTAATTGTTTATTTATGTTAGAAGCGCAAGAGGGGTATTATTTCACTGAAAACTATACAGGAGATTTTATAAAAGAAATTACTGAAAAAGATGTTACGCCTAGTAAAAAATATACATTTGGTACGCATGGATACTCTCCAACAAAACCTAACTATGAAACAATTTTTATCGCTGCTGGAAAAGGAATAAAAACCGGCGTTACCGTCCCGTATATGAGACTTATTGATGAAGGTCCAACTATCGCTAGACTACTCGGTTTACACTTAGGCGAAACAGACGGAGCAATTGTAGAGGATTTACTCCAATTGTAAAGAACTGTGTATATATGTAAAAGTTATGTAAAATTCATCACTGTTTCTCTTTTTATAATTTTTATTTTTGTACACTGTTAGTAAAACAAATTTAAGGGGGAACATTATATGAAAAAAATGTCCAGACAAGAAAAAAGCTGGATATTATACGATTGGGCGAACTCGGTATATTCGCTCGTCATTACAACTGCATTATTTCCAATTTACTTTAAAGCAGCTGCAAAAGAAGCTGGACTATCCGGGGCAACTTCAACAGCATATTGGGGATATGCAAACTCGTTCGCTACACTTTTAATTTCTATACTTGCTCCTATTCTCGGCACAGTTGCTGATTATAAAGGATTTAAAAAACGATTTTTCACATTCTTCTTTGGACTCGGTATCGTATTTACAAGTATGTTAGCAGTCGTTCCAACATCTCAGTGGTACTTATTATTAGGATGCTATATGCTCGCCTTAGTCGGTTTTGCTGGAGCAAACATTTTTTATGATGCATTTTTAGTAGATGTCACTTCTGAAGATAGAATGGATCGAATTTCTACGCGAGGTTTCGCATTAGGCTATATTGGGAGTACTATTCCTTTCATCGGTTGTATCGCTCTTATTATTCTTTCTCAAAAAGGAACTATCCCTTTATCTGTTGGTATTGCTAGTCAAATTTCATTTGCGATAACAGCTCTTTGGTGGGGGTTATTTACGATTCCAATGCTAAAAAACGTAGAGCAAAAGCACTATATTGAACGTCACCCTAGACCAATTACAATGAGCTTCAAACGCCTTGCTGCTACTTTTAAAAATATTAAAGAATATAAAACTGTATTCATGTTCCTAATCGCTTACTTTTTCTATATTGATGGGGTCGATACAATTATTACCATGTCCACCGCTTACGGAACAGATCTCGGTATCAGTGCAACGAATCTATTAATCATATTATTTGTAACACAAATTGTCGCTTGTCCATTTGCTTTATTATATGGAAAATTATCAGCAACATTTACAGGTAAAAAAATGCTATATGTCGGTATCATTATTTATATCATCATTTGCATATATGCTTATTTCTTAAAAACGACACTTGATTTTTGGATTTTAGCAATGTTAGTTGCTACATCTCAAGGTGGTATTCAAGCACTAAGTCGTTCATACTTTGCAAAACTAGTACCAAAAGAATCTGCTAATGAATTCTTCGGATTTTATAATATCTTTGGTAAGTTCGCCGCAATTATGGGCCCGGTATTAGTCGGTGTTACAACGCAATTAACAGGAAAAACAAACGCTGGTGTTCTTAGTATTATTGTTCTGTTTATTATCGGTGGATTCTTATTAACTAGAGTTCCAGAAAATAATACATCCGTTACACCAACTAGTCCAAAGACTAAAACACTATAAGAAAAGATCCTCTTCTCATGAGAAGAGGATCTTTTTTATTTTTAACGGTGCGCCTTATAATAAACGACTCTACTGCTTGTACAAAAATAATTTATCAACAGTTGTTCCTAATACTTCAGCTAAACGGAATGCTAACGCTAAGCTTGGATCATATTTATTATTCTCAATTGCATTTATCGTCTGTCTAGAAACCTTGCATTTATCAGCTAATGCGCCTTGTGAAATATTATTTTCAGTGCGTAATTCATAGATTTGATTTTTCACACCATTGCTCCTAACCTGTAAAATCGTTTTTACAACATCAGTATATAATTGGCTCATATAGTTGTCAAAAGTTCCTCAAAGAAAAAGGGAGCAATTTTGCTCCCTTAAAATAGTTATTTCGAAGCTAACGAATTTGTTAGTTTCTCTTTATTAACGACATCTTCTTTCTTTATTTGCATACGTAGAACTGGCCCTATCGCTAATAAAACAAGTGCCATTGCTATACAAAACACAATAACTAGTGAAGTTAGTTCCTTTAATCCTCCAGCTAGTGAAGTTCCAATTAGCATTGCCCCCATAAACAGTGGTAAAATCGTCCCGTTTACTCTTCCAACCATATTTTCTGGTACAAGTTGAATCATAAGCGTACCGACAACGATATTAACACAAGCTAAACAAATACCTGTTCCAAATCTCATGAAACTAGTAATCCAAAATGATGTAGATAGCCCTTCTACTAAAAATGACATCGCTAATATGCTCATACCGAATACGAACATCTTTTTCGGATTCACTTTTGAAGCGAAAACTGCAGCAACAATACCACCGATTAACATACCTATTCCATCAGCTGCTGCTAAATATTGAACAGCTTCTTTTTCCATGCCTAAACGTTCAATTACAAGGAATACTTCTAATGGATTCGTTAATCCAACAGCTAAACCCATAATAGTAAAAGTGATCGTAATCATACGTAAATTTTTCGTGTGAAGAACGTATTTCCATCCTTCTTTTATATCATTTTTTAATGAATCTCTTGCCACTTTCTCTTTTTCAACCCATTTTGGTAAAAATGAAAGGGCGATAGCAGATAACAAAAATAAAATGATTAAGCTATATAGTGACGTAAATAAACCAAGTTGTGTATACACAAGCGATCCTACCACTGGCCCAAAAATTAGAAATAATGACTGTAATGTTTGGTTAAATGCAATCGCATTTGCTACCTCTTCTTCTTTTACATAGCGCTTAAATATACGCGAAGATGAGGGCTGAGAAAACTGACCTACAATCGCGGAAATGAGTGTTGCAAAAAATATAGCCTGCCAATAATCCAGCTTTAACAACAGGACAATTCCTATAATAGACAGTACACTCAACACATCTCCAGCGACCATTGTTCTTTTCGGATTCCAGCGATCTGCTAATGCACCACCAATGAACGAGAAAATAAAGATAGGTGCATACTCCATGACAGATAATAGAGACACTGAAACTGGATCATTATTTGTCCGCTCCATTATGAAATATAAAAGAGCCATATTTCTGATCCAAATTGCAAATTGTTGTAAAATATCAGATGCCATAACGAGCATAAATGCTCGGTTTTTAAATAAAGCTTTCACTTTCATTCCCCTTCCATAAACCGACCGTTCGGTCTAATTTGTTTTGTAAGAAAAGCAACTGACTTATTATTCAGCTGCCATTCCTTTTAACAATACATCTATTGCCTTTTTATAAATACGTTTCAGCTCTTTATAATCTAACTCGTAGTAAAGTACTCCAAGCCCTGATAATAATCCGTTCACAATATACATAAGATCACGAGTATTATCTTCACGGAACTCTCCAGACTGTATACCTGCTTCAATTAATTTTTCAAACATAACATATGATTCTCTAGTTAAAGCTAACAGTTCATCCAGAATCTCTTTACTTACAACTTGGCTCATAGAGAATTCCTCTATTGCATTTGAAATTGGTTGCTGTATGTCCTCTACATGATATTCCGCGAGACCATATAGTTTTTCAGTACTAGTACTATACAACTTCTCTTTTTCATTCCATTTTTCAACCCAATCATACGTATGCTGTTTCACTACAAATAAAAATAATTCTTCTTTACTTTTAAAGTGATAATAAATACTTCCTTTACTTCGCTCTGTAATTTCACAAATCTCTTCCATAGATGTAGCTGCGTAGCCCTTCTGTGAAAATAGACTTTCTGCTTTATATGCAATTTCTTTCTTTATCTCTTCTGCGCTTCTTCTCATATTCACACCTCTTTAAACCGACCGTTCAGTCTAATAATAACAAATCAAAAACCTCTATCGCAAGAGGCTATATTCCTTATTTAAGAAAATGTACTTTCAAACCAAGTTCGAATCATATGTATTGTTCCAAATTTAAATGTTAATTTAACAAGAAATACGCCTCCCGCAGCTAATAAAAATAACACTACTTTCCCCTTATTTTTCACTCTCGGTTCCCTTTTCATTTCCATTCCCCTTAGTATGTTAAAAATATTAATCAAACGTTTGTTTAACTGTGTTTATGCATATGTAAGCCAACTAATCAAACGTTTGTTTAAAAAGAAATACGCCTATATAAGGCGCATTTTCATCAATCACCACCACCGCAGCTTCCCCCGCTATCTCCCCCAAAAGACCCTCCACAATCATGTGAACCGCCATCATGCGAGCTATCATTATCAGATCCAGCAAAGAAAAATAATGGTGATGAGCTGTTAGATGAATTATGGATGTTATTTTGTTTTGTAAGATTTACCTTCTTTTTGTTCGATCGAACTGCTGTTACGATTATTCCAACTACAACAAATAATAGTATGACGATAATAAATTCCATATAAAAGCCTCCCTTATTCCTCGAATAATTGAATGGTTCTCTCTAGATTTTCAAGTGAAATGAAGCGCGATTCTCGAAGGATCTCTTTTCCATTATAAAATAATAAAATTGTCGGTCCTGTAAATACGGCATATCGCCCCGCAATCTCTTGCATGTCTTGTAGTAATATCTCTATTTTCTCTACGTAATCATAATTCTCTAATACGCAATTTACTTTTCTTAGCATAACATCACAAACACCACAATTTTCCGTTTTAATAAACAGAAGTACCAATTGTTGTTCTTCGATATAGGTCGCTATTTCTTCTATCGTTTTAAATGTAGTCATCTTATCCCTCTTAGCGTAATTTACGAAATACTTTGTCTTGATACATACGAAAAGCTGAACTATCTTTAATCTTTCTCTTTTCCATTACCTGCTGAAAACGTAACGTTTTTATTGTTAACTCTTCTCGTAATTTCTTTCTCTCTTCTTCATCATAACAGCAGGCAATTAGATCCTCTATTTTTAATATATCTTTTTGTAGTTCCATCTCTGGTGGAATCATTCCCGCATTTTTTAAAATTTTATAACTCATTCTAAGTTCTGGAGGTACCATTGAAAAATCTTCTAATTGTAGTGGTTTTCCTTTTCCCGGAAGATAATCAAGATCACCATTCCGTATTGCTTGGCGAATTTTTTCTTCAGCAATGTTCAAAAACACATCCACACTATTCCCTCCTTTACATATTTTTACTATTATTTTACATGATATTTCCTTATCTTTCTACGTCTTTAATAATTGGCTCCATACAATTTTTTCTCAAATTTATTTATAATGAGCTATTTCCTCCCATACCGACCTTTCGTTTTCATATATAGTTTGTATTCAAGCCTTTTTGTATTGAGAAAGTCTTTTTCAACTTAATAAAGCGTTTACACTAAATCTTACATTTGTTACGATTTAATCACCCCCAGCTCCCTTGTATAGACTTCGTGATGTCTGATCATTTTATCTAGACGTTTCATACGTCTAGATTCATTTTGATTTATTGGCGTATGCCTTTAAATATATCTTTTATTTTGAAAGGAGAAATGGCTATGAGGTCTCAAAAATTCACACTGCTATTACTATCTCTACTACTTTTCTTACCTCTTTTTCTCACAAATTTTATTACTCCAAATCTCGCATTAGCAGATTCACCAAAGCAAAGTCAAAAAATTGTTGGGTACTTTCCTTCGTGGGGCGTTTACGGACGTAATTATCAAGTTGCTGACATTGATGCATCAAAACTTACTCACCTTAACTATGCTTTCGCGGATATTTGTTGGAATGGAAAACATGGAAATCCTTCTACCCATCCGGATAATCCAAATAAACAAACGTGGAACTGTAAAGAATCTGGTGTACCATTGCAAAATAAAGAGGTTCCTAATGGTACTCTCGTACTCGGTGAACCATGGGCTGATGTTACCAAATCGTATCCTGGCTCAGGTACAACTTGGGAAGATTGCGATAAATATGCCCGTTGCGGAAATTTCGGAGAACTAAAACGATTAAAAGCTAAATATCCTCATTTAAAAACAATAATTTCCGTTGGTGGCTGGACTTGGTCTAACCGCTTTTCTGATATGGCCGCTGATGAAAAGACAAGAAAAGTATTTGCCGAATCTACAGTAGCTTTTCTTCGCGCATATGGATTTGATGGCGTAGATTTAGACTGGGAATATCCGGGCGTTGAAACAATTCCTGGTGGTAGTTATCGTCCTGAAGATAAACAAAATTTCACTCTTCTTCTTCAAGACGTCCGAAATGCTTTGAATAAAGCAGGTGCTGAAGATGGCAAACAATATTTACTAACAATCGCGTCAGGTGCAAGTCAACGCTACGCTGATCATACAGAGCTAAAGAAAATTTCTCAAATACTCGATTGGATTAATATTATGACATATGATTTCCACGGTGGATGGGAAGCTACTTCTAATCATAATGCAGCTCTATACAAGGATCCAAATGACCCAGCAGCAAATACGAATTTTTACGTAGATGGTGCTATAGACGTTTATACCAATGAAGGTGTTCCAGTGGATAAACTAGTATTAGGCGTACCTTTTTACGGACGTGGCTGGAAAAGTTGTGGAAAAGAAAATAACGGACAATATCAACCTTGCAAACCAGGTAGTGATGGGAAACTTGCTTCTAAAGGTACTTGGGATGATTATTCTACCGGTGACACAGGTGTGTATGATTACGGTGATTTAGCAGCCAATTACGTTAATAAAAATGGTTTTGTACGCTACTGGAATGACACAGCTAAAGTACCTTACTTATATAATGCGACTACAGGCACATTTATTAGCTACGATGACAATGAATCTATGGAATATAAAACAGACTATATAAAGACGAAGGGTTTAAGTGGAGCAATGTTTTGGGAACTAAGCGGGGATTGCCGTACAAGTCCAAAATATAGTTGTAGTGGTCCAAAATTACTTGATACGCTAGTAAAAGAATTACTTGGTGGACCTATTAGTCAAAAAGATACTGAGCCACCAACAAATGTTAAAAATATTGTAGTTACGAATAAAAATTCAAGCTCAGTTCAATTAAGTTGGACTGCATCCACTGATAACGTAGGCGTTACTGAATACGAAATTACTGCCGGAGAAGAAAAATGGAGTGCAACAACAAATAGCATTACAATTAAAAACTTAAAACCTAATACGGAATACACATTTTCAGTAATTGCCAAAGATGCTACTGGAAATAAATCACAACCTACCGCTCTTACTGTCAAAACAGATGAAGCTAATACGACACCTCCTGATGGAAATGGCACTGCTACATTTTCAGTCACTTCGAATTGGGGCAGCGGTTATAACTTCTCGATTATAATCAAAAATAATGGAACGACCCCTATTAAAAATTGGAAATTAGAATTTGATTATAGCGGCAATTTAACACAAGTTTGGGATTCTAAAATTAATAGTAAAACAAATAATCATTATGTAATTACGAACGCAGGATGGAATGGCGAAATTCCTCCTGGCGGATCTATTACAATTGGTGGTGCAGGAACAGGTAATCCTGCCGAACTTTTAAATGCCGTCATTAGCGAAAACTAGACGTAATATCCATTAATTATTTCACTAAAGTTTGAATTTAGGTTTGAGCAATACCTCCTAAATTCAAACTTTTAATTTTATGAAAAATAAAAAGCATCACAATAACCTATTATAATTAATTTCTAATATGAAGTTGATATGAAGTTAATTTGAATTTTACATGAATTTCCTTTAATTTCCATTGTCTTCCTATAATATCCACATTATTCTTTACATATAGGAATTATTTTCATTCCACTTTGAACTATCTATATATATAAAGAAAGATAGTCACCTGTTAGGGAAAGGCTTTCGTATTATTATAAATATAACAAAAGAAAAAGCACGCTTATAAGCGCACCATAAGAGTGCTTCTTCATACAATTCTCATGTAAGAGTTCTCGAAAATCATGTTAATCACAAAGAAAAGACATTAGCTCATAAAAGCTAATGTCTTTTCTTTATTCATATTGTTCAGCATTCCACTCTTCTATATTCCATACTTTTGTTATCCACGATTCATAGAAAGAAGGTTCATGTGAGACAATTAAAACCGTTCCTTTATATTGTTGTAACGCTTCTTTTAAAGCCATCTTAGTTTCTACATCCAAATGATTAGTCGGTTCGTCTAAAATTAAAACATTGCTTTTCGTTGCGATGAGTTCACATAAACGCACTTTCGTTTGCTCTCCACCGCTTAATAAATGAATAGGTTTTAATACATGTTCTTCTTTCAATCCACACTTCGCTAATGCTTGGCGCACTTCTTTCTTTGTCATATCTGGTCGCTCTGCCCAAACTTTCTCTAATGGTGTTATTTCTGAAGCAAACTCTTCCTGTGCAAAATAAGCAGGATTTACTCGTTCCCCAACAAAAATTGAACCGCTTAGCGGCTTTATTTGACCTAATAACGTCTTTAACATTGTCGTTTTTCCAATACCGTTATGACCAACAACAGCTATCTTTTCTCCTTTTTTCACTTGTAAATTCAAGCCTGGAAATAACGGCTCACTATAACCCACTCTTAGTTTCTCAGCCTGTAATATACGACTTACTGGTTCATTATAAACAGTAAAAGCAAAACGGGACCGAGGTATATTATTAACCTTTTCAACCCTTTGCATTTTCTCCAATACTTTCTCTCGACTTTTTGCCTGTTTTGCTTTTCGAATCTTATTTTGTAACTACTCAGCTTCTTCAAATAAAAAAACAGGCCAAATACATGTTTCCGATTCGAAAACATGAAAAGAAAATACTCCAATCAGAGAAAGAATCTATGCCAAATAGAGAAATTCTCTTATGAAGTCGTGTTATTCCAAGGAACCGTTCTAGTTTCTATGACTTGGTTTATCGCTTGTAAGACCGATTGTTTTTGTTTTTTCATGGTACTCATAAAGCTTCGTATCTGACAAAAAGATTCTGCGCCTTTCTTACTTCGGAAAGTCCCAGACACTTTCTGTTTTACTTTCGTCATCCGAATATCCCGTTCTGCTTGATTGTTATCAAATGGAATGGCTGGATGTTCTAAAAACGCTAGAATTCTGTCAGAATACTTGACGAAGCGATTCCATAAATTTTGAGAAGGCGTCTGCTTTCCTTTCTTCTTTTGTTTCGTGGAAAGAATCTGTTGTTCTTTCAATATGGATTGATACATAATAAACAGATTCTTTTGCGTCGCTTTTGGCATGGTACCTTCGGATTGCTTTTTCATCGTCAACGCTTGCGTTAGAAATTTCTGCATCTGTTGTGCCCATTGTTCTCCAGTACTATCTATAATTCCTTGTAAATCTCGTAAGAGATGGGCATTACATAAAACGTGACGACAATCTGTATACGCATCATACGATTTCCAACCATCATGCATCGCAATTCCAGAAAAAGATGGCAAGATTTCTCCAGCATCCATTGCTTCTTTTCCACGTTTTTGATGAATATGTTGCAATGTCACCTCCGGTGTACTGGCAGTATGTAACCATTGTGTTTTGTTTTCTACACGCATACCAGTTTCATCAAAATGGACAACAGGAGACTGCAGAATCTTTTCCTTTACTTCTTTTATGAATGGCTGCAATTGAGAAGCGAAAGCCTGTGTATGATTTACCAGGGTTCCTTCGCTTATAGAATGTCCAAAACAATCCTGAAAGAATTCTTTTGTTCGCTTCAAAGAAATGCATTGATAATGCGTTAAATAGGGAATCAGTCTTTTTATATTTGGACCATATTGAACAGGACGAGATACTGTCGAAGGAAATTGGGCTTCTTGGATAGAATGGCAATGTGGGCATTCTTTCTGTTCTACTTTATGTTCTGTCACTTCGATCTGAATAGGTGGTAAGTCATACACTTGGCGAATGCGATACCCTTTTACAGGCTCGTGGTTCAAGGAAGTATGACAACAAGTACAATATGTAGGAGAATGTGTAATCGTATGATCTGGAGTCGCTGTCAAACCAAGAGTATGTCCCTTGTGGCCCAACTGGCCACCCGTTTGACGATGAGACGGTTTGCGCAAACTTTTTGTAACGGGCTTACCCAAACCATCTGTAGAAGGTGGCTTATGACTATTTTTGGAGTTTTTTTTTGAAGCATTTTCTAGTTCTTGTATACGTTTTTCTAACTTAGAAAATGTTTCTTCAAATAAAGAAATAACAGCTTCAGGTCCTTTTTTATATGTATCTAAAATAATTTTTCGATCGACCATAAGATTCACCTCCCCTGTTTGATATACTCAGTATTTACAAATGGGAGGCATATGAAACTAGTAAAATTTAAAAAAGACACCGAAAGGTGGCTGAGTAGTTACCTTATTTTTTTGAATAAATGTTTCTAACTGAGCAATTTCTTTTTGTTGTTTCACATACGCCGATTGTAATTGTTTCCTTTGTACTTGGTAACTTTGTAAAAACTTTTCATAATCCCCTACATATCGCTTAACTTTTCGTTCTTCTAGATGGTAAATGACATTCGTAATATTGTTCAAAAATACTTCATCATGCGAAATGATAATATAAGCTTTTTCGTACAGTTTCAAGTACGATTGCAACCATTCTATATGTGCTGTATCTAAATAGTTCGTTGGTTCATCTAGCAATAAAACATCAGCTTTTTCTAGAAGAAGCTTTCCTAGTAATAACTTTGTCCGCTGTCCTCCACTTAACTTTGAAACATCCTTTTCCAATCCTATTTCAAACAGCCCTAAACCAATTGCCACTTCTTCAATTTCTGTATGAATTTGATAGAAATTAGAGTTTTCCAATATAGTTTGTAACTCTCCATACCTTACTAACAATTTTTCTACTTCTACTGCTTCAGCCATCTCTTCTGCAATTTTTAACATTTCATATTCAATCGCATACAAGTTAGAAAATGCACTTTGCAAGTATCCTGCAATTGTTATTCCTTCTTGTAAATCTATATGCTGCTGCAAAAATCCAACCTTTACATGTGGAAACCATTCAATGTTCCCATCATCATGTATAAGTTCTCCTGTTAAAATTCTTAGCAGTGTTGATTTTCCAATCCCATTTTTCCCTACTAACCCAACATGCTCCCCCTTTAATAATCGAAAGCATGCATTATATAAGATGGTTTTCTCACCATACGAATGACTTAAATTTTCTACTGTTAATATACTCATTTTTTTCTCTCCTTTACTTATCGTCCATAAGCTAAATAGAGAGACCAACAGTATGAATCCTTATTTAATTATGCATATAAAAATGGGTAAGGTGAATACACCTTACCCATTACATATTATCGTAAAAAAGGATTAAGGTTCTTTACCTGCTGTCTTCAATTTAGCTTAATCTTAAAAAATGGGCAGACTTCTCCCATATCAAGCTAAAACCATTTGAAGAACAGTTGATAAAGTCATTTTATCCTTTCACTCCTTTAACATTTGTTATATTAAGAGTATAAACTACTCTGTTATATTCTATTCTCTATTTTCCCTTTTGTTCCTTCTCCATCTTTTCATATTCTAAAAAAAGCCTCTTAACAGTAATTATACTAACAACTGTTAAAAGGCTTTTTCTATTTTTTCATATAAGGAGCTAACACACTTAAAATCTCTTCTTTATCCTTTTTTAATTCGAGTGATGTTAACATATCCATCGTTCTCGGTCTAGGTAATTTCACTTGTACCTCGCCAACAATTGACGCTGGTCTTTGAGATAAAATAAATACGCGATCTGAAAGCAAGATTGCCTCATCTAAGTCATGTGTAACCATAACGATTGTTTGCTTCTCTTGATGCCAAGAGTTTAAAAGCCAGCTATGTACTTCCATTTTTGTAAATGCATCTAACTTTCCAAAAGGCTCATCAAGCAGCATAATTGGCTTTTCACATAAATATGTGCGCAGAAAACTAATTCTTTGACGCATACCACCAGACAATTCATCTGGATAATGGTCTGCATATTCATCTAGTTCGAACTGCTTTAATGCTTCCATTCCTTCTGTCAGCCTTTGTTTTTTCGGCTTTCCTTCAATTTCTAACGGAAGAACGATATTTTGCAAAGCTGATCGCCACGGTAGTAATAAATCTTGTTGTGGCATATAACTAACAACATCTTGCTCTTGTACTTGCTTATCTTTATACATTACGTTCCCGCTTGTTGGTTTTTCAACATTTGCAATCATGTTTAATAATGTGCTTTTCCCGCAACCACTCGGTCCTACAAAGGAAACAAACTCTCCCTCTTGTATAGAGGCACTAATATTCTCTAATACATTCTTTCCGTCGAAAGATTTCACTATATTTTTTATTTGTAATCCGCTCATTTTTCACTTGGAAGGAATTCATTTGTAAAAGCATCTTTTACATCGATTTTCTTTTTAATAACTTTGTTGTCATATAAGAAATTCATGTAATTCGTCCAAATTTCTTCCTTCTGTACTCCCCATGCTTTCGCATCATCTTGATACTTCGTACTTAACCATTTCTGGCTTTCTTGAACTAAATCTTTATTTACATCTGGAACAGCTTTAATTAGAATATCAGCAGCTTCTTTCGGTTCCTTAATTGCAAAATTATAACCTTCTGTTGTTGCACTCATAAACTTTTTCACAAAGTCTTTATCTTGCTTCGTATGTTTTTCACTCGTAATAATAACAGGACTATAGAAATCAAGCGCTGGATCTAAGTCCTTCACCATAATCGTATTTAACTCTTTTCCTTGGCGCTTCGCTTCAATACCATCCCAACCGTAATAAATCCATTCGAAATCTGCATCACGACCGATTGATTTAAAGAAATCTGTTTGTCCTAAGATGATTTTTTCAACTTTATTAAAATCAGCTTGATGCTTATCCATAATCGTCTTTAATGTCGCTTCTTCCGCTGGTCCTCCCCAGCCGCCATAACGTTTACCTTCAAAATCTTTCGGTGACGTCATATTATCTTTCTTAAGCGATGCAAACGCTGAAGTGTTATGCTGAATAATCGCTCCTACAGATACAACAGGAATTCCTTCCACACGAGCTAATGTTACATTTTCTTGTGCGCTTATTGCGAAGTCTGCTTTTCCTGATGCTATCATTTGCTCTGCTGTTACATTGTCACCCGGTTGAATAATTTCTACATCTAATCCTTGCTTTTTGTAATAATCTTTCGTTTGTGCTACATATAAGCCAGTATGATTCGTATTTGGAAACCAATCTAATACTACTTTTACTTTTTGATCTTTACTTGCACTTTCTTCTTTCTTCGCCGGATTACATCCAGCCACACCTACCGCTAATAAGGCAGCTAACATAACTTTCAAACCTTTTTTCATTTTCTGCCGTCCTTTCTATATATCCATGGTGCTGTTATTCTTGCCATAAACTCTACGATAAAATACAGGCACAATGTCACCATAACGATGATTGCTGCAACACCAAATACTCGAGCAGTCAAAAATGATTTTGTAGCCCTCGTAAGCATAACGCCTAATCCTTCACTTGCACCGAGCCATTCTCCGATAATTGCCCCCATTACGCTATATGTAACTGCAATTTTTAAGCCTGAGAAAAAGTATGGAAGCACTGCTGGAAATTTTACTTTCTGGTAAACTTGCCATTTCGTCGCCTTCATTGTTTGTAACAGCTTCAACATGTTTTTATCTACTGTTTGAAAACCTTCTAAAATACTAAGCGCAATTGGGAAGAAACAAACGAGTATTACGACCATTACTTTCGGCAACATCCCATATCCAAACCAAATAATAAATAGTGGTGCAAGTACAACAATTGGAATTGTTTGCGAAATAACGAGCAATGGATTTATTAAAATACGAAATAACGGTATAACGTCCATAATAATTGCGATGCTCGTCCCCAATAAAATTGCAAAGAATAGTCCAATTATAACTTCCTGCAGTGTTTGCATCGTATTTGGTAATAGTAAATCTTTCATCCCAATTAATTCTTGAACAATGGCAGAAGGCTTTGGTAAAATCCACGGTTCGATTTTAAATAATGAAACAGATCCTTCCCATATCGCAATGAGAAGGATAAGCCAAATAGTTGTAATAAGTTTAGATTGCTTCTGGTTTTGCATATTCATCACGGTACTTCCAAACCTTTTCATCTATCGTTACACCAGTGCTTGGACGATAATGGATTTTAATAGAAGTAATCACTTCTTCTGCTCCAGCATCGACGCAAGCTTGTTGTGCACGTTTAACGACATCAAGAAGTACATCTAATTCTCCTTCCAAAGTTGTTTCCATTGCCCCTACTTCATAACGAACTCCCGATTGTTGCACAACTTCAATTGCTTTATCGACAACAGAATATACATCTTTCGTTTTCGCTTGTGGTACTACTGAAAATGACATTGTAACTTGTTGTGACATAATAAAATCCCCCTTATAAAATTAAATTTCAAAAATAAGAAAAGGCTTTCCTACTGCGTAGGAAAGCCTTGTATGCAAGTTATTATAGAATAACATATGCTACATCACTTTAAGTAACTCCCTACGCTGGCATTATCCAGATCAGGTTGAGGGTCGATGTTTACTTACATCCTCTCAGCCAATTGGCTCCCCGGTCCTTAATTCGTTTTCATTGTAGCATGATTTATTTTATTGAACAAACAAAAGCATGCATAATCATTTCATTATTTTTGGAAAATAACCAACTTTTTCACCATGAGCTAATAACTGCTGTATAAATTCTTTATTAATTGCTGGTACTTTCAATTCTTTTTTCTTAATCCATTCATTCGTTCTACGCGTACCCATTACAATTTCAGATTGCTGCGCTCCATCTCCTGCAACTTGAGAAGCAATTAACTCTGCTATTACTTCATTTCCCTTTGCTAATTCAAGTCCGGCATTTTCATATTCTGAAAGTGTAACCAGTTCAAGATTGTATCCACACTCTCCAATTAGCTGTATAAATTGTTCAAACTCAATTTGATGTGGATGACAGATGTGCAATGTTTCTCCATCTATTTGTGAATCTTGTACATACGTTACAATTGATTTACTAGCAAAATCAATTGGTGTGAAATCAACTTTCCACTTCACATTTGGTGCTTTTCCAATTAATAGCATTGTTTTAATAAGACGATAAAATGCGTTTCCTTCAATATTTTGTTGGAACGAACCTGTTTCTGAATGACATGCTAAATTACCTGCACGATAAATATTTCCACGCAAACCATTTTTCATTGCTTCACGAACAATGTTTTCCGCTTGTAGTTTACTATTTGAATATACATTCTCTAAGTCTACACTGTAATTAAAATCACCAGTTTTCATGTATGTATCCCATTGATCTACTGCTAATTCTAACGGGATACCAATCGTAGAAATAAAATGGAATGTAGCATCTTTTTCCACTAATGCTAGCATACGGCTAGTTCCTTGGACATTTATATTTTCAAATTGTTTTACATCTCCAAAATGTCTTACATCTGCACCGCAATGAATTATCGTATCCATCTTAGAACTGATGAACATAAATTCTTCTTCGCTCATCCCAAGATACTCTTCTCCCAGATCACCAGCTACGGCCTGTATACGCTGTAACCATTCTTCACATATATCATTAAAGTAAGCTGTTAATGTATCTATAATTCTTTGCTGCACATCTTTGGTTGGTCTTACTAAACAATAAATAGTAGCAGATGTATCTCTCAGCAATTCATATAATATGTGTGATCCTAAATAACCAGTAGCTCCTGTTAAAAAGACATTTGAAATCTGGGTTTCTTCCAAAACGTTTGCATACGTAATAGTATCCGGTTCGTGAATCACTTTATATTCACGAAATACTTCTTCTTTCTCTACTTTTACTTCTCGCTCAATTCGAGCTAATCCATATATCGTTCTTTCTTTAAAGAAATCTTGAATTGTTAAATGTGAGAAATCTTCTTTTAACAATGTTAAGACTCGTAATACTTTCAATGAATGTCCACCAATTGTAAAGAAATCATCATGCACTCCAACTTTTGAAATTCCTAATACTTCCGCCCAAGCGCGCGCTATTTGTTTTTCTGCTTTATTAGAAGGTGCAACATATTCTTGTAGACGAACCGGTTCATACTTTTCTTCTACCTGAGCTAACTTCTTAACATCAATCTTTTTATTAGGTGTAAGTGGTAATTCATTAATATAAATTAGTTTAGATGGCACCATATAATCTGGTAATTGCTCTTGTAACTGATAAACTAATTCTGGTATTTCTTTTTTATTTAAAGTTGTATAGAACGCGATTAAATATTGGCTACCTTCCTTACTCTTCTTAGCAAAAACAGCATTTTCTTTTATATTATGATTTTGAGAAATTTTACTTTGGATTTCTCCTAGTTCAATACGATGTCCTCTAATTTTTACTTGATCATCTTTCCGATGTAAAAACTCTATATTTCCATCCTCTAGCAACTTAACAATATCACCTGTTTTATATATATTAACTATAGGATTAAAAGGGTTCGGAATAAAAGCTTCAATTGTTTTATTAGGTTTATTAAAATACCCTTTTGCTAATCCTACTGAATCTATATATAATTCACCAGGTACACCAATTGGACAAAGATTCATATTCTCATCCAAAATCATAACTTGATAATTAGAACATGGTTTACCAATGGGAATACTCGCAACATCCTCATTTAACTGACTAGGTATTTTATAAGTTGTCGTCACTACTGTACATTCTGTCGGTCCGTATACATTATGAATTTCAACATTTGTACCTATTCTTTCTCTCCACAATTTAATAACCTCTACAGGCAACATTTCACCGCCAATCGCAATTCTTTTTAGGGAAGCTAGCTTATATATATCTTCTTCTGCTAAATAAGTTGCTACTTGTCGAACAAAAATTGTTGCTAATGCCAAGATCGAAGTTGCTTTCACTTTATAGATTGCATGTGCAAATGCTTCTACAGACAATCGCTCTTCCTCTAATAATACATACAAGTTTCCTCCACAGAATAAAGAAGCAAATGACTCCCATACAGAAGCATCGAAACTAAAGGAAGGAAATTGGGCAAATACATCCTCTTCTGTCAATTCATATTGCTTTTGCATCCAAATGTACAGATTAACAACGCCTCTATGTGCTAACATCGTTCCCTTTGGATTCCCTGTTGAACCAGATGTATAAATCATATAAGCTACATCATCACAATGAATAGACAACTTTACATCTATATCTTCACAAGTTTCACTATCATACATTGAAACTGTTTGAACCCCATCACATGTTATAGGCGTCTCTTTCATCAATATAACTTTCGCTTGGCTATCTTGAATAATGTACTGTATTCTACTTTCCGGATAATCTGGATCAATCGGAACATACGCTGCACCAGCTTTTAATATAGCTACCATACTTACTACTGTGTCTATGCTACGTTTCATAAATATTCCAACATAGTCTCCTAATTGGACGCCGTTTTTAATTAACATATGAGCTATTTGATTACTTTTTTTATTTAGCTCCTCATAAGTTAAAGTACCTTCCCTTGAAGATAAAGCTATACGATTTGGAAATTGAGTAACAGTATTATAGAACATATCGACGATACTTTTCTCAGGATATACTGCTGTCGTATCATTCACTTGACTATAAAGTGCCATCTCGGCCTCTGTAATAACATTAAAATCATTTATATAATTATTATTATTTTGTAATGTATTGATTAAAACACCTTTTATTTGTTGTGCATAACGAGTAATCGTTGTCTCTTTCCAATTAACACTATTAAATATTATTTCTACGCTTTGCATATTTTTACTGAATACAAATTGTAATGTATTCGTGTCTTGTAGCTCATAATATGTTTCACCAATAATAATAGGTGACATTTCATATAATGTATTACCGTTTTGAAACTCTTCTATTTCTTCCTCATTCATTTCTTTAATTTGTTCCAGTTGCTCTTCAATCTGTAAATTCAAACTTTCATAGGAGAGAAAATTAGAAATTTCAATAGTAATCGGAAATAAACTTCCTCTTACATGATAAAGCACGACAATATGTTTTTCTTTAGAAATATGATATAACCACGTTGCAGTCGCTCCTATTAAATCTACAATGTGAGTCAAATTTGGAAATAGTTCAGTTTTTCTTTTTACCCCAAATTCTGTTCCTTGAACATCTTTAGGTATTTTAATACTTCCTTCTACTTTTCCTAAAAATTCTTTTACCATCTCATTATAAGAAATTGCTAATTTCATATTTATGTAAATTCCTCTCTCAAATATAATAAAGGTGTGAAAATTCACACCTTTTTCATCCCTTATTAACGGGCAAATTAGTTCAATTCATAATCAAAGGGGGATCCCCCTTCGATTAGAATTGATCTTTCTTCTTATTCACTTTTAAACTCACCAATTAGCTCTTGTAATTCCTGAGAAAGCCAACTTAAAGAAGTCGCTAATTCTGCAATATCTTGTACTGATATTTCTTGCTCTTTCATGCTTTCTTCAACATTACTACTGCTGTTGGCATAAGTATTTGCAATATGTGATAATTCATTTACGACTTGAACAATATTCTGGCTATTTTGTAAAATGTCACTCGAATTACCAGAGACAGCTTTTACTTGATCTGTAACAGATTGCGCTGATTTTGAAATTTTTTCAAAGAAATCTCCACTACTTTGAACAAGTGAAATTCCAGTTTCTACTTCTTTTGAACCTTTTTGCATTGAAACTACAGCATCTTCTGTCTCAGCTTGTGTTTCACCAATTAATTTCGCTATATCTTTTGCAGACGCTTCAGTTTGTTCTGCTAATTTTCGTACTTCATCAGCAACAACTGCAAACCCTCTTCCAGCTGCTCCAGCACGTGAAGCCTCAATAGAAGCATTTAAAGCTAATAAATTTGTTTGATTTGAAATACCTGTAATTACAGTTACGATATCACTAATTTCTTTTGACCTTGTTTCTAACGAATAAATGATGGAAGATAAATCCTGTACTGCATTTTGGATTAAACTCATTTGATTAATAATTTGTCCAATCACTTCATTACCTTCAATTGAATGTTGCTCCATACCTTCAGAAGCAACCGCAACTTGTTTTGCAGCCCCAGTTATCTCTTCTACCTTATCTTCCATTCCATGTACAATTCCTAAACATTGTTGTACTGAAGTTTTTTGAGACTGTGCCCCTACTCTTAAACCTTCAATAGAACTTGCAATCTCTTGAACTGCCATACTGTTTTCCTCTGTACTCGCCGACAATTCTTGTGAAGAAGAAGAAACTTGCTCAGCAGTTTGCCTTACTTTATCTATAATCCCTTTAAATTTTTCAATCGTGTTATTGAAATAAACATTAATAATTCCAATATCATCTGGTCTTTCTTTTAATTTAATACTTAAATCACCTTCACCAATTTTACGTAATCCTTCTCGTAAATCTTTTAATGGAGCTAGCGAGTGACGCACGATAAAGAATTGAGTAATAGTCGCAATTGCTAATGAAATAATGATAAAGAGTAAGCCCTGTATCATAAACTTCTCTTTTGTAATAGGAACAATGGAAGCATCTAAGTCAGCCGCAATAATTGCAACAATATTGTTTTCTCCATCTGTAATTGGTTCTAATATTGTCACCCACGAACCTATTTCATCTTCATATACTTCTGTCATTTGGGCCTTTTTCGTATCAATGACCTTATCGTACGCCTTCATCCAATGAGCGGGTTGTTCATAATAATCTCCCGGCTTTATAGGGAATGCATTTGTTAACTCTGTAGTCAAACCAACGAGTTGTAATTCCCGCTTTTCATTCGGCTTTGCTCCTGTAACATACGTTTGTCCAACACTTTTCAATTCTTTTGACACTTCATCTAATTTCTCTGTTAACTTTTCTTTTTTCACTTTTTCGGCTGTAGGATCTTTCGCCATGTCTCTAACTAATTCTACATCCAATTTTTTCAACACTATTTCTCCTGTTTCAATAGACTGTCTTTCAAATAAAGACATCATACTATTTTGAAACATGTTGAAACTTAACGCACCCATACTTCCAACAAGTGTCAAAATAACTAATACGGTTAATAAGACGTTCTTTTGAAGGAACGATAACTTATGCCAATATTTTTTCATTAATATCCACCTTCCTTAATGATTCTAAACAAAAAAAAACAAAATATATGAATATTTTGTTTAAAGATGTTTCTCAATATGTTCGAGAATAAAAAAAAGCCAATGTAAAAGCATTGGCCAAGACCAACCCTATCCGTCCGGTAACTGGCTAGCATAGCCTTTCGACCTTAGCTCCTGTAGTTTTGCGTCCTCATGTTTCCATCAGTTTGCCTTTCTCGCTGAACGAGTTGAACGATATGGGAGTTCTATGAGAATCATATATTCTCTATCAAAGGTTACAACATATAAATCAAAATGTCTACTTATTTAGAGATATAAATACAAATTTTTAACGAATTGCTTTTTCGAAATAATTTCAAAAAGTACGTGAATGTTACTTTTTTTGTGTTATATAATAAAAAATGTATAAATAACAAGGATTTCTTCGGGTATTCATTTAATTTTCATTCAAATTAAACTATTCGAATATATCTTAACTAATGAATTTCGGAGGTAGTTTATCATGTTTTGGCTACAATTTCTTACCTTGTTACTCTGTATTTTTATTGGTGCACGCCTAGGCGGAGTTGGTTTAGGAGTAATGGGTGGAGTTGGTATGGCAATACTCGTTTTTGTCTTCCACTTACAACCAACCGCGCCTCCTATCGATGTAATGCTTATGATTTTGGCAGTAATTACAGCCGCTGGTGCTTTGCAAGCTGCTGGAGGAATGGACTATCTTGTTCATCTAGCTGAAAAAGCATTGCGAAAAAATCCAAAGCGTATTACTTTTTTTGCTCCAATTGTTACTTATTTATTCACACTATGTGCAGGTACTGGTCACGTTGCCTATTCTGTACTTCCTGTTATTGCAGAAGTCTCTCGTGAATCAGGGATTAGACCGGAACGCCCAATGTCGATTGCCGTAATCGCTTCTCAGCAAGCAATTACAGCTAGTCCAATTTCAGCTGCCACAGTTGCTCTTTTAGCAATGTTAGCTGACTATAAAATCACTTTATTAGATATTTTAAAAGTGAGTATTCCTTCTACTTTCATTGCTTGTATGTTAGCAGCATTCGTTGCTAGTAAGATGGGAAAAGAATTAAATGAAGACCCTGAATACTTGAAACGATTAAAAGAAGGAATGATTCCTAAGCTTGAAGAGAAAAAAGAATTTGTAGGTATAAAGGGCGCTAAATTATCAGTTATCCTTTTCCTAGTAGGAACCTTCCTTGTTGTACTTCTTGGTTCATTTGAAACACTTCGCCCAGGATGGATAGTTGATGGAAAGTTAGCTCGTCTTTCCATGCCGAACACAATTGAGATGGTTATGTTAACTATCGCGGCTCTTATTATTATTTTCTGTAAACCAAATGTAGAAAGCATTGTGTCTGGTAACGTCTTTAAAGCAGGAGCAACAGCAGTTGTTGCTATTTTCGGTATCGCTTGGATGGGAGATACTTTCTTTAATGGAAACTTAAATATGATTCAAGGATCTATTCAGCATTTAGTAACAAGTGCACCTTGGCTATTTGCCATCGCACTATTCATTCTATCTATTTTACTGTACAGCCAAGCAGCAACAGTACGTGCCTTAATGCCACTTGGACTATCCCTTGGTATTCCACCAGCGCTACTGATTGCGATGTTCCCTGCAGTAAATGGATATTTCTTCATTCCGAACTATGGAACAATCGTTGCTGCCATTAACTTTGACCGTACTGGTACAACAGGTATCGGTAAATACGTATTAAATCATAGCTTTATGATTCCAGGCTTAATTGCAACATTTACTTCTATCGGCATTGGAATGCTTTTAATTTCTATTATGTTTTAAAGAAAAAGCACAAACCCTTATTTAAAAAGGTTTGTGCTTTTTTAATCAAATGTTTGTTTAAATTTTTTGGGCAGTCTACTTCTCGATGTAGCACTTAAAATACTACATGTCCTTTTCTACAAACTTCTCTTTACTTCTTCAGCTAATTTTCTCGTACTTTCATACGCAGATTCAGCTAAACTAATTGCTGAAATAACTGAAACACCGTCCGCACCCGCTTCTATAACTGCCGCTGTATTTTCAATTGTAATCCCACCAATACCAACGATTGGCACTGTAATTCCTTGTTCTCTAAAATAAGCTAATCCTTTCGTTCCTTGAACCGCTTTCGTATCTTTTTTCGTACTCGTTGGAAAAATAGGTCCAACGCCTAAATAATCTGCTCCATTTTCGATTGCAAAGCGTGCTTCTTCAATTGTATGAGCAGATACGCCGATAATTTTATCTCCCATTTTTTCACGAACAGATGTAATCCCTTCATCATCTTGTCCTACATGAACACCATCTGCATCTAATTCAATGGCTAATTCTACATCATCATTTACAATGAAAGGAACACTATATTCCTTACAAAGCGTCTGCAATTCTTTTGCAAAGCGCACTCTATCTCCTCCGATTAAAGAACCTTCCCCCTTCTCGCGAAACTGAAAAAGTGTCACTCCACCATCTAACGCTTCTTTCAATACAGCTAAAGGATCCTTCGTGCAGTTATTACTTCCCATAATAAAATACACTTGCAATAACTTAGACATTTTCTTTGTTTCAATGCGCATCGTATGTTTCATCCCCCTTACTCTAACTCCTCAATCTTCCCATACTTCTCAATATCAGCTGAAGTTGTATTCGCTAATTGATTTAAAAATTCAATTTGGAAACTACCTGGCCCTTTTTCTACTGTTTTAACAGCTGCCAGTTCCGCAGCTACACCATAAAACGTTAATGCGGCTACTACTGCTTTTACATAATCTTTTTCTACTGCTACAAATGCTCCTATTACCGAAGTTAGTAAACACCCTGTTCCCGTAACCTTTGTTAAAATAGGATGACCATTTCGAATAAGAACAGTTCGCTCTCCATCTGTAACAACATCTTCTTTTCCAGTAATGACAGCAACTGTATTTAGTTCATCTGCTGCCTGCCTTGCAATACTTACAACATTGCCATTTCCAGTACCAGCGTCTACCCCTTTAATTTCCCATTTCTCATTAATAACGTTTGCTATTTCAGCCGCATTGCCGCGGATAATTGCTAAATCTATTTCGGCTGGAATATGTCTCGCAACTTCTGTTCGATACGAAGTTGCTCCTGCACCAACTGGATCAAATAGTACTGGCACATTGTTCACATTTGCTGATTTACCAGCAAGTAACATCGCTTCTACTTCCTCAGGACGAAGTGTTCCCATATTTAATACTAACGCTCCAGCAATGCTAGCCATTTCTGCTACTTCTTCTTTTGCATACGCCATTACAGGCGATGCCCCAAGTGCCAACAAACCGTTAGCAGTAAAATTTGTTACAACAACATTTGTAATATTATGAACGAGCGGATTAGATTCTCTCACCAAATCCACTACTTTACTAATTTCTTTCATATTCATCCTTTTCATCTCCTAACTATAATGATGGGAGATACACAAAAAGGCACTTCGCGCGTACGCAAAGTGCCTGAACATGTGCTTTTACACTCTCCCTACGCTGGCATTATCCAACAGGTTCAAATGGTCAATGACGGACTAGTAGCCATACTCTCAGTTTGTATCCACAAACTCCCATGTGTTTCTTATTCATCTACTTCAAAGTCTACTCTTATTCTAGTAAAATAACAAGTTCTTTACTTTTCTATATAAAGTGAAACTTTAATCAGTGAGGATTTTGTTCATTCCACTAAAAACAGCTCAAATATGAAGCGAAACTGAATCTCAAGAAGATGTATGCTATATTTAACTTATGGAAATTTGAAAGGATGTTTTTAATATGTCAAAAAGCGTTGTAATCGCTGAAAAGCCTTCCGTTGCACGAGATATTGCTCGTGTACTGAAGTGTGATAAAAAAGGAAACGGCTATCTTGAGGGTAGTAAATATATTGTAACTTGGGCTTTAGGTCATCTCGTTACATTAGCAGATCCAGAAAGCTATGATGTGAAATATAAACAGTGGAATTTAGAAGATTTACCGATGCTACCAGAGCGTTTGAAATTAACGGTTATTAAACAAACTGGTAAACAGTTTAATGCTGTAAAGAGTCAGCTACTTAGAAAAGATGTAAATGAAATTATTGTAGCAACAGACGCTGGACGTGAAGGGGAATTAGTCGCACGCTGGATCATCGATAAAGTTAAGCTAAACAAACCAATCAAACGTTTATGGATTTCTTCTGTAACCGATAAAGCAATTAAAGATGGTTTTGCAAATTTAAAACCAGGTAAAGCCTATGACAATTTATACGCTTCAGCAGTTGCACGTTCAGAAGCTGACTGGTATATCGGTCTTAATGCAACTCGCGCTTTAACGACTCGCTTTAATGCTCAGTTAAATTGCGGTCGTGTACAAACGCCTACTGTCGCTATGATTGCTAGTCGTGAAGATGAAATCAAGAACTTCAAAGCACAAACTTACTACGGCATCGAAGCTCAAACGATGGAGAAACTCAAACTTACTTGGCAAGATGCAAATGGCAATAGCCGTAGTTTTAATAAAGAAAAAATTGATGGTATTGTAAAAGGTTTAGATAAACAACATGCTACTGTTGTGGAAATTGATAAAAAACAGAAGAAGTCATTCTCTCCTGGTCTTTACGATTTAACTGAATTACAACGTGATGCAAATAAAAAGTTCGGTTACTCTGCGAAAGAAACATTAAACATTATGCAGAAGTTATATGAACAACATAAAGTGCTAACGTACCCTCGTACAGATTCACGCTACATTTCATCTGATATCGTTGAAACACTTCCAGAACGTTTAAAAGCATGTGGCGTTGGAGAGTACCGTCCTTTAGCACATAAAGTATTACAAAAGCCTATCAAGGCTAATAAATCATTTGTTGATGATAGTAAAGTAAGCGATCATCATGCGATTATTCCAACAGAAGGATACGTTAACTTCTCAGCATTCACAGATAAAGAACGTAAAATTTATGATTTAGTTGTAAAACGTTTCTTAGCTGTTTTATTCCCAGCATTCGAATACGAGCAACTAACATTACATACTAAAGTTGGTAGTGAAACGTTCATTGCACGCGGAAAAACAATTTTACATGCTGGTTGGAAGGAAGTATACGAAAATCGATTTGAAGACGATGATGTAACTGATGACGTAAAAGAGCAGCTTCTACCCCACATCGAAAAGGGCGATACATTAACTGTAAAGTTAATTATGCAAACATCAGGTCAAACGAAAGCACCTGCACGCTTTAATGAAGCAACTTTACTTTCAGCAATGGAGAATCCTACAAAATATATGGATACGCAAAATAAACAACTTGCTGATACGTTAAAATCGACTGGTGGATTAGGTACTGTAGCGACACGTGCAGATATTATCGACAAACTTTTCAACTCTTTCTTAATTGAAAAACGTGGTAAAGATATTCACATTACATCAAAAGGTCGTCAATTACTTGATTTAGTACCAGAAGAGTTAAAATCCCCTACACTAACTGGTGAATGGGAACAAAAACTTGAGGCTATCGCAAAAGGTAAGCTGAAAAAAGAAGTATTCATTTCTGAAATGAAGAACTATACGAAAGAAATTGTTTCTGAAATTAAATCGAGTGATAAAAAATATAAACATGACAACATTTCAACGAAGTCTTGTCCAGACTGCGGTAAACCAATGCTAGAAGTAAACGGCAAAAAGGGAAAAATGCTCGTATGCCAAGATCGTGAATGTGGTCATCGTAAAAATGTATCCCGTACAACAAACGCTCGCTGTCCGCAATGTAAGAAGAAACTAGAATTACGTGGTGAAGGTGCAGGTCAAATCTTTGCATGTAAATGTGGCTATCGCGAGAAATTATCAACATTCCAAGAGCGACGTAAAAAAGAATCTGGAAACAAAGCTGATAAACGTGACGTTCAAAAATATATGAAACAACAGAAAAAAGAAGAAGAACCATTAAACAACCCGTTCGCAGACGCATTAAAAAAACTAAAGTTCGATTAAACAAAAAGGTTCCTACCGCTCTCGGTAGGAACCTTTTCTTAATGAATGATTTTACTTCCTTTTGCATTCTCAACAAATTTTTCACTTGATTTGTTAATTGGTGTTTTCAGTAATAACGCAGCAACAATCATAACTACTACGAAAACACTTAACACAAGTAAATCTCGTGTTACGATATCCCAAAGCATTCCGCCAACTGTTTCACGAATTGCACTAATTGCATACGTGAACGGTAAGAACGGATAAATTGCTTGGAAGAACGCTGGTGTCATTTGAATTGGGAATGTTCCGCCCGATCCTGCTACTTGCAGTACAAGTAAAATGATCGCCATCGATTTCCCAACGTTTCCGAAAATAGAAACGAGTGAGTATACGATACAAACGAAGACTCCACCAATAAATAAACTAAATAACACAAACCAGAACTTATCGACTACGTACGTACCGAGTAAGAATATATCTCCCATCGATACGATAAACGCTTGTGAAAGACCTATCGTTAAGAATGTTAATAAACGTCCGAAGTAAATTTCATGGCTCTTATAATTCGCGCCCTCTTCGTGTACTTCTACCGTTAATAATGAAACCATTAATAATGCGCCTACCCATAATGCAAGCACTGTATAGAATGGTGACATTGCTGAACCGTAGTTCGGCATCGCAAATAATTTATTCTCTTTTAAATTTACCGGATTCGCAAAGTAATCACTTTGCTTCTCAACATCATTTTTCAATAAGCGTATGATGTCTTTTAAATCCTCTTCAGATTCAAAATCACGAATTTTATCTGCTAATTCTTTAATCTTTTTCTCAGTAGCTGGCATTTCAGCTTTAATGTCTGCTAATTTCTTTTTACCATCTACTAAACCTTTTGATGAATCTTCTAGTAATTTTTTAACATCTGGAAGCTTTTTGTCTGCCTCTTTTAAAATTTGAGATGTGTTTTTAGACATCTCTTTTGTGCGAGCAATTGCTGCATTGAAATTTGGAGTGATTTCTGAGTCATATTTAGCTAAAATGTCACCAATTTGGCCCGAAACACTTTTAGACACTTGATTAATACTTTCAATAACATCTGCTGCTGGTTTTTGACCTTTATTAATAGCGTCAATTCCTTTATCAGTTAAATCCATTCCTTTTTGCAAACCATCTTTTGCTTTATTTAACTTAGAAATTGTACCATTAAGGTTTTTATCACTATTCACATCAGCTAACACTTTATTTGTACTTTCCAGAACTGGAATCATGTCATTAACTAAATTCCAACTTGCTTTAAACTGCCCATTTAATTCATTTAAGGCTACTTTTGTAGAATCTAAGCCGTTAACACCTTTATTACTTAAATCTTCTTTTGCCTTTTCAAGACTGGTTTTTAGTTTTGCATAATCCGCTACAGCCTGATCATAGTTCTCTCTACCATTGTTTAATATCTCATTAGCCTTATTTATATCTTGATTTAAATTGCCTCTAAGCTGCTGAGCATCTTCTTTTACATTGTCAGCCTTATTTTTCAATTGCTCAGCTGTGCTTACTGCTTTTTCAAAATCTGCTACAAACGTCGCATTATAATCTGCTTCTGCTTGATTTACCAAGTTATTTATTGCATCTAACTTTTTATTAGCAGCATCTCTGACATCTTGTTTCACTTCTTGCCCTGTACCAATAATATTAGCGATATCTTTAACGCCGCCATTTGCATTTTCTATAGCTGATTTAAGATTCGTTAATTTATCTATTCGTTTTTGGAAGAAGTCTTTTCCAGAATCAGTTGGTGCAAATTCCTTAAATTTAGTAAAGACATCAATTAAATATGAAACACTATCTGCACGACCTTGAAGATTTTCAGAAACCTTATTAAGGTCTTGCTTTGCTTTTTCTGGATCAAAATTACCATTTTGCAATCCGTTTATAACGCCTTGTGCATAAGTTGTTCCGACACGTATTGAACTAAAAACATTATTTACAGTTTGATTAATATTTTTAGCAATATTTTTATATCCCTCGCCATTCACTTGCGGTAACTCTGGAAGTGTTGGTATTTGCGGGATGGTTATATTCGGTAAGTCTGGGAACTTGGATGGATCTGGAAGTGCCAGATTGAAATCCAATGATGGATTCTTTAAGAAATCCGTAATTGCCGCGGCACCATCTAAACCTTTTTGCATTACCATTAAATTATTCTTAATAGTTCCTGGAGCACGTTGCAATGTTTCATCATTTCTCGCAAAGAATTTATCTAAATTCCCTAACGCTTCTTGCCCATCATTCATAACACTCTCTACAACCGGCAACTCTTTTTGCGCCACTTTCACAATATCTTCTGCTCGAGTCGCATCATCTAACGCCTTATCCATGAGTGTATTCATTTCTGGGAACTGCGCTTCTAACTTAAATACAAGATCTTTTACTTTTTCGATACTTGGTAAGTTTGTTTCTAAATCGATTCCAAGGTCATTGAAAATTTTAAAAATCTCACCGTTTGCTGTTTTTACAAAGTTTTTACTAATTTCTTCTGTAATACCTGATGCACCTTTTGCTGTAATCTTCGGTGCAATCGCGTTTACTTTTTCATTCACATAATAATCCAGTTCTGGTTTTTTCGGATTTTCATCCAGAACAGTTGCAATTTTTTCAGAGAAGTCTTTTGGAATCGTAATACTTGCATAATAATCCCCACGCTCAACTCCGTAAATTGCTTGTTTTTCATCTACAAATTTCCAGCCAAGATTTTTGTTTTTCTTAAGGGAGTCTACAATCTCTTTCCCGATATTAATGTCTTTCCCTCTTAAATTAGAACCTGCATCTTGGTTAGAAACTGCAATGGGAACCTCTTTTGTATTTCCATACGGATCCCAAGAAGCTTTAATGTTAAACCATGCATATAACGATGGTAAAATCATTAATCCTAAAACAATAACAATTGCAGCCCAATGTTTGGCTACATTCCGTAAATCTGTCTTATAAATACGCCAAATCTGTTTCATAGAAGTTATCACCTAATTATATATTTTTCCTTCTTTAGAAAATGATACATACATTTTGCAATTATATCACTTTCTACATCGTGTATTAACCAAAAACGTACTATTTTTTCCCATTAACTTTCACTTACTTCATTATATAACGAAGTGAGTGAAAGTATGAATACAAAATGACCAAATCGGTTTTACATTCAATAATAACAAATATATATGAAATGTCATAAAAAATACAAGTGTTTTCTCTTGGAAATACTTGTATTCCTAAAAAAAATCCTCACAGCTTTTATTCTCTGTGAGGATTTCTTCTATTATATATCCAATTGAACCTCTACACCGAAATGATCTGAAATTACATTTCTGTTTGTACCATTAAAAATAACTTTTGAAGAATGAACCTTTTTACTTTGGTTACACAATATTAGATCGATTCGCAAACTATGTTTATTTTCATCCCAACCAGCAATCTCGCCTTGGACGGTCGTTCCTTCATCCTTCTCTATTGCTAATTCATATGTGTCATACAACCCTTTTTGCATCATATACTCATAACCTTCGCCTTTCAATCGAGCATTGTTATTAAAATCTCCCATTAAGAAGGCGAGCTTATTGCTATCTACACGCTCCATCAAACGATCGACTTGACCTTTGAATGACTCTTCTTCATCATTCCACCAACCGAGATGGCAAGAGTAAAACGTTACATCCTTACCATTATAAGCAAGTGTTGTACTTACAATTTTACGCGTTTTCCAATACGTTGTATCCTCGTTTTCTGAAATAAAGAACGTATCTTCTTTTATAATATTATGCTTCGTTATAATCGCTAATCCTTCTTCATACACGTCATAACCAATATGAGAGAAATCCCAAGTAATATTGTAATCTTTTACATGTAGCGCTTTTAACTCTTCTAATAGTAAAAGTCCAAAATTATCTTCTTTCTTGTTACCGCATACATTTTCAGCTTGTATGGACTGACTTACTTCTTGCAATGCGATGACATCGTACTCTTCTTCTTGAATTACTTTAGCAAGGTATTGTATCTTTTCTATTTGATTCTCTTCTTGCCAAGAATGACAGTTTAAAGTTAGCAATTTCATATTATTACGCACCTAACATATCTTGAATGTCTGACTTTAATACGTCAGCTTTCGGACCATATACCGCTTGTACACCTTTATCTTTTACAATAAGCCCTAAAGCACCATTTTGTTTCCACTGTGCTTCTGGTGCAACAACATCTAAGTCTTTTACTGTTACACGTAAGCGTGTCATACAAGCATCTACGTCAGCAATATTTTCTTTTCCACCTAATAAATCGATAACTTTTGTTGCTAATGAACCGTCTTGTACATTTCCTGTTCCTTCTGATGCCTCATCTTCATTATCAATATAGTTACCTGCACGCCCTGGTGTTGGTAAATTGAATTTTTTAATTAAGAAATTAAATAGTGTAAAGTTAAGACCGAAGAACACTAATGAAACAATAACAAAGTTGATTAAGTCTCTTGTTAAACCTGCATTAACCATCATTGGTGTACGAGTAATTAACTCAATAAATCCAAATGCATGAACACGTAAGTTAATTAAATCAGCTAGCGCGAATGCAAGTCCTGTTGTAATAGCATATACAACATATAATACTGGAGCAATAAACATGAACATGAATTCAATTGGTTCTGTTACACCTGTTAAGAATACTGCTAATGCTGCTGATAAAAACATTGGTTTATATTTTGCACGCTTTTCTTTATCAACGTTACGGAACATCGCAAATGCAATCCCCATTAACGCTGCTGTTGAGCCGATAACTTGTCCAGCTTTGAAACGAGCTGGTACAACGTTATTTAATAAATCGTTATATGCCTTCGTATCTCCATTTGCTAATAAATTATTTAAATCTGTAATCCATGCAAGCCATAATGGATCTTGTCCTGCTACAACTTGTCCAACTTTTGAACCAGTTAGCATCGTATATGTTCCGCCTAGCTCTGTATAGTTCATCGGAATCGTTAACATATGGTGTAAACCAAATGGTAATAATAAACGCTCTAACGTTCCATATACAAACGGTGCAACAACTGGTGCACTATCTTTTGAAGCTGCAATCCAGCGACCAAATTCATTTAACCCACTTTGGATGAATGGCCATAGAAGTGATAATACAATCGCAGTAACTGTAGACCAAAGAATTACAACGAATGGCACAAATCGTTTTCCATTAAAGAATGCTAATGCCTGTGGCAGTTTATTATAGTTATAATATTTGTTATATAGATTAGCTCCTAAGAAACCTGTGATAATCCCCACGAAAACTCCCATGTTTAATGCTGGTGCACCAAGTACAGAAGTAAAATAATCTTTTACAAGTAAATCTCCTGCTATTACTGAAGAAACTGTCGCTTTTGAATCCGCTAACATTTGAGCGTTTACGCCAAATATAGCTCCTGTAATTCGGTTTGTTAAGACGAATGCTAATAGTGCTGCAAATGCACCGCCTGCACGATCCTTCGCCCAAGATCCCCCAATTGCTACTGCGAATAAAATGTGTAGATTTGTAATGATTGCCCAACCGATGTCTTCCATTACGCGAGCAATTGTATGAACTGCGTTAACATCCCCAGCAGACATCCCAATTAACTTACCGATGGAAATCATTAAACCGGCTGCTGGCATTACAGCTACAACAACTAATAACGCTTTCCCGAACTTTTGCCAAAAATCAAAAGACGTAATTTTCATCTGTTCTTCCTCCCCTTTATTTATAACAACATAATGATTTAAATTATAATTTCTGTTCCCTTTATGAAAACGATTCCTTATATTACTTTATTTTTATCCTTTACGCAACCGTTTTCATAAATCTATTTTAATAAAAGCGTTTTCACTTTGCAATAGAAATTTATTTTTTTTCATAAAAAAAGATGCTCAAAGAGCATCCTTTTTTATTATGAAATGCGATAAACCCTTGTTTCATAAGGTTTTAAAGCAATTGTTGTTACTTCTTCATGTTCCGCAACTTCATAGTTATTTAAAAGCAAACGTTTGCGTTCTAGTGCAAATGAACCCTCATTATACACAGCTTCCTCTTTTGAGATATTACTAATTACAATGACTTTTTCATCCTGTAACGTACGTGTATATGCATAAATTTGTGGATCGTCTTCTAAAAGTAAATCGTACGTACCATAGTTCAGTACATCGTGCTCTTTTTTCAGGGCAATCATTTTCTTATAGAAATTGAAAATAGACTTTTCTTCATTTTTTTGCTTTTCAACATTAATTTCTTTGTAATTTGGATTCATGCTAAACCAAGGTGTACTTGTTGTGAAACCAGCATTCATCTCATCATTCCACTGCATAGGTGTACGTGAATTATCGCGGCAAGAAGCCCATATAATCTCCATCATATCTTGATGTGGTACGCCCTCTGCAATTTTCTCGCGATATAAATTTTTAATTGCTACATCATCGTAATCTTCAATATTTGGTAACTGAACATTTGTCATACCAATTTCTTGGCCTTGATAAATAAACGGTGTACCGTGCATAAAGAAATACATCGCCCCTAGAGCTGTTGCACTTTCACGCCAATATTGTTTATCATCTCCCCATGTTGAAACGATACGTGGTTTATCGTGATTCTCAATATATAAAGCGTTCCATCCTTTATTTTCTAATCCTTTTTGCCATTTCGTTAATACTTTTTTCAATCCTACAACATCAAGGTCTTTCTTCTTCTCTGCATCCCATAAACTTAAATGTTCAAACTGGAATACCATATTGAACTTACCTTGCTCTTCTCCAACCCAAAGCTCAGCATCTTCAATCTTAACGCCATTTGCTTCACCAACAGTCATAATATCGTACTTAGAGAATGTATTTTCTTTTAGCTCTTCTAATAAAGGTTGAATACCTTTCACATTCATATGTTTATCAAAAGATGGCACATATTTTAACTCTTTTGGATTTGGCATATCCTTAAAGCCTTCTTCTTTTTTAATATGACTGATTGCATCAACGCGGAAACCATCAATACCTTTATCAAGCCACCAATTAACCGTATCATATAGTACTTCGCGAACTTCTTTATTCTCCCAGTTCAAATCTGGTTGTTTACGTGAGAATAGATGTAAATAATATTGTTCTGTTTCTTCATCATATTCCCATGCCGAACCATTAAAAATACTTTCCCAGTTGTTTGGCTCCGCACCATCTTTACCATCATGCCAAATATACCAATCACGCTTCGGATTATCTTTAGATGAACGTGATTCAATAAACCATGGATGTTCATCACTCGTATGATTAATAACTAAATCAATAATAAGCTTCATATCACGCTTATGAACTTCATCTAGTAAAGCATCAAAGTCTGCCATTGTACCAAACTCATCCATAATATCTTGATAATCACTAATATCATAACCATTATCATCATTAGGCGACTTATACATTGGACAAATCCAAATTACATCTATACCTAAGTCTTTTAAATAATCCAGTTTTGCAATAATACCTTGTAAATCTCCAATACCATCACCATTTGAATCCATAAAGCTTCGTGGATAAATTTGATAAGCAACTGCTTCTTTCCACCATGTCTTATTCATAGTCCTTCTCTCCTTTTGCATCCCATCAGAATTTTATGCAAACGTTTTCGTAACACTATCATAACAAAATATGAACAGTTTGCAACTGTTTTCATTGAACTCTATGTAGATTCTTTATTCTTATGCTTTATTTATTTCTCACAAAGGTAAATCTCATTCTCCACCTCTCCTTGTCCACGCGTATTACAGACATTTTTCATATATTAATAAAAAGCTCTGATTATTTTGGAAAGGAGTAAGAAATTGAAGCAAACAAAATTAACAGGTCGTATCGTTGTTCCCACAGATCCTGACTACAATGTAGCCCGAATGAATTTAAATTTAAGTATTCCAAAACTCCCTTGTATTATTGTTTTTTGTCAAAATAACAAGGATATCTGTAACGCCTTAAAATGGGCACGTGAACGTCATATACCATTTCGATTAAGAAGTGGACGTCATAGCTATGAAAATTTTTCTCTTTTAAATAGAGGACTTATTATTGATGTGAGTGAAATGCATCGCATTACTGTTAATACAGAGAAATTAACAGCAACAATTGAGGCTGGTGCAAATCTTGGCACTGTTTATAAAGAACTTTGGAATTACGGTGTTACAATTCCTGCTGGTACAAGTGCAAGCGTTGGAATTGTTGGATTAGCACTTGGCGGTGGTATTGGTATGCTTTCACGCTTATTTGGATTAACATGTGATCAATTAATGGAAGTGGAAATGGTACAAGCGTGTGGAAAATTTGGTGCAAAACCCATTCGTGCAAATGAACAAGAAAACTCTAACCTTTTTTGGGCATGCCGTGGTGGCGGTGGTGGAAACTTCGGAATTATCACTTCCTTAACTTTTCGAGTCCACCCCGTAAAAAATGTATCAATTTTCTCAATTACATGGGAATGGGAAGACTTTATTGCTGCATTTCAAGCGTGGCAAAACTGGGCACCTTATATAGATGAACGTCTCACTTCATCGATCGAATTATTCGCCAAGCAACGAAATAAAATCGAAGCACAAGGCGAGTTTGTCGGTTCTCCCTCTGAACTCCATTCCCTATTATCCCCTCTTCTTGAAACTGGCAGCCCCTCTCTCTTTATAGAAGAAGTTCCTTATATAAAGGCTGTCGAATTTTTTAATGGCGGTAACATCCCTGAAAATTTCAAGCGCTCTGGTTCCTATGTCTATAAACCTATTCCCCTTAAAGGCATTCAACTCATGCAATACTTTCTTTCTCATGCCCCAAATAAAGATGCTAGTATTTGGCATCAATCGCTCATAGGTGCTGTTGAAAATATTTCGCCGAATGAAACGGCTTATTTTCATCGTAAAGCAATTATTGCCCAAGAATACATTACCTCTTGGAAATGCGATGATGAAGAAAATCGAAATATACGCTGGGTTAAAGATTTACGAGAAAGCTTAGATCCTTATACACTAGGTGACTATGTGAACTGGCCCGATATCGACATTAAAAATTGGCAAACTAGTTATTATGGCTCTAACTTTCACAGATTGCGTAAAGTAAAAACTATGTATGATCCTTGTGATGTTTTTCATTTCCAACAAAGTATTCCTCCTTTTCATACGTGAAAAAGAGGATAACATAAAAAAATCATCCAATATACCGTTACCTCACAGTATGTTGGATGATTCAAGTTGATTTTCTATATCGTTTCAAATTCTTGCTCCTACTCATAAACTTTTACTTACAGATTAATTGTATTTCGTATCATTTTCATGCAATGAATGTAATTTAATATTTGGTACTTTATCTTTTTCCATACCTCTATTATAAGAAACAGGAACTTGAAATTCGAATTGCTTTGTCTCATGTTTTTGTAAATAGACTGGTTTCGGTACTGGATAGCTTTTTGAATTCTCGTTTGCATTATCATATAAAACAACTTTTAATGCTTGTGAATGATTACGATAATTTTTTAAAGTAACAATGCACTTCGGTTGGATATTATCTCCATTTTTCTCCATTCTACACTGGCTATCTTCTTTTTTATATTCTATTGCTTCTACCCCTGTTTTTCCTGCATAGTACCATGTTTTATTCAATGTCTGGAGGATTGTATTTAAAATAAACGGCATCATTACAATAAAAATACTAATGCCTACTACTTTTATCTTATTCATTTTTCTAAATGTACTAGACTCCTTTTTTCCTAGCCATTTTAAAAATAATATAAATGCAATTACATGTAGTATGAAAGAAACAATCAATATATTTGAGACTTTATAATCCATATAAACATACGTATGTATCGGAACCTTATAGACATTGAATAGTTTTTCCCCAATTAATTCATTATCATTTGGAATTTTTAATAATAACAAAACCCCTATACTGTAACAAATAGCTACTAATCGATCATACTCAATACGAATCATTCTTTCTCCCCTTCACTTTGTTTTTTATTATCGATTTTAGCTATTATTACCATACTATACAATCTTTTTATAGAGGATAACGTAAAAAAGTTCCTTATAAATATATAAAGAACCTTATTAATATACATTATGAATTAAAAAATCAATATACAATTTTCACATTGAGATTTCTTCAAAATATGTTGGATTGTGTATTGTAATTTTTTTATCTAAAATTGTAACAATGCTATCATTTTTTAATTGTTTTAATACGCTGCTAACTGTCTCTCGAGATGTTCCAGATATTTTGGATATTTCAATTGTTGTAAGTGGACATGAAATTACAATCTTTTCCCCACTCTGTTCTCCTAAATCCTGCATTAAATAATTTAACGTTTGGATAACACGATCTTGTGCATTAGGAATTGTAATATTTTGCACTCGATTTTCATTTAATTTTAATATAGATGATAATTGCTGAACAACGTACATCAATTGCGTTCTGCTGGATTTTACCATATCTTCAAAGATTACCGTTGGAATATAATATACCTCCACATCCGTCATTGCTTCTGCTGTATAGTTATATCCTCTGTCTGTAAACATACCACCATAAGGAAAAATAGAATACCGCTTTACATAGTCATCGTATAATAAGTTCCCATTTTGATTAACCCGCTCTAACTTTACAAAACCATCTAACATGAAGTAAATTCTTTCCCTTGAATCCCCTTCTAAAAATAAAAATTGACCTTTTTTATAAGTTCGCCAATAAACAAACTCTGTTAAGCCTTTCAATTTTTTTTCTGTTAAATGAGCAAATAATTCGAACTGCTTTAAGTCTTTCACTACGTTCCGTCTATTCATAAAATTCCCTCTCTCTTGCTGTATGTTGGAGCGAAAAATCAAGAAAGCGTATTCAATTTGAATTTTATCATAATTAACTTATATATTCAGATTTCATCATGAAAACTTTATGAACAATGAGTACAAAAAATATTGTAACTACTCAGCTTCTTCAAATAAAAAAACAGGCCAAATACATGTTTCCGATTCGAAAACATGAAAAGAAAATACTCCAATCAGAGAAAGAATCTATGCCAAATAGAGAAATTCTCTTATGAAGTCGTGTTATTCCAAGGAACCGTTCTAGTTTCTATGACTTGGTTTATCGCTTGTAAGACCGATTGTTTTTGTTTTTTCATGGTACTCATAAAGCTTCGTATCTGACAAAAAGATTCTGCGCCTTTCTTACTTCGGAAAGTCCCAGACACTTTCTGTTTTACTTTCGTCATCCGAATATCCCGTTCTGCTTGATTGTTATCAAATGGAATGGCTGGATGTTCTAAAAACGCTAGAATTCTGTCAGAATACTTGACGAAGCGATTCCATAAATTTTGAGAAGGCGTCTGCTTTCCTTTCTTCTTTTGTTTCGTGGAAAGAATCTGTTGTTCTTTCAATATGGATTGATACATAATAAACAGATTCTTTTGCGTCGCTTTTGGCATGGTACCTTCGGATTGCTTTTTCATCGTCAACGCTTGCGTTAGAAATTTCTGCATCTGTTGTGCCCATTGTTCTCCAGTACTATCTATAATTCCTTGTAAATCTCGTAAGAGATGGGCATTACATAAAACGTGACGACAATCTGTATACGCATCATACGATTTCCAACCATCATGCATCGCAATTCCAGAAAAAGATGGCAAGATTTCTCCAGCATCCATTGCTTCTTTTCCACGTTTTTGATGAATATGTTGCAATGTCACCTCCGGTGTACTGGCAGTATGTAACCATTGTGTTTTGTTTTCTACACGCATACCAGTTTCATCAAAATGGACAACAGGAGACTGCAGAATCTTTTCCTTTACTTCTTTTATGAATGGCTGCAATTGAGAAGCGAAAGCCTGTGTATGATTTACCAGGGTTCCTTCGCTTATAGAATGTCCAAAACAATCCTGAAAGAATTCTTTTGTTCGCTTCAAAGAAATGCATTGATAATGCGTTAAATAGGGAATCAGTCTTTTTATATTTGGACCATATTGAACAGGACGAGATACTGTCGAAGGAAATTGGGCTTCTTGGATAGAATGGCAATGTGGGCATTCTTTCTGTTCTACTTTATGTTCTGTCACTTCGATCTGAATAGGTGGTAAGTCATACACTTGGCGAATGCGATACCCTTTTACAGGCTCGTGGTTCAAGGAAGTATGACAACAAGTACAATATGTAGGAGAATGTGTAATCGTATGATCTGGAGTCGCTGTCAAACCAAGAGTATGTCCCTTGTGGCCCAACTGGCCACCCGTTTGACGATGAGACGGTTTGCGCAAACTTTTTGTAACGGGCTTACCCAAACCATCTGTAGAAGGTGGCTTATGACTATTTTTGGAGTTTTTTTTTGAAGCATTTTCTAGTTCTTGTATACGTTTTTCTAACTTAGAAAATGTTTCTTCAAATAAAGAAATAACAGCTTCAGGTCCTTTTTTATATGTATCTAAAATAATTTTTCGATCGACCATAAGATTCACCTCCCCTGTTTGATATACTCAGTATTTACAAATGGGAGGCATATGAAACTAGTAAAATTTAAAAAAGACACCGAAAGGTGGCTGAGTAGTTACAAAATATTAATAAATAAAAAGAATGAAGTTATTAACCTCATTCTTTTTTTTACTACTAAGTAGCGTACATAATAATTTAAACATACATGCATACATTCTGTTTTGAAATAATAGTACCAGCTTTTTCTTCTAGTGCTTCATATACTTTTTCTAAAGACGTAATAATTGTTTTTCTTTTTGGATTTGTATTAACAAAATTAATAGCAGCTTCAATTTTTGGAAGCATGCTTCCCGCAGCAAATTGTTGTTCTTCAATATATTCTTCTAATTGATTCACTGTGACATGCTCTAATTTTTTTTGATTCGATTGATTATAATTTACATACACATGATCAACTGCAGTTAAAATAACGAGCGTATCGGCATCTACTAATTCTGCTAATTTCTGCGCAGCGAAATCTTTATCGATAACCGCTTCAGTTCCTTTTAACCCTTCTTCGGAATCAATTACTGGAATTCCACCCCCGCCAACAGCTATCACTATGTTTCCATCTTCCACCAAAGAATTAATCACTTTATGTTCATGAATACTTACAGGCTTCGGTGATGGAACAACACGTCTCCATCCTCTACCAGCATCTTCTTTAAACACTGCTTTTGTTTCATCCATTAATCTTCTGGCCTCTTCTTCTGTATAAAAAGGACCAATTGGTTTAGTTGGATTTTTAAATGCCTCATCTTTTTTGTCCACAACAACGCGCGTTATAACCGTTGCTACATCTTTTTGTATATTCCGTTTTTTTAATGCCTTTTCAATCGCATTTTCCATCCAATATCCAATCATCCCTTGGCTCATTGCCCCACAAGTATCTAATGGCATTGCAGGTGTCTTTTCCGTTTCTGCAGCTTTTTGCTGTAATAAAATATTCCCCACTTGTGGGCCATTTCCATGCGCAATTACTATATCCACATCATTTTCCATTATTTTCACAAGTTGTTCCGCCGTTTTTTCCAACGCTTCTTGCTGCGCTCCCGCAGTAGCTTCTCCAGACTGTATCGCATTTCCCCCTAGTGCAACTACAATTTTTCTTCGTGCCATATTTCAGCCCTCCAGTTCATTTCGCTTTCACAGCGCTTTATAAAGTAATACTGCCTGTAATTAATCCATAAATCGCAAAGAATGCTAAAGCACCAATTGCTACGGATGATGCTAATTCCACTCGAGTAAATATTTGCTTCGAACTCTTTTGCTTTTGAACATTGTAAAAAATAAAAATACCTGGCGCATATAAAGTCATTGTTAATAATAAATACTCTAAACCAGCTGCATAAACTAACCACACACCATAAATACTTGCTATCAAACCAATTATTATATTTTTATTTCGATCTACTTCTTCAGATTTTAAGCTATGCTTCAGTTGATAAAATGCTGAAAAAGCATATGGAATTAAAATGGCTGAAGATGCTAAAGAGAATGCAAAGTTATACGCCTGATCAGAAACGACGAATGTTAACAAGAATATTTGAATTAAACCATTTGTTATCCATAATGAATTTACTGGAGCCTTATTTTTATTTTCTTTTGCGAACCATTTTGGAAATACTCCATCTTTAGCCGCTAAATATGGAATTTCAGAAGCGAGCAAAGTCCAACCTAACCAAGCACCTAATACAGAGATGACCAAACCTAAATTTATAAAGATAGCACCCCATTTTCCAACAACACTTTCAAATAAATAAGCCATAGCTGGATTTTTCAAACCAGCAATATCTGCTTGCTGCATAAGTCCAAGAGACAATAATGTGATTAAAATGTAAATGATGAGTGTACCAATTAAGCCAATAACCGTTGCTTTCCCTACATCACTTCTATTTTTTGCTCGACTGGATAAAACAACCGCCCCTTCTACCCCAATAAATACCCATAGAGTTACAAGCATTGTACTTTTAACTTGGCTGCCAACTGCTCCCCATGAAAAAGAACCAGTTTGCCCCCAAAATCCATCTAAGAATGTATCAATATGAAACGCGAAGATTCCTATGACAATAAATACAAATACAGGTACTAATTTTGCGATTGTAGTTACTAAATTCACAAGTGCTGCTGATTGAACTCCACGTAAAATTAACATGTGAACACACCACAATAATACGCTTGCACCAATAATGGATTCTACATTTTGACCGCCTTCAAAGATCGGGAAGAAATATCCTAATGAAGAAAATAATAATGTACCGTAAGCTACATTCCCAAGCCAAGCAGATAGCCAGTATCCCCACGCACTATTAAATCCCATAAAATCACCAAATCCTGCTTTTGCATAGCTAAAAATACCACCATCTAAATCTGGCCGTTTTACAGTTAGATTTTGAAAAGATAATCCAAGTGCAATCATCCCAATTCCTGTTATAACCCAGCCAATAATAATGGCTCCAGCACCAGCACCTTTTGCCATATCACTCGCTAAATTAAAGGCTCCACCGCCAATCATAGACCCAACTACAAGAGCCGTTAGTGTAAACAACCCTAATTTCTTATCTTCACCCATTCCACTCACCTGTTATGAAGTGACCTTTGTCAATAGTTTTTCACCCATAATATTTTTCTTGATGGCATACAAAAGCTTCAGAAATAAGATCTATCGACAGTTAACCACTCTGTTATTCGTGGATTGGTTACCTCAGGTTAATGGTTCGTCGTTAGGCTCTTATAATCTCACTGCGTGGATCACACCTTTTCAAATTCTAATAAATAGCTTGTTTATCAGAATTTCAGCCATGCCAGAAGAGGTGAGTCATAGATAGCCAGACCTGTAATTCACTATCTCTGAAGCTCATCTATGCCATCAATTGATACCTTTGATTTCTAACTATGAATCAATCAACTTCATATCCTTCCCTCTTTATTTTCGGTGAATTTTACCTGTTTCTAATCCCCATATAAAACACCCCAGTTCTCTTGCGATAGCTGTAACGGCAACATTTCTAGGCTTCCCTTGATATATCATGCGATAATATTTTCTTTGTAACCTTTCTACAGCCTGATCCGCATAAGCAATCACTTCGCTTCGTTGCCCTTTTTGTCTTGCTTTCACTCGCTTCGATTTTAATCCGATTGCTCCTTTTACCAACGCATTTGCACATTCTACAAGAGTAGACCTAACGGTCGAATTTCCTTGTTTTGTAATCGAACGTCGACTGATTTTCTCTCCACTTGAGCTTTCGCTTGGCGTCAATCCTACATAAGCCATAAATGCTTTAGCCGTGGGAAAACGAGTGAAGTCTGCAATTTCCACATGAACAGTCATTGCCGATGTTGTATCTATACCTTTTAAGCATCTTAACTTTGCGATTGGTTCTTCGTACCTTTCACGATGAGATAATTCTTCTAATCTCAAACTGAACCGCTCAATTTTATCGACTAGAACATCATACTGTAATAGGTATTCGCCTAACGTTTCTTTGAATAATCCTTGTAGATCAAGATTCTTTAACCATTTCATATAAGCGATTGTCCAGCTTGATTTCCCTTCATACACATAGCCATGTCTTAAAAGGAATGCTTTTATCTGTTGTTTTATTTTTTTCAAAGATGTTTTAAAATCACCTAACATGCGGATATACTCTTTCACGGCAACATCCTCTTCTTCTGGAACATATACTTCTTTATAGGTGCCATTTGCTAAATTAAGAGCAATCATTTTGGCATCGAATTTATCATTTTTCACCATTTTGTTTTTTGATGAACTGTACATTGTTGTGGGAGCTAAAATATCACAATCAATTCCATTTTGTTCAAGAAGATTATGAAGTGAATACCCTAAACAACCAGCCTCATATCCAGCTTTAATTTTTATATCTTCACCATATTTTGTTTTCAGTTTCTCAACGAATTTTTTTACGAGAGATACATTTGAAGCACATCGTGCTTCTCTTACAATTTCCCCAGTTGTTCCGTGTAGTGCACATAAGCTAAAACTTTCCTTGTGGACATCCATCCCAATATATATTATATTTTCCATAGTGGCCTCCTATTATCATAGGGTATAACCCCATTCATAATGTTTTCATTCATTATTATGGGTTAAAATCCCTGACTTGATAATCTAGGAGGTCACTTCATATTATCTCTCTTTAATTGCAATAACAATACAAAAGCAATAGTGAATGATAGTGTCTAAAGGAGGAGAAAGAAGAAAGGAAGACTCCCTTTCTTCTTTACTCCATGTTTCCTAAAGTAGCTGCCATAACCGCTTTAATTGTATGCATTCTATTTTCAGCTTGATCAAATACTTTTGAATGTTTACTGCGGAATACTTCGTCAGTTACCTCCATTTCTTTCAACCCATATTTCTCGTAAACTTCTTCGCCATACATCGTTTCAACATCATGAAATGCAGGTAAACAATGTAAGAAAATCACGTTTTCATTCCCTGTTTCTTTAATCATTTTCATATTTACTTGATAAGGTCTCAATAACTCGACACGTTCAGCAAATTTTTCTTCTTCCCCCATAGACACCCATACATCTGTATAAATTACATCTGCATTCGCAACAGCTTCTTCCACATTACTTGTTATCATTACCTGTTCATTATATTTTTTTGCTAAATCAATTACTTCTTGTGCAGGCCATAAAGATTCTGGTGTGCAAATACGTACATCCATTCCAACGATTGCTCCACCAACTAGTAAGCTATTAGCAACATTATTTCGTCCATCTCCAACGTAAACGAGCTTCACATTTTTCAACTTCCCTACATGTTCTCTAATTGTTAATAAATCTGCTAGTGTTTGTGTTGGATGCCACATGTCTGTTAATCCATTCCAAACTGGCACACCAGAATTTTGTGCTAAAGATTCTACAGTCTCATGATTAAATCCACGAAACTCAATTCCGTCAAACATACGCCCTAACACTTTTGCTGTATCCTCTACGGATTCTTTTTTCCCAAGCTGAATATCACCTTTCCCTAAATATTCAGGATTCGCCCCTAAATCTGTACTTGCTACTGTAAATGCACAGCGCGTACGAGTGGAGGTTTTTTCAAATAAGAGCGCTACATTCTTATCTTCTAAATAATGATGCGGGATACCATTTTTCTTTTTCTCTTTTAATTCTGCTGCCAAATCTAGAAAATATAACAATTCTTCTTGTGTAAAATCTTTTTCTGCTAGAAAGCTTCTTCCTTTTAAATTTGGTCTAGTCATTAACATACTTCATCCCTACTTTCTCCGTTATTTATACTAAATATCTTTACGAACAATTGGCATACTCATGCAACGTGGACCCCCACGACCACGAGATAATTCCGAACTTAGCACTTCAATTACTTCTATACCGTGCTCCCGTAATAACGTATTGGATACATAGTTGCGATCATATGTAACAACTACACCTGGTGCGATTGCTAATGTGTTCGAGCCATCATTCCATTGTTCACGAGCAGAAGCAATTACATCTCCTCCTCCACATGGAATAAGAACTAATTCACTTAAGCCTAATACCTCTTTTAATGCTTCCATTAAAGAAGTACGATGTGTAATTTTAAGAGTTTCCTCATCTGATCCTTTTTCTAAAATATAAATATTCATATTCCCTTTTGGCCCTTGAATGGCTGGATGAATTGTAAACTTGTCATAATCAACCATTGTAAATACTGTATCTAAATGCATAAATGCTCGGCATTTTGGAATTTCTATTGCTAACACTTTCTTAATTTTATTTTGTCGGCTAAAGAGATTTTTAGCTAAACGTTCAATTGCTTTAGCTGAAGTACGAGCAGACACTCCAATCGCAATTGTTTCTTCATTTAAAATTAGCTCGTCGCCACCTTCAATTGGAAATTTATAATCACGATCTAACCAGATTGGTACATTATGTTTTGCAAATCTTGGGTGATATTTAATGATGTACTCCATGAATAATGATTCACGTCTACGCGCTGGTTCTCTCATCTTATTTATCGTTAAGCCATCGCCCACGCTAGCTGCTGGATCACGAGTAAAATATAAATTAGGCATTGGATCTAAGTAAAACGGATAATGATCTTCCATTAATTCATATAAATGTGTCTTCTTACTTGTTTCAATTTCGTTTTTCCGTACACCGCCCATAATTTTTTGAATTAATTCTTCATTTGAAAAGGAAAGTAAATATTCTTTTAAAGTTTGATGTGCAACATTTACGTCAGCCTGTCCTTCTTTTAAAATACGATCAACAAATTCTTCTCGAAGTTTTTTATCTACTAACGCCTCAGCGGCTAGTTTTTCTAAATAAAGAACTTCAACACCCCGATTGCGTAACGTTTGTGCAAAATAATCATGCTCTTTTTGAATAATTGGTAAGTATGGAATATCATCAAATAATAATTGCTGCAAATAATCTGGCGTCAAGTTTTCCACTTCTTTACCCGGTCGTTTTAATAAAACCGTTTGTAATTCCCCAATTTCTGAAGTAACATGTATCGGATGTTTCATTTGTTGTACCTCCTTTTAAATATGTTTGATGTCTTACAAGTACATAATAAATGCTCTGCACTTTCATCTTTGTGAAAGCATCCACATTATCATTGTGAAATATTAAACAAGTTATTTTTTTAAAATCATACGAATTTGTATTTTTATAACAAACTCTCTCGCTTTTTCAATAAAAAACACATATATTACGCATATATGTTGAATATTCAACTTCCGTATTTAAACAAAAATCCTGTTTTTAATTTTATTAAAAACAGGATTTTTACATCTAAATAATTAAATTTAATCTTTCTTCTATAATCTCCCTATCTGATTTCGACTGTGAAATTATAAGGCATGTATCATTTCCACATATACATCCTATTTTTTCTTTCCAATCTAACTCATCAAATAAAACACCAATAACATGTGCATTACCAGGTAATGTTTTAATAACCATTAATTGATCTACACAATCAATTTTCACAACAACTTCTCGTAATTTTTTCTTTAACTTTATATCAGTTTGTAAATGCTCTTCTGAGAAAACTTTATATATCATTAATCCTTCTTGAGAAGGTACCTTCGTTAAGTTTAACTCACGAATATCGCGAGAAACCGTAGCTTGTGTTACTAATACATCTTTTTTTGCTAACAATTCTACTAATCTTTCTTGCTTATCTATTTCATACTCCTTTACAAATTGTTTAATTAACCGTTGTCTTTTTTCTTTTTTCATAAAAGACACCCCTTTTAATATTATAGCTCGCTATAATTTTCATCCGAAAGGGAGAGAAAAGAATGTTGCGGAAACGTTCATAGTTTAACTGTAAATATTAAATCAAACTAAATAAAAAAGAGAAGAACAGCATTCTGTTCTTCCTTTTACATTGAAAATCGTTCAATTGTTTGTTTCAAATCAGTTGCTTGCTTCTCTAAATCTTTTAATAATTGATCGATTACTATCATATTTTTAGACTGTTGTAGCGTCACACGCGCCACTTCTTGCGAACCAGCTGACGTTTCTTCAGCAATTGCTGCTACAGCTTTTGTTTGTGCTCCTGTTTGATGAATGTGGCTCACTTGTTCATTCATATAACTACTAATTTGCTGAGTTGCATCGGCTACTTCCATAACACTTGATGACATTTCTTTTAAAATTAATTCCGTAGCTTCCCCACGTTTCGCCTCTTCTTTAGCTATTTTCACTTGTTCTGTCATTTTCATTGCAACTTGTTGTACTTCATCTTGCATATTCCGTAATAAATGAGATATGTTTCTTGCAGAATGATCACTTTCATCAGCAAGTTTACGTACTTCTTCCGCAACAACCGCAAAACCTCTTCCATGCTCTCCTGCGCGAGCTGCCTCAATAGAAGCATTTAGTGCTAATAAATTCGTTTGGCTAGCAATCGCACTCACAACAGACACAATATGTTCTACTTGTTTCATTCGTTCTTCTAACTTCTGTACATTTTGCATTGAATCTTCATTTTCTTTTGCCAATGTTTGAATACCTTGAATTAAAGACGTAAAGACACGAGTACTATGCCCTAAAGCTTGAACCATTTCTGAAGACAACGTATCAGACTGCTTCGCTTTTTCTTCTACTTCACTTGCAATAGACGTCGTTGTATCAACAGCAGAAACAATTGCTTGAATTGATGCTGCTGATTGCTCAGCGCCTGAAGAAATCTCTGCAAGAGTCTCAGATACACCTTGCGCTTGTCTCGTTGCTTCTCCTGTTTGTTTTCTAATCTGCTGTACTTGATTGTTTGTATAAGAAAATGTTGTATCAATATTTTTTACCATGCCCCTTAAGTTTCCTAACATCATATTAAATGCAACACTTAAAGATTTAATTTCATCATCTGTCTTCGGTAATGGAACATCTTCACGAATATCACCCTCAGCTGCTTTTCTTGCCGCTTCCTCTAACTTGCGAAGTGGTTTAATTAAAAATACGGCTGCTCCATATGCTAAAATTCCAGACCATACTACCCCTAATAACATAACGATAATATTATATACAGTTTGACTTACATAACTTTGAAAATAATCGTATATCACGTAAATAAAAAATATACTTGTTGAATATGTAATAAAAGCTAAAACTGTAGTGAATAGCATAAGTTGTGTACGTAATCCAAAAGAAAATGTTTTTCTTTCTTTTTCCATCTTCCCTTTCCCCCTCGTATATTAATATTTAAGCCCTATCTCAGGCTTAGTTTTTCTCTCTAATAAGAGTCCAGTAATAAAGAAAATACTTGGACGTCTCAAGATATTTCTAGATAATGGTCTTAGGATCATTTGGGACAATTCTGTATTCCCCTGTGGATTTACCACACGAAAAGAGTGTTTCTCAGTGAACGCGCGGGGCTCCCTACTCGCAGGCTGAGCAGCCTGATCCTCGAACCTAGATGTTAGTAGCTCTAGGGCGGCTTTCGATTCAGGACTAGCTCTTATACACGAGGTTGTTGGTCGGCGTACACACTAGAGATATCTCGAGACGTCCAAGCAATGATTCTAAATCGAAAGGAGGTCTCTTACGTGAGATTATTTGTTGGTCTAGATGTAAGTTCGTTTGATATGAAAGTTTGCTTTTTAAATGGTGAAGGAGAAAAGCTAGATTCTTTTTCAGTCAGTAATGACTTACCAGGTGCACAGGTACTTAAAGAACGATTATTACAGTGCACAACCAATCAAGAGGTTGAAACTTTAAAAATCGGCTTAGAATCTACATCTGTTTACAGTTTTCACCCATCCATGTTTCTCCATCATGACGAAGACTTAAAAAGATTTGGCACAAAGGTATTTCTTCTAAATCCAAAACAAGTCGCAAACTTCAAGAAAAGTTATTCAGACATGAATAAGACTGACGAAATTGATGCCTTTGTCATCGCTGATTATTTACGATTTGGGCGAAATCAAATGTCCATCGTGAAAGAAAGTCAATACGTGGCATTACAGCAATTAACAAGAGCTCGTTATCAACTCGTTAGAATGTTGACAAAGGAGAAACAACATTTTCTACAACACCTAAGTTATAAATGTAATACGTTCTCACAAGAAGTCGATTCTTCTATATTTGGTAACGCCATGATGGAATTGTTCCTTGAAAAATTCAGTCTAGAAGAGCTAGCTGACATGCCTTTAGAGGAACTCGCTGAGTTCCTACAGGAAAAGAGTAAAAATCGATTTGGTGACCCGAAATGTGTCGCATCAACCATTCAAAAGGCTGTTCGCACGTCGTACCGTTTAGATAAGGTGGTAGAAGACTCAATCGATATTCTTTTAGGAACATCAATCGAAATCATTCGTACCTATCAAAGACAAATTAAAGAACTAGAAAAATCTATTAAGCGGATCATGGCTGGATTAACGCAAACATTAGAATCCATTCCTGGAATCGGGCCTATATATGCCGCTGGTATTATCGCTGAAATTGGCCAAATCGAAAGATTTGACGATGAAACCAAAATCGCAAAATATGCCGGGTTATATTGGCGTACATACCAGTCTGGCCGGTTCACCGCTGAAAATACTTCATTATCTCGTAATGGGAATCATTACTTGCGGTATTACTTAGTTGAAGCCGCCAACTCTGTAAGAAAGCATGTATTGGAATACCAAGAATATTACGCAAAAAAGTATAATGAAGTACCAAAACATCAACACAAACGTGCACTCGTTCTAACCGCAAGAAAATTTGTGCGATTGGTGGATGCGCTACTACGTAATCACCAACTCTTTACGCCTGAAAGGTGTGTGAAAGTGTGACATAAAACTTGTCATCGCTACCTTTCAATCAATTCCAGTATTTTACATGCGGTGCTGGTCTAGTTTCGTGATGTCTTTTTTAAGCAATTTGTCCTTTGATAACTTCAAAATATATTATTTTTCAGTTGACATACTACCGCAGGTCTTTTTATAAGCAATATAAATACTACCTATATATTATTATCCATATTTTCATTATAGAAGGATATAGAGATTTTAAAAATCATTATTTCTTTGAATATCAAATTGCACGAAAAAAATAAAGGATTCTGACAATTTATGACTAATAACAGAAATACGGGGCAACATTTGTAAAATATATTTTTAACTGGGGGTTTTGTATGATTCAAGTTCGAAATCTAGTAAAATCATTCGGTTCACTTGATGTGTTAAAAGGAATTGATTTAGAAGTAAAAGAAAAAGAAGTTGTTGTTTTAATTGGTGCCAGTGGTTCTGGTAAAAGTACATTACTTCGCTGTCTTAACTTTTTAGAAATGTACGATGAAGGCGAAATTCACTTACAAGGTGAGCGAATTGATCCAAAGCATTCAAATTTAAATAAAGTCCGTGAAAATGTCGGTATGGTTTTTCAGCACTTTAACCTCTTTCCTCATATGACCTCACTAGAAAACATCATAGAAGCACCTATTCATGTAAAAAAATTAGAGAAAGCAAATGCACAGGATATTGGAAATCAACTTCTCCAAAAAGTCGGCCTTCAAGATAAAGCGGATGTAACTCCTCATCTTCTTTCAGGTGGTCAAAAACAGCGCATTGCCATTGCACGAGCTCTTGCAATGAGCCCTAAGATTATGCTATTTGATGAGCCTACCTCAGCTTTAGACCCTGAACTTGTTGGAGAAGTATTGCAAGTTATGAAAGAACTTGCTGAAGAAGGGATGACAATGGTTATTGTTACTCATGAAATGAATTTCGCAAAAGATGTAGCTGATCGCGTCATCTTTATGGACGATGGAAAGATTGTAGAAGATGCTCCGCCAGCACAATTCTTTTCAGCTCCATCACATGAACGAGCAAAACAATTTTTACGTAACGTTTTATAATGTAACTTCTGTTTCAAACGAAAAGGAATACATTCATACGGTGCACAACTAATCATCCAAATAAAATATTTCAATAACATACTGAAAAACATCCGTATGATCAATATATAGGAGGGGTTTTATGAAAAGAAAACTATTAACCATTGTTGCGAGCATTACACTATGTACATCCTTCATACTAGGAGCTTGTAGCAAAGAAAGTTCTACTACTTCATCAAATGGTGAAAAAGAATTTCGCTATGCGATGAGTGGATTATACAAACCTTTTAACTATAAAGAAAATGACGGCAAACTTGTCGGTTTTGATGTAGAAATCGGTGAAGCTCTTGCTAAAAAGATGAACATGAAGGCTACGCCAGTTACAAACCCATGGGAAACGCTAATTCAAGGTCTTCAAGCGAAGAAATATGATGTAATACTGGGTAGTATGGCAATTACAGAGGAGCGCTTAAAAGCTGTTAGTTTCTCAAATCCGTACTATCGCTCTGGCGCCCAAATTTTTGTAGCTAAAAAGAATACCGCTATCTCTTCTCCAGAAGATTTAAAAGGTAAGAAAATTGGTGTTGTAAAAGCTAGTACCTTTAAAAATCTTGTTGCAAAATATACAGATCAAATCACAGAATATGACAGTGATATTACTGCTCTTATGGATTTAGAGCCTGGGCGTGTTGACGCAGTAATTACGGATCAAATGGTTGGTCTACGTATGATAAAAGAAGGAAAATCGAATATAAAAGAAGCCGGAAAACCATTAAATCTTGATGAAATGGGAATTGCTATTCGCAAAGATAATAAAGAAATGGTTGAGAAAGTAAATAAAGCGTTAGATGAAATCATTAAAGATGGTACGTATGATAAGATCAGTAAAAAATGGTTCGGACGTAATATTCTTGGTGAAGAGGAAAAAACGAAGTAAGTAAGTTAGCCATTCAAAAGATTCATAAACAGTGCCCCACTGATTAAGTGTTCATTTTATGTGGGGCATTTCATTCTCTACTAAAATCTATACAATATGAGGTGAAACGCATGTTTGAAATTTTTATCTCTTCCTATCCCACACTCTTAAAAGCTACTATTGTCACATTACAATTAACATTAACTTCCCTAGTACTCGGTTCATTAATTGGATTATTATTCGCTTTCTTTCGAATCTCTAACAATAAAGTTTTAAATAGTATCGCTCATGTCTACATTGCTATTATTCGTGGTACACCTTTAATTGTTCAAATTGCCATTCTCTATTTTGGAATTACATCTGTTGTTGTTTTCACCCCTTTTTGGGCAGGAGCAATCGCTTTAGCAATTCATAACGGTGCATATATTACGGAAATTTTCCGTGGATCTATTCAATCCGTTGACCGAGGACAATTAGAAGCAGCTCGCTCTTTAGGCATGCCTTATCCTTTAGCTATGCGACGAATTATATTACCACAAGCATTTCGTCTGTCTCTTCCTCCTCTAGGAAACCAATTTATTATCGGATTAAAAGATTCTTCACTTGTTGCTTATGTAGGAATGTCCGAATTATGGGGATCGGGTTTATCAATTGCAGCAGGTAACTTCCAACAATTAGATACTTACATAATCGTTGGTGCATACTATCTCGTACTTGTTCTTCTATTTACTTATTTTGTTAATCTTTTAGAAAAACGATTACAACGAAAAGAAACTAACTCCTTCCAAGTCAATAAAAAGAACAAAAAGGAAGTTTCTTTATAAGAAAAAGCAAGCCTGAGATGGCTTGCTTTTTCACTGCAAAAATATATTAATTTTTACTGATTTATTTTTTTAATACTCTCTTTTTCTTCTATATGTTCCTCACGATATGAAATATTATGAGGGTCTAAGCCATTTCCTAAAGAACCGTAGAAATGCTCTCTATGCGGATCAACTAATTCACTTCCGTGATAATACACACGTGGTGTATTCCAAAGTGCTGCCAATGCTTTTGTCATCGGCATTTCGTGATAACGTTCCGGCCACATTTCTTTAATCTTCTCTTTTACTAACGGATAGTATTTAGAGCTCATAGCAGGGAACAGATGATGTTCTGTATGATATGAGAAATTGAAATGCAAAACGTCTACCCAGCGCGGCACTGTTACTGATAAGCAGTTTGCTAACGGATCATTTACTGGAACAATTGGATTTAAGCGGTGATTTGTTGCGATATATGCCATTACAATAAAGTTAGCAATTAACAACGGAATGACATATGCAAATAACCATTTTCCAGGTCCCATAATAAACAATAAACTAATCCAAACTGTCCAAGGCAAAAGAAGTTGAAGCCATACAGATTTTTGATTGGATGACTTGAACTCTTTTATAAAATGAAAGAACATTCGAGTCGAATGCAATGTAAATTGAATTGTTAGTGACAGAAAACTAAAGAATGAACGTACATGTAGAGGCATACGATATACCCAACTCAAAAACTTACTCTTCTTAAGTTTCTCAAGTGTCGGCCATGCATCCGGATCATTCTCTTCATGCTGTGTATGAACATGATGCGTTGCATTATGCCACTTTCTCCAAAGCTTTGGCCCTGTTGATAATGGCATAAATGCAATCGCTCCTAAGAAGTCACGAAGCCATGCCTTTCTTACAACAGTTCCATGTAAAATTTCATGCCCTAAAAATCCTAGTGAAGCAAAACATAATCCAAGAACAATCGCAATTCCTAGATTCGCCCACACATTCAATTCAAATACACCAATCGATATTAATCCCGACAATGCCACAAGCAAATAAGCCAATCCACCAAATAAACGAGTAGGCACTGGTTTAAATGCTTTTTTCGGCAAATGTGGTGATACACGTGCTGCATACCACCCAAATGTATGAAGCTCCTTCATCCTTTTGCCCCTTTCTTATGCCGCGCCTTGCGCAACTTACATATATCAATTCTTGCTTCCAGATTGATTTTACTAAATGATCCAAAAAGCATGTATTATAAGGAAAATATACTCACTCTATCGTCACTTATTTTTCGCTTTTATTATCAATGAAAAACATTTCTCTTTTTACTCTCTATCAACCTTTCCACATGATGAATCATAACAATAGAATTTCTATATTGTCAACAACTTTTATGACCTAGTAATAAAAGTTGGTTATATTTTTATAATCATACTTTATTTCACTAAAGAAAATGTATATATTACATAAGGATTTATCCACTATCTATAGACATTTTCTTAAACGCCATAGACCCTATCTCATTCAATAAATCTCTATGTAATCAACAAACAGAATCACTTGAATTTAGTTTTATATAAATCCTACTTCTTCATAATGCCCCACCTAATTAATTATATCAAAATAATTTATAACCTCTTTTAATAAAAATAGACTTCTTCTAAAACAACACACATGAATTTCATATAATATGGAAATATTAAAAGGAAAATTGTTCTAAAATCAGGAGGTTTCAGCAATGACAAGTGATACATTTCCACAACTGCCGCTATCTTATTGGATTGAATCTACTCAGTTTCCTACTTTCCCTCGTTTATCCGAAAATATAAAGGCGAAAGTTGCTATTATCGGTGCTGGTATTACAGGTATTACTACTGCCTATTTACTTGCAAAAGAAGGCATCGATGTTGTTTTAATTGATTCTGGTCGTATTTTAAACGGGACGACTGGGCATACAACAGCGAAAGTAACAGCACAACATGATCTTATTTATGATGAATTAATAAATCACTTCGGTGTAGAAAAGGCCGGGCTTTACTATGAATCAAATAATCAGGCTCTACAATTCATAAACGAAACTGTTCAAACATATAAAATCGACTGTAATTTCTCAAATGAAGATTCATATTTATATACAACTACTGATAACGGATTAAGAAATTTATCGAAAGAATATGAAGCTTATCAAAAATTAAATATACCTTGTGATTATGTTCAATCTCTATCGATTCCTATTCCAGTACAATCTGCACTTGTCATGAAAAATCAAGCACAATTCCATCCCCTTCTTTATTTAAAAACACTTTTAGAAAAGTTTGTGGAGATGGGTGGAAAGGTCTACGAACAAACAACAGCTATGGATGTGGAAAAGGGAGATTATCCACAAATAATTACAAAAGAGGGCCATCATATCACTTGTGAATATGTTGTCTCTTGTTCACATTTTCCTTTTTATGATGCGAATAGCTTTTTCTTTACGCGAATGTACGCAGAACGCTCCTACGCTCTTGCAATAAAAGCCAAAACAGATTATCCAGGTGGCATGTATTTAAGTATTGATGATCCAAAGCGCTCCTTACGCTATATAACAAACAATGGAGAGAAATTAATTTTAATTGGCGGAGAAAGTCATAAAACAGGACAAGGAATAAATACGATGCTTCATTATGAAGCACTCTATTCTTTTGCTGAAGCAACTTTTGGAATAGACGAGGTTCCTTATAGATGGTCAGCACAAGATTTAATCACTCTAGATAAGCTTCCTTATATCGGACATATTAACGAAAGAAATCCAAATATATTTGTTGCAACTGGATATCGCAAATGGGGAATGACAACTGGAACTGCTGCCGCTCAGCTACTGAAGGACTCCATCCTAAAAGTCCACAGTCCCTATAAAGAACTGTATGCACCATCACGCTTCCATGCAAATCCAGATATAAAAACGTTCCTCTCCCAGAACATTGATGTTGCGAAACATTTAATTGAAGGAAAGATCGAAACCGCATTACGTAAGCCAGAAGATCTCGAAGTTGGTGAAGGATCTGTCGTACATGTTAACGGTAAACGAGCAGGTGCTTATAAGGACAAAGAAGGAAAATTACATATCGTCGATACAACTTGTACACATCTCGGCTGTGAAGTTGAATGGAATAATGGTGATTGTACCTGGGATTGTCCTTGCCATGGTTCTCGTTTTTCAATTGAAGGAGACGTTCTTGAAGGTCCAGCAGATCAACCGTTAAAACGAGTTGATAATGAGTGAACAAATAAAGAAGTTCAACATAATTACTGTTGAACTTCTTTATTTGTTATAAAACCTTTTCAGATAAATTTCAACACAGGGAGGAAAATATTAACATTAAATGAAATAATATATTCATCTACAAATTAAAAAGGGGGGGAATATTATGCAACCTTCAGCTCCACCTCATCTAGAATCTACAGAAACTATCTTTTCAAGCTCTATTACAAAACTTGTTGTTTTTATTTGTTGGCTAGCCATTTTAGCTGATGGATATGATTTAGGTATTTACGGTGCCGTTCTACCAATGCTCCTAGAAGACAAAAGCTGGGCGCTATCACCATCGCACGCTGGCACAATTGCAAGCTATGCTTTATTTGGGATGTTTATTGGGGCTATTCTAGTTGGAACGATTACAGATCTAATTGGACGTAAATGGACGCTTATATGCTGTTTAGCACTTTTTTCTATCACAATGGGTTTAGCGGCTATCGCTCCTTCTCCTGAGTTATTTGGATTATCTCGATTTATAGGAGGAATCGGATTAGGCGGTGTTATCCCAACAGCTTCAGCACTTACTGTTGAATATTCACCCAAAAAAAGGCAATCTTTTATTTATGCTCTTATGTTTACTGGCTATCCTTTAGGTATCGTGTTAGGTGCTATTTTGTCTATATTTATGTTAGAAGATTTCGGATGGAGAATTATGTTTGGTATCGGAATGATTCCACTACTCCTCATTCCTTTCATTATTCGCTATTTACCTGAGTCCATTCAATTTTTATTATCACGTAATCGCCAAGAAGAAGTGAACCAAATTCTTAATCGTTTTCCAATTGAATTTCATGTGAAAAATAAAACTCATCAAGCTCCATCTACTATACAAAAGAAAAATGGATTTACTACGTTATTCTCAAAAGAATACATAAAAGCAACGCTACTTTTTTGGATCACTTATATAATGGGAATGTTTTTAATATACGGTTTAAACACTTGGTTACCACAGATGATGCGCCAGGCAGGATATCCTCTTGGGTCTAGTCTGTCATTTCTACTTATGCTAAATATTACCGCAGCTATCGGCGCATTATTCGCTGGAGCAATTGCTGATCGTATAGGAGCAAAAATTGTTATTAGCATCTCTTATCTTATGGCAGCTATATGTATCGGACTATTAACAATCAAACCATCTGTTACAATCATTTATCTTTTAATTGGCCTTGCTGGTATTGGATCAGTCGGTATTACTCAAATATTAAATGCATATGTAACACAATACTTCCCATCACATATCCGAGCTACCTCCTTAGGCTGGGGACTGGGGCTTGGCCGAGTTGGTGCAATTGCTGGCCCAATTCTTGTCGGTATTATTATGACAATGCAATATGACTTAGCATGGAATTTTTACTTATTCTCCTTTGCAGGTCTTATCGCAGCTATATCTGTTTTCTTCATTCCTACAAAATAAAAAGGGCACAAACTTACTTGTGCTCTTTTTCATATGCTTCAAACAACATATCTCGAAACAATGTATTTAAACTCTCAATATCGATTCCTGATCCCTTTTCAATTCCTTTTACATATTCCTGATAGTAATGAATTTGTTCTTCTAAAAATTGATTTAGCACCTTAATTTTCAATCCAACATCTAATTCAGTACCTGCTTTTTTCTTTATTAACAACTTTTCAATTTCATCTAATACGCTACGTTCTAATGATAATTCTGTAATCAATCGGTCAAATTCTACAGGAGGTAAAGTCGTTTTCTCTTCTAGCCACTTACAAGCTAAAATGGGACGTAATACATAAAAGTACTTTTTCAGCTTTACATTCTCACCTTGCAAAAATTCACGATAATTTTTCGACGCCATATGTAAATAATGATATATCGTTGCTTTTGGATCAAAATTCTTCTCACTCATCTGTTGAAGTAGTTCTGGAAAATTAGAGTTTTTCGAATAAAAAATTGGTGATCGAATCCACTCAAGTAAAGCAGGATTCGACTTCGCGAATAGTTGCAATGCCTTTTTAATATCCCAACCACTTATATCTAAATCATCGCTAATTGGATATTCAATTACATCTCGTTTATCATGAATTGATAAATACCATTCTACTGGATGTATATAAATAAACCTAACATCATAATCGCTATCTTTCGATGGAAACCCCCAAGCACGACTCCCTGATTCCACCGCAAATAAAATTTTCACATCATTCTCTTTTTCAATTCTTTCTAACTCCAACTCGATTTTCTCTCTCATTTCATAACAACTCCATTTTTTGATTATTTCCTTGGAAATTCGACAATACACTATTAATTTTACTACATACTAAAAAAACTGTCAGAAATTACTGACAGCCTAATGAAACGTCTATTGTTGCTTTTCAATTACAGTAGCAGCAATTCGTTCAAACTCTTTTTGAATCTCCTCTTTATATGCATCTACTATTGAAAAATCCATAGCAGCAATATAAATTCGTTCTAATTTATCACGAACCGATTTTGCTTTCGCTAAGAAAGACATCGCCTCATTCATTTTTGCTTTATATTGAATGGAGACATCACGAATTTCCTTCGCATATTTCTCATCCGTCCCTGGCGTAACAATAAGGGCATACATATCAATAATTTCATCACCCTCGCGACTTGGAAAATATTCATGTGGTGCGGTGCTATCAAAAATTGCAAATCCTAATTCTCTTACGATAACCATATCAAGACTATTCGGGTCAAATCCGCAATGATATACTTCAACTTCAAACCCTTTTTCCTCAGCTGCCTTAGCTAACTTTTTGAGCATCGTTGATTTTCCAGAGCCTGGGCGCCCTTTTATAAAATAACGATGTGGTAACCCTTCTGTTAAATTAGGAACAAAATCAACTGCTCCTTTCGGTGTAGCAGCTCCTAAAAAACGATGTTTTACAAGCGATTGTCTCCCGCTTTTATCTGCAAATAATTTCTGGATTAGCTGATTGGTTAGTTCATTTGCTTTATTAAAATCTATATTATCAATATATATCTTCTCCCACTCATCATGTATAACCAATGCCTCTTTAAAACGTGCGTAAGCAGACTGAAAAGCTTTGCTTGCTTCTGAAACAAATCTTTCAATTTCTAACTTCTGCTTTCTTAGTTTATCTGAGTCCCAAGCAATTCCTAAATTTATATACTCTTCAACAACTCCTGGCATTTTTGGCTCAATAACATGCGGCGATGTCCCATCAACAATTCCTACTTTTAATTTTGGGATAATTACACCATCAACCGATTTATTATCAGAAGAACAATGTAACAATTCAATATCATATCCTTTTTCAATCCATTCACGACCTATTGCCTTTATTAAAGAAGATTTTCCCGTTCCTGGGCCACCCTTTAAGATAAATAATCTGTCTAATCCTTTTAAATTCTCTTCGTATAAATTGTGAAATCCCCTAGCTGTATTACCACCAGCATAATAATTTAATACATTTCCTGTCACTGCACTCACTCCTTCGCAGCATTCTATTTACATAACCTACAATATGCGAGCAGCTTTATTTGGGTGAATACCTATTTTGTATTGCACGAAAAAAGGAAATGAATTACAATTTAACTATCGGAAAATTCCGTTTTCAAAAAAACTGAATACTTCTTTATCAAGAGAGGCAGAGGGACCGGCCCTTTGAAGCCCAGCAACCTCAGTTTATACAAACTGAATAGGTGCTAATTCCTGCAAAATGCATTGCATTTTGGAAGATAAAACTCAACTAGCATGTAAAGCTCACCTTTCTTGATATTGAAGGGTGAGCTTTTTATTATTTGAAAAATATATATTGGAGGTATGTAAAATGAAAGTAATTGATTTATCGCAAACATTTGAAAATAATATGTCTCAATTTCCTGGAACACCTAAAATACAACTAGAAGCTGTTACAAGTGTTGAAGAATCAGGCTATCAAGTTACAGATTTTCATTCTGTCGTTCATGTTGGCACGCATTGTGATGCTCCTGCGCATTTTATTTCAGGCGCAACGATCATCGATCAATTACCGCTGGATCAATTTGTAGGTGAAGCTGTTCTTATAGATGTAACACATATTCAAGAGCGAAAATTACCTAAGGCAGTATTGCATAATACTGACATAAAAGAAGGTGATATTGTTATTTTTCATTCTAATCTATCCACCAAATGGAATACAGAAGCTTATGAGAAAGAAGCATTTTATCTTTCTGAAGAATTAGCTGAAGAATTAGTTCAATTAAAAGTAAAATCTATCGGTTTAGATTTCATTTCTCCTGATGAAGTCACAACAGAAACATCACCGATTCATCACATATTACTAGGGAATAATATTTACTTAATTGAAAACTTAACAAATCTAGATGCTATCGAAACAAAACGTTTCTTTTTCTCAGCCGCACCTTTAAAAATTAAAAATAGTGACGGTGCTTTCGCAAGAGCATTTGCTGTTATATTTTAAACACAACCTATAAAGTGAACCTTTAATCAGTGGGGGTTTTGTTCATCCCACACCTAACTTCTTTGCTTCCGCTGAATTTTGAGGTGGGGGTCTTACTGCCCGGCAAATAGCGGGATTAAAAAAAGCAAAGGCCACTACTGGTCTTTGCTTCTATATTTTCTATTTAAATTAAGAAAGAATTGTTCCACACGGGGACGCACCCAAGCTAAACAATCTATCTCTTTCTTCTTTGTGCAAGCTATCTCTTCTCCATCTACCATTTCAACAAGTTCTAGTTCTAACAGTTGCCTCGTGAATGCTAACATATTCACTTCTTCAGATGGATACTCTTCTTTTAATTTCTCCTCAATTTCTCCCAATAAAAAACCGTCACGCATCATTGCCAATGCATCAATCCAAAGTGGCGGCATTTCATATTTTTCTCCTGTAATTGTATCTTTTACAATATAATTCTTTTGCTCTTTTCGAAATTGAATCGTGTGTAAACATACAGTCGAATTTAATGTTAATTCCATCATACCACCTCTTTCATAATATCTGCATAGAAAAAAGGATGCGCGTGCACCCCTTCTTATCTTTTCATAACACTACTGAACCGTTACATGAGTAATCAATCTCATGTCGATATTTTCCTCCATTATAAACGAAGTATTTTATAAAAAAAACCCTTCTTGAAACATTTTATAAAATGTTTATATTTACACAACAAGAACACTTTTCTGAAAAATCTTTTCTCCCAATACATTAAACGGTCGGCAGAAAAATTTCTACTTTCGTTCCTACTCCTAGACTACTTTGGATTGTGATACTCCCTTGATGTTCCTTAATAATTTTATATGTAATCATTAATCCAAGTCCTGTACCAGTCTCCTTTGTTGTGTAAAATGCCTTGCCGATTTTTTCCAACTTTTCATTCTCTATACCAAATCCTTGGTCTTCAACAGAAATACACAAATGTCCTTGCGTTTTTTGATATGCACGGATATGAATTTCTCCGCCCTCTGGCATTGATTCTATTCCATTTTTAATGATATTTAATAACACTTGTTTTAATTGCTTATCATCACCGTTTATAGCCGGTAAATTCCCATCTACTTGTAAATGACATTTAACTCTATATTGCATTGCATAACTTTCCATTAGATGCACAACATATAGAAGGATGTCTCGTATATTACACCTTTCATAATTTGTTGGCTTTGGTTTTCCTAACAACATCAATTCACTAACAAATCCATTAACCCTTTCAATTTCTTGTAACATAATGTCGTAGCTCATCGTATCAGCTGGATTTCTTTCTTTTTGCATTTGCGTAAACCCTTTTAACGCTGTTAACGGATTTCGAATTTCATGGGCAATTGTTGTAGACATAGTTCCAATCACAGCTAAATTTTCCGTCTCTTTCATATTGTTCATCATTTCAACCACTGTTCTTACATAAGATTGAAATCGTTTTAATAAAGAATGTGAAATAATGAAATAGAATACACATAAAACAAGTGGAATTACCACTTTTAAATCTTGTAATAGCAATGTGAAAAATACGTACTTTCCAATTACACTAAAGGAAACTAAATAAAAGTATTTTCTATTCACGAAAACTGGGGCAAATAAAATTAATAACATTTCTACCATACTACCATGTTCAAAAGGTCTATCCGTTCGCAAATAAATCATTAAATTATTAACAAGATTGATAAACATGTACCCAAATAAAAATAAATATTTTACAGAATATACATACCCTCTTTTTTGAAGGTATATAGAAATAGGAAATATTGCTATTACAAATATAGGCACACCTATCCCAAGACTACCTTCTGGCCAACCTACCGCTGTTCCACTAATATTCATAGCAGGATACACAAAATAATATATAGCGTCATATAAAAAGAATATAATATAGAATAATAATATAAATACCTTTAAGGCTCTTCTTTCTTCATAAATCAAGCTCTTGTATTTGTTCATATAAAAACTCCCCTTGATCGATACAAAAAACTTTCATTGTTATCTCCTTAAAGTATAAGTATGAAATTGCTTTCAGGGCAATATTTAACCTTATAATACTAAAAGGAAGGAGATCTCTCCTTCCTTTTGGTAACAAATTACACCCATCTTACCCTGTCATGTAACAATCCATCAGTAAAATTATTATGCCCCATTACAAAATCCTTCATATATAAATTTAAATACTCACCGTACTTACTTTCTGTATTTAATAACAACTCCTCGACGTAATAAGCACCTTGTTCAAATCGATCTAAAAGTAAACTGGACAAGCCCGCATAAATCCCGCACCCTACCTGAAAATACGTTGCATTCGTTTTATATTTACGAAAAACTTGGCTACTATTCATCACATTATACATATATGTCTCACTATTTTCATAAACGAGTAACACACCGACCAAGTCCTCTCCAGCAACCTCTTCTTCCGCTGGATTAAACACTTTACGATTCCAGTTCCATAAATCTTCTACTTGGTCTAAATTCTGTCTAATTATATTTGTTGTATACTCATTAATTCGGTAAAGAAAACCAACTTCCATATTAAAGTTTTTCCCTAAAATTAATACTTCCTCATGTGGCATTAAACAACCATAGAATTCTTTTTCTCCCAACTTCACTTTATACTCTGAAGCATATACATCTTCATAAAAGTAAAGAGGACGATGTTGACTCATATACATCGGATAACTCCAGATTGCTTCATCTAAAAATCGCTCTACTGCCCATGAAGCATAAAGTGTATGTGGCTTTATAAGCGCTATATCATTCAAAAACGACGTGTCATGTTCTACAATATAACATGCTCTTGGCCTTTCATTTGGTCGTTCCTTCATAAGTTCAACAACCATCCATTGAACAACACCTGGATTCATACCTGAACCTATAATCGCTTTTGTATTTGTAAATTTCTCTTTCTCCTTCTCAAACCTTGTATATCTTTCCGTAAGCTGAAAGCCGATTAAGCTATCGTCCTGATCTACGGCCTCATTTTCCAAGGCTGAATTAATATAACAAATTCCTAGTTCATTACAGCAGCTTAATACTCTAATTGTATCTGCTCCTGAAACATCAATCACAACACTCGTTCTTTTTTCTTTTAAATGTTGTTTAAATTCCACTACATTTTGAAGGTTTATTTCATATAAATATAAGCGACCTTTCAAATTCGAAAACAACTCATCATAATAAGTCCTATCTTTTTGTTTTATATCCACCAAATGAAATTTGGCATTCTTTAATACTTCATAAATTGGATCTTTTTCATTTGCTATCGCTTGATTTAAAATTGCTAAAACTGCTTTTGCTGCTCCACCAGCACTACCAAGCAATGTAATTGATAACGAATTCGGAAACTGCTCCACAAACAAAACCCCTTTAATAAATTAGTTGAGCAGCTCCTCCTCAAAAAATAAATTGAATACATAAAAAGATAGCTCGTACATATTTCTTTATAAAGTAGTGCAAAATTATTTTTAAAAGATCACACTATAATATATTTATATTCAATTCATTTTTCCCCTCATATCCAAATTAAACTAAATAAATAGGCTCGACCTTTTCTTCTGCATATAAAAGAAAAAGCCAGCCCTTCCAACTAATCTACGGACAATGGACGGATTTTACATGTTGAATATTCACATACATTTTTGCATCACGTGCTTTTGATATTTCAATATGACCTTCATCAATTTTCGCCATTTTTCCAATTTTATTGGACTCCTCACCTAAATCGAACACCATAATTTTCCCTGTCATTTTAATAAGCTGTTCTTCAAACGTTCTAGCTAACGTAATATTTAACGGATTTACGGGGAGTTCATTTTTATTGAGGGCATACGGTACTTGGTTTTCTTTATACGGAATTAACCATTTTAAATGCTTTAAAGATATATATACCGTTTTATAAACCGGACTATAAAAAACAATATAATCGTTCATCACACTTGTAACATAACCATGTATTGGAGCATTTCCTGCTACATAAACTTCTGTAAAAATACCTTTAGAAGTACTTAATACTTTTCTCAAAGAAATTGAAGGGGATTCCCTCTTAATTACAGAATCAACATCTGGTTTTGATATTTCTTCGTCATATGTTCTTAAAAATTTATAGTATTGTACATGATATAAAGATATATATACGTAATCTTGTCCATTGTAAAGAACAACGATATCATTTCCTACATCAATTAATACACCTTTAAATCTTTTTTCACCGATTAATTTAACATATATATTTTCTCCAATACTTTTATTCAACTCATTCATCTATATCCTCCTTCCTATGAATATCAGCTTTCCTATCTTCCGTTTCAAAAAAAATAATCAGGGCAATGTTTTGTCTTAATAGTAAGTAATTCCTTTTCATACTATCGAAATAAGAAATTGTTCTTCTCTTTCCCTCATAATGCCCCTCTTATTTATTAAACATTATTCATCTTCATTCTTTTTACATTTCACTACTTGACTCACACTCTTAATATGATAATTAATGATATAAATGACTTCATCGCAGTTTACTAGTGTAATACATTCTTCATGCACTTCACTTAATAATCCTTCCACACATTCTGGACCGCCACGATTAATCTTTACCCACTTATACTTCAAGTCACGTAATACATCGATAAAAGTATCATCATCAGAGCAGAAACATGAAACATAGGAATCGCCACATTTACTTTCTTTCACTTTCTTAGCTAGACTCTTCACATGTTTCAATTGGTAATATACTAATTCACCAAGAGGAAGTTGTAATGTAAGGTAATCTCTCCCTAACGATACAAGTACCCCCACTCGACTCTCTGGTCCACGAAGATTTACTTTTACAGTCTCACCGACTAAGCATTTAATTTGCTCACAGCATAATATACTTTCCAAATTTGTATCCTCCTTTCTTATTATCTTCCTCTACTTGACTGTCTTTGTGCGCGAGCTCGACCTGAATTATCGCTACTACTTTCCTTACTATTACTATCTTCGCTCTCATCGCTCTCTCCGCATGCTAATGCATTATAGTTAACACTTTTAATATGCTTTATTGCAATTAATATAACTTCTTCTTTTACAATTAATGTAACGAAGTCACAAGAAACATCTTGTAAAATGCCTTCCACTTTCTCTGGACCACCGCGATTAATTTTCACCCAGCAATATTTGAAGCTTAGAAGTAGTGCTTCAAAGTCGTCTGCACATTCGCAATCTTCCCAATCACAATCACTTGATCCACAGTCTTTTGCATTTTTCGTAATACTTTTCAGATGGCTAAGTTGATAGTAATAAAGCTCACCTTTTTCATTCTTCAATACGAAGTAGTCCGGACATACTGATATTATTGTTCCTTGTAACTACTCAGCTTAATTAGGAAAAAGGGCATACCAAATACATGTTTTCATTCGAAAACATAAAAAAGAAAAGACTCCAATAAGAGAAAGAATCTAAATCAAACAGAGAATTTCTCTTATGAAGTTGTGCGATTCCAAGGAACCGTTCCGGTTTCTATAACTTGTCCTATCGCTTGTAAGACAGATTGTTTTTGTTTTTTCATGGTACTCATAAAGCTTCGTATCTGGCAAAAAGATTCTGCGCCTTTCTTACTTCGGAAAGTCCCAGACACTTTCTGTTTGACTTTCGTCATTCGAATATCCCGTTCCGCTTGATTATTATCAAATGGAATGTCTGGATGTTCTAAGAATGCTAGAATTCTGTCAGCATATTTGACGAAGCGATTCCATAAATTTTGAGCAGGCGTCTGCTTTCTTTTCTTTTTTAATTCTGTAGAAAAGACTGGTTGTTCTTTCAATATAGCTTGATAAACAGTAAACAGGTGCTGTTGCTTTACTTTTGGCAGATTTCCTTTGTATTGTTTTTTCAGCGTTAAAGCTTGCGTGAGAAATTTCTGCATCTGTTGCGCCCATTTTTGCCCCGTACTATCTATAATTCCTTGCAAATCTCGTAAGAGATGGGCATTACATAATACATGTCGGCAATCTGTATACGCATCATACGATTTCCAACCATCATGCATCGCAATTCCAGAAAAAGACGGTAAAATTCCGCCCGCATCCATTGCTTCTTTTCCGCGTTTGTGATGAATATGTTGCAATGTCACCTCCGGTGTACTGGCAGTATGTAACCATTGTGTTTTGTTTTCTACACGCATACCGGTTTCATCAAAATGGACAATAGGAGACTGCAGGATCTTTTCCGTTACTTTTTTTATGAATGGCTGCAATTGAGAAGCGAAAGCCTGTGTATGATTTACCAGGGTTCCTTCGCTTATAGAATGTCCAAAACAATCCTGAAAGAATTCTTTTGTTCGCTTCAAAGAAATGCATTGATAATGCGTTAAATAGGGAATCAGTCTTTTTATATTTGGACCATATTGAACAGGACGAGATACTGTCGAAGGAAATTGGGCTTCTTGGATAGAATGGCAATGTGGGCATTCTTTCTGTTCTACTTTATGTTCTGTCACTTCAATCTGAATAGGTGGTAAGTCATACACTTGGCGAATGCGATACCCTTTTACAGGCTCGTGGTTCAAGGAAGTATGACAACAAGTACAATATGTAGGAGAATGTGTAATCGTATGATCTGGAGTCGCTGTCAAACCAAGAGTATGTCCCTTGTGGCCTAACTGGCCACCGGTTTGACGATGAGACGGTTTGCGCAAACTTTTTGTAACAGGCTTACCTAAACCATCTGTAGAAGGTGGCTTATGACTATTTTTGGAGTTTTTTTTTGAAGCATTTTCTAGTTCTTGTATACGTTTTTCTAATTTAGAAAATGTTTCTTCAAATAAAGAAATAACAGCTTCAGGTCCTTTTTTATATGTATCTAAAATAATTTTTCGATCGACCATAATATTCACCTCCCCTGTTTGATATACTCAGTATTTACAAATAGGAGGCATATGAAACTAGTAAAATTAAAAAAAGCCACCGAAAGGTGGCTGAGTAGTTACTGTTCCTTTTTGAGATTCTGGACCACCCCTGTTTACTCTCACAAAAGATCCAATTAAGTCTTTCAGAAAATCACAATGAAATAAACTCACGAGAAAACCCCTTCCATTAATTTATAAGCTTTTGCACTGATAGTATATGTATCTGTACAGGTTACGTTCTCTATGTTTGTCCTAGCTAGAAAAAAATATGCTTTTAACATGGTAGACTACTACCTATCAAAAATATAAGAAATTCTGCGTGCCCATTAGGATTTTGATACATTTAAACAAAAATCCCGTATGAAGATACATTTCTGCATATCTTCATACGGGATTTCCCAAAGTTTAGTCTTCGTCTTTAACATCCATATCTTCTGGAATTGGTTCATTTAATATTTCTTCCACTAACTGCTTATATTTCTCCATTTGTTCTAAATGTGTATTGAATTGTTCTTTATTTACTAAATATTGCTCTCCATCGAATAGCGCACGAATTTTCTTTTGCTGAATTAACTCTTCAATATACGATTTCGGTAAATTCAAATACTCCGCAGTCTCTTCTACTGTTATATACAATGCGTTCATTCCTTTATTATTTTTTCATCTATACTGTATCTTACTTTACTTTATTTTTGTAAACAAATAAAAAAGATTTTGTAAATGCAGTTCAAAAAGCAGGTAGATGCATTCCATATATTGTATAGTATTATATAGTAAGAATTTTTAAATATAGAATGGTATTACCCATTTACACAAAGGAGAGTTAACATATGGCTACTCGTCACATCATTACAATGTTAGAAAAAACACTACAAGTTGAAACAGAAAACACAATTTCTCATTTGAATGTATCTTTATCTGATCGTTTTCTTTCTCAAAGCACAGCAATACATGAAAACAATTGTTATCATACAATTGGTGAATGGTACAAAAATCATTTCTTATTCCAACAAGATGATTTCCTTTGGGCTAAATATGCTTTCTATGACGCATATTGTGAAGCCATCAAAAAACAAGGCCATCTTACAAAACGCGTCCGTCAAATATTAGAATCATTGGCTCGAAAACATGGAAAACAATATATTGCTTCTATACTAAATATGCCATTTCCTAATGAACGCGCTAAAGGGACAGCGTAATTTAGCCATGTTCTGCGTAAGCAAAACATAGCTAAATTGTTTTCTAGGATGCTTTACCAATAAAATGTTCATATCATATGAACTGATGAAACCGGTGTCATTATAATGATTGAAAATATAGTAAACAGGAAAACCCCCACGTACATCTCTCATCCATTTGAATAGAGAAGTATGTGGGGGTATACTTGTTCCTTATTATTTCATCATCTGTTTAATCAGTTCTCGATTTCTCTTCTTAAATACTTCATTATGAGAAGAAACCATTCCGTACTCACTTGCATCTGGTTGGATAAATTGCTTTGCTTTATTCACAGCATTTCCAGCATCTTGGAATGCACCTGCAATTAAGTGTAGTTTCCCTTCGTGCTTTAAAATATCTCCAGCAGCATATAATCCATCTACTGAAGACTCACTATTTGCATTACCTGCAATATAATAATTATCTATAATCGCAACGTCTAACTCACTATTTTCTAATAATGTAATGTCACGTTCATATCCATGATTAATAATAACTTCATCAATAGGTAAATGAGAAACCTCACCTGTTTCATGATTTGTCAATTCTACATATTCGATCGCTTCATGATTATCACCAGCAATGAGTTTTGTAATCGATGTATTAAAGAAACACTCCGCCGAGCTGTTCAGCAGTTGTTTTACTTGTGCTTCATGACCAGATAATTCTTCTTTTCTATATGTTACATACACTTTTTTCGCAATTGGTTCTAATTCATTTGCCCAATCAACCGCAGAATTTCCTCCGCCGGAAATAATGACCGTCTTACCTTTGAAACGCTTTAAAGATTTCACTGTATAATTTAAATTAGATACTTCAAATCGCTCAGCACCTTCAATTGATAACTTTTGAGGTTTCAATATACCACTTCCAGTTGCGACGATAACTGTTTTTGAAAAATGTTCTTCGCCATTGCTTGCTTTTAACGTAAAAGTGCCATCTTCGTTACGAATAATCGATTCTACTTTTGTATTTAATACCACTTCTGGCTTAAATGTTAGCCCTTGCTGTACAAGTTGTTCAATTAATTTATCACCTGTAACTGGCAGCAGCCCTCCTACATCCCAAATCATCTTCTCTGGATAAACATGTATTTTTCCACCTAACTGTGGTTGAAATTCTATTATTTTCGTTTTCATCTCTCTGAGTCCACTATAAAAAGCTGAATAAAGCCCTGCAGGTCCTCCGCCTATCACAGTTACATCAAACAATTCTTCTTGATTCATTCGTGTCACTCCTCAGCTACTAGTCATTGATTATCATTCTCAATAAAATATAACCTGTTTCCGCAAAATTTACAATCAAAATTACTATTGACAATACACCTATATAAAATTATATTATTTAAAGAATCAATAGTGATAATCATTATCAATTTGTTAATAATTAGCAAATTGAGATTACATCTTCTTTCATTAATATGGTTAATACTATATTATAAAATCTCATATTCAAGATTTTTAATAAATTATTTTGCATTACCACTACTCTTTCAAAAAGATTACAGTTAAACAAATTATTGTATACACATATCATCTATGTTAAAGGAGAAAGACGATGAAAAAGTTATTTATTTCACTAACAGTTCTTTTCGTTCTTGTTATGAGTGCTTGTAGCAATGGCTCTACAGACAAAAAGAACGATGCAAAAGGTAGTAAATCAGAAACAATTACATACCAATCTGAAAATGGTAAAGTAGAAGTTCCTGCAAATCCAAAACGCGTTGTTGTATTATCATCATTCGCTGGTAACGTAATGTCATTAGATGTAAATCTTGTTGGGGTAGATTCATGGTCTAAACAAAACCCACGTTTTGATAGCAAACTTAAAGATGTTGCTGAAGTATCAGATGAAAATGTTGAAAAAATCGCTGAACTAAATCCAGATTTAATCATCGGTTTATCAAATATTAAAAATGTCGATAAGTTAAAGAAAATCGCTCCTACTGTAACATACACTTACGGAAAAGTTGATTACTTAACACAGCATTTAGAAATTGGTAAGTTATTAAACAAAGAAAAAGAAGCAAAAACTTGGGTTGATGACTTCAAGAAACGTGCACAAGAAGCTGGTAAAGAAATTAAAGCAAAAATCGGTGAAGATGCAACAGTTTCTGTTGTAGAAAACTTCAACAAACAGCTTTATGTATACGGCGAGAACTGGGGCCGCGGAACAGAAATCCTGTACCAAGAAATGAAATTAAAAATGCCTGAAAAAGTAAAAGAAAAAGCATTAAAAGAAGGTTACTACGCATTATCTACTGAGGTATTACCGGAATTTGCTGGTGATTACTTAATCGTAAGTAAAAATAAAGAGACTGATAACTCATTCCAAGAGACAGAATCATATAAAAACATCCCAGCAGTAAAAAATAATCGCGTATATGAAGCAAACATGATGGAATTCTATTTCAATGATCCACTTACATTAGATTTCCAACTAGACTTCTTCAAGAAGAACTTTCTTGGTAAATAATACAAACATGAGGAATTCTTAATTTAAGAATTCCTCTTCCTTTATTCTATGAACAGAAAAGATGTGAAACGAATGACAAAAGATCATGAAAATCCACGTTCTATAGCTTTTACATACAAACTAATTTTAAGCTTAATTGCATTCTTTCTTATTTTTATGGTTGCAATGGTATTAGGTGCTGCAGATACTTCGATAAAAGATGTATGGTTAGCACTCACTTCCTCCGCTAAAGGAGACAAAATATCTATTATTCGAGAAATACGTTTACCACGTGAAGTTGCTGCTATTTTTGTAGGAGCTGGATTAGCCGTTTCTGGAGCGATTATGCAAGGATTAACACGAAATCCACTTGCAGATCCTGGTTTATTAGGGCTATCTGGTGGAGCAAATGCTGCGCTTGCACTGACACTTGCTTTCAATCCTTCCATCAGCTATCTTTACTTAACATTAGCTTGCTTTATCGGTGCGGCAATTGGCGCAATCATGGTATTTGGAATTGGTATGGTGAAAAAAGGCGGCCTTTCTCCTCTTCGAATTGTATTAGCGGGCGCTGCAGTTTCCGCATTTCTACTCGCAATTTCAGAAGGAATCGGCATTTATTTTAAAATTTCACAAGATGTATCACTTTGGACTGCTGGGGGCGTAATTGGAACAACTTGGAGCCAATTAAAAATTATTATTCCAGTCATTTCAATTAGTATCTTTATCGCTATCTTACTAGCAAAAAAATTAACAGTTCTTAGTTTCAGTGAGGAAGTGGCTATTGGACTTGGTCAAAAAATTATTGTTATTAAAACTATTTTATTTATCATTATTATCTTACTTGCAGGTGCATCTGTAGCGCTTGTTGGAAATATGGCATTTATCGGTTTAATGGTACCTCACATGGTACGCCCAATTGTCGGTCCAGATTACCGATTTGTTATACCGATGTCAGCAATTGCTGGAGCTTCCTTTATGCTACTTGCAGATACAATCGGACGTACTATTAACGCTCCGTACGAAACACCAGTTGCGGCAATTGTCGCGATTGTAGGGTTACCATTCTTCCTATTCATTGTACGTAAAGGAGGAAAAACATTCTCATGATGCAATCTATTCTAAGAAAACAACGTCTTATTATACTCGCTTTACTAATACTGACCATCACCACCATTGTAGTTGGAATGGGACTTGGTTCAGCATCTTTATCTTATGATCGACTACTCCCAACATTAATGGGACAAGGGACTTTTAAAGAGGAGTTTGTTTTATACTCTTTAAGACTACCTAGAATTGTGATTACATTATTAGCTGGTATGGCTCTCGCTTTATCAGGGGCTATATTCCAAGGAATTACTCGAAATGATTTAGCTGAACCTGGTATTCTCGGGATCAACTCTGGGGCCGGTGTTGCTGTTGCTATTTTCTTTTTATACTTTCCAATAGATGTAGGTTCATTTCTTTACTTACTACCAGTCGTTGGATTTATCGGGGCTTTTCTGACAGCTGTTCTAATTTACGTATTTTCATATAGTAAATCAACTGGGCTTCAGCCAATCCGACTAACATTAACCGGTATTGGTTTTTCATTTGCACTATCTGGAATGATGATTGTCCTTATTTCATCCGCTGATCGTATGAAAGTGGACTTTATCGCCAAGTGGATTGCCGGAAACATTTGGGGAGATGACTGGGTCTTCGTTTTAGCAATGCTCCCATGGTTAATCGTATTAATTCCGTTCGTTTTCTATAAAGCAAATCGATTAAACATTCTAGCATTAAACGAGCCAGTCGCAATCGGTGTTGGAATTGAAATTGAAAAAGAACGCAGATACTTATTAGTTGCAGCCGTTGCGCTTGCAGCTGCAGCTGTTTCCGTAACAGGAGGAATTAGCTTTATCGGACTAATGGCTCCTCATATCGCGAAATCTTTAGTAGGTCCAAGACATCAAATTTTCATGCCTATTGCCGTTTTAATCGGCGGATGGCTATTGCTATTAGCAGATACAATTGGCCGAAACATCGTTGAACCTAACGGCATCCCAGCAGGTATTGTCGTTGCTTTAATTGGGGCTCCTTACTTTATGTATTTGTTGCTTAAGAAAGCGTAAAAAACACCCTCAAGATCTTTTCTTGAGGGTGTTTTTGTTTCATTCTACTGCTGCCCATACCCTTCAAACTTCTTCGCCAAATTCTCCATCTCATCTTCTGGCAAAAGCTTCGGTTCTCCGACGCTTTTCGTTTGATAATAAATTTGAGCACAAAACTCAATCTCTTCTGCAACAGTAAACGCCATTTTTATATTATTTGCACCAGCAATTAAACCGTGATTTGCAAGTAGCACAGCACGACGATCAATCATGCCTTCAAAAGCAGCATCCGCTAATTGCTTCGTACCAAATGTTTCATACGGTGCACAGCGAACATTCGGGCCTGCGAAAGCAATTAAATATGAAACAGCAGGAAGCTCCCATCCTAATGACGCAATCGTCTTTGCGTAAGGAGAATGTGTATGCACAAGCGCATTTATATCTTCACGATTTCTATAATAAATAAGATGCATATCTAGTTCGCTTGATGGCTTTCTCTCTCCCTCTACCACTTCACCATCTAAGTTTAATATAACTACATCTTCAGGTTTTGTTTCATAATACTCTAAACCACTTGGACTAATCGCAACAAGACCTTGTTCGCGATTGAAAATACTAATATTACCCCCAGTCCCCTTTGTTAAACCACTAGAGATCATTTTCTTTCCATACGCTACAATTTCTTCTCTTTCTTTTTGTAATAACATATACATCCCCCTAAGTATGAAGCTTATGATGACTGACTTTTATATTTATCTATTTATTGAAATAGCTTTTTTAAATTCTCCGTAAACGGTGCCTTTACAATCCCTTTTTCTGTAATAATCGCTGTTACATTTTCATATGGAGTAACATCAAATGCTGGATTATATACTTTACTTTCTTTCGGAGCTGAATATTGTCCGAAACGATTAATCACTTCAGAAGCATCCCTTTCTTCAATCGGAATTTCTTTTCCTGTCGGTGTTTTTAAGTCGATTGTTGGTGTTGGCGCTGCTACATAAAACGGAATGTTGTAGTATTTAGCTAAAATAGATACGCCTAATGTGCCAATTTTATTTGCTACATCACCGTTTGCTGCCACGCGGTCACATCCAACGATTACAGCATCGATTTTTCCTTGTGACATGACCATAGCTGCCATATTATCCGTAATGACAGTAACATCAATTCCCGCTCGCTGTAGTTCTAATGCTGTTAACGTTGAACCTTGTAACCTAGGACGAGTTTCATCTGAATAGATTTTTAAGTCCCATCCTTTTTCTTTCGCTAAGTACATTGGTGCTGTCGCAGTACCATACTTAGTCGTCGCTAACGCACCAGCATTGCAATGTGTTAATACTCCCATTTCATCATGGAATAATGTTAATGCATGCTCTCCAATTTGACGATTAATTTCTTCATCTTCTCTATGAATCTCTTTTGCCTCTTCTAGTAATCTGTCTTTCAACTGGACGATTGATAAGTGCGCGTTCTCTGTCGCTACCGCTTCCATTCTTTCAAGTGCCCAGAATAAGTTTACTGCCGTTGGCCTTGATGTTGCCAAATATGCACATACCTTTTTGACTTCCTCTATAAAGTCTTCCATCTTACTTTGAATAACTTCCTTTGTTCCTAAATACACACCGTACGCTGCCGAAACACCAATTGCTGGTGCTCCTCGTACTTTCATTACTTGAATGGCATCCCACACACTTTCAGCTGTCTTGAAAGATTCATAGACAACCTCATTCGGTAATAATGTTTGATCTAATAAAACTAAAGCATCATCTTTCCACTGAATGGGTATTAATTGCTCTTCCATCATATTCTCCCCTTACTTCGCGTAGTGCATTGACTGTTCTTTTAACGTTTCTACAAAACGTGTACCCGTTCTATATTGATTCGCTCGTAAAATAAAACTCTTCGCTACTTGAAGACAAATTCGCTCCGCTCTAGCACGTGCTTCCTCATTCTCAATACAAGTAATATCTTTTACTTTCGCTAATCCAACAATACGGCGAATTAATTCCAGACCTGTCACTGCAGCCGTATCCTCTAATACAGATTGTAAATATACTTCGCTAAAGCCTTCTTCCTTCGCCATAATCTCGGTCACATGAATATCCCAAGCATCTAAAAACTTCTTCTTAAATAAATCAATTACCTCTACCATCGTAGTTTGTAACCAATCCATATACGTATCTTTCTCCGCTCCAGGTGGCATCGTTGCATCTGCATTCACCCAAGCAAACATTAAATTCGCCATTACATTCCCAACGTCATATCCCATAGGTCCATAAAAAGCAAACTCAGGATCAATAACCTTTGTAGAATCATCTCTTACAAAAACAGAACCAGTATGTAAATCACCATGAAGTAATGCCTGTGCATTCGTCATAAAAGAAAATTTACGTTTCGCTACTTCCATACGAAGCTCTTTATCACTATAAATATGTTCCCTAATCCATCCCTCATTTAACGGAAATAACTCATTACGCTTATTATGATTGGTAAATGGTTCTGAATATACGAGGTCCTCTGTAATCTCACATAATTCAGGATTTATATAATTCTTCACAAGTTCCTTCTTCTCTTTATGATTCATTACAACATCCGATGTTAATAAAAGTGTATTTACCATAAAAGTAGTTAAATCATCCGCAAGCCTCGGAAATATTTGATGATTTATAAGTGCTGTACGTAATATTGTGTGATCCGATAAATCTTCCATTACGCAACAATTCATCACACTATCAAATAAATACACCTTAGGAACAAGTCCGGGTGCTAACTCATCCTCTAACTGCAAAACATCTGATTCTATACGAATACGGTTTGTCGACAACTTAAACTCATCTGAAATGCGAGCTGTATCCCCAGCTTGCTTTACGATGACTGACATGTTCTCTTTTTCATCCCAAACGCGGAACACATAATTTAAATTGCCATCACCTATTTCTTTACACTGTAACTCCTTTGCATGTTCAAACTTAGACAATTTCTCTTTCACATATGCAATCACATCTTTAGCTTCCATTAAAAAATACTTCGTGAACTTAGACATGGTTTCCCCTCCACACTAATTGTAAGCGTTTTCTAAAAGCTATAAAAAATAATAGGTTGAATTTTTTCATCCTATAAATATGTATTCTTCTTTTTGAAAGATATATCTAGGTTTTATTATATCTTGTTAGCACTTTGAGTCAATGTTTCTAACTATCATCTTAATATACTTCCTAATTATATATTTGAGATGACAAAAATTGTTCAAAAAATTTCCGATTCATTTTATTTTATTTATCACAAAATTCTTTGTAAAATAGAAGTAAGCAGTTCCTTTTCAAAACCACAACTTCTAAGAAATATTTCCTTCCTAAAAAATTAAACTTACACACTATCTCTAACATACACACTAAACTTTTCAAACACTCATCTAAAATTTATAGACTTAAAATTACCTTTCTATTCCCTGATAGCCTTAATTGAGAATAAATATTAATTAAATTGGAATAAAGTTGGTTTATTCGCTTGACAAAATAACCAATTCTATATGATAATTAATATCGAATTAGAATTATTATAGTTAATTAAAAAATATATTTTATGAGCACACTATTTTTTGATGCTCAAACCAACATTTAGGAGGAATTTTAACATGTTATTAATCGGCACAGAAGTAAAACCGTTTAAAGCTAATGCTTACCATAATGGAGAATTTATCCAAGTTACTGACGAAAGTTTAAAAGGAAAATGGAGTGTAGTTTGTTTCTACCCAGCTGACTTCACATTCGTTTGCCCAACTGAACTTGAAGACTTACAAAACCAATATGCAACTCTAAAAGACTTAGGCGTTGAAGTATACTCTGTATCTACAGACACTCACTTCACTCACAAAGCATGGCATGATAGCTCAGAAACTATCGGCAAAATCGAGTACATCATGATCGGTGACCCAACTCGAACAATCACTACAAACTTCAACGTTTTAATGGAAGAAGAAGGTCTTGCTGCTCGTGGTACATTCATCATCGATCCAGACGGCGTTATCCAATCTATGGAAATCAATGCTGACGGTATCGGCCGTGACGCAAGCATTCTTGTTAACAAAATTAAAGCTGCTCAATACGTACGTAACAACCCAGGTGAAGTTTGCCCAGCTAAATGGCAAGAGGGTTCTGCAACACTTAAACCAAGCCTTGACCTTGTAGGCAAAATCTAAGGAGTTCGATCAAAATGATACTAGATGCAGATATAAAAACACAACTATCCCAATACCTTCAGTTAATGGAGAACGATATTTTACTTAAAGTAAGCGCAGGAGACGATAACGTATCTAAAGATATGTTAGCTCTAGTAGACGAATTAGCTACTATGTCATCTAAGATTACAGTAGAAAAAGTTGAATTAGAGAGAACACCAAGCTTTAGCGTAAACCGCCCTGGTGAAGACACTGGTGTCGTATTCGCTGGTATTCCATTAGGACACGAATTTACATCATTAGTGTTAGCTTTACTACAAGTAAGTGGACGCGCTCCAAAAGTTGAACAAAAATTAATCGATCAAATTAAAAACATTCAAGGCGAATATCATTTTGAATCTTATATCAGCCTAAGTTGTCATAACTGTCCTGATGTTGTACAAGCTCTTAACGTAATGAGCGTTCTTAACTCTAGTATTACACATACTATGATTGATGGCGCTGCATTCAAAGAGGAAGTAGAAAGCAAAGACATCATGGCAGTACCAACTGTTTACCTAAACGGCGAATCTTTCGGAAGCGGTCGTATGACACTTGAAGAAATTTTAGCTAAAATGGGTAACGGTCCAGATGCATCAGAGCTTTCTGATAAAGATCCATACGATGTTCTTGTTGTTGGTGGCGGCCCTGCTGGTGCAAGTGCAGCAATTTACGCAGCACGTAAAGGCATCCGCACTGGTATCGTTGCTGAGCGCTTCGGTGGTCAAGTAATGGATACTATGGGCATTGAGAACTTCATCAGCGTAAAAAAGACTGAAGGTCCTAAGCTAGTAGCAAGTCTTGAAGAGCACGTAAAAGAATACGATATCGATGTAATGAATCTACAACGTGCGAAACGTTTAGAGAAAAAAGTACTTATTGAAGTGGAACTTGAAAACGGCGCTATTCTGAAAAGTAAGAGCGTAATCGTTTCAACAGGTGCTCGCTGGCGTAACGTTGGCGTACCGGGTGAAGCTGAGTTCAAAAATAAAGGTGTAGCATACTGCCCACACTGTGACGGTCCATTATTCACTGGAAAAGACGTAGCAGTTATCGGCGGAGGTAACTCTGGTATTGAAGCAGCTATCGACTTAGCAGGTATTGTTAAGCACGTAACTGTTCTTGAATTCATGCCAGAATTAAAAGCTGATGCTGTATTACAAGAGCGTCTTAACAGCTTACCAAACGTAACTGTTCTGAAAAACGTTCAAACGAAAGAAATTACTGGTACTGATAAAGTAAACGGTATTTCTTACATCGATCGTGAAACTGAAGAAGTTCATCACGTTGAATTACAAGGTGTATTCGTACAAATCGGTCTTGTGCCAAACACAGACTGGTTAGGCGAAACAGTTGAACGCGCTCGCGGTGAAATCGTAACAGACAAGCACGGCGCTACAAACGTACCAGGAGTGTTTGCTGCAGGTGACTGTACAAATAATCCGTACAAACAAATCATCATCTCTATGGGTTCAGGTGCAAACGCAGCTTTAGGTGCATTTGATTACTTAATTCGTAACTAATAAAAAAACAGGTGCCTTAGCACCTGTTTTTTTTACCTTAATGTATAAACTAAAAACCTCTCATTCCCATTCTTCTCATAAGCACCTGGCAATCTAACTTCTTTCTTCAGCTCAAACGCAGTCTGATTTTCTAAGAAGAAAATATAGTCCTCAGAAGGATAATATAAAATAATATCCACTTCTCTCCCCGTTTCTTCTACCGAAAGCAAAATGTTATTTACTACATTCATAAACACTTGTACAGAAAATGGATTAAAAAAATAAAACCTATTATCATGCGGATCAATCTCATATTCCTGCGCTAAACAACATTGGAACTGGATTTTCCCCTTACTGTTTCGTGTCTTTCGTGCATAACGATCTCGATTATCCATCGCTTCTTTATAAAACTCTTCATTCATTTCAATTCCAACTGCTGATGCACCACATTTATGATGCATATAAAAGTTTAATCTTCCTTTTCCGCACCCAAAGTCTACAATTCGGTCGCTACTTCGTATTTCATATTGATTCAGTAACTCATCTAATCCGCTATAGGGCGTCGGTTCATAGCGGTGATAATGCATAGACTTGTTAAACCCCTTTTGCTCACCGACTGTTTTTATATGTAAAACTGCATCGTAATATTGTTCGTTCATTCGTTTTCTCCTATTAAAAAATGGTACTTATTATTATACACCATGTACTGGAGATTCATTTTTAATCAAATTAATAGGTACGTGAAATTATATTAACGATTTTCTTAATATATCTATCGTAACTTCAAATATATCAACGATTTTTCAAATATATCGATTTACCGACAATCCACGACAAAAAAACAGGAGCTCTCTAGCCCCTGTCTTCTAACACTTTCAATACAGTTTGTTTCAATATTTCTACTCCATCCATAATACAACTATGATCAAACCTCATATACGGATGGTGTAATCCAGGTTGTAGGTCTGCTCCTAGTCCAAGCATGACAGCTTTTAAATGTGGTCTTTTCACTGTGTAATAATGGAAATCATCGCTTCCTGTCGTATAGAGAGGTCCCGTACATCTCTCTTCCCCATACACTTCGATAATACCTTTACGCATAAAGCGCTCTGCTTCTTCGGAAACCTCTGCTCCTGGTGCAAGATCCATCCATTCATATGAAGTTTTCGACCCCATCGATGCAGCTGATTCTATTACATGCTCAATCTTTTCCTTTAATTCTTCTAATAGTATATTACTCTCTGCTCTTACATCTAAACTGAAATGACCATTTCCCGGAATGATATTTAAATTATCGCCACCAGCTTGGCATCTCGTCATTTTTACTGAATAGGAACTTTGCGGTGGCAACCAAATATTTTTCAAACCGATATTAATCATGGAAATGACATCAATTGCATTCACACCTTGGTGTGGTCTCGCCCCGTGTGCATCCTCCCCATGAATCATCCCCTCTAAAAATCCAGCTGCTCCATGGCGAATAGATGAGGCTCCTTGTTTCAAAGATAGTTCTTCAATCGGTCTTAGATGGACACCAAATAAGAAATCAGCATCATCTACAGCACCTTTCTCCACCATCTTCAAAGCACCATTACCCTTCTCTTCTGCCGGCTGAAAAATAAACCTAACCGTACCACTTTTCCATCTCATATTTTTCAATTGTAAAATAACTCCCATTACAATGGTCATATGAGCATCATGACCACATGAATGGTTCGCTTTAAATTCTCCATCTACTTCTTGCCAAAGTGCATCCATATCAGCACGAATCGCAATAACTGGATTCCCGCCTCCAATCTCAGCAATTACACCTGGACAATCATCAAATGTTCTATATGAAATTCCTTCTTCTTTTAAAAAGTCAGTAATATACGCTGTCGTTTCATATTCTTTCCAACTTACTTCAGGGTTTTCGTGTAAATGCTGAAAAATCTCCGTTAAGCGCTCTTGTAGTTCTAATGTTTTCAACGTTCCAGTCTCCTTCCCAAATTATAAACCATCAGGTTAATTATACTTATGAAAAACAGATGTTTTTATGAACATATTGAATTTTAAGAAAAAAGTCAATTGTTTATTTTTAAATACGATCGACAACTCACTTCATAACGATAGAACATTCCTTATTTTCTGTTTTTATGTTGACGCTTACATAAACTTTTAGTTATCATAACCTAATAAACGTCTATTTTACGACAATTCTAAAAATACAAACAAACATACGTAACAAGGAGGAACTTTATGAAAAAAGAAATACCTTTTGGAATAGCGATTATCCCTATTATCATTACCGTTGCAGTTATGATGGTTACAATTGTTGTATTAAAACAAAGCCCTCACGTTCCACTTATTATCGGTACAACCGTTGCTTCTATTGTCGCTTGGCGTTACGGTTACAAATGGAATGATCTTGAAGAAGCAATGTATAAAGGGATTCGTCTTGCATTACCCGCTATCGTCATTATTATTCTTGTTGGCTTAACAATTGGTGCTTGGATTGGCGGTGGAATTGTCGCAACGATGATTTATTACGGTTTAAAACTTTTAACTCCATCACTATTTTTAGTTTCCATTACTGTCATTTGTTCTATCGTTGCATTAGCGATTGGTAGCTCTTGGTCTACAATGGGTACAATTGGTGTTGCTGGAATGGGAATTGGCCTAAGTATGGGAATTCCAGCTCCAATGGTTGCTGGTGCCATTATTTCAGGCTCTTATTTTGGCGATAAAATGTCACCGCTTTCAGATACAACTAACTTAGCCGCAGGATTAACAAATACAGATTTATTCGCACACATTCGTCATATGTTATTTACTACAGTTCCCGGTTTAATTATTACTCTTATCGTATACGCGGTCTTAGGAAGAAGCTTCGGCGCTAACAATATTGATGCGAAGAGCATCGATCAAACGTTACAAGTATTGCAAAAAAACTTTGTTATCTCACCTTTCCTACTCATTATACCCGTAGCCGTTATGGTATTGGTCGCTAAAAAGGTTCCTGCCATACCAGCCATTCTCGTCGGTATTATTTTAGGATTCTTATCACAAGTCTTTATTCAAGGTGGTTCTGTCTCAGCATCTGTCGGTGCACTCCAAGCTGGATTTGTTATAGACACTGGAAACAAGCTAGTAGACGAACTATTTAACCGCGGTGGCTTAGATTCGATGATGAATACAGTCTCTATGACAATTGTCGCTATGACTTTCGGAGGAGTATTAGAACATACAGGTATTCTTCGCTCAATTGTAAATCAAATTTTAAAGTTAGCGAAATCAGCAAAAGGGCTTATCGCTTCTACTATCGCATCTTGTTTTGCAACAAACCTTACTTGCTCTGAACAATATATTTCAATTGTTGTCCCTTCAAGAATGTACGCAAATGCATACACAGAAAAAGGACTACATTCAAAAAACTTATCCAGAGCATTAGAAGATGGCGGAACATTAACTTCTGTCTTCGTTCCTTGGAATACGTGCGGTGTATTTATTCTCGCTACACTTGGCGTAGGTGCATTTGAATATGCTCCTTATGCTATTTTGAATTTCATCGTACCTATTATCTCAATCATTTATGATATAACAGGTTTCACAATTGTAAAACTATCAGACATTGAAAAAGCAGAACTGCTAAAGAAACAAAAAGCTCAACTAGAAGCTTAAAAATAGCGGTAAATTCAGTTCATATAGTGCGCGAGGTCGCCCTTGTTGATAGGGCATTTCCTCGCCGCAAATATGAGCATACCCGTAATCAACTAATTTCTTTAACAACCTTTCTGTCGATCTTCGAGTCACTTGTAAGTACTCAGAAAGGTCAGCTGCTGTAAATTTCAATGACGGATGCGATTGACTAAATTGAATAATTTTTGACAAGTTGGCCGGACTAAGCTTCGTTTCCTTCGCTATTTTCATTAGTTCCGGATTATCATTTTTCAAACTTTGTACTCTCTGTTCTTTCGGGAATGGACCAAACAAATCTTTATCACTTGTTAGTATATAAAAACAACGATCTATTGGATTATTCTTTGCAAAACTTTGAGCAATTTTTGCATTTTGCTCCGCTTCTTTCACGGTTTTTCCATAACCAAATCCAATAGCTATCGTTCCTTCTACACTCGCAAACAAGTTATCTATCGCATTTGTTTTAATAATTGATTCGATATCACCACGAGTTGTATACAAAATGCATGTCATTTCATCCACTTGTTTAAATGAACCACGTAGTTCTTTTGAAATGACATCTAGTTTTTCAAGCAAACTCGTTCGTAATTCTAAGGACGAAATAATACAAGTACCAACAGTAGCTGAATAGCTTTTTGCTAACTCAGCTTTTATTTTTGCATCTTTTAGCCCATGTATAATGGATTGTGTTGGATCAATCATACGCTCTGAAGGAACACCCATTTTTTGAAGCTCGTCGTAAACAGCGTGAATACTAGTTAAAGCTAAATGAGCTTCTCCAGATTGATATTTAGCTACATGAAAATCGATAACTCTATTTATTTCATCTTTACTCCACAGCATATTTTCATAATCCAACACTTGCGGACTTTCTTTTATACCGATATCATGGAACACATTTGTAATAAACGAGCGGTCTACTAAATCGATGGAAATGTTATGTGGTTGAATACTTTGATGATACATGATAGAAAGAATGGAAGATGCGACAGTTGTCTCGTCTTGCTGTAAGTATGTACTTGGAATTCGTAATTGTTCTCTTACTTCTTTTGCCATATAATAAGGTAAAGCACCTGAGAAAAAGATGACATCACAAGGCTTTAGACACTTTAATAGTTCAGAAGATTCTGCCGGATGAAGGTAAATATAGGAATCAATTTCTATTCCTTCTAATTTTTGAGCAATAGGAAAAAGGTTATCCATAAACTCCTTTGAACCGACAACTGCAATTTTTATCATCATTTTCTCTAACTCCTTATCATTAATTAACGACTATTTAACGTCAACTATATCAAATGTATAAAACTATTGTAAAACAGGAAGGAGTTTCTATTCAATGAAAATTACAGCTATTCATCTTTACGCAATTCGTTTACCGCTTCGCAGTCCGTTTGTTATTAGTTATGGCTCTTATTCTGATATGCCCTCTATTATCGTCAAAATGGAAACAGATGAAGGTATTATCGGTTACGGTGAAGGCGTTGCTGATGATCACGTCACAGGTGAATCATGGGAAAGTACTTTCCATACTTTAAAACATACGCTAACCCCTGCTCTAATCGGGAAAAATCCAATGAATATCGAAAAAATACACGACATGATGGACAATACAATTTACGGTGTTCCAACAGCGAAAGCCGCAATTGATATTGCTTGTTTTGATATAATGGGCAAAAAACTAAATCAACCTGTATATCAATTAATTGGTGGGCGCTATCATGAAGAATTCCCTGTCACTCACGTTTTAAGTATTGCCGATCCTGAAGATATGGCTGAAGAAGCTGCTTCTATGATTCAAAAAGGTTACCAATCTTTCAAAATGAAAGTTGGTACGAATGTAAAAGAAGATGTGAAACGTATTGAAGCTGTACGAGAACGTGTAGGAAATGACATCGCTATTCGCATTGATGTAAACCAAGGCTGGAAAAATAGCGCGAACACATTAACAGCACTGCGTTCATTAGGACATTTAAACATTGACTGGATTGAACAACCTGTTATCGCGGACGATATTGATGCCATGGCTCATATTCGTTCTAAAACAGATCTCCCGCTTATGATTGATGAAGGACTAAAAAGTTCTCGTGAAATGCGCCAAATTATTAAATTAGAAGCTGCCGATAAAGTGAATATAAAACTAATGAAATGCGGCGGCATATATCCAGCTGTAAAGCTCGCTCATCAAGCTGAAATGGCCGGCATTGAATGCCAAGTGGGATCAATGGTCGAATCCTCTGTTGCCTCTTCCGCAGGATTCCATGTCGCTTTCTCAAAGAAAATCATTACGAGCGTAGAGCTAACAGGACCATTAAAATTCACGAAAGACATTGGAAACTTACATTACGATGTACCATTCATTCGCTTAAACGAAAAGCCGGGACTCGGCATTGAAATAAACGAAGATACACTACAAGAACTAACCGTCTTTCAAGACGTTGTACGCTAAAGGAGGACTATCATATGACGGTTCTATACGAAGGAACATTAAAACAAAATAACGAATCATTTCACGTTACATTACTATCACTAGAGCACATCGAACAAATTTTATCACTACAAAACATTGTAGTTGAAGCACTAGAAGATAAAAATCGTTTACAACCACTCTCACAAGAAGAATTTCAATACATTCTAAAAGGAAACGGCATGATGATCGGTGCTTTTATCGAAAACGAACTCATCGCATTTCGCGCTCTACTCGTCCCGCCTATCGATGATGAACATTTAGGGCTTGATATTGGTTTGCCAGAAAGTGAACTACACCGCGTCATCTATCAAGAAATCTCAAACGTTCATCCGAACTGCCGAGGAAATGGTATGCAAAAAATATTAGCAAACGTCATCATGGACGAATTGCAAAAAGAAGATAGCAAATATGATTATGTATGCTGCACCGTTGCTCCTTTTAACATCCCGAGTTTGAAGGATAAATTTGCGCAAGGGATGGAGATTGCTGTGTTGAAGGAAAAGTATGGTGGTAGTCTGCGGTATGTTTTTGTGAAGAAATTGCGCGGAGATAATGAAAGAGATTGGACGGATATTCAAAGTATTCTAATGAGTGATGCTAGTGGACAGCAGGCTTTGCTTTTGGAGGGGTATCGTGGGTATGAGATGGAGAAAACAGCAGATACTTTCATTGTGAAGTTTGGGCGATAATCTATATACTCGAAAAAAGGAGATGTCTGCTGTGACCTCTTCTCTTTTCGATTTGTTGAACAATCCTGTAGTAAATGAAATTATATCAACGATTTTTCGAATATATCTATCATAACTTACAATATATCAACGATTTTTCGAATATATCTATCAAAACTCACAATATATCAACGATTTTTAAAATATATCTATCAAAACTCACAATATATCAACGATTCAACAAGAAATATCGATTTACAGACAAAAATCGATATCCCTTCCTAAACCGTCATCTTCCAACTAGATAACGCTAACCAATTCTCCATTTCTTTATAATCAGGCATTATCTTCCCGACAAGACGCCAGAAAGATCGATCATGATTTAAATGAACCATATGACACATTTCATGAACAACTACATAGTCAATTACTCGCTGTGGTGCCATTGCTAGCTTCCAATTGAATGTTAGTTGTAAATTCGAATCGCAAGTACCCCAAGTACGACTACTATCTGTAATACGAATAGAACGTGGTTTTGTTTTGAAATTACTTTGATGCGCTTTAATACTCTTCTCTACTAAAGATTTACACTGCTTATAGTAAAATCGTTTTAAAGCTTGCTGTATTTTCTCATCCTTTAGCTCTTTTACATAAATATGTAACTTATCCCCTTCAAAAATCGCATTGTCTTGCTCAATACTTGCATCTTGGGAAATCTGTATCGGATACGTATTCCCTAAATACAAAAAGCCTTCTCCTTGATCGTAATCCTTTTCCTGTGGTCCACGCGCTCGCTCCGCCATTTCCTTACGAGTTGTCTGAATCCAATCCCACTTTTCCTCTAGCAACTGGACTAAGTATTCAACAGGTGTCCCTTTCGGAGCCTGCACTTCCACATTTCCATACGAATCCACAAAAAGACGCACGGACTTTTTCTTCTTATAAGTTATATGAAAATTAATTGTCTCACCTAAATATGTATGTACCATTTCATCACCTAGCATAGTATTTTTACAAATAAAAAAGAGTAGGATACGAACGTCCTACTCTACCTATTATATCATTTACTGCTTTAACGAACTCATTATCCTCTATACTTTACACCTAATCCCTTAATGAAATTCCTTGCGTATCTATCGCCGCACTCTTTGTAATTTTTATGACCTTTTTTTCTTAATAGAGCGCCTAACTCTCCTTTTGTTACCGTAACGCCTACGCTATCTAATATATCAAGTACATCCTCACTCGTTAAAGATAGTGCGATTTTCATTTTCTTTAGAAGAAGGTTATTGGCACTCTCCTTACTCTGTACAGGTGCAGGCTGCCCTGGTTTCGGATCTTGCTTTCCTCTTTTTAAAGTAATAAATCCATTGAAAAATGCCTCTAACATCATCATATCGCATGTTTTTACGTACTCATCTTCGATTACATCCGCATCTTCAGCTTCATGCTGAGGAGCTCTCTTTATTTTTGTAAGCATATCAACTACGTCTTCTTTCGTTACTTCCATCCCGCCGAGTTTAAAGATTTCCACCATATCTATATCTCTTATATCTAAAGCGTATCGTACTCTTTTTAATATATCGTTGTTGCTCATTGCCATTGGGTTTCCTCCTGAAATGTTGATTATTTATTCAGCAGTTAAAGTTTATCCTATAACGTGCTTTAAATTATCATGTTTAAATCTAACCTTTTAGTTATTGTCCGCTAAATTAATACTTTAACATTTTAAAGATATGTTTTATAGTCTTACCCGAACTTTTCTCTATCATTGTATCTACAGAGCTCTTACGTGTTTTTTATATGCCTTTAAAAAGATTTCTCTCTTAACATTAACTAAAAGAAAAAAACAGTGCTTTGATTTCTCAAATACACTGTTCTTTTCCAGCTCTACGCTTATTTTCAACTCACTCATGTCATACACTACATATGAAATGATTTAACTGCTTAAAAGTTAAACCGTCTCACTATCCTGAGCAACACCAACACTATCCTCAAACTTATCCAACAAAGCACGCACCTCATTGGTCGATTTCGTACTCATCAATTGATTTCTCAATTCCGCAGCTCCTGGGAAGCCCTTCACATAAATTTTGAAGAAGCGGTGAAGTCCTGTGATTGAGCGTGGCAGTACTTCTGCATATTGATCTTGAAGATCAAGTTGTAGTCTTAAAAGATCTAGATGCTCTTTACTGCTATGCTCTCTTGGCTCTTTTTCAAAAGCAAATGGATTTTTGAAGATGCCTCGTCCGATCATTACACCATCAATGCCGTATTTTTCAGCAAGTTCCAGTCCCATTTTACGATCAAGGATGTCTCCATTGATTGTTATTAACGTATTTGGTGCGATACGGTCACGTAATTTTTTAATTTCCGGAATTAGTTCCCAATGCGCATCTACTTGGCTCATTTCTTCTCTTGTGCGTAAATGAATAGAAAGGTTCGCAATATCTTGTTTGAAAATGTGCGTTAACCAATCCTCCCACTCACTTAACGCTTTAAAGCCAAGTCGTGTTTTTACGCTGACAGGTAGTCCGCCTGCTTTTGCAGCTTGAATAAGTTCTGCTGCAACGTCTGGACGTAGAATAAGACCACTACCTTTTCCTCTTGATGCTACATTCGGTACAGGGCAGCCCATATTAATATCAATGCCTTTAAATCCTAACTCTGCCATACCAATACTCATTTGACGGAAATATTCAGGATTATCTCCCCAAATATGTGCCACCATTGGCTGTTCATCTTCTGTAAAAATTAAACGACCACGTACACTTTTCATACCTTCTGGATGACAATAGCTATCTGAGTTTGTGAACTCTGTAAAGAATACATCTGGACGACCAGCCTCACTTACTACGTGACGGAAAACAACGTCTGTCACATCTTCCATTGGTGCAAGTACGAAAAATGGTCGTGGTAATTCACGCCAAAAATTATCTATCATTTCAAATTCAAATCCTCTCACTATGAATACAATTTCAAAATCTCAATTTATAATTTGTGAAAATCAGCAATATTTATTTTAACTAAAATCGCTTATGAATGGTATTTTTGTAAACCAAAAAGCAGATGGTATAGATTTTCCTATATCAACTGCTTTCCTATTATACTAACTTAAGCCAAGCCACACACTCCACATGAGTCGTATGCGGGAACATATCAACAGGCTGTACTTCCTGTGTTTTATATCCGCCTTCTTCTAGTACTTTTAAGTCACGTGCTAATGTTGCTGGGTTACACGATACGTATACGACGCGGTTTGGCTTCATGTCGATGATTGTGTTTAGTAATGCTTCGTCACAGCCTTTACGCGGTGGATCTACGACCATTGTGTCGGCGATTACGCCTTCTTTGTACCATTTTGGAATGACTACTTCTGCTTCTCCTACGCCAAATTCAGCGTTTGTCATGTTGTTTAGTGCTGCGTTTCGGTTTGCGTCTTCGATTGCTTCTGGGACGATTTCAACGCCGTACACTTTTTTCGCTTTTTGCGCTAGGAATAACGAGATTGATCCGATTCCGCAATAGGCATCGATTACTGTTTCGTTACCATTTAATTTTGCGTATTCTAACGTTTTATCGTATAGCACTTTCGTTTGTTCTGGGTTTACTTGATAGAATGAACGTGCTGAAATCGCAAATTTAATGTCACCGATAAAGTCATAAATATATTCTGATCCGTACAGTACTGTCGTTTTATCTCCGAAAATTACGTTTGTACGCTTCGTATTTACGTTTTGAACGATTGATTTTACTTCTGGGAATTTCGCTGCAATTTCTTCAACGATTGCTTTTTTGTTTGGCAATTCCGCTGTACGCGTAATGAAGACAAGCATAATTTCCCCTGTTACTTGTCCGTAACGAGCCATTACGTGACGAAGTGTTCCTTTGTTACGCTCTTCGTTATACGCAGTGATACCGTGCTTTTCACAAATACGTTTTACTTCTTGAATTAATGTATCGTTTTCTTCTGCCTGAATTAAGCATGATTCCATATTAATGATGTCATGCGTTCCTTGGCGATAAAAACCAGCTACAAGCCCACCTTCACGTTCTCCGATTGGTACTTGTGCTTTATTGCGGTATACCCACGGGTTCTTCATGCCAAGTACAGGATGAACAGGAACATCACCTAGTCCTCCGATACGCTGCATAACGTCACGTACTTGTTTTTCTTTCGCTTGTAATTGTCCTTCATAAGTTAAGTGCTGAAGCTGACAACCGCCGCACTGATTATATACTGGGCATTCAGCATCTTTACGATATGGACTTTCTGTATGAAGCTTCATTAAACGACCAAATGCAAAGTTTTTCTTCACTTTAATAATTTTAATTTGCGCTTCTTCACCTGGTAATCCGTTTTTAACGAAAATAGGATAGCCCTTTACTTTCGCAACACCGGCACCATCATGTGTTAAATCTTCAAATACTACATCTATAAACTCGTTTTTCTCAACTGGTGGCGTCATTTTAGTACTCATTTTCCGACCTCTCTTTTTCATAACACTGCGTTACATTTTATCATACTTATATGGTCTTTTTCTATTGGAAGAAAAAAAGCTATTGACGATACTTCTCTGTTAATGTTACGCTACTACTAATTTAATACGGACGATGTTACCTCATATATACTTGATAATATGGATCGAGAGTTTCTACCCGGCAACCTTAAATTGCTGGACTATGGGGAAAACTAATGAATATTAGCCTATGCGCAAAAAAGGACTCATATTGATTAGCTTTCTCTCATAGATGAAAGTGAATCCATATGGGTCTTTTTTTATTTTTATTTTTCTAAAAGGTCAGACATCTTACGTATGACATAAAACCTCGTTCTTTTATTTTTAGTAATATAACGAGCGTTTTATGTACAAACTTTATACGAACTTCTGAAAGGGGCAACTACATGCAATATGTAATGAGCATTATCGGTATTCTTGCCGTGTTAGGTTTATGTTTTGCTTTGTCAAACAACAAAAGTAAAATCAACTTCCGTGCAATTGCAATTATGATTGGTTTCCAAATTTTAATCGGTTGGTTTATGTTTGCTACAAAGGTTGGTCAACAAATCATTATTTTCATTAGTAAAGTTTTCAACAAACTAATTAAACTTGGTACGACAGGTGTCGATTTTCTCTTTAATGGAATTCACAGAGATTTTGTCTTTTTCTTAAACGTATTATTAATTATCGTATTTTTCTCAGCACTACTTTCAATCTTTAGTTATTTAGGTGTTTTACCATTCATCGTTCGTGTTGTCGGCGGTGCAATTTCAAAAATTACTGGTTTACCACGCGTTGAGTCATTCCACGCAGTAAACTCTGTATTCTTCGGTTCAAGTGAAGCGTTAATCGTCATTAAAAACGATTTACAGCATTTCAATAAAAATCGTATGTTTATCATTTGTTGTTCTGCGATGAGCTCCGTTTCTGCTTCTGTTACAGCATCATACGTAATGATGTTAGATGCAAAATACGTACTAGCAGCTCTTCCGCTAAACTTATTCTCAAGCTTAATCGTTTGTTCGTTATTAACACCAGTTGATACGAAAAAAGAAGATGAAGTGATTCAAAAATTTGATAGAACTCTATTCGGAGACAGCTTTATCGGCGCAATGATTAACGGTGCGCTTGATGGTTTAAAAGTAGCTGGTATCGTTGCCGCATTAATGATCGCCTTTATCGGTGTGATGGAAGTTGTAAACTACGTAATTAGTGCAGCTTCAGGCGCAATGGGACATGCTGTTACTTTACAACAAATCTTCGGTTACGTACTTTCTCCATTCGCATTCTTAATGGGTATTCCAACTCAAGATATTATCCCAGCTGGTGGTATTATGGGTACGAAGATTGTTTTAAACGAGTTTGTAGCAATCCTTGATTTAAAAGACACAGCTACAACATTAGCTCCACGTACAGTTGGAATCGTTACAGTATTCTTAATTAGCTTCGCAAGTATTAGCCAAATTGGTGCAATCGTTGGTACAATCCGTGCCCTTTCTGAAAAACAAGGAAGCGTTGTTTCTAAATTTGGTTGGAAAATGCTATTTGCATCAACACTTGCTTCTATTTTATCTGCAACAATCGCTGGATTGTTTATTTAATAAAAAATCACCTTACTTTAACGAGTAAGGTGATTTTTTTGATTCTTTATGAAATCGAGTGAAATTCAACTGCTTCTTCTGTATTGATAATCCTATCTTTATATATACCTTTTATTGAAATGTAAATGATAGATTTGTTTATGTTTTTTAACTTTCCTAATGAAAAATGATAAAGTAATCCATCGCTTTTTAAAGTCCACATCTTCCCACTCCATGGACCAGTAGCTTTTTGTTCATTCGACGCCTTTATTTCACCTTCATATTCGCATTCTCCTAAAGGAGTTTTAATTATATTCTTCTCTGTATCAATTCGAATATTTTTAATTAGCTTCAAATTTTCATCAGAGAGAATTTGAATTTCATGATCTTTCTGTTTAAAAAAGAGTTTTCCGTCTTTGGTATTTACATATTCTGCATTATTCATTTTATCTATCATAAAATCATATTCTTCTTTTGTAATACCTAAGTTTTGATGATAAGGAAACGTTTTTTTCGGTATAATTTCTTCTTCGGCATACTTCAAATACCAATCTAAATTATTTGTAATACTATCGCTCATTTTATTTCCTATTTTCTCTAATTTCTCTTTTATCTCATAAGGAAATTCTAGTGTCATAATATCCGCCGTCACTTCCGCATTCATAAGATGCGATGGAATATACTCTTCCACACTATTCGCTTTACTCACTTCACTTTGGCAACCAACTATAAATAGTGATATGAAAAAGATATATATTATTTTTTTATATTTCATTTCTATTCTCCACTCCATACATTATTCTTACTTAGTTTTATAGCGGTTTTTATTATAGTATAAAATCTTTATATTTTAATAAAATCCATATCTGTATGCAAAATTGCATATCAATAAGTCTTCTTCTTACTTTAAAATTAGCTTAAATTACTTTCCAAATTATACAAATAACAAGTTTAAAATGTTATAATTTTTAAAAAACATTGGAGGATATTATGAAAGCCCACGCAATTTTCGATTTCTTACATTTACTAGTCTTAACGCTGAAAAGCTATTATGTATGGGGAATGCCTATCTATGTCTTCATTATTCCTCTTATCTTTGTAGTTGGTTATATCATTATTAATTCTAATAAGAAACAAAAAAATACATCTATTCAAAGTCACTAATCTATTACCTTAATAGCCTCCTAAAAATCATATTCCCCTCATTTTCTTCAAATGATATGATGAACAAGGGTATATCCCCACCACTCTTATAGCGGTGGGGATTTTAATGTCAATATGCAACATACTACACAATAGAAGGTGATTTTCATGAGAAAATACGCAGCAATTGCTTTATGTACGTCTGCCATTCTAGCAGGCTGCAATACTAGCAATGTAAGCCAAGAACCTAAAAAAGAGAAAAAGGTTCAAGAAGTAGCTAAACAAAAAGAGACTGTACAAGAACAAGGTAAAATTTCTTATACTCCCATCACATACGAATCTACAGACACTACTATTCATATGACAGATATAAAAGATAATTTAACTGAAGTACAATATAAAATTTGGCGCACAGCTGATGGCAAGGAAAGTGCTAAATCTTTTTCTTCTAAAGAAAAAGAGAAGCAATTCACACTTCCTTTTGATATAAAGGAATTTGAAGGAAAACGCGGTGAGTTCCAAATTGAAGCAACAGGAATGAAAGAAGATGGGAAAACAATCCCGCTTACGAAATCTACTATTACTTTCGAACAAAAGGTTCCTGTTCTTATGTATCACGCAATTGATGATTATCATGGTCAAGGTATTAAAGACTTATTCGTATCACCAGCTAACTTTGAAGCACAAATGAAACATTTAAAGGACAATGGTTATACGCTGTTAACGTTTGAACGCTGGGGCGATATAAATAAAGTAAATAAGCCGATTTTCGTTACATTTGATGACGGTATGAAAAATAATATGAATGCATTTCGCGTTTTACAAAAGCTAAAAGATGATACTTTTAAACCGGCAGCAACAGAATATATGATTGTTGATAACGTTGATGTAGAAGGAGCATTGTCTACTTCTGAAATAAAAGAAATGGTTGATTCCGGCATTTTCTCGGTGCAATCTCATACTGCAACACATGCAGACTTACCGAAAATTACAAACTATGAGGAAGAGTTAAAAGGTTCAAAAGAAAAACTAGAAAAAATAACAGGTAAGCCTGTTATCGCGATTGCTTATCCATTCGGTCATGTAGATGATAAGGTTGTTACAGAAACGAAGAAGTATTATCAATTTGCGACGACGACAAAGCCTGGGCAATTCATTACGAAGGGTGAACCTGATGAATTGTTAAAGATGAAGCGCGTTCGTATACACCATACAACGACTGTAGAGCAGTTTGCTTCTTCAATTAAGTAAATATAAGGGCTCAATACATTTTGAGCTCTCTTTTTACTTTATATTTATATATATTTTTAGAATTTTCTTGTATTATATATAGTAAGAAATCTTTCAAATTAAAGGAGATTATACATATGTCATTTGAACAAACGTTAGAGAAATATGCTGCTCTTGCAGTTAATGTTGGTGTTAATATTCAACCTGGACAAACTTTATCAATTAGTGCACCTCTTGAAGCTGTACAATTTGTACGCCTCGTTACAGAAAAAGCATATAAATCTGGTGCAAAACACGTATATGTAGATTGGAATGATGAGACGTTAACACGCTTAAAGTTCGATCTAGCTCCTGAAGAAGCTTTCGCTGAATTTCCATCTTGGAAAGCACATGCTCGTGAAGAATTAGCAAAAGAAGGCGCTGCATTTATGTCTATCTATGCAGAAAACCCTGATTTATTAAAAGGTGTAGAAGCATCGCGTATTGCAACAGCTCATAAAGTAGCTGGAGAAGCAATGAAAGTATACCGTGATTACGTACAAGCAGATAAAGTAAGTTGGTGTGTCATTTCTGTTCCTACGAAAGAATGGGCTGCGAAAGTATTCCCTGACGTAGCGCCAGAAGAACAAGAAGCAAAGTTATGGGATGCTATTTTCAAAGCTACTCGTGCTGATTTAGAAAATCCTGTAGAAGCATGGAAAGAACATGATGAAACATTACATACAAAAGTGGATTACTTAAACGAAAAGCATTATAAAGCTCTTCACTATACAGGTCCTGGAACAGATTTAACAATCGAACTTCCAGAAAAACATGTATGGGCTGGTGCTGGTAGCTTAAATGAAAAGAACGTACCATTTATGGCTAATATTCCAACTGAAGAAGTATTTACAATGCCACTTAAAACAGGTGTAAACGGCCAAGTTTCTAGTACAAAACCGTTAGTATTTGCAGGTAATATTATCGATAATTTCACGTTAACATTTGAAAACGGGCGTATCGTAGACTATAAAGCTGAAGCTGGTGAAGAAGCTTTAAAACATTTAGTAGAAACAGATGAAGGTTCTCACTTCTTAGGAGAAGTAGCTTTAGTACCTCATGACTCACCAATTTCAAACACAAATGTTTTATTCTACAATACACTATTTGACGAAAATGCATCTTGCCACCTTGCAATCGGAAATGCTTATGCATTTAACTTAGTTGGCGGAAAAACAATGTCTAAAGAAGAACTTGCTGAAAACGGCGCAAACGCTAGTATCACACACAACGACTTCATGATTGGATCAGCTGAGCTTGATATTGACGGTATTACTGCTGATGGCAGACATGAGCCTATCTTCCGTAAAGGTAACTGGGCGTTTTAAATTTATTACCATAAAGAAACACATTGGATTATCCAATGTGTTTCTTTATTTATTTGGTTTCAATTCAAATTTTATCGTTCTATTTTCATGCGTAAACTCCGGTCTATATGTAGCGATATACGTATTTTCTTTCGCTACGTCAAATAGCATGATATCTTGAATTTTTTCATCTGGTGCTAACTTTTTACTAATAAAGCTATCAGGGTTATTATATTCTTTAAATCTTGTACCTTTCTTATCGGTAATCTCAAATTCATAAAATGCAAAAGGTATTTCCTTTTTACTATTATTTTCCACTTTGAAAATAACCCCCAAAATCTCTTCTTTCTTTTTATCCTCATCATAATCCGGATATCCTAATTCAACTGAATCGATAGTTACTTGCAAACCATCTACGTCTACTGTCTCCCCTATTTTATACACTTTATCTTGAACATCTTCTTGTTTACTTTCATTACTATCTTTAGTCTCAGTGCAAGCACTTAAACTAAAAGCTATGCCAAAAATTAAAACAATTTGACTCACCTTTTTTAACATACTCTTTCCTCCACATAAGACAATATTTCATATGTATCATAACAAAACGCTTTACTCTTTCTTGTCATATTTTGTCGTATTAATTGCTAACTGCACAAATAGAAAAAAGCTATCTTCTACAAAAGATAGCTTTCATGATGCCGATGAAACCTTAAGCCCAATGACACCCAAAACAATAAAGAGAATACAAAATGCTTGGAATAAGCTAATATGCTCTTTAAAAAAGTACACACTAATGATTGTAATAAGTAACGTTCCAACGCCAGACCAAATGGCATAAGCAATACTTAAATGAATCTTTTTAACGACGATAGCAAACACGCTGAAACAAATTCCATAAAATACGAAAATAAGTACACTTGGAACGAGCTTTGTTAAACCATTTGATAGTTTCATCGCAATTGTTCCAGCCACTTCAAAAATAATTGTAACAAGTAATAATAGCCAATATACCATACTAGAATCTCCTTCTCTGTTACCTTATAGAGATTCTAGTATACTACTTATAGTCCTAATGAAATATATTTAATTTCTAAATATTCCTCGATGCCGAAATGGCCTCCTTCACGGCCGATACCACTTTCTTTAAATCCACCGAATGGTGCTTGTGCAACTGATGGAAGACCATCGTTTAGACCAATAATACCGTACTCTAGCGCTTCACTAATTTGGAATGCTTGGCTAATGTCTTTCGTGAAAATATACGCAGCTAAACCGTATGGTGTATTATTTGCACGTTCAATTACTTCATCAACTGTTTTAAATTTCGCAACTGGTGCCACTGGCCCAAATGTTTCTTCATTCATACAAAGCATCGTATCATTTGCCAACCCAATTACAGTCGGTTGAATGAAATGTCCCTCTAACTCTGCGACCTTTTGACCACCATATAAAACTGTTCCACCTTTTTGAATAGCATCTTCAATATGTTCTTGTACTTTTGAAACTGCATTCTCATCAATAAGTGGCCCGACAGTCGTTCCGTCACCGAAACCGTCTCCTACTTTCAACTGCCCTACTGCCTTTTGGAACTTCTCTACAAATACTTCGTATACTTCTTCTTGAACGAATACTCGGTTTGTACATATACACGTTTGTCCTGCATTACGGAATTTCGAACCAATCACCGCTTCTACTGCTTTATCTAAATCTGCATCATTCATTACGATAAACGGAGCGTGTCCCCCTAACTCAAGCGAAACTTTTTTCATCGTTTGCGCCGCACTAGCCATTAACTCTTTCCCGATTTCCGTTGACCCTGTAAAGGACACTTTTCGAACGCGACCATCTTCCATCCATGTATCAGCAATTGCTTTTGCACTACCTGTTACGATATTGATTACGCCCTTTGGAATATCTGCTTCATGGGCTAATTCAGCTAATTTCAATGCAGTTAATGGCGTTTGACTTGCTGGTTTCACAACGGCTGTACAGCCTGCTGCAAGCGCTGGGGCTACCTTTCTCGTAATCATAGCAGCTGGGAAGTTCCAAGGTGTAATAGCTGCCATAACGCCAACTGGTTGCTTCATAACTAAAATGCGCTTATTCGGATGAGAAGCAGGAATCATTTCACCGTATACGCGTTTCCCCTCTTCTGCATACCATTCAACAAAACTGTTTGCATAATTTACTTCACCAAGCGCTTCTGCAAACGGCTTTCCTTGTTCCTTCGTCATAATCGCTGCGATCTCTTCTTTATTTTCATCAATAAGCGTAAACCACTTTTTTAACTTCGTGGCACGATCTGCTGCCGTTAACTTAGACCACGTTTTAAAAGCTTCATGTGCAGCATCAACAGCTTGCTTTGCCTCTGTTACTCCGCCTTTTGGTACAGTTGCAAATATTTCCTTCGTCGCAGGATTATTTACTTCAATTTGTTCTTGTAGTGTAATCCACTCACCATTTATATACATCGCCTTTTTATCTATACTTACGAAAGTCGCCTTTTTATCCAATGTTTTCTTCCTCCTCTATGAACTTCTTAATTTTCCTAGTAGCAGCAGATTGACTAATTTGCAAAAACTCAGCCACTTTATAACTTGATCCATACGTTTTATACGCTTTAAGAATAATATTTCTCTCTACCTCTTCCAGCATTTTATAAAGGCTTTGCCCCGATTGTTCAACTGCAGCCTCTTGCATAGAGAGTGGCAAATCCTCTACCGTTACAACATCATCGACAGTAATAACAATTCTCTCAATTACATTCTCTATCTCTCTATTGTTTCCTTCCCACGGATATCCGACAAACATTTGTAATGTACCCGGTGCTAGTTTCACATCACGTCCGTACTTTTTATTAAAGTGCTGCAAGTAATGATAAATAAGCGGTAAAATATCTTCTGTTCTTTCCCTAAGCGGGGGAATTGCAATTGGAATGACATTCAGACGATAGTATAAATCTTTCCGAAATGTTCCTTGTTTCACCATCTCGCTTAAATCTCTATTTGTTGCCGCCACAATTCGAACATCTACTTTTTTTAATTCTCTTCCGCCTATAGGACGAAATGTTTTTTCTTGCAATACTTGCAAAAGCTTCGCTTGAATTTCAAGCGGCATTTCACCGATTTCATCTAAAAAAAGAGTTCCTTTATGCGCGGATTCTAATAGTCCCTTTTTCCCTTCACGATTCGCACCTGTAAAAGATCCACCTGAATATCCAAAAAGCTCCGATTCAATTAAATTAGTTGGTAATGCCGCACAATTAATTTCATAGAAACTTTCATGCTTACGGTGACTCACTTCATGTAAATAGCGTACTAATCGACTTTTTCCTACTCCAGTCTCGCCTAAAACGAGAACAGTACTATCCACTACAGATACTTTTTTGATTGTATCGACTATTTTTTGCATAGCTAGACTTTTAAAAATAAGTCCTTCATGCTCATATGTTTCTCTTAATTCTTTTTTATATGTTTTTAGCTGATTATCCATTTCCTCTACCTTTTGACGTAATTGATAGAGTTCAGTAAGGTCGCGAGAATAACTAATCACTCTTCTTAAATTTCCCTCATCATCAAAAACAGGCCTTGTACGAACGTGTAAATACTCTCCTGATTTTGTAGTTTGAACGAGTTCAATTGGCCTCTTTTTTTCAATCACTTCTAATGTCGCTGATGGATAAAAGATTCCATCCTTTTGTAGTTCTTTTACATGCTTACCAACTAACTCTTCTGCAGCTAGTTGGTAGTGCCTTTCACATGTACTATTTACACGTACAACGATCCCTTGCTCATCTGTAACAAAAATTTCGTCAAACGCATATTCAAATACATCTTTTAAATCCATTAACACTCGTTCCTTTTCTGCAACCATCCTAGCCACCCCTAACTTCAAATCCATCGATCCACTTCACTATCTTTATTATAAAGTGAATTTTCTGCATTTAATATAGAGTCAGCTAGAATGTTTGCTATTTATACTTCAGTTTTTAAACGCGAGCGATGTTCGTTTGCTCATAACAAGCTTGCAATGATTCTTCAATTATTGTTAAACCTTCTTCAAGTTGCTCATCTGTAATAACTAAAGGCATTAACACACGGATAACATTTCCATACGTTCCTGCTGATAATAAAAGTAACCCACGCTTATTTGCTTCTGCACATAGATTAGCCGTTAACGTTTTGTCAGGTGCTTTCGTCTTACGATCTTGAACGACCTCAAATGCACACATTGCTCCTAACCCACGCACATCACCGATGCAATGATATTTATTTTTCATCTCTTCGAATCGGTTCATTACGACTTTTCCTAATTCTATCGCTCTATCATTTAATTTCTCATTTTCTATTACATCGAGAACAGCTAATGCAGCTGCACATCCTAATGGACTTCCTGCATACGTTCCACCAAGTTCACCTGGTGCAGATTCATTCATAATTTCTTTACGTCCAATGACACCACTTATCGGTACACCAGCCCCTAATGATTTAGACACTGTAATTAAATCTGGAACGACATCATAGTGATCAATTGCAAAATATTTTCCTGTACGACTAAAGCCTGTTTGTATTTCATCCGCTACAAATAAGATGCCGTTCTCTGAACAAATGCGGCGTACTTCTTGAACAAATTTCTTACTTGGGACGATAAATCCACCTTCCCCTTGAACAGGTTCCATTACAACAGCTGCAATTGTTTCTGGTGCTACTTCCGATATGAAGAAGTTCTTAAACTCTTCAATAATAAAATCATCATACTGCTCTTCCGTTAATCCCTCTGGGCGACGATATTCGTATGGAAATGGCGCTTTATATACTTCTGGAGCAAAGGGACCAAACCCAAATTTATATGGCTTCACTTTACTTGTCATCGTCATTGTCATTAATGTACGACCGTGGAAACCTTTAGAAAATGCGATAATACCAGGTCTCTTCGTATATTTACGAGCGATTTTCACCGCGTTCTCAACTGCTTCTGCACCACTATTTAAAAATAGGACTTGCTTATCGAAACTTCCTGGTGCCAATGCCGCAAGCTTTTCTGCTAATTCAATATATGGCTCATACATCATGACATTAAATCCAGTATGAATGTATTGATCGACTTGTTTATGGAGCGCTTCTTTAACCGTTGGATGACAATGCCCTACGTTAATTGTCCCGATTGCTCCTGCAAAATCAATGTACTGATTGTCATCAACATCTGTTACAAGAGCACCATTTGCAGATTGTACAAACGTTGGGATGCCGTTACTTACTCCTTTTGGTACTATATTTTGACGGCGTTCTAATAAAGATGCCGCTTTCGGTCCTGGAATTTGTTCATTTACTTTAGCAAATTTTTTTGTGTTCATTGCGTACCCCATCCTTTTCTTTACATTGTTTTCTCTTCTTATTGCAAAATATATGCCAACTTTCCTTTCTAGCATTTATCCTATATTCTTTGTATCCAGGCATAAAAAATAAGTCTATAAAGACTCATTAAGAGTCTTTATAGACTTATTTTCCTTACACATTAGACTTTTCTTTCTCCCAGAAAAACTCACCCGATTGAGAAATAAACTCTCCAACAGAATCTAACACTAAATCAGCAAGTGGTTCTAATGTTGGACGGTCTCCCGTACCAGATAGCACCCCAATTGCATAGCAATCACCACCATTTTTAGCTAAATGTAAATCAGTTGGCGTATCTCCAACAACCGCAACCTCACATGATTCTAAATTAAATTTCTCACAAAACACTTCTATAATCTTTTTATCTGGTTTTTGCGCAAGGAATGTATCCGAGGCTATAATATAATCAAAAAAGTTCTCCAACTTATATTGTTTTAAAAATAATTCTGTTGGTGCGAAATCATCCGCCGTGACAACCCCTAATATAAATCCTTTATCTTTTAATGCCTGTAACACTTTCGGTAAATCTGCTGTCATTTTCATATGCGAACGATGCTCATACATAAGGGAAAATAACTTCTCACTTACCCAATGATGCATCTCTTCTTCTCTAGCAGACTCAATATAATTACAAAGCCCCTTCGCTACATCAAGGCTTGTTCCAGCAGCTATTGCACTCCTCGGATTAACAAATGCTCCCTCTACACCAATCTCTTCTAATAAGGTCTGCCCTATTGTACTTGGTAAATGATATAAACTTATACATTCAGCTACAAGTTCTTCAGCTACTTTTATCCAAATTGAATGAAAATCCATTAATGTCCCATCTTTATCAAATAGTATTGCTTTTACCTTCTCCATAGCATCCTACCTCTCGTTTCTTATCTCCTCCAGTGTATCAATAAAATATGGATGTAAAATAAAAGAATTGTAAAAATACCATAAAAATCAAACTAACTCCCAATTTACAATTCATTTTAACAAAGTAAAAAAGGATGCCTTTACAAGGCATCCTCTTGATGTTCAGGAACAAATAGTTCTAAACAATGATATATATTTTCAAATTCCATCGGTGCATCTCCACCATACTCACCATCTAAATTAATCATTAGTTTATCTGGTGAATGTACTTTAATTCGGTTCGCTTGTGTATATAACACTTTTGGATTATTAATATGTTCACCACGTTGTGCTTGTGTTGCTGCTTTAATTAAATCAGCGATAGAACCTTTTTTCAGTACTAATAGGTCAAATAACCCATCGTTAATAGATGCATACGGTGCTACCTTTTCAAATCCACCTACTGAACGAGTATTCGTAATTAAAAACATCGTAATTTCTTCTTGTAGTAACTTTCCATCATACTCAATTTCAACATATGTCGGATGCAATGATGGTAACATCTCGATACCTTTTAGGTAATAAGCAAGTTGTCCTAATACTGTCTTTAACTTACTCGGTACTTCGTATGTTAATTCTGTAATACGACCGCCACCAGCGATGTTAATAAAATATGTATTGTTCGCTCTACCGAGGTCTAATGGCACTGTTTTTCCTTCGCAAATAATATCTGCTGCCTCTTCAATAGAACGAGGTACACCAATCGCACGTGCAAAGTCATTTGTCGTTCCAACTGGAATAATTCCAAATTTCGGGCGGAATTCATGTCCAACTAAACCGTTTACTACTTCATTTAATGTACCGTCGCCACCAGCGGCAATAACAACATCAAACTTACGATCCGCAGCTTGCCTCGCCGCCACAGTAGCGTCTCCAGGACCCGTTGTCGCATGACAAGATGTCTCATAGCCAGCTTGTTCTAATTTTTGTAATACTTCTGGTAAGCTCTTCTTAAATAGCTCACGCCCAGAAGTAGGATTATAAATAATTCTTGCTCGCTTCATCATTTATTAGCACAGGAAATTTCTTTATGCATCGAAAAAGAACATACCGAACTTCTATTCAGTATTCCCATGCCTACCTCCTCTCATCTTGCTATCCTTCTTTTATCCCGCTCAAACAGGCAGTAAGAACCCGATTCGTGTAGTCCATCAAAAGTAAATATTCATTTCAATGGTTTTGTTTTATTTGACCAAAAAATTTATCCCGCTATTTGTGGGCAGTAAATGCCCGATTGGTGTGGGCTAATAATCAGCTTTGGATGAACCTCCCACTGATTAAAATTTCACTTTATTTCTATCCATTCTTCCATAAAAATTTACATATAACGAATAATAACTATCTATTATTTCATGAGATGAAAAAAAACCTCTATGTTTAGATTTATCATTATTCCCACCTTTTTGCAACTATCATACCATAGTTGCTATACAAACATTTTTCCACTTTTGACAGTTAATCAAACGTTTGTTTAAACGATTTTGTCTCATTTAAACAAACGTTTGATTAACCTAGAAAAACACCCATGTACGGGTGTTTTTCTGCTTAATCTTTAAAAGTCACTACTATTATCGCTTATTAATCTCTTCAAGTAAGATTTTGTTAACAAGCGGTGGATTTGCTTGTCCTTTTGTAGCTTTCATAATTTGACCAACTAAGAACCCAATTGCACGGTCTTTACCGTTTTTAAAGTCTTCGATAGATTGCCCATTATTATCAAGAATTTCTGTTACAACTTTACGAAGTGTACCCTCGTCAGAAATTTGAACAAGACCTTTCGCTTTAACGATTTCTTCTGGGTCTCCACCTTTTTCGATTAATTCATTAAATACTTTCTTCGCAATTTTAGAAGAAATTGTACCTTTTTCAATTAATTGAACCATTTTAGATAAACCAGCAGGCGTTAATGCAACGTCTTTTAATTCTTTTTGTTGTTTGTTTAAGTATGCAAGTACTTCACCCATTAACCAGTTCGATGTTAATTTCGCATCAGCACCGTCTGCAACAGTCGCTTCAAAGAAATCAGACATTTCTTTCGTTAATGTTAATACGTGTGCATCATAAGCTGGTAAGCCAATTTCTGCAACGTAGCGAGCTTTACGCGCATCTGGAAGTTCTGGAATAGAAGCTCGAACTGCTTCTTTCCACTCATCGTCGATGTAAAGTTCAACTAAGTCTGGCTCCGGGAAGTAACGGTAATCGTCAGATCCTTCTTTCACACGCATTAAGATTGTTTTCTTCGTTGCTTCATCATAACGACGTGTTTCTTGTTGGATGATACCACCAGATAACAGTTCTTTTTCTTGGCGCACTTGCTCGTGCTCAAGACCTTTTTGTACGTAAGTGAATGAGTTTAAGTTTTTCAGTTCCGCTTTTGTACCAAACTTCTCTTGTCCAACTGGACGAAGAGAAATGTTCGCATCACAACGCAGAGAACCTTCTTCCATCTTACAATCAGATACACCAGTATATTGAATGATTGATTTTAACTTCTCTAAGTATGCATATGCTTCTTCTGGCGTACGCATATCTGGCTCAGATACGATCTCGATTAAAGGCATACCTTGACGGTTGTAGTCTACTAATGAACCATCAGCTGTATGCGTTGATTTACCAGCATCTTCTTCTAAATGAAGACGTGTAATACCGATACGTTTCTTTTTACCGTCTACTTCGATTTCAATCCAACCATTTTCACCAATTGGCTTATCAAATTGAGAAATTTGGTAAGCTTTCGGATTATCTGGATAGAAATAGTTTTTACGGTCGAACTTCGTTTCCGTTGCGATCTCACAGTTTAATGCCATTGCAGCTTTCATTGCAAAGTTAACTGCTTCTTTATTTAAAGTAGGAAGTACCCCTGGGTATCCTAAGTCAATTACACTTGTTTGTGTATTTGGCTCCGCTCCGAATTCTGTTGGACTCGCAGAGAAAATTTTCGAATTTGTTTTTAACTCAACGTGAACCTCTAAACCAATAATTGTTTCTAAATTCATCTATGCTCGCCTCCTTACAGACTTGCTTTTTTTGTATGATAGTCTGTTGCTTGCTCAAACGCATGTGCAACGCGGTAAATTGTCGCTTCATCGAAGTGTTTACCAATGATTTGTAGACCAAGTGGCATGTTGTTAGCACCGAATCCACATGGAACTGAAATCGCTGGAACACCCGCTAAGTTTACTGGGATTGTTAAAATGTCATTTGCATACATTGTCATTGGGTCGTCAACTTTTTCTCCAACTTTAAATGCCGGAGTTGGTGTTGTTGGTCCAATAATAACATCATAGTTAGCAAATACATTTTCAAAGTCATTTTTAATTAATGTACGTACTTGTTGTGCTTTTTTGTAATATGCATCATAGTAACCAGAGCTAAGGGCAAATGTACCAAGCATAATACGACGTTTAACTTCATCACCGAAACCTTCACTACGTGTGTTTTTGTAAAGATCTAATAAGTTATTTACATTATCAGAACGAACACCGTAACGCACGCCATCAAAGCGTGAAAGGTTAGCAGATGCTTCAGAAGAAGATAATAAGTAATACGTTGCTAGAGCGTATTTAGAGTGCGGAAGAGATACTTCCTCCCAAGTTGCGCCCATACCTTCTAATACTTTTAAAGCAGCTAGTACTGACTCACGAGCTTCTTCGCCAACACCTTCGCCTAAGTATTCTTTCGGTACAGCAATGCGTAAACCTTTAACATCGCCTGTTAAACCAGCTAAATAGTTTCCAACTTCAACATTTGCAGAAGTTGCATCCATGCGGTCAATACCTGAAATAGCTTGTAATAAGTATGCATTGTCTTCTACTGTACGTGTAATCGGTCCGATTTGGTCAAGTGAAGATGCGAATGCTACTAATCCGTAACGAGATACGCGTCCGTAAGTTGGTTTTAAACCTACAACACCGCAATATGCAGCCGGCTGACGGATAGAACCACCCGTATCAGAACCTAGAGAGAATAGTACTTCTCCCGCTGCTACAGCTGCTGCAGAACCACCACTAGATCCGCCCGGAACGTAATCTAAGTTCCATGGGTTTTTCGTAGCGTAGAATCCTGAGTTTTCATTTGAAGAACCCATTGCAAACTCGTCCATGTTTAATTTACCGATTGTAATCGTGTCAGCAGCTTTTAGCTTTTGCACAACTGTCGCATCATAAATTGGATCGAAGTTTGCTAACATTTTACTCGCACAAGTTGTACGAAGACCGTTAGTTACAATGTTATCTTTTACACCAATTGGCATACCGAATAATAAACCATTATCTTCAGCGCCGATTTTTGCATCTAATTCTTTCGCTTTTGCACGTGCATTTTCTTCATCTAATGTAAGAAAAGCTTTTACGTTATCTTCAACATCCGCAATACGTTTGTAAGATTCTTCTACTAAATCCGTAACGGAAATTTCTTTGTTGTTTAATTTCTTATGTAACTCTGATACTGAATGATCAAATAATGACATCGAAATTCCCCTCCTCTATTCTAATACTGCTGGAACACGGATTTGATTATCTTTGTGATCCGGTGCATTTTTTAATACTTCTTCGACTGGTAAACCTTTTTCTGGTACATCTTCACGCATAACATTTTTCATAGTTAATACATGAGTTGTTGGTTTTACATCTGTTGTATCTAATTCATTTAACTGTTCTGCAAATGTAACAATTGCATCTAGTTGTTTTTGAAATTTTTCAGCTTCTTGATCAGTAATTGCAAGACGTGCTAAATGTGCTACGTGCTTTACATTCTCAACGGAAATTCTTGACACGGCTAGGCCACCTCCATAATATATCGTTCAATCTACAATACTATTGATGATACCAAATTTTCAGTACTTCAAGCAAGTCAACACACGGCACTTACGCCATTTTTACATAAAAAAAGAAAGGCAAATGCCTTTCTTTACAATTTACTCTTTATCTAACGGTTTATTTTTCGGAAATCTCTCGTTATCTTCTTCATTATCACGAATTGTTTTTTGTAACACAAAACAAGACATCGTTAAAAATAGTGTTCCAATTAAATAGTATCCTTTTACACTAAGCGTTTCATCTAACGTATAAATCCCAATTAGCATACCTGAAAGCGCACAAACAAATGAAGTCCATGCTAAAAATGTGAACGCTTGCGTATTACGTCTTCTCATCGTTCTCCCCCTCGTTAGCTGTATACCCATTATAGATAAGTATATTTACCATGATGGATTTTTATGTAAATTCTAGTTTTATATTTATAAATCTATCATAAAAGAATACTATTTTAAAGAAAGTTTTCTGTCTAATCTGAAAAAAACAATCTAAACAATTGGTTTTTCAGATTACCTTACTGTTCGCTATCTACTTTCATTCATAAAAAAAGACCAGGAAAACTCCTGGTCCATTACTCTACTTAACAAACATTGGATTCTACGTTATACAAAATTGGAAGGTACAGAATTAGGGTTCGTTTGTTAAGTAGATTATATGTTGAACGAACTAACAGCGGAGGGGTTCCTTCTGTTAGTCCATTAAACCCAATCATTATTTTACGATTTTTTCAAGCTCCTCAAGTGAAAGGTCAACTGAAATTGAACCATCATTTGTTTCTTTCTTAATTGCATCTGTTACTTCTTTTGAATGATATAATTCAATTACTTTTTTCAGTGTTGGATCATCTTTATCTTTCGTACGAGCTGCGAAAATATTAATATAAGGCTTCGCATTTTCATTCTTTGGATCTTCTAAGAAAATAGGATCCTTCGCTGGATCTAATCCAGCTTGACCAGCAACACCGTTATTAATAACTGAAGCTGCTACATCTTTTAATACACGAGGTGTTTGCTGTGCGATAACCGGCGTGATTTTTAATTTCTTCGGATTTTCAGCAATGCCGCTTGGATCTCCAAATAAGCCAAAATCTTTTTTAAGCTTTAATAATCCAGCTGCATCAAGAAGTTTTAATGCACGTGCTTGGTTCGTTGGATCGTTTGGAATTGCAATTTCTGAACCATCTGGGATTTCATTTGCTTTCTTATATTTTTCAGAGTATAAACCCATTGGTGCAATTTGCGTTGTACCAACAGCTGTAATATCTAACTTATGCTCTTTTTTAAATTGCTCTAAGAAAGCAATATGCTGGAATGAGTTTAATTCAATATCTCCATCAGCTAACGCTTTATTTGGCGTTGTGTAATCAGAGAACTCAATCAGTTTAACTTTAATCCCTTCTTTTTCAGCTTTTTTCTTCAAAATTTCCCAAGCGTCTCCATCCGTTCCAGTTACACCGACGCGAACTACTTTTTCTTTCGCTCCTGCACCCGTGTCTCCACTTGAGCAGCCGCTTAATGCTGAGATTCCTACAATCGCTGATAATGCAAATGCTAAAATTTTCTTCATTTTCTTTTCCTCTCTTCCTTTTTATGATCTGCGTAACAAGACTTTCGCAAAGTAGTTTCCTAAATTTTGAGCTATCTGTACGAGAATAATAAGTAAAACAACCGTTACGAACATAACCGATGTATCAAAACGTTGATAACCATATGTCATTGCCAAGTCACCAAGACCGCCACCACCGACAAGCCCAGCAACTGCAGAAAATTCAATTAAACCAACTGTCATAAACGTGACACCTAAGATTAATGGTGCTAACGCTTCTGGTACAAGGATTTCAAAAACGATTCTAATTGGCGAGGCGCCCATTGCTTGCGCTGCTTCAATTACTCCTTTCGGAACGGAAACAAGATTTGTTTCAACCATTCTAGCAATACCAATTGATGCGACTAACGTCATCGGGAAAATTGCCGCTGCTGTTCCAATCGTCGTTCCAATAACGCTTCTTGTTAGTGGGCTTAAAGCTACTAAAAAGATAATGAATGGCACCGGACGAATTGTATTAATTATGATGTTAAGAATAGAAAAGACCCATTTATTTTCTAAAAAGTTTCCTTTTCTCGTTACATATAAAAGTAAACCTAGAGGTATACCCAGAATTGTAGCGAATATAAGTGTTACAATTACCATTAAGAGGGTATCTCCCGTCGCATCTAGTATGCGCGGCCAAAATATACTCCAATCAACTCGCATGAGCTTCTACCTCCTTCAGCTGCACTTGCAGTCTTAGATGTTGTAATGCTTTTTGAATTTCCCTCTGCTCACCTTGCAATTCTACAAGCAGATTTCCAAATAGCACATTTTGAAGTTCAATAATATTTCCGTACAGTACATTTACATCAACGTTATAGTTTTTTGCGATATATGATAGTACCGGCTGTCCTGTCTCCTCACCAGTAAATGTTAGACGATAAATTTGACCACCATTTTGAATTTTCGCTAGAACACTTTCTGGTAAATGATCATTAATAACAGAACGTACAAAGTTTTGAGTCGTCTTTGTTTTTGGTTGCGTGAAAACATCAAACAGTTTTCCTTCTTCAATAACTTTTCCCTTCTCCATTACAGCTACACGGTGACAAATTTCTTTCACAACATGCATTTCATGTGTAATAAGAAGAATTGTTAAATTGTATTCTCGATTTACTTTCTTTAATAAGTTTAGAATTTCTGTCGTCGTTTCTGGATCTAAGGCTGATGTTGCCTCATCACATATAAGAATATCTGGCGATGTCGCAAGTGCTCTAGCAATACCAACACGCTGCTTTTGTCCCCCTGATAGCTGTTCTGGATAATAGTTTGCTTTATCTTCTAACCCTACAAACCTCAGCAGTTCATTCACTCGTTCCTTTATCTCGTTCTTTGGCAATTTCGCTAACTTTAATGGATAAGCAATATTCCCAAACACTGTTCTTGAATTAAATAAATTAAAGCTTTGAAAAATCATTCCGATTCTTTGTCTTAGTTTGCGTAATTCTTTCGTCGATAATGATGTAATATCTTTATCATCTATTGAAATCGTTCCTGCCGTCGGTCTCTCTAACATATTTACTAAGCGTAATAATGTACTCTTTCCAGCTCCACTAAAACCGATAATGCCAAAAATTTCGCCTTTCTCAACTGATAATGTTACATCCTCCACCGCATGAACAAATTGCCCAGCTGATTCATACACTTTACTTACATTGTTAAAAGAAATCATTTTTCCCCCTCCTATATGCTGTAAAAACTTAAAGTAGAGCTTTCGAGGTAAAATAAAAAGTGCCCTCCTTCTTATCAACCATAAAGATAAGAAGGAGAGCACTTATATGTACTCGTTCACATCTTCTCATCTTCCAAGCCTTTATATGGCTTGCTGGAGTTAGCACGGTATTAAAAAACCCGTTGCTGAGGTATCGTAGGGCCAGTCCCTCCACCTCTCTGGATAAGAATGTATCGATTTAATTGTCGTTTAATTAATTCTCATTATAGAACTCAGAATAATAAGAGTCAATACATTTTTTAGAAAAATATTAATTATTCCTTTATTAAAATTTTCAGATGAATATTCATCTGAAAAATAGTAACTTTCAAGGTTATTTAAAATTCTTCTTCCTCATATTTTTAAACAGGAGAATCCTCTCTACAAATTGAATAAATTTATTTGAATATGAAACTCGGAGGAAGATAAATATATGAAAACAGCTCTTTTACTCGTCGATATTCAAAACGATTATTTTCCAAATGGAAAGATGGAATTGCGTAATCCAGTAGAAGCAAGCGAATATACTAATCAGTTATTACAACACTTTAGAACAAACAGCGAACCTATTTTTCATATCCAACACGTAGCTATAAAAGATGAAGCTACTTTTTTCCTACCTAATACAGAAGGTGTACATATTCATGAAAGCGTACGTCCACTTAGAGAAGAAACAGTTATAGTCAAACATTATCCAAATAGCTTCCGAGAAACTAATCTTCTAGAGCAATTAAAACGTTTAAATATTGAACATGTCGTTGTATGCGGGATGATGACTCATATGTGTATCGATGCAACAGTAAGGGCTGCATTCGATTTTGGCTTTCAATGTACCGTTATACATGACGCTTGTGCTACAAAAGACCTTTCTTTTAAGAACGCTACTATACCAGCTGTTTATATTCACAATACAATTTTAGCTAGTTTAAATGGCGTATATGCAAATGTAATAAGCACGCAAGAATTTTTAGCTACATAAAAAAACACTCCTTTCAGTGAGCAAAACTGAAAGGAGTGTTCCTTGTCGAACCATAGATTTTCTTTCAAATTGTATTATACAGGAAATTCTCAAAATGAATACTAAAAAATATGACTAATAAGTCAACTTTTCTCATCATTTTATTTCTGTTCACATGTTTATCACGCTATTAATAGGTTTTAGCTCATTCCCTTCGAACGATGGTAATATATAGGATTTCAATTTTAAAAGGAGCTCTTCACATTCTGTGAAGAGCTCCTCTACTATTTCTTATAAAGTTTCAGAAGTAGTTTTTGCTTGCATGTGAAGTGCTAAGTAATCAGGTCCACCAGCTTTAGAGTCTGTACCAGACATGTTAAAGCCACCGAATGGTTGGTAACCTACGATTGCACCAGTACATCCACGGTTGAAGTATAAGTTACCAACGTGGAAGTCTTCGCGTGCTTTTTCAATATGGTCACGGTTGTTAGTAATAACAGCACCTGTTAAACCGTATTCCGTATTGTTTGCAATTGCAAGTGCATGATCGAAGTCTTTCGCTTTACAGAATGCTACTACTGGTCCGAAGATTTCTTCTTTCATTAAGCGAGCATCTTCTGCAACGTCAGCAACGATTGTTGGTTGGATGAACCAGCCTTTAGAATCGTCTCCTTCGCCACCTGCTAAGATTCTACCTTCTTCTTTACCAATTGCAACATAGCTCATTACTTTATCAAATGCAGCTTGGTCATTAACAGGACCCATGTTTGTACCTAATACTGCTGGGTTAGCAACTGTTAATTCTTTCGTTAATTCAACAGCACGATTTAATACGTGATCGTATACATCTTCATGGATTACTGCACGAGAACATGCAGAACATTTTTGTCCTGAGAATCCGAATGCTGATGCAACGATAGACTTAGCTGCTAATTCAAGATCTGCTTCTTTATCAACAACGATTGTATCTTTACCGCCCATTTCAGCGATAACACGTTTTAACCAAATTTGTCCTGGGTTTACTTTCGCTGCACGCTCATAGATACGGATACCTACATCACGAGATCCCGTGAAGCTTACGAAACGTGTACGAGGATGATCTACTAAGTAGTCACCAACTTCAGAACCGTTACCTGGAACGAAGTTTACTACGCCAGCTGGTAAGCCAGCTTCTTCTAATACTTCCATAAATTTCGCTGCTACTACAGGAGTTGTACTAGCTGGTTTTAGTAATACTGTGTTACCAGAAACTAAAGCAGCTGTTGTCATACCTGCCATAATTGCGAATGGGAAGTTCCAAGGAGAAATGATAACACCTACTCCTAATGGAATGTAAGAGAAACGATTATATTCAATTGGACGGCTTTCTACTGGAATACCGTCTTTTAATTTTAACATTTGACGACCATAATATTCCATAAAGTCGATTGCTTCTGCTGTATCAGCATCTGCCTCATTCCATGGCTTACCTGCTTCTTTTACAAGAATAGCAGAGAATTCATGTTTTCTGCGACGAACGATTGCTGCAGCACGGAATAAAATGTCTGCACGCATTTCTGGCTTTGATTTTCTCCAAGTTTGGAATGTTTCATCCGCTACTTGCATTGCTTTTTCAGCTAACTCACGGCTTGCTTTTGAAACACGACCAACAAGTTCCTCTTTATTTGCAGGGTTTACAGAAACAATTTTGTCTTCTGTAGTGATTTTTTCTCCCCCAATAATTAATGGATAGTCTTGTCCAAGATAAGATTCTACTTTCTTTAAACCTTCTTCAAACGCTAATTTGTTAGCCTCCACTGAAAAATCTGTAAATGGCTCATGTTTGTATGCTACTACCATTTTTTTTAGCCTCCCCTTAGAAAAACGTTTACATTTTACAACATTATTCTACACGATAATTTAGATTTATTCAAATATTCCTAGACTTATATTTTAAAAATTAATAAATTTTTAAAATATAATAAAAAAAGAGATTCATACATGCGTATGAATCTACAAAATATGAGTATATTCCAAAACATTTTTCCCGATCAATAATATAGTAACTAATAAAAATAAAGTCCTTACATATCCAACACCTTTTTGAACCGCAAACTTCGATCCAAAATAAGCACCTAAGATCATTGATAATCCCATGATAATACCGTATTCAAAATGAATTATGTCTAAAAATAAAAAAGTAATTAAAGATACAATATTACTAACAAAGTTCAAAAGTTTTCCAGATGCTGCCGCTTGAATAAAATCCAAGCCAATTAATAAAAATGCAAAAATTAAAAACGACCCTGTCCCTGGTCCAAAAAATCCATCATAAAATCCTATCATTAAAATAGCAAAGAAAAATATTAATGTTTTTCTTTGCGTCATCTTCTTATAGGTAGACACACTTCCCCAATTCTTTTTTGCAATAATATAAATAGCAATAAATACCAACATTACAAGTACTAATGGGCGTAAAATATCCGATGGAATAAATTTTACTACTAAAGCGCCTGCAACAGCTCCAACAATAGTTAACGGGATTAACTTTCCTACAATTTTAAAATCAACTTTTCCTGATCGAATGAAATACATCGCACTCGTAAACGTCCCCATCGTTGCCGCTAATTTATTCGTTGCAATTGCCGAAGCTGGCGATAAGCCAACAAACATAAGCGCCGGAAGCGAAATTAACCCTCCTCCTCCAACAACCGAATCAATAAAAGCTGCTAAAAAACCGAATGCAATTAATAAAATAATGACTTGAAAACTTAATTCTTCCATGAGCTTTACCCCTTACCCCTATTATTTACAACATTTTAAATTATAACAAAATTGCATAAGAAAAAAAGCTGTTCCTTAGAGGAACAGCCTTCATATTTAATCTAAAATTTTCACAAGTGGTTCATCTTGTTTTGCTTCACGTATAATAATGGCTTCTGGGCGTTCTACAGATTTAATCGTTACTTGTACTTTCATATAATTCGGGAAGTATTCCATAACAAGCCCTGCCACATATTGTGTAAAACCAACTATTTCAGCTTTTCCATTAAATTGGACAGGAATATCAAGCTTCATTTCTCTTAATTCATCATCTCTATACATACCCGTACCAATAACAGCTGTATAGTCGCCTTGGAAATAATCGCTTAGTTTTGCCTTAAAGTTGGATACTCTTGCAAGATCTTCACGTTTATTATCTGTTTTCGCTTGCTCTGATGGGAACAAATAATATTTTTCATTAATTTGTTTCCAATCTTCAACCGTTTCACTACCTTTTTCAACATTTGCATAAGAAACAAAATTACCTGGCACAAGTGACGCCTTCGGAGCCTGACGATAAATTGCAAATGTTATCGGAAGGTTTTTTGTTTCAGGATCTTTTTGATGCATAAACTTCAAGACTTCTTGCGCCATTTTTTTCCCTTCAGCTAACATTTTTTCATTCGAGATTGTAGCTTCACGTGGGTAACCATGTTCTTCATTATAATAATGCACTGAATTCATTGCTAATCCAACTACAATGCCGCTACGCTCATCTTTGTCGCCGTTTTTCACATAATAATCATGCTCTAAAATATTGGAAATATATATTGGATTTTTTTTGTTTTTTTCTTCTAGTATTTCGGATCCTTCACCTAAAGCTGGATTTAATCCTATGTTTGGAAATTTAACTGCATCTTTTTTTAATGTATCTTCTAGTTCTTTCTGTTCAGCATTTGTACGCTTTCTTTTAACAAGCATTTGTACATATTGAGCCTCTAGAGTATCTCCGCCTTTAAAGAAATGATCTTTCGTACTAAATGATTCCTTCGCAATACGCATTAATCCTGTTTCAAATTCATCTATATCAAGACGATTATTTACTCCTTGCACGACTAAACCACGTGCCTTTCCACCATAAAATGGAATAGTCGTCTTATAATATTCATCCGACATAGCGTATTTTGGGACAACTGATTGTTCTTTTGCTTTCCCCGATTTCTCAGACACTTTTTCATCTTTGTCGGCACCTGCACTACACCCACTTACAAGTAGGCCAAGGCTTAATACCGCTAATGCTATTTTTTTCATGGTAAGTTTGCACCTCTTACTTATTTAGCTCTTGTAAGAACCTCTCTTCATTCCAAACCTCAACATTATGTTTCTCCGCTTGTGCTAATTTCGAACCAGCCGATTCACCTGCAACAACCAAATCTGTACTCTTACTAACACTTCCTGTTACTTTTCCACCTAATGCCTCAATCTTCTTCTTCGCTTCACTTCGTCCCATAACTTCTAGCTTACCTGTTAAAACAACCGTTTTTCCTGCGAAGTAAGATTCAACATTTTGTAAATCTGCAATTTTTATACCTTTGTATGTCATATTCACGCCATACTCTTTAAACTGCTGTAATAACTCTAATACATCTTCATTATCAAAATATGTCACAACAGATTGAGCCATTTTTTCGCCAATTTCATTAATTGCTTTTAGTTCTTCTTCTGTTGCTTTTACAAGCTCATCCATCGTTTCAAAGTGCTCTGCAAATGTACGTGCTGCTTTCGCTCCAACGTGTCGAATTCCAAGACCAAATAATAATCGCTCTAACGAGTTTTCTTTAGAATTTTCAATTGCTTGTATTAAGTTTGTTGCTGATTTTTCACCAAAACGTTCTAACTGTAATAACTGCTCTTTCGTTAATGCATATAAATCAGCAAATGTACGAATATAATCTGCATCAAAAAGTTGTGTAATGACACGTTCTCCAAGCCCATCAATATTCATTGCATTTCTTGAAACGAAATGAATTAATCCTTCGCGAATTTGAGCTGGACAAGTTGGATTTATACATCGAAGTGCTACTTCTTCTTCTAAACGAACAAGTTCACTCTCACATGCTGGGCAATGCGTTGGCATGCGGTATTCTTCTTCTTCACCAGTACGCTTATCAAAAATAACGTTCACAACTTCAGGAATAATATCTCCAGCCTTCTTCACAACAACGTAGTCACCAATTCGAATGTCTTTTTCACGAATTAAATCTTCGTTATGTAAAAAAGCACGACGAACGATCGTACCAGCAACTCTCACTGGCTCTAGCTCTGCAGTCGGTGTTACAACCCCTGTTCGGCCAACACTTAATTCAATGCCTGTTAATCTCGTTACAACTTCTTCAGCCGGGAATTTATAAGCAATCGCCCATCTTGGACTCTTCGCTGTAGTTCCTAGACTTTCTTGAAGAGCAACATCATCTACTTTTATAACGATTCCATCAATCTCATAATCAAGATGCGGACGTTTTTCTTGCCATTCTTCTACATAAGCTATAACCTCTTCGATTGTTTCACATGTACGGCGATTTGGATTTGTCTTAAATCCGAGTTCACCTAGGAAATCAAGCGATTCACTGTGCGATGGAATTGTTTTTTCTTCTACATTCGCAAGACCGTACACAAACATAGATAAGTTACGCTTCGCTGCAATTTTCGGATCAAGTTGACGTATTGAGCCTGCTGCCGCATTACGCGGATTCGCAAATACATCTTCTCCATTTTGCTCTTTTTCTTCATTTAGTTTAACAAATGAACGCTTCGGCATATAAGCTTCGCCTCGTGCTTCTAACGTTACTTCTTCATTTAAACGAAGTGGGATAGCTTTAATCGTTTTTAAATTTTGAGTAATATCTTCACCCGTTACACCATCACCACGTGTCGCCCCTTGAATGAAGCGTCCTTTTTCATAATGAAGCGAAACGGCAAGCCCGTCAATTTTTAATTCACATATATATCTTACATTCGCATCATCAATTCCTTGACGTACTCTTCTGTCGAAATCACGTAAATCTCCTTCGTTAAATGCATTTCCTAAACTTAACATTGGTGACTTATGTGTTACTTTTTCGAATATATCAAGAATAGTTCCCCCAACGCGAACGGAGGGAGAATCCTCACTCATAAACTCTGGGTTCTCTGCTTCTAATTTTATAAGCTCCTGCATATTACGGTCATATTCCGCATCAGAAACAGAAGGATTGTCTAATACGTGATATTGATAATTAAATGTATTTAACAAATCACGCAGTTCTTCTATACGTTTTTTTGCTATCTCTTTTGACATATCCTCATTCCTTTCTATTGTTTCGTCACAGGTGCAAATTTTGCTAACAAACGTTTAACACCAATCGGGCTTGGGAAGGCAATATCTAATTCTTTTGCATCACCTTCACCTTTTACACTTACAACTGTACCGATTCCCCATTTTTGGTGGGAAGCTTTATCGCCTACTGCCCAGCCAATTTGCTCACCGCCTGTCGTCTTAGCTGCAGGACGCGCGAAAGCTGAACGAGAGCGTGTTGTGGTTGTCATTTTACTGCTACTTGCTGTTCTGCCTTTTGCACCAAACGAATTTTCACGCTTCGGCGCTGTTTCATTTAATGATTCCACTAGTTCTGTCGGGATTTCTGTAATGAAGCGAGACGCAGCGTTCATACTTGTTCTACCAAATAAAGTACGCATTTGCGCATTAGATAAATATAGCTCTTCTTCTGCACGAGTAATACCTACATAAGCAAGACGACGTTCTTCTTGCATTTCATCCTCTTCCATAAGAGAACGAGTATGAGGGAATATCCCTTCCTCTAAACCAACAATAAAGACAACCGGGAACTCTAATCCTTTCGCTGAGTGCATCGTCATTAAGATAACTTCTTCACCAGCAGTTGGGTCTTCATCTACACGATCAATATCAGCAACAAGTGCTAAATCTGTTAAGAATGCAACAAGACTCTTATCTTCGCTTTGAGATTCAAATGTTTGCGTAACAGATAAGAACTCGTCTAAGTTTTCTAAACGACCTTCCGCTTCTAAAGAACGCTCATTTTTCAACATATCGCGATAGCCTGTTTTTTCAATAACTTCTTCTACTAATTCTGTAACAGATAAATACTCTTGCATATTTACCCAGTTGTGTAATAAACTTGCGAATTCTTTTACTGCCTTTGTAATTTTTGCACTTACTCCAACATGCTCAATCTCATCAAATACAGCAGTTAATGAAATTCCGTTTTGCACACCATAATTAATAATTTTATCAATAGAAGTCGCACCAATACCACGCTTTGGCATGTTAATAATACGTGCAAAACTAATTTCATCATCTGGATTACCGATTAAACGTAAGTACGCCAAAATATCTTTAATCTCTTTACGGTCGTAGAACTTCGTACCCCCGACAATTTTGTACGGGATGTTAGATTTAAGGAAAATCTCCTCGACCATACGAGACTGAGCATTCGTACGATATAGTACTGCAAAATCAGTGTATTTTCGTTTCCCCATTTGAAGATCGTCACGAATTTTTTTCACAACAAAATATGCTTCGTCCTTTTCAGTTGCAGCACGATAATACGAAATTTTGCTCCCAACTTGATTGTCCGTCCATAATTTCTTCGGTTTACGATTCGTATTTTTTTCAATAACAGCATTCGCTGCATTTAAAATATTTTGTGACGAACGATAGTTTTGTTCTAACAAAATTACTTGTGCATTCTCATAATCTTTTTCGAATGACAAAATGTTAGAAATATCTGCACCACGCCAGCGATAAATAGACTGGTCAGAGTCACCTACAACGCAAAGATTTTTAAAACGCGCTGCCAAATGTTTAACAAGAAGATATTGCGCTTTATTCGTATCTTGATACTCATCAACGTGAATATATTGGAACTTACGCTGATAAAACTCCAATACTTCTGGAACACGTTCAAATAGCTGAATCGTCGTCATAATTAAATCATCAAAGTCTAATGAATTATTTTTCAAAAGACGTTTTTGATACTCTGTGTATACATCGCTCGTTAATTTTTCATATGGATCAGCCATTGTAATTTTTTTTGCATATTTATCCGCAGATAACAGTTCATTTTTCGCATTACTAATACCCGCTAAAATAGAGCGCGGCTCAAATTTCTTCGGATCAATATTGCGCTCTTTCATAATTTTTTTGACTACCGTTAACTGATCACCTGAATCTAAGATTGTAAAGTTACGATTAATGCCAATACGATCGATATCACGTCGTAAAATACGTACACACATAGAGTGGAACGTCGAAATCCAAATATCTTCTGCTTCTGGTCCCACAAGTGTATCAATACGCTCGCGCATTTCACGAGCTGCTTTATTTGTGAAGGTAATAGCTAATACATTCCATGGTGCTACACCTTTTTCACCAAGCAAATACGCAATACGGTGTGTTAACACACGTGTTTTACCACTACCTGCACCTGCCATTAATAGAAGTGGTCCATTCGTTGTTTGTACTGCTTTTTGTTGCTGTGGATTTAAACCGTTTAATAACTTATCTGTCATACTCATATACGCCTGCACCTACTCTCCTTTTACTGCTTTAACTGTTTTTAACGCCGATTTTATATCATCATAAATAATATTTCCAACAACTACTGTATCAGCATATTGTGCCATTTCTTTCGCCTGTTCTGCATTAGAAATACCGCCGCCATAGTATAACTTAGCTTGTTTCAATTCTGCTTTTACATTTTTAACAAGTTCAACTTCTCCATACGTACCGCTATATTCTAAATAAAATATCGGTAAATGTAATAACTTGTCTGCTAAACGAGCATATGCAATAACGTCATCTTCTGTTAAATCACATTTCGCATCTGTAAGCTGGGCTACTTTCGCTTCTGGATTTAAAACACAATACCCTTCCATAAAAATTTCGTCCCAGTCCATAATATCCCCAAATTCTTTCAATGCCTCATGATGAACACCTGTTACCCATTCTACTTTTCGGCTATTTAACACACTTGGGATGTAATAAAAATCAAATCCTGGTGTAATTGCTTCTACATCAGAGACCTCTAATACACAAGGAACAGCATATCTACGAATGCTAACTAGCATGTGTAATACGTTATCAATTGTAACCCCATCACTTCCGCCTACAATAACCGCATCAGTTCCAGACTCACAAATCATTTCTAAATGTTCATCGCTTAACTCCTTATTTGGATCAAGCTTAAATACATGTTTCCATCCGGAAATATCGTACATGAAAACACCCTTCCTTTTCTCTAGTTATATCTATAGTTCTGTTTAAAATAACAGTTAGTTTTCATCTTGTTTTTTAAATATTTTTCAAAAAGAATGATTTAATTTCATCTTCTTTTTATGCATTCTTTCATTATAACAAAAAAAGCTACTGACACACACGCCCATTCCAACATCTTTTTCAACGTCAAATGTTGGATTACATATCCCCAAAATCACACGGGATACTAATAAGAGAAGTAGTATTCACTATTTCAATTTTCATAAAAAGGAGTGTTTTTCTAATGAAGCAAAACATCGGGACAATAAACGCTCTAATTCGAATTACACTTGGGCTTGTCCTCTTCGGATGTAGTGCAACTAAACTTGTACGCAAGCCATGGTGCACTTGGTCTAACATTTTTCTATGGATTGGTGCAATGAAAGTTGCAGAGGGAATTGTTCGCTTCTGCCCTATTGTTGAAGCGTGGAAGTTTGGAAAATACATGAATATGGGTGCATTTAAAATGCCTAGCATGAATTTTACTGAAAAAGGACATGCTAAAGAAGAAGTGAATCAAACTTCCTCTCATGACAAGCCAAAGTCAAAAGGAAGTTATGACGCTTCTGACAAAGAGATTGAGTCAGCGATTGAAGAAATAATCCTGGCAAAACCGCTTTGAATCATTTGTCACGATGCAAGATGCTCTCAAAGGGACTTAGCTGCTGCAGTGAGCGGTTAAGTCTTCTTTATTTTACCATAAAAACAGAACGTATATTCCCTTTTTAAGCTTAAAATGTATATAAAAGATATCAATCAATAAAATTCAGAAAATTAGGTGCATACCTCTTGCTTAAAATGATATAAAAGTGATATCATTTTTATATCAGGAGGCGATCATATGAAAGAAAAACAAGTATTTTATGTAAATGGTTTTCTCGGTATTATTGGAATTTTGATTTTAGCGGCTATCGGTGTATTTTTCCTTGCACAAGAAATTTTTATAGGAGCAGCACTAACTATTGTATTAGCCGCAATTCTCGCTACGGGTATCGGGATTGTTCAACCAAATCAAGCGAAAGTTATTACGTTCTTTGGTAATTATTTAGGAACAATTCGTCAAAACGGTTTATTTTTAACGATTCCGTTCGCATTCCGTCAAACTGTATCTTTACGTGTTGAAAACTTTAATAGTAAGAAATTAAAAGTAAACGATGTTGAGGGAAATCCGATTGAAATTGCAGCTGTTATCGTATATAAAGTAGTTGATTCTGCAAAAGCAATGTTCGGTGTTGAACATTACGATCGATTTGTAGAAATTCAAAGCGAAACGGCAATCCGCCACGTCGCAACAAAATATCCATATGACAATTTCCAAGATGAAACTTGCATTACGTTACGCGGAAATACTGAAGAAATCTCTGAAGAATTAAAACGTGAGTTAGAGGCACGTCTTGAAATTGCTGGTGTAGAAGTATTGGAAACTCGTTTAACGCATTTAGCTTACGCAACAGAAATTGCCCATGCAATGCTACAACGTCAACAAGCAAAAGCAGTATTAGCTGCTAGAAAAGAAATTGTTGAAGGTGCTGTGAAGATGGCCAAAGATTCAATCCATATGTTAGATGAAGAAGGCGTACTGGAACTCGATGACGAGCGTAAAGCAAATATGGTAAACAACTTATTAGTTGCCATCGTTTCAGATAAAGGTGCGCAACCGGTTATTAATACAGGAAGCCTATACTAAAGGGTTGTAAATCATTATGGCTAAAAAGAAAAGCTTTCCATTACGTATTGATCCTGAATTACACGCAGTCATCGAAAAATGGGCGAATGATGAGTTTCGTAGCGTCAATGCACACATCGAGTATTTACTTCGAGAAATGGCAAAGCAAAAAGGAAAATTGAAAAAAGATAAAGATGCATAAAAAATCCCGCTGAGAAATCAGCGGGATTTTTACATATTAGCTTCTCGTCATCTCATGCCCAATTGCACGATATCCTATATCACTTCGGTAAAATAGACCATCACTCTCAATTTTGCCGATTTCTTTATACACCTTATCTTTCGCTGCTTGTAAACTGTCCGCCTTACAAGCAACAAATAGTACACGGCCGCCATTTGTTACAAAGTCACCATGCTTCATGGCTGTACCTGAATGGAAAACAATTACATCTTCCAGTGCATCTAATCCTTTAATAATGTCACCTTTTTTATATGCTTCCGGATATCCTTTCGAAGCAAGTACAACACCAATTACCGCTTCCTCTGACCACTGTAACGTTAATTCACTTTCATCTAATACCGCGTTACATACATCAACTAAATCATTTTCTAAGCGAGGTAATACTACTTCCGTTTCAGGATCACCAAAGCGTGCATTAAATTCAATTACCTTCGGGCCATCATTTGTTAAAATAAGTCCCGCATATAAAATTCCTGTAAACGAACGGTTTTCTGCAATCATTGCCTTGGCAGTTGGATGTAATACCATTTTTATTGCCTCTTGAACTGCTGATTCTGGAATTTGTGGTACTGGAGAATACGCACCCATTCCGCCTGTATTTGGACCTTTATCACCATCAAAAGCTCGTTTATGATCTTGCGCAATTCCCATCGGATGCACAGTTGTTCCATTTACAAATGCCATTAATGAAAATTCTTGTCCATCTAAAAACTCTTCAATAACGACCTTCTTGCTCGCTTCGCCAAACTTCACATATTGTAGCATCTCTTTCACAGCTTGTAATGCCTCTTCAAGCGTCATTGCTACCGTTACACCTTTACCAGCAGCTAGGCCGTCAGCTTTAATAACGATTGGCGCACCAACTTTTTGAATATACTGTACTGCTTCTTCATAGTCTGTAAAAGTTTCATATGCCGCAGTTGGAATATCATATTTTTTCATCAATTCTTTTGTGAAAGCCTTACTACCTTCAATAACAGCAGCCGCTTTATTTGGGCCAAACACACGAAGTCCCTCTTCTTTAAAGCGATCAACAATTCCATTCATAAGTGAAATTTCTGGTCCAACGAAAGTTAATTCAACCTTATTCTCTTTAGCAAATAAAACTAATGCATCAAAATCATTTTCATCAATATCAACTGGTGTTGCAACATCGCGCATACCTTCATTACCTGGTGCTACATACACCTTTTCTACTTTTTCAGATTGTGCAAACTTCCAAGCTAAAGCATGCTCACGCCCACCGCGGCCAATTACTAAAACATTCATATTTCATCCCCCAATAATTAAATAAGTACAAACTAGAAGCTATGCTCCTAGTTTGCTTTCTCATATCAATAAAAGTTTAAAAGGAGGATCAAGAGAACCGAGCTGGTCTAGGCGCATTTGCCAGGAGGACACGGAGTGTAGCTTTCCTACATGAGTACCGCACTGGCATTGCAACGACGACTTGCGAAGGTTATCTCGACCGGACCTTTTAAACATCCATATCAATAGAAGTTTAAAAAGGAGGATCAAGAGAACCGAGCAGGTCGAGGCGCATTTGACTGGAGGACACGGAATGTAGCTTTCCTACATGAGTACCGCACTGGCAATGCAACGACGACATGCGACAGTTATCTTGACCGGACCTTTTAAACATCCTCTACTAGTGTTTGAAATGACGTACGCCAGTGAACACCATCGTAATCCCATACTTATCCGCCACTTTAATAGAATCTTCGTCACGGATTGATCCGCCTGGTTGAATGATTGCTGTAATCCCTGCTCTTGCTGCTTCTTCTACTGTATCTGGCATTGGGAAGAAAGCATCAGATGCAAGTGCGCTACCTTGTGCTTTTTCACCAGCTTGTGTAATTGCGATTTTTGCAGAACCTACACGGTTCATCTGTCCCGCGCCTACACCAACTGTCATGTTATCATTCGCTAAAACAATTGCGTTTGATTTCACATGTTTTACAACTTTCCAAGCTAGTTTTAAATCTTTCCACTCTTGCTCTGATGGTTCACGTTTTGTCGGAATTGAAATTGTACTTTCATCTAATGATAACGTATCTTCCTCTTGAACGAGAAGACCACCTTGTACAGAAGTTAGTTTTTTGCTTGCACTTGTCGCTTTTTCAATATTTACAGTTAGTAGACGTAAGTTTTTCTTACTTTGCAATACTTCTAAAGCTTCTTTTGAGAAAGAAGGTGCAATAATGATTTCTAAGAAAATTTCGTGTAACTTTTCTGCTGTAGCTTTATCAATTTCACGATTTGCTGCAATAATTCCACCAAAGATTGATACTGGGTCTGCTTCATAAGCGCGTGTGTATGCTTCATGAATATCAGTACCCACTCCAACACCACATGGATTCATATGTTTTACTGCTACTACTGCTGGCTCTGTAAATTCTTTTACAATACTAAGTGCTGCATCTGCATCGTTAATATTGTTGTAAGATAATTCTTTACCGTGTAATTGTTCTGCGTATGCAACAGAAGAAGTTACAGCGAATGGTGCTTTATAGAAGGTTGCTTTTTGATGTGGATTTTCTCCATAGCGTAAATCTTGTTTTTTCTCAAATGTCACTGTTAATGTTTCTGGGCTTTCTTCACCCATTTGCTCTGTTAAGTAGTTAGAGATTAACGCATCATATGCCGCTGTATGACGGAATACTTTCGCTGCTAATTTACGTTTTGTTTCTTCTTTTACTTCACCGTTCTCATTCAGTTCTGCTAATACAACATCGTAATCTACTGGATCTACAATTACCGATACAAATTTATGATTTTTCGCAGCAGAGCGAATCATTGTTGGACCACCGATATCAATATTTTCAATTGCATCAGCAAATGTTACATCAGGCTTAGCGATTGTTTCTTTGAATGGGTATAAGTTCACAACAACAAAATCAATTGGCTGCATACCTAATTCATTCATTTGCGCTACATGCGTTTCATTATCGCGAACTGCTAATAGACCACCATGAATGTTTGGATGTAATGTTTTTACGCGGCCATCCATAATTTCTGGGAACCCAGTTACTTCAGAAATACCGATTACTTGTAAGCCATTTTCTTCTAGTAATTTTTTCGTACCACCTGTTGAGATAACTTCGATCCCTTGTTCTAGTAAACCTTTAACAAATTCTACTACTCCTGTTTTATCTGAAACACTTACTAATGCACGCTTTTTCATTTATCCTTCACCCCTGGTTGTATGTTAGTTAACAGTTGGTTCTTTCACAGATTGAACAATTTGATTCACTGTATTTACGTATAATTTATGTTCAACTTGTTGAATTTTCTTTTGTAAGCTTTCCCTCGTATCCCCTTCAGAAACAACCACTGCTTCTTGCGCAATAATTGGCCCTGTATCCATACCTGCATCTACATAATGAATCGTTACTCCAGTTACTTTCACACCTGCTTCTAACGCTTGACCAACAGCATCTTTCCCTGGAAAACTCGGTAATAGCGATGGATGAATATTAATAATCCTCCCGCCGTAAGCTTCTAGTAGAGTCGGTCCAATTAAACGCATATATCCAGCTAAAATAACATAATCAATTTCATACTCTTCTAGCTTCTTTAATATTTCTTTTTCAAATGCTTCTTTTGACTCATATGCTTTCGCTGAAAAAGCGAAACATGGAATATGATGATAATGTGCCCGTCCAACAGCACGTGCTTCTGGTTTATCACATACTAATAAACTAATATCTGCGTCTAATCTATTTTCTTCCACCGCATTGATGAGAGATTGAAAGTTAGAGCCGCTTCCAGAAGCAAAAACTGCTAATCTACTCATAGTGCTGTGCCCCCATTGAAGGTAACGCCAGTCCCTTGTACAGTACGTCCAATAATACGAGCTGTTTCTCCTTGCTCTTCAAGAAGACGAACAATATCTTTTGCCTCTTCTTCCTTCACTGCTACTACCATACCAATACCCATGTTAAAAATATTGAACATTTCTTTCTCTTCTAGTTTTCCCACTTCTTGAAGTAAACTGAAGATCGGTTGAATTTTCCAAGATCCTAATTCAATTTCTGCACCGATTCCTTCTGGTAACATACGTGGAATATTTTCAATGAATCCGCCACCTGTAATATGCGCCATACCGTATACTTCATATTTCTTCAATAGTTCTAAAATAGGTTTGACATAAATTTTCGTTGGTTTTAATAATTCTTCACCAAGAGGTAGTTCTAAGCGTCCGTAAATGCGATCTAAAGATAGTTCTCCATCTTCTAGTAATACTTTTCGTACTAAAGAATAACCATTACTATGAATACCGCTAGATGCTAAGCCAATTAATACTTGACCAGCTTCAATTTTTTCACCTGTTACAATTTTCTTTTTATCAACAATTCCAACTGTAAAACCAGCTAAATCATATTCTTCCGTAGAATACATTCCTGGCATTTCAGCTGTTTCTCCACCGATTAATGCACAACCAGCTTGGCGACAGCCCTCTGATATACCTTTGACGATGTTTTCAATTTTACTAGGTTCAGCTTTACCACAAGCAATATAATCAAGGAAGAAAAGCGGCTCTGCTCCTTGGACAACAATATCATTTACACACATTGCTACTGCATCAATACCAATTGTGTCATGTTTATCTGCCATAAAAGCGAGCATCAATTTCGTTCCCACGCCATCTGTTCCAGATACTAATACAGGTTCTTCTAATGCAAATTTTGATAGATCAAACATACCTCCAAAACCGCCTAAACCGCCTAGTACTTCTTTTCTCATAGTTGTTTGTACGTGTTTTTTCATGCGAGATACCGCTTCATATCCAGCTTCAATATCTACTCCTGCTTGCTTATATGCATTCGCCATCGTTATTTACACCTCGTCTTTTAATTTCTCCCCATCCAGGGCGGGCTATTTTAAGAAAGGAGCTAGCTTCTACATCAAAAGAAGTAGAAGCTTTTTTCACTTTTCTTATTTCATACTTTCTAAAAGCTCTTGCTCATAATCATAAAGAGCTGTTGGATAGTCCCCATTAAAATAAGCCATACATAGACCGCCATATTTCCCTTCATATGGACGCCCAATTGCATCTACTAATCCATCTTCGCTTAAAAATGTTAAAGAATCTGCTCCGATCATTTCACGGATTTCTTCTACTGTATTATTTGCTGCAATTAATTCTTTTCTCGTTTGAATATCAATGCCATAAAAACATGGATACTTAAGAGGTGGTGAAGCGATTCTTACGTGAACTTCTGTCGCTCCAGCTTCACGAAGCATACGAACAATTCGTTTACTTGTCGTTCCTCTTACGATAGAATCGTCAATCATAACAACTCGTTTCCCTTCCACTACACCTCTTACTGCTGAAAGCTTCATCTTAACCCCTTGCTCACGCAGTTCTTGAGAAGGCTGAATAAAAGTACGTCCAACGTAACGATTTTTAATTAATCCTAATTCATACGGAATGCCTGTTGCCTCCGCATAGCCAATCGCTGCTGAAATACTAGAGTCTGGTACACCAGTAACAACATCCGCTTCAATAGGAGCTTCCGCTGCTAAACGTTTTCCCATATTTTTACGCGCTGCATGAACGTTAACACCAGCAATATTAGAATCTGGTCGTGCAAAGTAAATGTATTCCATACTACAAATCGCATGTTCTACATCGTTTGTAAAACGATCTACGTGAATTCCTTCATCATTAATGATAAGTAATTCACCAGGTTCTACATCGCGAATGTATGTTGCACCTACTACATCAAAAGCACATGTTTCAGATGCTACAACGTAAGCATCCCCCATCTTTCCAATTGAAAGCGGACGGAATCCATTTGGATCTAACGCAACGATCATTTCATTTCCAGTTAGTAAAAGATACGCAAACGCACCTTTCACTTTATTCAGAGCCTCTTTTACACTTTCAATTAAAGAGTCTTTCGTACTACGTTTAATAAGATGTAAAAGTACTTCTGTGTCTGAACTTGTTTGAAAAATACTTCCCTCTGCCTCTAATTCACGGCGAAGCATTTTTGCATTAATTAAATTCCCGTTATGAGCTAGCGCCATACTATGATCAGAAAAACGGAACAACAATGGTTGAACGTTAGCAACTTCACTTCCACCAGCTGTTGCATATCGTACATGTCCGATTGCTGATTTTCCATTTAATCCTTCTAGCTCGCCTCTTGAAAACACTTCTGATATTAAACCTAACCCCTTGTGACCGACAATTTTCTCACCATTATTTACGACAATGCCTGCGCCTTCTTGTCCACGGTGCTGTAAACTGTGCAATCCGTAGTATGAAACTTGTGCTGCATTTTCATGCCCCCAAATTCCGAAAACGCCACATTCTTCGTTTAACCCCTTTATTTCAGCAAGCATGGGATTGCCCCTTTCCAAGCCTTTCTCATTTCATCTACATTTGCTGTAAGTAATACTTCATTTTCTTCATTATGAATTGTTACTTCATTTGTACTTGTTACTTCTCCAACTTGGATTGCTTCTACCGCTTTCTCAAACGCCTCTTTATTTTCACGTTTTACAGTAATCACGAAGCGAGACTGTGATTCAGCGAATAATGCTGCTGTTGCTTCTCCATCTAATTTCACAGTAGCACCTAAGCCTTTAGCACCAATTGCACTTTCTGAAATCGCAACTGCTAAACCACCCTCAGCAACATCATGTGCAGATTGAACAAGACCAGCTTGAATTGCTTCTAATACTTGTTTTTGGCGTTTTAATTCTACATCTAAATCGATACTTGGTGATTGCCCGAAGATTTTACCGTGAATCATTTTCTGTAATTCACTTCCGCCAAACTCAGCTTTCGTCTCACCGATTACATAAACTAAATCGCCAGCTTGCTTAAACTCTTGTGTTGTTACATGTTTTAAGTCATGTACAAGTCCGACCATCCCAACAGTTGGTGTTGGATATACAGCTTCGCCACTACGCTCGTTATACATCGATACGTTTCCGCCGATAACTGGTGTTTGTAATGTGCGACAAGCTTCACTCATACCGTCTACTGATTTCTCAATCTGCCAGAAAATCTCTGGTTTTTCTGGGTTACCGAAGTTTAAGCAATCTGTAATTGCAAGTGGCTCCCCGCCAGAACATACGATATTTCGCGCTGCCTCTGCTACTGCAATTTTACCGCCCATTTCTGGATCTAGATAAATGTAGCGAGAGTTACAATCTGTCGTCATTGCTAATCCTTTTTCTGTACCGCGTACACGTACAACTGCAGCATCTGAACCTGGTGTCACAACTGTACTTGTGCGAACTTGGTAATCGTATTGATCGTATACCCACTCTTTACTTGCAATTGTTGGTTGCTGTAATAGAGCGAATAACGCTTCTTTATAATTTTCTACTTTTGGCGTTTCCATTTTCATTGCTTGGAATTCAGCAAAGTATGCTGCTTCTTTTGATGGCTTATGATAAATTGGTGCTTCTTCTGCTAAAGCATCTGCTGGAACTTCAGCTACCTTTTCACCTTTATGGAATAAACGAAGCATTTTATCTTCTGTTACTTTCCCCATCGTAACTGCTGCAAGACCATACTTCTCAAATAAATCTACTATTTCTTGTTCTCTACCTTTTTTCACAACAATTAACATACGCTCTTGTGATTCAGATAGCATCATTTCATATGGTGTCATTCCTGTTTCACGCTGTGGTACATCATCTAAGTACATTTCAATACCCATTCCTGCTTTACTTGCCATTTCTGCAGAAGATGATGTTAAACCAGCCGCACCCATATCTTGAATTCCAACAAGTGCATCAGATTGAATTAATTCTAAACACGCTTCAATAAGAAGTTTCTCCATAAATGGATCCCCTACTTGAACCGCTGGACGTTTCGCTTCTGAACTTTCAGATAGTTCTTCCGACGCGAATGTTGCACCGTGAATACCGTCACGACCAGTTGATGCTCCTACGTACATTACTGTGTTACCAGCACCGTGCGCTTGCCCTTTTTTAATGTCTTCGTGGTTAATCAAACCTACGCACATTGCATTTACAAGTGGATTTCCTTCGTAACATGGATCAAATTGTACTTCGCCGCCAACAGTCGGAATACCGATGCAGTTACCGTATCCTGCAATTCCTGCTACTACTTCTTCGAATAAATATTTCACACGTGGTGACTGTAATTCACCGAAACGAAGTGAGTTTAATAGAGCTACCGGACGTGCTCCCATAGAGAATACGTCACGAATAATACCACCAACACCTGTTGCAGCTCCTTGATATGGTTCAATAGCTGAAGGATGGTTATGACTTTCCATTTTAAATACAACTGCTTGATTATCACCTATATCTACAATTCCAGCACCTTCTCCAGGTCCTTGCAGAACACGCTCACCTGTCGTTGGAAACTTACGAAGAACTGGTTTTGAATTTTTATAACTACAATGTTCAGACCACATTACAGAGAATAATCCTGTTTCTGTATAATTTGGCAGACGACCTAAAATCCTTTCAACCATGGCAAACTCTTCGTCTGTTAGCCCCATTTCCGCATATATACGCTCTTCTTTAATTTGTGTTGGATTTGGTTCAAGCATTAACGACATATGTTTCCCTCCACTGTTTTAAGATAGATTGAAAGACTTTTAACCCTTCAGCACCGCCAAGTAATTCATCTACAGCACGCTCTGGATGTGGCATCATACCAAGTACATTTCCTTTTTCGTTTACAATACCAGCAATATCTGAAACGCTACCGTTAGGATTTTCTACGTAACGGAATGCGATTTGATTATTCTCTTCTAATTGTTTAAGAGTCTCTTCGTCACAATAGTAATTCCCCTCACCATGAGCGATTGGAATATTGATTATTTCATTTTTTTCATATTGTGATGTAAACATCGTTTCATTATTTTCAACACGCAACTGAACAGTGCGACACATAAATTTTAAGTTTTCGTTTCTCATTAACGCTCCTGGTAGTAATCCTGATTCAACAAGAATCTGGAATCCATTACATACACCTAAAATCGGCTTTCCTTGCTCAGCAGCTTTTTGCACTGCTTTCATTGCATTAGCAAAGCGAGAAATAGCACCGCAGCGTAAGTAGTCACCATAAGAAAATCCACCTGGTAGTAGAATTGCATCATATTCATCTAAATTCTCTGTATCGTGCCAAACGTAATCTACTTCTTCGCCAAGCTCATCTTTAATTGCATGGAACATATCGACATCACAGTTCGAACCCGGAAATACTATTACGGCAAATTTCACTGTGCGACAACCTCCTCAACTTCATAACGGAAGTCTTCCATTACAACGTTCGCTAATAGTTTTTCACACATTTCTTTTACCTTGCTATCTAAATCAGATACAGATTTATCAATTGTTAGTTCCATGTACTTTCCGATTCGAACGTCTTGTACTTCTGTAAATGAAAGACTATGAAGTGCTCCTTTTACTGCTGTTCCTTGTGGATCTAATACGCTTTCTCTTAATGTTACATATACCTTAACTTTATACATGTGAAATTCCCCCTAAACGTTTTAAAATCTCTTCATAAGCTTCTGTTAAATTTCCAAGATCACGACGGAATACGTCTTTATCAAACTTTTCATTGCTCGTTTCATCCCATAAACGGCAAGTATCTGGTGAAATTTCATCCGCTAAAATGATTTCTCCTTCTTCCGTTACACCAAACTCTAATTTGAAATCTACTAATCTTACACGACAGCTTGCGAAATGATCAATCAACACTTGATTGATTTGTAGAGCCATATCTCGTAATACACTTACTTGCTCTGGCGATGCAACGTTTAATACACGAATATGATCTTCCGTTACAAGCGGATCTCCTAAATCATCATCTTTGAAGTAAAATTCTACGATTGGTTCTGCAAGTACAGTTCCCTCTTCCATTCCTAATCGTTTTGAAAGACTTCCTGCAATTACATTTCTTGTGACAACTTCTAAAGGAATAATACTCACTTTTTTAACAAGTTGTTCTGTTTCAGATAACTTCTCAACAAAATGTGTTTTAATTCCCACTTCTTGTAACTTTCTGAACAATAAAGTTGTAATTTCATTGTTCAAACGACCTTTTCCTGTAATCGTCTCTTTTTTCTCCCCATTGAAAGCAGTCGCACTATCTTTGTACTCTACCCAAACCATATCTGCTGATTCTGTACGATAAATTCTTTTTGCCTTACCTTCATACAGCAATTCTAGCTTTTGCATTTCGCAAGCCCCCTGTAGTTTGAAAAATGTGAATAATGTTTTTATAAATAATGGCACAGAATGACTCTATTCTGTGCCATATGAAATTTTACGCTTCGTTTAATCCAAGGCGTTCAAAGATTGTATCAACGTGTTGCATGTGATGCTCATAGTTGAAGCATTCATTAATTTCTTCTTGTGTTAACTTGCTTGTAATACGCTCATCAGCTTCTACAAGCTCTTTAAATTGTACTTGTGTTTCCCAAGCTTCCATCGCTTTAGGCTGTACGATATCATAAGCTTCTTCACGTACCATACCTTTGTCGATTAGTGTAAGCATTACGCGCTGAGAATAAATTAAGCCGTATGTTCTTGTCATATTGCGTTTCATATTCTCTGGGTATACAGTTAAGTTTTTAACGATATTACCAAAGCGATTTAACATGTAATTTAACGCGATTGTAGCATCTGGTAAAATTACGCGTTCTGCTGAAGAGTGAGAAATATCACGCTCATGCCATAATGGAACATTCTCATAAGCTGTCATCATATAACCGCGGATAACACGAGCTAAACCAGTCATATTTTCAGATCCAATTGGATTACGCTTATGCGGCATTGCAGAAGAACCTTTTTGACCTTTTGCGAAAGCTTCTTCAACTTCACGTGTTTCACTCTTTTGTAAACCACGAATCTCAACTGCCATCTTTTCGATAGATGTTGCGATTAGTGCAAGTGTTGACATGTAATGAGCATGGCGATCACGTTGCAATGTTTGTGTTGAAATTGGTGCTGCTTCTAATCCTAAGTTTTCACAAACATACTTTTCTACGAATGGATCGATATTTGCATATGTACCAACCGCACCAGATAATTTACCAACGCGAACTGTATCAGCTGCTTGCTTGAAACGCTCTACGTTACGTTTCATTTCTTCATACCAAAGACCAAGTTTTAAACCAAATGTTGTTGGTTCTGCATGAACACCGTGTGTTCTTCCCATCATGATTGTGTATTTATGCTCTTTCGCTTTGTTAGCTAAAATGCTTACAAAGTTCTCTAAGTCTTTTAATATGATTTCATTCGCTTGTTTTAAGATGTAAGATAATGCTGTATCTACTACGTCTGTAGATGTTAAACCGTAATGAACCCATTTACGTTCTTCGCCTAATGTCGGCGTTTCTGATACAGCACGAGTGAATGCAACTACGTCATGACGTGTTTCTTTTTCAATTTCATAAATACGATCAATATCAAATGATGCATGTTCACGAATTTTTTTAACATCTTCTTTTGGAATGTCGCCAAGCTCAGCCCATGCTTCACAAGCTAAAATCTCAACTTCTAACCACGCTTTAAATTTGTTCTCTTCCGTCCAAATCGCACCCATTTCAGGGCGTGTATAACGACTAATCATCTTTTTCCCTCCAACAGTTGTTCTTGATGGTCCCAAATATGCAAACTCTTCGCTTTTTCTAGAGCAACTTCAATATTATCATTTAAAATATTAACATGCCCCATTTTTCGCTGTGCTTTTGCTTCTTCTTTTCCATACAAGTGTAAATAGCACCCGGTTAGTCTATTCACTTGTCTTAGGACCCCTTCTATATGTTCGCCTAAAATGTTTACCATGACAACTGGTTTTAACAAATTTGTTTCTCCTAGAGGTAAATTACAGATTGCTCGAATATGTTGACCAAATTGGCTCGTTTCACATGCATCCTGTGTGTAGTGTCCTGAATTGTGAGGTCTTGGTGCTAATTCATTAATGTAAATCTCACCATTAGCTGTAGCAAACATCTCTACAGCTAGTGTTCCCACAAGTTTTAATTCATCCGCAAGTACCTTTGCATAAGCAATTGCTTTTTGAGAAAGCTCTTCTGTAATACGAGCTGGAACGATAGATTCATGCAAAATGTTATTTACATGAATATTTTCCGCTACTGGAAACACTTTCGTTTCACCACTTACACTACGAATCACAATAACAGATACTTCTTTTTCAAAAGGCACCCATTTCTCTAAAATACACTCTGCTTTATCCACAAGATTTCTTGCTGTCTCAACATCAGCCTCACTTCTTAAAACAACTTGCCCTTTCCCATCATATCCACCTGTCGTCGTTTTTAAGACGGAAGGGAATGATAACTCAGCAATTGCTTCTGTAAGCTGATCTTGATTTTGAACTAATCTATACGTTGCTACTGGTAACCCAGCCTTCTCAATTCCATTCTTTTCTGTAAAACGATTTTGCGTTTTATTTAACAACTGACTACCTTGTGGCAAGTAAGCATGTTTTTCAAGCCATTGTAAACATCTATAATCAATATTCTCAAATTCATATGTGACAACATCACTTATCTCTGCTAAATGCTGAATTGCCTTTAAATCGTCATACGGTGCAACGATTTCAATATCAGCAACTTGTGCACATGGTGAATGCTTTGTAGGATCTAAAACAGCAATTTTATATCCCATCTCCTTGGCTGCCAATGCCATCATTCTTCCTAGCTGGCCGCCTCCAATAATGCCGATTGTTTTTCCAGGTAAAATGATTCTCGTCATACTAGCTCACTACCTTCGCGCACATCTTTTTCAATCGTTTCTCGTCTCAATTCTAATGCATCATGTATATCATCATGGAATGATCCAAGTATTTGTGCAGCAAGTAATCCAGCATTCGTTGAACCGGCTTTACCAATTGCAACAGTTGCAACTGGAACCCCCCCTGGCATTTGGACGATGGATAATAATGAATCTAAGCCGTTTAATGCTTTTGATTGAACTGGAACTCCAATTACAGGAAGATTTGTCTTCGCTGCAACCATTCCTGGTAAATGTGCTGCTCCACCAGCTCCAGCAATAATAACCTTCAATCCACGTTCACGAGCCGTCTCTGCATATTCAAACATATAATCCGGAGTCCGATGAGCGGATACAACCTTTTTCTCATACGGTATATTTAATTCATCTAAAATGTCACAAGCATATTTCATTGTTTCCCAGTCTGACGTACTTCCCATTATGACTCCAACTAGTGATTTCATATTAGAATCCCCCCCGATTCAAATAAAAAAAGCCTGAAATAGAACAGTTTCTCTTTTACTATGAGAGAAAGCGCTCTACTCAGGCATACGTATCCCTTGTGAATAGAAAAATACCGAGTGACTTTCCCTCATAGTCTAACGAATAACGGTCGTTAGGTAGAGACTTGCAGGCCATATCCCCGCGATTATATGAGGTCTTATATTATTGTTTCTATGGCTATATTAACAATATTTCATAAACGATGTCAATAAATAATCGAATGTTTTTTTATTAGTAGTCAATAACGTTCGTGTTTTAGTTATATTCAAAAGAAGAATTGCAACTATATGCAAGAAGAAAAGGGAATTAGAATATATATTTCTAGAGATCTATTTACTTATAATCGTTTATATAGTACTTCAGTATGTTTTAAATCAAAATATGTACACTCTTGTATTCTACACATCAATAGAACTTTTATTATAACGATTTAATTTCTAAGGAGGATAAACATGAAAGAAAGAACTACGCTATTATCCTATTTATTTTTTCTATCGCAGTAATTGTTGTAATTATTGAATACTTATTTATAGCATCTCATTATTTAAAATATATACTTATGATAGAAATAATGTGTCCTATTTTAAAAGTCTCTATTTCATTCTTTTTTCGTCTTTAGCGTTATTAAATTTATGGATTATAACATTCGGTAAATAAAAATAAACACAAAAAAACCTAAGTCGAAACGACTTAGGTTTTTGCTTGGCGACGTCCTACTCTCACAGGGACAAGGTCCCAACTACCATCGGCGCTAGAGAGCTTAACTTCCGTGTTCGGTATGGGAACGGGTGTGACCTCTCTGCCATCATCACCAAACTATGAAGGCATATTCCTTCAAAACTAGATAACATTTGCTACATATTATATGGTTAAGTCCTCGATCTATTAGTATTCGTCAGCTCCACATGTCACCATGCTTCCACCTCGAACCTATCAACCTGATCATCTTTCAGGGATCTTACTAGCTTACGCTATGGGAAATCTCATCTTGAGGGGGGCTTCATGCTTAGATGCTTTCAGCACTTATCCCTTCCGCACATAGCTACCCAGCTATGCCCTTGGCAGAACAACTGGTACACCAGCGGTGCGTCCATCCCGGTCCTCTCGTACTAAGGACAG
>NZ_JBBOTF010000001.1:3177500-3190000 GCF_038005425.1 Bacillus sp. FSL K6-0268
TTGGACCTCCTTATATGGAAAATCCGGAATGGAAACCCATCCGAAAGTTTTTATATCAAGATGAAAATTCCCCCAAAGGGATCTCATTCAAACAATTTTTATACTATCTATTTATGAAAGGGGCTCACGCAAGTGATATTAACCCACATTTCACACAACAATATATAGCTGGTGAAGAAGAATATGTGACCAATTATATATACTTAGAAAACTTCGATCAGGAAATGAAAGAATTAGAAAAGCGTTTCGAATTAAAAACCGCACCAATAAATGAGTTCTCAACATCATGGCATCATCAAACTCCCGCCATGATTTATAAAGGGAATTTTAGCGAAGCTGATATTACTGATCCTTTATTTCCCCGTCATCCAACTTTTGAAAGCTTTTATGATACTGAATGTATACAACTTGTTCAAACAATATTTCAAAATGATTTCGACACATATAAATACAGCAAAGAATATCCATACTAATTTTAGTCTATTATCTTTGCTAAATAAAAAAGATACCTCATATATAAGGTATCTTTTTAACATTTCAATTATATAAATCATACTGTTTAACAGTCTCTATTCTCCACCTTATTACCTTTTAATAGATTACATAACTTTTGCTTATCCGCCCATCCTACTCCGATTAAAACTAAACTCGCTCCCATTATTACCCTCCATGTCAGAGACTCATTTAATAGAATAATTGAAGTAGCGATACTTATTAATGGTAATGCATTTAAATATAATCCGCTTACTGATGCTGAAACTCTCTCTAGCGCTTTATTCCAAAACCAATATGCTAAAATTGTTGCTCCAATAACAAGGTATATTACACTAAGTCCCGTTTTCCAAGTTTCAATCTTTGGTAAACCGTAATAAAGAATTTCTACCAGTGCAAACGGTAATAGAATAACAGCTCCGATAATTAAAGTTAATGTTGTAAAAACCTCGTTTGATAAATACTATTCTTGTTTTGGTTGTTTTAGCAAAACCGTGTAGAAAGCAAATAGAAAAGTACTTAATAATATCAGTATATCTCCTATTAAAGACACTTCTTGATCAGCACTTTTAGATGGAATCGTAATAAAGAGTACTCCTATAGTACCCAATATAATCCCTATCCAATAATTCAATCGAATTTTCTCTTTCAAGAAGAATGCTGAAAAAAGAATTGTAACTAATGGTAATGCAGCATCTATGATACTAACATGTAATCCACTTGTTAAAGAAATACCATACGATGTGAACATGAAATACCCAGCTACACCGGTAAAGGCTAACAAACTCATTCTTTGCCATGGAACTTTTTTATGTACAACTGATTTTTGTAGTTGCTTAAATGAAAATAGCATACAAATTCCACCTGCAAAGAAAAGACGAATAAACAACAAAGTAAACGGCTGAATAGATTCTAACACCCATTTTGTTGGTGCAATAGCTGTCCCCCATAATATAACAGCCACTAATAACATGCATATTTCTTTCATAATCCCCCACACCCATCAAAAATATATGTTAACTACCTTAATTATAGATTTTTTCTTATGTAAAATCCTTTAAAAACACAAAAGGTTATGTAAGATTACAAATATTCTTTTTACATCTCGATTATATTTTCACAAAAGGTAATTCTTACCTTTATATTTCAAGCAATAAAAATAAACACAAAAAAACCTAAGTCGAAACGACTTAGGTTTTTGCTTGGCGACGTCCTACTCTCACAGGGACAAGGTCCCAACTACCATCGGCGCTAGAGAGCTTAACTTCCGTGTTCGGTATGGGAACGGGTGTGACCTCTCTGCCATCATCACCAAACTATGAAGGCATATTCCTTCAAAACTAGATAACATTTGCTACATATTATATGGTTAAGTCCTCGATCTATTAGTATTCGTCAGCTCCACATGTCACCATGCTTCCACCTCGAACCTATCAACCTGATCATCTTTCAGGGATCTTACTAGCTTACGCTATGGGAAATCTCATCTTGAGGGGGGCTTCATGCTTAGATGCTTTCAGCACTTATCCCTTCCGCACATAGCTACCCAGCTATGCCCTTGGCAGAACAACTGGTACACCAGCGGTGCGTCCATCCCGGTCCTCTCGTACTAAGGACAGCTCCTCTCAAATTTCCTACGCCCACGACGGATAGGGACCGAACTGTCTCACGACGTTCTGAACCCAGCTCGCGTACCGCTTTAATGGGCGAACAGCCCAACCCTTGGGACCGACTACAGCCCCAGGATGCGATGAGCCGACATCGAGGTGCCAAACCTCCCCGTCGATGTGGACTCTTGGGGGAGATAAGCCTGTTATCCCCGGGGTAGCTTTTATCCGTTGAGCGATGGCCCTTCCATGCGGAACCACCGGATCACTAAGCCCGACTTTCGTCCCTGCTCGACTTGTAGGTCTCGCAGTCAAGCTCCCTTATGCCTTTGCACTCTACGAATGATTTCCAACCATTCTGAGGGAACCTTTGGGCGCCTCCGTTACACTTTAGGAGGCGACCGCCCCAGTCAAACTGCCCACCTGACACTGTCTCCCGGGTCGATAAGACCCGTAGGTTAGAATTTCAATACAGTCAGGGCGGTATCCCACCAGCGCCTCCACCGAAGCTAGCGCTCCGGTTTCAATGGCTCCCGCCTATCCTGTACAAACTGTACCAAAATTCAATATCAGGCTACAGTAAAGCTCCACGGGGTCTTTCCGTCCTGTCGCGGGTAACCTGCATCTTCACAGGTACTATAATTTCACCGAGTCTCTGGTTGAGACAGTGCCCAAATCGTTACACCTTTCGTGCGGGTCGGAACTTACCCGACAAGGAATTTCGCTACCTTAGGACCGTTATAGTTACGGCCGCCGTTTACTGGGGCTTCAGTTCAGAGCTTCGCTTACGCTAACCCCTCTCCTTAACCTTCCAGCACCGGGCAGGTGTCACCCCCTATACTTCGCCTTACGGCTTCGCAGAGAGCTGTGTTTTTGCTAAACAGTCGCTTGGGCCTATTCACTGCGGCTTTCCGTTAAGAAAGCACCCCTTCTCCCGAAGTTACGGGGTCATTTTGCCGAGTTCCTTAACCAGAGTTCTCTCGCACACCTTAGGATTCTCTCCTCGCCTACCTGTGTCGGTTTGCGGTACAGGCACCTTTTATCTCGCTAGAAGCTTTTCTTGGCAGCGGGGAATCAAAGACTTCGCTCCATAAGGAGCTTCCCCATCACAGCTCAGCCTTCACGATAAGCGGATTTGCCTACTTATCAGCCTAACTGCTTGGACGTGCACAACCAATCGCACGCTTCTTCTATCCTTCTGCGTCCCTCCATTGCTCAAACGATAAAGAGGTGGTACAGGAATATCAACCTGTTGTCCATCGCCTACGCCTGTCGGCCTCGGCTTAGGTCCTGACTAACCCTGAGCGGACGAGCCTTCCTCAGGAAACCTTAGGCATTCGGTGGACGGGATTCTCACCCGTCTTTCGCTACTCATACCGGCATTCTCACTTCTAAGCGCTCCACCAGTCCTTCCGGTCTGACTTCACTGCACTTAGAACGCTCCCCTACCACTGATACCATTGGTATCAATTCGCAGCTTCGGTGGTGTATTTAGCCCCGGTACATTTTCGGCGCAGAGTCACTCGACTAGTGAGCTATTACGCACTCTTTAAATGGTGGCTGCTTCTAAGCCAACATCCTAGTTGTCTAAGCAACTCCACATCCTTTTCCACTTAATACACACTTTGGGACCTTAGCTGGCGATCTGGGCTGTTTCCCTCTTGACTACGGATCTTATCACTCGCAGTCTGACTCCTAAGGATAAGTCATTGGCATTCGGAGTTTGACTGAATTCGGTAATCCGATGAGGACCCCTAGTTCAATCAGTGCTCTACCTCCAAGACTCTTACACTTAAGGCTAGCCCTAAAGCTATTTCGGGGAGAACCAGCTATCTCCAGGTTCGATTGGAATTTCTCCGCTACCCACACCTCATCCCCGCACTTTTCAACGTGCGTGGGTTCGGGCCTCCATTCAGTGTTACCTGAACTTCACCCTGGACATGGGTAGATCACCTGGTTTCGGGTCTACGACCACGTACTAAACGCCCTATTCAGACTCGCTTTCGCTGCGGCTCCGCCTCTTCAGCTTAACCTCGCACGGGATCGTAACTCGCCGGTTCATTCTACAAAAGGCACGCCATCACCCATTAACGGGCTCTGACTATTTGTAGGCACACGGTTTCAGGATCTCTTTCACTCCCCTTCCGGGGTGCTTTTCACCTTTCCCTCACGGTACTGGTTCACTATCGATCACTAGGGAGTATTTAGCCTTGGGAGATGGTCCTCCCAGATTCCGACGGAATTTCACGTGTTCCGCCGTACTCAGGATACATTCAAGAGAGAACGAAGTTTCGACTACGGGGTTGTTACCCTCTACGACGGACCTTTCCAGGTCGCTTCGTCTACCTCGTTCCTTTGTAACTCCGTATAGAATGTCCTACAACCCCAAGAGGCAAGCCTCTTGGTTTGGGCTATGTTCCGTTTCGCTCGCCGCTACTCAGGAAATCGCATTTGCTTTCTCTTCCTCCAGGTACTTAGATGTTTCAGTTCCCTGGGTCTGTCTTCCATACCCTATGTATTCAGGTAAGGATACCATACCATTACGTATAGTGGGTTTCCCCATTCGGAAATCTTCGGATCAAAGCTTACTTACAGCTCCCCGAAGCATATCGGCGTTAGTCCCGTCCTTCATCGACTCCTAGTGTCAAGGCATCCACCGTGCGCCCTTTCTAACTTAACCAAACTAAAATTAAAAAAATATGAGCTACACTGTTATCTAGTTTTCAAAGAACATACATTTATATATGAGAGATAGTTCTCTCAAAACTGAACAAAACGAAACACGGAAACTTATATTGATGAACAGCGTTCATCAATTCTCCATAGAAAGGAGGTGATCCAGCCGCACCTTCCGATACGGCTACCTTGTTACGACTTCACCCCAATCATCTGTCCCACCTTAGGCGGCTGGCTCCAAAAAGGTTACCCCACCGACTTCGGGTGTTACAAACTCTCGTGGTGTGACGGGCGGTGTGTACAAGGCCCGGGAACGTATTCACCGCGGCATGCTGATCCGCGATTACTAGCGATTCCAGCTTCATGTAGGCGAGTTGCAGCCTACAATCCGAACTGAGAACGGTTTTATGAGATTAGCTCCACCTCGCGGTCTTGCAGCTCTTTGTACCGTCCATTGTAGCACGTGTGTAGCCCAGGTCATAAGGGGCATGATGATTTGACGTCATCCCCACCTTCCTCCGGTTTGTCACCGGCAGTCACCTTAGAGTGCCCAACTTAATGATGGCAACTAAGATCAAGGGTTGCGCTCGTTGCGGGACTTAACCCAACATCTCACGACACGAGCTGACGACAACCATGCACCACCTGTCACTCTGCTCCCGAAGGAGAAGCCCTATCTCTAGGGTTTTCAGAGGATGTCAAGACCTGGTAAGGTTCTTCGCGTTGCTTCGAATTAAACCACATGCTCCACCGCTTGTGCGGGCCCCCGTCAATTCCTTTGAGTTTCAGCCTTGCGGCCGTACTCCCCAGGCGGAGTGCTTAATGCGTTAACTTCAGCACTAAAGGGCGGAAACCCTCTAACACTTAGCACTCATCGTTTACGGCGTGGACTACCAGGGTATCTAATCCTGTTTGCTCCCCACGCTTTCGCGCCTCAGTGTCAGTTACAGACCAGAAAGTCGCCTTCGCCACTGGTGTTCCTCCATATCTCTACGCATTTCACCGCTACACATGGAATTCCACTTTCCTCTTCTGCACTCAAGTCTCCCAGTTTCCAATGACCCTCCACGGTTGAGCCGTGGGCTTTCACATCAGACTTAAGAAACCACCTGCGCGCGCTTTACGCCCAATAATTCCGGATAACGCTTGCCACCTACGTATTACCGCGGCTGCTGGCACGTAGTTAGCCGTGGCTTTCTGGTTAGGTACCGTCAAGGTGCCAGCTTATTCAACTAGCACTTGTTCTTCCCTAACAACAGAGTTTTACGACCCGAAAGCCTTCATCACTCACGCGGCGTTGCTCCGTCAGACTTTCGTCCATTGCGGAAGATTCCCTACTGCTGCCTCCCGTAGGAGTCTGGGCCGTGTCTCAGTCCCAGTGTGGCCGATCACCCTCTCAGGTCGGCTACGCATCGTTGCCTTGGTGAGCCGTTACCTCACCAACTAGCTAATGCGACGCGGGTCCATCCATAAGTGACAGCCGAAGCCGCCTTTCAATTTCGAACCATGCAGTTCAAAATGTTATCCGGTATTAGCCCCGGTTTCCCGGAGTTATCCCAGTCTTATGGGCAGGTTACCCACGTGTTACTCACCCGTCCGCCGCTAACTTCTTGAGAGCAAGCTCTCAATCCATTCGCTCGACTTGCATGTATTAGGCACGCCGCCAGCGTTCATCCTGAGCCAGGATCAAACTCTCCAATAAAGTTAGTTTGTCTAGCATCTAAAAATAAAAATTGACGTTTCACGTTGTTTGTTTCGTTCAGTTTTCAAAGAACTACTTGGTCGCTCATTTGCGACTTCCTTATGTTAACATCTTCGTTAGTTAATGTCAACTAAGTTTTTTATTTCGTTTGTCGCTTGCGACGTTAATGTCATCGGCGACTTGTTCTATATTACACTTCATTTGTATAATCGTCAACATCTTTTTATAAAGATATTCAAGTTAATATTTTTATGCTCTTTTAACTAGACACGTCTCTATAGGATTTCATTATCGGAGCACGCTTTCTGCTTCTCTTTAATTTATTCTTCCAAACATATTCGAGTTAATTTGAGCTCTAGACTTAACTCGTGCGGACGTTTCCCTCCAACAAAACTAGCAACCTTATTTTAACAAATACTAGTATATAATTAGAGAGTTGTTGTACTATCAATAAAACTCTATTAGAAGCAGGTGAAAATATGAAAGATATACGTATCCTTTTAGCAGACGACGATAAAGAAATCCGAAATTTATTAAAAATATATTTAGAACGAGAATTATATATGGTAGACACTGCAATCAACGGCGAAGAAGCCTTACATTTATTTAATCAAAATAACTATAACCTCGTTATATTAGATCTTATGATGCCCAAAATAGATGGAATCGAGGTATGTAAAAAGCTTAGATATAAAACTAACGTACCTATATTAATGCTCACCGCTAAAGATCACGAAATTGATAAAATTTTAGGCTTAAGCATTGGTGCTGATGATTACATTATAAAACCTTTCAGCATTCACGAAGTAATTGCACGAGTAAAAGCTCTTATGCGGCGTTTTTTAGTTCTTGGAAGTAGCAATACTGCTCAAGAAAAAACAACTTTATCTTTTAAAGGACTAACTTTCAATCTAAATACATACACAGTTCATACAAATAAAGAAGAAATTAACTTAACCGGAAAAGAACTGGAACTATTAAAATTCTTTACTTCAAACCCAGGACAAGTATTTACAAAAACACAGCTCTTCCAAAATGTGTGGGACGATAATTATATAGAAGATGACAATACCGTTATGGTACATATTCGAAAACTTAGAAAGAAAATAGAAATCGACCCTTCCAATCCAAAATTCATTCAGACTATATGGGGAATTGGTTATAAGTTTGTAGGTGAAAAGCTTGAAGACTGATAAAACCCTCTCCCTTATTACATTACAACTTATCATTTGTGGGATTTTAAACATACAAATGGAACCAAGATTAAAAATGTCTTTATTTATAATCCTTATCTTAATTACAATTTATCTCTTCTTTTCAAGAATACAATTCATTCAACATCGCAAGGCAATGGATACTAAATTAAGTCGTGTACTAAAAGGAAACTTACAAACGAGATTATTCACAAGCAATGACCACTCATTACATAATATCGTTTTTTCAATAAACGAGCTAATAGCTAAATTAGAGCAAGTTCAGATTGAAGCCAAAAGATCCGAGGAATCCAGAAAACAACTTTTGTCTAGTATCTCCCACGATATACGAACACCACTCACCTCCATCATCGGATATATAGATGCTTTAAAAGATGGGGTTGCTGTTTCTGAAATAGAAAAACAAGAATACCTTAAAATACTTTATATGAAATCAAATAACTTAAAGCACCTAGTTGATGAAATATTCAATATGGCGAAGCTAGACGCTAATGAATTTCCACTAAAAGAAGAAGAACTCGACTTTTCTGAAGTTACTAGAGAAGTTTTGATTGAATTTTTACCTGAGCTCTCAAAACATAACATCGAACTGCAAGTTCTCATACCAGAATCTACTTGCCCTATTATCGCAGACCATCTGAGCCTTATGCGGATTATGAGTAATTTAATGAAAAATGCCATTTATTACGGAAAGGATGGAAAAATAGTAGGAGTCGAACTACTAGAAACCGATAGAGAATATGAACTTCATATTTGGGACAAAGGCCCTGGTATTCCAAAGCATGATTTACAAAATGTGTTTGAGCGAATGTACCGAAGCGAACAATCAAGAAACTCCTCGTTTGGTGGTAGTGGTCTCGGGCTCTCTATTTCTAAAGCGCTCGTTGAGAGAAATGGTGGGCATATATGGGTTGAAAGCACTCCATGGAAACGAACTATTTTTGGCTTTTCTATTCCAAAACACAATACTTTTAAGAAATAGTTAAGAAATGATTAATATGCAGTTAAGCCTTCCTTTTTATGATGTAAGTAAGAACTTATAGAAAGCAGGTGTCTCCTATAAATACAATTATAAAAACGACTAACCTTACTAAAGTATATGGCAATCAAAAATCAGTAGATAATTTAAATATTAATGTTCAACAAGAGGAGATTTATGGCTTCATAGGCCGCAACGGTGCTGGTAAAACAACAACCATTCGTATGCTGCTTAGTCTTATAAAGCCTACAAGTGGAACGATTGAAATATTTGGAGAGAACTTATTCCAAAATCAAAAAGATATTTTAAGCAGAATTGGTTCTATAGTTGAAGTTCCAGGATTTTATGAAAACTTAACTGCAAAAGAAAACCTATTAATTAATGCAAAGATAATTGGGGTTCACAAAAAGAATGCTATCGAAGAAGCATTAGAAATAGTAGGCTTGCAGCATGAGACAAAAAAGTTAGTAGGAAAGTATTCTTTAGGAATGAGGCAACGCTTAGGAATTGCACGCGCTCTTCTCCATTATCCCGAGCTACTCATATTAGATGAACCAACTAACGGACTAGACCCTATTGGTATTAAAGAAATGCGAAAACTTATTCATTCTTTAGCTCAAGAAAGAAATATAACCATACTCATTTCTAGTCACATATTAGCCGAGGTAGAACAGTTAGTCGATCGTATCGGAATTATTCATGAAGGAAAGTTACTAGAAGAAGTTTCTCTTGATACGCTACGTAAAGCAAATCGTAAGTACATAGAGTTTCAAGTGAATAATGACAATAAAGCTGTGATGTTATTAGAAAATCATCTTCAAATTTTTGATTATGAAGTACACGATGAAGGGAATATTCGTATTTACTCTCATTTTGGACAACAAGGATACATAAATAGAACATTAGTTCTTAATGGTATTGAAGTATTAAAAATGATGATAAGTGAAGATAGACTAGAAGATTATTTCACCAAGCTAGTTGGAGGTGGAACAATTGGTTAATCTACTCTATACAGAACTCTTAAAATTAAAACGCTCTAATATGTTTTTAATTAGCATTATTGGTGCTGGTGTCGCACCTTTCTTAGTTGTAGTAGCCTCTTATATACATATAAAAACAAAAGAGCCAACTCCGACTATTTGGTTCCATCAATTATTCACTGATGTTAACTTATATACTACTTTAGTTATAGGATTCCCCTTATATGGAGTAGTGGTTGCATATTTGCTTACCCGCGAATATGCAGAAGATACACTAAAAAATTTACTAACTATCCCCGTGTCGCGCATTAGCTTTATTATAAGTAAATTCATCATTCTCTTTCTTTGGATCATGATGCTAACTTTAGTCGCTTGGACACTTACTTTAATATTAGGGCTATTGGGGAATTTCCCTGGTTTTAACATTGCTTTACTTTTAAGTTCTTTCCTAGAATTTTTAATATGTGGTGGACTTCTCTTTCTATTGTCTTCACCTATTGTACTACTAACTCTTGTCATGAAGAGCTATGTACCGCCCATTATATTAACAGTCATTATTACAATGACCAATCTTATGCTCGTAAACTCCAAGCATAAAGATTTATTTCCGTGGACCGCTACTCTAGATATCGCAAATAATGAATTACAACCGACATATCCACCAGAGTATTCTTATATCATCATTGCAGTAACAACAATTTCCGGATTTATTGCAACACTATTCTATTTTAAAAAAGTAGACATTCATTAATTTATAGGAGTGAAACTATGAGCGATATCATTATTGCCTTCATACTCGGTATTGTAGAAGGATTAGCTGAATTTTTACCTATATCTTCTACTGGCCACCTTATATTAGTCGGGCATTTATTAGACTTTGAAGGAGAAAGAGCAAAAACGTTTGAAATTGTTATTCAGCTAGGCGCAATTTTAGCTATTGCAATTTTATATCATAAACGTCTCGTTTCTCTATGTAATATTAAGCCTCTTCTACGGAAAGAGAAAAAATTCAACGCGTTTCATGTATTTCTTGGCGTATTTCCGGCAGTAGTGGCTGGTTTGCTACTACATGATATTATTAAAACATACTTATTTCAGCCATACACTGTTGTGATTGGACTTGTAGCAGGGGCAATTCTTATGATCTTTGCAGAAGTAAAAAAGAAAGAGGCAACCGCCTATTCACTGGACGATTTAACATACCGTCAAGCTTTAACAATTGGATTATTTCAGTGCTTAGCAGTATACCCTGGCTTCTCTAGAGCTGGCTCTACTATCTCTGGAGGTCTATTAGCAAAAGTAAATTATAAAACCGCATCCGAGTTCTCTTTTCTAATAGCTCTTCCTGTAATGGTTGGAGCTACAGGCTTAGACTTACTAAAAAGCTGGGAGTATTTAAGTGTCGATGACATCCCTATGTTTGCGGTAGGATTCATTACCTCTTTTACCGTAGCGATGCTAGCGGTAGTAACTTTTCTAAAGCTTTTAGAGAAGATAGGTTTAAAACCTTTTGCATACTATCGTATTTTGTTGGCTATCTTATTTACGCTTTTCGTATTACTATAGATTCATATAAGTCACATATCATTAAACTGATATTCAATTTTAGAATATCGGTTTTTTATCTATTTCAACTCTAGTACTACTCACTTCAATATGGCATAGTGATAATAAGCTACCATTAATAGTCTGAACGTTCTTTAAGTAACTATATCCTTTATCATAAAATGCAATTGGAAAATTAAAGATTCCATATATATACAGAACATATTTACAAACCATATTCATTCCACATAGTATCTTTTTAATTTGCAACACACTGATACAAATTTCAAATGAGCACAAAGACAGAATAAGTAAATAAATAAATTTCCTAGGAATTATAAAGCGACTAAATTTAATTAGAGTGAGGTGACGATAAAATGAATCAATTAGCACAGACATATTGGAATACTTATTGGGGAAACAACAAAAAACCAGAATCTGTTATAGCTTGGCAATTTGGAGATTCCCCTAATTATCTTGCACAACTAGTAATTGACGGTATTAAAACTGCTACATGCTCCGGTCACATTTTTTATGAATTAGAAAATGAACCGCTACCGACCACTAATGATTATAGTATTATACTTAATAGTAATGATGAACCTGTAGCTATTATTAAGATAATAGAAGTAACTGTAACACCAATGAATGAAGTAAGCGAAGAATTCGCTATCGCTGAAGGCGAAGGAGATCGTACTTATAATTACTGGAGAGACACCCATGTTCGTTTTTTTACAAAGGAACTAAATGAGCTTGGTCTTAATTTCTCTGAAGATATGTTACTCGTCTGTGAGCGTTTTGAACTTGTTGATGTGAACAATAAAGTGAAATTATAAAAAACTGAGATTTACCACCCATTCTTATTTTTATAAAACACAAAAAAGACAAGTCATTCTGACTTGTCTTAAAGTTGCTTGGCGACGTCCTACTCTCACAGGGACAAGGTCCCAACTACCATCGGCGCTAGAGAGCTTAACTTCCGTGTTCGGTATGGGAACGGGTGTGACCTCTCTGCCATCATCACCAAACTATGAAGGCATATTCCTTCAAAACTAGATAACATTTGCTACATATTATATGGTTAAGTCCTCGATCTATTAGTATTCGTCAGCTCCACATGTCACCATGCTTCCACCTCGAACCTATCAACCTGATCATCTTTCAGGGATCTTACTAGCTTACGCTATGGGAAATCTCATCTTGAGGGGGGCTTCATGCTTAGATGCTTTCAGCACTTATCCCTTCCGCACATAGCTACCCAGCTATGCCCTTGGCAGAACAACTGGTACACCAGCGGTGCGTCCA
>NZ_JBBOTF010000001.1:3195000-3357500 GCF_038005425.1 Bacillus sp. FSL K6-0268
ATATTTATTAACTATCCCTTTTTCACTGAAATATCAGCCTTATATCTCCTTCATCTTTAGTATCATCTATTTCCATACAGCTATATTCTCTTAATAAACATTTAAGATATGCTCAAGGTTTGAATTGATTAATAGCATTTCCTTTTTAAACACATATACTGGATTAAAAATACATACCTCAATTGATCAAGTGCACCGAACAAACATATGCAGAATACTCGTTCCTTTCATTACTTCACTTTTTATATAACATTAATAGATATTTATCCCATACCTATATTTACGTTTTACCGCTAAAAGAGCGAATCCTTTCACTAACAAAGCATTTAGTTTCATTTCTAGTATATATCCCCCTCGTATATTAATATTTAAGCCCTATCTCAGGCTTAGTTTTTCTCTCTAATAAGAGTCCAGTAATAAAGAAAATACTTGGACGTCTCAAGATATTTCTAGATAATGGTCTTAGGATCATTTGGGACAATTCTGTATTCCCCTGTGGATTTACCACACGAAAAGAGTGTTTCTCAGTGAACGCGCGGGGCTCCCTACTCGCAGGCTGAGCAGCCTGATCCTCGAACCTAGATGTTAGTAGCTCTAGGGCGGCTTTCGATTCAGGACTAGCTCTTATACACGAGGTTGTTGGTCGGCGTACACACTAGAGATATCTCGAGACGTCCAAGCAATGATTCTAAATCGAAAGGAGGTCTCTTACGTGAGATTATTTGTTGGTCTAGATGTAAGTTCGTTTGATATGAAAGTTTGCTTTTTAAATGGTGAAGGAGAAAAGCTAGATTCTTTTTCAGTCAGTAATGACTTACCAGGTGCACAGGTACTTAAAGAACGATTATTACAGTGCACAACCAATCAAGAGGTTGAAACTTTAAAAATCGGCTTAGAATCTACATCTGTTTACAGTTTTCACCCATCCATGTTTCTCCATCATGACGAAGACTTAAAAAGATTTGGCACAAAGGTATTTCTTCTAAATCCAAAACAAGTCGCAAACTTCAAGAAAAGTTATTCAGACATGAATAAGACTGACGAAATTGATGCCTTTGTCATCGCTGATTATTTACGATTTGGGCGAAATCAAATGTCCATCGTGAAAGAAAGTCAATACGTGGCATTACAGCAATTAACAAGAGCTCGTTATCAACTCGTTAGAATGTTGACAAAGGAGAAACAACATTTTCTACAACACCTAAGTTATAAATGTAATACGTTCTCACAAGAAGTCGATTCTTCTATATTTGGTAACGCCATGATGGAATTGTTCCTTGAAAAATTCAGTCTAGAAGAGCTAGCTGACATGCCTTTAGAGGAACTCGCTGAGTTCCTACAGGAAAAGAGTAAAAATCGATTTGGTGACCCGAAATGTGTCGCATCAACCATTCAAAAGGCTGTTCGCACGTCGTACCGTTTAGATAAGGTGGTAGAAGACTCAATCGATATTCTTTTAGGAACATCAATCGAAATCATTCGTACCTATCAAAGACAAATTAAAGAACTAGAAAAATCTATTAAGCGGATCATGGCTGGATTAACGCAAACATTAGAATCCATTCCTGGAATCGGGCCTATATATGCCGCTGGTATTATCGCTGAAATTGGCCAAATCGAAAGATTTGACGATGAAACCAAAATCGCAAAATATGCCGGGTTATATTGGCGTACATACCAGTCTGGCCGGTTCACCGCTGAAAATACTTCATTATCTCGTAATGGGAATCATTACTTGCGGTATTACTTAGTTGAAGCCGCCAACTCTGTAAGAAAGCATGTATTGGAATACCAAGAATATTACGCAAAAAAGTATAATGAAGTACCAAAACATCAACACAAACGTGCACTCGTTCTAACCGCAAGAAAATTTGTGCGATTGGTGGATGCGCTACTACGTAATCACCAACTCTTTACGCCTGAAAGGTGTGTGAAAGTGTGACATAAAACTTGTCATCGCTACCTTTCAATCAATTCCAGTATTTTACATGCGGTGCTGGTCTAGTTTCGTGATGTCTTTTTTAAGCAATTTGTCCTTTGATAACTTCAAAATATATTATTTTTCAGTTGACATACTACCGCAGGTCTTTTAAAATACATATAGAATCATAATTTCCTTTGTTTCTATCTCCCCCTAAGAATACAATACACAACCATACAAAAACAATTCTACAACAAGGTATACGACGGCTGCACAATTATAAATCATAATCCCCTCAATACCTACAGAGGTGCTGTCCGCCTTTAACGCAAATATATACTAAAAAAATTTCAATATGAAATGGGCCGGAATTTCTATTCTAAGAAAAATCCGGCTCTTATTTTTAAGCAACAACCAACATCATTTTTACATTTAGTATTAAATGTCTATTCAATATTCTCTACTCTGGTAAAGGTGAATGTATCATATCTGTCACTGCATAATATAGATTTTCTGGATGTTCGGCTATCCGATGACATAAATATAAATACCGTTATTTTCCACGAGTCAAATATACTCTAGCGTTATGTCCTTTGTTTTTCAAATCTCTTAACATATCCGGACGAATTCCATATAACATTTCTATTTCTACATTAGGGTGACTAAAATATTGACGTTGCTCCATCTCTTTAATAAGAATTTCATCATGTGTAGCTATAGATACAGGGTGATGGTTTTCAGCTAGTTTTTCTACAATTTGAAGATACTGTTGATTTAAATCAGTTGATCTAGGCATAGCAATATCCGGAACTTCTTGATAGGCACCTTTTACAACTCTTATTTTTCCTGGATAATGAAGGAGTTCTTGAATATCATTGTTTGAGCGGTATAAATGTGCCTGTATTGTTATCCCTACATTATGATATTGCTCAGTTACCTTTTTATAAATGGAAAGAATGTCCGCTGCTTTAGATGATTCTTCCATACTTATCATAAGGGTAGTTCCATGTACTTTCGCCTTCTCTGCCAACTCCATTAAATGAATATAAGATATTTCTGGATCTATAGACAATCCAATATGAGATAAATCAAGTGATACTGTTTGTTTCATAGATAGAGTACCTATGTCCCCAATAAGATTCAAAAACTCATTTTTTGCTTTATAACATCCCTCTATATCAAGAGTATTTTCCCCTATGCATTCTAGTGAAGTATGATAACCTTTTGTAATTAGTTCTTTTGCCGTCCCAATCCCCTCATGTCTCGTTTCTCCGGTGACAAAGCGTTTCGCAGCTTGTAACAATAACGTATAGAGTTCATTGGATTGTTGAACATATGCTTTTATATGTTCATTCCGTTTTACATACACCTTCTTTAAATCAGCTTATCCTTTCTAAATTTATTGCTGAAGATTATTTGGAACGGCATATTATGAAGATGAAAAAAATCTATAAAAATCGAAGAGACTTCCTTATCCAGCAATTAAAATCAACATTCTCAAATACAATCAATATTTTCGGTTATTTTACAGTATTACATCTGATTGTTGAATTCAATCAAGTTCAATTCACAAAAGAATTACTTGAGAAAATCCAACAACTCGGAGTGAAAGTATATCCTGTGGAAGATCACGCCATTGAAAAAGGAAAACATTACAATCGAATTATTATAGGGTATGGACATTTAACAACTGCAGAAATAAAAGAGGGTGTGAGTAGGCTCCAGAGGGTAATACTTCGTATATATATTCTTGTTAGCAAATAGACTTTAAAGCTTAGTCATATTTTTCCGAAGGTATGCTACTTAAATGTGAAATTCTAATAAAATAAAGTTGTTTCTTGCTAGATAAACTTACTCATAGAGCTTACATTAATTACAAGTTTATTTTACAAAACACAAAAAAGACAAGTCATTCTGACTTGTCTTAAAGTTGCTTGGCGACGTCCTACTCTCACAGGGACAAGGTCCCAACTACCATCGGCGCTAGAGAGCTTAACTTCCGTGTTCGGTATGGGAACGGGTGTGACCTCTCTGCCATCATCACCAAACTATTGAAGGCATATTCCTTCAAAACTAGATAACATTGCTACATATTATATGGTTAAGTCCTCGATCTATTAGTATTCGTCAGCTCCACATGTCACCATGCTTCCACCTCGAACCTATCAACCTGATCATCTTTCAGGGATCTTACTAGCTTACGCTATGGGAAATCTCATCTTGAGGGGGGCTTCATGCTTAGATGCTTTCAGCACTTATCCCTTCCGCACATAGCTACCCAGCTATGCCCTTGGCAGAACAACTGGTACACCAGCGGTGCGTCCATCCCGGTCCTCTCGTACTAAGGACAGCTCCTCTCAAATTTCCTACGCCCACGACGGATAGGGACCGAACTGTCTCACGACGTTCTGAACCCAGCTCGCGTACCGCTTTAATGGGCGAACAGCCCAACCCTTGGGACCGACTACAGCCCCAGGATGCGATGAGCCGACATCGAGGTGCCAAACCTCCCCGTCGATGTGGACTCTTGGGGGAGATAAGCCTGTTATCCCCGGGGTAGCTTTTATCCGTTGAGCGATGGCCCTTCCATGCGGAACCACCGGATCACTAAGCCCGACTTTCGTCCCTGCTCGACTTGTAGGTCTCGCAGTCAAGCTCCCTTATGCCTTTGCACTCTACGAATGATTTCCAACCATTCTGAGGGAACCTTTGGGCGCCTCCGTTACACTTTAGGAGGCGACCGCCCCAGTCAAACTGCCCACCTGACACTGTCTCCCGGGTCGATAAGACCCGTAGGTTAGAATTTCAATACAGTCAGGGCGGTATCCCACCAGCGCCTCCACCGAAGCTAGCGCTCCGGTTTCAATGGCTCCCGCCTATCCTGTACAAACTGTACCAAAATTCAATATCAGGCTACAGTAAAGCTCCACGGGGTCTTTCCGTCCTGTCGCGGGTAACCTGCATCTTCACAGGTACTATAATTTCACCGAGTCTCTGGTTGAGACAGTGCCCAAATCGTTACACCTTTCGTGCGGGTCGGAACTTACCCGACAAGGAATTTCGCTACCTTAGGACCGTTATAGTTACGGCCGCCGTTTACTGGGGCTTCAGTTCAGAGCTTCGCTTACGCTAACCCCTCTCCTTAACCTTCCAGCACCGGGCAGGTGTCACCCCCTATACTTCGCCTTACGGCTTCGCAGAGAGCTGTGTTTTTGCTAAACAGTCGCTTGGGCCTATTCACTGCGGCTTTCCGTTAAGAAAGCACCCCTTCTCCCGAAGTTACGGGGTCATTTTGCCGAGTTCCTTAACCAGAGTTCTCTCGCACACCTTAGGATTCTCTCCTCGCCTACCTGTGTCGGTTTGCGGTACAGGCACCTTTTATCTCGCTAGAAGCTTTTCTTGGCAGCGGGGAATCAAAGACTTCGCTCCATAAGGAGCTTCCCCATCACAGCTCAGCCTTCACGATAAGCGGATTTGCCTACTTATCAGCCTAACTGCTTGGACGTGCACAACCAATCGCACGCTTCTTCTATCCTTCTGCGTCCCTCCATTGCTCAAACGATAAAGAGGTGGTACAGGAATATCAACCTGTTGTCCATCGCCTACGCCTGTCGGCCTCGGCTTAGGTCCTGACTAACCCTGAGCGGACGAGCCTTCCTCAGGAAACCTTAGGCATTCGGTGGACGGGATTCTCACCCGTCTTTCGCTACTCATACCGGCATTCTCACTTCTAAGCGCTCCACCAGTCCTTCCGGTCTGACTTCACTGCACTTAGAACGCTCCCCTACCACTGATACCATTGGTATCAATTCGCAGCTTCGGTGGTGTATTTAGCCCCGGTACATTTTCGGCGCAGAGTCACTCGACTAGTGAGCTATTACGCACTCTTTAAATGGTGGCTGCTTCTAAGCCAACATCCTAGTTGTCTAAGCAACTCCACATCCTTTTCCACTTAATACACACTTTGGGACCTTAGCTGGCGATCTGGGCTGTTTCCCTCTTGACTACGGATCTTATCACTCGCAGTCTGACTCCTAAGGATAAGTCATTGGCATTCGGAGTTTGACTGAATTCGGTAATCCGATGAGGACCCCTAGTTCAATCAGTGCTCTACCTCCAAGACTCTTACACTTAAGGCTAGCCCTAAAGCTATTTCGGGGAGAACCAGCTATCTCCAGGTTCGATTGGAATTTCTCCGCTACCCACACCTCATCCCCGCACTTTTCAACGTGCGTGGGTTCGGGCCTCCATTCAGTGTTACCTGAACTTCACCCTGGACATGGGTAGATCACCTGGTTTCGGGTCTACGACCACGTACTAAACGCCCTATTCAGACTCGCTTTCGCTGCGGCTCCGCCTCTTCAGCTTAACCTCGCACGGGATCGTAACTCGCCGGTTCATTCTACAAAAGGCACGCCATCACCCATTAACGGGCTCTGACTATTTGTAGGCACACGGTTTCAGGATCTCTTTCACTCCCCTTCCGGGGTGCTTTTCACCTTTCCCTCACGGTACTGGTTCACTATCGATCACTAGGGAGTATTTAGCCTTGGGAGATGGTCCTCCCAGATTCCGACGGAATTTCACGTGTTCCGCCGTACTCAGGATACATTCAAGAGAGAACGAAGTTTCGACTACGGGGTTGTTACCCTCTACGACGGACCTTTCCAGGTCGCTTCGTCTACCTCGTTCCTTTGTAACTCCGTATAGAATGTCCTACAACCCCAAGAGGCAAGCCTCTTGGTTTGGGCTATGTTCCGTTTCGCTCGCCGCTACTCAGGAAATCGCATTTGCTTTCTCTTCCTCCAGGTACTTAGATGTTTCAGTTCCCTGGGTCTGTCTTCCATACCCTATGTATTCAGGTAAGGATACCATACCATTACGTATAGTGGGTTTCCCCATTCGGAAATCTTCGGATCAAAGCTTACTTACAGCTCCCCGAAGCATATCGGCGTTAGTCCCGTCCTTCATCGACTCCTAGTGTCAAGGCATCCACCGTGCGCCCTTTCTAACTTAACCAAACTAAAATTAAAAAAATATGAGCTACACTGTTATCTAGTTTTCAAAGAACATACATTTATATATGAGAGATAGTTCTCTCAAAACTGAACAAAACGAAACACGGAAACTTATATTGATGAACAGCGTTCATCAATTCTCCATAGAAAGGAGGTGATCCAGCCGCACCTTCCGATACGGCTACCTTGTTACGACTTCACCCCAATCATCTGTCCCACCTTAGGCGGCTGGCTCCAAAAAGGTTACCCCACCGACTTCGGGTGTTACAAACTCTCGTGGTGTGACGGGCGGTGTGTACAAGGCCCGGGAACGTATTCACCGCGGCATGCTGATCCGCGATTACTAGCGATTCCAGCTTCATGTAGGCGAGTTGCAGCCTACAATCCGAACTGAGAACGGTTTTATGAGATTAGCTCCACCTCGCGGTCTTGCAGCTCTTTGTACCGTCCATTGTAGCACGTGTGTAGCCCAGGTCATAAGGGGCATGATGATTTGACGTCATCCCCACCTTCCTCCGGTTTGTCACCGGCAGTCACCTTAGAGTGCCCAACTTAATGATGGCAACTAAGATCAAGGGTTGCGCTCGTTGCGGGACTTAACCCAACATCTCACGACACGAGCTGACGACAACCATGCACCACCTGTCACTCTGCTCCCGAAGGAGAAGCCCTATCTCTAGGGTTTTCAGAGGATGTCAAGACCTGGTAAGGTTCTTCGCGTTGCTTCGAATTAAACCACATGCTCCACCGCTTGTGCGGGCCCCCGTCAATTCCTTTGAGTTTCAGCCTTGCGGCCGTACTCCCCAGGCGGAGTGCTTAATGCGTTAACTTCAGCACTAAAGGGCGGAAACCCTCTAACACTTAGCACTCATCGTTTACGGCGTGGACTACCAGGGTATCTAATCCTGTTTGCTCCCCACGCTTTCGCGCCTCAGTGTCAGTTACAGACCAGAAAGTCGCCTTCGCCACTGGTGTTCCTCCATATCTCTACGCATTTCACCGCTACACATGGAATTCCACTTTCCTCTTCTGCACTCAAGTCTCCCAGTTTCCAATGACCCTCCACGGTTGAGCCGTGGGCTTTCACATCAGACTTAAGAAACCACCTGCGCGCGCTTTACGCCCAATAATTCCGGATAACGCTTGCCACCTACGTATTACCGCGGCTGCTGGCACGTAGTTAGCCGTGGCTTTCTGGTTAGGTACCGTCAAGGTGCCAGCTTATTCAACTAGCACTTGTTCTTCCCTAACAACAGAGTTTTACGACCCGAAAGCCTTCATCACTCACGCGGCGTTGCTCCGTCAGACTTTCGTCCATTGCGGAAGATTCCCTACTGCTGCCTCCCGTAGGAGTCTGGGCCGTGTCTCAGTCCCAGTGTGGCCGATCACCCTCTCAGGTCGGCTACGCATCGTTGCCTTGGTGAGCCGTTACCTCACCAACTAGCTAATGCGACGCGGGTCCATCCATAAGTGACAGCCGAAGCCGCCTTTCAATTTCGAACCATGCAGTTCAAAATGTTATCCGGTATTAGCCCCGGTTTCCCGGAGTTATCCCAGTCTTATGGGCAGGTTACCCACGTGTTACTCACCCGTCCGCCGCTAACTTCTTGAGAGCAAGCTCTCAATCCATTCGCTCGACTTGCATGTATTAGGCACGCCGCCAGCGTTCATCCTGAGCCAGGATCAAACTCTCCAATAAAGTTAGTTTGTCTAGCATCTAAAAATAAAAATTGACGTTTCACGTTGTTTGTTTCGTTCAGTTTTCAAAGAACTACTTAGTCGCTCATTTGCGACTTCCTTATGTTAACATCTTCATCTTTCAATGTCAACTAAGTTTTTCATTTCATTTGTCGCTTGCGACGTTATTGTCATCGGCGACTTGTTCTATATTACACCTCTAATCTCTAATCGTCAATATGTTTTTATAAAAAATATAAAAAGGCTTATTTCTTTTAAAATAAGCCTTTTTATCACATATCATTCTATTCATTTATTATTTTTCTATAATTGGTAAAGAGACGATAAATTGAATAATACCATCCCTATATTCCGCTCGAATACTACCACCTTGCAACTCAACAATACTTTTCGCAATCGCTAAGCCAAGTCCCGATCCTTCCGTTACTCTACTTCGAGATTGATCCTTCTTATAGAAACGTTCAAACAAATTCACTAACTCTTCTCTCGTAAACTCTTCACTATGATTCGCAATTACAATTTGTATATCCCTACGCTGCCTTTGAAGAGAAACTTTTATCTCTCCATCATCTTTACTGTACTTAATCGCATTCATTAGTAAATTATCAAATACACGAACCATCTTTTCCGAATCAATCGATGCATAAGTACGTTCCTCAGGAAACTTCTTAACAAACGTAAGTCCATGTTCTTCCGCCTGCGGTACTAACTCTTCTATTAATTGCTCAAGCAACTCATTTACACATACTTCTTGTTTTTCTAATACAACTTGTTCATTTGTTAACTTCGTATACTCAAATAAATCTTCTATTAAATTCTTTAACTGCTCCGACTTTACAAAAGCAATTCTTGTATACTCATCATGTTGTTCTTTATTTTCATATTTAGAATCTCGAAGTAATCGTAAGTAACCCATAATAGAAGTAAGTGGTGTACGCAAATCATGAGATACATTTGTGATAAGCTCATTTTTCTGCTTTTCTAATTTACGTTCCTTTTCTATATTATTCATAAGCTCTTCCGCCATATTATTAATATTCTCAGTTAAAGACGCAATCTCATCTTCACCTTTTTTCTCAATGCGGTACGCTAAGTTACCTCTTTCTATTTCCTTTACACCTTGTGCCATTGCTTCAATCTGCTTCATCTTTCTCTTTGTTATATAGAAGAAAGAGAAAATGAATACAAGAACACCCATTAAAAACGGGAATGGTCCTTCTACTTTATAGTACACTACCTCCCCTTGAGGAATCCCACTTACAAACATATATAAGTTCTTACCTTCAATTGTAATAGGCGAGAATGTAATAAACTCTTTTCTTGATCTTTCAATATCATTATTATTTGAATAATTGATAGCAAATGAAGTCGCATTACGAATTGTATTATGCAAATTAATTTGTTCTTCTTGCGCTTGCTTCGTTTTATACAAAACTTTACCATTTTCGTCAGTAACTAATATTTTAAAGGCATCATGCCCTTGCTCTAAATTCTCATTTTCTAGCTCTATCATGTTTTGTACAGCATCTAATTTATTTTCAACAACCATCATTTCCGCTGTACTTTGAGCTTTACGATTAATTTGCTCCATACCATCTCTGTAATTAATCTCGGCATGTTGGCTAGCATCTTCAAAAATAGGTGCTACTATCTTCGTTGATACAAAGAGACCTAATAACGCACAAGCAGTAAACGCCGTAATAAGTTGAATCCTTATACTCCGTTTCACGCTCTTTATTATCTTTTCAATTAATTCTCGAATTTTCCGAACGTAAGTAAACGGATTAAATATCTTTTTCAATCTTATATCCCACTCCCCATACCGTTTTTATATATCTAGGTTTCCTTGGATTCTCCTCAATCTTTTCACGCACTTTTCGAATATGCACCATTACAGTATTATCAGACTGGAAAGATCGTTCGTTCCACACCTTTTCATAAATTTGCTCCGCACTAAACACCATACCTGGATTTCTAGTTAGCAATTCTAAAATTGAAAATTCCCTCGGAGTTAGTTTCACTTCTTCTCCCTCTACAATAACTTTATGGGTCGAGATGTTGATTTTCATCTCTCCAATTTCTAACTCGTCCTCATTTTGGACAGCGAAACCATTCATTTTCATATAACGGCGTAACTGAGATTTAATTCGTGCAATTAACTCTAATGGATTAAAGGGCTTCGTTACGTAATCATCTGCTCCTGTTGTTAATCCTAAAATCTTATCCATATCTTGCGTTTTCGCAGAAAGCATAATAATAGGCATCTCTTTCGCTTCCCTTACTTTCATACACATATGAATACCATCCACTTTCGGCATCATAATATCTAATACGACTAGATGTACTTCATTTTCTTCTAGTAAACGTAATCCTTCTTCCCCGTCTCCTGCTTGCAATACTTTATATCCTTCATTCTTTAAATAGATTGTAATTAAATTTCGAATTTCTTTTTCATCATCTACGACAAGTATTGTTTCGTGTGCCACAATATCTCCCCCATCACTTTTTTAATCCCTAACTTCTATTATAGAAAAACTTCTGAAGAAAAACGCTCGGAAATCCTTAAGTTTTTCTGAAGACGCAAAAAAGGTCTAGACTCCCCTTAAGTCTAGACCTTTGAAAAAACCCCTTTTATTTACGAACGTAGATGAAATATAGTACGAATAAAACTCCCATAACATACATAATCGGATGAACCTCTTTACGACGACCACTCACAACCATTGTAATTGGATAGAAGATAAATCCAATCGCAATCCCAGTTGCGATACTATACGTAAGTGGCATAGAGATAATTGTAAAGAATGCTGGCACTGCAATCTCGAATTTCTTCCAATCAATTTCCCCTAAGGAAGAAACCATCAAGATTCCTACAATAATTAAAGCTGGTGCCGTTACAGCTGGCGTTACAACACTTAGTAATGGCGAGAAGAATAATGCCAGTAAGAAGAATCCTGCTGTTACAACTGCTGTAAATCCAGAACGTCCTCCTGCTGCTACCCCTGCAGAAGACTCAATGTAAGACGTTGTTGTTGATGTACCCAAGATTGCACCAATTACAGTTGCAATCGCATCTGCAAATAATGCTTTTCCTGCACGTGGTAATTTATTGTTCTTCATTAATCCAGCTTGATTCGCAACCGCTACAAGCGTACCTGCTGTATCAAAGAAATCGATAAAGAAGAACGTTATAATAACAATACCCATTTGAACAGTGAAAATATCTCCAAAGTGCGTTAACGCAGCACCGAACGTTGGTTCTAGACTCGGTATTGCTCCCACTACAGCTTTCGGAGTATCAATTAATCCTGTTGCCACTCCTAAGATCGCCGTAAGAATCATACCGTAAAATACTGCACCATTAACTTTCTTAATCATAAAGATGATTGTCGTAACAACCCCGAAGATTGCTAGTAACGTTGTGCCCTTTGTTAAGTCCCCCAACCCAACAAGAACAGCATCATTTTTCACGATAATTCCGGCATTTTGGAATCCAAGAAATGCAATGAACAATCCGATACCTGCTGCTACTGCAAACTTTAACTCCGATGGAATTGCATTGATGATTTTTTCACGAATACCTGAAGCAGTAAGAATAATAAAGATAATACCTGACATTAATGTTCCGGCAATGGCCGTTTGCCATGGAATCCCCATCGTTAACACTGCTGTATAAGCAAAGAACGCGTTAATTCCCATACCTGGCGCTAAAGCAATTGGATACTTCGCGAAAATACCCATAATTAACGAACCGATCGCTGCCGCTAATGCCGTAGCAACGAATACTGCACCTGGATCCATCCCTGTACCTGCTGGTAACCCTTTAACATTTCCAAGCGACAGCGTAGCAGGATTGACAAATAGTACGTAAGCCATAGATAGAAATGTCGTTAACCCTGCTATGAACTCAGTCTTATAATTCGTACCGAGCTCATCAAACTGAAAATAGCGTTTCATCCTACGTTTCCCCCGTTATATGATTACTCGCCGTATTTCCCCTAGCCCTCTTTTATCCCGAGAAATAAAAAAGGCTTCCATTGCATATATACATGGAAGCGTTCTATAAACAAAGACAAGTTTCCCCTCATCTTTATACAAACGCCTCGTAGTCAAGCCATTTACGGTAGCTAGGTAGAAACTTTCGGGCCATATCCCCGATATTATACGACGGCATAATATTCACTTTTCGTTTGAATTACATACTCATATTAACTCGAGGTAGTGTTTTTGTCAATTTAAAAACGAACAATTTTATAAATTTTTATATTTTCGTTCGTATTAATAACGAAAACAAAAAGATCCATCTATTCATGAATGATAGATGGATCTTTTTTATTACAATACTATTCCCACTCAACTTACAAAAAGCGTCACATAATAACACACACTGATAAATTAATACTTTTAAAACGCATAAAACACTTATTTTCATCTAAATCACTCAAATAAACATAAATAAGTACCATATGAGTACCACACAACATATAAACAAAAGAGCACAGCGTGTATATAAAGTGCGTCAACACTCTATATACCGTCCACCTGATTACGCCAGGTAAACATTTGCTATACTCTCATGAATTATTGTACATCATGTAGGGTTTCTTAAGCAACGTTTACCAAATTATTGGTGACGTTGCTTTTTTGTTTCTAAAAAAGGAGACCCTATAATGAAAAAACGAATCAACGTTATCGCAAATGAAGAATCCTTCCACAACTTATCCTCATTCAAAGATGTGGAAGAACTAAATCAAACGATACGCACATACAGAGACACAATCCGTATGTCTATTAAGCGTACCGATGTACAAGCTAAACTCCTTACATTACTTGAACTGTTAAAGCGCCACAGCTGCAAATATGTAGGTGTGAGTTTCCTATGCAAAAATAGTATAGCTGAAAAAATGAAAGTTTCCTATAAAACTGTGCAACGTCTTATGAAGAAACTTGTGGATCTAAAGATGATTAATCAAGTAGCAATGAAGCGTACAAAAGATATGTTACAAACTTCAAATGCTATTATCATTCAACCGATTGTGGAAGAAGTGTCCGACAAGGTAGGTATAAAAAGTCCTCCAAAGTGTCCTACCATTAAAACAAAACCTGTTTCCTTAAAACAAAATATAAAAGATATAAACAAACGTAATAGTAATACTCCAGAAGAAAATATTGAACAAGCTGATTTTGTTGCTCACTGGGTACCAGAACGTTTTGTTTCTTTGGTTAGTTCTTTTTACAGTGAATCTAAGACAATTCAAGAACTGTGGAAGGTCGTAAGACAGTGTAATAGGACCGTGAACTATACAACAGGTGAACAAGCCTTTACGAAAGACCAAGAACTAGTCATCGGCTTACAAGCAATAAAAGAATTTGTGATGAAAGTAAAATCGGGTATACATATGAAAAAAGGTCCATTTGCGTATTTCAATGGCATTGTCAATAACCTCATGGACAAGTTGTATTTTGATGAAACTTTCACGCACAAAGCGTTCCTATGAAAAAGCCTGTCCTACTCGTGGAGCGAATTAACCCTTTTTCTTATGTTGGGATATCAAAAAATAACTTGCACCACGCATATCGATTCTACATAGGATTGTCTATTTGCCGGACACTGTTTCGTTTTCGTACAGATAACATATGCAACTTACGATACAATGTGGATTGAGATATTTGTGTCTGTGCACAAATTTGATGAATGGTCATCTTTCTCTGTGCATAAAGAGCAAGGGCTTGCTCCAAATTAGGATGCTTTTCATGGTACTTTTCTACTCGCCCCACATACTTCCCTTTTTGTTTGGCAAGCTCAATGCCCTCTCGCTGCCGCATGCGAATGAGGTCTCGCTCTAACTGATTGACGCCGCCCATCACAGTCAGTAAAAATTGACTATACGGATTTTCAGATGTTAAATCCAGCCATGTATCTTTTATGGATTGTAAGTTGGCCCCCTTCTTTTGGATATAGGCGACTAATTCAAACAATTCCGCCGTACTTCTTGTAATGCGTGTTAAGTCTGTTACCCAGATCGTATCCCCCTTCTGTACATGTTGTAATAGCTGCTGGAGGATAGGCCGATGGCGGTCCGCCCCGGACGCCTTTTCTTGATATAAGATATCCATTCCTATTTGCTGTAACTGCTCGATTTGCCTCGCTAGATTTTGATCAACGCTACTCACTCGTACATATCCTATTTTTCTCATTTGTTTCTCCCCCTTACTCCGTACGTTCCACGCAAGATCCTCTGCGTATTGTCTCTTCTGTCGGGTTCTCTGTATACCCCATTCACATTTCACATGATATGTCATCTATACAACAATCTGTTTTTGATGTTTTTTGACGTACGAACGGCTCTTAACATTCCCTCTATCCCCACCCTTTATAAGTACCTTGACTGTTCCTCCGAAAAGAATCTCCCTATCCCCATCAAGTTCTCATCCGAACCGATCACGCATGAATGTGCCGATACAACGTAGATTGAGATATCTGTGTATATTTATAATTCTCTCTCTCAATATTCTGAATGATCATCCTTCTTGCAGGAAAACGAGATTTTTATACATGCAACCTTGAATCTTTATACGTTTTACAATATCCTCTAAACGCTGTAAACAATCTAGTCAGATATACTTAGCAAACAGGTTGCCCATTTGTACAAATGTGTAAAAATCACTTCTAAACGATTCCTTTTCACATATAGTAGACGTAAATACAACGATAGGATTTGAGGGAAGGGTGAATAGTTTGGTTACAATTAGTTTATGCATGATTGTAAAGAATGAAGAAAAAGTATTAGAACGATGTTTACAGTCCATCGAAGGCATTCCAGATGAAATTATTATTGTAGATACTGGATCAACAGATTGTACAAAGGAAATTGCAAAAAAATGGACGCCCCATGTGTATGATTTTAAATGGATAGATGATTTTTCAGCTGCGCGTAATGAATCCTTTCGACATGCGACGAAAGACTACATTTTATGGCTAGATGCAGACGATGTTTTACTAGAACAGGATAAGACCGCATTACAAACGTTAAAACATTCTTTACAGCCCCAAATTGATGCCGTATCTATGAAATATCATGCTCACTTTGATACACAAGGGAACGTAATTAGTAGTGCCTTTCGTTTTCGTCTTCTGAAACGAGAGCGGCAGTATCGTTGGATAGGGGTTGTCCATGAACATATTCCAGTGACCGAACAAGATCAAACCTATCAAAGTAATATTGTTGTGACACATCAAAAAGAAAATCCGCAACGTTCCGTTCGAAATCTAACTATTTATGAAAAATATGTAGCGGGTGGCGGTACACTCACGTCACATGATTTATTTCATTATGGAAGAGAATTAATTTCCAATCATAGATATGAGGAAGCAGTGGATGTATTTCACAAATTTTTAGATTCTCCGGATATATCAGATGAGATGCGGCTCTTTATTTTTAATGAGCTTGCCTCCTGCTACTATTTCTTACAGAATATAGAACAAGAGCATCAAATCACACTCCAATCTTTATCCTATGATATGCCGCAACCTGTATTTTGTTGTCGACTGGGAGAGCATTTTTTACGTCAAGGGAAAGTGGAGGGCGCCATTTTTTGGTACAAACAGGCGACACAGCTACCCGTTTCGTATTCTTGGACCGTGGACAAAAAGCCGTTTTATACGTGGTTACCCCATAAGCAATTGGGGGTTTGCTATGAAATGAAGAAAGAAAATCGACAAGCACTGAAGTATTATCAAAAATCCTTAACATTCCTTCCAGACGATACCGAAGTACAACAAAAGATTCAGCATCTAAAAAAACAAATGAAAAAAAAGTAATTCGTTATCTTTCATTCACTTGGTCATACCTATTATTGCATACAGCGTATGCTAGGACATGAGATTTTTGATACGAGGAAAAATAATATCGTATTAGAATTTACAGAATATCCTGTTATAAATATTTAATTGTATATTTTTCACACCAGGAAACACCCCCACTACATTGGCGCAGTTACACGGTAAATTGTAGTGGGGGGTTCTCTATTTTATCCTTTGTACTCCATAGATAGTCGTATGCAAAGGATTACGAAAATCTTTCTTACTAACTTAATTACTTGGAAATGGAAATGACATAAGGTGTTGTGCCTACAGGAATATTTCCGATAATCGTATCTGTAACTATATCGATTATCGCAACTGAAGCAGCGGTCGCTCTGGCAATATACGCTCGATTTAAGTCCACATTTACAGCTATTCCACGAGGTTGAGACGTAACTGGGATTGTGCCAATTACGGTATGAGATTCCGTATTAATTACCGACACACTGTTACCACCAGTATTTGAGACATATAACTTGTTGTGCACAGGATCTAATCCCATGTTCGTTGGCTGTGATCCTACAATAATCGTAGTAATCGAAGTATTCGTTATCGTATCAATGACAGAAACATTATTGCTACTAACATTGGCAACATATAACAGATTGTGTTCAGAATCTATTAGAACACCTTCTGGGCTGGTACCCACAACAATCGTCCCAATAACAAGATGCGTATCAATATCAATGATAGTTACAGTATTAGAATTATGAGCTGATACGTATAAATGATTCGTAATTGGATTTAGATCCATTCCAGCAGGAAATGGGCCCACAGGGATGGTCGCAATTACAATGTTAGTTGCCCCATCAATAACGGAAACAGTAGCATTGCCGTTATTAGAAACGTAAATTTGATTCTTAATTTGATCATCTATGACATATACTGGACCACTAATACCAGCAGTGATAGTAGTAATGACGACATTGAAAGATCCACTTATAACAGAAACAGCGTTACCAGTTCCATTTGCAACATAAATACGATCCGTAGTAGCATCCGCTGCTACACCACGTGGTAAACTTCCTGTTGAAATAGTGGCAACAACCGCATTCAAGTCGCTATTAATAACGGAAACATTATTAGTTCCTTGATTAGATACATACATATTTCCAGGTTGTGAAAGGGGCGGCGTACCTGGTCCCGTCGGTCCGCGGGCACCTGTCGCTCCTGTTGCACCAGTTGCACCGGCTGGTCCTGTTGCTCCTGTCGCTCCATTGTCACCTTCCACCCCTTGAATCCCTTGAGGTCCCTGCGGCCCTTGTAATCCTTGGATCCCTTGCGGTCCTTGGTCCCCCTCTGGTCCTTCCATTCCCTGCGGCCCGGCTGGACCTTGCAACCCTTGCGGTCCAGGAATGCCCTGTGCTCCAGGCGTACCTGGGGGTCCCGTCGGTCCCGTTACACCCGTGCTTGGTCCTGTTGCTCCTGTCGCTCCCTGAGGCCCTGCTGGTCCCGTCGGTCCTGTTGCTCCCGCACCACTACTAGGAACAGCTGCTGTTCTTGTCACTAAAGTAGATAAAATATTGAGGATTTGGTTGCGTGTGGCAACATCCATAATAAATTCTGCCATTAAAAATGATAAAGTAGTATACAGAGATTGTAACATGGTAGCAATTTGACCAACTTCTGCTGAAGTAGCTGAGGCTAAACGATTGTTAACAGCTAAGAGAAGATATAAACTATTTCGTGTAGCGTTCCTCTCAGTTGCAGTAGGAAATTCGTTGAGTAAAAAGTCATACAGATTCATTAAACTATTTTGTAAAGCTATACGATTTACTAAATTTGGGTTATTAAAATACGTATTAATAGCAATTTGTAATTGTTGGATTAAGGCTAAAAGTTGTGCTTGTTGCACTGGAGTAATAGGAACCGTAGGTACTAGCTGTGGGGTGATGAGATTATTAAATACATTTTCGTTCTTACTCATATAAATGATCCTCCTTGTTGTAACGTACCATACATCTGATAGGAAACTCGTAAGTTATTCATCATACACGTCCTCCTTTTTTAAGTGCGTGCACACACCGCAGCCACAACTTATGCCCGCCCAGTGCTTCCTCGAGCCACGCTAGGCGCTGGCGGTCAGGTGTGAAATAATAAATCTGCGGAACGGGCGTTCCTCGTTTTTCCGCCTGTTTGACCAGCCCCTCATAGCGACGCATGTTGCCAAGCGTTGTATACAAATTCTCCCCCGTATCGATTTCCACGACATGTAGACGCTGCCGATTATACCAATAGGCTGCCGGCACAAGCGCTTCCCGTTTACCAGCAGGTAATAATTCCTCGTGCCACCGCCACTCCGGATACCCGCACCATTCCCAAATGTCATTGCGGTAGAGGACATCGTAGATGTCATGTAAATCACTGAGCATCGTGACATGAGGTGTGCCAAGTAACGCCCCGCCTTTGCTATTGATTCCAAAAATATGACGAGACGGTTCGACAATACTGTGAAGATACGGACGCAGGTGCTCCAGCTTACGCAGAATACTGCGCCTACTATACGATCCCAAATAAGCAACGAGTTGTCCTGTCGTCGTCCATCCAAACTGCTGAATAACCCCCAACAATTCCAAATCTGTCACCATTTGTTTCACAATCACCTTTTTCGTCATGATCCAACCTCCTTTTTTACAAAATAGAAACAAACGAACAAAAAAGAATCCAGTACACACAAGGATTTCTACGAAAAAGTTCCCAATAGGGTGTACCCTAATGAATAAACTGTAAAACGTTAAGAATAGGGATATATTAGAATTATATAGAATATATTGGATATCTCTCTTGTTCGTTGCTCACACAACGCGTGATAAAAAGAAATACCTATCTTGTTCCAAGAAAAGTAAAACCTCTCTATCTCGTTGCTTACTGTATTCTATACAACCCCCAAGCACTTCGTGCTAGTTTTTTTGATTATTTCACCAAAAAAATGTGGTAATATCCAGAGAATATAAGAAAAATCCCCGAATATATGGTGAATTAAGCCAATCGCTCTATTCCCCAGTCAATGGAAAAGGGACTACTTTATATTTACAAACAAAAATATTATGTATAATAAACATTATGATTATGTATCTCCCGTTTCGTTTTACGAGATGCACACGAATATACCGATACAAACCATTTTTTATGCTTCTCATTGAGGTACACCCTATTGGGAACTTTACACCTCATATCAGCAGAAATACATGATACATATACCCAGAAAACGCATGATAGATTCCTACTTTCCTAGCTTTCAAACCATACAAACTCCCCTTCTGCTACTCTCCCATTTTTCAGTTCCTTCACCCACCAAAACAGACACACCCTGCCCCTTCCCCCCGTACATAGCCACTCCCCCTCTCACGCATTCCTCTACATCGGCCAATGCTTGCCCCACCTACGTTTTCCTCCCGACCTATTTCTTGTCATACAATAAAAATTGCCGCATGTTCTCTCCACTGCGCCATGGTTTTCACATCATTTCCTACAAAAGGAATCTCTTCTTTTCCGTTCCATCTACCCATCCTAGTTTCCTATCTTGCAAGATTTCCTAACAGTGATAACGGCCACTGTGGAAATTTTTTATGTAATAACACATGTTGCTTCTACCTTACATATCTTAGAGCACTCCCAGTTTATGATATGCCTTACAAAAAAAGCAAGCCAGACCACTATCCTGGCTTGTTTCTTCCCGTTTTATCTTTATGGTGATGAGAGCCCAGATATAAGTAAGCATGTACACTTATTCTTATTTGTAAGGAAGTGTCATATCTGCAATTTGGTCACATATAAGAAAAGTGATTCAGCATCGCTTCACATAGATGGTTCTATCACAAAACAGCGTACTCCAGTCAAGAATGCTCTTTTTTTATTTTTATCGTTCATATTCATTTCTACTGTTACATATAATACTATTGGTAAACCAACAATGGGAGATAATATATCTTTATAATGTCAAAAAAGAGCGTTCCTCACACTCGCCAGAGGAATGCTCTGCTTTTGCTTACCTCACATACACGTAGGCTTCACTTGCTGTTACATAGTATGTTTTTCCTTTGCTATTGTGTACTTTATATTGTGGTGAACTATTTACATTTACTTTCGCCTCAATTGTAAATCCTAACCCCTCATCCACAGTTCCCGCAACATCTCTATCTAACCAGGAAGGCTTTGAATAGAATCGTAAGTCATTCACTTTAGAAACTACACGTTTACCTTCCACAGATGACGATTCTTCTTTATAGCGAATGTATGAGGAATCGTTATAAATCCACTGATTTCCTCCAAGATTCAACCAGTTGCCTACTTTACCGCAGACTTTATATGCTTCACCTTTTTGTAATTTACGAATAACACTATTTATTGTGGATGGACCAGAACGAAGGTTTATATTGTATCCATCAATATACGCTACTCCCACTTCATTCATAACACCAGGTACTTCACTTGGTTGCTTTGGTTTCGCTTCAACTGAAATAGAATTTCCATTATATGCTTTTAATACATCAGTACGAAACTTTGATTCTGATACACCATGACTGAGAAGATAATCAATCGGATCTTCGTGATCTGTGCCACCAAGCTTATACGTAATGTCTTTATGCGTCCACAATCCAATGGATGGATCAATGTTTCTATCACGTAAAATCTTAGCGAGTAGCTTCACATATCTCTCATAGGATTTTTTAAATTTAATAGAGTCACTCGTTTCAGAGAGCTCTACATGAACAAATCGTTTATTGGCTGCTAAGCCCGCTCCCCATGCTTGATATTTTGTGGAAGCAATTTGAACTGTTTCATCCCAGTCTGTTACATAATGTACAAATGCCGAACGCCATGTTCTTGCTTCATAGTTTCGAATATTAATAGCAGGCGCTTCAGGAGTTGCTGTAGAATGTGCTATTACACCTTCATATGCTCCATATCCATTGCGATATTCGACTTTAGGTAACCCAGGAATAATCATTTCTCGATCAGCAAAGACACTACCTATTGAAGTAAATGCAATGATAGCTGCAGTAGAAATTGAGGCTAATAATTTAATAGATTTTTTCATTTGTCGTCACCATTCCCCATAATTTTTTGTTTAATATCTGATACATCCTTTGAAAGTGAACCAAATGCTTTTGCCTGTTCTTCGATGACTGCTTGGTTTTTTTCGATTACTTTTTGATACTGTTCTTCACGCTGTTCATTCTTTTTTTGCGTAGTAAAAAGCATCCACACAAATAACGCTGCGAATGCTCCTTGTTGAATCATTGAATTGAAGATTTGTTCCTCCACTGTTCTCATCCCCTTGAGCAAAATAAATAAGCCTGCTTATGCACGCTTAACTTGTACGATTTAAATTAAAAAGTTCATTGCAATATGAACCGTACTCCCGCTCGGAACACCATTCACGAAAATCCCCCCATCAGGTTTTATTGTCACTTCACACGCTGCGGGTGTATATCCATATGCCAGCGCTGGAAAAGCAATGTGTTGTACCGGTCTAAATCCAACTGGTAATGTAGCGAATACTGCCTCATTTTGAGGATTTCGAACTGAACCAATTACACTCATGTTTTCACCACTTCTCTTGTATTTCATATCTCTGTTAGCAACATTTTCCACCCCAGTTGTAGCAAGCTTAATCCATCCTGTATCATTTTCAGCGGTTGCTATCTTTTTACCTTTCAAGGTTGCTGATCCATCAGGTCGAACTATTAACCCACTTTGAGAATCCCAGGGAGTAGCACCGAATCCCATGTACAGATATTCTTCACCGTTGTTAGCCCCTTTGAAACGTCCCATTCCGCCACGATTAACGCTTCCGTCTGTGTCTTTATCCGCGTAGTGTAACCCACGAGCAGAAGGACCTGTCGCTGAATCAGGTTGAGTCATCAACATTTGACCCAGAGCATGGAACTTTAAAAGCCCTGTTATAATATCTCCTGTTTTCTTTAAGAGGTTCGTGTTAGATATAACTGTGAAAGTATCCGTGTCACTGAAGTAATCCCAAATAAACTTATTTGACGTGATATCTGAGAGTACTAGCTTATTCTGTCCCGCTTGACCTCTAAGAACATAATTATTATTAGTACTTCCACTTGATTTAAACTGAACTGATTTACCTGGGTCCATCCCTAGGTCACCTGTCATGGTGTCTCCGCTTTTCTTAACAACATCCATAGCATTTAATTTCTTCTGCAGCTCGTCTAACGTTTTCTTAATAATCTCAAACTCAGAAATATAGTTTTCGATTTTAATATTTCCTTCTTTTACATCACGTCTTAATGTAATACGAATGTCTGGTGTACTCATTCGCTCTGTACTTTTTTCCATCACAAAATAAGCTGTCCAATCATCTGATGTGGAAACAGCTTGAGATGTAAGGGTGTAGGAAAACACTCCATTCTTTGCATCTACGATTTGCGCATCATCACGAATACATCCTCCTGTATGATTGGTCGCTTCATATTTCACCGCATAACCTGTTAAATCGATAGGTTGCCCCTTTTCTCTTACATATACCGTAAGCTTCAACCCGTTTTTATCATTTTGCCTGGAACGAATTGTTTTTGTAAACACATGATCTGCTAAATCTATCACGATTTCCTCATTTCTCATGACTACACCTCTTTCTATCTTGTCCTTTTCACATGTCTAGGTGGCCTTCTCTGCCGTTTTTGCTTATTCCGGTGTCTTACATTTCCTTTTCGTGATATCGGCTCACTTTCTTCTAATCTCGCATCTGTTTTTGTCACGTATTCTTGAAACCCTCTGGTAAGTTGTGAAAGTATTCCATATAAACCAACTCCATTTTCCTCCGATTCTTTCGGAATAACGAAACCATAATGAGTAGGAATTGCCTCAGTAGTGATAGTTGGCTCTCCTTCCCCACGGTTCATACGCAATTCATAGAGCTTCGGAATGTCCGTTTTCAGATTATATTGTTTAATATCCCAGGCCATTACCTTTTCTAATATACTACTTGTAATCGGCCTAATGTTTGTTTTAAACATTACTTTGGAAGCCACTTTAAAATCAGAAGCAATGACACCCTGATAATAGGTCCCAAGAGCGGTTTTCACTTGGATATACCCATCTTCGTAACTCGAATTTCGTATCATCGCACTTGGGAGCATAATGTCTGTATCTCCTCCGGATGAAGTCCCAATACTTGCAATCCAATTATCATTCCGATAAAAGCGAAACTGATCTTTGACTTTAAACCTCATTTCACTTTGAGCATTTAGAACAATCATTTTATCAGCGTCAAGCATTGCATTCCCTGTTTGCGAAAAGTATAAAGAAGCTGCATTCAAGTATCCATTGCCCTCGAGTCCTTTTGTAATTCCGATTCCACCAGACTTAACGCTCGTATCTGAGAATTGGTACACCATAATAGCGCCATTCGCTCCAGTAGAATCGGAATTCCCACCTAAAATAAGAGTGGGTTGTATTTCATTTCTACTATTTTTGTAGTACCCGACAAACACCCTTGTTTTAGAAGACTCATACAGGCGGATAAATTGCTTTGAAATATTGACATAGTTGACACTATCTGAAGTTCGTAATGTTGCCCCTGTTATTTCTCCGCCTTGTACAAGATTCCCACTTAACGTACCCGCCGTAATAAAATCAGCAACAATTCTACCATCACTTGTAATGGCAGTTCCATATGGTCCATTCACACCTGTGGAAGAATACCCTAATCCATTCAAGTTCCACTGCCAAACTTTTTTCGCACTCTTTTCATCTTTCGTATCCATAATTAAAATACAATCTGGATAAATACGGACATGTCCTCCGAATCCTGAGTTAATAAGACTTGTAGCATTTGCTTTTGCTGCATCCAAAATAGAGCTTGGCATATTGGATAACTCTTCTTGCACCATGTCTACTTTACTAGAAATGTCCGTAAATGCCTCTTTACAATTCCCAATCGTTATGTCCAGATACTCTTTTTTGATGGGATCATACTTATACGCAATTACCTTCGCCTTGATCGAAATCCCATCTTCTTCATGGATTACTGTAACGGTATCTGCCATATACACACGTTGTAAATGCTTATAATCCTTATACTCTTCCGTTTGTGATAACTCCTGAAACGTAATGGTATACGTTGCTTTAGGTTGGTCGATTTTTTGAATCGTAAACATATCTTTAGCTGCTTGACGTAATAATCTATATGCTTCTTCTAACGGAACTGCATCTTCATCATCAGCATTTTCACCAATAGCCGCTTTAATATGTTTAAATTCAACCACTTTAATTTTAGGATGAGGATACTTATTTATAAGTGGGCTATCCACATATTTTTCAGGAAGAAATAACCCATCAAAACCTTGTGGCATAATTCTAGTTGTAGGACTTTTCCAATCCACATTCCCTTCATATCCTACTAAATCTTTCTTATGGCGAATCACTACTCCACGATCCATACCGCGATTTAGTAGCATCTTCACATCAAAATTATCTCGTTTTAATTCGCCGCCCCAACGATTCACAAATGAATTGTCTTGACTAGAATCCAATAATGCTTCTACAGGATTTTTACGGACAATACGTGCACTTGCAATAGTAGGGACATCAGAATAAAAAGTAAAAGGATGCTTGTATTGGCATCCTGCTACTATACGATTCATCGCCCCATTCCCATTTGTTGTTTCCGCAAAAATGTCTTCAATCAGATTTTCTGTTAGGTCATAAAAAATGTGATAACATTGCGCTGTAATCTCTCCCATACTGACTTTCGGCGTTACGACGCGAAATAATTGATCTCCATCAGGCGTTGGAACTTTAATAATACTCATTCCCTCTATTTCCAGACCATGCGGCGCAAACAATGGATAACGAAATGAAAATACAAATAAACCATTGAGTTCTTCCTCAACAGTTGCATGATAAATATCTTTATCCAAAGCCCCAATGCCGTTGTGTGTAAAATCCGTCTCATTTGGCTGATACAACACAATCATATATATCTCCACCTTGGCTTGATTGACATGAATTGAATGGCACCTGACCACTCTATTTTATTTTCTCCTATTTTCAATATCGGAAAGTCTCCTATCATTTTGTCGTTCATTGCGATTGTATCGGTATATGCTTCCAGTACTTCTGAATCTATGACAACCGAACCATTCACATCTTTTATTTGAAAAGAGACGTCATTGATCGTTATCCGGAACGTACCATTTCCCACAATCCATAGCTTAGGCTCAGATTCCATTGTACCTGGATTATACATAACACCTGGTTTGGTGAGCTTTAGGTTTACCTCTTCTGTATATACAAAGGGATCTAGCGTGAAATCCACCTCAAATTCACCGTGTTCTTCGATTTCATTTACAACATCGCCTATTGCAACATGTTTAATTTTCCGATATACATCGTCATCTGTAAAAAAGAGTGTTTTTCCCTGTAATAACCAGGGTTTTACACGTCGTAGAAAGAGCTTTATATTCTCCTTTTCCAACATATTGAATTTCACCTTAAGAGGGATATTTTCATATGCACCTTTCTTCGTAAGGGAACCGTGTCGTCCTGGTATTTCTATGTGTTCTACCTTTTGTTTTGCCGTTGGGATTACTGGACGACCTACTAAACCTAATCCGTAGCTACTTGCTAATTCATGATCGATTCCTATATCCAACAATTAAGTCATCCTCCCGATTCCTATTTTTGCATGACGTCCTTTTTGAGCCAGTGCATCATCTATTTTTCCAACCATGCGGTCGATATCACGATTTTCTCTTACGGAAGGATTATAAATATTGACGATAGTTGGTTCCGTAGACATCGTTGCTGCAATCCCTTCCCCAATCGCACCTAGTGTCTTTTTATTCAACGGTAAAACTGCTTCTCGCCCCGCTTCTCCTGCACCTTGCAACTGACCATTACTCATACCGAAAATGGTAGGTCTAGTAAAGATACCTCCTTTTGCACGCCATTGGACATCGATACCAGATGGGAAAGTAATGTCTTTACCCAAAATATTTTTCGTACTAGTCTGCAGACTGAAGTGTGGCATTTTAGGCATTTCCGGTTTCGGAATCTTTAATTTCAAATCATTGAAAAACCCTTTGATTTTATCAATGAATCCCTTCACTTTTTCCACCGCATCTTTAATTGGATCAATAATAAAACGTTTAGCTGCTTCGAATTTTTCCATCGCTGCATTTTTTACAGCGTCAAATTTCTCTTTTGCACTGGTATACATTTCACCAAATTTTTCTTTGACTGAATGATAGACATCTGTAACTGGTTGAATAACATATTGTTTGACTACATTCCACGCTGAAAGTGTGTAGGATTTTAATGTTTCCCAGTTTGAATTCACCCATGATACTAAATCCCCAATCTTTCCTTTCGTCCAATCCCACAATTCTTGAACCGGTTGAATCACATACTGTTTTACCAAATTCCATGCTGTGAGTGTATAAGATTTCGCTGTTTCCCATTGTGAGTTTAACCAAGAAACAAGCTCACCGAGCTTTTCTTTACACCAGTTATACGCCTCAGTAATCGGATCAATCATGTACTTACTTATGGCTGCCCAGGCAATTTGTGTACCTGCCTGTATCAGCAACCATCCCGCTTCTAGTATCGTAGAAACTGCCGAAATAATAGGATCTAAGACGGTCAGTATCGTATTCCAAGTATCTTGCCAGGCTTGTGTCAATGCTCCCCACAAGCTTGATGCAGTTGTGACAAGATTCGACCACCAAGACGATGCTGTTTCGACAATTCCAGACCATAAATCACTAAAAAACTGACCTATGGGGTCAAAGAAACTATGCAGCATTTCCACAAAAGAAGACCAGGCTTCTGAGAAATACTCAACTGTAGAAGACCAACCATCACTACAGACTTGAACTATACTAGACCACAATCCACCAAACCAGGATGAAAATTGTGACCACTTTTCAGAAAGCCAGTCAGTTATGGCACCCCAGTTTTTTATTAACATGATAATACCAGTTATCACCAAGGAAACTGCTGCAATGGTAGCTATCACAGGTAAAAACGCCAGATTCAACGCACCAAATGAAACAGCGAGAGCTGCTACAATTGGAGTTAGAATAATAAACGCTGTACTTAATGCACCCATCACGATTAAAAGTGTTTGATCAGCTTCAGACAACTTACTGAACCAGTCCATTACAGATTTAACTCCATCAACAATTGGAGGTAAAATATCTTTCGCTAATTCTGCAAATTTCTTTCCAAGTGGCTCTAACGCAGCCTGTGTTTCTCTTACTGCTTTTTGGAATTGCTGCCCCAAAGATTCTTCCTGAAGTTTCTTCATTTCATCCATACGGCCAGTTACATCACCAAGACCACCATGAACATCATTTAATCCTAATACCGCTGCCGCGCCCATGTCTTCCCATTTCACGCCAAATAAGGCAACACCAATCTGGTTTGCCTTTACTTTGTCATCCATCTTTTGCAGGTCACCTAATACAGCGTTGAACACATCCGCTGCGGTTCCCTTTCCCTCATTGAATGACTTCCATACGTTTTGTGTCTCTTTTGATAAACCACCGAACCCCTCAGAAACACCTTTCGACCCATCCTGTACACGAATACCGAATTCTTTCACAAGATCATTAATATAATCCAGATTATACGAACCATTTTTTGTCCCATTCGCAAGAATGGTAAACATTTCTTGCGCGCTAAAACCACTTTGTTTGAATAAAGGCGCGTATTCAGAGAGGTTATCAAATAACTCGTCTGAATAATTAAGACCTTCTTGAGCACCGGCAGCCAGTAAGTCAAAGGTTTCCTGTGTTGATAAACCAAACTGACTCATCAACTGCCCTGCACCACGAGTCGCTTCGTTTAAATCAACATCGTAAACTTTAGCTAATGTCAAAACGTTTTCCGATGCACCTTGTAATTCTTCATGTGGAACATCGCGCATATTTTGATAGACCTTTATCAGTGCATTGTCTACCTCTTCCAGATTTTCACCAAAACCTTTTTTCCAAGTATCAACAGCAATCTTTTGAAGGTTTTCGGCACCTTTCCCAGTTAATCCTAATGAAGCTTGAATTTTCCTCTGTGATCCATCAAACTCTATTGCTGTATTTACAATTGACCTTCCCATTTCAATTAACTTTTCAGATATTCCTTGTAGAACTTCAGTGGCTTCCATTACATTGTTCCTATCAAGTTTCTTATTGATTTCAGCCATACCATCAGCAGCTTGTGAACCACTTCGCCCGACACTCTGTAAAGAGTTTTCGAATTGCTTTACTGTCGTTTTGGCTTGGTTTAATTTAGTCTCAAGTTGCTGCACTTCAGTAGAGTTCTCACCATACACACGCTTTGCTGCACCTAATTGTTGTTCTAAGTTGTGGACGACCCTATCAGTCATTTCCATTTGCTGACGTAGTTGTTTCTGCGCTAATTCTAACTTATCCGCTTCACTAGCATTTTGACCTAATTCAGCATTTTGAAGTTTGAATGAACTTGTCAAACGCTTCTGTTCAGCTTCAAGCTTCTTAGAATCCTCTTGTAAATTCAATAAAGTTCCACGTGCTTCCCTCGCTTCAATTGCTTGTTCGGAAAGACCTTCATTCACTCTTTTCATTGCATGATCAAGAGAAGTTTCAGCACGTTCTGCATCAAGCAACTTCCCGTACATTTTATTGAGTTGTTCGGCGGTTGTACTTGTGTCTTTAGACATAGCTTGATATTCAGCACGTAACATAGCTGTACGTTTCTTGGCTGCTTCCATTTGAATTTCAAGCTTCTTCTTTTCAGCAAGAAGTTTATCCGTCATCGTTGCATCTTGGCCCATTGCTGCAATATGATTTTTATATTCTTTCGCTGCATTATTCATAACCATATTGATTTGTTTCAATGTATTTGCATACTGAACTTGACCATCCATTTTAAAATTGAGAACAACGTTTCTTTCTTTACTATTCCCTGGCACTTTCTCATCTCATTTCTTATAGAAATGGTGTTTGATCTAACGTGTAGATTTGTTTTGGTTTCTGCTCATGTAATGCATCCGGATTGTTATATCTGAGGTGCATGATGAATTGTTTCAGAAAATGGGCAGGTGTGATTTTCCAGAAGTCATCCATACTTAAACCCAGCAACGTATTACCGACATAAAAATAAAAATCCCAGTCGAGTTCCGACTGAGATTCATCCTTTTTCGTCAGTATGTTTTTTACTTTTTTTCTTGCTTCAGCTTCTCCATATCAGAATACTGGAACGTTTGGCCACTGAAAATTTCGTAGACAACGATGAAGATGTCAGGTAAATCATTCATAGGAATGGCACCTTTCAATTCATCTAATGTACATTCCGTACCGCCGCTACGTACCATCGCATAAATTAATGCACGCATCAATTTCGCTTCATTTTCTCCCAAACTAAATTGACCTTTTGCTAACATATCATTCATTTCTTTTTCAAATTCATGATAGGGCGTGCCGTATGCTTCTTCCACATAAGGGAAAGATTCAAAAGTAAAAACAACAGGGATTGAAACACCCTGTATCTGAATGCTATTTCTAGTTATATTTACATTTACTAAATCACTTAAACGCGCCATAATGCCCCTCCTTATTTACCTGTTTCAGTCGTTCCACCTAGACCAGCCAGTTGCGATTCATCACAAATCACTTGTTTTAAGAAATCCTCCACTTTGATTCCTTTTGCTTCTGGATGACCTGTATCCAATTCAGCCTGCGTAACATCATTGTACAGTAGCGGATCAGCTGTAATCGTATAGGCAATATCATCCACTGTCATTTCTTCATTTTGTGTTTTCCAAGATTCTTCTACTGGTGCGACTGTACATTTTGGATACCAACGAACAAGCTTGGTTCCATCATTCAGAGGAAATACAACACCTACTGCAAATTTCGGATATGCTTTCGGCTTTGCGGTTTCAAAAGAGACACCTTTTTTACGCACTTTGGCGAAGAGTTTATCCTTTACTTCACGGTTTAAACCAGCAAGATTAAAAGCTAATCCAAACGCTGTATTTTTGACAATGTTAATAATTTTTTTGTTAGATGCCCACTTTGTAAAATTAGTAGATGTCGTCGAAATTGTTAAATCTGTAATGTTGGTTTGCTGATAAATGGTATCCTCGTACGTTGGCATCGTCTGAGACGTTTCCGTCCCCTTCATCAAGCACAGATATAAATCTTCAATCCCTACCGTATATTGAATGTCCTTATTTTCAATTGGCATGTCTATCACCCTCACATTCTATTTACTATTTTTTGCAGCATCTTATCAGCAATCCGATCACCTTCGGCATCAAAGGTATTCTGAACAAAGTGTAATCCCTTCACACGACCCTTACCATTTGCTTTTTTATGGCCATGTTCAACTAAATACCAATACCAAGCTTCATCTTTAAATTCCACAGATACACGATCATCTTTCACAACAATCTTTAGGCTATCTCTTAAATGTGTCCGTTTGTTTTTATTGGATGCTTTGATTTTCGGTTTTAATTTACTAGCAAAATACTTCGCTGCTTCGTCTAATACATCTAGTTCCACCTTTTTATTCACTCGTAATAGCGTATTCATATCTTCTAAAGCTTCAGCAAAACCATTGTTATTTGAAGCCATTACTGAATGCACCTCACATACGTTATAAACTGTGTGATAGTGTCGTCGTTCTCATCATAACCCATTCCATCAAATTGAGAATACGACACGCCTGCTTCGTTAAAAACAGCCTTTAATGGCTCATAATCTTTTTCAGTTCCGTTTGTAATAACTGCAATTTGATAAAGTGGCATATCCTTTAGGACCCTATTAGAAGCTCTCTTATGCTGCTCATTCACAAATTCATACACAATATAAGGATAGTTTGCTGTTGTAGGGGCTTCATCACGATATACTGGAATGCCCGTTTGTTTCATAAGCGTTCGTAATTGCTCAAAATTAATTTGCATAGGACAATGACACCTCCATCAATCGGTCTTCTTCACGTACATAAATGCGCTCAATATTATAGATACGGCCGCCAACTTTTACACGGTAATCCTTTTGATTATTTTCCATATCCCTATCGATACGAACCTCTATTTTCTTTATGATTTCATTCGTATCTGTCGTTGTAAATTTATCCGTAGCCGTAACGCCAATATTGTTATAACGAATGTTCCGTTCGAACGGATATCCCATCACAACACGGTCTGTTTCCGGGTCAATGGTTTCTCCTAATTTCAGTAGCTCACCCATCCATTTGAGTTTATTCGTCTTCCTCTTCAGCATCATACACCTCCTGGACAAAGAATGGTGTTAAAGCATCTAAAGCCTGTTCTAATTCTTTTTCCGCCACACGATATTCATAAAAAATACCTGCGCACATAATGACCAGGTATTCAGCTTCTTTTCCACATGCTTTTTTTACATATCGCTGACCTTGTTTTATATAAAAAGAGAGCATAGAATCATCCATGCCCTCTTCCCAATGAATATGTGATTTTAACTTAGCAATTAGATTATTCATAGTTCCTCCCCATACTAACTATTGATGGTAATACTATTTGACTTATCATCTGTTCCAATCCATATTCCACCTGTTACTTTTCCAGTGCCATCAACAGTCAAAGAAATAGATTTCACTCCAGTGCCATTTGTTCCATTTTTTCCGTCAGCACCTTCCGCACCAGCAACTCCTGTCTCTCCCTTGTCTCCTTTATCCCCTTTAGGACCTTGCGCTCCTGCTACATCAATCAAATCAGTAAAATCTTGTTGCTTCGGTGTATACCCAGTTACAAACACTGCTTTTAATGCTTCTTTTGTGTTTACCATTCTTTTCGCTCTCCTATTCAATGATTAAATTCTTACCGATTACCGCTTCGCCAATTGGAAGCGGCTGATTAGGGTGTCGCTACTCCACTCAACACATATTTATAAACGGGAACTTCAAATGGCGAATGAATAAGTTGTGCATCTAATAAGTTCCAAATACGAAAACCAACACGGTTTGTACGTGCGAATAACTCCACTAACTTTTGTACTTCTAATGAACCAATCACATCTTGAATATAAAACTTAGAGAAGTCACCAAAATAGAAAACTGGTGTATCTGGCACACGAGGAACATCAATCGCATCTTCTTCTTCCACAGGGAAGCCCAATAACGTGTAACCAATTCCGCCTTCTGCCTGATTGAATGGACGAAGTAATGGGAAACCATCATCTGTTTTCATGGTTTCAATTTTTGTTAGTGCTGCAGTATTCAATACCCACCGACCTTTTTTACGCACTTCTTTCACTGGTGTATTTTTCATTTTTACCAATGCATTGTATAAATCTTTCTCATCCGTTTGAAATACAGCTGCTTTCTTTGCTAATGCCCCATCATTTACATTGTCTTTCTCATCACCATGTACCATGTATTGAATTTCTTTCCGAACGTAAGCTTTCTTCAATTCGTCCATCACAATTTGTTCAATTGGTAACCCTGTACGTGCTAATAACTTTTTCGTTACCGTAGCAAGCGCATCAAATTCTATTGGAGATAGTTCGATTTCATCGAATTCAATATCCGTTTCTGGTATTTCATTCGTTGTTCGCTCAGTTTTATGACCTTGTACCTCTGCCTTTTTCACTAAAACAGGGTATTTAATATTTTCTTTTGTTTTTACACCTGTCCCTAATCGGCGTAAGAAATTTTCTTCTTGTGCATACGTAAGTATTTCTTTACTTAAGAAATCTGGAATCGTAACAGAACCGTTTCCAGTAACTAAACCTAAAGCCCGAGCTTCCGTTTCATCAATGTTCCCCACAATATAGTTCGCAAAAGCGGAACGAGTTTCCTTTTCTTTGTTGATTGTAGATGTATGACCTTTCGTAGAAAGAGCCGCTGCGATAGATGCTGAAATAACAGAACGTTGTTCTTCTGACAGTTCCGTTTTTGCATCCGGATTTTCTTTGGCTTCTGCATCTCCTTTTTTCTCTAGATCATCATCTTTCTTTTTGTCTGGATCCTCTTCCTTTTCTTCCTCTTCTAGTGCTGCTAATTCTTCTGAAATCGTTCGTACCTCTAATGTTAATTGCTCTACTTCTGCTTTTACAGCTGTTAATTCTTCTGAACGCACCTCATTTTTTTCAACTTTACTTTGTAATTCTGCTAATCTAGATTTTGTTCTTGTTAAAGATGCATTTAAAATTTCTTTTACCTTCATCCTATATTCCCTCCAAAACAGTTTTTATTTGTTGAATCAAATGATTTCTTTCTTCCCTTTCTTCGTCCACAACTGTTTGTACCGCTGTTTCTTCCCTTCTCATTTCAATCATAGCTGTCTGTTCGCCTCTAGTTTCAATCGAAGTGGCAACATAGGCTGGTGTCATATCCAAAATAGATACTTCTAACAGCTCTAGTTCTTCAATCGAACGCTTTTGCACTCCAGATTCACCTTCTTCCCATGAATCTTTTTCAGAAACAAAACCAAATGACCAACCACGTAATTCTTTATTCCTTGCTTTCTCAATTATTTGTTCATCTGTAACTGTAGCAATAGCTCGTAACCCAATATTGTCTTCATACAATTCCAGATTTCCGTCTTGGGTTGAACCAAGCTTTTTGTTTTTATCGTGGTTAAACAGCAAGTCTACATTTTTTGCTTTCTGTAACGCTTTTTCAAACGCTTTTGGGACAATTCTTTCTTTGAAATACCCCCTTGGAGAAGGCAATAGGCGACTTTCTCTATCCACAACATTTACATAACCATCTAGTATGACTTGGTTACCTCTGACTTCGATTTTCATTCTTTTCACCTCCCCTCAACAGACCATCCGCCGCCTCTTTCTTACCGATTTCAGTTATATCATTTGAAATATATATTGCTTGCGTTTCAGGTCTACTTTGTTTCGGGAATCCAAGCATACCGGCAACGTTATCAGGTGAAGTAATAGCCGTACGTACCAGGTTGTAACCGATGTTTGTCTTGTTGCTATACGTAACAAAATCTAAAATATTCATCTTAAATTTGATTCGTTTCCCCGAATTTTCCCCATAAAAAAGAAGACTCAAATGGTCTTCAAAATTTTTCATGATGGGTCTCACCGCTTTGTTGTGGATATACATCATTGCTTTCTCAATGTCTTCTTTGATTAGCTCTGTATATGTATCCACATTTATGCCTAGAAACTTACCCAAATCCTTTTTATATACATTTAAGTATGCTAGCGTCTTTTCGTCATCTAACGGACTTTTCAGTGTATCAATGCTATACCCTTTTCCAAGCGGAATCATTTTAACAGACCTTGATTCATCAATGGATTCCAGTTGATCTAAAATGGCATTGATTAACTTGGACTGCGCACCATTCTGCGGATTAATATGAGCATCCAACTGTAACAAGAATGCTAATAGTCCACCCTTTTTATATTTGTCCGTTAACGTTTTCTCAGCTGACATCACACCTTCTAGTGTATCTCTTCCTAAATCAAGAATTCCCTTCCCTCTCAAATGATCGGAGCCAATATTTTTCACATGTCGAATCATAAATGGTGGAATCTCTTGCCCACCAATGTGAAAATGCTCTATTAAATTGTCATCTAACTCTGTAAAAACATTAGAAGCTAGATGTATTTGATTTCCATTCAATATAGGGAACGTTTCTCCCTCGAGTAAATAGGTATTGGTCATTAACTTAATGAATTCAGATTGTGTGAGATAATCATTCGGGTTCTTTAAAATACGAAGTGCAACATCATCTTTTATTTCATTACCACATTCATCCTCCACAACAATATCAGCCAATACCATTTGATTACTGATATCTTGCAATAATTCGTACACATCACTAGATTGTAAAATATTAGAATCCGTTACATACACGCCACCATACCGAATACTTTTTCCTAACACATCGTCAAGATAGCCACGCTTTTCCGCTTGTTTCCATAAAAAATTTGAAAACCGATCTCGTAAACCCAATTTTCCACCTCCTACCTATAAATCTCACCAATTAATGCATCCATTCCTTCTTCACTCACATCGTCCAGCAACATCATTGTTTCTTTATGGGCAACTAAAAAGGCCACAAATCCATCAATCTTCTTTTTGGACTGCCGCTTACTTGGTGCTTTCATTCCGTTGATATTTGTCACAACCACCACATTCAGAGCGCAATAGACAAATAATGGATTGTCTGTAAATAAACGTTTTTCATACAGGAGTACCTCTGTATCATCCAGCATGGCGTTCATCACGTTTGGATACTGATTGACTGCAATGCACTCTAAGCCGAGATTTTCAAGCTTCTCGATTAATTTTTGAGACATCGCTGGATCATAATTGATTTGTTGTACATCGTACAACTCCATGCATGCAACGATATATGCCATCACTTGATCCTGGTCAATCATCTTTCCGTCACAAAACATGGCAAAACCACGTTCCACCATACTTGTATAAGGAACATTGTCTTCCTTTTCCCTAAAATCAACCTTGTCGTTTGGAAGAAAATACATCTGTTTTACTTTCAAAATGGATGTCCCTTCCTCATCGTGTGTAGGAAAATTCAAACTGACACATGTTAAATCTGTTGTTTTGGATAAATCCAAACCGATATAACAAGTTTCCCCGGTCAGATCACCCAAATCTTCCACAAGAACATGTTGTACTTGATCCTGTTCAAAATAATTATCAGCACCATTTACGAAAACATTTAAGTGTTTGGATAGAAATTCTGCTTTTGAGTGTGCGGATTGTTGTGCTTTTTTATACTCATTCTCGAGTTGTTCCATTGTAACGGAAACACCAATATTCGGGTTCACCATTTCCCACACTTTACGATCTTCCCAATCATACTTTTTATTTGGCTCCCAAATCGCAACAAATAAAGGATCATCATTATCTTTTTCTAGCGCTTCTTTTGCTAGTTTATAGACACGCATCCCAACACTCGATGAACCTTTACCCGCTGTTGAAATATTCAGCATCATGGGCTGTTCACGAGATACCTGGGCAGATTTTAAATTATCGTACATGTCCATATTTTCTTGTGCATGTAACTCATCGTTCAATACAAAATAGGGGTTCTTTCCCTCAAGACCCTTCGTGTTTTTAGTTAATACCTTAAATTTATTCTGATAAGCAATACCATTTTTATGATATCGGTACATGGCACCACTCACTGTACCATTGATTCCTTTATACACCTGTGTATGTCGTGCCAACGGTTCCGAGTTTTCTATTGCTTGCGCAATAGGTTCCGCTGCATTTTGTGCTTGTTCATAATCAGATGCTGCACAATAACAATCCGCTCCCAGTTCCAGTTCTCCATACATCGCATAGAGCAGTGCACCTGCGGCAATAATTGTTTTCCCATTCTTTTTTGGCACTTGCACATAGGCCTCTCGAACAACACGGACATCTTTCCCTTTTTCATTTTTACGATACCAACCATACATATTAGCAAAGACAAACATTTCCCACAATTCTAATTCCATCAATTGACCGGCCAGTGGTCCTTTCACATGGCGGATGAAAGATTGAACGAAATCTAACATTTCATTTGCTCGATCTACTTCAAACCAAATATCTTTTCTTTTTTTCCACTTCTTATATCGCTCTACCGCAAGAATGATCGATTTCGGGTATTTCTTTTTATGCTCCATGACGTGACTTGCATACTGATCCGCATAGTTCACGCCTAGTTTAATCATCATGTAGATTTCCGCCATTTGGCTCGATGAACTGCTAATTCATCTTTTGGTTCATGAGATAGGCTATTTTTTTCATTTTGGGACGCTTTTTGTAGACTTTTCCCCTTATTCGTCATTCCGAGAGCTTCTAGCATTTTATTCTTCTTATCATTCCAGGTTTCTACCTGCTGTGCGAGCGGATGCTTCATCACATTGATTGCGCCAGCCTTGTTCTGATGCGTTTTTGTAGGCGGAAACCCATCCTCTTTCCATTCTTCAAACATCGTTTTATAAATGATAAAAGCATCTACATAATTTTCAAGTAGTGGTTCTAAGAAAGGTGTAAAATTGTCCTCCTCAGTCAATAATTGTATGATTCTATTTCGCTCTTCATCCCTTGCCACATCTAACATTTCTAGCCTTTTCTTTTTCGACATATAAGCCATTTTCACACCCCCCTTACTTTTTTCAACATCGTGCAACCATTGATGTGCCCCCAAGCTACCTATCCTCCCCAAAGAGGAAATTTTAATTTTTGATAGGGGGGCTTCCAAAATAACTCGGAAATACTTTTTTCGGTTTATCTTCATTTTCTTCGATTGTATGACAAACTGGACAAAGTAATCTGAGGTTATTCTCTTCTAATTTAAGAGTTTGATCTTCTTTGATTGGTATTACGTGGTGAACATGAGCACTTCGACCAAAGACGAACCTTCCACATCGCTGACAGCAGCCATTGTCTCTTTCGTATACCTTTGACCTAACATACTTCCATGCATCAGTTCGATAGAATGGTTTGTTATCATGATGGTAGATGTTCTTCTTATCTTTCTTCTTCCTTGGTTTGTTACGCTTATGTTCCCCACAGTAACGTCCTTTACTTATCTTATTATGGCAGCCATTGAAGTCACAGTACTTCATGATAGCAATTCAATGATGTCTTCTTTCTTTTTAATATCAGAAGGAATCTCAATGCCTAGCTCATCAGCATACTCACGTAATTCTTTTACTGTCTTGTTACTTAAGATAAACTCGGTTCCTGATTCACCAATTACTAACTTATCTTTAGTCAAATACCCTCCTGTTGCAAATCCTTTATCTGCAATCATGCTCTCAGGATTAACCGTTACTTCAAATCCTGGTTCTTCACCAGTTGACACAAATAGACTCTTCTTCTTTTCGTTATCCCAATACTCTGTACCTGATATTGTTTTTCTAACTTCAGTAATCATTTACATTCACTCTCCTTATCGTTATTTTCTTTCTTCCAAGTCTCAAACTCTTCTTTAGCAAATGCTACACGTTTATTCTTATCTTTCTTTAATAACAAATAGGACGCTATATCGATTACGACAGCGCCTACAAAAATTGCTATGAGTTGGATCCCTTTATTTACCCTACCGTTATTTATTTCTGCTTTTCCATACCCCATTCTCTTTACGATACGTATCCTTACCATTCATAAATTCAGCCACATTACCTGGAATGCTATATTTCTTATTTTTTTTCTTAGCTTGTTTTCTCAACCTTTTCTCTTCTTGAACAGCTTGCAAATCCGCCTTCCATTGTTTTAACAGCTCTTTTTCACGTCGCATCGAATTTGTACCTCTTGAATGTAATAATTTTTCTATATTATATAATTTATAAATATTTCTATTTCTCCAAATAACATTGTAATAAATTCAGGATATAAATATGTCCACTTTGAAATACGTATTTATATGCTTAATCTACACTAGCAATTACGCTTTTCCTTCCTTAACCAACAAGACGCCAATAAGATTACGACATCTCCTACACATCATCATTATTTTTCTTCAACATTCACGCTATCAAATCCTTATCCATAAAAAAGAGCACAGTCCTCCTGAGCCTATAGGATTAAACCGTGCTTTAAGTAAAAACATGTACATACATTCATAAAACAAAATAACATCATCTAGTTTGGTGTTTCCGCACCTTTCAGCATACAGCTTCTTGTAGTTAATAAACTTTGCTATATTCTCAAAGAAAGGGAAAACCTTCCCCTTACTCGATTGGATTTGTTTACACAATACGATGAAATCAAGTGTCAACAGTATATAAGTTGCCCATCATTCCCTTGCTATATACCATTGATACTGTTTACTATAGCAAATTCATTTTAATTTGTTGTGACCACTCTGTGATAACAATTTATATACTCTGTGAACTTTCAAAATACTTCATCATGTTTGGCCTAATGACAATATTTACATGAATGTTTCTTTCTCCTCTTCACAAAACATTCCTAAAAGTAATCTTTTATGAGTTAACAACTTCCATCGTCGTTTGGATTCTGTCTCTGATATTATCTTTTTGAGCTTTGTCCCATTGATTTTTTTTAAAAAAACAACTATATACCAGTTACCTTTTCGGCAATTTCTTATGTTATTACTATAATCGATATTTTCAAGAGTGAACATTCATAAAACTGAGTGTCAGTAAAGTGCAAGTTCTTCAGCAAATTTTATTCTTTTTATGATTTCCGCATGTTTCTTATAGATATAACTAGAACTGTAATTCATGCTCTCTGCTATTTCTTCTAACGTTATTCCGTCCACATATTTCATTTTTAACATTTTATTTTCTAAACCTTTGAACCTATTTATCAATTTCAATACATCCTGCATTGCGTTCATCTTGTGCGCTAACTCATATTCAATTGCTTCTATACGTTCTTCTACCTTCGCACCTTCTGATCCAGCCGTTAAACGGACGTCTTGTAAATCACCATGAATCCAGCGTTTTAATTCTGCTTTTGTTTTATCTAGATTATATTCTAAATAGGCAATCTCCTCTTCTAACCTTTGATATTCTTTCAGCCAATTGAACAATGACGATACACCTACTCTCGTTCCTGTTATTTCTACCTCACCACATCTACACTTTTATAATTTTGTAATTCTATACACACATCGGTTTCATGTTTACTTTAGCCCTCTTTTTTTAAGGTGATGATACAAACTGTTCCGACTACACCCTAATTGCTGACAGATTGCTTGATAAGTAAGTCCTTTTTCACGAACATGACAGCTTGTTTACATCGTTCATCCCATCTTTTATGAGCATTTTCTTGTATTTGTTTTCTGCTTGTTGACTGCCATAATCCCATTTTTTTGAGTTGCTTCTGCAACGTGTTCACTTCACAGTTTACTTCTATAGCAATTACATACATCGGTAGTTCTCTTTGTAACATTTCTAAAATTTTCGGCATCAATTCTTCCCAATTTTTCCGTTTCGGATTTTCTCTGACTTGTCCTACACAAGGAGCTAATTTTTTTCCTAATCTATACAATTCTTCTCCAACCTTACAATTCTTCAAACAATACTTCGGAGACTGATTTGCCCGATATTCACACGTTGCGCAATGCTTGTCTTGCAAATCTAATATATACATTCTTATTTCTTTTGCATTCATGGTGTGGACTCCTCAAATTTCTCTATTTTTCATGATGACAAGGTAGGTTACAGATAAGCCCTTCAAAAACACACCTTGCATTCTCAAAACTCATTATACATACTTAACATCCATTTACAGATACTTTACCCTTCTAGATACCTATGGTATTCAGAAAGAATTCAACCCCCGATTTCCTAGGTTTCTGTCAGTCTTTTTTCTTCAAAACATACTTTTGTTTCACTTTATACTCGTATACATGATGTACCTAGCCTGCTATATGCTTTCATGTTTTCCTTCCTGCATAAAATTCTAATTTCTGCTCATACTATCCATAAGCTGGTGAATAGCTGAATCTATTGAAAACTGAGACCTGATTTAACGAAATTCCTCTTATCAACTGGGCAGTTAGCATTTGCTAGCTGCTTTGTTGTATATATTTTTATACTTTGGATATACTATTCATACGCCAATTTTTTGAATTTGCGATTCACCTAATTTCCTCTCAGGGCTCTCATATAAGAGTCCTCTTTTTTATCTCCTAAAAAGCCCCCAATTTAAAGTAATGTTTCGCTTGATAATAAAAATGATGATAAATCCAATTCCCACTGAATTTCTTATCCAAATACACGATTTCAAAACCGTATTTTGCTTTAAATGTATTTAGCCTTCCCAGTAACGCTAGTGGATTATATTTGGAATGATACTTCCCTTGCAACATCTTTCCATATCCATGTAGGTCCTCCACAATTAAGGTGAAGGGAATCTCTTTTGATCGAATTAATTCATTCTCAAATGCTGTTTGCGTATTTTTTTGTAAATTTCCTGTGATTTCATCCATATGGGCTTTCCGTTCTACTCGGCTATCTAAATAGATATCACGAAATATGCCCAGCTCTTCATTTTTCGGTATCATACAGCCGTAATCGCCAGTATCTAATTTTTGATTTTTTATCGATATTCCCTTTTGATGTAAATAATCTCGAATATGAGTATTATCTTTCTCTCTCGTATCCATCACGATGGTGAGTGTTTTAAGAATGTTATTTATTTCCGTATCGGTATAACGATAACTGATCATGCTCCTACTCCTTTCTTCGCATGTATAACTGCACGTTCATATATCTTTCTTGCCATTGCATTTGAGTTATCATTTTGAAATGGGCGATAGTCTTCATAGATGTCTGTCCATCCATTCTTCGCAAGAACAATCGTCCAGTCATAAAACAGTTGTAATGAATCCGTATCGGCCAGTAACCAGTCATTTAATTTTTGATTATGCTCCCATCCACAGAATTGATACAAGATTTTCAACATGGTGATTTCCTCCACACTCTCATTCTTCCAGGATTGAAACCATGTATGGATTTCCTGAAAATGTTGTTCTGCAGCTCGCATCACTTCCGTTGAAATTAAGTTTTGTCTCGTTATTCCCATTCGGTTATCATTTGGATCTAGATAGATATTTGCACCTGATTTCCAAATGTCTGATACAATTTTTAATACTTGCATGGTAGTAGTTTCACTCCCCATCTAGCTGTTTTTCCTTTCGATTTATGCCATGCTCCAATTCGATTTTTAGTAAATCTATAAGTAAATCCATTCCTACCAATAGGTTTCAATTTATAAATTCTGCAATATATTAAGTAACGCTTATATAAGTTTTCTAATAGCTCAAAATTCTTACTATCTCGTTCGATATTTTCCTCAATAAATTTTTCAAACATTTTATTCATCCATTCTTGTTATCAAAAATTATTTAAAATTGTTACTGAAAAACACCTAAAATCAGTATATGTTACTAAAAAATAACACACTTCACCCTTAGAACCACAAGGGATTGAAGTACTTTTGTTACCAATGTTACCGCGTGAGACCTTTAGCGCTCCTAATAAAGAATATATATATATTTATTTTTTGTTTATGGTTGTACTTAGTAACAAAAATAACAAAAAGAGTATAAAAAACAACTTTACCCCTTGATACATAAGGTTTTTTACGAGATTTTAAATTTGTTACTTTTAGTAACATTCTCACTATTTTCTTCGTTTTCCAGTAACTTTGATTGCTTATCAGTATTATTTTGGTCTACTAAAGTAACACCTTTGATGTAATACTTATTTCTGTTGCCACGCTCTCTTTTAAAACCCTGCGTTTCCAAAATCCGATAAAATGCCCTATTTTTTAATTGATGCTCACCATTTCTAAAACACCAATTCGCATACGTTTCATATAATTGTTTTGCTTCCATTTGAACGTCATCTCTTTTAAAACAACACTCAAACATAAATGGACCAAGTATATCCATTTCTTCTTTGTAATCACCTGTGGCTTTCCTAACAATCGCCGTATCATTTAAACCTGACTGCTGCCACTTCAGACAACCTTCAATCGCCCAATTTAGAATACCCGGCATTTCCAAGCTAAGTTTCTCTGGCAATTTCTTATCTCGTTTTTCCTTTGGTAACTGTAGATTGAATGGAATCAAACGAATACGTCTCCAAATCCCTTCATCTACACCTTTTATGACCGGCTTATGATTTGTTGTAAAAAACACTTTAAATTCGGGTATGAACTCAAAAAATTCTTGCCGTAAGAACCTTGCTAATATAGGCTCACCACCTGTTATTTGCTTGACAAAGGTCTCTGATAATTGTTCACCATCCTCACTTTCAATTGCAGATACAAAACGAGATCCCACCAATCTAGCAATATCATTATTCGCTCCCGTTTCTTTCTTCTTGATAAAAGTATCTGATTTCGCTTGTCTCCCGTATTCACCCATAAGGTCCTTAATAATATTAATAAAGGTTGATTTTCCATTGGAACCTCCGCCAATGAGAAACACCATGATTTGCTCTGTAATTTCTCCAGTAAGAGAATAACCAATTAGTCGTTGCATATAATCCGTCAACTCTTGATTCCCCTGAAAAATTTGTTCTAAAAACTTCAGCCACTCTGGACATTTCGCTTGCCCATCAAATGTAATATTGCTGATTTTTGATAGATATACATCCCGGTTATGTGGACGAAGCTGCCCCGTCTGTAAGTCTACCATTCCATTTGCAACATTGAATAAATATTTATGGCTATCAAAATCTTCACGCGCTCCTGGGACCAATGGCATAAGATCTTTGATACTATTCATTCTTACATTTCTACGCTCACACATACGTGCCCATTTTATTTCCGATTCATCTTCTGATTTAGAAAGACTACGGAGAACTTTTGCTGTAATTCTTTCAATTTCTTTCTTCGTATCCACTCTCCATCGTTTTCCATCCCATATATACCAACCGATATCATGAACGAATTTAATTACATGGCCGTATTCGTAAGCAATACGTTCCGCATTTCCAAGTTCCGTTAGTTTAAATTTCCTTTTTAGTTTGTCTTCCACAACTTCAGCTACATCTTCACTTATAAAATCAAATGAAAATTCATCGAATGGTTGCTTATAATCTAGAATTGTGGAAGAAGTAGATGAAATAGCCGTTGCTATCGTTCTTTCCCCATATGTTTCGTTTGTATCTCTGAAATGGATAACGTCCCATTTATCACGTATTAAGCTCGTCTCACGAAACATGGAATCCATTCGTGTTGCTGATTTCCCTGTCCAAAATGCTAAATGGTTACATAGAGAAAGGTCACTTGCCGAATGATCTTTATTAATTAGGCTTCCATTGTATAATGAGCGAATTTCATCGCCATTTTTACTACGGAACATTTTCTCCCATAAAGCATCATTTGAAATTTTGATTTCATCTTTTTCAAATTCTGCTAAATTCACGCGACCTTGTATGTCACTATCATCGAAATACTGTTCAAACACTTCTGCTAATTCATCCGTACGATCATACACATCATTAGAATTTTCTCGATTTCCAGTGAATGTGAAGAATCGTCCGTATGAGTAAATTTCTAAACCGTGTTTTGTATTCTTCCTTCCAGTACCTAAAACAGATTGTGGAAGGTTCCCTTTGATAATGATGTGGATACCTTTTCCTGATGGTGAAAACTCTGTATAACTGTCTAATGTATCGATAATTTCTGTTGCAAAAGTATTTGTTTTTCCGGCCACAACACACTTATCAATGTCTATTCCTATATAGTTATCCTGCCTGCTGAACACGAACCCTATTCCGTCATAATCGCCTTCTAAATAAAACTTGACCGCTGTTGCAAATGTCGACCATGTACGCCTATTATTTGCTTGCGCCATTTCGCCGTTGGCTTGATACGGTATCTTCGTCGGTTTTCCATTTCTCTCTTCTTTGCGCCAAAGCACCCACTGCGGTAAGTTTTTCAGCTCTGTTGGTATCTCATTAAAATTGTATGGATTCTTTTTCATTACAACCTCCGGTTAGCCTTTTAAGATATAAAAAAGAGAAGTCGGTACAAACCAACCTCTCTATGTAGTTATTTAAAACGGTAACATATCATCACCGACTGTTACTGCTGGACCACTTATTATCGGATTTACGTCTGACACATCATAATATTTTGCCTTGGCTACCGTACGTTTTTGTTTTTGACCATCCACAATCTTATCGTACTCTTCATGTTTTACTGTGATTTGTAGATTCTTATTGAGAAGTTGTTTCCCCATATCTTCAGCAGATGCGAAAGCATGATGATTTCCAAAACCACATGCTTTTAATAAAGAATTGACGATTCTAACCGAAACCTCATGTTCGAACGTAAACATGTTATACAGCACTTTTGCTCCTTGATGATGTTGTGTTACATCACTTCGAATTTCAAAATCTATTGATAATTTCTCTTTACCAGCTTGTGTTTTGCCAGCTTCCGCATTTACAATTACCGCTTCATATTTACCTTCAGCAACTAATTCAAAACCTGTATTTACGTTTGTTTCATCAAATTTAAAGAAACTCATTATTTATTTCCCCCTGTTTATTAGTTTGCGGATGACATGATTAATTCTTCTTGTATACAGCCTTTCCGCACATCAAGATGGTTCTTAGCAAAAACACTTTGATTACCTTCTAAAACAAATCCTCTTGTACCATCTGTCTTTTTAACCAATTGACCAACCACATGAACAATTCCCATAATATGATTGACGATTTTATCCCGAATATCTGGAATGAATTGTGTATATTGCTGCCCATCATCATGAATGATATTTCTTGTTGTTTCCCAAGCTGTAAAAATAACATTTGCATCTAATGAGTTAAACGTTTCTACTACCTTTAAAAGATGGTTATCTAGTAAAGCGTAATCCTTTAATTCCGGCATACCACTTTTCGTATTTTCACCTTTTTTAAGTAACCATAACTTTTGGTAATGTGTTAAATTATCAACAAAGATGTTATCGTATTTAGCGATATTTACTTTTGCTAATGCATAAAATTGTAGGATGCTATCATGTGGATTTTCACCATCAATTTTAGCTACATCTACATTTTCATAGCCTTCTAAAACTTGGCTTGTCCCATCAATATCCAAGACTAATGTTTTACCTGGTAACAATCCAGCAACCGTTGTTTTACCGTTACCTGGCTTTGAATAGATAATGATTTTTGCTTTTTTACTTTTGGTAATGGCAGCACCGTTTGTAATTTCCAATTGATTCACTCCTTCGCCATGCTTTTCAAAACAAAAATAGAAGCTTCCAAATCAAAAATTTTACTTTCCGTGTTCCAAATATTTTGTTCCACAATCGGTTTCTTTTCTATTAGCCTTTCTAACTCTCTTTTATGTTCACTTAACCTTCGTTGTTCCACACTTAATGACTTTTCTAGTTCTTCAATTCCACCATTCAAAACGGCAGCACCTCTTTTTGTTTACTCATTTCATTTGCTTCTATCAACGCCTGCAATCCATATTCATAGGCAATCACCATACAAATGGATTCCGAATCATCACAAAATTTGTATCGATCAATTAGACGCCTTAAAATGGATATCTCACTTTCAATCTTTTGTTGTAAGTTCATTTCATTCACCTGCTATCTTTTGGGTAGAATGTACAACAACGTATTCCTTAACGCATTCTGTTGAATTGTGTATACAATCACCTTCAAAATCCAAGTACTCTTCACCGCAGTAGATTTCCTTATTGCAACTCGCACAATGCCCCATAACATTCGTTATCGCTGAATCATTTGGATTTCCTATAATCATTGGATTTTCAATTATGATCGTTCACTCCTTTACATGAATTCATTTCATGATATAATGACCTCAACATGTGTTTTTATTAGGCCGTCAGCCCCAACTGGCGGTTTCTCCTTTTATACAGCTCGAAAACATTCAACATTTTGTTCTGCAATTAAGTAATTCGTTAGATTCCCTTCAAGTACAGCATCCTGGCCAAACATAAAATACTTATCATCTTGCTGAATTTCACAACCATAGAAATCTTCAATTGGATGATCAGGTTCTTTAGTGGATCCCTTTCCACCAATGTCTTCCACAAATATTGCATCGATATTACTCAAACTAATGTGGAATGGTACTGTCGGAGTTGCACCTTCATATTCAATTCCTGATAAAAAACCAAAGCTATTTTTAAATGTTTTAAATTGTTCTACTGTAAAACTTGTTTTAACTCCTGATTTAAAAACTAGTGTTACCTCCTTCAATTAATTCACCTCCCTCGATTTGAAACCTTACGGTTCATGTCACTAAACTTACAATTCACTCGCATATATACGCACATTATTTTTCGCACTTGAGTTTTCCTTGCGAATAATGCTACTCTCATGAGAACTCACCTTACTTTAGATAAATCATTGCTTATTCTTGTACACTAAGAAAAATTTCTTATTGAAAATCCCTTATCTTTTAGGAATTTTTGTTCTCTCGTGAAAATAATCTACCGCAACCCTCCCTGATACCGTAATATACCCTTTTTCTTTTAATTCATCGTTAAGCTGTTTAATAATTTTCCTTGCTTTCGTTTCCTTGATATTTAAAAAATCCATGACATGTTCACATCTATACACAACCATCATTTAAACCTCCTCCCATTCTGAATTCCAGCTAGTTACGAAACGAAACATACGTAGAGAAAAAAATTCTAACCACCTCATTGGGCTCTATGTTTAATTCTTTTACAATTTTATTAACTTCTTCTGTATCGAACACAGAGTAACCATTAATCTTATCGTTCAATGTAGTTGGACTTATTCCTATTACCTTTGCTAACTCTCTGTAACTAGAATTACATTCTCTTATCTTTCCTTTTAAATAGTTTAATTCTGGATATCTTCGTGTTTTATTCATATATCACACCCCTATTCAATACATTTTGCAACCGTTGGTTGCGTTTCGTAACACAAACTTAGAATACACCTGAAAAAAATGCATGTCAATACGTTTCGTAACATTTTCGTTATCTATACCCCTAACGTTATTGCGTTTTGTAACAAACTTGTTTATACTATCGAATAAGGAGGTCGATTTTTCAAATGGCTCAAAAACAAATTTTAGACAAACAGATATTTCCCATTCGATTGAAAAAAATTATGGAAGAACATGACCAAACAATTTATACAATTGCAGAAAAGATTAACCTTTCTGCCGCTACAGTATCCCGATATTGCAGTGGTAAAATGGCTCCCAAAATTACCACTGTAGAAGTTATTGCTAAACAATTTAATATAAATCCCGCTTGGTTAATGGGCTATGATGTAAAAAAACGAATAAAAGACACTCAACCCGAGCGGAAATATTATGAAATAACCGAAAAAGATAAAAAAGACATTGCTAAACAATTAGAAAAAATGTTAGATGGTTTAGAAGATGGAACAGATGGTTTTGCCGCCTTTGACGGCGAACCACTCGATGAAGCTACAAAAATGGTACTAAAAGATTCACTCGAGCGTTCAATGCTTTTAGCAAGAGAAATAGCTAAGAAAAAATTCACTCCCAAGAAGTATAGAGATCCAGGGAGGAACTAAATTGAATAACAATATAAAAAAACAGGTACAAGATTTAATAAAAGAACATGGAACAAACAATCCATTCAAAATAGCTAAACATAGAAACATTGAGTTAATATTCGAAGACCTACAACATATTTATGGATACTATCTTTACTGCAGGCGTGTGCAGATTATCCATATCAATTGCACTCTAAAAGAGTTTATCCAAAAATATGTATGTGCCCACGAATTAGGACACGCTGTCAGACACACTGATGATAATACAGCTTTTCTGAGCCAGAATACACTTTTTTCTACCGATAAATTTGAAATAGAAGCAAACACTTTTGCTGTTGAATTGCTGTTACCAGATGATGAAATTTACCATTATCTGCATTCTGGATATTCTATTGAACAAATTGCATGCCTTTACGGTATACCTAAGCAATTCATACAATTTAAAACCTTCAATTTTTAAGCGAAATAAAAGGAGATATACAACCATGCCTATCTATAAAGATAATGAACGAGGAACGTACTACGTGAAAATTGTTTATCGTGATTATGAAGGGAATAAAAAACAGAAGAAAAAGCGCGGTTTCAAGAAAAAGAGTGATGCCGTTTCTTGGGAAAAAGAGTTTCATAAAAAATATAATGAAAGTAGTGATATGAGCTTTTCCAGCCTTGTAGAATTATATATGGAAGATATAGTTCATCGTATCAGACCTAATACTCTTGAAAATAAAAAATATCTCATCAGCTCCAAAATATTGCCTTTTTTCTCTAAACTTGCTATAAATGAAATTAAACCAATGCATATCCGTAAATGGCAAAACAACTTAATTTCTCAAGGGCTCAGTCCAACGTATTTAAAAACCATTAACAATCAATTAAATGCGATATTAAATTTTGCGGTTAAATTTTATGGTCTATCTATCAATCCATCTCGTATAGTAGGCACTATCGGAAAAAAGCAAGCTGATTCCATGGATTTTTGGACTTTGAAAGATTTTTTTCAATTTTATGACCACTTAGAAAAAGAAGAAAGTAAAGTGATGTTCTCTATATTGTTTTGGACAGGTATTCGATCTGGAGAGTTGTTAGGGCTACAATGGAAAGATATTGACGCTCAAAAAAACACAGTATCCATTACCAAATCACTCCAACGAGTACGCGGTGAGATTATTTTAAATCCCCCGAAAACACCGAAGAGCAATAGAGTCATTCATATACCAGCATCCCTTAGCAAATTGATATCCACCTATAAAACAAAACTATATCAACCCAAGCCTACTGCCCATCTATTCACTTGTTCAAAATATTATGTACTATACGAACTAAGGAGAGGTATTCAAAAAGCAAATGTAAAAAAGATACGTGTTCATGATTTAAGACATTCACACGCATCTCTTCTAATCGAATTAGGATATAGCCCATTATTGATATCGGAAAGATTAGGTCATGAAAAAATCGAGACGACACTGCAAGTTTATTCACATCTGTATCCAAACAAGCATGATGCTGTCGCAAAGACGCTAAATAACTTAATGGAACAAAAAAGTTCCATATGAGTACCACACTTCTAAAAACACCGTTTAAAAGCGTGGTACTTCAACGTACATAGCTATTTATTCATTTATTCCCACTCAATAGTTGCTGGTGGCTTACTCGTTACATCATACACGATACGGTTAACGTGTTTCACTTCGTTTACGATACGAACAGAGATTTTCTCTAGTACGTCCCAAGGGATACGTGCCCAGTCAGCTGTCATACCGTCAATAGATGTTACTGCACGGATACCTACTGTGTAATCGTAAGTACGCTCGTCACCCATAACACCTACGCTACGCATACCAGGAAGTGCAGTGAAGTATTGCCAAATTTCACGGTCTAATCCCGCTTTAATAATTTCTTCACGTAAAATCGCATCAGATTCACGAACGATTTCTAATTTCTCTTCTGTGATTTCACCTAATACACGAATACCAAGACCAGGACCTGGGAATGGTTGACGCCATACGATTTCATCAGGAATTCCTAGTTCAGATCCTAATACACGTACTTCATCTTTAAATAATGTATTTAAAGGCTCAATTAATTTGAACTGCATGTCTTCTGGAAGTCCACCCACGTTATGGTGAGATTTAATTGTTTGTGCCGTTGCTGTACCACTTTCAACGATATCTGTGTAAAGTGTACCTTGTGCTAAGAAGTCCATACCTTGTAATTTAGATGCTTCATCATCAAATACGTAAATGAATTCGTTACCGATGATTTTACGTTTTTGTTCTGGATCTTCTACACCTTTTAACTTATTCATGAAGCGTTCTTGTGCATCCACTTTAATAACGTTCATATGGAAGCCTTCGCTAAATGTTTTCATAACGCCTTCTGCTTCACCTTTACGAAGTAAACCGTGGTCAACGAAAATACATGTTAACTGATCGCCGATTGCTTTATGAATTAATACTGCTACAACAGAAGAGTCTACGCCGCCACTAAGTGCACATAGTACTTTTTTGTCTCCAACAGTTTCACGAATCTTTTCTAATTCTACTTCGATAAAGTTCTCCATGTTCCATCCTTCAGAACAACCACATACGCCGAATACGAAGTTTTTAATTAAATCGTTACCGTGCTCAGAGTGACGTACTTCTGGGTGGAATTGTACACCGTATAAGTTTTTCGCTTCATTGCTCATACCAGCAATTGGGCAAGACTCACTTGTTGCGTCTACTACGAATCCTTCAGGTAAACCAGTTACTAAGTCGCCATGGCTCATCCATACAACTTGCTCTTCTGGAAGGTTCGCATATAATTTTGATTCGTTCTCTACTTTAAGAACAGCTTTTCCGTACTCACGGTGGTTGGCACGCTCTACTTTACCACCGAAGTGTTGTGTCATAAGCTGCATACCGTAACAGATACCGAAGATCGGTAAACCTAGTTCGAAGATTTTTTCATCACAATGTAATGCACCTTCACCGTATACGCTATTTGGTCCACCAGAGAAAATAATCCCTTTTGGATTCATTGCTTTAATTTCTTCTGCAGTAATTGTATGTGGATGAAGTTCACTGTATACACCGAACTCACGAATTCGACGTGCTATTAACTGATTGTATTGACTTCCAAAATCTAAAACGATAATTGTATCGTGTTGCTTCTTCAAAATAATCACCCCAACGTTAGTTCTCGTATATAAATATTTTCACCAATTTGGCGAAAAGCATTACTAATATAATAAAAAAAGCCAGTCCTCCGCCTCTAGTCTCATAACAAAGAAAAGGCAGGGGTCTGGCTTTATAAAGAAAGATAGTCTCCGCTCTTTATAAATATAAGACACACTGCCTTCATAGTCAGGTTGTTTACGGTAACCCAGTAGAGACTCTCAAACCATATCATTGAGGATATATGAAGGATCGTTTTATATTATCTTCCTAGATTCTAACAATGAAGTATCTATATGGTCAAGAGAGAAAGCGACAAAATTCTACAGAAATTCATTTCCTTTTCTAAAAAACATAAAAAAACATCCATTTCTATATAGAAATGGATGTTTTTTAGGGCAAACGGAATTACATCATTCCGCCCATACCGCCCATGCCCATGCCGCCCATGTCAGGCATTGCTGGTGCATTTGGTTCTGGCTTGTCAGCTACTACAGCTTCAGTTGTTAAGAACATAGCTGCAACAGATGCTGCGTTTTGAAGTGCAGAACGAGTTACTTTAGCTGGATCTACGATACCAGACTCAAGCATGTTAACCCATTCGCCAGTAGCTGCATTGAAACCAACGCCTACTTTTTCGCCTTTTAGACGCTCTACAACTACAGATCCTTCTAGACCAGCGTTGATTGCGATTTGACGAACTGGCTCTTCTAGTGCGCGAAGTACGATGTTGATACCTGTTGCTTCGTCGCCTTCAGCTACGATAGAAGCTACTTTCGTGTATACGTTCATAAGTGAAGTACCACCACCTGCAACGATACCTTCTTCTACTGCTGCACGAGTTGAGTTAAGTGCATCTTCAATGCGAAGTTTGCGCTCTTTTAACTCAGTTTCAGTTGCTGCACCTACTTTAATTACCGCTACGCCACCTGCTAGTTTAGCAAGACGCTCTTGTAATTTTTCACGATCGAATTCAGAAGTTGTTTCTTCTAATTGCGCACGGATTTGACCGATACGAGCTGCGATTTGCTCTGTATTTCCAATACCTTCAACTACAGTTGTGTTTTCTTTTGTAACAACAACTTTACCAGCGCGTCCTAAAGATTCAACTGTAGCAGATTTTAAGTCACGACCTAATTCTTCAGTGATTACTTCGCCACCAGTTAAGATTGCGATATCTTCTAGCATTGCTTTACGACGGTCACCAAATCCAGGAGCTTTAACAGCTACTACGTTGAATGTACCACGAAGTTTGTTCACTACTAATGTAGCTAAAGCTTCGCCTTCTACATCTTCAGCAATGATAAGAAGTGGTTTACCTTGTTGTACCACTTGCTCTAATACTGGTAAGATTTCTTGGATGTTAGAAATCTTTTTGTCAGTAATTAAGATGTATGGGTTATCAAGAACTGCTTCCATTTTGTCAGAATCAGTAATCATGTAAGGAGATGCATATCCACGATCAAATTGCATACCTTCTACTACGTCTAATTCTGTTGTGAATCCTTTAGACTCTTCTAAAGTAATAACGCCATCGTTACCAACGCGCTCCATTGCTTCAGCGATTAATTGACCTACTTCTTCGTCAGCTGCAGAAATAGCAGCTACTTGCGCGATAGAAGATTTGCCTTCGATTGGTTTAGAAATCGTTTTTAATTCTTCAATTGCAGCAGTAACAGCTTTTTCGATACCTTTACGAAGACCCATTGGGTTAGCACCAGCTGTTACGTTTTTAAGACCTTCACGAATCATAGCTTGCGCTAATACAGTTGCAGTTGTTGTTCCGTCACCAGCTACATCATTTGTTTTGCTAGCAACTTCTGCTACTAATTTCGCACCCATGTTTTCGAATGCATCTTCTAATTCGATTTCTTTTGCGATTGTTACACCATCATTTGTAATAAGTGGTGAACCGAATTTTTTCTCAAGTACAACGTTACGACCTTTTGGTCCAAGCGTTACTTTTACTGCGTTTGCAAGAGTGTCGACACCGCGAAGCATCGAACGACGTGCTTCTTCACTAAATTTAATATCTTTTGCCATAATAATTGACCCCCTTGGATTTTTTTAAGATTTATATAATTAACCGATAACTGCTAAAATGTCACTTTCACGTAAAATCAAGTAGTCTGTACCTTCATATTTCACTTCAGTACCTGCATATTTTGAGAAGATGATAAGATCACCTGCTGCTACCTCTAAAGCAACACGCTCACCATTTTCAAGCACTCGACCAGTACCTACTGCAACAACTTTACCCTCTTGTGGTTTTTCTTTTGCAGTGTCTGGTAATACAATACCACTTGCTGTTTTTTCTTCTGCTTGAACAAGCTCAATTACAACGCGATCACCTAATGGCTTTAGCATGAACAATAACCTCCTCATTTTGTTATGTAAATTTTATTTATTAGCACTCAAGTCACCCGAGTGCTAACACACTTATAATAATAAATAATCTCAATTTCTTTTGCAAGTAAAAAAATCATAATTTTTTCGCAAATTACTATATAAACTTTCTATATAGAATACTGCCTCTACTATATGAATCGTTGTTTCCCCTACTCGTATGTTACAATATGAAAGACACCCTAAGTTGTTTTCGCTAAACGTACAACTTTTTCCTGTCTCCTACTTTAATTTAAAATACGTATTTACAAAAAAATCATAATTCGAATGAAAGTTTATATCGTAGATAACATATTTACATGTTATCCTACCTCATCTCATACACTAGAGTTAGAAAGGATGGTTAAACCATTTGAAGAAACAATACTGGTGGATTATCGTTACATACATTTTAATGCAATTATCTGGCGCTGTTGGATTACCACTTCTCCTAAAAACAGGACTCTATGATAATAGAGGATTTACCATTGAGGAAAAAGGACAAATCATAATGGGACACTGGGCAATTATTAGCTTCTTTGTTGCATTATGTATCGTACTTTGGTTACTTAGAACAGATATTCGCGACAGACATTTAGATGCAACGCGCTCTTCTGTTCCAGCTACAATTGGGTGGATTTTCATCGGATTATTCTTAGCTTTCTTTTCACAAATAGTTGCCGGTATGATCGAGATGCAGCTACTAGGAATTAAACAAGGTTCAGAAAATACAATGAAACTGATGGAAATTGCACGAACTACTCCTTGGTTCCTTATTGTTGTATCTATAATCGGACCTATCTTAGAAGAAATCGTATTTAGAAAAATTCTATTCGGTGCACTTTATAAGAAGTTCAACTTCTTTATTGCAGCTATCATTAGTTCACTTGTATTCGCAGCAATTCATTTTGATTTTACTCACTTATTGGTATACACTGCTATGGGGCTCGTATTCGCCTTCTTATATGTGAAGACGAAGCGCATTATCGTTCCTATTGCAGCTCATGTTGCGATGAATACATTAGTCGCTATTGGGCAAATTTTTATGAGCAATGAGCAAATTCAAGAAATGATTAAAGAAGCTGAAAAAATGCAAGGATTTATCGGAGGATTTTTTGTATGAGAAACTCACCATTGTTCATGGCCGCATTATACTTCCTTCTTGGATGTATCTTTACACGCTTCGCCATTACGAACGTGACAGATACAATCTGGAATGTGTGGACAATACTATTTGCAGTTATGGCAACAATTGATTTTAATTTGGCACTTCGCCTTATATTAGTTAAATTCACAAAGAAGAAACAATAATAAAACGCAGAGGTCGCTTCCTCTGCGTTTTATTGTGGATAGTTTTTCAAAAAGTAAACTAATGTTTGTAACTCTACAGCTAAATCAATATGATGAATTCTAATATTCTCTGATACGTTTAATCGTGCTGGTGTGAAATTCAAAATACCGTGCACGCTCGTTTCAGCTAATCTATCTGCTACAGCTTGTGCTACTGTAGCCGGTACTGTTAATATTGCCACTTGTATATCATTTGATAATCTCTCTTCTAATTCATCTAAATGATATACAGGAATGCCCCCGATTTCTGTTCCAACTTTCTCTTCACTAACATCAAATGCCATTTCAATTTTTGTATTATTGTTTTTCGTGAAATTATAATGTAAGAAAGCGGTCCCTAAATTACCTACTCCAATAAGTGCTACACGCGTTATATCATCTTGATCAAGTGTTTCGCGGAAAAATGATAATAAATAATTTACGTTATATCCATATCCCTTTTTCCCTAATGCTCCAAAATACGAAAAATCTCTTCGTATTGTTGCGGAATCTACTTTTACCGCTTCACTCAATTCGGCCGATGAAACACGCTGCTTACCAGAAAGAGATAAGTTTTGGATAAATCGATAGTATAGAGGCAATCTTTTAGCAGTGGCTTGTGGAATCTTTTGCTGATCCATATGACCTCTCCTCTCTTCCTATCTTTATTCATATACTTTAATCAAATACAGAAGTTTAGCACTCATTAAATTCCTTGTATAATAAAGAGAAGAAGTATTCTCTCTTTATTTTAAACTATACACTATTTTTAGTATGATTGAGAAATATAAACATGGCAAAGTTAAGAAATTATTTGAGGTGAGAACATTGATTTTATTACAAGTAAATGGACTTTCGAAATTATACGGTGCAGAAACAATTCTTGCAAACATAAAATTGGAAGTACAAACAAAAGATCGTATCGCATTAGTTGGAAGGAATGGAGCTGGAAAATCTACATTATTAAAAATTATCGCTGGTGAGTTATCACATGATGGTGGCGAAATTATAAAACCGAAAGATGTCTCAATCGGGTATTTAGCTCAAAATACTGGCCTAGAAACGTCTTTAACAATTTGGGATGAAATGCTAACCGTCTTTACCCACTTACGGCAAATGGAGACAAAACTTCGAAAGCTTGAGCAAGAAATGGGAAAAGAAGAAAACTTTTCAAACGAAGCTATATATGAAAGATTGTTAGCTGATTATGACCAATTGCAACTCAATTATAAAGATCAAGGTGGATATCAATACGAAGCGGATATTCGCTCCATTTTAAGCGGCCTTGGCTTCCCAGTTGAAACACACCAGACGACGATCTCTACTTTAAGTGGCGGGCAAAAAACAAGATTAGCTCTCGGGAAATTATTATTAACAAAACCAGACTTACTTATTTTGGACGAGCCTACAAACCATTTAGACATTGAAACATTAACATGGCTTGAGCAATATTTACAAGGTTATCCTGGCGCAATATTAATCGTTTCCCATGACCGTTATTTCTTAGACAAACTCGTTACACAAGTATATGAAATTTCGAATAAAGAAAGCAGACGATTTGTTGGTAACTACAGTAAATATTTAGACTTAAAATCAGCATTATATGATCAAGAAATGAAACGTTACGAAAAACAACAAGATGAAATCGCAAAACTTGAGGACTTCGTTCAAAAGAATATAGCTCGCGCTTCTACAACGAAACGTGCTCAAAGTCGCCGTAAACAACTAGACAGAATGGAATTATTAACGAGACCATTAGGGGATTCTAAGTCAGCATCATTCCACTTCGATATTGAAAAGCAAAGTGGAAATGATGTTTTACAAGTAAAAGATGCAACCATCGGCTATGAGGAGGACCCTATAATTGAACACGTAACTATGCGCTTAACTCGCGGAGATAGTGTTGCCTTAGTTGGTCCAAACGGAATTGGGAAATCCACATTATTAAAATCTATTGTGAATAAGTTACCACTATTAAATGGTAATGTTTCTTTCGGATCAAATGTATCTGTTGGCTATTATGACCAAGAACAAGCAAATTTAACATCTTCTAAACGGGTTTTAAATGAACTATGGGATGAATATCCACTGCAACCTGAAAAAGAAATCCGTACTATACTCGGGAATTTTTTATTCACAGGAGATGATGTACTGAAACCAGTATCTTCCCTTAGTGGTGGACAAAAAGCTCGATTAGCTCTTGCGAAACTTATGATGCAAAAGTCAAATTTATTAATTCTGGATGAGCCTACGAACCACCTTGATTTAAATAGTAAAGAGATTTTAGAGAATGCTTTAATTGATTATCCAGGGACTCTTCTATTTGTCTCACATGACCGCTACTTTATTAACCGTGTAACAACGACTGTGGTTGAGTTATCAACAGAAGGCGCACAGGAATATTTAGGGGATTACGATTACTATGTGGAGAAGAAAAATGAAATGATTGAACGTGCAGCATTTGAACAACAAGAACAGCAAGAAAATCAGGCACCTGTTCAAAAAACTGTAGCTCAAGAAAAATTAAATTATCTCGAAGAAAAAGAGCGTAAACAATTAGAACGTCAACGCACTCGAAAAATTGAAGAGCTAGAACAAAATATCGTAAACTTAGAAGAAGAAATTGCTACGTTAGAAGATCAACTTTGCTTACCAGAAATATATGCAGATTATGAAAAAGCTAGTGAAATTACAACTAAAAAACAAACGCTACAAGAACAGCTTGAAACTTGTATGGCAGAGTGGGAAGAGCTGCATGTATAAGAGTATTTAAATAAGGAAGATGTCTCATCAGTCATGATTTTTGACTATGCGACATCTTTTTTCTTTAAGTACATAAATAATTTTTTGGATATATCAATGGTAACTGGGAATATATCAACGATTTTTCAAATACATCTATCGTAACCCTATATACATAAACGATTCGACACGAAATATCGATTTACCGACAAGGATTGACAATATCAGCACCCTCTATAATGGAGGGATATTAAAAAATGTTTTTCGGGGATATCTTCTTGCTTTTTATTTCCCGAAAAACAATACACTCAAAGGTCAGACTTCATCTAGTTTATCCACAAGTTTATACACATATCCACCTTTATAAAATAACTATTAAACCAACTTTTCCACATTACCCACAGCCAACGAAAAAGTTATCAACACTTTATATACACAATAAAACCCACATTATCAACAGATAACATGGGTTTTATCCACAAGCTGTGGTTAATTATGTGCATAACTATGCTTCAATATCTAATCCTGGATTCGCATTTAAGGCTAATGTTGCACGCTTGCCTTGTTCATACGCAATTGTCCCTGCCGCTGCAATCATTGCTGCATTATCTGTGCATAAAGATAGCGGTGGAATAATTAGTTCAATGTTTTCTTTTTGTGCAAATTCTTCTTCTAATCGGGCACGAAGTCCTTTATTAGCAGCTACTCCACCAGCAAGAAGTAATTGCTTTACATTATAAGCTGCTGCTGCACGAGCTGCTTTCGTTACAAGTACATCTATTACACTTTCTTGGAAACTTGCCGCTAAATCTTCTGGTTTAATTTCTATACCACGTTGTTTCGCGTTATGCACAGTGTTGATAACTGCTGATTTCAATCCACTAAAGCTAAAATCATATGAATCCGGTTCTAGCCATGCACGAGGCAAATCAATTGTTGGTTCTCCTTCATGTGCAAGGCGATCAATATGAGGACCACCTGGATATGGCATAGATAACGTACGAGCTACTTTATCATATGCTTCTCCAGCTGCATCATCTCGCGTTTCACCAATTACTTCAAATGAACCATGTTCTTTCATATAAACAAGTTCTGTATGCCCACCAGATACAACAAGTGATAATAGCGGGAATTGCACTTCTTTTACTAAACGGTTCGCATAAATATGACCAGCAATATGATGAACACCGACTAGCGGAATATCATGTGCAAAAGCTACTGCCTTCGCTGCATTTACCCCAATTAGAAGTGCTCCTACTAAACCAGGCCCTTCTGTTACAGCGATTGCATCAATATCATCAAATGTTATGTTTGCTTCTTTTAAAGCTTCTTCTAACACAACTGTAATTTCTTCTACATGATGACGGGATGCAATCTCTGGTACAACGCCGCCAAAACGTTTATGACTTTCAATTTGTGATGCAACGACATTCGCAATAATTTCCGTCCCATTTTTAACAACCGCTACCGCTGTTTCATCACAGCTCGTTTCAATCCCAAGTATAATCGTATTTTTTTCCATTATATATTCACCCACATTACAAGACCATCTTCCTGATTGTCTGCATAGTATCGTTTACGAATTCCACCATTTTGAAATCCATATTTTTTGTATAACTGCTTTGCTACTTCATTTGATACACGTACTTCAAGCGTCATTGTTTTTACCCCTAGTTCTTTCGCTTCTGAAATAACTGCTTTCAATAAGGCATCTCCTAACTTTTGACCTCGGTATTCTGGCAAAATAGCTATATTTGTTATATGTGATTCATCAATAATTATCCACAATCCACAATACCCGATTACACGACCATCTTTTTCTAACACAATATAATGTGCATGTTCATTCATCGTTAATTCACGGTGAAAAGCATCTGCAGTCCAAGGAGTTGAAAAAGATACTTCTTCAATAGCTACAATTTGAGCAATATCATCAAGTTCCATCTTTCTAAATATCATATCCATCTTCTGCAAGGCCCCTACTTGTTTTGACTTTCTAACCACTTTGTTTCAGCTTCAGCTAAACGAAGATAGCTCGGAACAAACGTATGCACATCATGTTCTTCTTTTTGTAATCCTAAAAATGCTAGCTCACTTGGTCTTGGATTATTTTTAGTAAAAGGAGCGAATACAGCTTGATCACCTAAATATTCTATAATTGTTTCTTTATGCAATTTAACATCATTACCGATAAATAAAACAGGCTGTCCTTTATCTTTTAACATTTGCAACCAGTCTACAATAAGAATAATTCGGTCTTCTTCTATTGAAGTTAACTGCTCTCCTTCGTATGTATATAATCCAGTATAGATTTGCCCACGCCTTCCATCAAATAAAGGACAAATTAATCCATTAAAGTTAGCACCGTTTGCAGCTACTACCTCTAAACTTGATACACCTACAATTGGTATTTGAAGTGACCAAGCTAATGTTTTTGCCGCTGTCACGCCTATGCGAACACCTGTATATGATCCAGGTCCAGCAGCTACAACGATTTTAGTTAATTCCTTCGGTTTTACACCACATTCTTTTAACAGTTGCTCTACAGCTGGCATAAGACGTACAGAATGGTTTTTCGTCAAATTTGTAATGATTTCCCCAATCACGTTTCCTTCCTCAATAAGGGATACACCCATTACGTAATTTGAAGTATCAATTGCTAGTACTTTCATCTTGTAATAGCTCCTCACATAATCTAATATAGCGATCTCCAATTGGCTCGAGTATAATTTTTCTTGTGTCATCTCCCGCATGGAATAAACTAATTTGTAACTTTTCATTCGGTAAATATGCTTCTATTAAATGAGCCCATTCCACTACCGTAATTCCTTCACCGTAGAAATACTCATCAAAGCCTAAGTCCTCTTCGCTTTCTGCTAAGCGATACACGTCCATATGATATAGCGGTAATCTTCCTTTATATTCTTTAATAATATTAAAGGTAGGACTATTTACAACTCTTTTCACTCCAAGACCTTTTGCTAGTCCCTTTGTAAAAGTCGTCTTACCAGCTCCAAGATCTCCTTCTAAAATAATTACATCTTGTGCCTCTACGAGTTCACCTAGTTTTTCTGATAATCTTTGTGTTTCCTCAGAAGATTTTGTTGTTACTTCATATTTACTCACAGACTTCACCTACTTTACTCACAATGTTCTCTGCTCTTTATTATACAGGTTTTGAATATATAAAAAAGTCCTTAGGAGTTGTCCTAAGGATAGTTTGACTGTCTTTATTAGTTTTTTGTTAAAACAAATAAAAAAATACGAAACAACTTGTTTCGTTCTTTTCTTTATATAAAATGGCGGTCCCGACCGGGGTCGAACCGGCGATCTCCTGCGTGACAGGCAGGCATGTTAACCACTACACCACGGGACCATTTGGTTGCGGGGACAGGATTTGAACCTGCGACCTTCGGGTTATGAGCCCGACGAGCTACCGTACTGCTCCACCCCGCGATGATATAAATAGCTTGGCGACGTCCTACTCTCACAGGGACAAGGTCCCAACTACCATCGGCGCTAGAGAGCTTAACTTCCGTGTTCGGTATGGGAACGGGTGTGACCTCTCTGCCATCATCACCAAACTATGAAGGCATATTCCTTCAAAACTAGATAACATTGCTACATATTATATGGTTAAGTCCTCGATCTATTAGTATTCGTCAGCTCCACATGTCACCATGCTTCCACCTCGAACCTATCAACCTGATCATCTTTCAGGGATCTTACTAGCTTACGCTATGGGAAATCTCATCTTGAGGGGGGCTTCATGCTTAGATGCTTTCAGCACTTATCCCTTCCGCACATAGCTACCCAGCTATGCCCTTGGCAGAACAACTGGTACACCAGCGGTGCGTCCATCCCGGTCCTCTCGTACTAAGGACAGCTCCTCTCAAATTTCCTACGCCCACGACGGATAGGGACCGAACTGTCTCACGACGTTCTGAACCCAGCTCGCGTACCGCTTTAATGGGCGAACAGCCCAACCCTTGGGACCGACTACAGCCCCAGGATGCGATGAGCCGACATCGAGGTGCCAAACCTCCCCGTCGATGTGGACTCTTGGGGGAGATAAGCCTGTTATCCCCGGGGTAGCTTTTATCCGTTGAGCGATGGCCCTTCCATGCGGAACCACCGGATCACTAAGCCCGACTTTCGTCCCTGCTCGACTTGTAGGTCTCGCAGTCAAGCTCCCTTATGCCTTTGCACTCTACGAATGATTTCCAACCATTCTGAGGGAACCTTTGGGCGCCTCCGTTACACTTTAGGAGGCGACCGCCCCAGTCAAACTGCCCACCTGACACTGTCTCCCGGGTCGATAAGACCCGTAGGTTAGAATTTCAATACAGTCAGGGCGGTATCCCACCAGCGCCTCCACCGAAGCTAGCGCTCCGGTTTCAATGGCTCCCGCCTATCCTGTACAAACTGTACCAAAATTCAATATCAGGCTACAGTAAAGCTCCACGGGGTCTTTCCGTCCTGTCGCGGGTAACCTGCATCTTCACAGGTACTATAATTTCACCGAGTCTCTGGTTGAGACAGTGCCCAAATCGTTACACCTTTCGTGCGGGTCGGAACTTACCCGACAAGGAATTTCGCTACCTTAGGACCGTTATAGTTACGGCCGCCGTTTACTGGGGCTTCAGTTCAGAGCTTCGCTTACGCTAACCCCTCTCCTTAACCTTCCAGCACCGGGCAGGTGTCACCCCCTATACTTCGCCTTACGGCTTCGCAGAGAGCTGTGTTTTTGCTAAACAGTCGCTTGGGCCTATTCACTGCGGCTTTCCGTTAAGAAAGCACCCCTTCTCCCGAAGTTACGGGGTCATTTTGCCGAGTTCCTTAACCAGAGTTCTCTCGCACACCTTAGGATTCTCTCCTCGCCTACCTGTGTCGGTTTGCGGTACAGGCACCTTTTATCTCGCTAGAAGCTTTTCTTGGCAGCGGGGAATCAAAGACTTCGCTCCATAAGGAGCTTCCCCATCACAGCTCAGCCTTCACGATAAGCGGATTTGCCTACTTATCAGCCTAACTGCTTGGACGTGCACAACCAATCGCACGCTTCTTCTATCCTTCTGCGTCCCTCCATTGCTCAAACGATAAAGAGGTGGTACAGGAATATCAACCTGTTGTCCATCGCCTACGCCTGTCGGCCTCGGCTTAGGTCCTGACTAACCCTGAGCGGACGAGCCTTCCTCAGGAAACCTTAGGCATTCGGTGGACGGGATTCTCACCCGTCTTTCGCTACTCATACCGGCATTCTCACTTCTAAGCGCTCCACCAGTCCTTCCGGTCTGACTTCACTGCACTTAGAACGCTCCCCTACCACTGATACCATTGGTATCAATTCGCAGCTTCGGTGGTGTATTTAGCCCCGGTACATTTTCGGCGCAGAGTCACTCGACTAGTGAGCTATTACGCACTCTTTAAATGGTGGCTGCTTCTAAGCCAACATCCTAGTTGTCTAAGCAACTCCACATCCTTTTCCACTTAATACACACTTTGGGACCTTAGCTGGCGATCTGGGCTGTTTCCCTCTTGACTACGGATCTTATCACTCGCAGTCTGACTCCTAAGGATAAGTCATTGGCATTCGGAGTTTGACTGAATTCGGTAATCCGATGAGGACCCCTAGTTCAATCAGTGCTCTACCTCCAAGACTCTTACACTTAAGGCTAGCCCTAAAGCTATTTCGGGGAGAACCAGCTATCTCCAGGTTCGATTGGAATTTCTCCGCTACCCACACCTCATCCCCGCACTTTTCAACGTGCGTGGGTTCGGGCCTCCATTCAGTGTTACCTGAACTTCACCCTGGACATGGGTAGATCACCTGGTTTCGGGTCTACGACCACGTACTAAACGCCCTATTCAGACTCGCTTTCGCTGCGGCTCCGCCTCTTCAGCTTAACCTCGCACGGGATCGTAACTCGCCGGTTCATTCTACAAAAGGCACGCCATCACCCATTAACGGGCTCTGACTATTTGTAGGCACACGGTTTCAGGATCTCTTTCACTCCCCTTCCGGGGTGCTTTTCACCTTTCCCTCACGGTACTGGTTCACTATCGATCACTAGGGAGTATTTAGCCTTGGGAGATGGTCCTCCCAGATTCCGACGGAATTTCACGTGTTCCGCCGTACTCAGGATACATTCAAGAGAGAACGAAGTTTCGACTACGGGGTTGTTACCCTCTACGACGGACCTTTCCAGGTCGCTTCGTCTACCTCGTTCCTTTGTAACTCCGTATAGAATGTCCTACAACCCCAAGAGGCAAGCCTCTTGGTTTGGGCTATGTTCCGTTTCGCTCGCCGCTACTCAGGAAATCGCATTTGCTTTCTCTTCCTCCAGGTACTTAGATGTTTCAGTTCCCTGGGTCTGTCTTCCATACCCTATGTATTCAGGTAAGGATACCATACCATTACGTATAGTGGGTTTCCCCATTCGGAAATCTTCGGATCAAAGCTTACTTACAGCTCCCCGAAGCATATCGGCGTTAGTCCCGTCCTTCATCGACTCCTAGTGTCAAGGCATCCACCGTGCGCCCTTTCTAACTTAACCAAACTAAAATTAAAAAAATATGAGCTACACTGTTATCTAGTTTTCAAAGAACATACATTTATATATGAGAGATAGTTCTCTCAAAACTGAACAAAACGAAACACGGAAACTTATATTGATGAACAGCGTTCATCAATTCTCCATAGAAAGGAGGTGATCCAGCCGCACCTTCCGATACGGCTACCTTGTTACGACTTCACCCCAATCATCTGTCCCACCTTAGGCGGCTGGCTCCAAAAAGGTTACCCCACCGACTTCGGGTGTTACAAACTCTCGTGGTGTGACGGGCGGTGTGTACAAGGCCCGGGAACGTATTCACCGCGGCATGCTGATCCGCGATTACTAGCGATTCCAGCTTCATGTAGGCGAGTTGCAGCCTACAATCCGAACTGAGAACGGTTTTATGAGATTAGCTCCACCTCGCGGTCTTGCAGCTCTTTGTACCGTCCATTGTAGCACGTGTGTAGCCCAGGTCATAAGGGGCATGATGATTTGACGTCATCCCCACCTTCCTCCGGTTTGTCACCGGCAGTCACCTTAGAGTGCCCAACTTAATGATGGCAACTAAGATCAAGGGTTGCGCTCGTTGCGGGACTTAACCCAACATCTCACGACACGAGCTGACGACAACCATGCACCACCTGTCACTCTGCTCCCGAAGGAGAAGCCCTATCTCTAGGGTTTTCAGAGGATGTCAAGACCTGGTAAGGTTCTTCGCGTTGCTTCGAATTAAACCACATGCTCCACCGCTTGTGCGGGCCCCCGTCAATTCCTTTGAGTTTCAGCCTTGCGGCCGTACTCCCCAGGCGGAGTGCTTAATGCGTTAACTTCAGCACTAAAGGGCGGAAACCCTCTAACACTTAGCACTCATCGTTTACGGCGTGGACTACCAGGGTATCTAATCCTGTTTGCTCCCCACGCTTTCGCGCCTCAGTGTCAGTTACAGACCAGAAAGTCGCCTTCGCCACTGGTGTTCCTCCATATCTCTACGCATTTCACCGCTACACATGGAATTCCACTTTCCTCTTCTGCACTCAAGTCTCCCAGTTTCCAATGACCCTCCACGGTTGAGCCGTGGGCTTTCACATCAGACTTAAGAAACCACCTGCGCGCGCTTTACGCCCAATAATTCCGGATAACGCTTGCCACCTACGTATTACCGCGGCTGCTGGCACGTAGTTAGCCGTGGCTTTCTGGTTAGGTACCGTCAAGGTGCCAGCTTATTCAACTAGCACTTGTTCTTCCCTAACAACAGAGTTTTACGACCCGAAAGCCTTCATCACTCACGCGGCGTTGCTCCGTCAGACTTTCGTCCATTGCGGAAGATTCCCTACTGCTGCCTCCCGTAGGAGTCTGGGCCGTGTCTCAGTCCCAGTGTGGCCGATCACCCTCTCAGGTCGGCTACGCATCGTTGCCTTGGTGAGCCGTTACCTCACCAACTAGCTAATGCGACGCGGGTCCATCCATAAGTGACAGCCGAAGCCGCCTTTCAATTTCGAACCATGCAGTTCAAAATGTTATCCGGTATTAGCCCCGGTTTCCCGGAGTTATCCCAGTCTTATGGGCAGGTTACCCACGTGTTACTCACCCGTCCGCCGCTAACTTCTTGAGAGCAAGCTCTCAATCCATTCGCTCGACTTGCATGTATTAGGCACGCCGCCAGCGTTCATCCTGAGCCAGGATCAAACTCTCCAATAAAGTTAGTTTGTCTAGCATCTAAAAATAAAAATTGACGTTTCACGTTGTTTGTTTCGTTCAGTTTTCAAAGAACTAAAAGCGGGTGAAGAGAATCGAACTCTCGACCAGAGCTTGGAAGGCTCTTGTTTTACCACTAAACTACACCCGCGTGGTCGGGAAGACAGGATTCGAACCTGCGACCCCCTGGTCCCAAACCAGGTGCTCTACCAAGCTGAGCCACTTCCCGTAATTGGCGCGCCCGAGAGGAGTCGAACCCCTAACCTCTTGATCCGTAGTCAAACGCTCTATCCAATTGAGCTACGGGCGCTTATTCATGATGTTTTTTCGTCGTTGTATTTTGGCGACTCAATTATCTTATCATACTACATTTTCAAATGCAAGTACTTTTTTAAGATTTTTTTGATGCGGCCGAGAGGACTTGAACCTCCACGGGGTTTCCCCCACTAGGCCCTCAACCTAGCGCGTCTGCCGTTCCGCCACGACCGCGCGGAAAAAACAAAAAAGTGAGCCATGAAGGATTCGAACCTTCGACCCTCTGATTAAAAGTCAGATGCTCTACCAACTGAGCTAATGGCTCGTAAATGGCTGGGCTAGCTGGATTCGAACCAGCGCATGACGGAGTCAAAGTCCGTTGCCTTACCGCTTGGCTATAGCCCACTGAAAAAATATCTTATTTTCAAAGACAAATGTTATCGTACCATAATGTCCAATAAAAAACAACTGCCAATTAGCAGAAGTTAAAATGGCGGTCCCGACCGGGGTCGAACCGGCGATCTCCTGCGTGACAGGCAGGCATGTTAACCACTACACCACGGGACCATTTGGTTGCGGGGACAGGATTTGAACCTGCGACCTTCGGGTTATGAGCCCGACGAGCTACCGTACTGCTCCACCCCGCGATGATACTATTCATATAAAATTCATATGGTGGAGGATGACGGGATCGAACCGCCGACCCCCTGCTTGTAAGGCAGGTGCTCTCCCAGCTGAGCTAATCCTCCGAAGTGGTGACCCGTACGGGATTCGAACCCGTGTTACCGCCGTGAAAGGGCGGTGTCTTAACCACTTGACCAACGGGCCAATATGTATGGCAGAGAAGAAGGGATTCGAACCCTCGCACCGCGTTAGCGATCTACTCCCTTAGCAGGGGAGCCCCTTGAGCCACTTGGGTACTTCTCTGTATGGCTCCGCAGGTAGGACTCGAACCTACGACCGATCGGTTAACAGCCGATAGCTCTACCACTGAGCTACTGCGGAATAATGAAGACAATTTGTATCTTATAAAATTTCTTTCTGTAAGTCAAGAAGTTTTTAACAACATCTTGTTCAAACGTGACATGTTTATAATATACTGGATTGCGTTTTTACTGTCAAGATGTTTTCGATATCGGTTTGAGTTTCCCTTTACACTTTCCGCAGACATATCTTTTTGTATTTATTTGACGCCTTCTTACATATTGAAGTAAACACTCCATACATTCATACTTATAAATCTTTTTTTCCTTCTCTTCATTAATCATTCGTTTACAAAAACGAGGTGCATCAACTTTCTTTAACAACTCACGAAAATCTCTGTCCCTGTGCTTATACCCTCTTCCTGTAATATGCAAGTGATAATGACACAGTTCATGTTTGATGATTCCGATTAATTCCTCCTTACCATACATTTCGTAATATCGATAATTCAGTTCAACATTGTGACTCTTCAACAGATAACGCCCGCCAGTTGTACGCAACCTACTATTGAACTTTACTTTATGTAAAAATGGCATTCCGAAGTATTGTAGCGATACTTCTTCCACTAGCCGTTGAATTTCTTTCTCGTCCATTCTCATTCCTCCTAAACAAAAAAATATTTTTACACTTTTCACGCTTCTTATACATATATTAAATAGTACATATACCCATCCTCATTCAAGACGCGTGGTTTCTAAAAACACAACATGAATAGAAATCCACTCACCAACCTCTCATTAATAGTACTTTAGATTTTTGAGAGTAGGATTAAACAAGGAGGGATTCCTATGCCTACGTGGCTAAAAAAACAGATGCAACGTGCATATTTCGAAAAAAACCGGTATCAAATTAAATTGCTAAATGAATGCTGGTTTTATTATAGCAAAATACATCAAAACTCATGATCCATTACACTTTTTATTCTATAAAAAAAGAGCAGTTTTTGAAGTGACCCCTAAAAGTTAGACACGGTTATTTGATTAGGCAGCTTGATAAAAGTGAGTCCGGTATTGTACCGGGCTCATTTTTAATTTTGCCTTAATCCGTTTCGTATTATAATAATCTATATATTTTTCTAATTCTATTTTAAAGTGCTCTACATTTTCAAATTCTTTTATGTAGAGGAACTCCGATTTCATAATCCCAAAGAAATTTTCTATTACTGCGTTGTCGTAACAGTTGCCTTTTCGAGACATACTCTGGACGATAGCTCTTGATTCTAGTGTACGGACGTATTGTCTCATTTGATAATGCCATCCTTGATCCGAATGCATCAGTAGCTGGTGCGTTTCAGGTAAACGTTCCAATGCTTTCTCTAACATGTCTGAAACAAGCGAATACGTCGGTCTAGAACCAATTGTATAGGTAATAATTTCACCATTATACAAATCTAATACAGGTGATACATACAGTTTTTCTCCAAACAATTTAAACTCTGTGATGTCTGTTACCCACTTTTGATTCGGTGCATCTGTATGAAAATTACGCTCTAAAATATTAGGTGCAATTCTACCGACTTTTCCTTTATAGGATTTATATTTCTTCATACGCACAACACACTTTAACCCAAGCTCTTTCATAATGCGCTGAACCTTCTTGTGGTTCACTTTCTGGCCACGATTCGTTAATTCATCACGAATGCGACGGTAACCATAACGACCTTCATTTTCCTCATAAATCGCTTTAATCTCAGCTTTCAAATCGGCATCTACATCTGGACGATTCATTTTCTTTACTAAATCATAATACGTGCTTCGAGGAATAGTAGCTAGCTCCACGAGTGCCTTCACCGAATATTTATGCCTTAATTCATAGATTACTTGCGCTTTGTCTTGTTTTGTGATTTTTCCTTGTTTTGAACTAAGGCATTTAACTTTTTTAAGTACTCATTTTCCATCTCAAGCTGTTTAATGCGTGCTTCAAGTGCTTCGACTGACCCTTCAGCTAAATGTTGTTTTAATTGTTTATTTGAATCTTTTTTCATGGATGGACGCCCCTTTTTCTTAGATTGAAGGGCATCAATTCCTTGTGTTTCGAGCTGTTTTTTCCAAACAGAAATCGTTGAAGGGGCAGGAATATTAAAGATAGCTGCCGTCTCAAATAAGGACATACCGTTTTCAATCATAAAGTTTAGTACGTCTAGTTTAAATTGTTGTGTGTAATTTGTACATCGTTTTAGAAAAGCTTCCAGACCATTCTGTTTATATTGGTTTACCCAATTCAAAATGATTGTGTCACTTATACCGAGCGATCTACCCATTTCTCGATAACTTTCATTTCCGTTCAAATAACGTAGAACGATTTGTATTTTTTCATCAGCTGTAAATTTAGCCATAGAAAAACTGCACCTCCAATTGTTAGACTGTGTCTAACAATTGGGGTGCAGTTCATTTTATCTGCTCTCTTCTCTTACTATTCAATCGGCAACATAGATAGTGCAACGCGTCCTTTTTTTGTATCAATATCATCTACCCATACTTTTACAATTTGTCCTACTGATACAACATCTAACGGATGCTTTACAAACTGTTTGCTAAGCTTAGAAATATGCACTAAACCATCTTGCTTTACGCCAACATCAACAAAAGCACCAAAATCAACAACGTTACGCACTGTTCCTTCTAGTTCCATACCACGTTTTAAATCTTCTAATTTCAAAATCCCTTTTTTCAGAAGTGGTTTAGGCAACTCATCCCTCATATCTCGTTCTGGACTAATGAGTGCATCTATAATATCAACTAACGTCGGCTCCCCAACTCCCGTTTCTTGAGACAACTTAGAAATCTCTACTTCTTCCAATCTCTTTTGTAATTGCGGTTGTCCTACGTCATCTATCGATAACCCTAAACTCTTCAATAACAATTCAACATTTTTATATTGTTCAGGATGAATACCTGTCCGATCTAATGGATTCGCTCCTTCTAATATACGCAAGAAACCTATACATTGTTCGTACGTCTTTGCACCTAAACGTGGGATTTTCTTTAATTCCGTGCGCTTTGTGAATTTCCCATCCTCTTCTCTCTTTGCCACAATATTTTTCGCAACAGTTTTCGATAAACCTGAAACATATTGTAACAATGCAACCGAAGCCGTATTTACATTAACCCCAACTTGGTTAACAGCTGTCTCTACTACAAATGTTAATGACTCATTCAATCTCTTTTGAGATACATCATGTTGGTATTGTCCAACTCCAACTGATTTAGGATCAATTTTCACAAGTTCAGCCAGTGGATCTTGCAGACGTCTTCCAATAGAAACAGCACTTCTCTCTTCAACTTGTAAATTTGGGAATTCTTCACGAGCTAAATCAGAAGCTGAATATACACTAGCACCCGCTTCATTTACAATAATATAAAAGACTTCCTGTTTCACACTTTGCAATACATCTACTATAAATTCCTCTGTTTCTCTAGATGCTGTCCCATTACCAATTGCAATCATTTCAACTTGATATTTATCTATAATAGAAAGAACTTTCGTTTTTGCGTCATCATATTTACGAACAGGCGGATGCGGATAAATAACATCAATATGTAGTACTTTCCCCGTATCATCTACTACAGATAATTTACAACCAGTTCTATATGCCGGGTCTACCGCTAGCACGACTTTCCCTTTCATCGGAGGTTGTAATAATAAGTTACGTAAGTTCTCAGAGAAAATATGTATCGCTTGTTCTTCAGCTGTTTCTGTTAATTCTTTACGAATTTCTCTTTCAATTGAAGATTGAATTAATCGTTTATAACCATCTTCAATCGCTAATTGTACATAATGCGCACTTTTAGAATCGTTATCACGAATTACTTTCTTATTTAAGAAATTTAATATCTCATCTACTGGTGGGACAACAGAAACTCTCAATATATCTTCTTTCTCACCGCGATTCATTGCTAATACACGATGTGGTACTACTTTTTGCAATGGTTCTTCATAACTGTAATACATTTCATATATATTCTTTTCATCTTTTTCTTCACCTTTTACAGACGAAGACATAATACCTTTTCTAAAAGTAATATTTCGAATCCAACTACGATACGTAGCTTCATCTGAAATCATTTCTGCAATAATGTCTTGTGCACCTTGTAAAGCTTCTTCTGCAGATTGCACTTCTTTCTCTGCATTAATAAATTCCACTGCCTTTTTAGCCGGATCTTCTTTCTTATATAACAATAACCATTCAGCTAACGGTTCTAACCCTTTTTCTTTTGCAATCGTTGCTTTCGTTCTTCTTTTCTCTTTATATGGACGATATAAATCTTCTACTTCCTGCAACTTTGTAGCTTTAACAATTTGCAGCCTTAGCTCTCCTGTCAGTTTTCCCTTCTCACCAATAAGACGAATAACTTCTTCCTTCCTATCTTCAAGTTGCATCATATATTGCCATCTCTCTAAAATCGCACGAATTTGCACCTCATCTAAAGAGCCTGTCCATTCTTTTCGGTAACGAGCAATAAATGGAACTGTGTTACCTTCTTCTGTTAATTGAATAACATGACGAACTTGCTTTTCGCTAAAGCCTAATTCTTTCACTAACATTTTCATTAACGCTTGTCGATTATCTACCATTTCCATATACAACCGTAACCTCCTCTATAATAAAAAAAGTTGCCCTTCAAAGAGAGCAACTTAAACTGCCGATTTAAAAATCTATTAGTCCTAAACTAATTTGTAACGCTTCATCTACACGACTCATCATCACTTCATCTAAATGAGTGATTTTGTCCGTTAAGCGTTGCTTATCGATTGTTCGAATCTGCTCAAGTAAAATAACAGAATCTCTCTCAAAACCATACTTTTTCGCATCAATTTCCACATGAGTGGGTAATTTCGCTTTTTGAATCTGTGCAGTAATAGCCGCTACAATCACCGTTGGACTAAAACGATTTCCGATGTCATTTTGAATGACAAGAACCGGACGAACGCCTCCTTGCTCAGAACCAACAACTGGGGAAAGGTCTGCAAAATACACGTCGCCGCGTTTTACAATCAAAATATTACCCCCCGCTAACTAAGCGTTCTACTGTATGAGCTGCTTCATACTCCGCTAAGAAAGCTTCAGATGCAATACCAAGATTAATTTTTCCCATTTCAATATACCCACGTCGCATTGATTCATGTTGGTAGCGTTTCTTCGTCTTATGTTGACGCAATAACAATTGTGTTGCCTGGCAAATTAGTTCATGGCGATTCTTATTCTCTTGTTTTCCAATTCCGTCCAATTCCGTTACCATTTGCTTTGGCAACCGAACCACGATTTCAGTAGTTACACTTGATTCGGACACAAAAATACACCTCCACCGTCAACTACACACCCAAATATATATATATGACACCTATTGTAATAATACCATTGTATGGAGCCTGTTGCAAAGACTTCCTTATTCCTTGCTTATGTTTTCCAATTCACAAACAAAACATTCATCTTCTTAAATTTTTTATCTCATAACTAACTAAAAACAATAGAACTCCTCTTCAAAACTTACGTGTAACTTATATAAAAAATGATTATAAGTAAAAAGCTTCTCATCAAAAAGAGCTTATTATCCAGCAATGAACAGTCACTCCAATGACAAGAAGCAATCATGCTACCTTCTATATATTGTTCAAGTAATTAATTATCTCTACAACCTTACCATTCCGTATAAATATTCTTGGCACACGGAAACTGATCGTTGCAATAATTTCATAATTAATAGTCCCTGAATATTCCGCAACCTCTGTAGCGCTAATATACTCATCTCCCTGCCTTCCAATAAGCGTAACTTTCGTACCAAGCGGCACTTCACAAGGAAGATGAATCATGAACTGATCCATTGTTACTCGCCCTACAATCGGTACCCTTTTACCATTTATAAGCACTTCAAATCCTTGTAATCTTCTAAGCCATCCATCTGCATAACCAATCGCTACAGTCGCGATCCATTCTTCAGTTTTCGTTCGATAAGTGACGTTATAACTAATTCCATCACCTTTAATCACCTGTTTAATATGAGCTACTTTCGTATGCAGTGATAGCGCCGGTTCTAATTCAAATGGTAAAAAAGGACGTATTTCTACAGAAGGAGATAATCCATACATTGCAATCCCAATTCGCACTGCATTAAATGTAATCCCTTGAAAACGTAACGTGGCAGCACTATTAGCTGTATGGACAAACTTAGGATCCACTCCGAATTCTTTCAACCAACTTAACTGCTCTAAGAACGTGTTATATTGCTTATCAAAATACGAAGTCTCAACCTCATCTGCCGTTGCAAAATGCGTGTATACTCCTTCTAACTCTAAAAACGGTGCACCTTCTAAACTCCTTAAAAATTCTTTCAGCTCTTTTCTTTCACGTATTCCAATTCTCCCCATACCACTATCAAAATTAATATGAAATTTCATTACAGATGAACCATCCCAAAGTTTAATTGCTTCGTCCACCCATTCTTTTTGAAAAACAGTTAGCGCTACATCATTTTCAGCAGCTACATTTACATCACGCGGCGGCGAGGGACCTAACACTAAAATCGGCACAGTAATACCAGCCCTCCGAAGCACTAGAGCTTCATCTAAAAAAGCAACAGCTAACCTTGTTGCACCCGCTTCTAATGCCGTTTTAGCAACCGGTACATAATCGTGCCCATATGCGTTCGCTTTAACTACAGCAAAAATCTCTACATCACTTGGGATGAACTCTTTAATATGTGTAACGTTGTTATAAATGGCATCTAAATCCACTTCCACCCACGTGTCACGATAAAATGGTGCTTCTTCCATAAATACACTTCCTTATACACGATATGCGAAGCTTATTCTTTTATATGCTTCTTTTATGAAATCCACCTTCAAACTAAGAAAAGACGTGGTGCACATATATCACCACGTCTAAGAAGTTTACTTCACCTGCTTCGCTGTAACTGAACGAGCAACCATTAACAGCTCCTTCGGCTCTAAACCTTTAGACACGAGCATATATTCTACTCCGTTATGCGACCACGTTACAGAGTCTTTCGTCAACGCACCAATCGTAAACCCAAGATCAACCGGTTCTCCACTTACACTTACCGCTGATGAAGCCTCTGCAACTTTTGCCTTTTCTTGTATTAAAGTAAAGGATTTCTTATTTCCAGTGTATGTGAGTATCGCACGCTTGCCACTGTCTGTCTTCAACTCTTTTTCATCTTGCAGAGTCATACCTTGTGGTGTATCAAGCGGATACAAAGTAGCAAACGGTTTGTCTTCTTTCGCTGTTGTTTGAACATCTACCTGCGCTCTAGACATATTTTGTTTCGTATCAAATGCACCTTTATCAAATTTCGCATCGAATTTTACCTTAGAGAAATCTACTTTTACAAGAACATTTTGATCATTATCCATTAACTTCACTGAAACTGGAGTCAAATCGCTCTTCTTCAGTGTAATCTCTTGTTTCGGCAACATATTTTGATGTTGATAGTTTGTTTTTGTTTTAAAAATATAATACTTATCTGTTTTCTCGAAAGTAAGGTTTTTCTTATCCTGCAAAATATCTCTTACAAGTGATTCATATAAATAAGCCTGGCTGCTATTTTGCGGCCAATCACTTTGAAAACGGAAGCTCTTATTAAGTGCTGGCGTTAATACAAATACACCTTCTTCATTTCTTAAAATAATTTGGCTCTGATCTTTTTTTGCATTCTTTAAATTCACACGATAAAAAGACGGTTCCTTATGCCAAATTTCTACGTTATACTCCTGAGGCTCATTTCCTGTTTTAATCGATAATTTCGCTTCAGCTTGATAACTTTTCATCCCTTTTACTTTCGCTTCTAAATCTTTCACGACATCATCTTGTTTCTTTTCCACACAACCCGCCAATACAAAAACGGTCAACAAACCGACAAGAACTAAAAACAGACGCCTTTTCATCACTTCAGCCCCTTTGCCCCTATAAATGAATGGAAGATGTACCTTCCTTATCGCTACCTCAAATATATGAGACAAAGATATAAAATATGCAGACTAGCGTGACGAGCTTTCTAAAACAACTTGAGCAACAGCAAATTCCTTACTATGACTAATTGATAAATGAACAACATACTCTGTACTTGTAATCAGAATCGGCTTACCTCTTTCATCATTTTTCACTTCAATATCTAAAAAGCTCACTTCTTTCCCGATACCAGTACCTACAGCTTTTGAATATGCCTCTTTCGCTGCAAATCTTCCAGCTACAAACTCTGTAAGGCGACTTCCTTTCAGCTCCATAGCAACATTACGTTCATTTTTCGTTAAAATACGTTCCATAAATTTAAGCTTTCCATCTAGCATTTTTTCAATACGATTTAATTCAATAATATCGATTCCAATCCCTATAATCATTTCAAAATCCCCTTCTTCTATTTAACTTTCTTCTTTCATATTGATAAGAATAACAGAGAATCTTTCTGATGCAAAAGGGGTGATAGTAACCGTATGCTAATAAGATCCACTCAGATTTCTTTACAATCGACTATTCTCACCTTACTTCTTATTCACTTAGTCCTGATGATATTAGGCGACTTTTTCCTCTTCCCACTGGCAGCCTCTAATGAATATATCGCTAAAGGAGAATGGTGGCGTGTCATAACTTCCCTTCTGGTACACGTAGACTTACAACATTTTCTTTCTAATAGTATTTTTTTGTTTGCACTTGGTTCTTCTATCGAAAAGCAACTCGGACACTTTTCTTTTTTTATTCTATTTTTTATTTCTGGAATTTCTGGAAATATTTCTTCTTATATTATTATGCCACCTGAATATATTCACGCAGGTGCATCAGGTGGGATTTTCGGACTATTAGGCGCACAATTATTTTTATTGTACAATCGTTACCGCTCTTCACAACCAAAAGAAATTGCCATTTTCTCAATTATGATACTTCTATTACTGCTATTTACTTTCTTTAACCCTTCCGCCAATCCGATCAGTCATTTAACAGGTTTAATAACCGGCGGCATTTTAACTCCTTTTTTAACCAAAAAAAACGATGGTGCAAAGCTTATTTAATATAAAAGCTTGCACCATCGATAATTTCTACATCTACCTGTTCGCTTAAATCCCTCATTAATTGAAATAAAGACTCATCCTTCATCTTCGCCTCAATCATACAATCAATTTGCGGAACACTTCCCTTTATCCTTCTTAAAAAAGATAAAAATGCGTCTACATTAATATAATCTGCATGAGCTCTTGGATCTTTTCCCTCTCTAGGGCTAGAGATATGCATTTTAACTGGCAACAAAGATGTTTCCCACGTATGAACAACACGTGCCCAATCTTCATACCAATCTTCTTGCTCATTATTCATCATATGGTGATGCAAATCAAACACGACGGGAATATCTAATTTTTCTCCTAAATATAATGTTTCCTCTAACGTAAAAGTTGTATCATCATTTTCTAATATAATCATTTCTTGAATACCCCTTGGGACATTAGACCAATTCTCTATAAAACGCTCTAATGCAAGTTCTTTATCTTTATACCCTCCTCCAACATGTAGTACACATCGTTGCTTATGTTCAATCCCCATGCCTTTTAATAATTTTTTGTGCATCTGCAATGTCTTTACAGATTGTTTGAAAACACTCTCCTCAGGTGAATTTAGTACAACAAAATGATCTGGATGAAAATCAATTCGCATATTCATATGAATTGCATATTCACCTAATTCTTTCAATTTTTCTTTTAAAGGACGAATATAGTTCCACTCTAACAATTCCTCATGATTCGCTAAAGGAATGAGCTTAGAACTAAGCCGAAAGAAAGATATGTCATGTCCCTTATTATGCTTTAATAAACGCAAACAATTTTCCAAATTGGAATTAGCAATTCTTTCAAGTTTACGAATTGCAGCATCACGATCATCTATTTTCTGAAACTGTGCGTACGTCATCGTTTGAGATGGGGATGCATTCTTCAAATGCACACTCATCGCAACGTAACCAAGCCTTACAAGCATATAACAGCCCCTTTTCTATCATAACTACTATGTAGTATGCACAATTACAGAAATAAAAAAAGAGAATGCCCGCAAAGGGCATTCTCTTTTTTTATTAAGCTTGTGGACGGCTATGATGTTTTCTTTCGCCGCGTCCATTTGAAGATCCTGGGCGACCTTGACCTTCACCTCTACGACCACGACTACCACCATCACGATTACGATCACGGTTTCCATCACGATTGCGATCACGGTTTCCGTCACGATTACGTCCATCACGGTTACGACCATCGCCACCACCGCGTCCATCACGACTACGATTACGGTTACCATCACGGTATCCGCCTCCGTTACCGCCACGTTTTTTAGAACCGCCACCTCTTGAAACAACTGGTGGTTCTGATGTTAAAGCAATCGGAGTTGTATCCGGCTCTTTAGTCATCATTTTTAAAGCAGCAGCTACTACTGTTACAGAGTCATTCTCTTCTAACATTTCTTCTGCAATACGCTTGTAGTATGATAAGTTCTCATTTTGAATCGTGCTTTGAAGTTTTTCAGCGATTAAACGTTGTTGACCTTCTAATGCCTCATCAAGTGTCGGTGCTTCCATGCGATCAACTTTACGTTTTGTTGTACGCTCGATATTTTTTAATTGTCCTGATTCACGTGGTGTTACAAATAACATTGCAATACCTTTTTTACCTGCACGGCCAGTACGACCGATACGGTGAACGTATGATTCTGGATCTTGTGGGATATCGAAGTTGTATACGTGTGTTACGCCTGAAATATCAAGACCACGTGCAGCAACGTCTGTTGCAACAAGAACTTCAATAGCACCTTCTTTAAATTTACGTAATACAGACATACGTTTCGCCTGTGTTAAGTCACCATGAATACCTTCTGCTGCATAACCACGTAAGTTTAATGCTTCTGATAATTCATCAACACGACGCTTTGTACGACCGAATACGATCGCAAGCTCTGGAGATTGAATATCTAGTAAGCGTGTTAACACGTCAAACTTTTTCTTTTCTTGCACTTCTAAATAGAACTGCTGAATGTTTGGCATTGTTACTTCTTTTGCTTTTACTTTAATGTGTTGAGGCTCAGTCATGAAACGCTCAGCAATACGACGGATTGGATCTGGCATTGTCGCTGAGAATAATAATGTTTGATGTGTTTCTGGCACATCTGTTAAAATCGCTTCAATATCTTCAATGAAGCCCATGTTTAACATTTCATCCGCTTCATCAAGAACAACAGTCTCTACGTTTTGTAAGCGAAGTGTTTTACGGTTAATATGATCTAAAATACGACCCGGCGTACCAACAATAATGTGTGGGTGTTTTTTTAGAGCACGAATTTGGCGGTTAATATCTTGACCACCATAAATTGGTAGAATACGAACACGTTTATGTTTACCAATTTTGTATAGCTCTTCTCCAACTTGAATTGCTAATTCACGCGTTGGCGCGATAACAATACCTTGAACTGCTTCTTTATTTGTATCCACTTTATCTAATAGTGGTAATCCGAATGCTGCTGTTTTCCCTGTACCTGTTTGCGCTTGCCCAATAATATCCTTACCTTGCAATGCATGTGGAATTGTTTCAGCTTGAATCGGCGTAGCCTCTTCAAAGCCCATACTTTCAACCGATTGCAGTAAAGACTCACTTAATCCTAATTCTCGAAATGTTGTCAATGTTACTTCTCCTTTTCTATCCTATACTTATCATTTAAAAAAAGGCGTTTTCCGAATTTGCGGAAAAGCCCTTTTCCTGAATGCTCACGTATATAACCGGGCGTATATTCTTCACGAAAATACTTCTAAACGTTATTACACTTTATCAATTATAAGTTTTGTATGTGTAAAAAGCAAACCCAACTGTTACCTTATTTTATATTAAGGGCCTTTTTCTTTACTTTTATTTTTTTATCATTTACTGTAAGCGCTTATTATAAGTTTCTTCTATTTTCGTGACTATCATCCCTATTTATATACACCAATTATTTCAACATCGTAATTACTTCTTCTAATTTCATACCGCGAGATGCTTTTATTAATACAACATCTTTGGCATCGACTACCGCTTGTAAATCTCTTACTAACTCTTCTTTATTATCATACGCCTTTACACGTTCATTAGGGAAATTAATTTTCGCTCCTTCAGCAATTTGAGCTCCTAATCTACCGTATGTGAATACATGTGCGATTTTTGCTGGATCGATTAATTTACCTACCTCATAATGGAACTGCACTTCTTGATTTCCAAGTTCTAACATATCACCGAGCACAACGATTTTTTTAGTAAATCCATCTAAACCATTCATTAAATGGAATGCTGCCTCCATAGCCGTCGGACTTGCATTATAAGCATCGTTGATAATTGTTAATCCACTATCCGTTTTTACAATCTCCATACGCATGCCCGTCATTTGAAGTGTTACTAAACCTTGTTTCATTTCTTCCCACGTCACCCCAAAATGTGTCGCAATTGCCATTGAAGCAAGTGTATTGTACACATTATGTTTTCCTAACACCGGTAGGTAGAATGAAATATTTTCATCTCTATTCATTTTAAAATGTGTCCCAGTTGCCTGTAATGTTACAGTTGTTGGATAGTAATCGTTGGCTCTTGCATCACCAAACGTAACTGTTTCTGCTGCTAAATTCATTTCAGGAACACGATTCGTTAATAACGGCTCATCTCCATTATATACGAACACGCCACCTTCTTGTAACCCTGTAACAATTTCTAATTTCGCTTCAGCAATTGCCTCACGAGATCCTAAATCCATTAAATGTGCCTCACCAATATTCGTAATGATAGCTGCATTAGGACGAGCTAACTTAGATAAAAATTCAATCTCTCCTCGGCTTGACATACCCATTTCTAATACAGCTACTTCTGTATTTTCTTCTAAGTTTAAAATAGTGAGAGGTAACCCAATATGGTTATTGAAATTTCCTTCTGTTTTTTGAACTTTGAACTTAGTCGCGAGAATACTTGTCACAATATCTTTCGTGGATGTTTTACCGTTACTACCTGTCACACCAACAACTTTAACATCCAATTGATCGCGATAGTTTTTCGCTAACATTTGCAGTGCAGATAGCGTATCTTCTACAAAAATAACCGGAAGATTCTCGGGTGGATTTGCTACATCTTTCATCCATAATGTAGCTACAGCTCCATTTTCAACTGCTTTATCTACAAAAGCATGTCCATCGAAACGCTCCCCTTGAATCGGAACATATAAGTTTCCTTTTTCAATTTTTCTCGTATCAATAGACACGCCTTGAATAATAGTTCCCTCATATTGCTCTGCTAATCCAGTACCATTTACCATCTGTTCTACTTGCTTTAACATTCGCTTTATCATATAGAAACGCTCCTTACATAGAGGAAGCACTATTCCTACGAATAGTGCTTCCTCCTTTTTTTGTTAGATTGTATATTTAATTTTTTGTTTTTCTTCGTGACGTTCAATCGCTAAACGAATTAGCTCTTCGATTAACTCTGGATACGGTAACCCAGTATGTTGCCATAATAGAGGGAACATACTAAACGGTGTAAATCCTGGCATAGTGTTTACTTCGTTAATATACACTTCTCCGTCTTTCGTTAAGAAGAAATCAGCTCGCGTTAAGCCTGCACCATCTAATGATTGGAACGCAATAATTGCATCACGCTTAATCACATCAGATTCTTCTTCTGTCATTTCAGCTGGAATAATTAACGCCGTATCACCATCGATATATTTCGACTTATAATCATAGAAGTCCTTTTTCGGAACGATTTCACCTACAACTGAACATTTCGGCTCATCATTACCTAGTACCCCCACTTCTACTTCACGACCTACAATATTTTCTTCTACAATAATTTTGCGATCAAATTGGAATGCCTCTACAAATGCATTCTCAAGTTCTTCACGATTTTTACACTTATTAATACCAACACTTGAACCAAGGTTTGCTGGTTTTACGAAACAAGGATATCCTAACTTATCTTCTACTTTAGAATAAGCTTCCTCACGATCTTTTTCCCATGCACTGCGAATGAAAGACGCATATTTTGCTTGTTTTAAACCAGCCTCTGCAAAGATGTTTTTCATAACAACTTTATCCATACCAGCAGATGATGCTAGAACACCATTTCCTACATAAGGAATATTCATCAATTCTAATAGTCCTTGAACCGTTCCATCTTCACCGTTTGGTCCATGTAGTAATGGGAAAATAACGTCAATAGCGTTTTCCTCAGAAGCTGCAGATGGAATAATCTCTGTACTTAATGATAACGGAGAAATCGCATTTTCTGCACTACTCATTTTTAAAGCTTCAACATCTGTTACTTCGCCTTCAATACGCTCACCACGTACCCATTGACCTTGTTCTGTAATATAAATTGGATGAATCTCGAATTTATCTTGATTTAACGCTTTAATAGCAGCAAGAGCCGTCTGTAACGAAACTTGATGCTCAGCTGATTTTCCACCATATAATAAACCTAATTTAATTTTTGTCACTGAAATCACCCTAACCAATTGTTTTCATTTTTCTATTTTAGCACTTTTTATAAAAATAGGTAGTTCCTATTTGAAATAAAATGTAACTTCCACAAATAATTAAATGACACCACTTATTGGTTTTCTACACTTTTTCTATTCCACTACTATACAAAGGTGAATTTTAAAATGAAATGGTAATCCTATCTAGTTATGTACCTAAAATATGTAGAAATCCCCTTTTTTGTGTATGTCACCTATTTACTAAGAAGATTGTTTGGTTAGTGTATCTTTTTGCCTTTGCTCAACAAGGCGATCTAAAGAAATATATACAATACCTGCAACTACACATCCTACAGCTAAAATTGTAAATAGAAAGTGGCCAAGTAATCGATCTAATAAAAAGCCTCCCAAAAGTGGACCAAATGCGCTTCCTGTAATCCACTGCAAACTTGCAGCGCCCATATAAGTCCCTCTCAAATGCTCAGGTGCCAAGTTTGCTACAAATGTCATTTGTACAGGCGACATAATCATCTCACCTAACGTATATATAGCATAAACGAACAGTAGTGTTATTAAAATAACTGTAGCATTTGTATTAAACTCTCCAAACCACTTCGGTAACCACCCTATAAAAAATAATCCAATCCCGAACAAACATGCACCATATAACATCGTCTTCCCGACTGGTTTATCCGTAGCCCATTTTGAAATTTGAAATTGGAATAAAACAACTAATAGTCCGTTTAACGCCATTAAATATGGATATGGATTATTCGTTCCAAAAATACGCTTCATTTCGTTATCAAAATGTAGTGGCAACATGCCTTCTGTTTGAGAAAACCCCATCGAAATGATAATACCTGCTAATAAGTAAATCATTAATACCTTATCTCGCATTACAATTTTCCAAACTGCCCCAGATTCCTTTTCTTTATGTTCTTCCTTATCTGTCCTCTTTGGCATCGTCTCTTGAATAAGAAGTAATACAAGTAACGCATAAAATAGCATTGTAGAAGAGGCAATAATAAACACAAGATTCTTTGACAACACAACTACTGATGCTCCCATTATCGGACCAATCGCAGCACCTATATTGTGTCCCATTCGTAATAAACCATATGCCTCTGTTCTTTTTTCTGGTGCCGTTACATCTGCGACCATAGCTGATGCAGCTGGATGAAATAAAGAATTACTCAATCCTAAAAAAATAGATAAAATTGCATATGGAATAAATCCTTCTATAAATAGAAAACCGAGCATTAATAATGCATTACTTGCCATAGAAAATATCATAATCGGTTTTCTTCCATATATGTCAGCAATTCTTCCTCCTATAAGTGATCCAAAGCTTGCAGCAATTGGAGAAAGCGCCATAATAACCCCAACTTCCAACAACGAATCTACCTTATCTTTTAAATATAATGCAAAAAAAGGCATTAACATCATCATTGCAATTCCATTTAACGTCTCTCCAATAAATCGAATCCATACGTTACGGTCCATCTCCCTTAACTCACGCCACGTATTTTTCATCATTTCACCCCTTTAGTTAGCCAACAATTATCTTATAATAAGTTCAGAAAAATGTAAATTTTCAAATAAAAAAATCCATTCTAACAGAATTAGAATGGATTTTTTTCGCTTATAAATTCGCAACATCTTCTTCTTTTTTACTATTATTTAAAGCACTATGTTTTCGGCTATATAAGAAGTAAACCGCTATACCAATAACCATCCATATCCCAAAACTAATCCATGCTGTCCCCGATAATTGAAGCATTAAGTATAAACAGAAAATCACTGTTAACGCTGGTAAAAACGGTACAAGCGGAGCCTTAAATGCCCTTGGTAAGTCTGGATGGGTTCTTCTCATTACAATTACCGCAACAGCTACGAGTGCAAATGCTGACAATGTCCCCATGTTTACAAGATGTGCTAAAACATTTAAATCTATTAATCCTGAAATCAGTGCCGCAATAATTCCCGTTGTCCATGTATTTAAAAATGGCGTTTTAAATTTCGGATGAACTTTAGCAAGACGCTTCGGCAGTAAACCATCTCGGCTCATCGCATAAGAAACACGAACTTGCCCATACATCATAACTAGCATTACTGTTGTAATTCCTGTAATTGCTCCTACTGAAATTACTCCAGCTAAGCCATCTTGTCCAATAAATTGAAGTGCAAAAGCAACTGGATCTGATATATTTAACTGTCCGTATGGAACAATTCCTGTCAAAATAAGCGAAACAACGATATAAAGAACTGTACAAATTAATAACGATGCAATAATACCAATTGGTAAATCACGTTGCGGACGTTTCACTTCTTCTGCCGCTGTTGAAACTGCATCAAATCCTATAAATGCGAAGAATACTGTAGCCGCTCCAGCCATTACACCATCTAAACCAAACGGCATAAAAGGCGTCCAGTTTTCAGGTTTCACATAATTAAAACCAGCAAAGATAAAAATAAGAACAACTGCTATTTTAATAAATACCATAATGTTATTTACTCGTGCACTTTCACGAACACCCCTAGATAAAAGAACTGTCATCACTAAAATAATTAGAACTGCAGGTAGATCAATTATTCCACCCTTCCCTGTACCAGGAGCCGAGGAGAGAATAGTCGGAATGTGAATTCCAAACCCCTTTAATAAAGATTGAAAATATGCAGACCAACCGTTTGCTACAGCAGATGTAGCAAGTAAATATTCAAGCATTAGATCCCAGCCAATTAAAAATGCGAATACTTCTCCCATCGTCGCGTATGTATACGTATACACACTGCCCGATACAGGAACTGAAGAAGCAAATTCAGCATAACAAAATGCAGCAAAGGCACAAGCTAGCGCGGCAATCGCAAATGATAATATAATAGCTGGCCCAGAATGTTTCGCTGCCACAACACCCGTTAGAACAAAAATACCAGTTCCAACAATTGCTCCGATTCCAAGCATAGTTAAATCTAGCGCGCCCAATGTTCTTGCTAACGTTTTTTGCTTACTTTCTTGCATTAACTTTGCAATTGGCTTCTTTTGAAAAATTTGCTTCATCTTTCACTCCTCCAAGTTTTAAATTTTCTGAAAATTTTTAATTCGCTTTTTTATTTTACTCATTACGCTTTTCCTAGTCAATACTTTTGTCGAAACAAGTAGAAATTCTTCTGAATATGCACTATCCTTATCATTCTTTCTATATATCTTTCGACAACTCTTTTTGGTATTATTATACATGTCGATTCCACAAAAAAAGGCATGCTCCCTTATTGAGAGCATGCTTTTTTTACTTATTTCACAGTATATGAACCTTGTTCAATCCAGCTATACATATACTTTTCATCTTCTGTTTCATGTGCTTGTTTTACAATACGAAGCGGACGGAATGTGTCTATCATAACAGCTAATTCAAGTGTCTCTTTCTTCCCTATACTTGCCTCTGTTTTCCCCGGATGCGGCCCATGGGGAATCCCGCTCGGATGAAGTGTAATAGAACCTTCTTCCACACCTTTGCGACTCATAAAGTTTCCTTCTACATAGTAAAGAACTTCATCACTATTAACATTACTATGATAATATGGTGCCGGAATTGACTCTGGATGATAATCGTATAAACGTGGTACGAAAGAGCAAATAACAAAATTATGCCCTTCAAATGTTTGATGTACTGGCGGCGGCTGATGAATGCGCCCTGTAATTGGTTCAAAATCCTCTACATTAAATACCCACGGATACAAATAGCCATCCCATCCAACAACATCTAACGGGTGGTGTCCTAAAACATGTTTGTGCATATAACCTCTTGATTTTGTCATTACGACAAAATCGCCTTTTTCATCATAGGTCTCTAATTTTTCTGGACCACGAAGATCTCTTTCACAAAACGGACTATGCTCTAACAATTGTCCGTATTCATTTCGATAACGACGCGGCGTTGTAATTTGGCTATTCGCCTCTACAACAAGAAACTTAGTCTCTCCTTCATCTGGAATAACACGATAAATCGTTCCAATTGGGATCGTTACATAGTCGCCTTTTCTATAGTGAATCGTTCCAAACATCGTTTCAATTTTCCCTGTTCCATAATGAACAAATAACATTTCGTCGCCATCACCATTACGATAGAAATAATCCATTTTTTCTGTTGGGCTCACTACTCCAATTAACAAATCTTCATTTCCAAGTATGAAATTTCGTCCACTTATTGCATCACCACTTTTTTTATTTTCTTTCGTTCGGAAGTGGCGATGAGAAAGAGCAACATCCTCTTCATACTGCAACTGACAAGAATGCGATAATGCAGAATGACCTACTTCTGTTGGCATATAGTGATGATACAAAATAGACTGCGTACCAGAAAAACCTTTTGTTCCCATTACCTGTTCACGATAAAGCGATCCATCTTTTTTACGAAATTGTACATGTCGTTTATGAGGTAGTTCTCCCATGTGACGATAAAACATGCCCATCACTCGCTTCCTTTTCTTTTTTGATCGTATTACGTAGTGTACCTAAACCAGTAATCGACAGCTCTACAACATCTCCATCTTGTAGCCACTCTTCTGTACCAAGTTCTAAAATACAGCCTGTTCCTACTGTCCCAGAACCAATCACATCTCCTGGATATAACGTAACGTCCTCTGAAGCACGTTCAATCATTTCAGCAAATGTATAGTAAATATCTTGGAAGTTTCCCTTTGATAATAGTTTTCCATTTACATGAGCAGTCATTTCTAAATCATATCGATCTCCATTACGATAAACATCTAATTCCTCTTTCGTAACAAGATGTGCTCCTAACGAAGTTGCAAAGTCCTTTCCTTTCGCTGGACCGAGACCTACTTTCATTTCTGTTGCTTGTAAGTCTCTCGCACTCCAGTCGTTCATAATACAATAACCAAAAATATATTCCTCTGCTTGCTCACGAGAAATATTTCGCCCTTCTTTTCCTATTACGCAAGCGATCTCCAACTCGTAATCAAGCTTTTTAGACTTTTTCGGACCAATTACAAAATCACCGGAACCAATTACAGCACGATGATTAGTAAAATAAAAAACCGGAATATCGTACCATTCAGGCACAACATCTAGTCCTCTTCGTCCGCGAGCTGTTTTTACATGTTGTTCAAATGCGTAAAAATCTCGAATACTACTCGGATTAGGAAGAGCAGCTGTCAATTGTACTTCTTCTAAAGCATATATACCCTTATTTGGATTCTTAACATTCCTCACTACTTCTACATACTCATCAGCTTTCTCTAAAAAAGCCATCATAGAAGAAGGGATTCTCCCTTCACTAGCAAGATTCATATCTATTACTTTGTCACCTTCAAGCCATCCAGCCCGTATTTCTTTTGAAGGAAGACGAAATGTAACAAATTTCATCCTGATTCCTCCTTATAAAAATGAAATTTCCACCAGCAAAGGGACTTTTGCTGGTGGATATAAATCTTATAAGTTTCCGCGACGCTCTTGTTCTCTTTCAATTGATTCGAATAACGCTTTAAAGTTTCCTTCACCAAATCCACGAGAACCTTTACGTTGAATGATTTCAATAAATAAAGTCGGGCGATCTACAATTGGTTTCGTAAAGATTTGTAGTAAGTAACCTTCATCATCACGATCTACTAAGATCTTTAATTCTTTTAGCTTATCAATTTCTTCATCGATTTTTCCAACTCGTGCAGTTAACTCATCATAATAAGTATCAGGTGTATCTAAAAACTCCACCCCATTTGCACGAAGCGCTTCAACTGTTTTAACAATATCACTTGTTAATAAAGCAAGATGCTGTACACCAGCTCCATTATAGAATTCTAGATACTCTTGAATTTGTGACTTTCTCTTTCCGTCTGCTGGTTCGTTAATCGGAAACTTAATACGGCTTCCATTCGTCATAACTTTCGACATTAACGCCGAATACTCTGTACTAATATCGTCATCATCAAAATGAATCATTTGTTTAAAGCCCATGACATTCTCGTAATAACTAACCCACTCTTCCATTTTTTCAACATTACCAACTACATGATCGACAGCAATTAAACCAGACTCTTCAAATGGAATATTAAACTCTACCTTTTGGAATCCTGGCATAAATGCCCCTTTATAATTTTTACGCTCTACAAGCGTATGAATTGTATCACCATACGTACCAATAACTGCTTTTTTCAATGTACCGTCCTCATCTGTTAATTCCTCTGGTGGAGCAATTGCGACGGCACCACGTTTCACTGCTTCTGAGTATGCTTTATCAACATCATCAACAAGTAGTGCCACATCCTTCACGCCATCACCATGAGTCTTTACAAACTCTGCAATACGATTTTCACTACTTAAAGCTCCAGACACAACGAAACGCATATTTTTTTGCACAAGAACATAAGATACCTTTTCACGGTTTCCAGTTTCTAATCCAGAGTAAGCCACAATTTTGAATCCGAATGCTCTCGCAAGATAATAACTCGATTGCTTTGCATTCCCTACGTAAAATTCCAAATGATCTACATCACGTACTGGAAAAAAGTCCTCCATTTGTGCAGCTAGCGTATCCATAGATTTTTGTTTCATAATATCTTCATCCCCCTGTAAATAGATTAAATGGTCCATACTTAAAACCAACCGAAAACGCTTCCAACATTAATTAATAGAAATTAGTTAGCAAGCTAACAAATTCTGACCTTTAAAATTTTCTATCTTTTCTGTCAAATTCCTCTTTTTTTCTTACATATAAAATTCGACTTTTTTCTCTTTGAAATAAAGTGAAACTTTAATCAGTGGATTTTTGACTATTCGTTGAATCAAGTTGCAACCGCAGCGTCTAATTAGCCATGGATACTAAATAATGAGGTAACTTTAATACTTGAAGGTATATAAGAAGAAAATAAAAAAGACTCCAACATATTAACTACTTACTAATACGTTAGAGTCTTTATTTTTTTTGAATGATTGTATTTATATATATCATACTAATACACTTGCAAGGAATAGAATAAATGATGTTAATATTACCGCTCCACCTAAGGATCCTAATAAATCTGTTTTTGTTACTTGAAACACTTGTTCACTGTTCATATCCCTCATTCTCCCTTCTTTTTCTTTTGTTACAAAGTTTCTATTATACTAATACACTTGATAGAAATACGATTAATGCTGTTAATACTACCGCTCCACTTGCTGATCCTACGAAGTCACCTTTTGTTACTTGTAATACTTGCTCTTTCATATCTTTCATTCTCCCTTCTTTTTCTTTTGTTACAAAATTTCTATTATACTAATACGCTTGATAGAAATACGATTAATGCTGTTAATACTACCGCTCCACTTGCTGATCCTACGAAGTCACCTTTTGTTACTTGTAATACTTGCTCTTTCATATCTTTCATTCTCCCTTCTTTTTCTTTTGTTACAAAATTTCTATTATACTAATACGCTTGATAGAAATACGATTAATGCTGTTAATACTACCGCTCCACTTGCTGATCCTACGAAGTCACCTTTTGTTACTTGTAATACTTGCTCTTTCATATCTTTCATTCTCCCTTCTTTTTCTTTTGTTACAAAATTTCTATTATACTAATACGCTTGATAGAAATACGATTAATGCTGTTAATACTACCGCTCCACTTGCTGATCCTACGAAGTCACCTTTTGTTACTTGTAATACTTGCTCTTTCATATCATTTATCCTCCCTTTTCATAAGTTATCTATATGTAATTTCTAAGAAATGTTTATTTCATAGTTTTTATGTTAACGTTACATTAAATTTGATAACGTAATGTTTGTAACATTAATGTAACATAACTATTGTTACGTTGCAATATAATAACGTGAAATTTATTACACTTTTTTTACGTTTTTTTATAATAATCCCCAAAAACCTTTATTTAATGCACTTTTCACTAAGCTCACGTTTGTAACATTCATGTAATATTACAGTCATAAAGTGAAATATAGTCATACTCCTCTCTATTTTTGTTACAAACAGTTTATTTAGTGACACTAAACCTATCTAATCTTTACTTACTTTTAATATGAGATAAAATACCTTCTTTCCAAGATAAGTTTATATGTTTCCTCTATATAACTATGTATAATAAAAACAAAGAGGTGGTCATTTTGAAATTAATCGCATTAGATATGGATGGTACACTACTATCATCTAATCTTGAAATCTCCAAAGAAAACCTACAAGCAATCCAAACTGCACAAGAAGCTGGTCATATTGTAATGATTTGTTCTGGTCGTGCGAAAGAGGATGCTTTAAAGCTATTGGAAGAATATAAATTATCTCTTCCAGTCGGAGCAAGCAATGGGGCTATTGTTTATGTGGATGGAAAAGTAATTAACTCGCGTTGTATACAAAACGACAAAGTGTACAAACTTGCAAAATTACTAGAATCTGAAAGTTTCCCATATAAGTTATATACAAATAAAGGAGTTTATTCTCCATATACATGGCAAGATCAAGTGATGCAAGCATTCGAAGAAAATAAGCAGGCGCTCGATGTTACATTAGAGGAACTTGAACGAATTACAGAAAAGCAAAAGAAATCGAACTTAATTACTGATTTCAAAAAAATAGAAGATGTTGTAAATAACCAAGAACTAGAAATATCTAAATTCTTCATTTCAACATTTAATGCAGCGCATCGCGCACAGCTATTAAGCGTGTTACAAGAAGACGCTGATATTATGGTTACAGCATCAGCTCCTACTAACTTAGAAATTATGGATAAGAATGGACATAAAGGAAACGGACTACAGCAGATGGCAGCTCATTTTAATATTCCTATTGAAGATACAGTTGCTATTGGTGATAATTTTAATGATGTACCAATGTTAGAAGTAGCAGGCTTATCTGTTGCAATGGGCAACGCTGAAGAAGATGTAAAAAAACTATGTGATGTTGTAACATTAACAAACAATGAACATGGTGTTGCTCACGCAATCGAGCAATTTGTATTGAAACAAACTTCATCTAGTAAATAAAAAAAGGACTCTTTCCATTTGAAAGAGTCCTTTTTTTATACATGATGACAAGAAACAAAATGATCATCACCAACATTACGAAATTCTGGTATTGTTTTTTTACAAACATCTGTTGCAAACGGGCAACGTGTATGAAAACGACAACCTGAAGGTGGATTTGCTGGACTTGGAATATCCCCTTCTAGTATAATTCGCTCTCGCTTCACTGTTGGATCTGGTATTGGAACGGCTGATAACAATGCTTTTGTATACGGATGTAGCGGATTGGTAAATAACTCATCACGCGGCGCCGTCTCCACAATCGTACCTAAATACATAATTCCGATTTTCGTACATAAATGTTCTACTACACTCAAATCATGTGAAATGAATAAATAAGATAATCCCTTTTTCTCCTGTAACTCACTAAATAAATTAATAATTTGTGCTTGGATAGATACATCTAGTGCCGCCACAGGTTCATCAGCTACAATGAATTCTGGATTTAACACCATAGCCCTTGCGATTACGATACGCTGACGTTGTCCACCAGAAAACTCATGGGGATACCGGTCAATATGATAAGGAGCTAAGCCACATAACTCCAATACTTCAATTACCTTTTCACGAACATTTTCTTTCGTCGCTAATCCGTGGGCCAACATCGGCTCTCCAAGCGCTTCTCCAATTCTCATTCTCGGATTTAATGAGCTAAATGGATCTTGAAAAACAAGCTGCATATTAGGACGATGTTTTCTCAATTCATCCTTCGATAAAGAATGAACATCTTTCCCTTTAAACTTCACTTCCCCCTCCGTTTTTTGAATGAGACGTAAAATTGTTTTTCCTATCGTTGTTTTTCCGCTCCCTGATTCGCCAACGAGACCAAACACTTCGCCTTTATTAATAGTAAAACTTACTCCATCAACTGCTTTTACATGTCCGATCGTTCTACTAAATATGCCACCTTTAATTGGAAAATATGTCTTTAGGTTTTTTACCTCTAATAATGGTTCACTCATTGCTCCGCACGCTCCTCATATAACCAGCAAGCTACTTTATGATTTTCATCATTTACATTTAGATTTGGGACTTCTTTTTCACATATTTCCATACAATGCTCACAACGCCCGCTAAAGTAGCAAAACTCATCCAAACCAACTAAATTAGGAACTTGCCCTGGAATAGAATATAGTTTATCTATTCGTTTTCCCATCACTGGTTTTGATTTCAACAAGCCTTTCGTATACGGGTGTTTCGGATTTTGGAATATCTCTAGTACTGGGGCTTCTTCAATAACTTTCCCGCCATACATAACAACAACGTAATCAGCCATTTCTGCTACAACGCCTAAATCATGTGTAATTAGTAAAATAGATGTTTTAAACTCTTCTTTTACTTGTCTTAATAAGTCTAATATTTGAGCTTGGATCGTAACATCAAGAGCCGTTGTCGGTTCATCAGCAATTAATAACTTAGGATTACAACTAAGCGCAACAGCAATCATAATACGTTGTAACATCCCGCCGCTCAATTCATGCGGATAAGAATGAACAATTTCATTAGCACGGGCTATGCCAACTTTACGAATTAACTCAATTGCTTTCTTATACGCTTCATTTTTACTAAGTAATTCATGCTCCCTTAGCGTTTCTACAATTTGCTCACCTACAGTGAAGACCGGATTTAGCGATGTCATCGGTTCTTGGAAAATCATCGCAATATCATTGCCTCGTAAACTACGAAGTTCTTTCTCTTTCATTCCTAAAAGACTTTTTCCTTCATATAAAATATCTCCACCCACTACACTGCCAGATTCAGCAATAAGCCCCATAATAGATAAAGCCGTTACACTCTTCCCGCAACCTGATTCTCCTACTACACAAACCGTTTCACCTTCTCGAACAGCAAAGCTAACATGGTTTACAGCCTTCACTGTCCCTTCCTCTGTTTGAAAGTGTGTTTGTAAGTCTTTTAGCTCTACTACCGCTCTACTCATACCTTCTCACCTACCTTCTCATCTTTGGATCTAACGCATCACGAAGTGCATCACCAAGTAAATTAATTGATACAACTGTTATAAAGATTGCAAAACCAGGCGGAATCCATAACCACGGACGCTTTTGGAAATCAATTAATGAGTTAGCTGCGCTAATCATGTTCCCCCATGATGGTGTAGGTGGGACGACGCCGAGACCTAAGTAGCTTAGCGCGGACTCACTTAAAATAGATCCAGCCACACCCAAAGTTGCTACAACAATAAGTAACGGAAAGACGTTAGGAATTAGATGATGAATGATTTTTCGAGAATCTTTTAATCCTAATACATCTGCCGCTTGCATAAAGGCTTGCTCCCGCAATGTTAAAATTTGTCCTCTCACAAGACGGGCAAGTCCTGGCCATCCTACTAAACTTAAAATAATCATTACAACATATAAACGGTACTCCGATGGTAATTTCCATTCTGATAAAATTGCTCCCATTATAATAAGTAGCGGTAATCCTGGAATGGACATTAAGACATCTGCAACACGCATAATTAAATGATCTACAACTCCTCGATAAAAACCAGCAATGGCTCCTAATAGAGCACCTAGTATAACGGATAGTAGCATCGACGCTAAACCAATTGTTAATGAAATACGCCCTGCTTGCATAAGTCTAGTTAAAATATCCCGTCCCAACTGGTCTGTTCCAAGCCAATGTGACAGGCTGGGTGGTTTATTAATTTGTGTTACTTGTACTTTCCCATCAGCATACGGTGAAAAGATTGGACCGATAAAACTAAATAAAAACATAAATATTAAAACGTATAAGCCACACAGTGCCATCTTATTTTTCTTGATTTTTTTATACGCTTGGCGCCATGGTGATGATTCATTTCTCTTTTTCCGTTCTTTCTTTTTCTCTATTATGGGTGTAATAGTCTCCATATCTTTCCCCCCTTACTTCAATCGAATTCTTGGATCAACAAACGCATATACAATATCAGCTAAGAAATTAGCCATAATCGTTAAACAAGAAAGAAACATTGTAAAGGCCATTAATACCGTATAATCACGGAAGTTTAATGCTTCTAATTGAATACTCCCAATCCCTGGCCAATTAAAAATCTGTTCAATAATAATAGCTCCTGAAAATAAACCCGGTAATTCAAAAGCGAGTAATGTAATTGCTGGCAAAATTGCATTTTTCAATGCATGTTTATAAATAACGGTTCTTTCTTTTAAACCTTTTGCACGAGCAGTACGAATATAATCTTGCCTAATAACATCCAACATGCCCGTTCTAAAATAGCGTGTTAACGATCCTACACCAAGAAGAGTTAAAATAAATACAGGTAGAATCATATGACGTAATACTTCTAATATGTATGCTATCCCTGTTGAGTTACTCCCAATATCAATCATGCCACCAATAGGTAATAACTTTAAATCAACTGCTAATAATTTAATTAAAAATAGTCCGATAAAGAATGATGGAAATGACATTGCTGCAAAGACACCGATTGTTACCAATCTATCAAACCAAGAATGCTGCTTTGTTGCAGAAATAACCCCAATAATAAGAGCAATAATCCAAGTGAAAAATAAAGCTGCAGCAGCAACAATAAATGTATTCCAAATGAATTTATTAAGTAATGAAGTTACCGGTTCTTGATACTGTAAAGAAAATCCAAAATCACCATGCAAAGCATTCACTAACCAATGAAAATACCTTTCAATAATCGGTTTATTTAAACCGTACAACTCTCTTAATTCTTGAGCCCTCTCTGGTGTTAATTTTGGATTTGAATCGATATAATCACCCGGTAAGAGTGCAAATAAGAAAAAGATAATAATAGACGTACCAAACAATGTAGGAATCATTTGTAGAAACCTACGAATGATATATGTTTTCACCTTTTGTCTCCCCAATCCTATTTACTTAAAAATAGAAGAACATTTTTTCAAAACAGCTACCATTCCATTGCTGTGTGAAAAAACGTCTTCTATTATTTAGGTCAACCCTTATTGTTCAATAGATAACACTGGTAAGTTGGAACTGATGCTATCGTACTTTTCTGGATCAATTCCTTTTATACGTGCATTATGAGCATAAAGTAGTTTACGATAGTTTAATAAAATAACTGGTGGATCATCACTTAACTCTTTATACAGCTCTTTATAAATCGCTTTACGTTTTTCAATATCTGTCGTTCCTATACCTTTTACAATCAAATCATCTACTTTCGGATTATTATAACCCGTATCACTTTTTGGATTAGTTGATAAGTACTCACTTACAACTTCACTTGGATCACTAATTCCTGGTGTTGAAACTGCCGCTAAATCGTAGTCACCTTTTCCTACTTTTGAAAGCATCGTATTAAAGTCCATCAACTCTGGATTTAATTCAACACCAATTTCTTTGTAACTTTCTTTTGCAATCGGAATAAAGATATCATTTGTTTTACCTGTATTTGATGCGTAGTATGTTAATTTTAATTTTTGACCATCTTTTTCACGAACCCCGTCAGAACCTACTTTCCAACCAGCCTCATCCAATAATTTTTTAGCCTTTTCTACGTCATGCGGATATTTATTAATACCTTCTTCTGTATATGCCCATGAAACTGGAGCAATTGGTACGTTAGCGACAGAGCCATAGCCTTGTAAAGCTGTATCCACATACTTCTTACGGTCTAATCCATAAGTAAGTGCTTGGCGTACCTTTTTATCTTTCAAATACGACTTCTTATTATTTACATAGATATAAGCAATATCACTTGATGATTCAAGATTAATATTTGCAAACTCTAATCCTTTTAATTGGTCTATATTTTCAGGGTTCGCTCTAAACCCACTATAGTCCAGTTCACCTGTTTGGAATAATTGGAATCCAGTATCACCTGATGTGATTTTGTAAATAAAGTTTTTAATTTTTGGTTTACCTGCATAATAATTTTCGTTAGCAACAAAGCGGACTTCTTGACCTGGAACATATTTTTCAAATTTATATGGACCCGCTGCAATTGGTTGCCCATATAATGCTTTTAAATAGTCTAAACTTGTATTTTGTTTATAATCTTTTCCATAATAAGCTTTTGATAGCACTGGGCCACCTAAATTCGTTAGCGCCTGTGAATTAACTTTTTCAGTTGTAATTTTAATTGTCTGTGGATCAACAACTTGGATTCCTTCAATAGAAGTTGCTTTTCCTTCTTTATATTCTTTCCCACCTTTAACAGCATACTGAGCAATATCCAATCCACCTTCATACGCTTTATCATGAAGTAGTGTTAATGTAAATGCTACGTCATCCGCTGTTAAAGGCGACCCGTCACTAAATTTTAAGTTTTTACGTAAGTGGAATGTATATGTTAACTGGTCAGCAGAAATATCCCATTTTTCTGCAAGATCCGGAACAGGTTTACTTTGTTTGTCTGTTGTTACTAATGAAGCAAAAATAACCGACGTTACATTTCCATCCCAACCATTATCTTGGAAATACGGAAGGAAAACTCCCCCTGGCTTAGAAATGGCTGTAATGAAAGTATCTTTTCGTTGATTTGCTTTCTCTGGACTTTTCTTTTTATCTGTAGCTGGAATTGATTCAATCTTAGAATCTTTTAAATCCTGCTTTTTTACTGGTTCTGTAGAAGCCGTATCCTCCTGTCCCCCACAAGCAGATAACACAAGCGAACTACTAAGTAATACTGAAAATACACCAGCCCATTTTTTTGTCTTTTTCTTCATTGTCCCCACCCTAACTGTTTAATAGTTATACCCTTTGAACTTATTAGCTTATGTATGCCTCCCACAGCACATTTATAGCCAATCGGAAAAGTCGGTTTTAATCAAAAAAAATAGATGTTTTTGAGGGGTAACAATCTTATTCCGACCTTTCCGGTAGACTTTATGGTTATTAGCTTATATCGTTCAGTATATTTTGTCAATTCTTTCTAAATAAATATTTTGAGAATTTTTCCAAAATTATCACTCTATCCTTATACTTTAAGAAAACTCAGCTATAATTCGTATTAAAAACTTAAAAATCTACTTCTATTTCTTCAGCATGAAACATAGAATACTAATAACCAATTACCAAAAAGGGGGCGAAAATATGGACAACCTATTCCAATACGTCCTGCACTACGTATTATTAACAATTATGATAGTCGGGGCGCTATTACTATTCCCGTTCTTCCCAAAGTTCGTCCTCTTTTTAGCTTTTTTTATCATGCTCGGGATCGCTATTATAATTTCAACGAGAGAAGATACCACGCAAAAAGAGAGCAGAGTTCAGCGCGTAAAGCTGTAACTTTGCTCTCTTTTCGTTTTCATTCACTAGTCTCTTTTACACATATTTATCCCACTATTTTCCGGTCAGTAAGACCCTCACCTCAAAATTCAGCGAAAGCAAAGAAGTTAGGTGGGGGGCGTGCTGCCCGTAAAAGCCCGATTCGTGAGGACTGATTAAAGTCTCACTTTATCTCTCGGGAAATAATTAGCCTTTGTTTTTGTAATTACTCCTATCGAAAAACCACTAATGACATTTATTTTTCACCTTATCATTTCATATGTTTCACAAGCTATGCAAATTGAGGAACACGAATTTATCTAAGTTACTGTTTCACGTGAAACACATCGCTTTATTTAACCTTTAAAGCCAAATATCATTATGAAAAAAGCCACTTCCTCCAGCAAAACTGAAAGGAAGTGGCTTTCTACTCATTACTCCACAATATTCTCTAATTCATTATATAACTCTGCTCGTAACAACTCTTTCTTCGTTTTTTCCTCATATAATTTTTCAAGTCTTTCAACATCAGCTACATGTTCCATTTCACATTCTATTGCATATACATCTTCTTCTACATGCATTAACTCGTTTTCAATCTCTTCAAGATTCCTAGCTTCTTTCTCTTTTACAGGAACCGTTTCAACACTTTTTTTTCCTTGGCGTTTCTGCTTTATTACTTGCTTCTCAAGCTTTTCTTCCCACTTTTGACGAGCCCATGCATAGTTTCCTGCAAACTCAAATAATTTACATTCATCAATCCAGTACGTCTTTTCAAATAACTTATTTAAAAAATATCGATCGTGTGAAACAGCTAAAATCGTCCCGTTATATTGCTCAAGGGCTTCCTCTAAAACTTCTCTTGATTCAATATCAAGATGGTTTGTCGGCTCATCTAAAATTAGAAAATTGATGTCTTGATACATAAGTTGCGCAAGTCTTAACCTCATTTTTTCTCCACCACTAAGTTGCGTTACTTTCTTAAATACTGCTGGACCATAAAATAAAAACTTAGCTAATATATGTCTTGCTTCTCCCTCTGTTACAGCCACATTCTCCCTGAATGCTTCCAATACATTACTCTTCATATTTTCATACATATGCTGTGATAAATAACCGATTTTCACACTACTACCAACCCTAATTGCGCCAGCTTCTGGTTCCATTTCTTTTAATAGTAATTTTAGTAAAGTGGTCTTCCCTGTGCCGTTGCGACCAACGATAGCAGCACGCTCTTGAAAACGAACATGTAAATTCGCTTGTTCAAATAAAGGTCGGCCAGCAAAACCTTTACTCACTTCTTTCATTACAACAACATCTTTCCCGCTTCTCTCTTGCCCTTCAAACTGAAGACCCATCTGTTTTCGTTCTAAAATCGGCCTCTTTAATTTCTCTATACGTTCTAACGCACGTTCCATATTTCTCGCTCTTTTATGCAATCCTTCATTCGGAGGGTTCGCTTGATTTGCCCATTCACGTAGACGCTTAATTGCTTCTTTCATTTTCTTTATTTTCTTTTGTTGCTCCTGATAAGCTTGAAACTCTTGAAGTAATCTTTCTTCCTTCTCCTCAACGAACTGAGAATAATTCGTATGGTACACGTGAATCTCTCCATCTTCCAAATCAAAAATTTTCGTTACAACTTCATCAAGGAAATAGCGATCATGTGAAATAACCATAACTGTTCCATTATATTCTTTTAAAAATTGCTCTAACCATTCAACTGCAAACAAATCTAAATGATTTGTTGGTTCATCTAATAGAAGTAAATCTGGTTTCTGCAATAGCATATATGCAAGGCTTACTTTCGTCTGTTCTCCTCCACTTAATTCCGTAAATACTCTTGAAAATAAGTTTGTCACTTGTAAGCCATTTGCTACCTTCATTATATTTGCCTCTATTTCATAACCACCGAGAAATGCAAATTTTTCTTGAATTACTCCGTACCTCTCCATTAGCTTTTGCAAAGAAGATTGTTCCTGCTCTTCTGCCATATTTTTTTCTAGAGTATGCATTTCTTTTTCTAATTCCTTTTCTACTTTAAAAGCGGAACTCAATACATCATATACAGTCATGGCCTCATCAAACTTCGGAATTTGTGCGACATGACCAATACGTGTACCTTTCTTCATATGAATAACTCCTGTATCCAAACTCTCCATTCCCGTTAGAAGCCCAAAGATTGTTGTCTTCCCACTACCGTTACGACCAACTAACCCAACACGTTCACCATTCTTTATTTCAAGCGATATATTTTCAAATATGATGTTTCCACCAAAAGATTTCGTTACATTATTTACACTACAAATAGTCATTTTCCGTACTCCTTTCAATATAAAAAACCATGAGAAAGAAACATTCCCATGGTTTTCGGCATAGAAAAAGGAAGCCAAATAGCTCCCTTTTCACACGTTTATTAAAAATGGGTGAAGAGATTCCTATCGTTCAATAGTCACTATGCAATTGTTAAAAAAGGGCATACGTATCCCGTTAACAACTACATCATGAAAAATCGCACGACAAAAATAGATAAAATCTAAAAATTTGGCACGTGCAGCTAAAGAACGTTTCATCTCATTCACCCCTTTCGTACGGAATTTAATACTTACTTCTTTATTATACTTCCCTATTTCATGTTTGAATAGTCATTTTTCTGAAAATAATGAAGATAGACTAAACATTTCAATGAGTGACATCAAATCTTACAAAACTGTTATGTTCACGTAATAGAAAGCGATAGTACGAAAAGATGCCTCCCTATACAATAAAGATGTAAACAAGAGAGACAAACAAAAGGAGGAAACAAACATGATAAAAGAAATCGTAAAAGCAATCTTTGAGGTATTAGTGAACGGACAAGCAGTTGTAAAAGAACTAAATGAACTATAAAAAGGAGTGAAGAAATATGATGAACATGGTAAAAATGATTTTACACGCTTTGGTCGATGCAAAAGCAGTTAGCCAAGAATTAAACCAACAATAAAAAGACCTGCGGTAGTATGTCAACTGAAAAATAATATATTTTGAAGTTATCAAAGGACAAATTGCTTAAAAAAGACATCACGAAACTAGACCAGCACCGCATGTAAAATACTGGAATTGATTGAAAGGTAGCGATGACAAGTTTTATGTCACACTTTCACACACCTTTCAGGCGTAAAGAGTTGGTGATTACGTAGTAGCGCATCCACCAATCGCACAAATTTTCTTGCGGTTAGAACGAGTGCACGTTTGTGTTGATGTTTTGGTACTTCATTATACTTTTTTGCGTAATATTCTTGGTATTCCAATACATGCTTTCTTACAGAGTTGGCGGCTTCAACTAAGTAATACCGCAAGTAATGATTCCCATTACGAGATAATGAAGTATTTTCAGCGGTGAACCGGCCAGACTGGTATGTACGCCAATATAACCCGGCATATTTTGCGATTTTGGTTTCATCGTCAAATCTTTCGATTTGGCCAATTTCAGCGATAATACCAGCGGCATATATAGGCCCGATTCCAGGAATGGATTCTAATGTTTGCGTTAATCCAGCCATGATCCGCTTAATAGATTTTTCTAGTTCTTTAATTTGTCTTTGATAGGTACGAATGATTTCGATTGATGTTCCTAAAAGAATATCGATTGAGTCTTCTACCACCTTATCTAAACGGTACGACGTGCGAACAGCCTTTTGAATGGTTGATGCGACACATTTCGGGTCACCAAATCGATTTTTACTCTTTTCCTGTAGGAACTCAGCGAGTTCCTCTAAAGGCATGTCAGCTAGCTCTTCTAGACTGAATTTTTCAAGGAACAATTCCATCATGGCGTTACCAAATATAGAAGAATCGACTTCTTGTGAGAACGTATTACATTTATAACTTAGGTGTTGTAGAAAATGTTGTTTCTCCTTTGTCAACATTCTAACGAGTTGATAACGAGCTCTTGTTAATTGCTGTAATGCCACGTATTGACTTTCTTTCACGATGGACATTTGATTTCGCCCAAATCGTAAATAATCAGCGATGACAAAGGCATCAATTTCGTCAGTCTTATTCATGTCTGAATAACTTTTCTTGAAGTTTGCGACTTGTTTTGGATTTAGAAGAAATACCTTTGTGCCAAATCTTTTTAAGTCTTCGTCATGATGGAGAAACATGGATGGGTGAAAACTGTAAACAGATGTAGATTCTAAGCCGATTTTTAAAGTTTCAACCTCTTGATTGGTTGTGCACTGTAATAATCGTTCTTTAAGTACCTGTGCACCTGGTAAGTCATTACTGACTGAAAAAGAATCTAGCTTTTCTCCTTCACCATTTAAAAAGCAAACTTTCATATCAAACGAACTTACATCTAGACCAACAAATAATCTCACGTAAGAGACCTCCTTTCGATTTAGAATCATTGCTTGGACGTCTCGAGATATCTCTAGTGTGTACGCCGACCAACAACCTCGTGTATAAGAGCTAGTCCTGAATCGAAAGCCGCCCTAGAGCTACTAACATCTAGGTTCGAGGATCAGGCTGCTCAGCCTGCGAGTAGGGAGCCCCGCGCGTTCACTGAGAAACACTCTTTTCGTGTGGTAAATCCACAGGGGAATACAGAATTGTCCCAAATGATCCTAAGACCATTATCTAGAAATATCTTGAGACGTCCAAGTATTTTCTTTATTACTGGACTCTTATTAGAGAGAAAAACTAAGCCTGAGATAGGGCTTAAATATTAATATACGAGGGGTATATGAATATGAAGAAAGCCATTATTATAATTGCAAGCACAGCAATTACCTTATACACAATAAAAAATAGAAAAAAGAAAAATACTGAAAATGTTCTATATTATCCATACACACTATTAGAGAAAAAATAAAAGACAAGGTACCCTATCGTAATGAGGATATCTTGTCTTTTATTTTTCCCCTTATTCCTTTAGAGGATTTCCTTCTCCTTTTCCCGAATGTATTAAGCGGGATTTTTACACATATTTTAAAGGGGCATATATATAAATGGATACACAACAACTATATTTTTTAAACGATATCGGTAAACAAAAACCAGAAAGTATTCGGAATAGAAGCGCTGCATGTCCATTTTGCGATACAGAACATTTAACGGATATTTTAGCAACTGATGGTTCTATTATTTGGTTAAAAAATAAATTTCCTACATTACAAGATACATTTCAAACAGTGTTAATTGAAACCGATAATTGCGAAGATCATATCGCAACATATACAGAAGAACATATGCGGAAATTAATGCAATTTTCTATTCAACATTGGTTACACTTACAGAAGAAAGAAGAGTTCGCATCTGTAATTTTATACAAAAATCACGGTCCATTTTCAGGTGGAAGTTTGCATCATGCACACATGCAAATTATCGGAATGAAATATGTAGATTATCTTGAAAATATTGAAGAAGAAAATTTCCAAGGGGTAATTGTTCAAAAAAACGAACGCATTGAGCTTAATATTTCAGAGCGTCCCATTATTGGCTTCACTGAATTCAATATAATCATTGATAATATTTCATATATAGATGACATGGCAAATTACATTCAGCAAACTGTACGTTACATACTGACAGATTTCCATAAAGGATGCAGTAGTTATAACTTATTCTTCTATTACTTAAATGGAAAAATCATTTGTAAAGTTGTTCCTAGGTTTGTCGTTTCACCGCTGTATGTAGGATATAAAATACCTCAAGTTTCCACAAAACTAGAATACGTAAAAATACAACTAGCGGAGTATTTCACAAAATGAAACGATTATCAAAAAAAAATAGAGTAGGTATCAAAACCTACTCTTTAATTACACCTTTATTTCGATAGTACACATCTTCTAATCCGATGTTATACTTCATGTTATTATCCGTCCACTCTGGCCCTAAATTCCCTGGCCATCCAGATGTATTCGCTATATATTTCAGTAATGCAAAATCAGTCAAACCTTTTTGCACCCCACGCTTATATCCTTTCATTAAATGCGGCATTGCAATTTGCGCATTTGTACGTGGATCTTTCAGCTCATCATCAGTTAAATGTTCTGGTGCAAGCCCGCCGCCGCGGTGTAGTTGAAACAATCCGAATGAAGTTCCATTATCTCCAACACTTCTTGGATTTAATCGACTTTCATGCTCAGCAATTGCAAGAGGTATCCATTCCGGAAGATTTACTTTCTTCGCTTCCTCTATAATGATTTGTTTCATCTGTTTTGCTTCTTCTGAATCAACATAGCTTGTTCCATTCACTAGCTTATCCATTCCTTCAGACTTTCCTTGGAAATATAAATATACTCCAAGAACAACTAAAAATCCTACAAAGAATTTCTTCACTACCTCTACCTCTTTCTCCGCTGAAATTTGTCCCCTTTCAGCCTTCCCTTTACAATTACCTACATTCTACTACTCTTTTATCATAGCAAATAACTATACATATTATCATCATGCTTTAGACCGATTTTGTGAAAAAAAATCTGGTAAATACGTGCAAAAATGTAACTTTCATAGACTATAACGCGTTTATTGTATATAATTGTAAATTGAATTCTAAATATAAACTAGGAGAATAATAATATGAAAAAATGGCTGTTACTCTTATTTAGTTTACTACTATTAATTCCTGTCCCTATTTCCGCACAAAAAACCGAACAACCAAAAACCCTTATTTTATACAGTTCAAACGATGATCAAATTACAAGTGATATCCAAATACTTAATACACAAGGTAACTACTCAGCTTCCTCACGGAGGCTTTTTTCATTTACTAGTCTGATATGTACTTTTTGTGTGAATACTAGATATATCAGACAAGGAGGTGGTATTTATGTTGAAAAAACAAGAAATTCTAGCTGTCTATCAAAAGGGACCTCAAGCTATTTACGATTTTGTTCATCAATTAGAAAGTCAAATACAGAATTTAAAAGAGCGTATAGAAGAATTAGAAAATCGTTCAAAAAAAAACTCTACAAATAGTCATAAACCACCCTCTACAGATGGTTTTCGTAAGCCTATTACAAAAAGTTTGCGAAAATCATCCCAGCGTCAAACCGGTGGCCAGTTGGGCCACAAAGGACATACACTTCATTTGACAACGACTCCTGACAATATGATTACCTATTCTCCTACGCATTGTATTTGTTGTCACACGTCCTTAAAACATGAACCTGTAAAAGGATACCGCATTCGCCAAGTGTATGATTTACCACCTATCCTGATAGAAGTCACAGAACATAAAGTGGAACAAAAAGAGTGCCCACATTGCCATTCTATCCAAGAATCCCAGTTTCCCTCTACTGTCTCTCGTCCTGTTCAATATGGTCCAAATATAAAAACACTGATTCCTTATTTAACACATTATCAATGCCTTTCTTTGAAACGAACAAAAGAATTCTTTCAAGATTGTTTTGGACATTCGATAAGCGAAGGGACGTTAGTCAATCATACCCATGCTTTTTCTGCTCAATTGCGGCCGTTTCTCGAAGAAGTAAAAGAACAGATTCTGCAGTCTTCTGTTGTCCATTTTGATGAAACCGGTATGCGAGTAGAAAATAAAACACAATGGTTACATACTGCGAGTACACCGGAGGTGACATTTCAACATATTCATGAAAAACGCGGAAAAGAAGCGATGGATGCAGGTGAAATCTTGCCTTCTTTTTCTGGAATTGCTATGCATGATGGGTGGAAACCGTATGATGTGTATACAGATTGTCGTCATGTTTTATGTAATGCCCATCTCTTGCGAGATTTGCAAGGGATTATAGATAGTACCGGAGAAACATGGGCACAACAAATGAAAGAATTCCTTACACAAGCTTTGACAATAAAAAAGCAATACAAGGGAAATATTCCAGAAATAGAGAAAAAGAATCTGTTTGCCGCATACCAGGCCATATTGAAAGGCAAACAGGTGCCTTCTGCAGAACAAAAAAAGAAAAGAAAACAGACGCCTTCTCAAAATTTATGGAATCGCTTTGCTAAGTATGCGGACAGAATTCTAGCGTTCTTAGAAAGTCCAGATATTCCATTTGATAACAATCAAGCGGAGCGAGATATTCGGATGACGAAAGTCAAACAAAAAGTGTCTGGGACGTTTCGAAGTAAGGAAGGTGCAGAATCATTTTGCCACATACGTAGTTTTATGAGCACCATGAAAAAACAAAATCAATCAGTATTACAAGCGATAAGTCAGGTGTTAAAAACCGGAACGGTTCCTTGGAATACCACTCTTTCGTAAGAGAATGTTTCTATTTCATATAGATTCTTTCTCTTATCGGAGTGTGTTCTTTTTCATGTTTTCGAACAGGAAACATGTATTTGGCATGCTTTTTTGTTTAACTAAGCTGAGTAGTTACTACACAAGTAGGACATTTCACTAATAATATAACAATTAAAAACATAAAACAGTTAGCTGAAATAACTGATAAATCTTCGTATACACATGTTATTTACATGAGTGAAAAACAAGAAGAACTTTCTACTGAAGCAAAGAAATTTCTAGAAGGATTCCCAGGACCATTACTAGTTTTAGGTCAAAATATAGAACAGTTATCTAATCGTTTTTCATTTATCACACTTAAAAATGAAGATATAAACTCTGATACAATTGAATATCCAACACGTAAACTAAAGAATATATTAGAAGAAGAAAGAACAATTAAACAACTTGACACAAATGGAACAATTCTCGCCCATGCTTTAAGAGGAAATAATACTTATCCATTAATTGTACAGCAAAACAATTCTTATTATGTAGCAACTTCTAACCTCTTTGATTGGATATCTTATTATATTGGCGAAAGCCTATTTTCTTATTTTCAGCAAAAACCCGAAACTAATAAAAAATTAGCTTATTTACGTCTTGAGGATGTTCACCCAGCCGCAGATACATATCAATTAAAAGAAATTGCTGAATTACTAAAAGAGAAAAAGATTCCTTACATGATCACTGTTATTCCTGTATATACAGATCCAGATACAGGTAAAACACTACATTTAAAAGATAAACCCGAACTAGTTGATCTTTTACGCTCTATGCAAGATGATGGTGCAGCGATTATTATGCATGGTTACACTCATCAATTTTATGATAGTGAAACTGGGGAAGGTTTTGAATTTTGGGACGTAAAGACAGATCAACCAATTCGCCAACCGAAACATGAAAAACCTAAGACAAAAGATGACTTTCCAAATATAGAGGCATATAACCAATATGTAAAAAAAGGGGAAGAGTTTGAGGAAAAATATACGACAGATCATATCGAAAAGGGGATTCAAGAACTTGTAGATGCTAAACTATATCCTGTCGCCTTTGAAGCACCTCATTACACAATGTCTCAAAAAGGGTATGAAATATTATCAAGATACTTTTCAACTTATGTAGGACAACTACAGTTAAGTGATACAACTTGGAAATCCATGCACTCTCCAGCATATAGAAGTACACCATCATTTCTACATGGAATGAAATTAATGCCTGAAACAGTCGGTTTTATTGAAGAAGATAAGCCACAAGCTATTGCTAAAATGAAAGCAAATGCTTTATCTGTTGCTAAATTATACGATGGGGTTATTGGAGCATTCTATCATCCTTACTTAGGTGTGAAACCATTAAAAGAAGTGTTAAAGGATCTAGAGAGTATTCCAAATATAGAATGGATTGATTTACAAAAGGAAAAGAATGAAGTAAAAATGAAAGATATTCATATTACGACGAATAAAGATGGCATTCACGTTGAAAAACCAACCAGTGCGAATGACATAATTGATTATATAAAGCAATATGGCTTCTTCCTTATACTAGGGTTCGTTATCATTGTGTTTCTTTTATTATTAAAACGTGCGAAAAAATTAGAATCCTAATACAAAACCACCGAGCGGAACGCTTGGTGGTTTTTTATCATATATCAAACCGTGGTATTTTACTAAATAAATTCAACTTTTACTTTTTCCGTTACATGATTAAAACTATAATTCTCCTATCCTTTCAAATAAAATCGACTTGTATTTTCATATATTGTTTCTGCGACCTTATCAATGGATATGTTTTTTATAGAACTAATTTCCTTTAATACCTCTCGAATCATTCTTGGATGCGTTATAACACCCTCTTGAAATTCCCACGGTCCATCTGTTTCTACCATCATATATTCAAGCGGATAATACGAAACGATTTTTCTAATCTTCTCCTTATGTAAAACATCCGGTGTAATCGAAATATAATAACCATTTCTCATCATCCGTTTCATTGTTTCATCGCTTCCTTTAAACCAATGGAAGTGTGCACGTGAAACTTTATATTTCTCTAGCAAATCACATACAATGTCAGCATCTTCATAAACTACGTGTAATACAATCGGCAAATTATACTTACTAGCTAGTTCTATAAATTTTTTCAATACAGCTATGTATGGATCTGCAGCAATCCTTTCATCTTCTTTTCTCAAATAATAGGGCAAACCTACTTCACCAATCGCAACAATTCCCTCTGCGTTCTGTTCAATAAGTTGATAAATCTGTTCACACTCCTCTTTATGAATCTGTTGCTCTGGATGAAACCCTATCGCTGGATATATAAAAGGATACTTCTTCGCTAAAGATAACGTTTCCTTACAAGAGTGATAATTTATAGATACTGCAATAAGCCCCTTTATTTCATTACTATTTTCCACCTCTTTTAGTAATCTGCTCTTCTCTTCATCCTTATATTGATCAACATGTATATGACTATCAATCCATTTCATCTTTATGCCCCCATAAAAAAAACAAGAAAGGACTTCCTTTCTTGTTTTAGCATCTATATTATTTAACAATTAAGTTTGTTATGATATCAAATAATCCAATACACACTACGGCAACAGTAAAGTAGCTACAGAAATCTTTAATTGGTAACTTCACTACTTCTTCTTTACGCATCCCATTTTTCTCCCTTCTTACTAGATCCCTAATTATTTTTCTATCTGTATCTATTATGCAAAAAATATGACAAATTTACTATCGAATTAACTTACGTAAACCTTACAATGTTGTAAGGTTTTAAAAAAGATCCCCATCTTTATTCAGATGAGGATTATTAAAAATTAGTTGGTTTTTCATTCTTCATTACAAACAGAAAGTAATACATTGAGACTTTCTAGTTATACTATATGAAAATTACTATCTTTTAACTATCGAATTACATTACAGAAGGCTTACATGTTTGTAAGTTATGTGTAATGTAATTCGATAGTTCCCCTTACTTATATTTCGTACAATAACGTTAGAAAGTAAGCCAAATAAGAAGAACACTCACATAACCAAATTACATTGCTAGTAGCTACTCTTCTTATACCTTTCACCTATGCTGCTACAATGTACCCCCTTCCCCTTTATATAATAAAAAAGCCTTAGTCTATATGTACTAAGGCTTTTTTGTTAATCTCAAAATACCCTTACCCAGTATTTTTATTTTCGACAAAAAATAGCTGGGGGTATATTTTACTATCTCATCGTTAAAAGTTTGCTCTTCGCATTTATAGGAATATTTGCAACCTCAATCTCTTCAATCGATTCACCGTAACGTCCTTTTGCAAAAACCTTTAATGCTTCATCTCTCTTTAACATATGCTTAACCGTTTTCTTTATTTTCTGCTCTCTACCACGTTCATCGAATGCAATAAATTCATATTCATACCACTCATCACCAATATGCTGACCAATTGTATTCACAACCGTATAGTATTCTTTCGTCTTATAAAATGGATTATATTTATCGATAACCGGTCCAAGTTTCGTAGGCAGTAACATTACTACTATTACTATCATCGCTATTATAGTAGTGATCATTTTTTTCTTCATAATAAACATTCCTCCTCTGCAGGATATATATACATCCATTTTAAAAAGGGGGAATAAAATCTACTATTGAATCTCATTACATTACACTTACATTTTTGTAAGAATTAAAAAAGGTGAACGAATTTACTCGTTCACCTTTTAGCTTGCTTTAAAGCCACCGCCAAGTACATCACGTACATCATGTATAACAACGAAAGCATCTTCATCTACCCGGCTAATAACTTGTTTTAACTTAACAAGCTCTTGTTTATTAATAACAACATATAAAACTTCTTTATTTTTACCAGTATATCCGCCGCGCCCTTCTAATACAGTAACACCGCGTGTCATATTTTTCGTAATAGCCTCACGAATTAAATCTGGTTGATTCGAAATAATCGTAACAGCCGTTTTTGTATCCATTCCTTCTACAATGAAATCAATCACCTTCGCTCCGATGAACACAGCTACAAGTGTATACATTGCCTTTTCTTGCCCTATTATAAATACAGAACCAGCAATTACAACAATATCAATAATTAGTACGCCTTTACCTACGCTCCAACCTAAATATTGATTTGCTAACTGAGCTAAGATTGCTGATCCTCCCGATGTACCTCCGGCTTTGAACATACAGCCTAATCCAATACCCACAAATAAACCAGCAAATAAAGCTGCTAATAATGTATCACTATTTACATGATACTCAATATGTTCTGTAACGTATAAAAACAAAGATGTTTCTACAATCCCTAAAATTGTATAAATCATTGTTTTCTTATCAAAAAATTTATAACCAACAGCTAGTAAAATTGCATTTATAGCAAAGTTCACAATTCCTGGTGACCAATCAAATAAGTAGTACGTAACAACCGTTAAACCAATAATTCCACCTTCCGATAAACGGTTTGGAATTGCAAAGTAATTAATACCAATTGCGAATAATAATGAACCAATTGTAATTAGTGTTATTTCCTTTATACGTTGATTAACCATAGTTCATACCCTCCCCCCATTTGACATTGTATCACTATCTCCTAGAGGTTTAGAAGTGGTTTTTATTCCGCTTTTTCCCTGTTAAAAATTGAAATATTATGTTTAAACATAGGGGTGATTAATTATTCATATTTACTCTAACTGCACGGACAAATTGCTCCACATTCCCTTTCTGAATATACTTAGCGCGAATGGTTTCATGATTACAAGTAAATTCAAAATACGGATGAAAATCTATGCTATCTATATGCAAATATGAATACTCTTTAAATGTTGAAGAATAGTACGGAAATTTCCCGTAAAAAAGGAGACGTCTAGTAGTGGCAACAAAAACCCCATGTTGATACGATAATATAAAATTATCCTTCTCAAATATCCCTACCACAAAAGCCAGAATCTTTTCATCATCATCTACATACTTTTTCATACTCGATAAAAGTTCATTCATGCATATTCCTCCAAATTCTATTCATTGCATTAACACTTGAAAAGAATCCATGGATTATTACAAACCGGTTTAACTCCTTTATAAAGTATGAAACGCGTTTCCTGTCAAAGATATTTCAAAAAAAATAATCCGTTATGCGATTATACACATAACGGATTAAAATTAAACTGTAGAGCGTTCCACAAGTTCGTATGGAATTTCCAGCTTTTCTTGTTCAGAACTCTCGTCATTCACTTTTCTATGCAACATTTCAAAAGCAGTTTTCCCTATCTCCTTTAAATTTTGATCAATAGTTGTCAGTTGTAACACTTGTGAGATAGGTTGATTATCAAAGCCAATAATTGCTAAATCCTCAGGAACTTGAATGCCTAATTTTTCAACCTCTGTCATAACACCAATCGCAACCTCATCACCTGCTACTATTAATGCTTCAGGAAGATCCTGCATCTCTTTTAACTTATGAGCTACTTTCACACCATCTTCTAGTGTAAAACATTCTGTAAAAATCCATTCTTCATTAACATCTTCGTCTATAGATTGCAATTGCTGTTTATAAACATCAAAACGCTTTTGACTACTCGGCCCTAATTTTCTTCCCGTACAATAACCAATTTTTTTATAACCTTTCTCAATCAAATAATCCATTCCTAATTGAAAGGCCGCTGAATGATTCGTATATACACTTGAGATGTTTGAAATATCATTGTCTTCACAAGCAATTATTGCGCCGTAAGAAGCATACGGTTCTATCGTTTCCCAATCATTTGCACGTGAACAAATAATAAGACCATCCAATTGTTTTGTTTTTAACATATGTAAACTTTTCATTTCTTCTTTTTTATTATAATTCGTTTGGCAAAGTAGCACCCTGTAATTATGCGCTAACGCAGTCTCCATCATTCCGCTCACCATCGCATCAAAACACGGATGATTAATATACGGTAAAATCACACCAACAATATTCGTTTTTCCTTTTGATAAATGAACAGCATTTGCGTTTTGCGAGTAATTCAATTTCTCAACTATCTCTATAACCGCTTTTCTTTTTTCTTCACTTACATATGGGTGATCATTCAACACTCTCGAAACAGTCGTAACTGAAACTCCCGCCATCTTTGCAATATCTTTAATATTAGCCATACACTCACCTCTACCTTTAACTTAATGAATCTCATGAACATATGTCAAATCTTCTTATCATTACACCTTCATTCGTTTCTCTTACAAAAGTGTAATTTTTCTGTAAGCTAATTCGATAGTGACTTTCCGCAACATTTCATACAATTGAGTCAGAAACAGGGTAACAACTATTCGAAAAGGAGCGGATTAATATGATGAACAAAATGAAAACAAACAATTTCTTAAATACAATGGGCATGGTATTTTCCGCTCTTATCGACGCAAAAGCTGTTGCTTCTACATTAAACAAGTAAGGAGAATGTATTATGAATAACATCACTTTTAACAAATTAGATTTTTTAGGACTAGCTAGTGGCTCGCTTCTTCTTACTGCTTTTATTTACGTCGCTACGCTTGTATAACTTTGTGTCCCCTTTCCCCTTTATTATAAATAGTAATAGAAAAGACGACCGTCTATGCCCGGTCGTCTTTTCTTATTTTTGATTTGATTGCAAAGCTTCTTTTAACTCCTCAAACTTCTCATTTAATTGATCTGTCATCATTTTCATAGCGGTTTTTCGATCTATTTGTTCTCCAGCCTCAATTTGAATTGGATCTCCAAAAATCAATTGTGCCTTTTTCCCCTTTATTAATTCTTTTACACTTGATGGACCAACATAAGCTGCTGGTACTAACGGAACATTAGAACGCATCGCAATTGTCACAGCACCCGCTTTTAATGAAACATCTTCCGCTGATCTCGTTCCACTCGGAAAAATCCCTACTACCTTTCCTTCTTTTAATAAACGTGATGGAATTTTAAGTGTACTTGGTCCTGGGTTCGCACGATCTACAGGGAATGCATTTACATTTTTAAAGAACCATTTTTTGAATTTCCCTTCAAATAATTCTTTTTTGGCCATGTAATGAATTTGAGTTGGATACATCCCTGTAGCTAACATTAATACATCCATAAAACTTGTATGTGTACATGCAACAACATACGGTCCACCTTCTGGTAGCTTTTCTCTCCCTTGTACTTCTACTTTTCCAGCTGTTTTAAATATATATTTCAACAAAAATGTAATTGGTTTATACATTTGTTTCGTTCCTTTCTAAACATCCGAAGTATAATCATATTCTTATAACAATTATAACACTAAGTTTTAGGAGTTGGTAATAAAATTAAGTATGAATTGTTAAATTTCAATTCTTACAAAAGTGTAATTTTCTTGTAAGCTAATTCGATAGTTACTTCTTACTATATTTCATACAATTAAGTCAGAAACAGGGCAACAATTATTCGAAAAGAAGTGGATTAATATGATGAACAAAATGAAAACGAACAATTTCTTAAATACAATGGGCATGGTATTATCAGCTCTTTTCGATGCAAAAGCTGTTTCTTCTACATTAAACAAGTAAGGAGAATGTATTATGAATAACAGTACTTTTAACAAATTAGATTTTTTAGGATTAGCTAGCGGCTCTCTTCTTCTTACTGCTTTCATTTACGCTGCTACGCTTGTATAATTTTGTGTCCCCTTTCCCCTTTATATAGAAAAAGACGACCGTCTTGATGTGCACCCCAATTGTTAGACACAATTAACAATTGGAGGTGTATTTTTTTATGGGAAAGTTTTCTCCTAAAGAAAAGATACAGATAGTAAAACAATATTTTAATGGAATAGATGGTGGAAAAAGGCTTGCTAAATCTCTAGGGATTCATTCTAGTGTAATTTATCAGTGGATCAAACAATATGAGGCATTTGGAGAAAAAGCTTTTGAAAAACGCTATACAACTTATTCGCTTCAGTATAAACTAGATGTGCTTAAATATATGGATACGCAAGGGACATCTATTAGAGAAACAGCGGCAATTTTTAATATTTCCTCTCCTGAAATAATTCGTAGATGGAAAGTAGCTTATGATTCAAATGGTGTGGATGCCCTACGTTCAAAGCGGAAGGGACGTCCAGCTATGAAAAATAAGAAGGTTAAGGTGCAACCCAAAAAAGATACAGTGCTAGTTGAGGGGTCTATAGAAGCACTACAAGCAGAAAATGAACTTTTACGTATGGAAAATGATTATTTAAAAAAGTTAAATGCCTTAGTTCAGAAAAAGAACAAATCATAGATCAAGACAGAGCACAGGTAATTTATGAATTAAGGCACGAATACAAAATCATCGATCTTGTGAAAATCGCTGGTATTGCCCGCAGTACGTACTATTACTGGATTAAACAAATGGAACGTCCAGATAAATATAAGAACATTAAAGAATTAATCCAAGAGATTTTTGAAGAGAATTATGGTAGATACGGTTATCGTCGTATCACATTAGAATTACGTAACCGTGGATATATATTAAACCATAAAACAGTTCGTCGTTTAATGAATATTATTGGATTAAAATGCATGGTTCGTATAAAAAAATACCGTTCATATAAGGGAGAAGTAGGGAAATTCGCAAAGAATATTTTGAAGCGTGAATTTAATGCATCTAAGCCTAATGAAAAGTGGGTAACAGATGTCACTGAATTTCATCTCCATGGTAAAAAACTATATTTATCTCCTGTTTTAGACTTATATAACGGGGAGATTATAGCTTACAATATAGAAAATAAACCTGTGTATTCACTTGTATCAAAAATGCTTAATAAAGCCTTTACACGCTTAAATGATGGAGAAACTCCTATTCTTCATTCAGATCAAGGATGGCATTATCAGATGAAGATATATCAACAATCACTAAAAAAACATAAGGTTATCCAAAGTATGTCCCGTAAGGGAAACTGTTTGGACAATGCAGTCATAGAAAACTTCTTTGGCTTATTAAAATCTGAATTATTCTATCTTAAAGATTTTGAAAGTATGGAGCATTTTAAGATAGAATTAGAGAATTATATTCATTATTATAATCACAAAAGAATTAAAGTGAAGTTAAATGGAATGAGTCCAGTACAATACCGGACTCACATCCAATCAGTCGCTTAACTTCTTTGTCTAACTTTTTGGGGTCAGTTCATCTATGCCCGGTCGTCTTTTTAATTTTTTCTTTCTTTCAACTCTTTTAAAAGCTGTATCAGCTCAGCTTGTTGTTTTATCTTTTTACGACCATTTCGATTAATTGCTGCAAGCTCACAGGCAACTCCGACGGCGAAGAAAAACAATAAACTTTCTAACATGTGAAATCCTCCATTTGCCTATTAAACAGCTTGACGTAATTGTTCTTCTTGTAAAACTCTCTTATTTATATTTTCTTCTTTTCTCTGGCAAACGTTATTGCGAATAAGTGCTGCAATAACAAGTACAGTCCCTATAATATCAAACATTGTGATCTGATACCCTTGCATCATCATAATAACTAAAGTCGTAATTGGTACAAAATTAAGGTTCTTTCCCGTATTAGTTGAACTCTCGTAATAGAATCTTTTTTCGCAAAATATCAAAATTATTCCTGCCATACATAATCCGTTTGATGAGCTTTGTTTTATTCACACTGCCTTCCGCTAAACCATTACTATAGGGATATTTACAAGCATGGAGTACAGACTCAAAATCTCGTTTTATTCCATGTAGGAAGGAGTCTACTTCTGGAATAGAAAGTTTTTCTGCTTTAAGTATCCATTCAGACAATTTTTCATACTGTTTTTCTGCCAGTATAGTTTGAAACTGGTATAGCAAAGTTAACAATTCCTGAACAGATGGATAAAGCTCAAAAATTTCTTCTATCTGTTGACTCTTCAATGCAGGATCCCCTGCTGGATTAAAGATCAATCTAATAATTTTTTGTCTAGGAATAGAATGAAAAAATGGTTTCTTGATGTTCTGTTGCTTCTTGAGCAATCGGATATGGTAACGAGTTGTAGAAACACTGCCTGTGTATCCTTGCAAAACTAAATGATCATGAATTTTCTTTGAGGAGTATCCTTTTTGCATATATGTAATCATGTGCTCCAAATAAGAATTGATTTTTGTAGTTCGACCAGAACGGGTTTGTACACTGATTGTTCGTAAATTTTCCTTTATATACCTTCGTACCGTTCGTCGATCTAAATGTACGTATACAGCAATTTTTCTGATACTCATTCCTTCGGAATGAAGTTTTTTCACCTGTTTGATTATCTGCTTTTTTCGTTGTATGTTTTCAAATCTTTCCCTTTCAAATTTAGTCATGAAAAGAGTAGACAATTGATGTTTAGGCAGATGAATATACTTTTGAAGCGTACGAATGTCCATTGCTAATTCTTTTGCAATCCTAGAAATAGGTATCTTTTTTTTCTGTAATTTTTGCGCGATCACAATTTTTTCTTTTCTGGTAAGCAAAGAGTAAGCTGGATTTATTTCGTCCACTAATGGGCTATTAATTTGTATAGAAGTAGGTAGTAATCGTTGAAAATATTTTTTTATATAATCCATTACGTTTTTTACTAAATGAAAGCGGTCATTAACTTGAATAGCTGTAGGGTGTGCCGCTGTAATTGCATTTCGAAAAGTGACAGAACCGTCTCTAGAAACGATTTCTAGATGGGGAAATGTTTTCAACCAGACAGTCACATCTTCTAAATCCCTAGAAGGGATTAAATCGACGATTTTATGCGTTTCAATATTTACCATAATCGTTCCATATCGATGCCCTTTTTTAATAGCGAAATCATCAATACAGACCTTGGTAATATTACTTTTATCGATTATGATTTCTTTTTTTTAATCCAACGGCAAATGGTGCTTTTACTAATTTTAATTTTCTGTTGATGGAGCCTTTTAGCAGAGTTAATCGAACTCATTTCTAAAGAAAGAGCCAAAATTTCCTTTTGTAAACGCTTTGTTTTGCGTGCCTTCGGCTCGATATAAGGAAGTGGCATGCTAAAAGTCGTATAAGAGCAGCTAGCGTTTATACAAAAAAATTTAGGCAGCTCTAGATGAATAAGGGTTTCAAAATTTGAAACAGGAAGATCTTGAAAAACTCGATAGTATTTTGAATGTACTTTGTCTGATTCCATCATACAATATGGGCATATAGCTTTTATATATTTTGTTTTAGCTTGAAAAACAATTTGATCGTCGATAAATTCATGTTTTACATATTGAATGTTAGAATCTAATACACTTAAAATATTTTCCATCGAATATCCCCCATACCTTTTCCCTATTTTATATGTCATTATATCAATTTCAACTAATACGGGAAAGAACCAAAATTAATAAATAAAATCCCATTAATGGATGATAAAATTTTCACACCGTAGTTCCAAGCAAGTAGCGCTACAATACCTGGCAATGTCATCATAAATAACAAATCATACTTCACAATAGAAATCGTTCCCATACTAGGAACTGAAACATATCCAAGCGACGTAATAATTACCGTTATAATTCCTGTAACAGTCGTACCGAATACACACGTCAACGTAGAATAACGTAATGTTGACCAATCACTACACGTTTGACCACCCATCGTATAAATAACCCAGCCTACAACACCAATAAATATAAATGCTAATGGGAACATATTATCTTTCAATGTTACAAAGAAACTTATGTCACCTTTTGTAATAACAAACACAGCTCCTACAAAAGCAATAACCATACTCGTTATCATATACTTCTTCGGTTTTATATGCTTATATCCCCATAAAATACAAATAGAAATCATCGGCATAAGTGATTCCATAATGGAAGCTACCATTACACCCGACTTACCCATTAACATTTGCCCTAAAAATATGAGGACATTATATACTGTAAATGCCATCGTTCCAAAAAAGACGAGTAACTTTCCTCTTCCCTCTAAACGAAATGCCTGTTTTCCTTCTTTCATTAACAACAATACAATCAGCATTATCGCCACTGCTCCATAACGAATAAGCGAAAAATAAAATGGATCTATGTATTCTAGCGCATGATCAGCAACTGGAAACATCGCTCCCCATGACATACTCGCAATTAAACACGCTAAAGCCCCTATTATCATTTGACCTCTTCTCACCGCAATCCCCCGTTTCTTTCTATTTGCACAAAGAGAATTGTAAAAGAAAAAATATATCACGTAAAATGATTCAAAATGATGTTAACTATCATTTATAATGATAGTTAACATCAAGGGGGATTACAAAATGGAATTAAGAGACTTACAAATCTTTAAAAGCGTTGCCGACCAGGGTAGTGTAAGTAACGCAGCAAAGGAATTAAATTATGTACAATCAAATGTAACTGCACGTATTAAACAACTAGAAAACGAATTAAAAACCCCGCTCTTTTACCGCCATAAACGAGGGATGACTTTAACAGCTGAAGGAAGAAAAATGCTCGTTTATGTTAATAAAATTTTGCAAGATGTCGACGAACTAAAACAAGTATTTTTAGATAGTGAAACACCCTCCGGTATATTAAAAATCGGTACAGTAGAAACAGTAAGTACATTACCTACCATTTTATCTTCTTACTATAAAAGCTATCCGAATGTCGATTTATCATTACAAGCGGGTCTAACAGAAGAATTAATTAGAGAAGTACTTGATCATCAATTAGATGGCGCCTTTATATCAGGTCCTATTAAACATCCACTCATCGAACAATACGATGTTAGTACAGAGAAATTAATGCTTGTAACACAAAATAAAGCTTTTCATATAGAAGAATTTACAACAACGCCTCTACTCGTTTTTAACCAAGGATGTGGATACCGTTCCAAATTAGAACGATGGCTGAAAGACGAAGGTTTGCTACCAAAAAGAATTATGGAATTCAATATATTAGAGACAATATTAAACAGCGTTGCACTTGGCCTCGGAATTACACTCGTACCACAGTCTGCTGTCCATCATCTTTCTAAAGCAGGTAAGGTACATTGTCATGCAATCCCTGAAAAATACGGCAGTATTTCAACGGTTTTCATACGCCGTAAAGATAGCTATATGACGAATTCAATGCGTAGTTTTTTAAAAACAATTGAAGAACATCATCATATCAATATGCTGTGAAAGACATTCTTACATGAATGTCTTTTTTTCTTACAAAAGTGTAAGTCTTTCGTAAGCTAATTCGATAGTTGCAAGTGGACATATTTCCTATAATTAAGACATAAGCAGGGCAACAACAATTCGAAAAGGAGCGGATACGCATGATGAACAATATGAAATCAAATAAATTTTTAAATACAATGGGCATGGTGCTATCCGCACTTGTCGATGCAAAAGCTGTTGCAACTACATTAAACAAATAAGGAGAGATTATAATGAACAACATTACTTTCAACAAATCAGACTTTACCCCGCATTAACGGGCAGTAAGACTCCCACTTCAAAATTCAGCGAAATCAAAGAAGTTAGGTTTAGGATCAACTGCCCGTAAAAGCCCGATTGGTTCAACTAATAATCAGCGAGGGATACCCCGCCCTCACTGATTAAAGTTTCACTTTATCGGACTTGCAAGTGGAGCTACTCTTCTTACAGCTTTCATTTACACACTTGCTCAAGGTCTTATTTAATACTTTGTTTCCCCAAACCCCTTTATATATAGAAAAAGCTGTTCGTCTTATAGACAAGCAGCTTTTTAGTTTGTTTCATATATAATTTGACCTGTTTTCTTAATATCATATCCGCCAATTGCATTTAATTCATTATGAAATTCTTCCGATTGCAGAATGTCTTTCACGACTTCAATCAGCTCTTCATTTTCTTTATTCTTCAAAATTACTAAATCATACTGTTCTTTCATGATTGGAATAAACTCCACATTTACAATTTGCGAAAACTTTTCTGAACCTACTCCTACATCAGCTTTTCCATTTGCAACTTGCGTGGCAACACCCAGATGATTCGATTCTTCCCATTCATATCCACTAATATCAGCTTTATTTAATTTTTGGATTCGTAATTGTTCATCCACTAACACTCTAATACCAGAACCCTTTTCTCGATTTACAAACTTTATAGTGGATCCGGATATGTCAGCCCATGTCTTTATTTTCTTCGGATTTCCTTTTTGGACATAAAACCCTACATTTCTGGACAATAAATTAATCATAATACATGGTTGACCTACTAAAATGCGTTTTACGTAAGGAACATTATATGTACCCGTTTCACCATCAAACAAATGCAAACTAACGATACTTCCTTCTCCTTGATACATTTTCACTAAACTTGTTAAGCTACCTTGATACGCTCTTAAAACATTAGAACTTGGCAAACGATTTTCTATACGTTTAGCTAACATATCTAACGTTAGTTCTTGACCACTAATAATACACGTGTTCAAGATACTACTACCATCGTTTTTCACAGGAGTAACTTGTACCTTTCCTGTTTTCATTTGTTTTATATATTGATCTAAATCCACTGCATCAATGCGCATCTGTCTACCAACTCTATAAGAAGGAAGTTCTCCTTTTTTAATTAAGTCGTATACAGTTAATTTTGATACCTTTAATCGCTTTGCTACTTCTTCCGTTGTGTAGGAATGATGATCCATAGACGATTCCTCACTTTCTCCTTTCATTGTAACAAAGAAAAGAATATTTCTCCTATTTTTTAAAAATAGATATATGTTCAAATTATATTCAAATATAACTAGTTATATTTAGTTATACTTAGTTATAATTAGTTATATCAAAACGAAAGGGGATTTTTTTATGAATAAATTTACATTACGTTCTATTGGGGCACTTATACTTTCTTTCCTTCTTATATTTAGTGCTGCTTGTACAAGTGGGGAAAAGAATACAAAGTCAGCTGCTAAAGAAGATAAAACAGTTGAACTGACTATCTCAGCTGCTGCAAGCTTACAAGATGCATTAAAAGAAATTGAAAAACAATATAAAGAAAAAGAGCCAAATATCAAACTTTCTTTTAACTTCGGTGCTTCTGGAGCACTTCAACAACAAATTGAACAAGGTGCACCTGCTGATTTATTCTTCTCTGCAGCAGAAGATAAATTCCAAACCCTTGTAAAGAAAGGATTCATTAATGAAAAAGAAGGGAAAAATCTTCTTGGAAATGAACTAGTTCTAGTCATCCCTAAAGATAGTTCTCTTACAAAATTTCAAGATTTAAAAGATGAGAAAATCAAAAAAATTGCACTTGGTACACCTGAATCTGTACCTGCTGGAAAATATGCAAAGGCTTCTCTAACACACGAAAACCTTTGGAATGATGTTCAAAATAAAGTCGTATTTACAAAAGATGTTCGCCAAGTGTTAACATATGTAGAAACAGGGAATATCGATGCTGGTATCGTATACAAAACAGATGCTCTCATTTCAGATAAAGTAAAGATTGGTGAAACAGCAGCAGCTACTTCTCATGAGCCAATCCACTATCCTTTAGGTGTTATAAAGGAATCTAAACATAAGAAAGAGGCGACTTCATTTTATGAGTATTTGCAGTCAAAAGATGCACAATCTATCTTTAAGAAATATGGATTTACAGTCCTGTCGTAATTACTATGAGCATTGATGCTATTATATCGCCTGTCTTTCTATCTTTAAGAGTAGCTGCGTGTGCCACTATTCTCGTTACAATTTTAGGGACGATTGTCGGGCGAGCACTAGCTCGCTCCTCATGGCGATATAAAGTACTATTAGAAACCATATTTTTATTACCAATGGTACTTCCACCAACTGTTATCGGCTTCTTTCTCATTATCATCTTTGGAAACAACAGCCCGATTGGAAGGTGGGTTGAATCATTATTTCAGCAGTCTATTATGTTCACATCTACCGCTGCGATCATCGCTTCTACAGTTGTTGCATTTCCGCTTATGTACCAATCAGCGAAAACGGGATTTTCTATCGCAAATGTACAAATTGAAGAAAGTGCTCGTGACCTTGGCGCAAGTGAATATCAAGTTTTTCTGCACGTTACACTTCCGCTCGCATTTCCTGCATTACTAAGCGGGATGATTTTGAGCTTTGTCCGCGCGCTCGGTGAGTTTGGTGCTACACTCATGTTTGCCGGGAACATTCCTGGTAAAACACAGACAATCCCAACTGCAATTTACATGGCCATTGACGCAAGTAATATGCAACTCGCCTGGACACTTGTGGTTATCACTATTAGTATGTCACTCCTATTTCTGCTATGTATTCAGCTTATTAACAAAAGAATTACTAACCTTTAAAGCAGCTTTTTTGGAAGCTGCTTATTTATTTCTTAGGAAATAAATAAGTCGTTGGGAAATAACTGAATTTTACCTCTTATTGAAATATACATTTTATTTGAATTCACTTTCTAAAATAGGCAATTTCCTGTTATTATATGGAGGTGTTTCAAAAAATGAAGAAATGAAAACGCATTTATATCGTGAATTCTTCATCCTGTTTTAGCGATCGGTAATCTTCTACTCTATTAGTGGGGCATTACCGATCGTTAGAACGATATGTAATTATATTGGTATAGGAAACCGAAGGGAGTCTTGTAATGGACATTTTATTAGCGCTTCTTCCTGCAATTGCATGGGGAAACATCTTATTAGTAAGCGTAAAAATGGGCGGTGGTGCATATAGCCAAACGGTAGGTATGACAATCGGTGCTCTATTCTTCGCAACAATTATGTATGTATTTACTCAACCAGCTTTAACAATGACAGTCTTAATTGTTGGTTTTATTTCAGGTTTATTCTGGGCTTTAGGACAAGTAAACCAATTAAAAACAGTTGAAAAACTAGGTGTTTCAACTACCGTAACAATTTCTACTGGTATGCAACTTGTTGCAACTTCTATCTTTGGGGTTATCGCTTTCCGTGAATGGACTACTACGACAACAATTGTTCTGGGAACGATTGCAATCCTATTAATCGTAGTTGGTGTTGTATTCACATCACTAGATGATAAAGAAAATGCTCAGCCACCAGGACAATTGAAAAAAGGACTTCTTACTTTAATTGTTTCTACTTTCGGCTATCTTGTATATGTAATTATTATTCGTTGGTATAATATCGATGGTTGGTCTGCTATTTTACCACAAGCAGTTGGTATGTTTGTTGGTGCGGTTGTACTGACGTCTAAACATAAACCATTTAACAAATATGCAATTCGTAATGCTTTATCCGGTTTACTATGGGGAACGGGAAACTTATTCTTACTTCTTTCATTACCACGTGTCGGAGTAGCAACAAGCTTCCCATTATCTCAAACTGGAATCGTTATCTCAACATTCGGTGCAATTGTCTTCTTAGGTGAAAAGAAAACAAAACGTCAATTGATCTTTATTGCACTAGGCAGTGTTTTAATTATCGGCGGTGCTGTATTACTTGGTATAACAAAAGCATAATCTTATATTCTATTAGTAAACCCCTGAAGCATATATGCTTCAGGGGTTTTTCAATTCTAATTATTTTCTAGATATAATTATTTGTATGTTCTTGCCCCTTATAATTGCTCTTCCACTCTAGCAAACCAGCTACACATATAAAGAGATTAATAACAGCTAATATTAGTATGACGTAGAAACCAGTATAAGTAATAGCCCTTTCCTTTACCATGAATTTCCGCCTTCCCATTATCCATTCCATCTACGGTAAGTCTTTTCTTTTTACAAAATTCTCTTAAAGATGATATCGTTTTTATAACATATCTCTACTAGAAAGGAATAAAGGATATGCTAACTAAACATCGAATTTTATTTATTGGTGCCGGTCGTATGGCCGAAGCTATATTTTCCGGATTACTTAAAACAAGCAAAGAGTACATCGAAGAAATTATCGTCTCTAACCGAAGCAACGCAGAAAAACTAAAACAGTTACAACATCGATATAATGTGTCTACTGCAACAGATTGGAAGCAGCATGTTACATCTGTCGATACAGTTGTTTTAGCAATGCCACCTTCTGCTCATGAAGAGTTATTAGCTGAGCTATCTCCGTTAATATCAAATCAACTTGTCGTAACAGTAGCAGCTGGCATTGGACCATCTTATTTAGAAGCTAGACTCCCAAAAGGCACGCCTGTTGCTTGGATTATGCCTAATACAGCTGCTGAAATTGGAAAGTCTATCTCCTTATATACAATGGGACAATCCATAAAAGAGATGCATCAAGAAACCCTGCAACTGCTTTTAAGAGGTATTGGTACTTCGCAACTTTGTACTGAGGAAGAAGTTCATCAGCTTACTGCAGTTACTGGAAGTGCACCAGCCTTCCTTTATTACTTTGCTGAAAGCTTAATTGAAGCAACAAAAAGTTATGGAGTCGATGAAGAAACCGCAAAACATCTTGTCATTCAAATGATTTCTGGCTCTGCTTCTATGCTCGAACAAACGCAAGATCCAGCTAACCTCCGCGAACAAGTAACAACGCCAGGTGGTTCCACAGCTGAGGGTCTCAAAACTTTATATGAATATAATTTTTCAGAGGCAATTCAAAAAGCAGTAGAAGCAACAAACAAAAAAGCTAGGGGGAAATAATATGACTTTAACAAGTTTAAAGGACTATACAACATTACATAACGGTGTAAAAATGCCTTGGTTTGGTTTAGGTGTTTTTAAAGTAGAAGATGGTTCAGAAGTAATTGATTCTGTAAAAGCAGCAATTAAAAATGGCTACCGCAGCATCGATACTGCAGCAATCTATCAAAATGAAGAAGGCGTTGGACAAGCGATTCGTGAATCCGGTGTTTCACGTGAAGAATTATTTATTACCTCAAAAGTATGGAATAGCGATCAAGGATATGAAACAACACTTCAAGCATTTGAAACTACATTAGAGAAATTAGGTCTAGAATATTTAGATTTATATTTAGTACATTGGCCTGTAAAAGGGAAATATACCGAATCATGGAAAGCATTAGAAAAGCTTTATAAAGATGGCCGTGTTCGCGCTATCGGTGTGAGTAATTTCCACATTCACCACTTACAAGACGTATTTGAAATTGCTGAAATTAAGCCAATGGTCAACCAAGTGGAATACCACCCACGTTTAGCACAAGAAGAGTTACACGCTTTCTGTAAAGAACATAATATCCAGCTTGAAGCTTGGTCACCATTAATGCAAGGACAACTACTAGATAATCCAACGTTACAAGAAATTGCGACAAAATATAATAAATCAACTGCGCAAATTATTTTATGCTGGGATTTACAAAACGAAGTTGTAACAATCCCTAAATCAATTAAAGAACATCGCATTATTGAAAATGCAAACATCTTCGACTTTGAATTAAGTGCTGATGATATGAAAGCAATTCAAGCTTTAAATGAAGATCGTCGCGTTGGTCCAGTTCCAGATAACTTTAACTTCTAAGCGAAAAACCACTGCCATATGCAGTGGTTTTTTTATTTGAGATAACTGAAAATTTAAACTATATTCCATTTGGTTGACACTTCATTGTTCAAGGTGTAAGATTTTGAATTATCAAAGAAACACAAAAATTAATAAAATTTATTCGTTTACTCATTGTATCAAGAGAGGTGGAGGGACTGGCCCTTTGAAACCTCGGCAGCAGGTTCATTTTGAATACTGTGCCACTTCCTGCAAGCTTTATGCTTGAAAGATAGAATGAGGGACTTCGTTTATATACGGGTGCATAACTTGTACGTAAAAATCCCTCTTTCTCAATATGAAAAGAGGGATTTTTTATTTTTCATTTCCCTCATCATCATCCAAACTTAATTATTTAGGAGGAAAATCAAATGAAAAAGAAGTTTGTACCCGGTATTGCATCAGTTGTAGGAGTAAGTATTTTATTAACTGGTTGCGGTAGTTATAAAAACGAAGCAAGCGGAGCAAATGCAAAAGACGAGGCACCTAGCAAACAGGTTTTAAATTTATCTTCACCTACTGAAATACGAACAATGGATACGGCCCGTGCTACAGATACTGATTCTGGTCAAGTAATGAGAAACGTATTTGAAGGTTTGTATAATCTTGGTGAAGGTAACAAACCTTTCCCTGGCGTTGCAAAATCTCATGAAGTAAGTGGCGATAAAACAAAATACACATTCCACCTGCGAGATTCAAAATGGTCAAACGGCACTCCTGTTACAGCGAAAGATTTTGTGTTCGCTTGGCAGAGAGCCGTAGATCCAGCAACAGCCTCTGAATATGCATTTCTATTCTTTGATATTAAAAATGCAACAAAAATTAACAACAAAGAACTTCCAGCCGACCAACTTGGTGTAAAAGCAGTTGATGACCATACGTTTGAGGTAGAATTGGAGCGTCCTGTTCCGTATTTTATTAGCTTAACAGCGTTCCCAACATTTCTACCAATTAACGAGGAATTCTTTAAAGCACAAGGTGATAAGTACGCTTTAGAAGATCATACAATCTTGTACAATGGAGCTTTTACACTAAGCGATTGGAAGCACGAACAAAGCTTTAAATTCAAGAAAAACCCTACCTATTGGGATAAAGATACTGTCAAACTAGAAGAAATCAATTTTAACGTCGTAAAAGAAAAATCAACAGAAGTAAATTTATTCGAGTCAAAACAATTAGATCGTATAAAACTAACATCTGACTTTGTCGATAAATATAAAAAGGATGCTAACTTTAAAGAACGTCCAAACGTAGGCGTACAATTTTTACGTATGAATCAACAAAACAAAGTACTTCAAAATGTTTCTGCACGCCAAGCAATTAATCAAACAATTGATAGAAAATCCTTTGTAAATACGTTATTAAATGATGGCTCTACATCAACACTTGGTCTCGTTCCAAAAAACTTTGCAAAAGGACCTGAAGGAAAAGACTTCCGTACTGCAAACGGCGATTTAACAAAAGTTGATACAAAATCTGCACAAGAGTTATGGAAAAAAGCTAAACAAGAGCTTGGTTCTGAAAAGATAACATTAGAATTATTAACGAGTGATGCTGACCTTGATAAGAAAACTGGTGAATTCTTAAAAGGGCAACTAGAAAAGAATTTAGATGGATTAACAGTAAATATAAAACCGCAACCGCGTAAGCAACAAGTTTCGCTTTTATTAAAAGGTGACTACGAAATCGGAATTGACGGCTGGAGCCCTGACTTTACGGATCCAATTACATTCCTTGAGCTATTTACAACGAATAACCCTTATAACTTAGATCATTACTCTAATAAGGAATTCGATGAAACAATAGCAAAAGTGAAAACAACTTTAGCTGGTGATGAAAAAGCTCGCTGGGAAGCATTACTAGCATCCGAGAAAATATTATTTAAAGACTCTGTTATCGCTCCTCTTTACCAAAAAGGCGAATCTTATTTAGAACGTTCTTATGTGAAAGGAATTGTGCAAGTAGACTTTGCGGGTCAATTAAATTTCAAGTGGGCAAAAATTGAAAAATAAAGTAAAACCGTAATAAGTGAGGGTTCTTCATCCCCACTTATTATTAGCCCACACCAATTGTTTTTTTAGCAAAATATATTAAAAGCAGGTTCTCTCACACAAGAGAATCTACTTTTTTAATATATTATTCTAAGAAATTAACATTCTATTTTTATTATTGACATATAGTTCTTTCCAGTGTTAATATTCTAAATAATCAAAGAAACAAAATATTTCACCATCAAAATATAATGTCTACTACGTTGAAACATATAACGATAGATTATAGCTCAACATGTATATACATATAGAACACCTGATTACCTATAAACAAATATTTATAATAGGTTTTATCTCCTTCTATAGCTACTTCAAGACATGGACATTATGACGTTACGAACAACACATTTAGGGAGGAACGAACAATGAAGAAAAAAGTTGTACCTGTTGTTGCATCTGTTTTAGGGGCAAGTCTATTACTAACTGCTTGCGGGGGAAATAAAGATAATGCAGGCGGAGCGAAAGCAAACGATAAAGTACCTGATAAACAAGCAATTAACTTATCATTCGCTTCAGAAATTCCAACAATGGATGTTGCAAAAGCAACGGATGGGGAATCCATGAATGTAATGCGCAATGTTTTTGAAGGTTTATATGCAATGGGAGAAGATAATAAACCGATTCCTGGTGTTGCTGAGTCGGTTGACATTAGTCCCGATAAAACAAAATATACATTCCATCTGCGTGATTCAAAATGGTCAAACGGTACTCCTGTTACAGCAAAGGACTTCGTCTTTGCTTGGCAACGTGCCGTAAATCCTGATACAGCAGCTGAATACGCATTCTTATTCTTCGATGTACAGAATGCGAAACAAATAAACCAAAAACAATTACCAATTGATCAACTAGGGGTCAAAGCTGTTGATGACAAAACGTTAGAAGTACAACTAGACCGCCCTGTTCCTTACTTCTTAAGCTTAACGACATTCTCAACATTCTTGCCAATTAATGAAGAGTACTTAAAGTCTCAGGGCGATAAATACGGTTTAGAAACAAATCATTTAATTTACAACGGTGCTTTCACATTAGATAACTGGAAACACGAACAAAGTTTCCAATTGAAGAAAAACCCTAACTATTGGGATGCTAAAACGGTAAAATTAGAAGAAATCAACTTCAATGTCGTTAAAGATAAGTCTACAGAAGTGAATTTATATGATTCAGGACAAATTGATCGCGTTGCTTTAACTGCAGAGTTTGTTGATAAATATAAGAGCGATCCAAACTTCAAGGAACGCGCTGAAGTCGGCATTCAATTCTTACGACTAAATCAGAAAAATGAAACATTAAAAAATCAACATGCACGCCTTGCTATTAACGGCGCAATGAATAAAAAAGCATACGTAGAAACAATTTTAAATAACGGTGCTGTTCCAGCTGAAGGAATGGTTCCTGCGAAATTTGCAAAAAGTCCAGAAGGCAATGACTTCCGTAAAGAAAATGGAAATCTAGTCAAGGATGATGTGAAAACAGCGAAAGAAAACTGGAAAAAAGCAAAACAAGAACTTGGTACTGACAAAGTAACAATCGAACTATTAACAAGTGACAATGCTTTAGCTAAAAAGACTGGTGAATATTTAAAAGGTGAGTTAGAAAAGAACTTAGATGGATTAACAGTGAATTTAAAACCGCAACCACGTAAACAACAGTTGAAACTACTATTAAGTGGTGACTATGAAATTGGTATTGACGGCTGGGGCCCTGACTTCGCTGATCCAATTACATTCTTAGATTTATTTACAACAGATAGTGCTTATAACTTCGATAAGTACTCTAACAAAGAGTACGATGAGCTCATTCATAAAGTGAAAACAGATTTAGCTGGCGATGAAAAAGCACGCTTTGAAGCAATGAAGCAAGCTGAAAAAATTCTATTACAAGACGGCGCTGTCGCTCCTTTATACCAACAAGGTCGTTCTTACTTACAACGCTCTTTCATTAAAGGACTTGTAACAACTGACTTCGGCGGTGAATTTAACTATAAGTGGACAGAAGTTGCAAAATAACAAAAGTAAAAAGGTATCCTACGAAGGATACCTTTTACTTTTATACAACTTTAACTACAGAGCTTCCTCTTCCCTTTACCATTCCTTTTATAGCTAAAGTCGTCACTGCTACTAATTGTGTAACCAATACAATAACTAATAATGAAATAATATTTCTCTCTAAACTAACTCCTCCTAATATTATTGTATAATAGCCATTTGCTGCATATGTTGCTTGAAATAATTCACCGATCGTTTGATACGTTTTAGAAAGCATTTCAGTACCTCCTCACAACTTCAATTTACCATATACATACAAATCATTTTTGATTTAAATTGCGGATGAGCCCTTGTGACTGCAGGATAATAATTTATTTTCAACACATACATAATTACATGTTTTTGGGAAAAACTTGTATAGAACGAATTTACATAAGGAGGAATTTATAATGAGAATTCTACTATCAGTTTTATTAGCTCTTATGCTAGTACCTGCATTAACAGGATGTAAAGCCCCTGCAAAAGAAGACACAACTTCTAATAAAAAGACGACTGAAGAAGCAAAAAATGAGGCTCCTGCAGATTTAAAACTAAACTTTAATGAATTTAGTTTAGATGCAGACTATCAAGATACGAAGAAAGACTACGAAGCTGATTATAAGAATGTAGCCGCTGATAAGAAAATGGAAGCAAAGCTTGAAGACCATAAAACAAATGCAAAGTTTACAGGTGACGAGGCTATTACAAAATTAAGCCCACTTCTACAAGAATTAAAATTTGATAAAGATACTCCTGACCAAGAAGTAATCGATCAAGTAGTGAACGTGTTCAAACTTGATAAAGACTACCAAAAATTCGATTTAGAAGTTGTCTTCTCTGATGGAACGAAAAAAGAATATAAAAGAGAAATAAAATAAAGAAGTAGGCGATTGCCTACTTCTTTATTTTTGCATATCTTAAATCTGGTTTAGATCCAACATAATATTGAAGTCCAGATACCGTTTGTTTTTGTAAATAGGAATCCGACGGGAATATAATTGGAATTAATGGTGAATCTGTAAACATAATATCTTCCGCTTTATGCAATAAGTCAAAACGCTTATCTTCATTTTGTTCAACTTCTGCTTCCTTCACTAAAGCATCAAATTCTTTATTATGCCATTTTGCATAATTGTTTGGACCATCACCTGCATATAAATCTAATTTAGTAATTGGATCTAATAAAGAACCGCCCCATCCCATATAAGCCAATTGGAAATCACTTTGCTTATATGTGTCGATGTAACTCTTCCACTCTTTATTTTCTAATTTAATATCTACGCCAAGATTTTTCTTAAACATTTCTTGCATTGCTTCTGCTACTTTTTTATGTTGTGTATCTGTAGTGAATTTTAATGTTACTTCAGGTAATGTAGACCAGCCTTGTTCTTTCATGCCTTCTTCTAATAATTTTTTCGCTTCTGCTGGATCAAATTTAACGTAACCACCTTTTTCTTTACGGAAATCACGCCCACTTTGTGTTTTTGCTCCTTCTGGAACGAATGCATTTGCTTCTTGTGCATTGTTTTTATACAGTTTTTCAACAATAAACTTACGATCAACTGCTAATGAGAATGCTTTACGTACTTTCGCATTTGTGAATGGCTCTTTTTCTACGTTAAACGAATAAATATAAGATGAAAATCCTGCAACACGTTTATATTCTTTATTTCCTTTTTCTTTTTCAATCATTTCTTGCGGTAAACCGCTTAGTAAATCTAATTCTTTTGATTTATATAATTGGTACGCTGTTTTAGAATCTGGAATAATACGAAACTCAATTTCTTTTAATGTTACCTTTTTATCATAGTATTCTTTATTTTTTTGTACTGTAATAGCCTGATTATGCTTCCATTCTTTTAATGTGAATGGCCCGTTCGTAATTAACTCTTTTGGATCTGTTTTTAATTTATTATTATCATCAATCGACTTTTTAGCTAATGGAATAAATAATGAGCTTGCTAATTTCTGTTTAATAGAAGCAACTGGATGTTCAAGAGTTACCTTTAATGTTTGAAGATCAACGACTTGAATACCAACTTGTCCTTCTTCACCTTTTCCAGTATTGTATGCCTCTGCCCCTTTAATAAAATACATTTCTGTTGCATTCATAGAACCCGTTTTCGGATTCAATAATCGCTTCCATGCAAATTCAAAATCATTTGCTGTAATAGCAGAACCATCTGACCATTTAATATCTTTCTTTAAATGAATTGTATACTCAGTTCCATCAGCATTTACTTCTTCTTTCTCTGCTAATTCATTTTGATATTTCCCATCACTATCTTGCGTATATAAGCTTGAGAATAAATGTCCAATTACATAACCTGACGTGCTATCTGTCGCAATAGCGGAATCAAGTGTATATGGATCGCTACCAATATTCGTTACTAATCGATCGCCTTCTCCCTTACCAGCACTCGCCTTTTGCGTCTCTTTCTTACCGCAAGCGACAGAAGTAATTGCTAAAACAGTCATAATGACAAACAGTAAAAACTTCTTCATCCTACATTCTCCTTTAACCTGAAATTTTTGGTGTTGATGCCAATAGTGTTTTTGTATAAGAATGTTGTGGATTATAGAACACTTCGTCCGTATTTCCAAATTCAACAAGTTCTCCTTTATATAAGACAGCCACTTTTTCACATAAATAGTGAACCATCGGCAAATCATGTGCGATAAATAAATATGTATAGCCTTGTTCCTTTTGAATCTTTTGCAGCAGATGTACAATTTGAATTTGCAATGAAACATCTAATGCTGAAATTGGTTCATCAAGAATCAATACTTCTGGCTCACACAATAACGCTCTTGCAATAGCAATTCGTTGACGTTGTCCTCCGCTAAATTCGTGCGGATAGCGATCGATATATCGTCTATCTAATCCCACACGTTCTAGCGCATCACCTGCTACTTTATCCTTTAATCCTTTATCACCTAAACCGAATGAAATATAACCCTCCGTTACGCTATCGCGTACTTTCCAGCGCGGATTTAATGCTGCTGTGGAATCTTGAAAAATGAACTGTACTTTCTGTAAAAAATCTCGCCTATGAGCTGATTTCAGCTTGTGAACGACTTGACCGTTATAATCAATTTCACCAGACGTTGGACTCTCAATCCCTGCTATGAGCTTTCCAAGTGTTGTTTTTCCTGAACCACTTTCACCAATAATGCCAAGTGTTGTTCCTTTCGGAATAGAAAGTGATATGTCTTTTAACGCTGTGATTTCTTTACTTTTACTTCCATACGTTTTCGTTACTTGCTTTATAGTAATTAAATCTGTCGTCATGAGGCATTCACCTTCTCTTTTGATTTCGCTTTATTATGCTCTAGAACATGTTGCCAACAATGTGAACTATGCTCCTTAGAATATGTGGTTCTCTCTGGAAAACGATGAATACATTCTTTTATCGCTACTGGACAACGATTTACAAAAGGACAACCAAAGCTATTTAATGTTTCAATGGAAGGTGTCGTTCCTTCTATAGCACGTAATACCTTTTCGGAATCATCCATATTCGGAATTGCTTGTAATAAACTTTTCGTATATGGATGTTTAGGAGAACCTATTACCTCCTGTATCGTTCCTTTTTCAACAACACGTCCCCCGTACATAACAACTACTCGATCAGCTACTTCACGTACAAGTGCCAAATCATGTGTAATTAATAAAATACTCGTATTTTGTTTTTCTTTTCTTTCTTTTAATAGCCCCATAATTTGTTTCTGAATCGTTACATCTAACGCTGTTGTCGGCTCGTCTGCAATTACAAGCTTTGGGTGACAAGCAAACGCAATTGCTAAACAAATACGCTGCCTCATACCTCCGCTTAATTGATGTGGGTACTGTTCAAAGCGTTTCTCTGCTTCATGTATCCCTAAACCCGTTAACAAGTTAATCGCAATTTCCTTTGCTTCTCTTTTCGATTTTTTCCCATGTTGCAAAACTACTTCTGTAATTTGTTTGCCTACCTTCATCGTTGGGTTTAAAGATGAAAGCGGATCTTGAAATATAAAGGAAATATCTTTTCCGCGAATTTGATTCCATTCTGACTCTTGTAAATTCGTTAATTCATTTGCTTGGAAAGCTATATTCCCATCATCGATATGAATAGATTCTTGATTTAATCCGACAATAGATTGTGCTGTAACACTTTTTCCTGAACCACTTTCTCCTACAAGTGCAACGATTTCACCTTCATTAATAGAAAAGGAAACATGCTTCACAATTGCTTGCTTACTATTCTCTTTTTCAACGGTCAATGTTACGTTTTCTAAAGATAAGAGCTGTGCCATGTTTTTTCTCCTTTCGATTCCGTTTGACGATTTTTGGATCAATCGCATCTTGCAAACCATCACCAATTGCATTAAATGCGAACATAATGAGTGCAATCATGATTGCCGGGAAAAATAGCTGCCACCATTCTCCGCTCAATAATGTCCCGAGTGCATCATTCGTCATCGTCCCCCAACTTGCCGCTGGTGATTGTACTCCAAGTCCTATAAAGCTTAAAAATGATTCTGAAAAAATAGCTGCTGGAATTGTAAATGATAAATTCACGATAATAATCCCTGTTAAATTCGGAATTAAATGCCCATATATAATTTTCATATGTGATGTACCTAATCGCTCTGCTGCAATAACAAATTCTCTTTGTTTTAAAGACAAGACCTGCGCTCTAACGAGACGTGCCATGCCAATCCATCCTGTTAACGCAAGAGCGATTATAATTGTAAAAAGTCCTGGTTTCATCACGATCAATAGTAAAATAACAATTAATAAATATGGGATACCATATAACACTTCAATCCCTCGTATAATCCATTCATCTATTAACGTTCCAAGACGATTACGCCCTCTCACATATCCACTAAATCCACCAATCAGTACACCAAGCCCTATATCGAGGGCAGCTGCTACTAATCCAACTGTTAGTGAAATCTTCCCACCAGCCCAAGTACGTGCCCAAATATCTCTCCCTAGATCATCTGTTCCAAACCAATGTTCACTACTCGGCGGTAAATTTGTTGCCTCTTTTACTTGTTCACTCGCAGTAAATGAAGTTAAACTTTCGCCAATAAGCGAGAAAACAATAATTAGCAATAACGTCACTGTTCCTAAAACTGCGATTGGATTCGATATAAACTTACGAAACACTTCTTTCTTTCTGCTAATTGTTTGCTGATTTTTATTTATCGTTAATTCTTTTTTCTCTTCTTTCGTTAATAACTGTTCATTAATCTCATAAGCTCCCATTTAAATATCCCCCCTCCTTATGTAATAGAACGAATACGCGGATCAACAATGCGATGAATAATATCTGTAATGAAAATACAAGCAATTAATAATGCACTATAGAAAATCGTTGTTCCCATAATCACCGGATAGTCTCGGTTAAAAATACTATCTACAAAATATTTTCCTAGGCCAGGAATTGAAAAGATTTTTTCAATAACGAAAGTCCCTGTTAAGAGTCCAGCCATTAACGGTCCAACAAATGTAAGTACTGGAACAATCGCATTTCGAAGAGCGTGTCTTATAATAATCTTCTTAATTGGTATACCTTTTGCTCTTGCTAGCTTAATATAATCACTCTGCAGTACTTCGATCATATTAGAACGAACAAACCTTGTAATAACTGCGATTGGCCCTAACGCTAATGCAAAGGATGGCAATACCGTCTGTTCGAATGTTCCCCAAGAGGCTACTGGTAAAAACTCAAATTGGATAGCGAATACTTGTATAAATAGTGGCGCTAAAATAAAACTTGGAATAGAAATACCTAAAATTGCGAGCAAACTCACACTATAGTCAATTACTCTCCCATGATATAGAGCAGCAAATGTCCCTGCCGCAATTCCTACTAACAATGAAATAACAAGTGCTTGTAGACCAATAATTGCTGATGGACCAAAGCCAGTTGTTATAATTTCTGATACACCTTGCCCGGTTGATTGAACCGATTCACCAAAATCAAAATGAACTACACCGTCTAAATAAGCAACATATTGATTCCATAACGGTTCATCAAGGTGATACTTCGCTCTCATGTTTTGGATCACTTCTTCAGGAAAGATTTTTGCATCTGATGAAAATGGATCTCCCGGAATAATATGCATAATTAGAAATGTCACTGTCGTAATAACCCATAGTGTGAACACCATAACCGATAATTTTTTAATTACATACACTTCAATAACCCCCTAAACACATGAATTTACTTTGTTTTATGAATGTACTTTTTCCATTACTCCCTTTTCTCTTTTTAGAATACAAAAAGCCTTGATCTTAAAAAATAAGATCAAGGCTTAACAAACAAAGGCCCATCACTTATCTTTCAAGACTTGCTTGCTGGAATTAGCACGGTGTTCCTATTACAGAACCCGCTGCTGAGGTGTCATAGGGCCAGTCCCTCTACCTCTCTGGATAAGTAAATTGCTATATTATTATTTGGTTCAAATTGTATATTTCGAATTATAATTCTGAAAAATTGAAAAGTCAATCGAATTGGATAAATTTAGAAAAATCAGTTTTTAATTCATTTATCGAAATTACAGTTTTCGGCTTATCATAAAAAGAAATGATGTTAAAGGAGTTATAAGATGGACCCCTTACTTCTTGCTACTATAGGATTACCCTTAACAATCGTTATACTTGTCATCATCGGCTCCTATAAACTCTTTATTAAAAAGAAACGTATTACTTCTTTTTATACTCCTTTCGATAATATTACCGGGCAAACTATTTCCGAATTTCACGAAGAACAGAAAATATTAGTATCTGAGGATGAAGACGGAGATGGCAAGAAGAAAAAATAACCTTGCACAGGCAAGGTTATTTTTTCGTTTCTGCTTGAAAACGTTTATAGTATGTCGATGCTGTTGCAAAGTTAATTTCTATATCACGAATCAACGATGAATCTTCTTCTTTAGCTAACTTCTGTAATTTTTTCATCGCTTGTTCTGATTCATTCAAGAAACCAACATATACCTCATGTTCTTGCTCTTTCGACTTCGGAACACGAATTTCTTTACGTATATGATCAATATCTTCTAACATGCTCGTTGTTACCTTTTGCACGTCTTCTTTATATGTTGCATTCGTTATTTCCTTACCGCCCTTTTCTTTTGCCACTTCAAATAACTGCAGTGCTTTATTAATTTCTTTATTCATTTTTATATCGTATTTTTCATGTACTGCAAGGTATTCTTTCATCTCTTCTGTTTGTTCAGTAGATTGCTCTACCTTTTCTTTCGGTTCTTTCGTATCTTTATTTCCATTACATCCTGCTAGAAGGATCATACTTCCCATTACAGCAATACCCAAAACCTTCTTCATCTCTTCTTCTCCTTTTATCTACAGCTATTACTCATTATAGTTTCTTTTATCTCCACTTGTTATTATACCGAGAACGCCCTACTTTTTACACTTAAGACGACATCGTAATATATATACCAACATGTTTGTCACAGTATCGTCACTTTATACAAATAACTTTTGCAATGCTTTACTACATCACCTTACAAAACTGTAAGCACACATAAAGAACAAACCATGCTAGACTTACATATGCATAACGCAAACATATGTAAGGTTTTAAGGAGAATCATCTATGTACAACACAATGCCTTTTATGGGAGAAGATATTCGTGTCCTTATTCACGAAAAATCACTTCATATCGAAAATACAGAGAGCCTTCGCCGCGTATTAAAGAAGAAGCATGCTCCATTTAAGTTAGCTCAATATTTAAAACAACAACATACAAATCAATTTCATACCGTGCTAAATATATCGGATAAATCATTAACAATCGAAATCATCGGTCATGTCTACATTGGAAACTTTGCAGATACCTTAAAGGAAATCCCACGTATACCGAAGATTGCTCCTATTATCGTTAAAAAAGCGTATAAAATTACTGACCATACCGATATTATCGACTGTGGGGAAAAAGAAGTCGATAGTAATCGCTGGGTGTGGGATAAACTTGCTGTTTTATATGATACGATCATGAATAATATGTATGAGGTATTTCAAAGAAATGAAAAAAAGAACTGATTCAAACATTCCCTTTGAATCAGTTCTTTTTTGTTAAGCCTCTAAATTTTGTCTTTGTTGCAGTTCAAACTGCTTCTCACTTCTTCTGGCCATAAATAGATAACATAATACTGCCCCTACTTCACAAAGCGCAATAACAACACCCATCGGTAACGCTGTATTACTCCCACCAATACCTACTAGCGGAGCGACAAGCGCTCCTGAAATGAACTGTAATAAGCCTAATAAAGCTGACGCTGTTCCTGCAGCTTGCTTCTGATTTCTCATCGCTAATGAGAACCCAGTTGTTGATACAACCCCGACACTTGATACAACAAGGAATAACGAACATAAAACACCGATTAAACCTATTCCTAGTACGATTGTCAGTAGTAAAGATAGGCCACCAACAGCTGCGATAATAATACCAGCAACAAATAATGTCTTCTCATTCACTTTCCCCGCTAAACGACCCGTTACCTGACTAGCAATAATAATACCGATGCCGTTAATCGCAAAGAATAAACTAAATTGCTGTGGTGATGCTCCGTATATGTTCTGCAACACAAATGGTGAGCCCGAAATGTATGCAAACATTGCCGCTGTTACTAATCCTTGTGACAATGCATATCCCATAAACAGACGGTCCTTTAACAATTTTCCGTACGTCGCCAAAGTCCCTGACAAACCACCCGTTTCTCTTTCTTCAGGAGGTAATGTTTCACGCAATACAAAAGTAGCTGAGATTAACATGAATACGCTAATTGCTCCAAGAACGATGAAAACACCGCGCCACGTTGTAAACTGTAATAATTGCCCCCCAATAATCGGTGCCAAAATAGGTGCTGCTCCGTTTACTAACATAAGCAGTGAGAAAAACTTCGTCATTTCAGAACCTGAGTACATATCACGTACCATCGCACGTGATATAACAATCCCGGCTGATCCTGAAGCTCCTTGTAGGAAGCGCAATAACACTAATGTCCAAATAGATGGCGCAACAGCACAAAGTAAAGAAGAAGCAACATAAATAATAAGAGCAATAATAAGTGGTTTGCGTCTTCCGTAAATATCACTAATTGAGCCAACAAATAATTGTCCTACTGACAGCCCAAGCAGACAAGCTGTTAATGTAAGCTGCGCTAGGGATGCACCTGTTTGCAAGTCATCCGTTAACTTCGGTAATGAAGGCAAATACATATCAATAGATAATGGCCCAATCGCCGTAAGTGTTCCTAATACAAGAATCATCCATAACCTGTTTGCCTTTACAGGTTTATATATTTCGTGATTAACTTCATTCACTTTTTCAATTCACCCTTTCCTATACACACTGAATCGTAACAATTATAGTTACATCATAAACATACGTCAAGTACAGCGCATTTTCCTCTTTCATAATGTAAAAAAAGCGATAGAAATTCTATCGCTTTACTTTTTCACATTGCTATTCGTAAATTTAGATACTGAGGCCATCGTCTCTCCTGTATCTAAATATGTAATTTGAATTGGGTCTCCTACTTCTGTAAACATAGCATACGGGAATTTCTTCACCGGTATCATAAATACCTTTTGTTCATTCTCTAAAAGTACGTACACGATTGTATTTTCACCTGATTTCTCTTTATATACACGTTGTACAATACCTTCTTTTTGCGCTTCTTTTCCTGTTGAGGTTGGTCTAAAGGTATCACCATTACCACTCATTACGTTTTTATAATTCTCAAGCGCTTCTTTCTGCGAAGAACCTGTCGCAAATATTTTTGCATTAGCAGCATATACAACTGTATGTGCACGTACTAGGCCTCCATCATCAACAACCGGAATAATCCAAGCTGGTTTACCGTATACGTTATAAATGACAGGCATTGTCCCATGCCATTTCTCTCTCTTAAAGGAATTATCCACTACTTCTGTAGCTGCTGAACCATCCATAATCCCCTTCACTTCTTTTCCATTATAGTAATATAGCTTGCCTGTGCGTGCATCTACTAATGAATAGCCTAGGGCTGAATCTACTCCTTCTTTTGGAGAAGTAAAGTCTGTAAAATAATATAGTGTTCCATCTTTACCAAAGATCGGGGTCACGCCTTCTTTCGTTCCCCACTCAGTCGGAATCTTCATATCAGTTTGCGAGAATTTCGTATTCCAAAATCCGTGAATATATTTACCAAAGTACGTATTTAACGTAGATGCAGTCTCATGATTTAATACACCATCAACAAATTTAGGTGCCTTTCCTTTATCATACCTTTTCACTTCACCTGTTTGTGCGTCTACTACGACAACACCCTCTACCTCAAATCCAGATCTTCCTGAAATAAATTCACCATACGTCATTGTATAATATGGTTTCCCTTTATCATCAACCTCAAATTTAGGTTTTCCTTTAAAGATTAAATCTGGTTCTGCTTGCCTTACCACACGCTCTAAATTATTACCAAAAAACATGCTTGGCACATATTTCATTTTATAACCGAGGTGCAGTTTCGCTTCCGCATCAGGATTTGTACCTGACATCGTTACATACCCTGGAATTGTCTCAGCTTTACGCGCTTTAAAAAATCCTGAAACTTCAATCGGCGCTACATATAAAGCTTCGCCGTTTACCATTTGTGGCGTTAATTCTCCTAGCTCAAAATAAGCTACTTTCGGAATATCACCAAATACTTTTTTCATCTTATTCTCCGCTGTCTTTGGCGGCACTGTAAACGGCTGGTCATTTTCAGTAAATGACTCTGAAATATCTTTCTCTACCTTAACAACAGAATCATATTTCTTTTGCGAGATTACTATATCGTGCAAATAACCAAAGTAACCGTAACTTGCGAGTAAAATAAACATTAGAAGTCCTTTTAACGTACCTTCTAATTTACCTATTTGATCTTGTGAAAATAAAACAAGCCCAATTAAAATTGCTACTGCAACAGAATAATGAGTAAGAATCGAATCTACTCGATCATCAATTAGCCAAAAGTATTCATAGATTGCAATACCTATCCAAAATAAAACAGGAATAACTAAAATAGATGATTTCTTACCCTTTACAACCTTCTTATCTCCCTTCTTATCCACTGCTCGAAGCTTACTACTACTTCTTGTCCATGGAATCAAAAACAAAGTAAGAATAGCTAAAACTACAAATTTCATCAAAGGCACTGTCCCCTTTTCTTTTGTATTCCCTTTTAGTATAACAAATAAAGGGTATTAAGGTGAAAATAGGAATAGTTATATTTTTTTACTACTTAATACAATCCCGCTTACTACATATAGAATAGATGCAATATAAAAAATTGTACCAATCGTAAAGAAATCTACTAAATATCCCGTGGCAATAACCGCTACTGCTCCGCCAATGGATGTCCACACATGGTATTTTCCAATCTCATAACCAGCCTTTTCCTGCGCAACCTTTCGTGCTAACGAAGTCTTCTCAGTATTACGCTGCACAGCACCTAAAACTCCCATTACAATTTGAAGAAGATACACATGCCATACTTCCGTGGCAATCGGAAAACAAAGCATTAAGATTGCCATGGACCAAGCGTATATTATTAATAATTTTTTATCACCTACTTGATCAGATACCTTTCCCACTAGTGGATATACAAGTGCTGATGTTAAAGCAAATAAGCCATACGCCCAGCCAAATTGCGAGAAGCTATTTCCAACGTTTCGAAGCAATAATATATAAAAAGGAAATACCATACTTCCTGCCATCATGATGATACTTTGCGAAGCTACAAATCTTCTATATGTCATTTCGTATACTCCCTATAAAATAAATTCACAAATCTCTCTTCTGAATCTACTTCCTTCTTTTTCTTGAGAAATTCTTCAATACGAGGATATGCCTTCTTTAACTGCTCTTTCGTTGGATAAGAATAATACGGCAAATAGTAACTACCGTTATGCTTTAAAGTAACATCAATCATCTTCCGAATGACATCCTCTGTTTTCTTTATCTCACTATCTGAGCGTCCCTGGTTAATTAAAAGAACCAGCGCAAACATATCATCTTTCGCATAGGACAAAACTGCATTTTCATTCTTTTCCACGTAACGAATCGTAATGTTGAGCAAATTAAACTCTTCTTCATTTAATACGTTACGTAAATCATCTATATACTCCGTGAAAGCATCTATAGGCACAAAGTATTCTTGTAACACTTCGGTCCTATTTGGATTTTCATATTCCATAAAAGCACTATCTGATCTCATAACATTATTACGCGTCTCATACTTTCCATCTGTACGTTCAAAATAACCTCTTTGTATATTCCAAAATGTATTCTTTCCCCAATCACTATAACGTGATAACCCAAGTAAAAATTTCGGTGCAGCTATAATATTTTCTTCCTTTAATTCACTGTACTCTTCTCTCATATTTTGATTTTGTGCCAAAGTATAATCTGTCACATACATCTCTTTTAAAAATGAATTTGGAGCAACAGAAATACGTGCTAAGTGCATACGAACATTCTCATCTCTTTTCACTTTCTCTTTGAAATAAGATGCGTATTCTTTATAATCTATCATTCTCGTGTGCATTTCATATAATTCATCATCTGTTAACTTCAGCGTCACATCTAAAATAACTCCAAATAAACCGTAACCACCAATGACATATGGAAATAACGCTGCATTTTCTTCTCTACTTACATTACGTACCGTGCCATCTGCCATTAACAATCTAAATGACTCTATTGTATCAATCAGTGCCTCATGACGAATATCACGCCCGTGTACATTTACACTTAATGAACCACCAACAGTAAAAATATTTTGAGACTGCATGACCTGTACCGCAAGGCCATATGGATTTATTTTCTTCTGAATATCATTCCACGTGACACCACTTTGAACTGTAATCCGCTTCTTCTCTGGATCAAATTCTAATATTTTATTATATCCTTTCATATCGAGCATCGTACCATTCGGATAATATGTCTGTCCTCCTTGGCTATGTTGCATACCTGCAATGGAAATTTTCTCTCCTGAAACTTTTGCATCTCGCACTAATTTTATTAACGAGTGCTCTTCCGTAGCACTTTCAACTCGTTTTATTTTTGTCGGAAGCAATTTACCTACATCACTCATAATAGGATGATCAATTTGTTTTTTATACGTATGTACAGACGTTGCAAGCAAAACCGTATATGCCGCAATGACCACTGCTATCTTTCTTTTTTTCAAAGGACACTCTCCTTATTAGCAACAAAAAGAGATACCCGTTCTTTCAGGTACCTCTCTTGACAGTGATTACTTTGCTGCTGGCAATTGTATTGGATCAAATTTATCATACGATGTAAACTTTGCATCCGTAATAATGTGCGCTTTATCTTCACCATTGCTACTCATAACCATATCTATCTTTGCTGATTCATATTTAAAATCTTTTGTAATAATATATTCCCCATCTATTTCTTCTATCTTTGCATTTTGGCCTTGTAGCATTTGTTTCTGCTTTTCATCCATACTAGCTAGCATACTCTCTGTCTCTTTCCCTTTTAATGCAAACTTCAGCTTATAATTATCTCCACTTTTCTCCATCTTCACTTTATTTAAAATTTCCGATGGAATCTCTAAATTATCTACCATTCCTTGAGTCGCATTCATTCCGTTAGCATTTAATTGTTCCTCTGGTACAGACATAACTTCACCCGAATTAGGATTTTTCACCTGACCAGCAATTTTTCCACCCACATCATAAACAATAACCTCTGTACCAGAAACATTCATTTCAGAACGAGAGTTTTTTTTCTTCGGCTCTAGTTGCATTTTAGCCTTCATTACATTCATCTCTGTTCCTTCAGCCTTTATTCCCACATCATATGTCATCGTTACATTTTCTTCGTTTTTAAAAGCTTCATTCGCTTTATTGAAAACATCCTTCGCTGTTAATTCCTTTTCTTTCTGCACAGCTTCTTTTTTCGGTTCATCAGTCTTTTTTGTTTCCTCATTACTACACCCTACTCCTAGACCAACTGCAAGTACTAAACTTGAAATTAAAATAAGTTTTTTCATAACGTCCCCTCCTTCCCAAAAATAATATCATCTCTTTTCCTATGAAATCTATATAATTCGTAATATTCTTCTTTAATTTTTTTCCTATATAGCAACATGTTTGAGAAAAAGTTTAAATATGATGTAAATAATAACAACTCATTTCAGGAGGTCATTATGAAAGCAATTATTTGCACAAAGTATGGACCACCTAATGTTCTCCAGATTCAAAATGTAGAAAAGCCTAAACCTAAAAAAAATGAAGTATTAGTTAAAATTCACGCAACAAGTGTATCGACTGGAGATTGTAGAATACGTGGCTTTAATAGCCCCCTCTTATTTTGGATTCCTATGCGGATCATATTAGGTTTCAGAAAACCGAGGAAACCTATACTTGGCGTAGAGTTATCCGGTGAAATCGAAGACATTGGAACAGATGTAACACAATTTAAAAAAGGAGATCCAGTTTTTGCATTAACAGAACTAAACCTTGGTGGTTATGCCGAATACACATGCGTGCATGAAAGTGGATTAATAGCATTAAAACCTACCAATGTGACATATGAAGAAGCTGCCGTTATTCCTTTTGGCGGAACTTCAGCATTGCACTTCCTTAGAAAAGGACAGATAAAAAAAGGGCAACGAGTACTTATATACGGCGCCTCTGGTTCAGTAGGGACAGCTGCCGTACAACTTGCTAAATACTTCGGGGCGACTGTCACAGCTATTTGTAGTAGTTCGAATTTCGATTTAGTTACAGCCTTAGGGGCAGACAACGTAATTGATTATATGAAAGAAGATTTTACTAAGCGGGGCGAGCACTATGATATTATATTTGATGCAGTTGGAAAATATAATAAGTCTCTTTGTACAGATGCATTAATGCCTAATGGAAAATATGTATCTGTGAACGGAATGATGGCAAAAGTCAGTAAAGAAGATATGAACCTACTAAAACAACTAGCTGAAACAGAAAAGCTAAAGCCTGTTATTGATAGAACTTACCGATTAGAAGAAGTTGTAGAAGCCCATACGTATGTAGAAATGGGCCATAAGAAAGGAAATGTTTCGATTACCTTAAAATAAAATATATTCTGAAAATATCATTGACAATTCTTTTTGTACGATTTACTATTAGTACCATATTCAAAACTACATACACATACTCTTATCAAGAGTGGCGGAGGGACTGGCCCGATGATGCCCGGCAACCGAGCTTATAACATATAAGCTAAGGTGCTAATTCCTGCAAAACGAGTTTTCGTTTTGGAAGATAAGAGAGGAATCTATTTCGTCTATTCGGCACCTCTCTTATTTTTGGGAGGTGCTTTTTATTTTGGAACGTATATGAAGGGGGATTTATAGATGAAAAAGGTATTATTAAGCATTGTAAGCGGAGCAGTATTATTATTATTAGGCGCCTGTAGCGTGAGTTCAGATAAAGAGGTAAAAGCATTAGACGAGAAAAAGATTACTGTCGGTGTAACAGGTGGACCACATGAACAAATTTTTGAAAAGGTAAAAGAAGTTGCAGCAAAAGATGGTCTCGAAATTGATATAAAAGTATTTAATGATTATGTAGCGCCGAACGTATCTTTAGATGAAAAAAGCCTTGATGTAAATAGCTACCAAACAAAATCGTATTTAGATGTATTTAAAGCTGAACGCAATATGAAATTAGCTGAAGTATTTTCAACAGTAACATTCCCTATGGGCATATATTCTAAAAACATAAAAGATGTAAAAGACTTAAAAGAGGGCGATGCAATTGCTGTACCAAATGACCCAACGAATGAACTGCGAGCTTTAAAATTATTTGAAAAAGCAGGGGTTTTAAAAGTTGATCCGAAGGCTACAGAAAAAGCGACTGCGAAAGATGTAATTGAAAACCCGAAAAATTTAAAGATTGTTGAATTAGAAGCTTCTCAATTACCAACGCAACTAAGTGAAGTGAAAGCAGCTGCAATTAACACAAACTTTGCATTAGGTGCAAAATTAAGTCCAGCGAAAGATTCTATTTTCCGCGAAGGAAAAGATTCACCATATGTGAACTGGGTCGTTGTTCGTACTGAAAATAAAGATGATGCCGTTGTAAACAAATTAAAGAAAGCTTATCAATCTAAAGAAGTAAAAGAGTTTATCGAGAAAAAATTTGATGGTTCAGTTTTACCATCTTGGTAGGAGCTGACGATAATGATTGAATTAAAAAACATATCCAAAGTATTTACAACAAAAAAAGGGAATGTTGAGGCTCTTAAGTCTACTTCCCTTAAAGTAGAAAAAGGCGATGTATTTGGAATCATTGGGTATAGTGGCGCTGGTAAAAGCACATTGATTCGATGTGTAAATCTATTAGAAAAACCAACGACAGGAAATATCATTGTAAACGAACAAGACTTAACAACATTATCAACAAAAGAACTAGCAAAAGCGAGACAAAAAATCGGAATGATCTTTCAAGGATTCAATTTACTTAAAACTGTTACCGTCTATGAAAATATTGCATTACCGTTACGGCTTGCTGGCATTCCAAAAGCGGAAATTGAAAAAAGAGTAGAAAAATATTTACGCATCGTGGATCTTTTTAACCGTAAAGATGCTTATCCAAGCGAACTTTCTGGCGGTCAAAAACAGCGCGTTGCAATTGCACGTGCACTATCACATGAGCCTGAAGTGTTATTAAGTGACGAAGCAACGAGCGCTTTAGATCCAGAAACAACTGATTCTATTCTTGATTTGTTATTAAAGATTAACGAAGAAATTGGAATTACGATTTTACTCATTACACATGAAATGAATGTCATCCAACGTATATGCGACCGCGTTGCCGTTATGGAACATGGATCTGTAGTCGAAAGCGGGACTGTGAAAGATATTTTCACAAACCCACAACATTTAACAACAAAGAAATTTGTAAATAGCGCATTTGCAGCGAAAATTCCAGAAGAGGTACAGAAAGAACTACAAAGTACTGGAGAAATTGTAACACTTTCTTTTATAGGAAGTTCTTCAGGAGAACCAGCACTAGCTGTCGCCACAAAACGTTTCCAAGTATATCCAAATATTTTATCTGGTAATATTACACAGTTAAAACATGAGGCATATGGGAAACTTGTCGTTCATATGCAAGGTGAAAAAAATGAAGTAAACCGTGCTTTAGCATTCTTACAAGAGAAAGGTATCATCGTAGAGGGAGGGAAAACAGACTATGGAAAACAAGTCCTTTTTGGATGAATGGAGTAAAGTCATATGGGAAGCCACAATCCAAACCTTTCAAATGACATCTATTTCATTACTCATCTCGATCCTTATTGCACTACCACTTAGTGTAACACTTGTTTTAACAAGACCTGGTGGACAGCACGAAAATAAAATCATTTATCCTATTCTTAATACAATTATTAATATAATTCGCTCTCTTCCATTTATCATTCTATTATTCTTCATCTTACCTTTTACAAAGTTTCTAATGGGAACATCCATTGGCGTGCAAGGTGTGATCGTACCGCTTGTCGTCTTCACAGCTCCTTATATCGCACGTTTAATGGAGACAGCCTTACTAGAAGTAGATCGCGGTGTTATTGAGGCCTATCAAGCAATGGGTATCTCTACTATTAAAATCATTTGGCACGTCATGGTGAAAGAAGCTCGTCCCTCCCTTGTACTTGGATTAACAATTGCAACAATTGGCTTAATTGGCGCAACAGCAATGGCTGGACTCGTAGGTGCTGGAGGGCTAGGGGACTTGGCATACCGCTTCGGACATTTACGCTATGAACCTGAAGTAATGTATGCAACAGTCTTTATTTTAATTATCCTCGTTCAAGGATTACAGTCTTTAGGGAATGGTGTTGCACGAAGATTGAAGAAAGATTAAAAAAAGAAGGCATCTCACCAGGGTGAGATGCCTTCTTTTTTTATCTTTTAAATCCACCTTCTGAATGAATAACTTGCCCAGTAATCCACTCAGCTTCTTCACTTACTAAAAATTTAATGAGTCTAGCTGCATCCTTTGGCTCACCAATTCTGCCAAAAGGAAACATCGGCTTTAACCCTTGTGTTATCTCTTCAGTCATCCATCCTGTATCGGTTGGTCCTGGATTAATTGCATTCACTGTTATTCCTAAATGAGCTACCTCTGCTGACAATGTACTAGTAAGAGCATCAATAGCTCCCTTCGTTGTCGCATAAGCTAGTTCTCCTGCCATAGGACCTTGAAATTGCCCCGAAGTAATATTAACAATTCTACCACCAGATTTCTTATCAAATCTCCGGGCAAATTGACTACTTAACAATGTAGTCGCACGGATATTTACCATGTAATGCTTATCTAGTTCTTCAGCAGTCAACGTAGAGAAATCATTATTCGTAGAGTACGCTGCATTATTAATTAATATATAAGGGTACCCTAATTGTTCAGTAACTTTATTTATAAGCTCTTTCGGTGCATCATTCCGAGTTAAATCTAACTCCATGCTCGATACTCTAACACCGTTTTGCAATAGCTCTTCTTTTAATTGTATTTGTTCATTTTTATCGACGCCCCAAGGCATCTCTTTATCGTAAGCTGTCCAATACGTAAAAAACATATCGTATCCTGCTTCAGCTAATTCTTTACAAATCGCTGCCCCAATACCATCTAGACGACTTACCCCTGTAACAACTGCTACTTTATTTTTTAATTGATTCATCATATACTCCTCCAAGTTTAAAGGGCGCATACTTTATATAAGAGATATAAAATTTCCCACAAAAAAAGACAGATACATAAAATAGGCATCTATCCTTACAAAAGGGATGTACAAGCCAAATATGCAGTCCTTGAATGATTTACAGATAGCTAAATAAACCCTCACTTATGAGAGAAAAATTCATCTATCTAATTTCTAATCATTACAAATTCATCCACATATTAAGTCTTTGTCCCCTTTACATATATCTCTATTCTTAGTTTACCAAAACAGATAAAATGTTACAAAAAATAAAACAATTACTCACAACCTATCCTTGTTCACATTCTCTCCATTGTGAATCTTTTCACATTGAATATATAATAAACTTGTAAATACAATATTGGAGGGATTTCAATGATTATCAATTTTTTAAGAACTGATAAACGTGCTACTTTCATATTATTACTTTTACGTCTTTACATAGGATATACATGGCTCGCTGCTGGGATAGGCAAAGTCTTCGGACAATCTTTTGACGCAAGTGGTTTTCTAAAGGGTGCTATTGCTCAAGCATCAGGTGACCACCCTGCAGTACAAAATTGGTGGGCAGATTTTCTTCAACATTTTGTCCTTCCAAACGCAGACCTATTTAGCTTTTTAGTTCAATGGGGAGAAATTTTAGTAGGTCTAGGTTTAATTTTAGGCGGATTAACAAAAACAGCTGCATTTTTCGGAATCATAATGAATCTTTCATTTTTATTAAGTGGAACTGTTAGTGTAAACCCAAACCTGCTTATTTTGACTATATTCATTTTAGTTGCAGGGCAGAACGCTGGACGTATTGGATTAGATGGCTATATCTCTCCTAAACTTTTCCATAAAAACAACCACGGAACATATAAATTAAGTAAAACTGCGTAGTAACAGTTTACTTTTAAAATATAAATAAGAAAAAGAGCCTGAGTATAGGCTCTTTTTCTTATTTATCCTAATTTAAACTTTTAACGAGCCACGAAAACCTCTGGCAGCATAGTAAGAGTCTGCTCCATTGTGGTACACGAAAACATGTCCGAAGCGATAATCGCAAAATAGAGCACCACCGAGTTCTCGAATATCTGAAGGTGTTTGTACCCAGCTTGATGATTTCATGTCGAAATCCCCAAGTTTTTGCAATTCCCGATATTGTTCTTCAGTTAATAGTTCAATGCCCATAGCATTTGCAACATCAATAACGTTATTTTCTGGTTTATGTTTTTTTCTTGATTCTAACGCTTCAAGATCATAACAAAGACTCCTGCGGCCTTTAGGACTCTCCTTTGAACAATCATAGAAAGCATACTCGTCCTTTTCTTCATCATAACCAACAACATCCGGCTCACCGCCAGTTACTTCCATTTCATTAAGTGACCACAATTTTTCATTATTAGTAGTCAGCTTCGCTTCAACTTTAGCCCATTCAAGACCTTCATGGCGGTTCATGTTTTTCTCAAAACGAGCTTTCAATACTTTCAATAACTCTTCACGTTTTTCTACTAGTAAGTCATTTTTATTTCCTGTCATATTAATCCTCCCTGATATGTGTACGGATAGTAGTTTAAGTATATATTTTATAATAAATCATCTCAATATGAAGAGCGTTTCAACCTTATGTCTTTTACAAACATCCATTATAAAGTCCTAAAACCCTCTACACTCTCTCCAAGAATATAGTGTGAAAACCACATCAAATTCTGCTTCATAATAGCTACATTCATTCCCGGCTGATTAGGACTATATGCCATTCCTTTAAATATAATTAATTCTGTATCAACTTCCATATCCTTTAATCCTTGATATAGATCATATGCATTTGTAATTGGAATTCTTGCATCCTTTTCCCCATGTTGAATTAAGGTAGGCGTACAAGCTGATTTAATATACGTCATAGGTGATGTCTTCGTATATATCTCTCGATCATTCCATGGGGTATTTCCTAAATACATTCTAATAAAATAAGGGATATCTGTATTTACATAATGAGTACTCCAGTTCGTGATTCCGCCTCCAACTGAAATAGCTTTAAACCTGCTACTAAATGTAGAACAGAAAGCTGATATATATCCTCCGTTACTCCATCCCATAACTCCTACTTTATCATTATCTACAATCCCTTGATCAACTAGTTTATCCACCCCTGATATAACATCATCATAGTCAGCGATTCCCTGTTTTCTATAGTTTGCTTTTAAAAATTCATTACCATAACCAGAACTTCCTCTGTAGTTTGGCTCTAAAACGATAAAGCCTTTTTCGATAAACTGTTCAATCGGATATTTCTCATTGAAGCAGTCTGAAAATATCGGAAAGGATGCCCAAGCCGGACCGCCGTGAATTACTACTAATAAAGGATATTTTTTATTTACGTCAAACTCTACTGGCGTTGATAAAACACCTTCTATTTCAAGACCATCACTACTTTTCCATGAGATGATTTGCCTGTTACTTTTAAGTTTCCCTTTGAAAAAGTTATTTTCATCCGTTATTTTTTTATCGTCTAAATAGATTTCAAAGGTTTCATTTGTTATAGCCTTATTATAGGATATATGTTTTCCATCCTTTGTTATAGAAGCATCCATTATAAAGCCATCTACTTTTTCGCTTAATGCTTCTACAGTGCCATCTTCAGCTAGTAATCCAATACGATAATTCGTTTTATCCTGCCATCTAATTAAAATTCCTTTAGCTGTCCACTGTAATGGCATAACAGTACTATCAAAATCTGTTACAGGTTGAATTACCTCTCCTGTATTTATATCACATACCTCTAACGTACTGTCTTGTATATGGTTTCTATAGTAATCCTTCTCTCTTATACTTGCTGTGTAACATATTTTACTGCCTTCAGGAGAAAAGCAGACGCTACCGCCCAACAACTTATCCACATTCAGCTTTTGTAGCTCTCCAGCTTTAGTATGGAGTATGTATAAATCTCCATTTATATAATCCGCCATATTTGAGCTTGGTGTCGCCATAAACACAATCTTCTTCCCATCATTTGAAATATCAAATTCATGGATATGAAAATCCTTACCATCAGTTAATTGATAAACAACTCTTTTCTCGTGTTCATATGTATCACTTTGTATCACCTTTTCTATTTCAATGTAATATAAACAATTATTCTGGTGTTCCTTACCTATATGTTGAAACTCTCCATATAGATCCCTACGCTTCTTTATCTCCACACATTCTTTTGACTGCGTAACCATAATAAAGACCCTTGCCAGTAGGACCCCATTTGAATGTACTGACTCCTTCTTTCTCATCAGTAATTTGAACCCCTTCATAACCATCTAGTGACTTAACAAAGATCTGATTTTTCCCATTACCAACGGGGCTAAGATATGCTATATCCCTAGAATTTGGAGACCATAATGGGCATGTACTTTCTATATCTCCATTTATCAATAAACAACTCTGTCCCTTTTCTTTTCCATATATCCATACATGATTCCTATATGTATTGTCTTTCCAGTTAGCCGTCTTCTTAACAAACGCTACGTTTTTACCATCATCACTTATGTTTGTACTTGATAAGGTTGGTAATGAAATAATCTCTTCTATACTTAGATATGTTTTTTTATTCACTTTCATCAATATCCCCCCTTGAAATGTCCATAAATCTCTCGTCTCTTTTTGTCGTAATAAAGGAGATTTTTCACAGATACTTAAAATGATAACGGAAAATTCAGATAAATAAAAGTAAAACATTAATCTATAGGGTTCTATCCACTTACCAATTCTAGATGTTCTTTTTCGGCACAAAAACACCCCTTTAGATAAAATATCTAAAGGGGTGCAAATTTGTAAATTTATTTTAAAGCTATAACTATATTTATTAACCTACCAATCTCCTACTCAACAGTAACAGATTTAGCTAAGTTACGTGGCTTATCAACGTCACACTCGCGGTGAAGTGCTGCGTAGTATGAGATAAGTTGTAATGGAATAACTGCTACTAGCGGTGCTAGTGCTTCATGGACAGCTGGTAATACGAAGCTGTCACCTTCCATTTCTAAGCCTTTCATTGAGATGATACATGGGTTAGCACCGCGTGCTACTACTTCTTTCACGTTACCACGAATTCCAAGGTTTACGTGCTCTTGTGTAGCAAGTGCGATAACTGGTGTACCATTTTCGATTAAAGCGATTGTACCGTGTTTTAACTCTCCTCCAGCGAATCCTTCTGCTTGGATGTAAGAGATTTCTTTTAGTTTTAACGCACCTTCTAATCCTACGTAGAAGTCTACGCTACGTCCGATGAAGAAACAGTTACGCGTTGTTGCTAAAAATTGTTTTGCTAATGCGTCCATTTCTTCTTTTTGATCACAAAGTTCTATCATTGCATTTGCTACAAGTCCTAGTTCGTGTGTTAAATCGAAATCAAGAACTTCACCTTTTGCTTTAGCAATATCAGCTGCTAAAATTGAAAGTACTGCAAGCTGTGCTGTGTAAGCTTTCGTTGATGCAACTGCAATTTCTGGTCCAGCGTATAATGGAAGTGTATAATCAGCTTCACGAGAAAGAGTAGAACCAGGCACGTTTGTAATTGTTAATGCTTTATGACCCATTTCATTTGTTTGTACAAGTACTGCACGGCTATCAGCTGTTTCACCACTTTGTGAAATGTAAATGAAGAATGGTCTTTCTGTTAATAATGGCATGTTGTAAGAGAATTCACTTGCTACATGTACTTCAACTGGCATTTTTGCAAACTTCTCGATAAATTGTTTTCCAACAAGACCTGCATGATAACTCGTTCCACATGCAATGATGTAAATACGATCGCTATCTAAAATCGCATTGCGGATGTCTTGATTTAATTCAATTTCGCCATTTTCATCTTGATACTTTTGAATTATATTACGGATTACAAGTGGTTGCTCATCGATTTCTTTAAGCATGAAGTGAGGATATGTTCCCTTTTCAATATCACTTGCGTCTAATTCCGCTGTAAAAGGTGCACGTTCAATCGTTTCACCTTGTAAGTTTTTAATTGTAATACTTTCTTTCGTTACGATTACGATTTCTTTATCCATTAACTCAATAAATTGATCTGTAACTTGTAACATCGCCATAGCGTCGCTTGCCACAACATTAAAGTTGTCACCAACACCTACTAATAGCGGGCTTTTGTTTTTAGCAACATAAATCATGTTTGGATTTTCAGCATCAAGTAATCCGATTGCATAAGAGCCATGTAAAAGAGATAGCGTATTACGGAACGCTTCTTCTACACTTAATCCTGTGCTCACTTGTTGTTCCATAAGCTGTACGATAATCTCTGTATCTGTTTCACTTACGAACGTTACATCTTGTAAATATTCCTTTTTCACTAATTCATAGTTTTCAATTACACCGTTATGAACTAGTGTAAAGCGTTTTGATGTACTTTGATGCGGATGCGCGTTTACTTTACTTGGAACACCGTGTGTAGCCCAGCGTGTATGTCCGATACCTACGCTTGCTGCTACGTTCTCATCTACGATTTCACGAAGTTTTGCGATACGGCCTTTTTCTTTGTATACAACAACACCGTTCTCTGCTTGTACTGCAATACCTGCTGAATCATATCCACGATATTCTAGCTTTTCTAAACCTTTTAATAAAATTTCCTTTGCATCTTGCTCTCCAATAAATCCTACGATTCCACACATGTTTAGTCGCCGTTACAAATGCTTACACTGCTCTGCGAACATGTAACGACATAGTCCGATACCATTTTTATTTATACTAAAAAACGGATTACATATTGCTAGCCCTGTAAGCTTGTAACGGCTTTCACCTTCCTCTCGATTGGGTTTAAGTCCGTATATACTTATACAGCTAGTTTTCATCCGTTCCTCTTCTCTCATCACACTTTCACCTTTGTCCACTAAGTCACCTTAATGATTTAAGTAAAAGTTTGCGGTTGTGATGAACAACCGGGAGTCATCCGCCGAAATCTCGATAAACCCCACCTCGTCAACTACACTATTTGTAGTTCTGGCGCTTTTATAATTTACAATATTTCCTTTGAGAAAAAGAACAAGACCATCTTATAACAAACATGGATAAACCGTCAATGAAATTTTTTTCATCGTCTATAAAACATATGAAAAAGGAGCACTTATTGTGCTCCTTTTTCATATAAATTCAGCTAATTATTCAGCGCCAACTTCAGCTTTCACAACTTCTACAATGCGATGTACAAATGCATCACAAACTTCTTGTGTTGGTGCTTCTGCCATTACACGAATAAGTGGCTCTGTTCCAGATGGACGAACAAGAATACGGCCATCACCGTTCATTTCTTCCTCTACAACACGAATAATTTCTTTAATTTTTTCATTTTCTAATGCTAATTTTTTATCTGTTACACGAACGTTTACTAGCAATTGTGGGAATTTCGTCATTTCTCCTGCAAGCTCAGATAATGGTTTTTTCGTCATTTTCATGATGTTTACAAGTTGAAGTGCACTTAACATTCCGTCACCAGTTGTAATGTAATCAAGTAAGATAATATGGCCTGATTGTTCTCCACCTAAGTTGTAACCACCGCGTTTCATCTCTTCCATTACGTAGCGGTCACCAACTGCTGTTTTATCGCTTGTAATATTGTTTGCTTCAAGTGCTTTGTAGAAACCTAAATTACTCATAACAGTTGAAACAACTGTATTATGTTTTAATTGACCAGTTTCTTTCATGTATTTCGCACAAATAAACATAATTTGATCACCGTCAACGATGTTTCCTTTTTCGTCTACAGCAATTAAACGGTCGCCATCGCCATCAAAAGCAAGTCCGATGTCAGCACCTTTTTCTTTTACTAATTCAGCCAATACTTCTGGATGTGTAGATCCTACACCTTCGTTAATATTCATACCGTTCGGTGAAGTCCCCATTGTTGAAATATCAGCTTCTAAATCTGCAAATAAGTATGGAGCTAAAGAAGATGTGGCACCATGTGCACAATCTAAAGCGATATGTAGGCCAGAGAAGTCTTCTTCAACAGTTTGTTTAATGTATTGTAAATATTTTTGTCCACCTTCAAAGTAATCGCTCACTTGTCCAAGGTTAGTACCTGTTGGACGTGGTAGTTCATCAACTTCTTTGTCTAATAAAGCTTCAATTTCAGCTTCTTGCTCATCTGTTAATTTAAAGCCGTCTGAACCAAAGAATTTAATACCGTTATCTTGTACTGGATTATGAGATGCAGAAATCATAACACCCGCTTGTGCGTCTAGTGCTTTTGTTAAATAAGCAACACCCGGTGTAGAAATAACGCCAAGGCGCATTACTTCTGCTCCAGTTGATAATAGACCTGCTACTAAAGCTCCTTCTAACATATGGCCAGATACACGTGTATCACGACCGATAATTACTTTTGGACGATCTGTATCTTTTGTTAATACATAACCACCAAAACGCCCAATTTTGAAAGCTAATTCAGGTGTTAACTCCTTATTTGCAACTCCGCGTACTCCATCTGTACCAAAATATTTACCCATTATGATTCGCTCCTTTTTCTTGCTCTTTTTGATTATGGTTATCTACTGTTGGTTCTTGACTAGTTTCTTTATCTTTATCTTGATTTTGGTTTTGATTATTTTCCTGTTCCGTTTCCTTTTCTGGATCGGGTTCAGGATTTTTTGGCTTCTCATTTTGATTTTCTTGATTGGTGTTTGAATCCGGTTGTTGACCGTTACCCTGTACTTCTTTATCTGGTTTTTCTTTCTTTACAATAGTAACTTTAGCACTTTTTTGTTTTGGCTCTATTGAAATATTACCAGGACCACTCACTTGAATAGAAATATCTTTCGTCCCTGAAGATACATTTTGCAGATTAATTACCGCTGTTATTTGAGCAGCTGTTATTTTATCTACTATACTTGCTTCTCCTGAAATATCAACACTTATCTTTTCATCTTGCGGCGAAATTAGCTGAGCCGTAACATCTTTAGAAAGTCCATTTTTTTGGATTGGGATACCATCAATCGTTTTTGTTTTCGTTTGTTTTGTTTTTTGTACTCCCACCGAAACCTTCACTTGATTCGGTTTTGCACTTGTTACACCCTTGGGTAATAAAACAGAGGCATCGAATGTTGTAGACTCTGTCAATTGACTAAAATCTACTTCGACCCCCTCTAGCGATTGTATATTATCCAAAATATCTTTTGGACCAGCTATCGTTACTTCTCTCGGCTCGACACTGATATTTGTAACTGCCAACCCTTCTGCTAAACTCCCCTTCTTCGTATACGTTACAGGAACAGTTTTTTCAGTATTATTGGCTGTAGTTTGCGTTGCCACATTCAACGTTACACTAATCTTAGATGGACTTGTTCTTACATTTAAACGTTTTCCTTCTTTATTGTATAATGTAACTTCGGGCGTTTTTGTAACAGTTTTATTAACACCTTTTAAATCAACATACGCTTTGGCAGATGAAATGCTTTCAATTTCTTCTTTCGTCCCAACTACCTCAACAGTATCCGGTTTAAGGCTTGATTTTTCGAGAGTAGCCCCCGCTGGCATCTGATCCTCATTTGATAATTTCAAATCTACATGAACATATTTTCTCGCCTTTTCATGAAGAGTAACTTTAATTGTTGATGGCTGAACTGTTCCTTTCACATCATCTGGAAGCCCGTTCGTTTTTAAAGAAATCTCATAAGTTCCTTTTGGACTATCTCGCAAATCAATTGGTATGTCAAATTGTTTTTTTGCTTTTACTGTAGCAACTGATGCTTTTGGGCCTTCTAACTTCACCTTAACGCCCTCTGCTGGAATACCACTTACAATATATTTCTCCTCATCATACTTAAGGTTAATCGCATAATTAGTTAATGTTTCTTTCGTATCATTTGCAAAAGGTAATATACCTGATGTCGTATTTTTTTCAGTTAACGTCGCTGACATAAAAAGCATACACGCCAATAGTAATGAGATCCCTTTTAAAAACCAATGATTCTCCATTAACTTATCCATGACGCTTTCTCCTCCAATTCCATAAAGACGAAGAAGTCGTTTTTTCGTTCCCACTAAATTCAGCTAATAACATATCCTTCAGCTGTTCTGTCTTCAAATCACGATGCAACTTACCATTTTTCGTTAAAGAAATTTGACCAGTTTCTTCAGACACAACTACTGTAATACTATCAGTAACTTCACTAACTCCCATTGCAGCACGATGTCTAGTTCCTAATTCTTTAGAAATAAACGGACTTTCTGATAATGGAAGATAGCATGCTGCTGCTTTAATTGTACTTCCTTGCATAATTACCGCTCCGTCATGAAGAGGTGTATTTGGAATGAAAATATTAATAAGTAATTCCGATGATACGTTTGCATTCAGCGGAATACCCGTTTCCACATAATCACCCATACCGGTCTCTTTTGACAAAGTAATTAATGCACCAATTCTACGTTTCCCCATATATTCGGTTGCTTTTGCTATCGCTGTTGCAACCATTTCAGGTTCATCATCCTCATGCGGTCCACCACGCGAAAATAAACTCCCGCGCCCTAGCTGCTCAAGTGCTCTTCGCAATTCTGGCTGAAAGATAATAATAACGGCTAAAAATCCCCATGTTAATACTTGTTCAGTTAGCCAAGATAACGTATGCAATTCAAGGAAAATACTAATCATCTTAACGACAATGATAACTGTAATCCCTTTTAAAAGTTGAACAGCTTTCGTCCCTCGGATTATGAGAATCAGCTTATATATAATAAACCATACAATGGCAATATCTAATGCCGTACTAAGATATTTCAAAATGGTCGTATCTTCAAAAGGCATGCTATCCCTTCCTCCTACTTACGAGCAATTCTATCCATATATTGAAATATTGTTTTATGCTCTATCTGTATGTATTTCCAACAACTAGTTAATTATACCATACATGAAACAAACGACAATTACAAACAACCCCCTTTAGCTCAAATTGGTAAGATGTCAAACATTTTTATCTTACAGTATAATATAAATCATTATTATACGCCTATTTTCAAATAAAAAAAGCAACTTCTCAGTTGCTTTTCTTACATTTATTTTAGTTTTTCACCGAATAAAGAACCCATTAAAGCAACTGCTGTTGTTGCCGTTCTATTTCTCTCATCTAAAATCGTATTTACCTCAACAAATTCAGCAGATGTGATAATATCAGCTTCCGCTAACATTTCCATCGCCAAGTGGCTTTCACGATAAGATAGACCACCAATTACAGGCGTTCCAACACCTGGTGCATCATGAGGATCAAGACCATCTAAATCTAATGATAAGTGTACACCATCAGTATGAGATAAATATGCGATTGTTTCTTCCATAACAGCCGTCATCCCCATACGATCAATTTCATGCATCGAGAACACTTTAATACCTTCATTGCGAATGAAGTCTTTTTCTCCTTCATCTAATGCACGCGCACCGATAATTACAACATTCTCTTTTTTCACCTTTGGATATGCTCCGTATAAATCTACAAGTGAAGAATGTCCATAACCTAAACTTGCTGCAAGTGACATACCGTGAATATTTCCAGATGGTGAAGTTTCCTCTGTATTTAAATCACCGTGTGCATCATACCAAATAACACCTAAGTTTTTATAATGTTTGGCTACACCAGCTAATGTACCGATAGCAATACTATGGTCACCACCTAATACAAGTGGAAAACGACCTTCTTCTATAATATGATCCACCTTACTTGCTAATTCATTACATACAGTTGCAACTTGTGTAAGGTTTCTTAATTTTGTATTTTCATCTACCTCTTTTTCTCTCTCTATACATATATCTCCCATATCCTTAACGTCATATCCAATTTCTTCAATTCTTTCAATTACCCCTGCATAACGGATCGCGCTCGGTCCCATATCAACTCCACGACGCATCTGTCCTAAATCCATTGGAACTCCAATAACTGAAATTTCTTTTTTCATAGATAGTATCCCCCTTTTATGCCTTCACTAAATATTTTAAATCTTTTATATAGTCTGACTCAACTCGACATTTTTTTGTATGGATATACAATTTATTCACTTATATTCACGTTGAAAATCAAATTTCAAGACTATCCTATGTATAAAGTTAACTTAATGAAACAATCGCAATCACTATTATCAAATAATAATAATAAAACACTCCTACATTTAGAAGTGTTTTTCTGACGCTATTTTCCATACTGCTGCAATATTCTTCGTTGTCATTTCAATATTTTCTTCTGCTACTCTATATGCTTCTTCTAGTGTCATCGGTCTTGTTGTAATACTAAATACCGCATCTATTCCTTTCTCGTAAACAGCTGGATAATCAGATGATACAGACCCTCCAATAGCAATTACAGGCACAGAAAAACGTTTCGCACGCCCCGCAACACCAACAGGAGCCTTCCCATATGCAGTTTGTTCATCTATTCTACCTTCACCAGTTATAATGAGATCTGCATCTTCTATATGTTTATCGAAATTTGTATAATTCAATACAATTTCAATGCCCCTTCGCAAGTCTCCCTTTAACACTGAAATAACAGCCGCTCCCATTCCTCCTGCTGCCCCTGCACCAGGTATTTCAGATACATCAAAAGATACATATCGTTTAAGGATATTCGCGTAATGTTTTAAATTCTCATCTAGCTCTTTCATCATCTCTACATTCGCACCCTTTTGTCTCCCAAATACGAAAGATGCCCCCTGCATTCCGACTAATGGATTATCCACATCACAGGCCGCTTCTATCTTTACTCCCTTTAAGCGTGGGTCCAGTTGTGAAAAATCAATAGCATCAATTGAATGTAATGCGCCTCCAGATGGATCTATTACTTCACCCTTGTCATTTATAAATCTTACTCCTAAAGCTGCTAACATACCTGCCCCACCATCATTTGTAGCACTTCCTCCAAGTCCTAAAATTATGTACCCCACTCCTTGATCTAGCGCATGTAATATAAGTTCTCCTGTTCCTTTTGTCGTTGTAATAAGTGGGTTGCGCTTTTCAACTGGAACGTGCTGTAATCCTGATGCTGCTGCCATTTCAATAAACGCTGTCTTTTTATCTTTAGAAATGCCATAAAAAGCTTGTACACCTTCTCTAAGCGGTCCTGTCACACTAATTGATATAATTCTCCCCCCTGTAGCATCAACAAGTGATTCAACCGTCCCTTCTCCTCCATCTCCAATTGGTATTTTCACATACTCTGCATTAGGAAAAATCGCTCTAAAACCTCTTTCAATAGCTCCACATACTTCTATAGCTTTTAGGCTTTCTTTATATGAATCAGATGCAATAACAACTTTCACAATTATCCCCCCATCCCTTATTTTTACGTTTTCTTCATTTTAAACGATAAATATAAAAGTTGTCTTTTTAAACACAAAAAAGCTTACATCGTATGATGTAAGCTTTTTCTATTTAGATGGAGCCTAGCGGGATCGAACCGCTGACCTCCTGCGTGCAAGGCAGGCGCTCTCCCAGCTGAGCTAAGGCCCCTTAGTAATAAAGCGGAAGACGGGATTCGAACCCGCGACCCCAACCTTGGCAAGGTTGTATTCTACCACTGAACTACTTCCGCGAAAATGGTGAGCCATGAAGGATTCGAACCTTCGACCCTCTGATTAAAAGTCAGATGCTCTACCAACTGAGCTAATGGCTCGTAAATGGCTGGGCTAGCTGGATTCGAACCAGCGCATGACGGAGTCAAAGTCCGTTGCCTTACCGCTTGGCTATAGCCCATTAATATTTACTAGTATGGTTATCTTCTCAAAAAAATAAACCCTTTCAGGTTATTTTAAAGAAAATGGTGGAGGGGGGCAGATTCGAACTGCCGAACCCGAAGGAGCGGATTTACAGTCCGCCGCGTTTAGCCACTTCGCTACCCCTCCGACATTTAAACATATATGGTGGAGGATGACGGGATCGAACCGCCGACCCCCTGCTTGTAAGGCAGGTGCTCTCCCAGCTGAGCTAATCCTCCAAAAGTGGTGACCCGTACGGGATTCGAACCCGTGTTACCGCCGTGAAAGGGCGGTGTCTTAACCACTTGACCAACGGGCCAAAAATTTAAAAACTTTTCCAAGCTTCCAACCGGGCTTGAACCGGTGACCTCTTCCTTACCATGGAAGTACTCTACCAGCTGAGCTATGGAAGCATAATGGCTCCGCAGGTAGGAATCGAACCTACGACCGATCGGTTAACAGCCGATAGCTCTACCGCTGAGCTACTGCGGAACAATACAAGCCTGGCAACGTCCTACTCTCACAGGGACAAGGTCCCAACTACCATCGGCGCTAGAGAGCTTAACTTCCGTGTTCGGTATGGGAACGGGTGTGACCTCTCTGCCATCATTACCAGACTTTTATCATTATACACATTCTTTTCAGAATGTCAAAAGGAATTTTAAATATATATTCCTTCAAAACTAGATAACATTGCTACATATTATATGGTTAAGTCCTCGATCTATTAGTATTCGTCAGCTCCACATGTCACCATGCTTCCACCTCGAACCTATCAACCTGATCATCTTTCAGGGATCTTACTAGCTTACGCTATGGGAAATCTCATCTTGAGGGGGGCTTCATGCTTAGATGCTTTCAGCACTTATCCCTTCCGCACATAGCTACCCAGCTATGCCCTTGGCAGAACAACTGGTACACCAGCGGTGCGTCCATCCCGGTCCTCTCGTACTAAGGACAGCTCCTCTCAAATTTCCTACGCCCACGACGGATAGGGACCGAACTGTCTCACGACGTTCTGAACCCAGCTCGCGTACCGCTTTAATGGGCGAACAGCCCAACCCTTGGGACCGACTACAGCCCCAGGATGCGATGAGCCGACATCGAGGTGCCAAACCTCCCCGTCGATGTGGACTCTTGGGGGAGATAAGCCTGTTATCCCCGGGGTAGCTTTTATCCGTTGAGCGATGGCCCTTCCATGCGGAACCACCGGATCACTAAGCCCGACTTTCGTCCCTGCTCGACTTGTAGGTCTCGCAGTCAAGCTCCCTTATGCCTTTGCACTCTACGAATGATTTCCAACCATTCTGAGGGAACCTTTGGGCGCCTCCGTTACACTTTAGGAGGCGACCGCCCCAGTCAAACTGCCCACCTGACACTGTCTCCCGGGTCGATAAGACCCGTAGGTTAGAATTTCAATACAGTCAGGGCGGTATCCCACCAGCGCCTCCACCGAAGCTAGCGCTCCGGTTTCAATGGCTCCCGCCTATCCTGTACAAACTGTACCAAAATTCAATATCAGGCTACAGTAAAGCTCCACGGGGTCTTTCCGTCCTGTCGCGGGTAACCTGCATCTTCACAGGTACTATAATTTCACCGAGTCTCTGGTTGAGACAGTGCCCAAATCGTTACACCTTTCGTGCGGGTCGGAACTTACCCGACAAGGAATTTCGCTACCTTAGGACCGTTATAGTTACGGCCGCCGTTTACTGGGGCTTCAGTTCAGAGCTTCGCTTACGCTAACCCCTCTCCTTAACCTTCCAGCACCGGGCAGGTGTCACCCCCTATACTTCGCCTTACGGCTTCGCAGAGAGCTGTGTTTTTGCTAAACAGTCGCTTGGGCCTATTCACTGCGGCTTTCCGTTAAGAAAGCACCCCTTCTCCCGAAGTTACGGGGTCATTTTGCCGAGTTCCTTAACCAGAGTTCTCTCGCACACCTTAGGATTCTCTCCTCGCCTACCTGTGTCGGTTTGCGGTACAGGCACCTTTTATCTCGCTAGAAGCTTTTCTTGGCAGCGGGGAATCAAAGAC
>NZ_JBBOTF010000001.1:3360000-3427500 GCF_038005425.1 Bacillus sp. FSL K6-0268
TCCTGTTTGCTCCCCACGCTTTCGCGCCTCAGTGTCAGTTACAGACCAGAAAGTCGCCTTCGCCACTGGTGTTCCTCCATATCTCTACGCATTTCACCGCTACACATGGAATTCCACTTTCCTCTTCTGCACTCAAGTCTCCCAGTTTCCAATGACCCTCCACGGTTGAGCCGTGGGCTTTCACATCAGACTTAAGAAACCACCTGCGCGCGCTTTACGCCCAATAATTCCGGATAACGCTTGCCACCTACGTATTACCGCGGCTGCTGGCACGTAGTTAGCCGTGGCTTTCTGGTTAGGTACCGTCAAGGTGCCAGCTTATTCAACTAGCACTTGTTCTTCCCTAACAACAGAGTTTTACGACCCGAAAGCCTTCATCACTCACGCGGCGTTGCTCCGTCAGACTTTCGTCCATTGCGGAAGATTCCCTACTGCTGCCTCCCGTAGGAGTCTGGGCCGTGTCTCAGTCCCAGTGTGGCCGATCACCCTCTCAGGTCGGCTACGCATCGTTGCCTTGGTGAGCCGTTACCTCACCAACTAGCTAATGCGACGCGGGTCCATCCATAAGTGACAGCCGAAGCCGCCTTTCAATTTCGAACCATGCAGTTCAAAATGTTATCCGGTATTAGCCCCGGTTTCCCGGAGTTATCCCAGTCTTATGGGCAGGTTACCCACGTGTTACTCACCCGTCCGCCGCTAACTTCTTGAGAGCAAGCTCTCAATCCATTCGCTCGACTTGCATGTATTAGGCACGCCGCCAGCGTTCATCCTGAGCCAGGATCAAACTCTCCAATAAAGTTAGTTTGTCTAGCATCTAAAAATAAAAATTGACGTTTCACGTTGTTTGTTTCGTTCAGTTTTCAAAGAACTACTTGGTCGCTCATTTGCGACTTCCTTATGTTAACATCTTCGTTTTTCGATGTCAACTAAGTTTTTCAATTTCTTTTTTGTCGTTTTCTGCGTTTCCGCATCAGCGACGTTTATTAATTTACCATATACAAACTATTAACGTCAATACTTTTTAATAAAAAGTTCTTCTTCTTACATAACGAATACATTCCTCTGCGTTAGCAACTCTCCGAAACAAACAAAAAATGATTTTATATCTTTCTTCCATCGCCTTTTTTACAACTTCATGAATACGCTCATCTTCAAAATCAAATAAAAGTTCCTCTAACTCTCTCTTTAATATGTATTCCATCTCTTTTCTCTCTTCTTTTGTCAACATCAGCCCAAGCAAATGATCACCTCAATAATTCCTTACGTAACAATAAACGTTCCGCTCATTTTCACTTATTACAATCCTATCATTCATTATATCCACTACTTACGATATTAATCCTTTGTTCTCTTTTTTATATTTCCAGCATATATGTAACTGAAAAGGATTGGACAAAGGGGCGTAATATTATGTTTTTCTTTTTTATTACGAGTAAAAGAACTTTTAAACACATTAGCTTAATAGTGATACTTTCCTTATTTACAGCATGGCTACTCTTTTTAAAAACATATTCACATGAATCTGCTTTTTCAACTGCTACAGGCCCTAAAGTAATTTACAAAGGAGATACCGCTAAAAAGCAAGTTGCATTTACGTTTGATATTAGTTGGGGAGACAAAAAAGCAATTCCAATCCTTGATACTCTTAAAGAAAGAGAAATTAAGAATGCAACCTTCTTCCTTTCTGCTGCATGGGCCGAAAGACACCCCGATATTGTAGAGCGCATCATGAAAGATGGACACGAAATCGGTAGTATGGGTTACAATTACACATCTTATACTTCTCTAGAGACGAATGAAATAAGACGAGACCTTTTACGAGCACAAGATGTTTTTACAAAACTTGGTGTAAAACAAGTCAAACTGTTACGTCCACCTAGTGGCGAATTTAACAAGGCAACCCTTAAAATTGCAGAATCACTTGGATACACCGTCGTGCATTGGAGTAATAATTCAAACGATTGGAAAAACCCAGGTGTAAACCACATCGTTTCCACCGTCTCTAATAATTTGAAAGGTGGAGATATTGTCTTATTACACGCATCCGATTCTGCCCTTCAAACAAATAGAGCTTTACCGCTGCTCCTGCAAAAATTAAAAAGTGATGGATATGAGCAAATATCCGTATCACAACTTATTTCCAACACAAGTACGAAAAGTGAAGATGTGAAATAGCTTCGTCCCTACTACTCTTCACGTATAAAAAGCTCTACTACCTTTCAAGAAGGTGGTAGAGCTTTTTTAATCACACCATTTCCAGTAATATAACTGCCGGTGTATAAAACCTCTCTCTATTAAGCAGGTTTACTCGTTTTTCCGATTAAACGATGTAATACAAGTAATTGATATGCATTACATAACAATAGCGGTATAACCATTAAATATAACCAATCTGTATCATTAATCCGAAGCGCCGGTACCCATTCAAGAATTGTTACAACAACCATAAAGAACAGAGCTGGCACAAATGCTTTTTTATTTGTTTCTTTACTTTTTACATAAGCAACAATTGCTCCAAACACAAATAAAATTCCAGCAACAAGTATGTTATTCCCCAATGAGACTTCCCCATTTGCAATAAGTACAGACCTTAAATACACAAAATCAAATAATACGAATGCAATAAAGAAGAGCTGGACTGCATTCCATAAAGACGATGAGCGAAACATCCCTAGTCCAAAACGATGGATTGTTAAATATGCAAAGAATCCCATTTGACTTATAACGCTAAAAATAAATCCTACCCCCATCAACCAGAAAGATACCGCTAAAATCTCCTTAACGTCGAAATTTTGAAAAAATTCATTGTACCTGTCCCACTCCAAAACAAAACCAATAATAACTGTGCTAATCCCACCAAGAAACAACGTCGTTAAAAATAGTCGTACCCACTTGCGGCTATTCACAACACATCCCCCATTATCCTTATATTTCTAATTAAATTGTATCAATGACAATTTCAAAAAGCTAGCCATGTTCATGTATAAATTCCTTAAAGATATTTATATTAAAAAGAGAGAACTGTGCTGAAAGGAGTTCCAACTTATGAAACGGATACTATTCATTTTCGTTTCTTCTTTTCTACTTATCGCACTTGTAGCATGCGCACAAGGAAAAGAAACGAAATCCGAACTAGATTACGATCAAACAAAGAAAATGATTGTTGATATTTTAAAAACAGATCAAGGTAAGAAAGCTATTCAAGATGTATTAACTGATGAAAAAATGAAACAAGCACTCATACTAGATGAAACAGTAGTAAAGAAAACGATTGAAGATGCAATGGTATCCGATAAAGGGCAACAATTCTGGGAAAAGCTCTTTAAAGATCCTGAGTTCTCATCGAAGTTCGCTAAAAGTATGGGGAAAGAACAAACCCAATTAATGAAAACCTTATTAAAAGACCCTGAATACCAAGCAGGCGTTATAGAAATCATGAAAAATCCTGAAGTAGAAAAAATGATGTTACAAACAATGAAGAGTAAAGAATACCGTCAATATCTACAACAAGTACTAACAGAAACTGCTGAAAGTCCACTCTTCCAATCCAAGATGATTGATATCATTAGTAAAGGTGTACAAAAGGCTGAAAAAGGTGGATCTGATAAGAAAGAAGCAGGCGGTGACGGTGGTTCTCAAGGCGAGAAGAAGGAAGAACAGTGAAAATAATAACTATAATAACGAGTGGACAATGTATAAATTGTCCACTCGTTATTACTTTATCTTGCTATTAACAGACAAAATGGCCCTCTAGTTAAGCGAAAAGTTTACTAGTAACAAAACCCTTATTGTTGCCAGTAACAGATGAACTCCACTGATTAAAGTTTCACTTTATTTTTGTGTAACAGCTGTTTTATCAATTACCACTTCGGCTATTTTACTATAAATAATGCCGGTTGTATGTGTATCTTCATATACTGAAGGAGCAAAGTCTTCTTTATTCCAATCAGGTTGTTGCAGCGGAATACGACCAAGAACATTTGTTTGTAGTTCGGTAGCCAACTTATCTCCCCCGCCTCTTCCAAATACATATTCTTTCTCACCAGTTACCTTACTTTCAAAATATGCCATGTTCTCAACAACACCGAGAATACTATGTTCAGTGCGTAATGCCATCGCTCCAGCACGCGCTGCTACAAACGCAGCTGTTGGATGAGGCGTCGTTACAATAATCTCTTTGCAAGATGGCAACATTGAGTGCACATCTAACGCAACATCACCTGTTCCTGGTGGTAAATCTAGTACTAAATAATCTAAATCGCCCCATTCCACTTCTGTGAAGAAGTGGTTTAACATTTTCCCAAGCATAGGTCCTCTCCAAATAACTGGTGCATTATCCTCTACAAAGAAGCCCATTGAGATTACCTTTACACCTAAACGTTCCACCGGAATTATCTTGTCACCTCTTACGATGGGACGTTTTTCTATCCCCATCATGTCTGGCACACTAAAACCGTAAATATCCGCATCAATAATACCAACTTTTTTTCCTAAACGAGCTAAAGCAACTGCAAGGTTAACGGAAACGGTTGATTTTCCCACGCCACCTTTTCCACTCGCTACTGCTAAGAATGTCGTTTTTGAATTTGGTGACAATAAAGATTCACTTTGCTCTGCTTCTTGTTCTGGTGCAAACTGAGCTAATTCCTCTTCTGTAAATTCTGCAAAACGAAGTCCAACTGTTGCTGCTCCAAGTTCTTTTACTAACTTTACAATTCCAGACTGCAACTGCATTTGTTCCGCTGTACCAGTTTTTACGATTGCAATTTTGACACTCACATGTTCCTTCTCAGGCTTGACTGTTACCTCTTTAATTGCACTTGTTTCTTTTAATGTTTTATGTAAAAACGGATCTACAATCCCTTCTAACGCTTCAACCACTTGTTCTTTCGTTACCATAATTAACCCAGCCCCCTGTATGAAAAATAACGTAATGTTAATTGAATTCATCTTTGTTTATTCTTCAAATTAATGCGTTTACATTTCCAGTATAACATATTTTCCGAAAACTTCGTTAACGAGAGAAACTCAAAAAAATCCTCCTTATTCTGGAGGATTTCCTTTTTCCGTGAAATAACGCAATATACCACGGTATATTGCAGCTGCTACCTTCTGTTGATATTTCTCCGAATTTAACATATACCTTTCGTTCACATTCGATAAAAAGCCGGCTTCAATTAAAGCACCTGGTGTTTTCGCATACTTCAATAAGTATACGTGAGAGATTGTTTTAGCAGAACGATTCGTATTTTCTAAACTCGTTCTCAATTCAGCCTGTATAAATTTAGCAGCACGTTCATTTTCAATTGAAGAGCGATAGTAGAATGTTTGTGCGCCTTTCGATCCACTACTAGTTAAAGCATTTAAATGAATGCTTGCAAAAAAGTCTATATCTGGTTTATTGATGATTTCTACACGTTTTTTTAAATCCTCCGCTTTACGTCTACTATATGACTTTGTATCTTTGTTAGCTAAATCATAATCTCCCTCACGCGTTAAAATAACTAGTGCACCTTGTTCTTGTAAATAGTCTTGTACCTTTTTTGTAATTTCAAGCGTAATATCCTTTTCTATAATATCCTTTCCACCAACAGCCCCTCCATCTGGTCCACCATGCCCAGCATCTAATACGATTACTTTCCCTGATAAGGGTAAATTCCAAGCTCGCCACGATTTTGTGATTTGAAATTCTTGTTTGACTAAAAAAAACAAAACAACCGCAGCGAGTGCAAAAGAGATAATTCGAATTCTCTTCATACCTTTCCTCCTCCAGCTAGTCCCTCTAATTACTTATATGGGACAAGAGGAAAGTTTATGCTTGTCTTAATGAAGCTTTAATCGATATCTTCTTTCACCTTTTTCATACCCTTCTTGCCACCACAATCCTATAAACTGCTGACAAGATTCAAAAAGTAATTCCTCATCTTTCAACTTTATTTCTCGCATAGTCATACTCGTTAAAAATTGAAATAGCGTTTCAGTTAATTGTTGTTCTTCTTCTAAAGCTCTATATTTCACATCAAAAAACGATTCACCATAATAACCAAATTTACTATATCTCGCTCCTAATAAATAAGATTCTATCCCTAATTCAATACAGTAATCTTCATACTGACGATGAAGCTCTTGCATTTGAAAGGCATCACGAATATTTGAGCGCAATGTTTTTAATGATAATTCTCGCAGCATCTTCCGCTCGTATTTTAACTGCTTTTCTTTTTGTTTTTCTTGTAAGCTGACAATGACATTCATAGTACTTATAAACCTCCCTAATACGTATAGTCTAAACTTCTAAAGAAGAAGCATACGCGAGGCCGTAGCACTAAAATATTCCAAGCTAAAAAAATTGTAAAAGAGGAATGAAACACAAAAAAACCCCAACCAAAATGGTTGGGGTTTGTAGTTCGCAAAAATTAACGTTTTGAGAACTGAGGTGCACGACGTGCGCCTTTAAGACCGTATTTTTTACGCTCTTTCATACGTGCGTCACGAGTTAATAGACCTGCACGTTTTAGTGTTAGACGGTATTCTGGATCAGCTTTTAATAAAGCGCGAGAAATACCGTGACGAATAGCACCAGCTTGACCAGTGTATCCACCACCATTTACGTTTACAAGTACATCGTAGTTACCTAAAGTTTCTGTTGCAACTAGAGGTTGTTTCACTACTTCACGTAATGCAGCAAATGGGATATAGTTTTCAAAATCACGACCGTTAATGATAACGCGTCCTTCGCCTGGAACTAGGCGTACGCGCGCTACTGAACTCTTACGACGTCCAGTGCCATAGTATTGAACCTGTGCCAAAGTAAGCCCTCCTTTAATTAATTATCCGCGAAGTTCGTAAACTTCTGGTTTTTGTGCTTGGTGTGGATGCTCTGCTCCAGCATACACGTTAAGTTTCTTAGAAACTTGACGGCCTAAGCGTCCTTTTGGAAGCATGCCTTTAATTGCAAGCTCTAACATTTGTACAGGGTAGTTTGTACGCATTTCAAGAGCTGTTCTTTGCTTAAGTCCACCTGGGTGGTTAGTGTGACGGTAGTAAATTTTATCGTTTAATTTATTACCTGTTAAATGAATTTTCTCAGCGTTAATAATAATTACATGATCACCCGTGTCAACGTGTGGTGTAAATGTAGGTTTGTTTTTACCACGTAAAATGGATGCTACTTCAGTAGATAGGCGACCTAAAGTTTGACCTTCAGCATCAACCACATACCATTTACGCTCAACTTCGTTAGCTTTTGCCATAAAAGTCGTACGCATGTGTTTCCCTCCTCGTTATCTTTTCCATAGAAAAAATCTATTGTTTATCTTAAACACGATTTCCTTCCGGGGCTAATCGTGGTTTTAGAAACAATACCATATGTTATGATATACTTTTGAGTTTCTAATGTCAAGCAAATGTTACACCAGGATTAGTTGTTATAGTTTACCTCCCATAGGTAAAGCCCATGACCTGGAGCCATCTTTCCAGCAAACTGACGATTTTGTTTCGCTAAAATCTCTGGAATGCTATCAGGATCAAGCTTTCCTTGCCCTACGTTAAGTAACGTACCAACAATAATTCTGACCATATTATATAAAAATCCATTACCTACAAAACGAAAAATTAATTCATCATCTTGCTCAATTAACTCGATTTCATAAATTGTTCGCACTTTATCTTTTTTGTCAGTTTTTGCCGAGCAAAAAGAAGTGAAATCATGCGTTCCAATAAAATAAGGAATTGCTTTTCTTATAGAATTGATTTCGAGCGGATATGGATATTGATATACGTAATTTCTACGGAATACATCCGCAGTCTTTGATAATAATACACGATAACGATATTCTTTTTTCTCAACACCGTAACGTGCATGAAATTCTTCTGTTTTTTTCTCTACTCGCCTAATAACAATATCATCTGGCAACATTGTATTTAAAGCGTTATTCCATTGCCACTCCTCAAGAGACAAAGGAGTATCAAAGTGTATTACTTGCCCTTTTGCATGAACCGTAGAATCTGTTCTACCAGACGCCTGAACACGAACAAGTTCTCCCTTATGCAATTTCTGTAATGCTTTTTCTATCTCCTGTTGAACAGTACGATGCTTCGGCTGAATTTGATAACCACAAAAATGCATACCATCATATGCAACCGTACATTTTATTCTATCCATTTCTCTATTCTCCATTACGATCGCACCCATGCCAAAATACAAGCTAAACAAAATAAGCTTACAATCGTTACTGTATCGCTTGTTTTCCAGCGTAGTTGCCTAAATTTAGTACGTCCTTCACCACTTTGATATCCACGAGCTTCCATCGCAATAGCTAAGTCCTCTGCACGCTTAAAAGCACTGATAAACAGAGGAACGAGCAGTGAGATAATAGCTTTCATTCTATCTTTTATCGGTCCACCAGCGAAATCAATACCACGTGATGCTTGTGCTTTCATTATTTTACTCGTTTCATCCATTAATGTCGGGATAAAACGAAGAGAAATTGACATCATTAATGCGATTTCATGAACAGGAACCTTTATACGCTTCAATGGCTTTAATAACGTCTCCAAACCATCTGTAATTTCAATAGGTGTCGTCGTTAACGTTAATAATGTCGTCATTAAAATAATAACGAAGAACCGTACAGAAATGTATATCCCTTGCTCTAATCCTTTTTCATGTATCGAAAACCAACCAAGCTGGAGTAGTACATCCCCCTCTTTATTTGTAAAAATATGCAGGAAAAATGTAAAAAGAAAAATCCATAAAATTGGTTTTAAGCCCGAAAGTACATAACGAATCGGCACTTTTGCAAAAAATAAAGCAATGAGTGCATATAAAAATAAAAATCCATATGAAATCGCATTATTTGCTAAGAAAACAACAAATACATATAAAAAGACAATCAGCAGCTTCGTACGTGGATCAAGTTGATGAATAAGTGAATTCCCCGGGATATATCTCCCAATAATCAACTGCTGCATGATTCATGACCACCTTTTCGTAACACCTGCACAACTTCATGAGTAAGATCCTCTAAAGATAAGGTAGCCTTTGGAATTGAAATACCAAACTTCTCTTCAATTGCACGTTTATACTTTAATGACATAGGAAGATCCACACCAATTTTCTCTAGTTCATCAGCATGTGAAAATACTTCCTCTGCACTTCCTTGCAAAAAGACCGTTCCTTTATGCATAACTACAATTTGTTCCGCATACTGAGCAGCATCTTCCATATTATGCGTTACAAGGATAACTGTAAGCCCTTTCTCCTTATGCAACTTATAAAACATCTGCATAAGTTCGTTCTGCCCTTTTGGATCTAGACCTGCTGTAGGTTCATCTAATACAAGCACTTCAGGTTCCATTGCCAGTACACCCGCTATAGCAACACGTCTCATTTGTCCACCACTTAATTCGAACGGAGAACGTGTTAACAGTTCCGGTTCTAGCCCTACAAGTTCTATTGCCTCTCTAGCCTTTTGCTTCGCTTCGTCTCCAGATACCCCGAAATTAGTAGGTCCGAAGCAAATATCTTTCTCCACAGTTTCTTCAAACAACTGATGTTCCGGGAATTGAAAGACAACCCCTACTTTTTTACGTAGTGGCTTTAGCTTTTTTTCTTTCTTTCCTGCCGAAATCAAATGTTCACCAATTTGAACTGTACCATTTGTCGGCTGCAATAAACCATTTAAATGTTGAATCATCGTCGACTTACCTGAACCAGTATGACCGATAATGGCATAATAGCCCCCACTTGGAAACGACACGTCTACATCATAAAGTGCGCGTCTTTCAAATGGAGTTTTATATTGATAACGATGTTCTACTTTTTGGAATGTAATCTCCAAAGTTCGTTCACCAAGCTTTCCATTGTAAGATGCGTATTTTGCAAAAGAATTTCATTTCTTTTTAATAATTCTGCTATTTTCACCGAAAACGGTACATCTAAGCCAATTTCTTGGAGCATATGAGAGGACTTGAAAATTTTCTCTGGAGTCCCTTCCTCTAATATTTCTCCCTTATTTAAAATAATGACACGATCTGACTGCGCCGCTTCTTCTAAATCGTGCGTAATTGATAACACGGTAATACCTTTTTGATTAACAAGTTGTCTAACCGTTTCTACTACTTCACGTCTTCCTTGAGGATCTAACATTGACGTTGCTTCATCTAATATTAAAATAGATGGCTGAAGTGCTAAAACGCCCGCTATTGCCACTCGCTGTTTTTGCCCACCAGATAAGGAATGAGGCTCATCATTAAGAAAATCTTCCATACGGACAAGTCGTAAGGCCTGTTCTAATCTTTCAATCATTTGTTCTCTTGGCATTCCGATATTCTCTAAACCAAATACAACATCATCTTGCACTGTTGTTCCAACAAATTGATTATCTGGATTTTGAAATACCATTCCAATTTGTTTTCGAACATCCCATACCGTTTCCTCTGATAAAACCATTGAATCATTTACTGTAATAGTCCCTGCTTCCGGCAAAAACAAACCATTCAATAATTTTGCAAGTGTAGACTTTCCTGAACCGTTTTGTCCAATAATAGATACCCATTCTCCCTCATATAAGGAAAATGAAACATCTTTTAATGCATACGTGGCTGCCCCAGGATATTGAAATGATATATTTCCTATCCGAAGTTTCTCTTTTTTCAATAGAAGGCACCCTTTCCTTCGCCAAGCTCGCCTATTTTTATATTTAAAAAAAAGGGCCATGACCAGTTTCTTGAAAAGAACTGTCCTGCCCTTTTAATTATCATTATACTAACTCGATAATTACCATTGGTGCTGCGTCTCCGCGACGTGGACCAATTTTTGCAATACGAGTGTATCCGCCTTGGCGCTCAGCATAGCGTGGAGCTACATCAGCGAATAATTTTTGAAGTGCATCTTGACCAGTCTCAGCGTTAGCTACTTCATTGCGAATGAAAGCTGCTGCTTGACGACGAGCATGAAGATCTCCGCGTTTACCTAAAGTGATCATTTTTTCCACTACAGAACGAAGTTCTTTTGCACGAGTTTCTGTCGTTTGGATGCGCTCGTTGATAATTAAATCAGTAGCTAAGTCACGTAACATAGCTTTACGTTGCGCACTTGTACGGCCTAATTTTCTGTATGCCATTCGTAGTTCCCTCCTTTGTTCATGGGTTTAAATCCTCAGTCGTCTTTACGTAAACCTAAACCTAATTCCTCAAGTTTATGTTTAACTTCTTCTAAGGATTTACGTCCTAAGTTACGAACTTTCATCATATCTTCTTCTGTTTTGTTCGCAAGCTCTTGTACAGTATTAATTCCTGCACGTTTTAGGCAATTATAAGAACGAACAGAAAGGTCTAGTTCTTCGATAGTCATCTCAAGAACTTTCTCTTTTTGATCTTCTTCCTTCTCGACCATAATCTCAGCATTTTGTGCTTCATCAGTTAAACCAACAAAGATATTTAAATGCTCAGTTAAGATTTTGGCACCTAAAGAGATAGCTTCTTTTGGCCCGATGCTTCCATCCGTCCATACATCAAGCGTAAGCTTATCATAATTAGCCACTTGTCCGACACGTGTCTTTTCCACTTGGTAAGTCACACGTGATACTGGAGTATAAATAGAATCAATAGGAATTACTCCTATTGGTTGATCTTCGCTTTTATTTGCATCAGCTGGCGTATACCCACGGCCACGCTTTGCAGTTAAACGCACGCGGAAATGCGCATCTTTTGCTAACGTTGCAATGTGTAAATCTGGATTTAAGATTTCTACATCACTATCGTGAGTAATATCAGCAGCTGTGACAATACCTTCGCCCTGCACATCAATTTCCAACGTCTTCTCTTCTTCAGAGTAGATTTTAAGAGCTAACTTTTTCAAGTTTAAGATGATCGTCGTAACGTCTTCTACTACGCCCTCAACTGTTGAAAATTCATGTAATACGCCATCGATTTGGATAGCAGTAACAGCGGCACCAGGGAGTGAGGATAAAAGAATACGACGTAAGGAGTTACCCAAAGTAGTACCATATCCACGCTCAAGCGGTTCAATTACGAATTTACCATATTTAGCATCTTCGTTAAGTTCAACCGTTTCGATTTTCGGCTTTTCGATTTCAATCATTAACTAAACCCTCCTTCAAAACGTCGAAACCCCGGTTAAACAAAGGTATAACCCCTGTCTAACCGAAAGTCCCCCTTAGGCAGTTCCCGATTGTGCACAACAAGCGATGTTTCTGTACGAAATTTCTCGATAATGCATCATATCCATTATAGACAAAAGGGAAAATTCTATACAGAAAAATTACACACGACGACGTTTTGGCGGACGACATCCATTATGAGGAACTGGAGTAACATCTCTAATTGCTGTTACTTCTAGACCTGCAGCTTGAAGAGCACGAATTGCAGCTTCACGACCAGCACCAGGACCTTTAACAGTAACCTCTAAAGTTTTTAAACCGTGCTCCATTGCAACTTTAGCAGCAGCTTCAGCAGCCATTTGCGCAGCGAATGGAGTAGATTTACGAGATCCACGGAAACCAAGTGCACCAGCACTAGACCAAGAAAGTGCGTTACCGTGAGTATCTGTAAGTGTTACGATTGTGTTGTTGAAAGTAGAACGAATATGAGCTATACCAGCTTCGATATTCTTTTTCACACGTTTTTTACGAGTGTTTGTTTTACGTGCCATTGTTAGTTCAACCTCCTTTACTTATTATTTCTTTTTATTTGCTACTGTACGACGTGGACCTTTACGTGTACGAGCATTGTTTTTAGAATTTTGACCACGAACTGGTAAACCACGACGGTGACGAAGACCACGGTAAGAACCGATCTCCATTAGACGTTTAATGTTAAGAGATACTTCACGACGAAGGTCTCCCTCAACTTTAATACGATCGATAACATCACGGATACGTCCTAATTCGTCTTCCGTTAAATCACGAACTCGTGTTTCTGAAGAAATACCAGCTTCAGTAAGAATTTTTTCAGCAGTTGTGCGACCAATGCCGAATACGTAAGTTAAAGAAATAACAACGCGTTTGTCTCGAGGAATATCTACACCTGCGATACGTGCCATTCTGAATGCACCTCCTTCTGATTAACCTTGTTTTTGTTTATGTTTAGGGTTTTCACAAATAACCATTACTTTTCCACGTCTACGAATAACTTTACATTTTTCGCAGATTGGTTTAACTGACGGTCTTACTTTCATGTCTCGAACCTCCTTAAAGATTACGGAGTGCTATATTATTTAAAACGGTACGTAATACGACCACGATTTAAATCGTACGGAGATAATTCTACCGTAACTTTGTCTCCTGGTAAAATACGAATGAAGTTCATACGGATTTTACCAGAAACGTGAGCCAATACGACATGCCCATTCTCTAATTCTACTTTGAACATAGCATTTGGCAACGTTTCAAGAACGGTACCTTCGACTTCAATTACATCATCTTTAGCCATTCAATAGTTCTCCCTTCTTCAAATCAGTAACATTTTACACTGCTCTGAAATCCCGGAGAGCCAGCTACTTATAAAGTGGTAAGGATTTCGTATCCTGCTTCTGTAAGAGCAATCGTGTGCTCAAAATGGGCACACCATTTACCATCTACCGTTACCACTGTCCAGTCATCAGATAGTGTTTTTACATATCGTCTTCCTTGATTCACCATCGGCTCAACACAGATGACCATTCCCGGCTTTAATCTAGGGCCTCTATTTGGTGGACCATAGTGCGGGATTTGAGGGTCCTCATGTAAGTCTTGCCCGATTCCGTGACCAACATACTCCCTAACGATCGAGAATCCATTCTCTTCAGCATGGGTTTGAACCGCATGTGAGATATTTGATAATCTCTCGCCTGGTTTTACTTGTTCTAGACCAAGATACAACGATTTTTCTGTGACATCAAGTAGCTTTTGAACAGATTCAGAAATGTTTCCAACTGGATACGTCCATGCAGAATCTCCATGGTACCCATTGTATTTCGCACCAATATCGATACTGATGATATCGCCCTCTTTGAGCTTGCGCTTTCCTGGAATTCCGTGTACAAGCTCTTCATTTACAGAAGCACATATGCTCCCCGGAAATCCGTTGTATCCTTTAAAAGATGGCGTAGCACCATATTTTTGAATCGTCTTTTCCGCTATTTGATCGAGCTCTTTCGTTGTAATTCCTGGAGTAATGTGCTGTTTCAACTCTTGATGAGTTAAAGCAACGATTCTGCCAGCTTCTCGCATGATTTCTATCTCGCGAGGAGTTTTGCAGATGATCATTACGCTAAGCCTCCGATGAGAACATCGATATCAGCAAATACTTTATTGATATCTTGCTCACCATTAATGCTTTTTAAGTAACCAAGCTCGTCGTAGAAATCAAGCAAAGGTTTTGTTTGCTTAATATTTACATCTAAACGATTTGCTACAGTTTCTTCATTGTCATCAGAACGTTGGTATAATTCGCCACCACATTTATCGCACACATCAGCTTTTGCTGGTGGATTGAATTCTAAGTGGTAAGTCGCACCGCACTCTTTACAAATGCGACGGCCTGTAAGGCGTTTTAATAACAACCCTGAATCCACATTAATGTTTAAAACATAGTCGATTTTTTTGCCAAGATCTTTCATAATCTCTTCAAGAGCTGATGCTTGTGCAACAGTTCGTGGGAAACCGTCTAGTAAGAAACCTCTTACGCAGTCTTCTTGACTTAAACGTTCACGAACAATTCCGATTGTAACTTCATCTGGAACAAGTGCACCTTTATCAATAAAAGATTTTGCTTGTAGACCCATTTCAGTTTCAGCCTTCATAGCTGCACGGAACATATCTCCTGTTGAAATGTGAGGGATGTTATACTTGGCTACAATCTGTTCGGCTTGTGTACCTTTACCAGCACCAGGAAGCCCCATTAAAATTAAGTTCATCCTTGTTCCCCCTCAGTACATGAGCATGTAGGGAAGATAGTTCTTCCCACTTACTCACTGCTTGATAAACCCTTTGTAATGGCGTTTTACCAGTTGGCTTTCTAGCTGCTTCATTGTTTCTAAAGCAACGCCGACAACGATTAACATACTCGTTCCACCAATCTGTGCAGATGGAGGAAGATTTCCCAATTTCGTAAAAATAACTGGTAAGATTGCAATCGCTGCTAGGAAAATTGATCCTACAAAGGTCAAACGATACAAGATTTTTGTTAGATATTGTTCTGTATTCTTACCCGGACGAATACCTGGAACATATCCACCTTGCTTGTTTAGATTCTCTGACATTTGCTCTGGATTAACCTGAACAAATGCATAGAAATATGTGAAGGCTACAATGAGCGCAACATATATGATCATTCCCACTGGGTGAGAATAGTTAAAGTTTGCAATAATCCACTGCGATACATCATGTTTCGGGAAGAACTGTGCAATAGTTGGAGGCGTAATTAAGAATGAAACAGCAAAAATGACTGGAATAACACCCGCACTATTTACCTTAAGCGGTAAATGTGTGTTTTGTGCTCCAGCATGATTCCCATTCCCTCCTGTTACACGCTTCGCGTATTGAATTGGGATCTTTCTAACAGCTTGTTGAATGAAAATAACACCAACAATAACTGCTAGCACAGCTAGTAAAATCAATGCAACTTTAACGATACTCATGAACAATTGATCTCCGATATTTTGAAACTGTTGTTGATACACTTGAGATATAACACTTGGGATCGCTGCAGCAATACCGCCAAAGATAAGGATGGAAATACCATTACCTACACCTTTAGCTGTAATCTGTTCGCCTAACCACATTAAAAATGCAGTACCAGCAGTCAGTACCGTAGCAATGTATAAATAAGTGCTCCAACCAGGATTCAAAATTAATTGCCCACCTACCATACCGTTAAAACCGATTGACATACCAAACCCCTGAATAAACGCAAGAACAATTGTAAAGTAACGCGTGAATTGCGTTAGTTTACGACGGCCCATTTCACCTTGCTTCGACCATTCCGAAAATTTAGGAACAACATCCATCTGCAATAATTGCACGATGATGGATGCTGTAATATACGGCATGATTCCCATCGCGAAGATGGAGAAGTTTTTCAAGGCGCCACCGCCAAATGTATTTAGGATGCCTAAAGCATTTAATTGGTCTTGTGCTTTCAGTACGTCTCCATTTGTAAATGGCACTGGGATAAACGTGCCAATCCTGAATACGATTAACATCGCTAAAGTGAATAATATTTTACGTCTTATCTCAGCAACGCGCATAAAGTTGGAGATTGTACGAAACATTAGATCACCTCAACTGATCCGCCAGCTGCTTCAATTGCTTCTTTAGCACTTGAAGAGAACTTGTGCGCTTTAACAGTTAGTTTTTTCTCTACTGCTCCGCTTGCAAGAATTTTAACACCGTCGTTTAACTTGCTGATAACGCCAGTTTCCAGCAATAATTCAGGTGTTACTTCTGTACCATCTTCAAAACGATTTAACGTTGATAAGTTTACAATAGTAAACTCTTTACGGTTAATGTTTGTGAAGCCGCGTTTTGGTAAACGACGGAATAATGGAGTTTGACCACCTTCGAAGCCAAGACGAACACCGCCACCAGAACGTGCGTTTTGTCCTTTATGACCTTTACCAGCAGTTTTACCGTTACCAGAACCGATACCACGACCGACACGGTTACGTACTTTACGAGAACCTTCTGCAGGTTTTAATTCATGAAGTTTCATTCCCAGGCACCTCCTTATATTAATGAGTTATCCTTAAGCTTCTTTTACAGTTAAAAGGTGAGAAACTTTGTTGATCATACCAAGAATAGCAGGAGTTTCTTCCTTAACTACAGTTGAATTCAACTTTTTAAGACCTAAAGCTTCTACCGTCGCACGTTGATCTTGTGGACGACCAATTACACTACGAGTGAGGGTAATTTCTAACTTTTTCGCCATTTGTTTTCCCTCCTTAACCTAGTAGCTCTTCTACAGATTTACCGCGTAATTTTGCAACATCTTCAGCGCGCTTAAGTTCGCTTAATCCGTTCACAGTAGCGCGAATCATGTTGATTGGTGTGTTAGAACCAAGAGATTTCGAAAGAATATCTTGTACACCAGCTAATTCAAGAACCGCACGAACAGGTCCACCAGCAATAACACCAGTACCCTCAGCAGCAGGTTTTAAGAATACTTCACCAGCTCCAAAGTGACCGTTGATTGTGTGTGGAATTGTTGTACCAACTAATGGTACAGCGATTAAATTTTTCTTAGCGTCTTCGATAGCTTTGCGAATTGCGTCTGGTACCTCTTGTGCTTTACCAGTACCGAATCCAACATGACCGTTTTTATCGCCAACTACAACTAGTGCAGCAAAGCGGAAACGACGACCACCCTTAACAACTTTCGCGACACGATTTATCGTAACTACACGTTCTTCAAGTTCTAATTTACTTGGGTCAATGCGATGCATCAATTTTCCCTCCTTTGACCATTAAAATTGTAATCCAGCCTCACGAGCAGCTTCAGCTAGAGCTTTAACACGGCCATGGTATAAGTAACCACCGCGATCGAATACTACTTCTTTAACGCCTTTCTCTACAGCACGCTTAGCAACTGATTCTCCAACTTTCGTAGCAGCTTCAGTATTGCTAGTACCGTTAAGAGCAAGGTCTTTATCAAGAGTAGATGCACTTACTAACGTTACACCATTCACATCATCAATAACTTGAGCGTAAATATGTTGGTTAGAACGGAACACGTTTAAACGTGGACGCTCTGCAGTACCAGTAAGTTTAGCACGTACACGTGCATGTCTTTTCTTACGAGTCGCATTTTTATCAGCTTTAGTGATCATTTTCTTGTCACTCCTTTCTCTCACCTAACGGGTTTACTTAGCAGTTTTACCTTCTTTACGACGAACAACTTCGCCTTCGTAACGAATACCTTTACCTTTGTAAGGCTCAGGAGCACGTACAGCACGGATGTTAGCAGCAAATTCGCCAACACGTTGCTTGTCGATACCTTTAATTACGATTTTAGTTGGTGCAGGTACTTCAACTTCAAGACCTGCTTCCGGAGTCATTTCTACTGGATGAGAATAACCTACGCTTAAAACAAGTTTATCTCCTTGTTTTTGAGCACGGTAACCAACACCGACTAATTCAAGTCCGCGTGCGAAACCTGCAGTTACACCTTCAACCATGTTTCCGATTAAAGCACGAGTTGTACCGTGTAATGCACGGTGTTCCTTCTGTTCAGATGGACGCTCAACTGTTAGTGTATTTTCTTCAATTTTGATAGACATATCAGCATTGAATTTACGAGTTAATTCACCTTTAGGGCCTTTTACTGTTACAGTATTGTCTTCTGCAATTGTAATAGTAACACCTGCAGGGATTTCAAGAATCTTTTTACCAATACGAGACATGTGGTCACACCTCCGTTCGTTTTAAATATATATTACCAAACGTATGCTACTACTTCTCCACCAGTTTGTAATTGACGAGCGTCTTTGTCTGTCATTACTCCCTTAGATGTAGAAACAAGAGCGATACCTAATCCGTTAAGTACACGTGGTACTTCGTCAGCTTTAGCGTAAACGCGTAAGCCAGGTTTACTGATACGTTTTAATCCAGTGATTACACGTTCATTGTTTGCACCATATTTCAGGAAAATACGAAGGATACCTTGTTTGTTATCCTCGATGTATTCTACATCACGAATGAAACCTTCACGTTTTAAAAGTTCAGCGATCTCTTTTTTGATTTTAGAAGCAGGAACCTCTAATTTCTCATGACGTACCATGTTCGCATTACGGATGCGAGTAAGCATGTCTGCAATTGGATCTGTCATCACCATGTGTTTTACCTCCTTCCCATTTGTGGGTTTTACCAACTAGCTTTTTTAACACCAGGAATTTGACCTTTATATGCAAGTTCACGGAAACAAATACGGCAAAGTTTAAATTTGCGGTATACAGAATGCGGACGACCGCAGCGTTCGCAACGTGTATACTCTTGTACTTTAAACTTAGGAGTACGCTTTTGTTTCGCTATCATAGATTTTTTAGCCACGTTTTCGCCTCCTCTACTTAGCGTTGGCTTCCATTATTTTTGGAATGGCATACCGAATTGTGTTAAAAGTTCACGAGCTTCTTCATCAGTTTTCGCTGTAGTAACGATTACGATGTCCATACCGCGTACTTTGCTTACTTTATCATAATCAATCTCAGGGAAGATAAGTTGCTCTTTAACACCTAATGTGTAGTTCCCACGACCATCGAATGATTTCTTAGAAACACCACGGAAATCACGTACACGTGGTAAAGAAACCGATACTAATTTGTCGAAGAACTCATACATTTGCTCGCCGCGTAAAGTTACTTTCGCACCGATTGGCATACCTTCACGAAGACGGAAACCAGCGATTGATTTTTTAGCACGAGTTACAACAGGTTTTTGACCTGCGATTTGTGTTAATTCTTCTACTGCATTGTCTAAAGCTTTTGAGTTAGATACCGCGTCACCAACACCAGTGTTGATTACGATCTTTTCGATTTTCGGTACTTCCATCACAGATTTATAGTTAAACTTGCTCACTAGAGCAGGAGTAATTTCCTTTTGGAACTTCTCTTTAAGGCGATTCAATGAAGTGACCTCCTTTCTTAAGAAAATTATTTATCTAATAATTCACCAGATTTTTTTGCAATACGAACTTTTTTACCATCTTCTACTTTGAAGCCTACGCGAGTAGGTTCACCTGTTTTCGGATCTAAAATCATAACGTTAGAAACGTGAATAGGTGCTTCTTTAGTAATAATTCCACCTTGTGGATTTAATTGAGATGGCTTAGAGTGTTTTTTAACGATGTTAACACCCTCAACGATAACACGGTTTTGCTTTGGGAAAGCCACAAGGATAACGCCTTGTTTTCCTTTGTCTTTACCAGTGATTACCTGTACTTTATCACCTTTTTTTACATGCATCTTAATTCTGCACCTCCTTAGCAAGGCAATACCTTAAATTATAGAACTTCTGGAGCTAAAGAAACGATCTTCATGAAGTTGCTATCACGTAATTCACGAGCTACTGGTCCGAAGATACGAGTACCACGTGGGCTCTTATCGTCTTTAATGATAACCGCTGCGTTTTCATCAAATTTGATGTAAGAACCGTCCGTACGACGAGCTCCGCTCTTCGTACGTACTACTACTGCTTTAACAACGTCACCTTTTTTAACAACGCCACCTGGTGTTGCTTGTTTTACCGTAGCAACGATAATGTCACCAATGTTAGCATATTTACGACCAGAGCCGCCTAATACTTTAATTGTTAAAAGTTCACGTGCACCAGAGTTGTCAGCAACTTTCAAACGAGATTCTTGTTGGATCATGTTATGAAACCTCCCTTCGGACTAAAAATTCCGATTCGTCTATTTAGATAATAACCGCTTCTTCAACGATTTCAACTAAACGGAAACGCTTAGTAGCAGAAAGCGGGCGAGTTTCCATGATTTTAACGATATCGCCAAGTTTCGCTTGGTTTTGCTCATCATGGGCTTTGTACTTCTTAGAATACTTAACACGTTTTCCGTACAAGGAATGAGTTTTGTAAGTTTCAACTAAAACTGTAATCGTTTTGTCCATTTTGTCAGACACTACACGACCAGTATAAACTTTGCGTTGGTTACGTTCGCTCACTATGCAAACCTCCCCTCAATTTATCGATTAATTCCGATCTCTCTTTCACGAACTACAGTTTTCATACGAGCAATTGCTTTACGCACTTCACGAATGCGAGTTGGATTCTCTAATTGTCCTGTAGCAAGTTGGAAGCGAAGATTAAACAACTCTTCCTTTAAAGCTTTAACTTTTGTTTCGATTTCGGCAGTGGTTAATTCACGAATATCATTAGTTTTCATTAGATTCACCACCATTTTCTTCACGTTTTACGAATTTACATTTCACAGGTAACTTGTGAGCTGCAAGACGTAATGCTTCGCGTGCTACCTCTTCAGATACACCCGCGATTTCGAACATAATTTTCCCAGGTTTTACTACTGCTACCCAGCCTTCTGGTGCCCCTTTACCGGAACCCATACGTACTTCTAGAGGTTTTGCAGTGTAAGGTTTAGAAGGGAAAATTTTAATCCATACTTTACCGCCACGTTTCATGTAACGAGTCATTGCACGACGAGCAGCTTCGATTTGACGGTTTGTAATCCATGAAGCAGCTTGTGCTTGTAAACCGAATTCACCGAAAGCAATTTCAGTTCCACCTTTAGCACGACCACGCATTTTACCACGATGCTCTCTACGATATTTTACGCGTTTTGGCATTAACATATTATTTTCCTCCTTCCTCAGAAGCTTTCTTTTTTGTAGGAAGGACTTCTCCACGGTAGATCCATACTTTTACGCCTAATTTACCGTATGTTGTATCAGCTTCAACTGCTGCATAGTCAATATCAGCGCGAAGTGTATGAAGTGGAACAGTTCCTTCACTGTAAGATTCTGCACGAGCGATATCAGCTCCGCCAAGACGACCAGAAACCTGTGTTTTAATACCTTTAGCACCTGCACGCATAGCACGTTGAATAACTTGCTTTTGTGCACGACGGAATGATACACGGTTTTCTAATTGACGAGCGATGTTTTCGCCTACTAATTTAGCGTTAAGATCAGCTCTCTTAACTTCTAAAATGTTGATGTGTACACGCTTGCCTGTTAATTGGTTAAGAGCTTTACGAAGTGCTTCAACTTCAGTACCACCTTTACCAATTACCATACCAGGTTTTGCAGTGTGAATTGTAACATTTACACGATTTGCTGCACGTTCGATTTCTACTTTAGCAACAGCAGAATCTTTTAAGCGTACATTAATGTACTCACGGATTTTGATGTCTTCATGTAATAATGTAGCGTAATCTTTCTCAGCGAACCAACGAGATTCCCAGTCACGGATAACACCGACACGAAGACCAATTGGATTAACCTTTTGACCCATCGATTATCCCTCCTTCTTTTCTGATACCACAACTGTGATGTGGCTTGTGCGTTTGTTAATTTGGCTTGCACGACCCATTGCACGTGGACGGAAACGTTTCAACGTTGGACCTTCGTCAACGAAGACTTTTTCAACAACTAGGTTGTTAATATCCATCTCATAATTGTGCTCTGCATTTGCGATTGCAGATTTTAAAACTTTTTCTACAACTGGAGAAGCAGTTTTTGGTGTGTGGTTAAGGATAGCAATCGCTTCACCCACTTGCTTACCTCGGATTAAGTCTACTACTAAACGAACTTTACGAGGAGCAATACGAACTGTTCTCGCTACTGCTTTAGCTTGCATTGAAGTGCCTCCTCTCATTATCTTCTAGTTTTCTTATCGTCAGCAAGGTGACCTTTATACGTACGAGTTGGTGCGAATTCACCTAACTTATGGCCAACCATATCCTCAGTGATGTACACAGGTACGTGTTTACGACCATCATATACAGCGATTGTGTGTCCGATGAACTGAGGGAAGATTGTTGAACGGCGAGACCAAGTTTTAACAACTTGTTTTTGCTCAGATGCAACTAATTTTTCCATTTTGCTCATTAAGTGATCATCGACAAATGGTCCTTTTTTTAAGCTACGAGCCATTTTGGTGCCTCCCTTCGTGATTGGCGTACGGTTCTAGAAATGAACCGTACTACAATCCCATTATTTTTTACGACGACGAACGATAAATTTGTCAGACGCTTTGTTTTTCTTACGAGTCTTGAATCCAAGAGTTGGTTTACCCCATGGAGACATTGGAGACTTACGTCCGATTGGAGAACGACCTTCACCACCACCGTGTGGGTGATCAACCGGGTTCATTACAGAACCACGAACTGTTGGGCGTTTACCTAACCAGCGAGAGCGACCTGCTTTACCGATTTTGATAAGTTCATGTTGTTCGTTACCTACTTGACCGATTGAAGCGCGACAAGCAGATAATACAAGACGTACTTCACCAGAAGTTAAACGTACAAGTACGTATTTACCTTCTTTACCAAGTACCTGAGCAGATGTACCAGCAGAACGAACTAATTGTCCGCCACGACCAGGCTTAAGCTCGATGTTATGAACAACAGTACCTACTGGAATGTTGATTAATGGTAATGCGTTACCGATTTTGATGTCAGCTTCTGGGCCAGACATAACTTCCATACCTACTTCTAATGATTTAGGAGCAAGAATGTAACGTTTTTCACCGTCAACGTAGTTAATTAATGCGATATTCGCAGAGCGGTTTGGATCGTATTCGATCGTAGCAACGCGTCCTGGAATTCCATCTTTGTTACGCTTAAAGTCGATGATACGGTATTGACGCTTATGTCCGCCACCTTGATGACGTACAGTAATTTTACCTTGGTTATTACGACCAGCCTTCTTGCTTAAAGGAGCAAGTAAAGACTTTTCGGGTCTGTCAGTCGTGATTTCAGCGAAATCATTCGTAGTCATATTACGACGACCGTTAGTAGTTGGATTATACTTTTTAATTCCCATCTCAATTTCCCTCCTTCTTTAGTAAGAATTAAACGCCTTGGAAGATTTCGATTTCTTTGCTGTCAGCAGTTAGCTTAACGATTGCTTTACGACGACGGCTAGTAAAACCAGCGTGACGACCAACGCGTTTTGCTTTCGGCTTGTAGTTCATGATGTTCACTTTTTCTACTTTAACACCAAAGATCGCTTCAAGAGCATCTTTAACTTCTGTTTTATTAGATTTAACGTCCACATCGAACGTGTATTTTTTTTCAGCCATCATTTCCATAGAACGTTCAGTGATAACTGGGCGCTTAATGATATCACGAGGATCTCTCATTATGCAAGCACCTCCTCTACTTTTTCCACTGCCGCTTTTGTCATGATTAGCTTATCATGATGAAGCACGTCTAAAACGTTTACGCCATCAGCAGTGATTACTGTTACTCCAGGGATATTGCGAGCAGATAACTCTACAGATTCGTTTGCATCAGCAGTTACGATAAGAGCTTTCTTCTCAACAGTTAATCCTTTAAGTACTGCTAGCATGTCTTTTGTTTTTGGTGCATTTAATACTAGGTCTTCAAGAACTACAATGTTGTTCTCAACTACTTTAGTAGCTAATGCAGATTTAATTGCTAAACGACGAACCTTCTTAGGAAGTTTGTACGCATAGCTTCTTGGTGTAGGTCCGAATACCGTACCACCACCACGCCATTGAGGAGAACGGATAGACCCTTGACGAGCACGTCCAGTTCCTTTTTGACGCCATGGTTTACGACCACCACCGCGAACTTCAGAACGAGTTTTTACTTTGTGTGTACCTTGACGTAAAGATGCACGTTGCATCATTACAGCTTCGAAAAGTACAGCTTCATTTGGTTCGATACCGAAAATAGCTTCAGCTAATTCGATTTCACCAACCTGTGAACCAGTTTGGTTATATACAGTAACTTTTGGCATTGGAATTCCTCCTTCCTATTGTGAATTATTTGCTAACCTTCACAGCGCCTTGAACAACTACAAGAGATTTCTTAGCACCTGGAACGTTACCTTTTACTAGTAATAAGTTGCGCTCAGTGTCAACTTGAACGATTTCTAAGTTTTGGATAGTAACTTGGTCTCCACCCATACGTCCAGCAAGTTTTTTGCCTTTGAATACACGGTTCGGAGCAACTGGGCCCATTGAACCTGGACGACGGTGATAGCGAGAACCATGAGACATAGGTCCGCGAGATTGTCCGTGGCGTTTGATAACACCTTGGAAACCTTTACCTTTAGAAATTCCTGTTACGTCAACGATTTCACCTGCAGCGAAAACTTCAACTTTTACCTCTTGACCAACCTCTAATCCGTCCACGTCTGCATCGCGGATTTCGCGAATGAAGCGCTTAGGAGTTGTAGATGCTTTAGCAGTGTGGCCTTGTTCAGGTTTGTTAGTTAACTTTTCACGTTTATCTTCAAATCCTAACTGGATTGCATTGTAGCCATCAGTTTCAGTTGTTTTCTTTTGAAGAACAACGTTTGGATTAGCAGCGATAACTGTTACTGGGATTAACTCACCGTTCTCAGCAAATACTTGAGTCATACCGATCTTTCTTCCTAAGATTCCTTTGGTCATGAGTTACACCTCCTACATTTTTAAGTTATATAATTTATAGTTTAATTTCGATATCTACACCAGACGGTAAGTCTAAACGCATTAATGAATCTACTGTTTGTGGAGTAGGACTCACGATATCGATTAAACGTTTGTGTGTGCGCATTTCGAATTGCTCACGAGAATCTTTGTACTTATGAACAGCACGAAGAATTGTGTAAATAGTCTTCTCAGTTGGTAATGGGATCGGACCAGAAACTGTTGCCCCAGAACGCTTAGCTGTTTCTACAATTTTCTCAGCTGATTGATCAAGAATACGGTGATCATAAGCTTTTAAACGGATACGAATTTTTTCTTTTGCCATTATTTTCCCTCCTTCGTTCGCCTATTTCTAAAATAGACCTTCTCCATGGAAATTTCCCCACACCATGCCATGGCAAAGCGGCCGGGTGTGTCAGCAACCTTCCACTTCATCGCAGTCAAAGACCAACATTGTCTATTATACAATGTTATTAGTCTAGATGCAAGCATCTTTTTGTTTGCATCTGCTTTTCTCTACTTTTGCTATTATACATGGCACTTTAAAGAATTTCAAGTTTTCATCTACTAGAATTCATTTTACAGTTTTTGGGTTTCGTTTTAATGTTTTTATATACTATAGAAGAAACTCGTCAAAACATAAAGATATCATCCAATTCATTATATAAACACAAACAAAACCCCCCAAGGGGAAATCCCTTGGGGGGTTTTTATATCAGTTAAGATTACTCAACGATAGTAGCAACTACACCGTAACCTACTGTACGTCCACCTTCACGAATAGAGAATTTAGTTCCCTCTTCGATAGCGATTGGAGCGATAAGTTCGATAGTCATTTCGATGTTGTCACCAGGCATTACCATTTCAGTACCTTCTGGTAATTGGATGATACCAGTTACGTCAGTTGTACGGAAGTAGAACTGAGGACGGTAGTTAGCGAAGAATGGAGTGTGACGTCCACCTTCTTCTTTAGATAATACGAAAACTTCAGCTTTGAATTTAGCGTGTGCTTTTACAGAGCCAGTTTTAGCAAGAACTTGTCCACGTTGGATGTCTTCACGAGCAACCCCACGAAGAAGAGCACCGATGTTGTCTCCAGCTTGAGCTTGGTCAAGAAGTTTACGGAACATTTCTACACCAGTTACAGTTGTAGAAGCATTCTCTTCAGCAAGACCGATGATTTCTACTACGTCACCAACTTTAACGATTCCGCGCTCTACACGACCAGTTGCAACTGTACCACGACCTGTGATAGAGAATACATCCTCGATAGGCATTAAGAATGGTTTGTCAGTTTCACGTTCTGGAGTTGGGATGTAAGCATCAACTTCAGTCATTAATTCAATGATTTTTGCTTCCCAATCAGCTTCTCCTTGAAGAGCTTTAAGAGCAGAACCTTTGATTACAGGAATGTCGTCGCCTGGGAATCCGTATTCAGATAATAGGTCACGAACTTCCATTTCTACTAATTCTAATAATTCTTCGTCGTCAACCATGTCGCATTTGTTTAAGAATACAACGATGTAAGGAACACCTACTTGACGAGAAAGAAGGATGTGCTCACGTGTTTGAGGCATTGGGCCATCAGCAGCAGATACTACTAAGATACCGCCGTCCATTTGAGCAGCACCAGTGATCATGTTTTTAACATAGTCAGCGTGACCTGGGCAGTCAACGTGTGCATAGTGACGAGTTTCAGTTTCGTACTCAACGTGTGCAGTTGAGATTGTGATTCCGCGCTCTCTTTCTTCTGGAGCAGCGTCGATTTGATCGTATCCGCGTGCTTCAGCACCACCAGCTTTTGCAAGAACTGTAGTGATCGCAGCAGTTAATGTAGTTTTACCATGGTCAACGTGGCCGATTGTACCGATGTTAACATGGGGTTTAGAACGTTCGAATTTAGCTTTAGCCATTCTAAATTCCTCCTTAGTTTATATAGGTTATTTTATATTTAGACTAGAAAGCGAAACTTACGTCCCACTTTCTAAGCTTACATAAGTAGTTATACTCGAACAATTGATAAAAATCAATTATTCGCCTTTATTTTTTTTAATAATTTCTTCTGAAACAGACTTCGGTACTTCTTCATAATGATCAAATGTCATTGAGAATGTTCCGCGTCCTTGAGTGTTAGAACGTAATGCTGTCGCATAACCGAACATTTCAGAAAGCGGAACCATAGCGCGAACAACTTGTGCGTTACCGCGAGCTTCCATACCTTCTACACGTCCACGACGAGATGTTACGTCACCCATGATGTCTCCCATGTATTCTTCAGGGATTACAACTTCAACTTTCATCATTGGCTCAAGAATTACTGGGTTACATTTAGAAACCGCAGCTTTAAGTGCCATAGATGCAGCGATTTTGAACGCCATCTCAGATGAATCGACATCATGGTAAGAACCGTCAACTAATGCTGCTTTAATGTCAACTAGTGGGTAACCAGCTAGTACACCATTTTTAAGTGAGTCTTCAAGACCCGCTCCAACAGCTGGGATGTATTCACGTGGAACTACACCGCCGACGATTTTGTTTTCGAATTCAAATCCTTTACCTTCTTCGTTAGGTGCAAACTCAATCCAAACGTGACCGAATTGTCCACGTCCACCAGATTGACGAGCAAACTTACCTTCAACTTTCGCAGCAGCGCGGAAAGTTTCACGGTATGCTACCTGAGGAGCACCAACGTTTGCTTCGACTTTGAATTCACGGCGCATACGGTCAACGATGATATCAAGGTGAAGTTCACCCATACCAGCGATGATAGTTTGGCCAGTTTCTTGGTCAGTGTGAGCACGGAATGTTGGATCTTCTTCAGAAAGCTTAGATAATGCTGTACCCATTTTATCTTGGTCAGCTTTAGATTTTGGTTCGATAGCTACAGAGATAACTGGCTCTGGGAATTCCATAGACTCAAGGATAACAAGACTCTTCTCGTCACAAAGAGTATCACCAGTAGTAGTATCTTTTAAACCTACAGCAGCAGCGATATCACCAGCGTAAACTGTTGAAATCTCTTCACGGCTGTTAGCGTGCATTTGTAGGATACGTCCTACACGCTCACGCTTACCTTTAGTTGAGTTTTTCACGTATGATCCAGAGTTTAACACACCAGAGTACACACGGAAGAACGTTAACTTACCAACATAAGGGTCAGTCATGATTTTGAATGCTAGAGCTGCGAATGGTTCTTCATCGCTAGACTTACGTTCTACTTCTTCATCTGTATCCGGAAGAGTACCTTTAATAGCAGGTACATCTAATGGAGATGGTAGGTAGTCGATAACTGCGTCTAACAGGATTTGAACACCTTTGTTTTTGAATGCAGAACCACAGATTACTGGGAAGAATTCTACAGAAGTTGTAGCCTTACGGATACCAGCTTTAAGCTCTTCTACAGTGATTTCTTCACCTTCTAGGTACTTCATCATCATTTCTTCATCAAGCTCAGCTACCGCTTCAATAAGCTTTCCACGGTATTCTTCAGCTAGTTCTTTGTGCTCTTCAGGAATTTCGACACGCTCGATGTCTGTTCCTAAATCGTTACCGTACATGTAAGCACACTCTTCAACAAGATCAATGATACCATTGAACTCATCTTCAGCACCGATTGGTAACTGAATTGGATGTGCGTTTGCTTGTAAACGATCGTGGATTGTTCCTACAGAGTATAAGAAATCTGCACCGATCTTATCCATTTTGTTAACGAATACGATACGAGGTACACCGTAAGTAGTAGCCTGACGCCAAACAGTTTCTGTTTGTGGTTCTACACCAGATTGTGCATCAAGTACTGCTACCGCACCATCAAGTACGCGTAAAGAACGTTCTACTTCTACTGTGAAGTCTACGTGTCCTGGAGTATCAATGATGTTTACACGGTGACCTTTCCATTGAGCTGTAGTTGCAGCAGAAGTAATTGTGATACCACGCTCTTGCTCTTGCTCCATCCAGTCCATCTGAGATGCACCTTCATGAGTTTCACCGATTTTATGAATACGTCCTGTGTAATACAGAATACGCTCAGTTGCTGTTGTTTTACCAGCATCGATGTGAGCCATGATACCAATATTACGAGTGTTTTCTAAAGAGAACTCTCTTGTCATTTGGTGTCTTGCTCCTTCCATATATGGATTGGATTTTTTATTTTAAGTAGCAAAAAAGCCACTTTATATTGTTACATATGCCAGTGTCCAGTACCCTCATTATGTAAAACGAGCGCCCAACGAAAGGGAGAGGCATTCTCCCTCTCCACACTTCCATAAGCGACAAATAAAGCGGTTTATGCTTACATTTATTTTACGTTGAATCCTACCAACGGTAATGAGCAAATGCTTTGTTAGCTTCTGCCATTTTATGAGTGTCTTCACGTTTCTTAACAGATGCACCAGCGTTGTTAGCTGCATCTAAGATTTCGTAAGCTAGACGCTCTTCCATAGTTTTTTCACCACGAAGACGAGCATAGTTTACTAACCAGCGAAGACCTAAAGTTGTACGGCGTTCTGGACGAACCTCAACTGGAACTTGGTAGTTAGCACCACCAACACGACGAGCGCGTACTTCAAGAACAGGCATGATGTTCTTAAGAGCTTGCTCGAATACTTCCATTGGTTCTTTATCTGAACGTTCACGAACGATATCGAAAGCGTTATAAAGAATTGTTTGAGATTTACCTTTTTTACCGTCAACCATCATTTTGTTGATAAGGCGTGTTACTAGCTTAGAATTGTACATTGGATCTGGTAACACGTCACGTTTCGCAACAGGTCCTTTACGAGGCATATTGAGTTCCTCCTTTCATTATAAGTTTATTATTTTTTAGCAGGTTTTGGTCGCTTAGTACCATATTTAGAACGTCCTTGCATACGTTTGTCAACACCAGCTGTATCAAGCGCTCCACGAACGATGTGGTAACGTACCCCTGGTAAATCCTTTACTCGACCACCGCGAATTAATACTACGCTATGCTCTTGTAAGTTATGACCGATACCTGGGATGTAAGCTGTAACTTCAATCCCGTTTGTTAAACGTACACGAGCGTATTTACGTAACGCTGAGTTAGGTTTCTTTGGAGTCATTGTACCAACACGAGTACATACACCACGTTTTTGAGGTGCAGAGATATCAGTTGATTTTTTCTTTAAAGAGTTAAAACCTTTGTTTAACGCAGGTGATTTAGATTTCCATACTTTATCAGTACGACCATTTCTCACTAATTGGTTAATAGTAGGCATTTGATTATCCTCCCTTCGCATGTTTGTATGACCACATATCCAGGTGGTTCATTATTAGTTGAAAACAAAGTTTTTGCAAGGAAGAGCAAATGCTCTCTCCTCACAAAAACAGTTTTAACTTATTATTCCTATTGCTGAAGCTCCCACTTGAATCCCCGAAACTTTTCCAAGCTTACGAACTGATTCAACTTTTGTTATGGGTATGTTATGTTGCAAAGCAGTGCGAATGATAACATGGGTTAACCGCACATCAGCATCTTCTGCAATAACAACTTCTTTAACTATACCATTTTTGATTGCTTCCAATGTTCGTTTATGACCAACGACTACATTTTCAGCATTTGACACTTTTTGATAAGACATATAAATATCCTCCAAAGCATCGTTCAGGAGCAACCTTGATTATAGTAACATTTTGACTCATACAATGTCAACTAGGATTAGCTGTTTTTATACAAAATTTACGACGGAAAATTTTACTGTTCCACATAAACTTCATCGTTTTCTACATTCATGTTATCTTGTGTTGTTTTTACAAGATCCACTTTACGATAACGATTCATACCTGTTCCAGCAGGAACAAGCTTACCGATAATAACATTCTCTTTCAATCCTAGAAGCTCATCGCGTTTACCTTTAATTGCTGCATCCGTTAAAACACGAGTTGTTTCTTGGAACGAAGCTGCAGATAAGAACGAATCTGTTTCAAGTGAAGCTTTTGTAATACCAAGTAGAACAGGTCTAGCTGTCGCTGGTTGTTTACCTTTCAGTAACACCTTCGCATTCGCATCAGTAAACTGATGGATATCTAGTAATGTTCCTGGTAATACATCTGTTTCACCTGCATCACTTACACGAACTTTACGTAGCATTTGGCGTACCATTACTTCTACGTGTTTGTCACCAATTTCTACCCCTTGCATACGGTATACTTTTTGAACTTCACGTAATAAGTATTCTTGCACTGCTGTAATGTCCGTTACTTTTAGTAATTCTTTCGGATCAATAGAACCTTCTGTTAACTCTTTACCGTGGCTAATTGGCTGTCCTGGAGTTACTTTCAGACGAGCACCGTAAGGAATAGCATACGTACGAGCTTCAACTTCACCCTGTACAACTACTTCTTGGCGATCTTTAACATCGTTGATCGCTGCGATAACACCGTCGATTTCACTGATAACTGCCTGACCTTTCGGATTACGAGCTTCGAAGATCTCTTGGATACGAGGTAAACCTTGAGTGATATCATCTCCGGCAACCCCACCTGTATGGAATGTACGCATCGTTAACTGTGTACCTGGCTCACCGATAGATTGAGCTGCGATAATACCTACCGCTTCTCCTACTTCTACGTCTGTACCAGTTGCTAAGTTACGACCGTAACACTTCTTACATACACCGTGGCGAGTGTTACACGTGAACGCTGAACGAATGTTTACAGTTTCAACACCCGAATTTTCAACGATATGAGCGATATCTTCAGTAATTAATTGGTTTTCACTAACTAATACTTCACCTGTTTCAGGATGTTTTACAGTTTTTCTTGCAAAACGTCCAACAAGACGATCATATAATGACTCAATTACTTCATTACCCTCTTTAATCGCACCAATTAATAGACCACGATCTGTTCCACAATCATCTTCACGGACAATTACATCTTGTGCAACGTCTACAAGACGACGCGTTAAGTAACCAGAATCGGCAGTTTTAAGTGCTGTATCGGCAAGACCTTTACGCGCACCATGCGTAGAGATGAAGTACTCAAGTACTGTTAAACCTTCACGGAAACTTGATTTAATTGGAAGTTCGATAATACGACCAGATGGATTGGCCATCAGACCACGCATACCAGCAAGCTGAGTAAAGTTCGATGCGTTACCACGGGCACCGGAATCACTCATCATGAAGATTGGGTTGCGTTTATTCAAGGATTTCATCAGTTTTCCTTGGATAACATCTTTTGCATTACTCCAAATAGAGATAACGCGATCGTAACGTTCTTCTTCCGTGATTAAACCGCGACGGAATTGTTTAATTACATTATCTACTTTTGCTTGTGCTTCATGGAGAATTTCATCTTTTTCACCTAATACAAGAATGTCAGATACCCCAACTGTAATACCAGCCTTTGTAGAGTACTTAAATCCTAAGTTTTTCATACGGTCAAGCATGCGAGATGTTTCCGTAATTTGGAAACGTTTGAATACTTCCGCAATGATGTTACCAAGGATCTTCTTGCTAAATGGTGCCACTTCTTCGCGACTAGCAATAATTTCTTTAATGTTCGCACCTTTTTCAACGAAATATTCCGCTGGTGTTTCTTTTTCAAGGTTTGAGTTTGTCGGTTCATTAATATAAGGGAACGACTCTGGTAAGATTTCGTTAAATATTAATTTACCAACTGTTGTTAATAGAAGCTTACCCTTTTGCTCTTCAGTAAACGTTACGTTATTTACTGAACTTGCAGCAACTGCAACACGTGTGTGCAGATGTACATATCCATTTTGGTATGCAAGTATTGCTTCGTTTGCATCTTTGAAGACCATACCTTCACCGATTGCGCCTTCACGCTCAAGTGTTAAGTAGTAGTTACCTAATACCATATCCTGAGATGGAGTAACAACTGGTTTTCCGTCTTTTGGATTCAAGATGTTTTGTGCCGCTAACATAAGAATACGAGCTTCTGCTTGTGCCTCTGATGATAACGGAACGTGAACCGCCATTTGGTCACCGTCAAAGTCCGCGTTGTATGCAGTACATACAAGTGGATGAAGACGAATTGCGCGACCTTCTACTAATGTAGGTTCAAACGCCTGGATACCAAGACGGTGAAGTGTTGGTGCGCGGTTTAGAAGTACTGGATGCTCTTTAATCACAGATTCTAAAACGTCCCAAACTTCAGGGTGTACACGCTCAATTTTACGTTTCGCACTCTTAATATTGTGTGCTAAGCCTTTTCCAACTAACTCTTTCATAACGAAAGGTTTGAACAGTTCAAGCGCCATTTCTTTCGGTAATCCACACTGGTACATCTTTAAGTTCGGTCCTACAACGATTACAGAACGGCCAGAGTAGTCAACACGTTTACCTAATAAGTTTTGACGGAAACGTCCTTGTTTACCTTTAAGCATGTGAGATAGTGATTTTAATGGGCGGTTACCTGGTCCAGTAACCGGACGGCCACGACGGCCATTATCGATTAATGCGTCTACAGCTTCTTGTAACATACGTTTTTCGTTTTGAACGATGATGCTTGGAGCACCTAGGTCCAATAGACGTTTTAAACGGTTGTTACGGTTAATTACACGACGATATAAGTCGTTTAAGTCAGAAGTAGCAAAACGTCCACCATCTAACTGTACCATTGGGCGTAGTTCTGGTGGGATTACTGGTAGAACATCTAAGATCATCCAAGATGGTTCATTTCCAGAGTTGCGGAATGCTTCTAATACTTCTAGACGTTTAATAGCACGAGTACGGCGTTGTCCTTGTGCTGTTTTTAATTCTTCTTTTAAGAAGTCTACTTCTTTATCTAAATCGATGTCTTGTAGTAGCTTTTTAATCGCTTCTGCACCCATAGCAGCTTGGAATGTGCTACCATATCGATCACGATATGCACGGTATTCTTTTTCAGAAAGTAATTGCTTCTTATCAAGTGGTGTATCTCCACTTTCTGTTACAACATAAGAAGCGAAATAAATTACTTCTTCAAGCGCGCGAGGGGACATGTCTAAGACAAGTCCCATGCGGCTCGGGATACCTTTGAAATACCAAATATGAGATACAGGAGCAGCTAATTCAATATGACCCATACGTTCACGACGTACTTTTGCACGCGTTACTTCAACGCCACATCGATCACAAACTACACCTTTATAACGTACACGTTTGTATTTTCCGCAATGACATTCCCAGTCCTTTTGTGGTCCGAAAATACGCTCACAGAACAAGCCATCTTTTTCAGGCTTTAACGTACGATAGTTAATAGTTTCTGGTTTCTTAACTTCACCGTATGACCAAGAACGAATCTTGTCAGGTGAAGCAAGTCCAATCTTCATATATTCAAAGTTATTTACATCTATCAAGGGGCCTACCTCCCTTTTAGTCTACAGGTTATCCCAATTATTCCTTAGTTGTCTCAACTTCAACATTCAATTTATCTGCTGATTGATGATCATCATCATCTTCTGTATCACGCATTTCAATTTCTGTATCGTCGCTAGACATCATTTTAACGTCCATACCTAAACTTTGCAGCTCTTTAATCAATACTTTGAATGATTCAGGAACGCCTGGTTCTGGAACATTTTCGCCTTTAACAATTGCTTCATAAGTCTTAACACGTCCAACAACATCATCAGACTTCACTGTTAAGATTTCTTGAAGAGTATAAGCAGCACCGTAAGCTTCAAGTGCCCAAACCTCCATCTCACCGAAACGCTGTCCACCGAACTGAGCTTTACCTCCAAGAGGTTGCTGCGTTACAAGTGAGTATGGTCCAGTAGAACGAGCATGAAGTTTATCGTCAACCATGTGCGCAAGTTTGATCATATACATGACACCAACAGATACGCGGTTATCGAATGGTTCACCAGTACGTCCGTCATACAGGATTGTTTTCGCGTCATTTGCCATACCAGCTTCTTCAATTGTGCCCCAAACATCTTCCTCACGAGCACCATCGAATACTGGTGTTGCAATGTGAATGCCCAGGTATCTTGCTGCCATACCAAGATGAAGCTCTAATACCTGACCGATATTCATACGAGATGGTACCCCTAATGGGTTTAACATAATATCGATTGGCGTACCGTCTGGTAAGTAAGGCATATCTTCTTCTGGTAAAATACGAGAAATAACACCTTTGTTACCGTGACGTCCGGCCATCTTGTCACCTTCAGAAATTTTACGTTTTTGAACGATATATGCACGTACAAGTTGATTCACACCTGGTGGCAATTCATCGCCATCTTCACGGTTGAATACTTTTACGTCTAAGATAATACCGCCACCACCGTGTGGTACACGTAGTGATGTATCACGTACTTCACGCGCTTTTTCTCCAAAGATAGCATGTAATAGACGTTCTTCAGCTGTTAATTCTGTTACACCTTTAGGTGTTACTTTACCAACAAGTAAATCTCCATCTTTTACTTCAGCACCAACGCGAATAATACCGCGCTCGTCAAGGTTACGTAATGCGTCTTCCCCAACGTTTGGAATGTCACGTGTAATTTCTTCTGGTCCAAGCTTCGTATCACGAGCTTCTGATTCATATTCTTCAATATGAATAGAAGTGTACACATCATCTTTTACAAGGCGCTCACTCATGATAATCGCATCCTCGTAGTTATAACCGTCCCAAGTCATGAAGCCAACAAGCACGTTACGTCCAAGTGCTAGTTCACCTAATTCCATAGAAGGACCATCCGCAAGGATTTCACCTTTTACAACTTCATTTCCAACACTTACGATTGGACGTTGGTTGTAACAAGTTCCTTGGTTAGAACGAATGAATTTTTGCATTTTGTAGCGATCTAAGTCGCCTTTTACTGTTTGACCGTCAACTTCTACATAGCGACGTACCCAAACTTCACGTGCTTCTACGCGCTCAACAACACCAGGATGTTTACAGATTACTGCAGCACCCGAGTCTTTTGCTGATACGTACTCCATACCTGTACCTACAATCGGAGATTCCGGATTCATTAACGGAACCGCCTGACGTTGCATGTTCGCTCCCATAAGTGCGCGGTTAGAGTCATCGTTTTCTAAGAACGGAATACAAGCTGTCGCTGCCGACACTACTTGTTTTGGAGATACATCCATGTAGTCGATGCGTTCTCTATTTGTGACAATATTTTCGCCACGGAAACGAGCTACGATATCTTCACTTAGGAATTCACCTTCATCAGATAATTTCATATTCGCTTGGGCTACAACATAGTTATCTTCTTCATCTGCTGTTAAATAATCAACATGCCCTGTTACAAGACCAGTTTCTGGGTCAACACGACGGTATGGTGTTTCAATGAAACCAAACTCATTTACTTTCGCGAACGAAGATAATGAGTTAATCAAACCAATGTTTGGTCCCTCTGGTGTTTCAATCGGACACATACGACCATAGTGGGAGTAATGAACGTCACGTACTTCAAAGCCTGCGCGCTCACGCGTTAAACCACCAGGTCCTAATGCAGATAGTCTTCGTTTGTGAGTTAACTCTGCTAATGGATTTGTTTGGTCCATGAACTGAGATAACTGAGAACTTCCGAAGAACTCTTTAATAGATGCAATAACAGGACGAATATTAATTAGTGCCTGTGGTGTAATTGCATTTGTATCTTGGATCGACATTCTCTCACGAACAACACGTTCCATACGAGAAAGGCCGATACGGAATTGGTTTTGTAATAGTTCTCCAACAGAACGCAGACGACGGTTTCCTAAATGGTCAATATCATCTGTATCTCCTACTTTGTATAGTAGGTTGAAGAAGTAACTGATAGAAGCAAGGATATCACCTGGTGTGATGTGTTTCACATCACGAGTAATGTTTGCATTACCAATTACATTAATTACGCGTTCGCCTTCCGACTCAGGAGCATAAATCTTAATAGATTGCAGCTCAACATCGCCTTCTACCACTCCACCCATTGGTTTCGCTGTTTTGAATCCAATGTTTTTCTCTAAGTAAGGTAAAATGCGATCAAGTGTACGACGATCTAAGATTGTTCCTTCTGCCGCTAAAATTTCACCAGTTTCTGGATCCACTAATGTTTCAGCTAAACGTTGATTAAACAATCTGTTTTTAATGTGTAACTTCTTGTTGATCTTATAGCGACCTACATTTGCTAAATCGTAGCGCTTTGGATCGAAGAAACGAGACACAAGTAAGCTCTTAGCATTTTCTACTGTTGGTGGTTCACCAGGACGTAGACGCTCATAAATTTCAAGCAATGCTTTTTCTGTGCTATCTGTGTTGTCTTTTTCTAATGTGTTGCTTAAGTATTCGTTATCACCTAAAAGCTCGGTGATTTCTTGATCAGAGCCAAACCCTAATGCGCGTAACAAAACAGTTACAGGAAGTTTACGCGTACGGTCAATACGCACATATACAACATCCTTAGCATCTGTCTCATACTCTAACCAAGCTCCGCGGTTTGGAATTACAGTAGCAGTAAAACCACGTTTTCCGTTTTTATCCACTTTGCCACTATAGTATACGCTTGGAGAGCGAACTAACTGGGAAACGATAACACGTTCTGCACCGTTAATTACGAATGTTCCAGTCTCTGTCATGAGTGGGAAATCTCCCATGAACACATCTTGTTCTTTTACTTCACCAGTTTCCTTGTTGATTAGACGCACTTTTACACGAAGTGGTGCTGCATACGTCACATCACGCTCTTTGCATTCGTCTACAGAGTATTTAGGTTCACCTAAGCTGTAGTCGATAAATTCAAGCGATAGATTTCCCGTAAAGTCTTCAATCGGAGAAATGTCTTGGAACATTTCTCGCAAACCCTCATCAAGAAACCACTGATAAGAAGAGGTTTGAATTTCGATAAGATTTGGTAACTCTAATACTTCACTAATACGGGCATAACTTCTTCGTTGGCGGTGGCGTCCGTATTGAACTAGTTGACCTGTCAACTGCTTCACCCCTCAAATCATGAGTATTATAAATGCACAAAAAAATTTGTGCAAAATCACAAATAAATACAACTACTGCTATTAGCGTAGTCTTTTTCTCTTAAAGATAAATACGTTGAGTCTTTCTACCTGCTCAAAAAAGAAAAATGGCTTCTATAAGAAAACCATCATTCTGTTTCATAATCTGCTGATTTTACTATCTTTTCCAAGAGAAACAAAAATATACATCTTTCTCAACGCAGAAAATCATATATTGGCATTGTATAATGTTAACATAGCCAAAAATAACCGTCAACGTTTTTTTGATTTTATGATATAATATCCTTTTTTCTTTTCTACAACCTCAACTTCAGAAAATACTTCCTCTAGTTTTTTCAGCGCAGATGGTGCACCTTGCTTCTTTTGAATAACAATCCAAAGTTCTCCACCTGGAACTAAATACTCCACAGCTTTTTCTAAAATTTCATGTACGACATCTTTACCCGCACGAATCGGAGGGTTAGATAGAATAGCAGCATACTTGCCATCTACATTTTCATAGACGCTACTTTGAAAAATACGTATATTCTCGATTTTGTTATTAGCGGCGTTTTCTTTCGCAAGTCCAAGCGCCCTTTCATTCACATCCACCATGTGAACTTCACGACCTTGAAACTCTTTCGCTAGCGACAAACCAATAGGACCGTATCCGCAACCTACATCTAATATATTACCTTTAATATCTGGCATTTGAAAAGCTTCAATTAAAAGACGGGAACCAAAGTCCACTTCGTTTTTCGAGAACACCCCATGGTCGGATAAGAAAGTAAATTGAGATCCACGAAGTGCAAATTCCCATCGCTTACGATCACTTTTACTAGAAGGGTCGTTAGAAAAATAATGGTCTGCCATATGGCCACCTCTCTTCTTTACAGTTAAAAAAAAAGCTCGCATGAGAGCGAGCTTTTTTTAAAGCATCAAAAGTTAATTACTTAACTTCTACAGCAGCGCCAACTTCTTCAAGTTTAGCTTTGATTTCTTCAGCTTCTTCTTTAGCAGCAGCTTCTTTGATTACTTTTGGAGTGTTGTCAACTAATTCTTTAGCTTCTTTTAAGCCAAGACCAGTGATTTCACGAACAACTTTGATAACTTTGATTTTTTGTGCACCAGCGCTAGTTAGTTCCACATCAAATTCAGTTTTCTCAGCAGCAGCTTCTCCAGCGCCACCAGCAACAGCTACAGGAGCAGCAGCAGTTACGCCGAATTCTTCCTCGATAGCTTTTACTAAGTCGTTAAGTTCTAATACAGTCATAGATTTAACTGCTTCAATGATTTGTTCTTTAGTCATTGTAAATATCCTCCCTTAAATAGGTTTGTATTGTTTTATCGATAATACGTAATTATCTTTTAAAAAATTAAGCGCCTTGCTCTTCCTTTTGTTCTGCAACTGCTTTAGTAGCAAGTGCAAGGTTACGGATTGGAGCTTGAAGAACGCTAAGAAGCATAGAAAGTAAGCCTTCACGTGATGGAAGAGTAGCGATTGCTTTAACCTCATCAAGTGTTACAAGTTTACCTTCGATTACGCCCGCTTTAATTTCTAAAGCTTCATGATTTTTAGCGAAGTCGTTTAATACTTTCGCAGGAGCAACTACATCCTCGTTACTGAACGCGATTGCGTTTGGTCCTGTTAAGAATTCGTTTAACTCAGCCATTTCAGCAGATTCTGCAGCACGACGAGTTAGAGAGTTTTTGTAAACTTTGAACTCAACGCCAGCTTCACGTAATTGCTTACGTAATTCTGTTGCTTCAGAAACTGTTAAACCACGGTAGTCAACAACGATCGTAGATTTACTAGCACGAAGTTTGTCCGCGATTTCAGTTACAACTTGTTGTTTAGTTTCGATTACTTTGCTCATGTTATTACACCTCCTGTAGATTATATAGAAGATGTACCGAAAGTGCACTAAAAACCTCCATGCCCAACTTGTAGACATGGAGGCATATAGTCACAGAAAAAAATTCCGTTTCGTATATTAACACCTAGGTAGGAAATTAAGTCTATTGACACCTACTGTCTACGGTACACTATTTAAATTCACAACATAAATGATTATATTAAATCTTCTTTATGAAGTCAACTTCCAATTTTTACGCTAATGTAGAAACGTCTACACGTACGCCAGGTCCCATTGTAGAAGCAACTGTTACGTTCTTCATGTAAGTACCTTTTGCAGCAGATGGCTTAACTTTTAATAAAGTATCAGCGATTGTTTTGAAGTTTTCTACTAATTTAGCATCTTCGAAAGATACTTTACCGATTGGAACGTGGATGTTACCAGCTTTATCAACGCGGTATTCAACTTTACCAGCTTTGATTTCGTTAACAGCTTTAGTTACATCGAAAGTAACTGTTCCAGTTTTAGGGTTTGGCATTAAACCTTTAGGTCCTAATACGCGACCAAGTTTACCAACTTCACCCATCATGTCAGGAGTTGCTACTACTACATCGAAATCGAACCAACCTTGTTGGATTTTACCGATGTAATCAGTATCGCCTACGAAGTCAGCTCCAGCAGCTTCAGCTTCTTTAGCTTTTTCACCTTTAGCGAACACTAATACACGTTGTACTTTACCAGTACCGTGCGGAAGAACAACTGCACCACGGATTTGTTGGTCAGCTTTCTTAGGGTCAACACCTAAACGGAATGCAGCTTCTACAGTTGCATCAAATTTAGCTGTGTTTGTTTTCTTTACTAATTCTACTGCTTCTGTTGCAGAGTAAGCAGCTGCACGGTCAACAAGCTTTGCAGCTTCTACGTACTTTTTACCTCTTTTAGCCATTTTTATTTCCTCCTCGAATGTGGTTTTAGCGGAATAACCTCCCACGTTTACGCCTGTTTTCAGGTATAACCTGAGGATGAGCGCCATCCATTTATTTAAAAACGATAATCATTTACGATAATAAAGGTTGCGAATTGGAATTCCAGACCCGCAACCTTTTTTTAAAAACAAATCGAATTAGTCTTCGATAACGATGCCCATACTGCGTGCAGTACCTTCAACCATACGCATTGCAGCTTCTACGCTAGCAGCGTTTAGGTCAGGCATTTTAGTTTCAGCGATTTCGCGTACTTTATCACGCTTAACAGTTGCCACTTTATTACGATTTGGTTCACCAGAACCAGACTCAATACCAGCTACTTTCTTAAGAAGAACAGCAGCAGGAGGAGTTTTAGTAATGAAAGTGAATGAACGGTCCTCAAATACCGTAATTTCAACAGGGATGATAAGACCAGCTTGATCTGCTGTACGAGCGTTAAACTCTTTACAGAAGCCCATGATGTTAACACCTGCTTGTCCTAATGCTGGACCAACTGGTGGAGCTGGGTTAGCTTTACCTGCAGGAATTTGAAGCTTTACCATTTTAATTACCTTTTTAGCCACGAGACACACCTCCTTAAGTCCGTGATGTGGTCAATTGGACAGTGATTTGCCCTCCCACGTCATATTTTATCTGTAAGGATAAAATCTTTCAAAAAACGCCTCCGATAATGAAGACGTACTGACTTAAAAGATATTATCACTTTTTACAATTCATTTCAAGTTTCATTTTATAATTTTTCAATTTGATGGAAGTCAAGTTCAACTGGAGTCTCGCGACCAAACATGTCCACAAGTACACTAACCTTTTTCTTCTCCACATCAATTTCTTCAATAGCACCTGTATAATCTGCGAATGGCCCCTCATTTACACGTACTGTCTCATGAAGTTCAAAGTCGAAATCAACCACTTCGTTGTCCATTCCCATATGTTTCATAATGGTAACAACTTCCTCTTCTAATAGAGGCGATGGCTTAGATCCAGAACCAGAAGAACCAACGAACCCAGTTACACCCGGCGTGTTACGTACAACATACCAAGAATCATCAGTCATGATTAATTCTACTAATACATAACCTGGGAACACTTTTCTTTTCATTAATTTTTCTTTTCCGTTTTTCATTTCTACTTCTACTTCTTCCGGGACAACAACACGGAAAATTTTATCTTGCATACCCATTGATTCTACACGCTTCTCTAGGTTTGCTTTTACTTTATTTTCATATCCAGAATAAGTATGGACAACATACCAACTTTTTTCCATTCATTTAGGACGAGCGTCCTTCCCTCCCTGACGTACATTTTTTTGCGCAAATGAAAAAACCCGTTCACCGGGCTTTTACACAGTTCTTATAAATAACATTATATCATGGATAAGTGCTTCTTATTCAAGAATTAACCAAGAATTAACCGAATTAAAGAAGAAATGCCCATATCAACTACTGCGAAGAAAATCGCAAAGAACACAACTGTAGCAACAACAGTCGCTGTTGAGCGGAGTAATTCATCTTTTTTAGGCCAACTTACTTTTTTCATTTCGCGACCTACATCGCCGAAAAAGTTCGTTAAACGCATCTGCGGGACCTCCAGTGTATTATTTCAATTATTTATTTTGTTTCCTTGTGAACTGTATGCTGATTGCATGTTTTACAAAACTTTTTTATTTCAAGTCGCTCTATTGAGCTCGTATCTTTCATAGTAGAGTAGTTTCGATTTTTACACTCTTCACATGAGAGTACAACTTTTTTCCTCATTAGTTACACCAACCTTGTAACATTATGTCCCTAAAAATGTATCATACAATAAAAGACAATGTCAATGACATGCATTTTGTACGCTCTACAAAAGAAAACAGGTGATTTATTTTACACCTGTTGTACTTGTTATTTGTTATGAATTTAAAGTTGTACTTTCTCGCATTTCCATATATCGTTCCAATTTCCTCTTCACCCGCTGTAAAGCGTTATCAATAGATTTCACATGTCTGTTTAACTGTTCTGAAATCTCTTGATAAGAACGCCCATCTAGATATAAAGAAAGTACTTTTCTTTCTAAATCGCTTAATAATTCTGATATTTTTGATTCTATGTCTGTATATTCTTCTTGGCTAATAATCATCTCTTCAGGATCAGTTACCTTCGCTTCAGAAATAACATCCAATAATGTTCGATCAGATTCCTCATCGTAAATCGGCTTATCTAAAGACACATATGAATTTAAGGGAATATGTTTTTGTCTTGTTGCCGTTTTAATAGCGGTAATAATTTGTCGAGTGATACACAGTTCAGCAAATGCTTTGAATGAAGACAGCTTGTCCTCTTTATAATCACGAATTGCTTTAAACAACCCTATCATACCTTCTTGAACAATGTCTTCTCGATCGGCACCCACTAAAAAGTAAGATCTTGATTTCGCGCGAACAAAGTTCTTATACTTGTGAATTAAATATTCTAGAGCGTCAGTATTACCTTTTCGAACTAACTCAACGATTGCCTCATCCTCTAAATCACGAAATGTAACGTCGCCTACACTTACGAAGCCTGCTTCCACCTTGATCCCTCCGACCGCTATTTATTTAGCAATATTATACAGTAAAAAGACAAAGAGCGTCAATGCTTCAACGCTCTCCTCTTCTTAATTTTTCTAATTTTTCTGTAATATCTTTACTAAATATCTTTCGCATGGCGGGTTGCTGTTCTTTCGTGTCTTTTGTACGCCTTCTTACTTGTTGCTCCATTGCCTGTACTTCCAACTCTAATTCACGCGCAGATTTCCGAAGGGCACCTTGCGCAAATATAACCCATTGTTCCGTGTAATCAGAAGTCGCAACATATATTCGTGTATTTATATTTCTAAGCTCTATCGCAAGTTGCTCTATCTTTTCATCTGCAGTTTGATTCTTTCGTGTGAATATTACTTCCACACGAGATTGTTTCATCTTTTTTTCAATACCATGTACTGTATAGGCATCAAAGACTATCATCACTTTTGTGCCTGTATAACCTTGATAATCCGCCATCTTATCAATAAGTGCATCTCTTGATGATTGTAAATCTACATCCCGCAGTTTCTTCAAATCTCCCCAAGCTCCGATAATGTTGTAACCGTCAACGATTAAAATATCGTTCATCTTTTATTTACCAATTTCGTGACGTTTACGATATACCTCATACATTAACAAACTTGCGGCTACGGAAGCATTTAAGGATGTAACTTTACCAACCATCGGTAGAGTGATTAGGAAATCACACTTTTCACCAATAATACGGCTCATACCTTTTCCTTCACTACCAATTACTAACCCAATCGGCATTTTACCATCTAAATTACGATAATCCGTTTTTCCTTTGGCATCTGTACCAGCAATCCAAAGTCCACGTTCTTTTAATTCATCAATTGTACGGGATAAGTTCGTTACGCGTGCAACAGGAATGTATTCAATTGCTCCTGTTGATGCTTTCGCAACTGACGCTGTAAGCCCCACAGCCCTTCTCTTTGGAATAATAATCCCATGAGCTCCTGTCGCATCAGCAGTACGCATAATAGAACCTAAGTTATGCGGATCTTCAATCTCATCTAAAATTAAGAAGAATGGATCTTCATTACGTTTTTCTGCCACTTTGAATAAATCTTCTAACTCCGCATACTGATATGCAGCTACTTGAGCGATTACACCTTGATGATTACCCTCAACTAATTGATCTAACTTTTTCTTTGGTGCATGTTGTAAAATAACCTTATTTTCTTTCGCTAACGCTAGTACAATCTGCACTTGTCCTTTGGCAGCACCTTCTGCGATCCAAATTTTATTAATATCTCTCCCTGATCGTAACGCTTCAATTACAGGGTTACGTCCGATAATATATTCACTACTCATGATGATGTGCCCCCTTCCTTTTCTTCTAAAACTGCAATTGCCTTATATACAATTTCGTCTAATCTTTCACGGTTATTTAATAAATGATGATAACCAATTAGCGCTTCAAAGGCTGTACTATGTCGATATGTTTGTACATCCGTATTTTTCGGAACCGTACCTGAATTTGCATTACGTCCTCTTCTTAATACCGCCTCTTCTTCCTCTGTCAAAAACGACGTCTCTAATAAATGATAGACAACTTTCGCCTGTGCTTTTGCTGAAACAAAGCTCGTCCCTAAGCGATGTAATTGATTAGGGCGAACCTTTCCTTTTTGAAGGAGGTGATAGCGGATATATTGTTCATATACCGCATCACCCATATACGCTAACGCCAAGCTGTTTAATTGCTTTGCATCAATCATCCTTATCCTCTTTTCCATCTTGTACCTTGAGCGGTATCTTCTAAAATAATATTACGTCCTTTTAAATCGTCACGAATTTGATCAGACAATGCGAAATCGCGATTTTTACGAGCCTCAATGCGCTTTTGGATAAGTTCTTCAATTTCTTCATCCAGCAATTCTTCTTGCGTTAATTCTAATCCTAAAATATCAAATAACGTTTCCAATTGTTTTACGTATGCTTCGATCACAACTTTAGATGTATGCTCTTCAAGTAAATATTGATTTGCATGATTGGCTACATTGTATAATTCGGTAATTGCATTCGCAGTGTTAAAGTCATCATTCATTGCCTCTTCAAATGCAGTCTGGAATTTCTCTATTTCAACTAACCATTTCTCATTATGGTCTGTTAAATCCGTACTGCTTTCCATACGATGCTTTAAGTTTCCATAAGCTGTTTTAATTCTTTCCAGCCCATTATTCGTACTTTGTAATAACTCTTCACTAAAGTTAATCGGATGACGATAGTGTACTGATAACATAAAGAATCTAATTAACTGTGGGTCGTATTGCTTAATAATATCGTGAACTAAAATAAAGTTACCAAGCGATTTAGACATCTTCTCATTGTTAATATTAATATATCCATTATGCATCCAGTAACGTGCAAACGTTTTTCCAGTCAATGCTTCCGACTGCGCAATTTCATTTTCATGATGCGGGAACGCCAAGTCTTGACCACCAGCATGAATGTCAATTGTATCCCCTAAGTACTTACGTGCCATTGCTGAGCATTCAATATGCCACCCTGGACGCCCTTGCCCCCAAGGGCTTTCCCAGAAGATTTCTCCTTCTTTCGCAGCTTTCCATAAAGCAAAATCAAGAGGGTCTTGTTTCTTTTCCCCTACCTCAATACGAGCACCGTGACGTAAATCTGCGATTGGTTGATGTGATAATTTACCGTAACCTTCGAATTCCTTCGTTTTAAAGTACACATCACCCTCTGATTCGTATGCATACCCTTTATTCACAAGTTCTTGAATAAATTCAATAATGATATCCATATTTTCTGTTACACGAGGATGGACTGTTGCGTGTTTGCAACCTAGCGCTGTTACATCTTCAAAGTACGCTTCAACAAAACGATTAGCAATTGTCGGTACATCTTCACCTAATTCATTTGCCGCTTTAATTAATTTATCATCTACGTCCGTAAAGTTCGATACGTATTGCACATCGTACCCTTTATATTCTAGATAGCGACGTACTGTATCGAATACCATAGGAGGTCTTGCATTGCCAATATGAATGTAGTTATAGACTGTAGGTCCGCATACATACATCTTTACCTTATTTTCTTCTAATGGAACAAACTCTTCTTTTTGACGTGTTAACGTATTATAAATGTGAATAGTCATTTTTATCCTTCCTTTCTACCTTTACTTCCAGTTGTTTCTTCAATTTATCAAGTTCTACTTCCATAGCCTTTAATTTATCAAAAATTGGATCCGGAAGGTCAGAGTGATTTAATTCTTGACCAATCTTTACTCCATTTTGAATAACGACTCGGCCAGGTATACCTACAACTGTAGAATGTGCAGGAACTTCTTTTAATACGACAGACCCTGCCCCGATTTTAGAATTCTCTCCCACAGTAATAGAACCAAGGACTTTAGCACCCGTCGCAATTAATACATTATCCTGAATTGTTGGATGCCTCTTGCCTTTTTCTTTTCCTGTACCACCTAATGTAACCCCTTGATAAATTGTTACATTATCACCAATTTCACAAGTTTCTCCAATTACAACTCCCATTCCATGGTCTATGAAAAAGCGTCGACCAATAGTTGCTCCTGGATGAATCTCAATGCCAGTAAAAAAACGACTAACTTGTGAAACAAAACGTGCAAGAAAGAAAAAATCCCTTTTATAAAAAGCATGTGCAATTCGATGAGCCCAAACTGCATGTAATCCAGAGTAAGTTAAAATGACTTCGAAATAACCTCTTGCCGCTGGATCCTGTTCAAAAACGACTTCAATATCTTCCCGAAGCCTCTTAAACATCGATGTTCCCTCCCCTTTATGGGCTGCTTTTTCGAGTGAACTAACTCCCTACTTATCTCCCTAAATCTTTATACACGTAGATAAAATTTATACTCATACCCAGTTTTACGGTATAAAAAAAGACGCCTCTGTCATATTGACAGAGACGCCTTTTAAGCGCGGTTCCACTCTGTTTAGGCTAAAAAAGCCTCAAACTCATCTCTGATAACGGTGTACACCGCTTCTGCTTACTTTAACGCCTTAAGATGTTTCACAAAACATTTTGCTGTTCAGCAGAAGACTCGAAGGGGCATTTCAAAAACCCGCTTATAAACCACTTCCAGCCTAAAGGTGGTTCTCTCTGTAAAAAGCCTGATTTTCTACTTCTCCTTCTCGTCGCTTTTCCTTATTAGGTTTTAAGTATACTTATTATATTTCTAAACCTAGAAAATGTTAACCAATTACTTTTTGAAGACGATTTAAAACTTTTTCTTTTCCAAGAAGTGCAATAGCATTAGGAAGCTCTGGGCCATGTGTTTGACCAGTAGTTGCAACACGGATTGGCATAAATAAGTTTTTACCTTTATGACCTGTTTCCTTTTGAACTGCTTTAATAGCCGCCTTAATTGCTGCTGGTTCCATCGCCTCTAGTGCTTCTACTTGACCAGCAAATGCACGAAGTACTTCTGGTACTTGTTCACCTTTTAATACTTCTTGTCCTTCTTCTTCATGATCAACATGATCTTTGAAGAACATTTCAGAAAGCTCTACAATTTCAGCTCCAAAACTCATTTGTTCATGATATAACGCAATTACATCACGAATCCAAGCTTGCTCTTGTTCACTTAAAGTTTCACCTATACGTCCAGCTTTCACTAGATGCGGTAAGCTTAATTCTACCACCGTATCTAAATCTTGCTTTTTCATATATTGGTTGTTCATCCATTTTAATTTTTGAGAATCAAATAATGCAGGTGATTTTGATAAACGAGCTGCATCGAACATTTTGATAAACTCTTCTTGAGAGAAGATTTCTTCTTCTCCTACCGGCGACCAACCTAGTAGTGCAATAAAGTTAAAGATTGCTTCTGGAAGATATCCAAGCTCTTTATATTGCTCAATAAATTGAATAATAGATTCATCACGCTTACTTAATTTTTTACGGCTTTCATTTACAATTAAAGTCATATGGCCAAATTGCGGGATATCCCAACCGAAAGCTTCATAAATCATCATTTGTTTTGGCGTATTTGAAATATGGTCATCACCACGAAGTACATGTGTAATTTCCATTAAGTGATCATCTACTGCTACCGCAAAGTTATAAGTTGGAATTCCATCTTTTTTCACGATAACGAAATCACCGAAATCATTTGAATGGAATGCTACTTCATCTTTTACGATATCTTTAAATGTGTAATCACGATCAGCTGGTACACGGAAACGAATACTTGGAATACGTCCCTCAGCTTCAAATTCTTTCATTTGTTCTTCAGTTAAATCACGGTGGTTACCTGCATAACGAGGTGTTTCACCACGAGAAATTTGTCCTTCACGCTCTGCTTCTAGCTCTTCTTCTGTCATATAACATTTGTAAGCTAAACCACGCTCTAATAAATCTAGATATAATTTTTTATAAATATCTAAACGCTCTGTTTGACGATATGGTCCAAATTCACCGCCAACATCAACACCTTCATCCCAGTCCATACCGAGCCATTTCAAGTATTTTAATTGGCTTTCTTCTCCACCAGCCACGTTACGTTTTACATCAGTATCTTCAATACGAATAATAAACTTGCCATCTAAATGACGAGCAAATAAATAATTAAATAATGCCGTACGCGCATTTCCGATATGTAAGTGTCCTGTTGGACTTGGCGCATAGCGCACTCTCACTTGCTTTTCCATAATTGGTACACCTTCCATTCTTAATGTCTACACATTCTATAATTGTACAACAAAAAAATGTGATTATCCATCTTACGAATTAAAAACCATTATTTTTTCTGTAATAATACCACTGCTTGAGAAGCAATTCCTTCTTCTCTACCTGTAAATCCTAATTTCTCTGTTGTTGTTGCCTTTACATTAATGTTATCTATAGACGTTTCTAACAGTTCACTAATACGTTTACGCATACTTTCAATATGCGGTGCCATTTTTGGCTTTTGAGCAATAATTGTACAATCTAAGTTCCCTAACTCGTAACCTTGTTCACGCACAAATTCCCAAACTTTTTGTAACAATACAGCTGAATCTGCATCTTTAAAAGCTGGGTCTGTATCAGGAAAATGCTTTCCAATATCTCCTGCTGCAATGGCACCTAAACATGCATCAGCAATCGTATGTAACAATACATCTGCATCTGAATGACCGATTAATCCTTTCTCGTGTGGAATTGTAATTCCGCCAATAATTAACGGTCTACCTTCCGCAAATTCATGCACATCAAAACCTTGTCCAATTCGAAACATTCTTTACATCCTCCTTGAGCTAAACCACTGAGCTTTATGACTCTATATTATATTGATATCCCTACAAAGAAAAGCCCGGCCATTGCCGAGCTTTCCTTTGTTATACACCATCACGGCTATTTTTTCTGAACATGAAGGAAACTTTCAGCAATTAGTAAATCCTCTGGAGTCGTCACTTTAATATTATAGTAACTCCCCTCTACTACACCTACTTGCTTACCAATACGTTCCACGAGACTTGCATCATCTGTACCAAGAAAACAACTCTGTTTTGCACTTCTATGAGCTTCTAACAAAAGAGAAACAGAGAACCCTTGCGGTGTTTGTACAGCCTTAAGCTGAGATCGTTCTACCGTTTCGACAACAACACCTTGCTCTACTTTCTTAACTGTATCCTTTACTGGCACTGCACAAATGGAAGCTCCATATTTTTCTGCTGCTGTTAATACGTCTTGAATCACTTTATTCGTTACGAATGGGCGCGCTCCGTCATGTACAAGAACGTATTCAACATCACTCGCATGCTGAATCGCGTTATATACACTATCTTGTCTTTCGGCTCCACCCTGAATAAATTGTACCTGTTTTTCAATCGGATACTTCTGCATTAATTCCTCAAAATACGGGCGTTCCTCTTCGTTAATTGCCATAACAATACTTTTGCACTCTTTATCTCTTTCAAAAGCACGTAATGTATGAACGATAATCGGTACTTCGTTTATAAGTAAGAACAACTTATTTTTGCCAGCACCCATCCGCTTTCCTTGGCCGGCTGCCGGAATAATTAATGTATACATATTAATAATCCTCTACCTATAATGCTTTTTCTAATAATTTACGTTTTGCGAAAATCATACGACCAGCCGATGTTTGTAATACGCTAGTAACCAGTACATTAAGTTGCGAACCTACATACTCTCTACCATCTTCTACTACAATCATCGTACCATCATCTAAGTACGCAACACCTTGGTTTTGCTCTTTACCATCTTTCACAACATAAACATTTAATTCTTCGCCAGGGAGTACAACTGGTTTAATTGCATTAGCTAAATCATTAATGTTTAACACCGTTACTCCTTGTAATTCAGAAACTTTATTTAAGTTGAAATCATTCGTTACTACAGTTCCACCGGTGATTTTTGCTAACTTTACAAGTTTGCTATCCACCTCTTGGATATCCTCGAAATCGCCTTCATAAATTTCTACCGGAATCGGCATCTCTTTTTGAATACGATTTAAAATGTCTAGTCCTCTGCGACCACGATTACGCTTTAAAGCATCGGAAGAATCGGCAATATGCTGAAGCTCTTCTAATACGAATTGTGGAATCACAATTGTTCCTTCCAAAAACTTCGTTTGGCAAATATCAGCAATACGTCCATCGATAATTACACTCGTATCGAGAATTTTCCAATGAGTCGTAGATTTTTCTGCTTCTACCTCTTCGTTCTCGCTATTATTTTTCTTCTTACCTCCGCGTTGGGGTAATGTAAATAATCCTAGCAATTCATTCCTCTTTTTAAATCCTACTTGGAATCCTAAATATCCAAGTAAAAGAGTGAAGAACACTTGCAACACCGTACTAATAACCGGAATTGTAAATTCACGAATCGGTATTAAAATTAAATATGCAACAATAAGACCAGAGATCAATCCTAATGTACCAAATAAAACATCTGCTACAGGCGCCTTTACAAGAGCCTCTTCAATATGCTTAATAAGTTGAACAATATAATCTACAAGCCAAAATGTTGTTAAAAATAAAATAATTGCACCAATAATCGCACGAACATACGATCCTTCCAATAAAGGAACAGCACCGATGTCTAATACATTAATAACTTTTGGGATTAAGTAAATCCCTAACGCTCCCCCGATTACTAGAAAGAAGAGCTGTACGATCCGTTTTAACATCCAACCACCTCCTACTCATTATTAACCATTGTTTCGCTAATCAAAACGCCGAATGCAAAAGCGGACGTGTTTTTTTTTATAAATAGTTTTATTTACCAATATATCATATCATATACCAAAAATGTTCTAGTGTCGTTATATTATGGAATCAATGTAATATTCTTAATTGTGTCTACTCATATAGAGATGCTCTTGAATTCTTTTTAGGCCTTCTCGTATTTTCTTCGCCCTTACTTCCCCAATTCCTTCCACATCATCCAATTCATGAATCGTCGCGCGACAAACTCCTTGCAACGTTTTGAATCGATTAATTAAATTTTCAATGATAAGTGGCGGAACACGAGAGATTTTGCTTGTAATTCGATATCCCCTTGGCGTCACACTTTCTTCTAAACTAGTTTGCCCTGGATAGCCAAGTAATTTAACTAAATCACTATCCTCTAAAAGTTGTGTATTTGCAAGGTCCTGTAACTTTTTCAAAATTTGATGATGGTCTTGTGTTTTCTCCTGGTGATAATCTTTAATTAACAATGCTGCCTCTGCTTCTAAATCAGCTAGCAATTCTGTAAGCTGTAAACGAATTAACCTACCTTCTGTTCCGAGCTCATGAATATAGCTCAATATTTCATTTTTAATACGCAGTACCATTTCAACACTATGTAAAACGTGAACTACCTCAGACATTGTAACGACCTCTTCAAATTCTAGAATGCCCAAATTCGTAATACCATCATTCCATACAGCCTTATATTTTTCTAACGTTTGAATAGCTTGATTTGCTTTTGTTAAAATAACCCCTATATCTTTTAGTGTATAACGTAAGTTCCCTTGATATAGCGTAATTACGTTACGTCTTTGTGAAATGGCCACAACAAGGCTGCCCGTCTGCTTCGCTACACGTTCTGCTGTTCGGTGACGCATACCTGTTTCAATAGAATCAATAGATGCCTCTGGAACTAACTGTGCATTCGCTATTAAAATTTTACTTCCCGTTTCATTTAAAATAAGTGCCCCGTCCATTTTTGCTAATTCATATAAACTAGCAGGAGAGAATGCACAATTAATGTGAAAACCACCATCCACAATACTTTTAATCTGCTCATTATATCCAAGAACAATTAGCCCCCCTGTTTGTGCGCGAAGTACATTATCTATCCCTTCACGCAGTGGTGTTCCTGGGGCCACGAGCTGTAAAATATTAATCATACTTTTGACACGTTGCTTATTTTCTTCCATAGCCTAGCCTCCTAATGTCAAACGAAGCGCTTCTCCTAAATTAGAAACACCTACAACCTCAATCCCATCCGGAATTGTCCATCCTCCTAAGTTTTTTCTAGGAATAATAACACGTTGAAATCCTAATTTAGCCGCTTCTTGTACACGTTGTTCGATTCTTGATACTCTTCTTATTTCTCCAGTTAATCCTACTTCTCCTATTACTGCATCAGTTGGTGCCGTAGATTTATCCCTAAAACTTGAGGCTATACTTAAAGCCACTGCTAAATCAATTGCCGGTTCGTCTAATTTCAAACCACCAGCTACTTTTAAATATGCATCTTGATTTTGCAATAGTAAACCTGTTCTTTTTTCTAATACTGCCATAATAAGCGAAACACGGTTATGATCAATTCCCGTCGCCATTCTTCGAGGATTTCCAAAACTAGTAGGGGAGATTAATGCTTGTATTTCTACTAAAACCGGTCTTGTTCCTTCCATTGAAGCAACTACTGTTGATCCTGCAACACCAACCGGCCTTTCCTCAAGGAAGATTTCAGAAGGATTTAAAACTTCCGCAAGACCAAGCTCTTTCATTTCAAAGATACCCATTTCATTCGTGGAACCAAAACGGTTCTTCACAGCCCGTAAAATACGATACGTATGGTGTCGATCTCCTTCAAAGTAAAGAACTGCATCGACCATATGTTCTAACATACGAGGTCCTGCAATTGCTCCTTCTTTTGTCACATGCCCGACAATGAAAATAGGGATTCCTTTTGTTTTTGCAAGTTTCATTAATTCCGCTGTACATTCACGTACTTGTGCCACACTTCCTGGTGCTGACGTCACTTCAGGTAAATGTATCGTTTGAATAGAATCAATAACAACAAAAGCTGGATTCATCTCTTCAATATGTGCTGCAATACGCTGCAGGTCTGTCTCTGCTACAACAAATAGATTGCTACCCTTTACATGCAAACGATCTGCACGAAGTTTAATCTGCTTTGCCGACTCCTCACCCGATATGTATAATACATCATATGAAGAATCTGCTAATTGTGATGAAATCTGTAATAGTAATGTTGATTTTCCAATCCCAGGGTCTCCACCAATAAGCACTAAGGACCCATCTACAATTCCACCACCAAGCACACGATTAAACTCTTGAAATTCCGTTTCAATACGTGCCTCAGACTTTGTTTCTACTTCGGTAAGACGTCTTGGTTTTGTTACTTCCGTTTGAATTGCATTCGCGTAATTAAGGCGCCTAGATGATACAACTGGCTCCATTTCTTCAACAAGTGTATTCCATTGACCACATCCAGGACATTTACCCATATATTTTGGTGACTGATAACCACATTCTTGACATATAAATTTCGTTTTCTTTTTAGCCATACCTTTTTATAGTTCACTTCACTTTCGTCTATAAACGTTTATCCTTCTCGTACAAGAAAGAGGGCTATCGCGTAGCCCTCTTTGTTTGTCTATACTTATTTTACCTTTTCCGCACTATGAATGACAAATGATTCTCCTTCTACATCAAAGATAACTTTTTGTCCTTTCTCAATAGCACCTTTTAAAAGTTCTTCTGATAGTCTATCTTCTACATGTTTCTGAATTGCTCTGCGAAGTGGACGAGCGCCATACTCACGATCAAATCCTTTATCTGCAATAGCTGAAATTGCCCCTTCCGTTAAGTGCAATTCGATTTCTTGTTCTTTTAAGCGATTTACTAACTGATTTACCATAAGAGTTACAATCTCTTGAATATGTTTTTTCTCAAGCATATGGAATACGATAATTTCATCAATACGGTTTAAGAATTCTGGACGAAATGCCTTTTTCAACTCATCCATTACTTTACCTTTCATATCCGAATAATCACGGCTTTCATCTTGGACATTAAATCCAAGATGTTTGTTACGTTTTAACGCCTCGGCACCAACGTTAGACGTCATAATAACAATTGTATTACGGAAATCAACTGTACGTCCTTTAGAATCTGTTAAACGACCATCTTCTAATACTTGTAGTAGAATATTAAATACATCCGGATGAGCTTTCTCTACCTCATCTAATAATACAACTGAATATGGCTTGCGACGAACTTTCTCTGTTAATTGTCCACCTTCTTCATATCCAACATATCCTGGAGGAGAACCAACTAAACGGGAAGTAGAATGCTTCTCCATATACTCTGACATATCGATGCGAATCATTGCATCTTCATCACCGAACATAGATTCTGCTAGTGCTCTTGCAAGTTCTGTTTTACCTACACCTGTTGGTCCTAAGAAAATAAATGAACCAATCGGGCGCTTCGGATCTTTTAATCCTGCTCTTGCACGACGAACAGCTTTTGCTACTGCTACTACTGCTTCATCTTGACCAATCAAACGATCATGAAGAATGGATTCTAAATTTAATAATTTATCAGTCTCTGTTTGTGCAAGTTTAGAAACTGGGATACGCGTCCATGTAGAAACGACATTTGCAATATCTTCTACCGTAACCTCTGAATTTTCTTTTCCTTGTTGCTCTTTCCATTGACGTTTTGTATCTTCTAACTTCTCACGTAAGCGTTGCTCCATATCACGTAAGGATGCAGCCTTTTCAAATTCTTGACTTTGTACAGCTGCATCTTTTTCTTTTCGAATCTCCTCAAGCTTCACTTCAAGCTCTTTTAAGTTTGGTGGTGTTGTATAAGAACGTAAGCGAACTTTTGAAGCAGCTTCATCAATTAAATCAATTGCTTTATCCGGTAAAAAGCGATCTGTAATATAACGATCTGAAAGTTTTACAGCTGCATCAATAGCGTCATCTGTAATAGATACACGGTGATGCGCCTCATAACGATCACGTAAACCTTTCAAGATTTGAATCGATTCTTCTAAACTTGGCTCATCAACATGAATTGGTTGAAAACGTCTTTCTAAAGCCGCGTCTTTTTCAATATATTTACGATACTCATCTAAAGTTGTTGCCCCAATACATTGTAGCTCTCCTCGTGCTAAAGATGGTTTTAAAATATTCGATGCATCGATTGCACCTTCTGCTCCACCTGCACCAATTAATGTATGAAGCTCATCAATAAATAGAATAATATTGCCTGCTTGGCGAATTTCATCCATCACTTTCTTTAAACGATCTTCAAATTCACCGCGATATTTTGTTCCAGCTACCACTGTACCCATATCTAGTGTCATAACACGCTTATCTCTTAAAGTTTCAGGAACTTCATTATTTACAATTTGCTGTGCTAATCCTTCTGCAATTGCCGTTTTACCTACACCAGGCTCACCAATTAATACTGGGTTATTTTTCGTTCTACGGCTTAATACCTCAATTACACGTTGAATTTCTTTACCGCGTCCAATAACAGGGTCTAAGCGATTTTCACGTGCAACAACTGTTAAGTCCCTTGCTAAACTGTCCAGTGTCGGTGTATTTGCATTTGTTGCTGAACCACCTTGATGACCTGAACTAGCTTCATTACTTCCAAGAAGTTGTAACACTTGTTGTCTTGCTTTATTTAGACTTACACCTAAATTATTTAAAACACGTGCGGCTACACCTTCACCTTCACGGATTAAACCGAGTAAAATGTGTTCTGTTCCAACGTAAGAATGGCCTAGCTTACGCGCTTCATCCATAGATAATTCAATAACCTTTTTAGCACGAGGTGTATAATGTACAGTTTGAGAAGCTTCTGTTCCTCGCCCAATTAACGCTTCTACTTCTTTTTGAACTTTCTCTGGACTTAATCCAAGAGCAATTAATGCTTTTGCTGCAATTCCTTCACCTTCGCGTACAAGCCCAAGTAAAATATGTTCTGTTCCAATATTATTATGCCCAATACGAATTGCTTCCTCTTGAGATAAAGCTAACACTTTCTGTGCTCTTTCTGTAAATCTTCCAAACATCATAGAAATCGCCTCCTACTTGCGCTTAGTTTTTTTCAATACGTAATCGCTCACGGATTAAGGTTGCTCTTCGATAATCTCTTTCTTCTGGCCCTAAAGGTCCACCTGCGTATTGTTGTAAAATACCTGGTTGCGTAAGAACCATTAGCTCCGTCAAAATATTTCTCGATATACCTTTTATATATCCTAGATCAATACCAAGTCGTACATCTGATAAGCAATTGGCTGCTTCTGCAGATTGAATTAAACGACTGTTTGCTAGTATGCCGTAAGAACGATAAACCTTATCTTCAAGTTCAATACTTGAATTTTGTACAATTAATTCTCTAGCCATTTTTTCTTGCTGTATAATTTGTTGAATGACACTCTTTAAATCTGCAATAATATCTTCTTCAGACTTTCCTAGCGTCATTTGATTTGAAACTTGAAATATATTACCTAACGCTTCGCTACCTTCACCGTATATTCCTCTTACTACTAACCCTAATTTTTGAATTACTTGTATAATACGGCTAATTCTTTTTGTTAAAACCAGTCCCGGTAAATGTATCATCACAGAAGCTCTTAACCCTGTGCCAACATTAGTAGGACAACTCGTAATATATCCAAGTGATTCATCAAAAGCGTATTCAACTTCTTTCTCAATCCAATTATCTATTTGATTGGCACTTTGAAGTGCCTCTGATAACTGTAATCCTGAAAATAGGCACTGAATCCGAATATGGTCTTCTTCATTAAGCATAACACTAATATGTTCACTTTCTGATAGTAGACATGCTCCATATTCTGTCCCTGCAAGATTTGGACTAATTAAATGCTTTTCGACTAAAACTCTCCTTTGAAGAGGGGTTAATTCATTCATCTTTAATAGTCCAAACTCCCCAAAAGACCCTACTGCTTTATTTATGAATTTCTTTTTGAATAATTCATGAATCTGTTTAGCTTCTTCTTCGTTTTGCATAGTGGAAAATTGATATTGTTTAAAGTTACGAGCCAAACGAATTCGACTACTTAAAACAATATCAGAATCAGGGCCATCCCCCTTCATCCATGGACTAATTGCTTCGTTCATAATTTTGTCCAGTGACATAGAACTATTCCCCCTCTCTATGCTCACTAAGCTGTATTTCAAGACCTCGGATCTTATCTCTTACTTCTGCAGCTTTCTCAAATTCCTCTTTCTGTACGTATTGTTTCAGAATAAGTTTTAGTTCATCTAATTCTTTCTTTAAGTGGATATTTCCTTCTATACGTTCCGGAATTTTCCCACAATGTTCTGTATGCCCACCGTGAAGGCGTTTTAATAATGGCTTTAAATGCTCCTTAAATGTATCGTAACAAGAATAACAGCCAAAACGTCCGACTTTTGTAAATTGTTCATATGTCATCTTACAATCTGGACATCTTACTATATCTGCATTTGAAAATCCATTTTTTCCTTCTTCAAACATTGTTGATTCACCGTGTAATAAACCAGCAAATAAATCATGAAATGAAAAGTTAGACTGCGATGATGGAAAGAAAGACGTATAGCCACTTTGCTCTGCACATTGCTCACAAAGATGAACTTCCGCCTTCTTCTCGTTAATTACTTTTGTATAATGTAAAGTTGCTGGTCTTATATTACAGTTTTGACAAGTCATCACTATCCCCACCTTTACAACAGGAACGCTCTATCTCATGGTACTTTTCATACATTACTAGATTGTTCGCTTTCCTGAATCCGTTTAAATAAAAGTGCATGTTCTTTTTCAAAACTTCTACAATATTTAACTGCTTTATCTTAGTTATCAATCTTTTACAAAAGTTATATTTATTTATATTTCAGTGTTCTTAACATTGCGCATAATATTCGAGCCCTAAGTTCATCTCGAGAAGGAACATCCATTGATAATACAGAACGATCTATTACGCTTAACATCAGTTTCGCTTCACGATTTGTTATAATTCCCTCTTCTATTAAACGTATAATCATACTTTCTGCATTCCCTTGCGCAACGCTATGATCAATCATATGAAGCATTTGATCAATAATATCTATATCGTCATGCAGTTTGACTTTTATAATGCGAATGTAACCTCCTCCACCACGTTTACTTTCTACTACAAATCCTCTTTCTAACGTAAAACGGGTATTGATTACATAATTGATTTGAGATGGTACGCACTCGAATCGATCCGCAATCTCATTTCTCTTGATTTCAATCACATTATTATTACTTAAGTCAATAACTTGCTTTAGATATTGCTCAATGATATCAGATATATTTCTCATTTATCCGCCACCTTTATTGACTTTGACTATCTTTGACTTTAATTATATACGTATTAATAAAATTTGCAACTCTTTTGCTTATTCACTATCCTAGCCACATTCCCCTGTATTTAAACAAAATATGAATACTTTAAACACATTTTTTATTACTATGGATTATAAAATAAAACACGAAAAAACACGAGTCATTTGACTCGTGTTTTAGTTGCTTGGCGACGTCCTACTCTCACAGGGACAAGGTCCCAACTACCATCGGCGCTAGAGAGCTTAACTTCCGTGTTCGGTATGGGAACGGGTGTGACCTCTCTGCCATCATCACCAAACTATTGAAGGTATATTCCTTCAAAACTAGATAACATTGCTACATATTATATGGTTAAGTCCTCGATCTATTAGTATTCGTCAGCTCCACATGTCACCATGCTTCCACCTCGAACCTATCAACCTGATCATCTTTCAGGGATCTTACTAGCTTACGCTATGGGAAATCTCATCTTGAGGGGGGCTTCATGCTTAGATGCTTTCAGCACTTATCCCTTCCGCACATAGCTACCCAGCTATGCCCTTGGCAGAACAACTGGTACACCAGCGGTGCGTCCATCCCGGTCCTCTCGTACTAAGGACAGCTCCTCTCAAATTTCCTACGCCCACGACGGATAGGGACCGAACTGTCTCACGACGTTCTGAACCCAGCTCGCGTACCGCTTTAATGGGCGAACAGCCCAACCCTTGGGACCGACTACAGCCCCAGGATGCGATGAGCCGACATCGAGGTGCCAAACCTCCCCGTCGATGTGGACTCTTGGGGGAGATAAGCCTGTTATCCCCGGGGTAGCTTTTATCCGTTGAGCGATGGCCCTTCCATGCGGAACCACCGGATCACTAAGCCCGACTTTCGTCCCTGCTCGACTTGTAGGTCTCGCAGTCAAGCTCCCTTATGCCTTTGCACTCTACGAATGATTTCCAACCATTCTGAGGGAACCTTTGGGCGCCTCCGTTACACTTTAGGAGGCGACCGCCCCAGTCAAACTGCCCACCTGACACTGTCTCCCGGGTCGATAAGACCCGTAGGTTAGAATTTCAATACAGTCAGGGCGGTATCCCACCAGCGCCTCCACCGAAGCTAGCGCTCCGGTTTCAATGGCTCCCGCCTATCCTGTACAAACTGTACCAAAATTCAATATCAGGCTACAGTAAAGCTCCACGGGGTCTTTCCGTCCTGTCGCGGGTAACCTGCATCTTCACAGGTACTATAATTTCACCGAGTCTCTGGTTGAGACAGTGCCCAAATCGTTACACCTTTCGTGCGGGTCGGAACTTACCCGACAAGGAATTTCGCTACCTTAGGACCGTTATAGTTACGGCCGCCGTTTACTGGGGCTTCAGTTCAGAGCTTCGCTTACGCTAACCCCTCTCCTTAACCTTCCAGCACCGGGCAGGTGTCACCCCCTATACTTCGCCTTACGGCTTCGCAGAGAGCTGTGTTTTTGCTAAACAGTCGCTTGGGCCTATTCACTGCGGCTTTCCGTTAAGAAAGCACCCCTTCTCCCGAAGTTACGGGGTCATTTTGCCGAGTTCCTTAACCAGAGTTCTCTCGCACACCTTAGGATTCTCTCCTCGCCTACCTGTGTCGGTTTGCGGTACAGGCACCTTTTATCTCGCTAGAAGCTTTTCTTGGCAGCGGGGAATCAAAGACTTCGCTCCATAAGGAGCTTCCCCATCACAGCTCAGCCTTTACGATAAGCGGATTTGCCTACTTATCAGCCTAACTGCTTGGACGTGCACAACCAATCGCACGCTTCTTCTATCCTTCTGCGTCCCTCCATTGCTCAAACGATAAAGAGGTGGTACAGGAATATCAACCTGTTGTCCATCGCCTACGCCTGTCGGCCTCGGCTTAGGTCCTGACTAACCCTGAGCGGACGAGCCTTCCTCAGGAAACCTTAGGCATTCGGTGGACGGGATTCTCACCCGTCTTTCGCTACTCATACCGGCATTCTCACTTCTAAGCGCTCCACCAGTCCTTCCGGTCTGACTTCACTGCACTTAGAACGCTCCCCTACCACTGATACCATTGGTATCAATTCGCAGCTTCGGTGGTGTATTTAGCCCCGGTACATTTTCGGCGCAGAGTCACTCGACTAGTGAGCTATTACGCACTCTTTAAATGGTGGCTGCTTCTAAGCCAACATCCTAGTTGTCTAAGCAACTCCACATCCTTTTCCACTTAATACACACTTTGGGACCTTAGCTGGCGATCTGGGCTGTTTCCCTCTTGACTACGGATCTTATCACTCGCAGTCTGACTCCTAAGGATAAGTCATTGGCATTCGGAGTTTGACTGAATTCGGTAATCCGATGAGGACCCCTAGTTCAATCAGTGCTCTACCTCCAAGACTCTTACACTTAAGGCTAGCCCTAAAGCTATTTCGGGGAGAACCAGCTATCTCCAGGTTCGATTGGAATTTCTCCGCTACCCACACCTCATCCCCGCACTTTTCAACGTGCGTGGGTTCGGGCCTCCATTCAGTGTTACCTGAACTTCACCCTGGACATGGGTAGATCACCTGGTTTCGGGTCTACGACCACGTACTAAACGCCCTATTCAGACTCGCTTTCGCTGCGGCTCCGCCTCTTCAGCTTAACCTCGCACGGGATCGTAACTCGCCGGTTCATTCTACAAAAGGCACGCCATCACCCATTAACGGGCTCTGACTATTTGTAGGCACACGGTTTCAGGATCTCTTTCACTCCCCTTCCGGGGTGCTTTTCACCTTTCCCTCACGGTACTGGTTCACTATCGATCACTAGGGAGTATTTAGCCTTGGGAGATGGTCCTCCCAGATTCCGACGGAATTTCACGTGTTCCGCCGTACTCAGGATACATTCAAGAGAGAACGAAGTTTCGACTACGGGGTTGTTACCCTCTACGACGGACCTTTCCAGGTCGCTTCGTCTACCTCGTTCCTTTGTAACTCCGTATAGAATGTCCTACAACCCCAAGAGGCAAGCCTCTTGGTTTGGGCTATGTTCCGTTTCGCTCGCCGCTACTCAGGAAATCGCATTTGCTTTCTCTTCCTCCAGGTACTTAGATGTTTCAGTTCCCTGGGTCTGTCTTCCATACCCTATGTATTCAGGTAAGGATACCATACCATTACGTATAGTGGGTTTCCCCATTCGGAAATCTTCGGATCAAAGCTTACTTACAGCTCCCCGAAGCATATCGGCGTTAGTCCCGTCCTTCATCGACTCCTAGTGTCAAGGCATCCACCGTGCGCCCTTTCTAACTTAACCAAACTAAAAATTAAAAAATATGAGCTACACTGTTATCTAGTTTTCAAAGAACATACATTTATATATGAGAGATAGTTCTCTCAAAACTGAACAAAACGAAACACGGAAACTTATATTGATGAACAGCGTTCATCAATTCTCCATAGAAAGGAGGTGATCCAGCCGCACCTTCCGATACGGCTACCTTGTTACGACTTCACCCCAATCATCTGTCCCACCTTAGGCGGCTGGCTCCAAAAAGGTTACCCCACCGACTTCGGGTGTTACAAACTCTCGTGGTGTGACGGGCGGTGTGTACAAGGCCCGGGAACGTATTCACCGCGGCATGCTGATCCGCGATTACTAGCGATTCCAGCTTCATGTAGGCGAGTTGCAGCCTACAATCCGAACTGAGAACGGTTTTATGAGATTAGCTCCACCTCGCGGTCTTGCAGCTCTTTGTACCGTCCATTGTAGCACGTGTGTAGCCCAGGTCATAAGGGGCATGATGATTTGACGTCATCCCCACCTTCCTCCGGTTTGTCACCGGCAGTCACCTTAGAGTGCCCAACTTAATGATGGCAACTAAGATCAAGGGTTGCGCTCGTTGCGGGACTTAACCCAACATCTCACGACACGAGCTGACGACAACCATGCACCACCTGTCACTCTGCTCCCGAAGGAGAAGCCCTATCTCTAGGGTTTTCAGAGGATGTCAAGACCTGGTAAGGTTCTTCGCGTTGCTTCGAATTAAACCACATGCTCCACCGCTTGTGCGGGCCCCCGTCAATTCCTTTGAGTTTCAGCCTTGCGGCCGTACTCCCCAGGCGGAGTGCTTAATGCGTTAACTTCAGCACTAAAGGGCGGAAACCCTCTAACACTTAGCACTCATCGTTTACGGCGTGGACTACCAGGGTATCTAATCCTGTTTGCTCCCCACGCTTTCGCGCCTCAGTGTCAGTTACAGACCAGAAAGTCGCCTTCGCCACTGGTGTTCCTCCATATCTCTACGCATTTCACCGCTACACATGGAATTCCACTTTCCTCTTCTGCACTCAAGTCTCCCAGTTTCCAATGACCCTCCACGGTTGAGCCGTGGGCTTTCACATCAGACTTAAGAAACCACCTGCGCGCGCTTTACGCCCAATAATTCCGGATAACGCTTGCCACCTACGTATTACCGCGGCTGCTGGCACGTAGTTAGCCGTGGCTTTCTGGTTAGGTACCGTCAAGGTGCCAGCTTATTCAACTAGCACTTGTTCTTCCCTAACAACAGAGTTTTACGACCCGAAAGCCTTCATCACTCACGCGGCGTTGCTCCGTCAGACTTTCGTCCATTGCGGAAGATTCCCTACTGCTGCCTCCCGTAGGAGTCTGGGCCGTGTCTCAGTCCCAGTGTGGCCGATCACCCTCTCAGGTCGGCTACGCATCGTTGCCTTGGTGAGCCGTTACCTCACCAACTAGCTAATGCGACGCGGGTCCATCCATAAGTGACAGCCGAAGCCGCCTTTCAATTTCGAACCATGCAGTTCAAAATGTTATCCGGTATTAGCCCCGGTTTCCCGGAGTTATCCCAGTCTTATGGGCAGGTTACCCACGTGTTACTCACCCGTCCGCCGCTAACTTCTTGAGAGCAAGCTCTCAATCCATTCGCTCGACTTGCATGTATTAGGCACGCCGCCAGCGTTCATCCTGAGCCAGGATCAAACTCTCCAATAAAGTTAGTTTGTCTAGCATCTAAAAATAAAAATTGACGTTTCACGTTGTTTGTTTCGTTCAGTTTTCAAAGAACTAATGGTGGAGCCTAGCGGGATCGAACCGCTGACCTCCTGCGTGCAAGGCAGGCGCTCTCCCAGCTGAGCTAAGGCCCCAAACAAGTATCGGGAAGACAGGATTTGAACCTGCGACCCCCTGGTCCCAAACCAGGTGCTCTACCAAGCTGAGCCACTTCCCGAAAGAAAACGCGCCCGAGAGGAGTCGAACCCCTAACCTCTTGATCCGTAGTCAAACGCTCTATCCAATTGAGCTACGGGCGCATATGGTGCCGAGGGCGGGGGTCGAACCCGCACGGTGGTCACCCACCGCAGGATTTTAAGTCCTGTGCGTCTGCCTGTTCCGCCACCCCGGCATGTCATATTGAAAATTGGAGCGGAAGACGGGATTCGAACCCGCGACCCCAACCTTGGCAAGGTTGTATTCTACCACTGAACTACTTCCGCAAGACATGTTTGAGATATTTTATTAAAAGTGCGGGTGAAGGGAGTCGAACCCCCACGCCAAAGGCGCTAGATCCTAAGTCTAGTGCGTCTGCCAATTCCGCCACACCCGCATATTTCATTAAAATGGTGAGCCATGAAGGATTCGAACCTTCGACCCTCTGATTAAAAGTCAGATGCTCTACCAACTGAGCTAATGGCTCTCAAAATTAAAACTGGTGCCGACTAGAGGACTTGAACCCCCAACCTACTGATTACAAGTCAGTTGCTCTACCAATTGAGCTAAGTCGGCTAAATGGTGGAGGATGACGGGATCGAACCGCCGACCCCCTGCTTGTAAGGCAGGTGCTCTCCCAGCTGAGCTAATCCTCCATTTGCCTGGCAACGTCCTACTCTCACAGGGACAAGGTCCCAACTACCATCGGCGCTAGAGAGCTTAACTTCCGTGTTCGGTATGGGAACGGGTGTGACCTCTCTGCCATCATTACCAGACTGTATTCATTTAAGACAAGAATTATTGTAACTCATTTAACTTTTAAAGTCAACAAGTTTTTTATATTCTTTCAAAACTAGATAACATTGCTTCATATTATATGGTTAAGTCCTCGATCTATTAGTATTCGTCAGCTCCACATGTCACCATGCTTCCACCTCGAACCTATCAACCTGATCATCTTTCAGGGATCTTACTAGCTTACGCTATGGGAAATCTCATCTTGAGGGGGGCTTCATGCTTAGATGCTTTCAGCACTTATCCCTTCCGCACATAGCTACCCAGCTATGCCCTTGGCAGAACAACTGGTACACCAGCGGTGCGTCCATCCCGGTCCTCTCGTACTAAGGACAGCTCCTCTCAAATTTCCTACGCCCACGACGGATAGGGACCGAACTGTCTCACGACGTTCTGAACCCAGCTCGCGTACCGCTTTAATGGGCGAACAGCCCAACCCTTGGGACCGACTACAGCCCCAGGATGCGATGAGCCGACATCGAGGTGCCAAACCTCCCCGTCGATGTGGACTCTTGGGGGAGATAAGCCTGTTATCCCCGGGGTAGCTTTTATCCGTTGAGCGATGGCCCTTCCATGCGGAACCACCGGATCACTAAGCCCGACTTTCGTCCCTGCTCGACTTGTAGGTCTCGCAGTCAAGCTCCCTTATGCCTTTGCACTCTACGAATGATTTCCAACCATTCTGAGGGAACCTTTGGGCGCCTCCGTTACACTTTAGGAGGCGACCGCCCCAGTCAAACTGCCCACCTGACACTGTCTCCCGGGTCGATAAGACCCGTAGGTTAGAATTTCAATACAGTCAGGGCGGTATCCCACCAGCGCCTCCACCGAAGCTAGCGCTCCGGTTTCAATGGCTCCCGCCTATCCTGTACAAACTGTACCAAAATTCAATATCAGGCTACAGTAAAGCTCCACGGGGTCTTTCCGTCCTGTCGCGGGTAACCTGCATCTTCACAGGTACTATAATTTCACCGAGTCTCTGGTTGAGACAGTGCCCAAATCGTTACACCTTTCGTGCGGGTCGGAACTTACCCGACAAGGAATTTCGCTACCTTAGGACCGTTATAGTTACGGCCGCCGTTTACTGGGGCTTCAGTTCAGAGCTTCGCTTACGCTAACCCCTCTCCTTAACCTTCCAGCACCGGGCAGGTGTCACCCCCTATACTTCGCCTTACGGCTTCGCAGAGAGCTGTGTTTTTGCTAAACAGTCGCTTGGGCCTATTCACTGCGGCTTTCCGTTAAGAAAGCACCCCTTCTCCCGAAGTTACGGGGTCATTTTGCCGAGTTCCTTAACCAGAGTTCTCTCGCACACCTTAGGATTCTCTCCTCGCCTACCTGTGTCGGTTTGCGGTACAGGCACCTTTTATCTCGCTAGAAGCTTTTCTTGGCAGCGGGGAATCAAAGACTTCGCTCCATAAGGAGCTTCCCCATCACAGCTCAGCCTTTACGATAAGCGGATTTGCCTACTTATCAGCCTAACTGCTTGGACGTGCACAACCAATCGCACGCTTCTTCTATCCTTCTGCGTCCCTCCATTGCTCAAACGATAAAGAGGTGGTACAGGAATATCAACCTGTTGTCCATCGCCTACGCCTGTCGGCCTCGGCTTAGGTCCTGACTAACCCTGAGCGGACGAGCCTTCCTCAGGAAACCTTAGGCATTCGGTGGACGGGATTCTCACCCGTCTTTCGCTACTCATACCGGCATTCTCACTTCTAAGCGCTCCACCAGTCCTTCCGGTCTGACTTCACTGCACTTAGAACGCTCCCCTACCACTGATACCATTGGTATCAATTCGCAGCTTCGGTGGTGTATTTAGCCCCGGTACATTTTCGGCGCAGAGTCACTCGACTAGTGAGCTATTACGCACTCTTTAAATGGTGGCTGCTTCTAAGCCAACATCCTAGTTGTCTAAGCAACTCCACATCCTTTTCCACTTAATACACACTTTGGGACCTTAGCTGGCGATCTGGGCTGTTTCCCTCTTGACTACGGATCTTATCACTCGCAGTCTGACTCCTAAGGATAAGTCATTGGCATTCGGAGTTTGACTGAATTCGGTAATCCGATGAGGACCCCTAGTTCAATCAGTGCTCTACCTCCAAGACTCTTACACTTAAGGCTAGCCCTAAAGCTATTTCGGGGAGAACCAGCTATCTCCAGGTTCGATTGGAATTTCTCCGCTACCCACACCTCATCCCCGCACTTTTCAACGTGCGTGGGTTCGGGCCTCCATTCAGTGTTACCTGAACTTCACCCTGGACATGGGTAGATCACCTGGTTTCGGGTCTACGACCACGTACTAAACGCCCTATTCAGACTCGCTTTCGCTGCGGCTCCGCCTCTTCAGCTTAACCTCGCACGGGATCGTAACTCGCCGGTTCATTCTACAAAAGGCACGCCATCACCCATTAACGGGCTCTGACTATTTGTAGGCACACGGTTTCAGGATCTCTTTCACTCCCCTTCCGGGGTGCTTTTCACCTTTCCCTCACGGT
>NZ_JBBOTF010000001.1:3430000-3480000 GCF_038005425.1 Bacillus sp. FSL K6-0268
TTCTCGCACCATCAAGATCTATTATACCCACGCAACTCATACTCAAATAAAAAAAGCTTTGGAGAAATCTCCAAAGCTTAGTCTTGTTTATGGCGCATAGCAGGGAATAATAATACATCACGAATAGATGGTGCATTTGTTAATAACATAACTAGACGATCAATACCAATTCCTAATCCACCCGTAGGAGGCATACCGTACTCAAGAGCTTCAATATAATCGTCATCCATCATATGTGCTTCGTCATTACCTTGTTCACGCTCTTTTAATTGCGCTTCAAAACGTTCTTTTTGATCGATCGGATCATTTAACTCAGTAAATGCATTTGCATGTTCACGTGCAACGATAAATAATTCGAAACGATCTGTGAATCGTGGATCTTCATCATTCTTTTTCGCAAGTGGCGAAATTTCTACCGGATGACCGTAAATAAATGTTGGTTGGATTAATTTATCTTCTACTTTTTGCTCGAAGAACTCATTAATAATATGACCAACTTCCATTGTATCCTTAATTTCTACATTATGTTCTTTCGCAAGCTCACGCGCTTCTTCTACACTCATCGGATTCCAGAAATCCGCTCCAGAGTGTTGCTTAATTGCATCTACCATATGAAGACGTGTCCATTCTGGTTCTAGATTAATTTCATAATCACCATATTGGATTGTTGTTGTACCCAATACTTTTTTCGCAATATGAGCAACCATATTTTCTGTTAGTTTCATAATATCATTATAATCAGCGTACGCTTCATATAATTCAATCATCGTAAACTCAGGGTTATGACGAGTTGATACACCCTCATTACGGAATACACGGCCAATCTCATAAACTTTTTCTAATCCGCCCACAATAAGACGTTTTAAATGAAGTTCAATTGCGATGCGCATATATAATTCCATATCTAACGCATTATGATGCGTAGTGAAAGGACGAGCAGATGCTCCACCTGCAATCGCGTGCATCATAGGCGTTTCTACTTCAAGATAACCGTTGTCATCTAAATATCTTCTCATTTCACGAATAATTTTACTGCGAGTAACAAATGTTTCACGACTTTCCATACTTGTAATTAAGTCTAAGTAACGTTGACGGTATCGTTGTTCAACATCTTTTAATCCATGATATTTATCCGGTAACGGACGGAGAGATTTCGTTAAAAGCGTAAATCCCGTTGCTTTTACTGAAAGTTCTCCAACGTTTGTTTTGAACACTTTACCTTCAATACCTACTAAGTCACCTAAATCTGCTGTCGTAAATAACTCGTACTCTTCATCTCCAACAGTATCTTTACGAACGTAAATTTGAACTTGTCCGTGTAAATCTTGAATGTGCGCGAATCCAGCTTTTCCTTTACCGCGTTTTGTCATAATACGACCAGCGATAGAAACAGTGATTTCTTTCTCTTCTAATTCTTCTTTAGAGAATTCTCCATATAAACTTACTAAGTCGGTCGTTGAATTTGTGCGTTCAAATCGTTTACCGAACGGATCGATTCCTTGCTCACGTAAATTATGTAGCTTTTCACGACGAACAAGCAATTGGTCGTTTAATTCTTCGTGGTTCATGTTATCCATGATATTGATATCACTCCAGCTCTATTAATTTTTACAATATATACAGTATAGCATTTTCTACTCAACTAGAAAAACTGCCAGCAACTAACTGGCAGTTCTTCTTTCTTTCACGTAATTATAGGAAGTGTATAGAAGAATGTCAATCTCCTATGTTCCTTATTAACCAACGTAAATTGTTTGTTGTTTCGCTTCTACTTCTTCTACAAATGCACCTAACACATTCGCAAGGTCTTCACGTGTGTTACAAGCATTAATACCATTACGTACACTCGCATTACCACGAACACCTTTTAAATACCAAGCTGCATGTTTTCTCATCTCTCTTACAGCGACACTTTCGTTCTTTAAGTCGATAAGACGATCTAGATGCAACATACATACATCAATTTTCTCGCGCACTGTTGGTTCCGGCATTAATTCACCTGTCTCTAAATACTTTACTGTACGATAAATCATCCATGGATCCCCAAGAGCCGCACGGCCAATCATAACACCATCTACACCAATCTCATCAAGCATTCGCTTCGCATCTTGCGGTGTTTCGACATCACCATTTCCGATAACCGGGATATTCACAGCTTGCTTTACTTGTTTAATGATATCCCAATCCGCTTTACCTTCATACATTTGCACTCGCGTACGTCCGTGAACCGCCACAGCTTGTCCACCAGCACGCTCAATAGCTCTAGCATTTTCTATTGCGAAAATATGTTCTTCATCCCAACCGATACGCATTTTAACTGTAACCGGCTTTTCAACAGCATCTACAACCGCTGCTACCATTTCATATATTTTATTGGGATCTAAAAGCCACCTTGCCCCCGCATCACATTTTACGATTTTCGGTACTGGGCAACCCATATTGATATCAATAATATCTGCTGTCGTATATTTATCTACGTATTTCGCAGCATCTACAAGAGTTTCTTTCTCTCCACCAAAAATTTGTAAACTTAATGGTTTTTCTCTCTCATCGATATATAACATATCTAATGTTCTTTTGTTATTCAGTAATATTGCCTTATCACTTACCATTTCAGCACAAACTAGACCTGCACCAAATTCTTTCACTGTTAAACGGAATGCAGAATTACACACTCCCGCCATCGGTGCTAATACAACCGGATTTTTCATCTCAATATTTGCAATCTTTAACAATCAACCTACTCCTTCCTGCACAGTCACTTTGGCATTAATTCATCTATCGAAACATTTAATGCCTTAGCAACTTCTACTACAAAATCTTGAGAAGGTGATCGATTCCCTCTCTCAACTTCACCTAAAACAGATACAGATACCCCTAATTCTTTAGCAAAACCTTCTTGCGTGTAGCCTTTTAGCTTTCGAAAAGCACGAATGCGTCTTCCCCATTTTTCTGCTTCCATACCGTTACTCCCTCTCGCCTTTTCATTTCTTCTACTTGTGAACGTGAAATGTTTTGTTTTATGTCTTGATTAATCTCTAACAACGGAACGATAACAAAAGCTCTTTCAAACATCCGCGGATGCGGAACAATAAGATTCTCTGCTTCAATATTCTCTTGATTATAAAGTAAAATGTCAAGGTCGATAGTCCTCGGCCCCCACCTAATTTCCCTTTTTCTTCCTAGGTCATTTTCTACTTTTTGTGTTACTTTCAATAATTCTTGTGGTGATAAATTGGTAGAAATTTTTATAACTAAATTTAAAAAGCAACTTTGGTCAGTATAGCCAACTGGCTCAGTTTCATATACAGATGAAATATCATCAACCTGAATATAAGGATTTTTATTTAAGAACTGAATCGCTTCGGTTAGATACGTATAACGCTCTCCAATATTTGACCCTAATGCAATGTATGCTATATTATTCATGGACGTTCTCTCGTAATTTCTACTGCTACAGCACGATAATGACCTGGTATCGGTGGATCCGGCTTAATTACCTTAATTGTACATCGTGAAATACTTTCATATTGTTTTAATATATCTGCAGCAATATTTTCAGCGATACTCTCCACAAGCTTATACTTTCTATCTTCAACAACTTTTCTACATAATTCGAAAAGCTCTCCATAATTGACCGAATGCTCTAATTCATCACTTTCCCCTGCACGCTTTAAATCCAACTCCACCGTTAAGTCAACTTTAAATCTCTGACCTAATTTATTTTCCTCCGGGAACACACCATGATAACCGTAAAACTCCATATCATGGATATAAATTTTATCCAATTACTTTACCCCCTTACCAATCATTGCATCCATCATTTTAGCCATACGCGCCATTTCTTGCACATCATGGACACGAACAAACTCACAACCCTTTTCAATACCAAGACAAACAGTAGCTCCCGTTCCCTCAAGGCGTTCCTCTACTGGCAAATCTAATACGTGCCCAATAAAGGACTTTCTCGATGTACCTAAGAGAACCGGATAACCTAGCACATTTAACTGTTCTAAATTACGCATCACCTCTAAGTTTTGCTTAGGTGTTTTAGCAAAACCGATACCTGGATCTAAAATAATATTCTCATCTCGCACACCAGCATTTTTAGCAATTTTGATACTATCATACAAATCAGCAATCATATCCGCCATTAAATTACGATAATTCATATTATCGCGGTTATGCATTAAAATGATAGGTACATCATAATGAGCTGCGACTTCAGCAATTATTGGCTCCGCCTTCGCTCCCCAAATATCATTAATAATATGAGCACCAGCCTCAATTGCTTGCTTTGCAACTTCAGCTTTATATGTATCGATAGATATAGGCAATTTCACTTCTTTTGAAACCGCTTGAATCATCGGGACAACTCGCTTTATTTCTTCTTCTACTGATACTTTAGCAAAACCCGGGCGAGTAGATTCGCCACCAATATCAATAATATGAGCACCTTCACCTTGCATTTCTTTTGCATGACGTACCGCAGCATCTACCTCGTTGTAACTCCCACCATCAGAAAACGAATCTGGTGTTACATTTAAAATCCCCATAATTAATGTCTTTTCATTTAAATTCAATGTATATTCGCCGCAGCGTAAATCATAATCCCACTTCAAACTACACATCTCCTCTTCGTAATTCATTTCTGCTCCATAATTTCTCTCTCTGCATTCCATAAAGGTACATTAAACTTTTTGTAACTACTCCTACTTTACCCGGGAAATCCTGCGCTTCTATACGATAAAGCGGAACAATTTCTTGAATTGAGTTTGTTACAAAGACTTCATCTGCTGAAAGTAATTCATCTTTTGTAAAGAAACCTTCCTTTACTTCTATATTCAATTCTTCAGCACTTTTTATAATAAACGCACGAGTGATACCATTTAAAATCCCTGTTTTTAACGAAGGTGTATATAAAACATCACCTTTCACAAAAAAGAGATTCGAAACAATCCCCTCTGCAACATAACCTGCTTCAGTAAGGAAAATACCTTCCTTGCTCACTACATTTCCAATTTCACGCTTCCCTAAAATATTATTTAGATAATGATGAGACTTCAGACGAAATGCTCCTTCTGGTGTATTTCGCACTTGTTTTAAAATAACCCCTTCTTTTTCTACTACATCTCCTGGAGCTGTTAAAGGTTTTATAAAAACAATAACCGAAGGGTCTTCATACATTTCCGTTTGTAATCCTATTTCATCTACACCTGCTGATACATTAAAACGTACATACGCATGTTCCAATTCATTCTTAGCGAGTAGATTTTTCAAAATAAGCATCACGTCATCTTTTGTCATTGTCCATTTAATTTGCAATGCATCTAGCGCACCTATTAAACGGTTATAATGATCATCTAACAAAAAAGGATGACCATTATAAATACGAAATGTCTCAAAAACTCCCAGCCCATATAAATAACCATGGTCATAAGGGGAGATTTTCGCTTCATTCGCTTCTACATACTCGCCATTTACGTAAATTAACATGATGTCACACTTGGACTATATTTACGAATGAAGTTCTGTAGTAACTCTTTCCCATGAGAAGTCATAATAGATTCTGGGTGGAATTGCACACCCTCTATCGGCAGTGTCTTATGACGAATCGCCATAATTTCCCCTTCCTCTGTCCAAGATGTTACCTCTAAACAATCTGGCAATGACTCTTTCTTAACAATCAGGGAATGATAACGCGTTGCAGTAAATGGATTAGGAATATCTAAGAAAATCGTTTTCCCATCATGATGCATAAGTGACGTTTTTCCATGCATTAATCGCTCTGCACGAACAACTTCTCCACCAAATACTTGTGCAATCGATTGATGCCCAAGACAAACTCCAAAAATCGGAATCTTCCCAGCAAAGTATTTAATAACTTCCATACTAATCCCCGCTTCATTAGGACTACATGGACCTGGCGAAATCATTAAGAAATCTGGTTTCATATTCTCAATATCTGCAATACTCACTTCATCATTACGCTTAACAACAAGCTCTTGTCCAAGTTCTCCAAGAAACTGTACTAAATTAAATGTAAAAGAATCATAATTATCAATCATTAATATCATTTCTCTCACCTAACCGTTTCTTCGCTACTTTCTTTTGCACGCCATAAAGCAATTGCCTTTTTTAACGACTCTTTATATTCATTTTTCGGATTTGAATCAATTACAATTCCCGCTCCAGCTTGCACATGTGCTTGCCCATCTTTCGCAAGAAGCGTTCTAATGACAATATTTAATTCCGTATCTCCAGAATAACCAATCCAACCAATTGAACCTGTATAAATCCCTCGACGAACAGGCTCTAATTCTTCTATAATCTCCATCGTACGTATTTTCGGTGCACCAGTAATTGTTCCACCAGGAAATACAGCTTTCACTAAATCGAAAGCATCCTTATCTTCTTCCACCTCACCACGCACATTGGAAACGATATGCATAACATGTGAGTACTTTTCAATTACCATAAATTCATCGACTTCTACAGTACCATATTTACAAACACGTCCTAAATCATTTCGCTCTAAATCTACAAGCATCACATGCTCTGCTCGTTCCTTTTCGTTCTCAATTAATTCCCTTGCTAAGTCTTGATCCTCTTGTTCATTTGCACCTCGGGATCTTGTACCTGCAATTGGTCGTGTACTTACTTCTTGCCCTTGTTTTTTAATCAGCAATTCAGGCGAAGCACTAACAATTTGAAAATCCCCAAGCTCTAAGTAACCCATATATGGAGATGGATTAATTTTACGAAGACTTGTATAAATTTCTAGTGGATGCGTTTGTAAAGTTCTTTCCTGTCTTGTCGACAAGTTTACTTGAAACACATCACCATTTCCAATATACTCTTGAATACATTCAACAGCCTTCATAAAGCCTGCTTCTGTAAAGGCAACCGCTTCATTTTTCTTTTTAGGACGTTCAAACGGCATAGTCACTTCAGGCACTTCTGCCGTCCAAAGATCCTTCCATTCATTTAAACGTTCTTCCGCTTCTGCATGCTTATCTACATAATGTGTAATAATCCACAATACCTTTTCTTTTTGATCATAGACAAACACATCATCAAATAATAAAAAGTATATATCGGGTATATTCAGATCATCCTCTGCAAGAGAAGGGAGTTTTTCAATATAACGGATACAATCATAACTAAAGTAGCCCATTGCACCACCTTGAAAAGGTGGGTACTCTGGATTGTAGTCTGTTTTCCATTTCTCCATATATTCTTGCATTAAATCTAATGGATTCCCTTTTTTTATTGTTTCCTTACCACTTTCACTTATATGTAACTTTACACCCTTTCCTTGGATTACCGCTACCGGGTTTAAACCCACTATGTTATAACGACCGCCACGTCCACTTTCCAGCAAAATATGTTGCGGCTTATCCTGAGAAAGAAATTTATATTGCTTAAAGAAATCTAACTGATATGGAATAGAAAGCGCTAAAGATTTTCTTCGTTGCATATCAACACCCCGTCTTCTTTTATCCCACCCTCTTAGATGAACCACCTCAAACTACATAAGTTATTTATATAGAGATTGATTATACTCGAAGGCTAGTGAAAATAATTTAATTATACTACCTCTTATTTTACATGAAGTTTTCTAGTCATTCACTCTTTTCCTATTTCCAATCCAAAAAGAAAAAGCATCCTTTTTCAAGGATGCTTTTTCAATCGCATTTAATTATGATTCAAATTGATAAAGTGGTGTACTTAAATAACGTTCACCGTTACTTGGAATAATAACGAGTACCTTTTTCCCTTTACCTAACTTTTTCGCAACTTCTGTTGCTGCATAAATAACTGCTCCTGAAGAGATACCAACTAAAATACCTTCTTCTTTAGCCACTCTTCTCGCATATTCAAATGCTTGCTCTGTTTTCACTTGAATAATTTCATCATATACTTCTACATCCAATGTCTCTGGGACAAATCCCGCCCCAATTCCTTGGATTTTATGTGGACCTGGTTTCCCACCAGATAACACTGGTGAATCCGCAGGTTCTACTGCATAAATTTTAATACCTTCATATGCTTCCTTCAGCACTTCACCAGCACCAGTAATTGTTCCACCTGTACCAATACCTGCAATAAACGCATCTAATTGATCACCCATTTGTTCAACAATTTCTGGACCTGTTGTTAAACGGTGAATTTGTGGATTCGATTGATTTTGGAACTGTTGCGGTATAAAGTAACCATGCTCTTTTGCTAATTCAGTTGCTTTACGAATTGCTCCACCCATCCCTTCAGGACCTGGAGTCAATACTAATTCAGCACCGTAAGCACGTAATAAATTACGACGCTCAATACTCATTGTTTCTGGCATTACTAAAATTGCATTATATCCTTTAGCAGCCGCTACCATCGCTAAACCAATACCTGTGTTACCACTTGTTGGTTCAATGATTGTATCGCCCTCTTTTAACAATCCCTTTTTTTCAGCATCTTCAATCATAGCTAGTGCAATACGATCTTTAACGCTACTCCCCGGATTCATAAATTCTAGTTTTAAGTATATATCTGCGCTGTCTGATTCTACGATGCGGTTCAACTTAACGATCGGCGTTTTCCCGATTAATTCTGAAACTGATTGTGCCACTCGCATTCCTGTCACTCCTAACACCGAGTATTTTTATTGGTTTTATCTATATTTAGATTTTGTCAGAAAATTCCCTGTTTGTCAATCTATTCGGAGGGTTAATCCCCTTATTACAAATTCTCAATTAAATTTGTAATATCTTCTTTAGAGAACTTGTAACGTTCATTACAGAAATGGCAATGAACTTCTGTCTCTTCTTCTTCTTCACGAATTTGCTCTAACTCTGTTTTACCTAAACTAATTAACACACTCTCAATACGCTCACGTGAACACGTACAATTAAATTGAACATCCATTGTTTCTAATACTTTTACTTTATCTTCTCCAAGGACTGCATATAGTAGCTCTTCTGGAGAAAGGCCTCGTTCAATCAATGTTGATACAGGCGGGATTTTTTGCAAACGATCTTCAATGAATGAAATTGTTTCTTCCTGTGCGCCCGGCATAATTTGAAGGATAAATCCACCCGCCGCTAATACGCTGTCATCTCCATTTACAAGGACACCGACACCAACAGAAGAAGGCGTCTGCTCAGAAACTGCGAAATAATACGTGAAATCTTCCCCTAGTTCTCCCGAAACGATTGGGGATTGACCGATAAACGGCTCACGCATACCAATATCTTTAATTACTGTTACAAAACCTTCTGTACCTACCGCTTGATATACACGTAATTTCCCTTGTTCCGTTCCTTCAAAATCAACATGTGGATTCGTTACGTAGCCACGTACATCTCCATTTGCATGAGCATCCACTAAGATAGGGCCAATCGGACCATTACCTTCTACCTTAATCGTTAACTTTTGATCACCTTTTAACATCGCACCCATCATTGTACCTGCAGTTAAAGAACGACCAAGTGCCGCCGAAGCTGTCCTCCATGTATCATGACGTCTTTGTGCCTCACTTACTGTATTTGTTGTACGTACACTATACGCACGTACTTCTCCATCAAACGCTAACGCTTTTACTAAATAATCTTTCATACTTATTTATTCACCTTTCTCCTGCTGTAAATTTGCATTACGCTCATATAACATATACAAGCCTTTTAACGTTAAAAATGGATCTACAATATCAATTACATTCGATTCCTCTGAAATTAATTTCGCCAATCCACCTGTTGCAATAACTTTCGGTTCTTGTTTAGCTTCCTCTTTCATACGCTTAACAATACCTTCCACTTGTCCTACATAACCATAAAGAATACCTGATTGCATCGCACTTACTGTATTCTTCCCAACAACACTGCTCGGTTTTGTAATTTCAATACGAGGAAGTTTTGCCGCCCTACTATATAAAGCCTCTGCTGAAATCATAATTCCTGGCGTAATAACTCCACCCATATAATGCTTTTCTTCATTAATATAACAATATGTAGTAGCCGTACCAAAATCAACAATAATAAGTGGACTTCCATACAATTGGATTCCTGCTACTGCATTTACAATTCGATCTGCGCCTACTTCACGTGGATTTTCATATTTAATATTTAGCCCCGTTTTTATTCCAGGTCCTACTACAAGCGGTTTAATTTTAAAATACTTTTCACACATACGTTCTAAAGCGAACATAATTGGTGGTACGACTGAAGACACAATAATACCTTTCACATCTTCAAACGAGAGACCCTCATGATCAAGTAACTGTTTTACAAGCATTCCATATTCATCTTCTGTCTTATGACGATCTGTTTCCATGCGCCAATGCTGACGAAGTTCCCCCTCTTCAAACACGCCTAGTACAGCATTTGTGTTCCCTACATCCAATACAAAAATCATATTCTCACCACTTATCTTATTTAATCTATATTTGTGTAGTATGTATAAAACTTATAAAAACATCATATCACACATACTTATATAATCAGCTTTCCTATCCTCATCATTTTACAAAAAGATTGCTCTCTATTTCAATTTTTAATACTAGTTTTACTTAAATTACTTTATCCACTAAGCCCTCAATAGTAATTAGCAAAAATCTTAACAAATAAAAAAGGAGTGACGATAGTCACTCCTTCATTTCTTACTTATCTTCTTTATCTTCATCGTCTTTCTTCATATTGATGTTTACTTTCACATCATCTGAAGATGTTGGACGCTCAGGTAATCTGCCATAATCATATAAATGATTAATTTGCTCTGCATCTAATGTTTCTACTTCAAGTAACGTTTTTGCGATAATATCAAGCTTATCTCGTTTTTCAGTAAGAATTTGTTTCGCACGAGCATAACAGTCTTTAATAATCGTTTGCATTTCCACATCAATTTCATGCGCAATTGCATCACTGTAGTTTTGTTCTGAATGGAAGTCTCTTCCTAAGAATACCTGACCACCTTGTGAGCTACCAAATTGCATCGGTCCAAGCTTATCACTCATACCGAATTCCGTAACCATACGTCTTGCAATACCAGTCGCACGTTGGAAGTCGTTGTGAGCACCTGTACTTGCTTCACCAAATACAATCTCCTCAGCTACTCGACCACCAAGTAAACCAGTGATTTTATCAAGTAACTCTGGCTTTGTCATGAAGTAACGATCTTCCTTCGGAAGCATTACCGCATATCCACCAGCTTGACCACGAGGGACAATTGTTACTTTATGAACGACATCAGCCTCATCAAGAACAACACCAATTACAGTGTGGCCTGCTTCATGGAAAGCAACGATATTACGTTCTTTTTCAGAGATAACACGACTTTTCTTAGCTGGACCTGCAATAACACGATCCGTTGCTTCATCGATATCACTCATATCAATTTTCTTCTTATCTCGACGTGCAGCTACTAAAGCAGCTTCGTTTAATAAGTTTTCAAGATCCGCACCAGAGAATCCTGGTGTACGAGTCGCAATTGCTCTTAAATTAATATGCTCATCAAGCGGTTTATTACGCGCATGTACTTTCAGTACAGCTTCACGGCCATTTACATCTGGACGATCTACTGTAATTTGACGGTCAAAACGACCTGGACGTAATAACGCTGGGTCAAGAATGTCTGGACGGTTTGTCGCAGCAATGATAATAATACCTTCGTTTGCACCGAATCCATCCATTTCAACAAGTAACTGATTCAATGTTTGCTCACGCTCATCATGACCACCACCAAGACCTGCGCCACGTTGACGACCTACTGCATCAATTTCATCAATGAAAATGATACAAGGAGCATTTTTCTTTGCATTTTCAAATAAATCACGTACACGTGATGCACCGACACCGACAAACATCTCTACAAAGTCAGAACCACTGATAGAGAAGAATGGAACGCCAGCCTCACCTGCAACAGCACGTGCTAATAAAGTTTTACCTGTACCTGGAGGTCCAACTAATAGGACACCCTTTGGAATACGGGCACCAACTTCAGAAAACTTACGAGGGTCTTTTAAGAATTCAACTACCTCAACAAGTTCTTGTTTCTCTTCATCCGCCCCAGCAACATCTCTGAAACGAACTTTTTTCTTTTCATCATTATATAACTTCGCCTTACTTTTCCCGAAGTTCATAACACGGCTACCGCCGCCTTGAGCTTGGTTTAATAAGAAGAAGAATAAAATGAAGATGATGACAAACGGAATGATTGAAGTAAAGAATGTTACCCAAGCACTTGTTTCTTCTGCTGGTTGATACTTAACTTCGGCACCTTTCGCTTTATCATTGATTTTCTTTTGTAATTCCTCAGTATTTGGTGCATAAGTAACAAATTGTTCTCCTTGGCTAGAGTTATTGAATTGTCCTTTTACCTCAAATACACCATTTTTCGGTTGAAGTTGCACATTACGCACTTCACCGCTTTCTAGTTTAGTAATGAATTTGTCGTAGCTAACTGATGTCGTTTTTTGTGTCGAACCATTAAAATAGCTCACGATTCCAATTACTACTAAGAATATCAGTAAATAAAAGATGGTATTACGGAAGATACGATTCATTCCTAACCTCCTCTCACGGCATAAACACTATAGTAAATCGTAACATAGAAAAACTTTCCTATACAATTGTAAAGCCTGTATTTAATTAATTTGAGTAAACGCTTGGTTTTAATACGCCTACATAAGGAAGATTACGGTACTGCTCTTTATAATCTAATCCATATCCTACTACAAATTCATGTGGAACAGTAAATCCAACATAATCCGCTTTCAGATCAACCTTACGGCCTGTTGGCTTATCTAATAATGTAACAATTTTTACAGACTTCGCTTTACGATATTTGAATAAGTCTACTAAGTAGCTTAGTGTAAGACCACTATCAATAATATCTTCGACGATTAAAATATCACGACCTTCTACAGAAGTATCAAGATCTTTTAAAATTTTCACTTCGCCTGTTGAAACTGTAGAGTGACCATAACTAGATACAGCCATAAAATCCATTTCAAGATATGTATCTGTTCTCTTTAATAAATCTGCCATAAATGGCATTGCGCCTTTTAATACACCAATTGCAAGGGGTACTGTGTTTTTATAATCCTCTGCAATAACTGCACCTAGTTCGCGCACCTTTTCTTGTATTTGTTCTTCAGAAATTAATACTTTTTCGATATCTTGATTCATCATTTCATTATCCTCCCGGAAGACTCCTTGCTTTTGTAGTGAATAATCATATATTTACCCTTCTTTGCCATCTCTTTCGAAATTGCAAATGCAGATCGCTTCAACAAGGGTACCCAAATAATGTTCCCACTTGCATCACAAACGACCGGCCATTCTTCCCTTTTTTCTTTTGGTACTTTCGCTTCGATAAAAATAGCTTTTATCTTTTTCGTGCCATCCATACCTTGTATTGACATGCGATCTCCATTTTCCCTAGAACGAATACGAAGTGGATATGATATATCATTATACTTAGCAACAAATACTGTTTCATTCATGTTACTTGGTATATCTTCGCTCACCTCTGTTACAAATTCATCCCCGTTCAATAGCGTAATGATCCCGGGTACTGATAAATCTTGCAAAAAAGGAGAGACAATTTCTTGTTTAAATCTAAAGCTACACTCCTCGTATGTACGAACAATTTTCAAATCACCTGGAAAATCAAGTGAACCTGAAGGTTGTGTCCGCTTAAAAAACTCAATCACCTTGTCAATATGTATAGAAGAAAGAGAAGATGGAATCTTATATTCATAAAGATAGTTTAATATTAGTTGAATCCCTCTTCTTTGTAAAGGCATAGACATGGATTCAAAGGCAGGAATTGATAAGCTAATTTGTTTATCACTTTTTTTTGTAATTACTTTATTCATTTTCTCAAAAGCTAATTCCTGCAAATAAGCCTCATCCTCTTGCATCTGCACGCTAAATTTTTGGAATTTCTCATGCATTTGTGGATTTTCTTCTTTTAAGTGAGGAAGGACATATTTACGTAATCGATTCCTTGTATATACTTCCTTTTTATTACTCGGATCTATACGTGGAATTAAATTTAGCTTATTACAGTAATCAACAATTTCTTCCTTCGTTACCCCAAGTAACGGCCTAATTAAATATCCATTATGAAAAGGACGCTTCACTGCAATTCCTGCATATCCTTTCGGAGTACTCCCTCTTACAAGACGCATTAAAATCGTCTCTACTTGATCATCTCCATGATGTCCAAGAGCAACATATCTTGCATCATATTTCTTCATTATTCTTTCCAAAAATGCATATCTGCATTCCCTAGCAGCAACCTGTGCATTCATCCCGTATTGCTGTTGATATTGTGATACATTAATTCTTATCGTTTCACAAATAATTCCCAGTTCTTCACAAAGGTCCTGCACAAACTGTAAATCCTCTTGAGATTCATCACCTCTAAACATATGATCCACATGAGCTACTACAATTTCCAACTGTTTTTCCGCTCTTTTTTCTAATAAATAATATAAAAGGGCTAACGAGTCAGGACCACCAGAAACTCCCACAACAATTGTTGAATCATTCTTTAATACATCATGCTGCTTTACAAAGTCATCTACTTTTTCAACAAATGTATCTTTCAACTTCGCAATCACCTTTCATTAAACAAGAACAGCAACATTAGTCGCCTTGTCTATAATGGTACAACTTTTACAAACATTGTGCAAAAAAAAGATATACAAAAATTACATTTTTATCTTACATCCTCCGTCTGTATTCACAAAATCAATAGCATTACCTTTTCCCACAAAAAAACCTAGGTATTCGCCTAGGTTTTTAAAATCAAATTTTAGATAAACATTCCACTTACATTTTACTGCGCCTGCATGCCTACAATCGGAATCGTAGCCCACTTCGGCATATTTTTCTTCACTTTTGCCACTACAATAGTCATATCATCATTTATATAACCATCACAAGAGCGAATCACTTCTTCCATAATGATATCAGCAATTTCTTGCGGGTCTTCGGTTTGCAATTCTTTAATTTTTCGTTTCATCCACAATTCATGATTCTCTACATGCTGCGCTCCCTCAAAAATCCCATCGCTCATCATAATAAGGATATCGCCCGTTTTTAATTGTTCACCCACCACATCAACTTCAACATCTTCGATGATTCCCATCGGCAAATTACTTGCTTCAATTTTCAAAATATTATTCGCGCGTTTAACAAAACTCGGCGTTGATCCGATCTTTAAAAACCTTGCACTCGCATCTCGCAAATCTACCATAGCTAAGTCTAATGTCGTAAACATCTCTTCCGTCGTTCTCAAAGAAAGAATTGAATTAATAGACTTAATCGCTATTTCTTCGTCAATACCGGATTGGAGTATTTTTTGTAATAATTTCACCGTTTCCTTACTTTCCATATGAGCTCTTTGCCCATTCCCCATACCATCACTAATCGCAAGTGCATATTTGCCAACACTTAAATCCATCATCGCATAAGAGTCACCCGAAACAAATCCACCGCCCTTTGCGGCTGTGGCCAATCCCGTATCAAGAGAATACGTCTTCGCCGAACCGAATGATATTAAACTGTGGCCATTCGGATAAGAAGACTTTTCTTCATGTTTAACGACAATATTTTCTTTAAGGATATCCGAAAGCATCGGTGCAACTAACTTTTCACATTCACCATGTTCATTAGATGCAACGGGAATCAACATTTCAATATCAATACTTCCTCTATCTAAACAATAAATATCAACATGCTCTACTTCGACACCAAAATCACGGAACGCTTGCATAATCTGTTCTTCCTGCACCTGATGATTTTCACGCTCTCGTTGTATCTCCTTAGCAAAATCCTCCATAACCTTTGATACACCTAATAGTTGCTCCGCAACTATTCTACGATTTTCCTTCATTTGTTTTCGTAATTTTTGTCCCTCATAGAAATGATCTAATTCACCCGCTACTAAATCCGTCACTTTTTTCCCTCTCACACAATGCTTGTCCCACTCACGAACTAATTTACGATTATGTTGCAGGGTTCCTTCTTCCGTTTCACTCATTATTTGTTTCATATAATCGTACGTTTTATCGAAATTCACTACCCAGCATTGATCCTTTTTAAAGCATGTTTGACATGTTTTCGCAGTAATTGTACTCAAAAACAAATCTGCTTCTGTCTCTTTATCTTCTTCCTCTACATACCCATATACAGAAAAGCTATTAGATAAAGCAGCAAATACATTTGCAAATTGGTTGATTTTGTTCGCTGTAACATCGCGCATCCTTCTTAAATATTGTTGTTGATCTTGCGAATGCTCTTGTGTACCTGGCATAAATTTAGCAATACGATCTAAAACAAGCTTTGGCGTTAATAAGAAGATAGCAATCGCTACGCCTGACTCAATTAAAGTCGTTACAATATTTGTCTGTTTGTCTACATATAATGTAATTAAGCTTGTCCCAATTAATAAACCTAAACTAACACCTAAACGCTTCCCTTCTTTTAACAACCCACCAAGCAATCCAGAAAAAGCAAGAAGGCTAAGCTGGGACAAGCTAGATACATTTGCTAAACTTAATATCAAACCTGTTACGACCCCCACTGTAGATCCTGTAGCAGCACCCGCAATAAATGCAAAGACTAGTACTAAATACCGTGTAAAAATATGTTGAATAGAAGCATCATATACAAACCAATCTGTTGTACCCGTTAAAACAGATGCTAGTAATATAATCAAACAAACAATTTCTTCCGTCTCTAACGCCTGTTGTTTTCCTTTCCTTTCTACTAAAAGCGGAACACTTTGTAAAAATATCATAGTTAATACAAAACTAAGCCCAGCCTCAATGGTACTAACGAGTAAATCGTACATGGTGACAGTTTGTTGTGCAAAATATACAACAACTAAGTGTGCGGTTAATGCGGAGATAAATACTTGAAATGGAACAAGTCCAACGGTTTTACGTGTGAATCTACTAAAGAAGATATTATAAATGAAGAAAGTAAAGATAGATGCAAAAGTAAAAAACAAATTATCTATCGAGACTGAAAGAGCTCCTCCCATTAGAGCTAAAAATGCTAGCGGCATCTTATCCCGCTTCATAACATAAACAGCAGCAAAAAATGGTAGTGCAAACGGTAAGATATTTGTTAATATATATGCTCTTCCCAAAAGAAAACCAATAACAACAATAATAAATCCCCATCTAAAGAAAACTTGTTCAAATTTCATTCGCAACTTACTCGTCCACTTTATTCCTCCAAGCTGACTCTCATTCATTGCCAATACACTTGTATTCATAGTATTCCTTCCTGCTTTAGGCATACTTTTAACACCACCTGCATAGTTTAATTACTGTCATTATAAAAGATGATTGTTGGGATTTTTGTCAAAACAACAGTTTTCACTTTTATAATCGTTCGACTTTTTATTCGAAATAACTCTACAGATATACACGGTATGTAAGTTATTTCGATTTTTTAATTAAATATTCAGAAAATATAGGGTGATTTTGTAGAAGTGTTGTATATCTTAATCCATTTAACAAAAAAAGATCATGCAAATTTGCATGATCTTTTTAGATGACCCGTACGGGATTCGAACCCGTGTTACCGCCGTGAAAGGGCGGTGTCTTAACCACTTGACCAACGGGCCGTTAAATTAAATATAGCGGCGGAGGGGATCGAACCCCCGACCTCACGGGTATGAACCGTACGCTCTAGCCAGCTGAGCTACACCGCCATGTCGTCGTATTTAACGGACAATTAGTATCTTACATCAGATATTATTTAAAGTCAACATATCTTGAAAACTTTTTTAAAATATATTTTCACATATAAAAAAGTACCCTGAGCCATCACTCTGGGTACCTCTCTATATGTTAAAAACTAAACGGTCTTATTATCCGCGACGTGCGCCACGGCCACCACGTTTAGACTCTGTGTTACGCTTTAAAGAAGTTAAACGATCTTCGCTATCCTTTAAGAAGCGTGCCATCTTTTGCTCAAATGTTTCTTTTGGAGCTCGGTCGTTACCGCCACCGCGATTATCTCTGTTGAAAGAGCGATTATTACGTTGTGGACGTCCAGAACGTTGTTGATCACCACCGCGTTGGTATTCACCGCGTGGACGATCTCCTTCTGTTTTTTCACGTTCTTTCGCTTTTTTGATAGATAAACCAATCTTTCCATCTTTTTCAACATTAATAACTTTTACTTCTACTTGGTCGCCCACTTTTAAGTGATCGTTAATATCTTTTACATAGTTATCAGCAACTTCACTAATATGAACAAGACCAGTTAAGCCTTCTGGCAGCTCCACAAAAGCCCCAAAATTTGTAATACCTGTTACTTTACCCTGTAACTTGCTGCCTACCTCGATTGACATAAAAAAAATGCTCCTCCTTAGTGGTTAAAAAGTCAAATTTTACTTTATTATATATAATCCTAAAATATAGTGTCAATAAGACATACTCTACTTCGAAACAGGAAAAATTATCTCCCCTTTACCAGAGAAGAAATAATCCCTTCTAGCAATCTTTAATACGTACTCTTCATCATTTAACTTTTGAACTTCGTCTTTTAGACTTTTTTCTTTATTCGTTAATGAATCCAGTTCTTTTTTCATGTCCTTAACTTTTGCTTCTTTTGCTTTAATGGAACTGTTTTGTTGATAAAACGTTACACTAATACTCGCAATAATTGTAAAAGTAAAGACAAGAAAAACCGCTAAACGGCGATAAAGTCGCTTCCTGTTCTCATCCGTTTGTATTATATGCTCTTTAACAGGATTTGGACTCTGTTTTTCGATTGTTCTTTGTCTCAGTTCCCTCATTTCCGAGGTCCCCCTAACTTCTTTTTTATACGCTCCCATATTTGGAAGATATGTCCCTTCAATTTTGCTATATATTGCAGGAACCCTATATGTTTCACTATAAAAAGTTTAACACGATTAGGGAGAAGTTTCCATATGAGCGAAGCAATAAATCGAACAGGCCAGAAAAAAACTTTCCATATGAAAAGTAATATCCAAATCACCATTTTCCATAACACATGTCCAATTGAAAGCAGTATACGAAATAAGAATAATATAAATGCAATAAATAGCTGCGCTATAATAATAACAGGTTTTATCATGAGTAGCTGTATAATTCGAACAAAAAAATATGTTGTTTGCATAAAAATATAGATGAGAAAATTTAACAGCTTCATGTATAGTGCTTTCAGTAAGCTTTGATATGCCGCAAAACCACATAATAATGCCAAAAACACATATATACGTAACTCAGCTTCATTTACGAGAAGCAATACATAAAAGACAAATAATGCTTGGACAATCCAAAATAGTATATCATGTATAAATACAAGCCAACGTTTACGTTCTTGACGCTTTAAAAAACGTTGATATGTATCTAAAGATGCTCCAATCCAAGCACCCATTCCAATCATTGAAAGCATTGTATACAACTGAATTGTTAAGCTCATTTAAACAACTTACTAAAGAAACCTTTAGTTTTTTCTCCTTGATTTTCATCAATATACAGCATCTCATGAACTTTCCCTTTAATCGACACAATACCTTTTTCTACATCTAAATTTTTCATTTGTAAATTTTGACCACGAATCGTTAAAAAACCCATTACGGTTTCGAGTAAAAACTCTTCGCTATCAAAACTCTCTACCTGCTTCACACCAGTAATATCAATTACACGCCTTCCACGCATAATAATATCATGCTCCACAGAAACATTTTGTTGATTAGAAGACGTAGGTGAGTAACCATTATTCACGTAAATCCCCCCATAGGTTTTTACTAGCTAATAGTAATGTATGAGGGGATAAATGATTTTAGAACAAGCCTTCTTCCGCTTTTACTTTTTCTTCGCGAACTAAGCTATACATATTTGCTGCATCTTCTTTTTTAGTTGTTTCTTTCAATTCATTTATTTTTACAGTCACTATTTTTTGACCAAAACGAATTGTTAATTCATCAGCTACTTTCACATCCGAACTTGCTTTTGCCACTTGACCATTAATAGATATTCTTCCTTGATCAGCTACTTCTTTCGCTAATGTTCTTCTTTTAATTAAACGTGACACTTTTAAAAACTTATCTAGACGCATCTCAAATCCCCCTATTAACGCTCTGTTTGTTTCGCTTCTTCCCATAAAACATCTAACTGTTCTAATGATAAATCTTCCATCTCTTTATTCATTTCAGCTACTTTTGCCTCCATGTATAAAAAACGACCAGTAAATTTCTCATTAGTTGAACGTAACGCCTCTTCTGGATCTATTTTATAATGACGAGCTATATTAACAAATGCAAATAGTAAATCACCAAACTCACCTAGCATCTTTTCCTCATCCATGTTTGTAACTTCTTGTTGGAACTCTTGCCATTCTTCCAAAGCTTTCTCTATCATAGGCTGCACATCAACCCAATCAAATCCAACCTTACCGGCTTTCTTCTGAATTTCATAGGCGCGTAGTAACTGCGGCAAACTTTTTGGAACGCCATTTAAAACAGATTCTTTCACGAATCCTTTTTCTTGTTTTTTAATTTCTTCCCAATTGGCAATCACTTCATCAGCATTGTTTACATCCGTATTTCCAAATACATGTGGATGGCGACGAACCATTTTCTCAGATAGAGTTCGAATGATTTCATCTATAGAAAACCAACCTTCATCTTCTCCAATTTGAGCATGAAGCATAACTTGTAATAATATATCACCTAATTCTTCTACTAAGTGATCATCATCCTCTTCATCAATTGCTTCCAATACTTCATAAGCTTCCTCAATTAAATATTTCTTTAATGATTGATGTGTTTGCTTTTTATCCCACGGACAACCATTTGGGCCTCGAAGTTCTGCAATAATTTCTCTAAGTACATCGAACTGTTGATACAAGGATGCACGCTCCTGAACTGGCGGCACATACACACTCGTTAAATTATTCAATTCCGTTTCATGATCTAACATATACAACGGTACCTTCTTTACTTGTTCAAATGAAGTTCCTGCAGCTGTTACGATATACACTTCATAATCATCCGGCAACATCTCCATTAATGTTAATTTCACATCAGATGCAACGAATGCATCATATACTTGGCAAAAGATTAGATGTTGACGTAATTCTAATTGTCCTCTTTTAAATGATGTAGCGTCAAGTAATTGAAATCCTTCAATTGGATCAATCTTTAGGCTTGCAAACATAGGATCAAGGAAACTTTGTCCACCCTCAATTCGCAATTCAACATTTGAATCTTCACCTTTTTCCAACAGTAGCTGAACTGTTCTTTCTGCTACAAGCGGATGCCCTGGAACAGCATAGATAATTTCTGTACCTTCAGCTTGTTCTAGCAATTTATTCGCAATTGTTTCATATACAATTTCAAACGTATCATGCGCTTCATATACATCATCAAAAGCCGTATATTGCACGCCTTCTTTCTCCAATTCTTCTATAACTGGATGTTCCTTCGTCCTAACAAACAGATGATCTGCTTCTTTTATCTTTCGATATACACCCATCGTTAGCTGATCTAATTCACCAGCACCTAAACCTAAAATAGTAATGATTCCACTCACAATCTGTCACCTCTATCCACTCTTCTTCAATGAACCTTCTTTTTTCTCTTGTTTCATAACGGTTCCTAATTCTTTTTTTGTAAATACACGTAATTTCAAAATTAAAAACATATATGTCAATCCGCCGACAACTACACCTAGCAACGCTTCAAGCGTCGCGATTCCTCTATGTTCCGTATCAATTACTAATCCAGACACCTGCAACACACGTGTGAACATCATTAATACAAATCCCATACAGATACCACTAATCACTACACCTAACATATTTCGCTTATTGATAAGCGATCCTGATACAGCTCTCATAAGCAACAAACTATTTAGCCCAGAAATTATAATTAACGCACACAAAGTCGCAAAGGCTGCCCCTTTCACACCAAAATAAGGCATAAATATATAATTTAACGCTAACTTTAAGCAACCTCCAAATACAACAAATAATGCTGGCTTAAATGTTTGTCCCAACCCTTGTAAAATAGAAGCCGTCGTAATTGACAACGAGCTAAATAAAATAGATAAAGATAAAATAGATAAAACATCTGATCCATCACTATTTTCAAACAACATAATATTCGTAGGTTGAATAATACAAGTTAGTCCAATAGCTGCTGCAAGTCCAATAACAAGTGTTATTTTCATTGCTAACTTTACCTTTTCTTGAATAAAGGAAAGATCTCCTCTTTCCTTCGCCGCTGTAATAATTGGAATAAGTGACAACGAGAAAGAAGTCGTCACAACAGTACCTAATTGCATTAGCGGAATACTTCTATCATAAACACCCTTTAATACCTTTGCACTTTCAACCTGTTCTCCCGCACCAATAAGTAAGGTGTACAAGGATATTGAATCTGCCATCTGTATAAAAATAAGCACTAAATTACTAACACAAATCGCTAACCCCTGCCAAAAAAGGATTTTAATTATCCTCCTTTTGCCCTTAATTCTCGCTACACTTTTGAAAAATATAGAACGAAAATCTCGACGCATATACAACATAAGTACAATAATCCCAATAAGTCCACCCGCAATTGAGCCTAACATAGCCCCTGCACCAACTGTATATAAATCAAATCCGTGAGCAATTAGGAATAGCGATAAAAATACAATAATAGAAACTCGAATTGTTTGTTCTATTACTTGCGAAACAGCTGTTGGCATCATATTATTGAAGCCTTGAAAATACCCTCTTGCTACAGACAAAAACGGCATCAATAAGAATGAAAATGAAATAACACGTAGTAACTTATCTAAGTATATATCGCCCATAGCTATCGCAATTGTTTTGGCCCCAAAAAACAATGTAAAGAAGCCTATAAAACCAATTCCCAATAAAAACCAAAAAGATACACAAATAATTTCTTCTGCTTCTTTTTGTTTTCCCCGCTCTAGTCGTTCTGCAACCATTTTCGAAATGATAATAGGAAACCCATAAGTAGCTAAAATTAAACAAAATCCATAAAACGGGTAAATTTGTTGATAAATATAAAAACCAATATCACCCGCTATATTTTGATATGGAATACGGTAAAAAGCGCTTAATACTTTTGTAACAAAACTTGCAATCGTTAATATAATAGCCCCACGCCAAAAGGCTTGATACTTCTTCGCTTCCATACAAGAAAACTCCTTTTTCTATTCTCACCTCTCGTATTATATCATAAAGAAATGAACAAGCTGCCTTACCACCACGGGTAATAATAGGTTCCTGCACCGTTAAAAATACTCAACGAAAAAAGGTAGCAAAGCGCTACCTTCATTCAATATACATATATCTCCAAATAATTGATTTCTCAAAAAGAAAGATCATAATTAGGAAAAATTGCTACTTCTAAAATTATACACCCTTACTGTTCCATTTGTTTCGCTAAGAAACTGGCAGCAGTATTAACCGCTTTATGCTCGATTTCGCTTATAATAGCTTCTTTCGAAAAAATAATGACAGCTCCAATCGGGTCTCCGTTTGCAACAATCGGTCCAACTGTATAAGAATGAACCTTTTCTGTTACACCATCGATAATGGAAATATCACTTTCGTCCGTCATAATAACAGACTTTCGTTCTTCCATCGTTTTTTCGATTAAATCGCCAACACTTTTATTTAAGTATTCTTTTTTCGATACGCCTGATACTGCGATGATAGAATCTCGATCACAGACAAGCACATTATGTCCTAAGCTGTCATATAAAGCCTCAGCATATTCTTTTGCAAAATCACCTAGTTCACTAATTGGAGAATACTTCTTTAAAATTACCTCTCCATCGCGATCAACAAATATTTCTAGTGGGTCTCCTTCTCGAATACGTAAAGTTCTACGAATTTCCTTCGGGATTACTACCCTGCCTAAATCATCAATTCGACGTACGATTCCAGTTGCTTTCATTCTAATGCTGCCTCACTTTCTACTGATGATCAAAGTGGTGAATTTACCTGTTCATGTAAAAATCACCAACTGTTAGACATAGTATTTTACACATTAGTTCTTCTATGCACGTCGAATTGTATTTTTTTATCTTATTTTAGGCATTTATTACTTCTTTTTTTACATCTGGTAAGCCTTTTAATAAATTTTCAGCAATTGTTAACCACTTCGATGTCTCTAAACCATTTGTTTTCATAACAATTTTCAATTGTGATCCTTCCATTCCTAAACCGATCATACGTCCAAAACTATTTCCAAGCATGAATAATTTTCCACCATCAATATTTTGACTTGCTTGTTCAGAAAACAGGAATGTTACTTCAAATTTATTCTGTTTAATTAACTCAATTTGTTCTTTCATTGCCAACACTTTAATATTTGCAATTTGTAATAAATAACCGACTTCTTGTGGATAATCACCGAATCTATCGATCATTTCTTCCTGCAATTCTTCAATATCCTCAATTGCAGAAACACCTCTAAATTGTTTATACATCATAATTTTTTGCTTACTATCTGAAATATAAGCATCTGGTAAGTATGCATCTACCTCTAAGTCAATTTCAACATTAACTGTATTTTCAGCCCCATCTGTTCCTCTACGCTGTTCAATTGCATCTTTTAACATTTGAGAATATAGATCAAATCCGACAGAATCAATAAATCCATGCTGCTCTGCCCCTAACAAATTACCTGCTCCACGAATAGATAAATCTCTCATCGCAATTTTGAAACCAGATCCAAGTTCCGTGAACTCTTTAATTGCTTGCAGACGCTTCTCTGCAACCTCTGACAGCACTTTGTCACGTTTATAGGCAAAGTATGCATATGCAACACGATTAGAACGTCCAACACGCCCACGAAGCTGATACAACTGTGATAATCCCATACGATCTGCATCAAATACAATTAACGTATTTACATTCGGAATATCTACACCCGTCTCAATAATTGTTGTACTTACAAGAACATCATGCTGTCCTTCTAAAAATGATAGCATAACAGACTCTAATTCACTTTCGTTCATTTTCCCATGTGCGTATGTTACACGGGCATCTGGAACTAACATCGAAATTTCATCTGCTTTTCTTTCAATATCCTCTACACGGTTATATAAGAAGTAAATTTGACCGCCTCTTGCAAGCTCTCGCTCTATCGCCTCTCGCATTAATGCTGGATTATACTCTACTACATACGTTTGGACTGGGAAACGATTTTCTGGCGGTGTCTCAATAACAGATAAGTCGCGCACACCAAGCATAGACATATGAAGCGTCCGTGGAATCGGAGTTGCCGTTAATGTTAATACGTCAACATTCGCCTTCAATTGTTTAATTTTCTCTTTATGCGTCACACCAAATCTTTGTTCTTCATCAATAATAAGAAGCCCTAAATCTTTATAAGTAACATCTTTAGATAAAATACGATGTGTTCCGATTACAATATCTATTGTGCCATCCTTTAAACCCTTAATCGTTTCATTTTGTTGTTTTCTCGTACGGAATCTACTTAATAATCCTATATTGATTGGATAATCTTGAAAACGCTCTCGAATTGTTTCATAGTGTTGCTGCGCAAGAATCGTTGTCGGTACTAAAATTGCAACTTGTTTTTCATCCATAATTGCTTTAAATGCCGCACGAATAGCCACTTCAGTCTTTCCATACCCTACATCACCACAAAGGAGCCTATCCATCGGGCGTCCGCGTTCCATATCTTTTTTAATCTCGTCAATAGAACGTAACTGATCCTCTGTCTCTTGATATGGGAAAGATGATTCGAACTCTTGTTGTTCTGCTGTATCTGGCGTATATGCATAGCCTTTTGAAGCTTCGCGTTCAGCATATAGTTTAATTAGGTCATCCGCAATGTCTTGTACAGATTTTTCAACTTTCGTTTTAACCTTCTTCCAATCATTACCACCTAATTTGTAAACTTTTGGATCCTTACCTTCAGACCCTACATATTTTTGGACTTGATCAATTTGTTCAATTGGAACGTATAACTTATCATTACCTTGATATTTAATATTTAAATAATCTTTATGAACACCATTAATCTCTAATGTCTCAATACCTAAAAATTTACCTATACCATGATTTACATGAACTACATAATCTCCAACTTTTAATTCCGAATAACTTTTAATACGTTCAGCATTCGATAACTTTTGTTTACGTTGTGATTTTTTAACTTTCTTATGAAAAAGCTCCTTTTCAGTAATGACAACAAGCTTTTGCATCGGCATTTCAAATCCTGCATGTAAATCACCTACAGCAATTTGTAACCTTCCAGACAATAAGATATCTGTACCTTCCACAATATCTGCCTCAATATCATAATCACTTAAAATATGTTGTAATTTTTTCACACGTTCATCATCTGTTCCAAGTACAACAGTCGTAAAATGCCCTTCATTCCATCTATCAATTTCTGTTTTTAACAAATTCATCTGTCCATGGAAATCTTGCATTGTTTTACATGTTACATTCACAATATTTTGCGGATGTGTGTGTGCAATATGACGCAAGAATAACGTTAAATATACAAAATTTCTTTTTTTATGATGAAGAAATCCCTCGAATGCGTGAGAGAAAGATAAATCTTGAATAATTGTTCCTTCACCAAGAAGTGATATATACCATTCCGCCTCTTCTGTTTCCAGATGTGATGCTGTTTCTTGAATACGGGAAATCTCATCTAAAATTACAACACCGTCTTCTGGTAAATAATCTATCAGACTAGCAGGTTCTTTATAGAAAATAGATAAGTATTTAAACATCTGTTCTATACTTTGCCCGTTTTTCAACATCTCAATTTCATGACTTACCGTCTCAAGTACTGTAGTCTTTAGTTTATCATCAGAAAGTTTTTGCATCGTCTTAGTCAAACCTTCTTCAAGATGCTGAATTCCTGATTTTAATTCTTCCTGTGAAAATAAAAACTCTGTTGCCGGACCAAACTTAACGCTTTCTTTTTTTCCTTGAGAACGCTGTTCATCCACATCAAATAATCGAATAGAATCGACTTCTGTATCGAAGAATTCAATACGAAATGGTAGTTCTTCAGTTAAAGGATAAATATCTAATATTCCCCCGCGCAAACTGAACTCCCCTGGAGCTTCTACCATCGACTTACGTTCATAGCCAATATGATGTAAAGTATGCAAGAGCGCATCTAAATCAATCTCTTGCCCTAGATTGATTTCAACTTGCTTTTGCTTCCACAATTCTTTTATTGGTAAAAATCTACGCAATCCTGCCACTGGAGCTACAATGATTCCATTCTCTCCAGCAGCCAAGCGATTTAACACTTCTATACGTTGCGCCTTCAATTCTGGACTTGCAACCCCAATTTCCGATGCTATAAGTTCATTCACTGGATATAGCCACACATCTTTTTCACCAAGTAACGCCACTAAATCTTCATGTACTTTTTGCGCTTGGTATAAGTTATGTGTCACGATTAATTGTGATTTTTTTGTTTTTTTATATAAAGCCGCCATTAATAATGAACGAGAAGACGTTGCCATCCCTGATATAAGTTGTTCCTTTAACCCATCTTCTAATCCATTAATAACTGATTGTATCTCTTTATTTTTATAAAATTGCTCTAATAAACCTATCATTTTTAAAACTCCTCTCAACATAAAGAGCAAGCCATTCTATTTTATGCAAATATTTCGGAAAAGGAAAACAGAAAAATGCTTTGGACATGCCAAAGCGACAACATTTTATTGCAGAAATTTTTCATATTCATAATACTCAGGATAAGATGCGAGCGTTTCTTGACACGATTCACAAATCGTTTTTATATATATATTTCCATTCTCATGAAAATGAATCATCTCTACTACTTCTTGCTCTGTTAGTTGAAATAAAACGTCGCTATATACTTTTTCTGCGTTAATGGAGCCTACATTACCTCCGCAGTGTCTGCAATAATAATACCCTTCCATACTAGCCTCCTAAAAATTAAATTACTACTAGTATGGGTAAAACAAAAAAGAAATATTCCTAATCTCATTTTTAACTATTGAAAGTATTCATGATTTGGAGAAAAGGCTTATTTAGCCACTCTTCACATGCATCCGCTGCTTTTTCAATAGAATGGTTAACATCCGGAATCTCTTCAGATGTAAAGCGTCCTAATACATAATCGACTACCTTCATTCCATTTTTCGGGCGATCAATTCCCATACGGATACGTTGAAATTCTTGTGTTCCTAGGTGTGAAATCATTGACTTTACACCATTATGTCCACCAGCACTACCTTTCATGCGAAGACGCAATTTACCTACAGGAATGTCTAAATCGTCGTACATAACAACGAAGTCCTCAACATCAATTTTATAATAATCCATGAGTGGACGAATACTTTCTCCAGATAAATTCATATATGTTAGCGGCTTTAATAAGATTACCTTTTCTCCATTAACAAAACCTGCACCAAATACACCTTTAAATTTTTGTTCATTCAAAGAAATGTTCCAACGCTTCGCAAGTTCATCAATGGCCATAAATCCAATATTATGCCTTGTTAATTCATATTCTCTACCTGGGTTCCCAAGTCCTACTATCAATTTCATTCTTGTACCACTACTTTCTTTTTTCGATACGAAAAGACGTAACCAATTTTGGTTACGTCTCATTCTATCCAATTAATTGAATAATACACTCACAGATTCTTCTTCGTATACACGAATGATTGCTTCTCCGATTAATGGAGCAACTGAAAGTTCATGTACTTTGTCGATTTTCTTCTCTTCCGGTAATACGATAGAGTTCGTTACAACTAACTCTTTAATATTTGAATTTTGAATACGTTCAATTGCTGGACCAGATAATACTGGGTGTGTACAGCAAGCATATACTTCAGAAGCACCGTTCTCAACAAGAGCGTTTGCTGCTAATGTAATTGTACCAGCTGTATCAATGATGTCATCAATTAAAATCGCTGTTTTGCCTTCAATATTACCGATAATGTTCATTACCTCTGATACGTTCGGGCGAGGGCGACGCTTATCAATAATAGCGATTGGCGCTTTTAGACGATCTGCCATTTTTCTTGCACGAGTTACACCACCATGATCAGGAGACACGATTACGATATCTTTAAGACCTTTTGTTTCAAAGTAATCAGAAAGAATCGGTACACCCATTAAGTGGTCGATTGGGATATCAAAGAACCCTTGAATTTGTGGAGCATGTAAATCTAGAGTGATTACACGAGTTGCACCTGCTGTTTCAAGCAAGTTTGCTACAAGTTTCGATGTAATTGGTTCACGAGAACGCGCTTTACGGTCTTGACGCGCATAACCATAATAAGGAATAACAATATTAATTGTTTTCGCAGATGCACGTTTTAATGCATCGATCATAATAAGTAATTCCATGATATGTTCGTTTACTGGGAAGCTTGTAGATTGAATAATGAATACATCGCAACCACGGATACTTTCTTCAATGTTAATTTGAACTTCTCCATCACTAAAACGATCAACAGAACATTTTCCTAGTCCTACTCCAATATGCTTTGCAATCTGCTCAGCAAGTTCCTTATTAGAGTTTAAAGAGAATACTTTCAAATTAGAATTTAGATATTGAGTCGACATCTAGATTAACCCTCCACATTATGATTTTTTCTTATTCAGCAATTGATCAACATAGTCTTCTTTGTTAACTTGACGTGCACGTGCTACCGATAATGCTTTTGATGGAACATTCTCTGTAATTGTAGAGCCTGCTGCCACATAAGCACCATCTTCAACTGTTACTGGAGCAACAAGGTTTGAATTACATCCAATAAATACCCCATTACCAATCACAGTTTTGAATTTATTCTTACCGTCATAGTTCACCGTAATTGAACCACAACCAAGATTCACGTCTTCTCCAACTTGTGCATCCCCGATATAACTCAAGTGTGAAGCTTTACTTCTATTACCAAAGACAGTTTTTTTGATTTCCACGAAGTTTCCAACGCGTACTTCGTCTCCAATAACTGAATCTGGGCGAATATGTGCAAATGGACCAACCGATACTTCTGTACCAAGTTTACTATCATGTACAGTAGATTGACGAATTGTCGTACGATCTCCAATTTCACTATCACGAATTACTGTATGCGGTCCAATTTCACAATCAGAACCAATTACAGTGTTCCCCTCAATAATTGTTCCTGGATGAAGAACTGTATCACTACCGATAATTGCATCAGCAGAAATATAAGTGTTACTTGGATCAATAATTGTAACACCATTTACCATGTTCTTTCGGTTGATACGGTTTTTCATAATAATTTCCGCTTGCGATAGAGCGACTCTGTCGTTAACACCTAACGTTTCATCGAACTGCTCTGTTTGATAAGCTGATACGATATGACCTTCATTTTTTAAAATCTCAATAACATCTGGAAGGTAATATTCACCTTGTACGTTATCATTTGAAACTTTAGAAAGTGAAGCAAATAAAGCCTTATTATCAAAACAATACGTACCTGTATTGATTTCTTTAATAGCTAATTCTTTCTCATTTGCATCTTTATGCTCAACAATCTTTTCAACATGACCATTCTCATTACGAACAATACGGCCATATCCAGCAGGTTCTTCTATGTACGCTGTTAGCACCGTCGCCATTGCTCCTGCTTCTTTATGTTGCTGAAGTAATGCTTCCATCGTTTCAGCAGTTATTAGCGGCGTATCACCACAAATAACTAAAGTTGTTCCTTCTTCATTTGCAAGTACACTTGCAGCTTGATCTACAGCATGTGCTGTACCAAGTTGTTCTGCTTGTAATGCAAACTCACTTACGTTTCCTAGCTGTTCTTGTACCATTTCAGCACCATGTCCAACAACCGTTACAAGTTTCTGCAATCCTAATTGAGATACTTGATCGACTACGTGTTGTACCATGGGTTTTCCACATACAGGATGCAGCACTTTGTATAGCTTAGACTTCATACGTGTGCCTTTACCTGCAGCTAGAATCACTGCAAATCTGTTTGACATATAGACCCTCCATCGCAACCTATTTATCCATTAAAGATATTATCCTAAATCATCATATATTTCAAGAAACACATTTTAACTATTAAATTTTACCATAATTCTTATAAGATGTTTTACTCTTTAGTATCTTTTTTAAGAAATAAGCTATACTATTTAAAATGATTTTGAAAAAATTAGTAGTTTCTTCTTTTTATATTAATGAATTATGAAATTTACAAATATAAAGTAAAAAAAACAAACTCCTGTAAATGCTTACAGGAGTTTGCTACAAAATTATAAGGCTTTTCGTCAAAGCCCTTTTCATTCGAATTTTACGAAGCACCTGCTTCTTCAAACTCAACCTCTTCTAACTCGCCTAAACGATGATACTCTGTTAAAACCGCATCTTGAATTTTAGAGCGTGTACCAGAATTAATCGGATGTGCAATGTCACGGAACTCTCCATCTGGAGTACGTTTACTTGGCATTGCTACAAATAATCCATTATTACCATCAATTACACGAATATCATGAACAACAAATTCATGGTCCAAAGTAATAGAGGCAATTGCTCTCATGCGGCCTTCTGTGTTTACGCGGCGTAATCTTACGTCAGTCACTTCCATCTTGTGTTCACCACCCTTTTCTAAATAAGCGATATATTTGTATAAATTCCACAAATTTTCTATTTTCCCTTTAATTTTTTAAAAATTTTTAAGATAAAAATTTTTAATGTAGTTGAATATAGAGATTAGTGGAGGTTATCGCTTACAAAAGGTTACTTAACTAGGGCGATTACTTCAATTTCAACGGAAACATCTTTCGGTAATTTTGCTACTTGCACACAAGATCGAGCTGGTTTATGAGTAGAGAAATAAGAGCTATATACTTCATTCACTGCATTAAAATCATCCATGTCCTTTAAAAATACTGTTGTTTTTACGACTGTATCAAATGAAGCACCTGCTTCCTCTAATACCGCTTGTAAATTTTGAAATACTTGTTCTGTTTGTACTGTTACATCTCCTGTTACAAGCTCCCCATTTTCCGTTAATGGAATTTGTCCTGAGCTATAAAACATATTATTTACAATAATCCCTTGTGAGTAAGGTCCAATCGCTTGTGGTGCCTTGCTTGTTTGAACAACTTTCATACTTTTCACCCTTTTATTATTTATTTTACTCTTTAAAAATAGTGTACGAAAGGCAGTTTGTCCATCTATTTTATAATCTATAAATAAAATAAAAAAAGATAGAGCTATCTGCTCTACCTTTTATTCAGCCTCTACAAGCCCTTCATCAAATGGTGCAAGAGAATAATTCCCTTTTTCCACTTGAATCGTTTTTTCTTTCACATCAACTTCCGATAGACGAATTAATGATACAAAATTATTAATTAGTCGTTCTTCAATATCTGTGGATTCTACTAATACACCAATACCAACAACATTAGCCTTGAACTCTTCTAACATACTCATCATACCTTGAATCGTTCCACCAGCTTTCATGAAGTCATCAATAATTAAAACATTCGATCCTTCTGGAAGGCTGCGTTTTGCTAATGTCATTGTTTGAATTCGTTTAGAAGAACCCGACACATAGTTAATACTAACAGTCGGACCTTCTGTTACCTTATTATCTTTCCTTGCAATTACAACTGGTACATCTAAGTAATTTGCCACTGCATAAGCAAGTGGAATCCCTTTCGTTGCCACCGTCATAACCGCATCAATTGATTGCCTAGCAAAAACAGAAGCAAACAAACGACCTGCGCCATTAATATGGCGAGGATTACTCAATAAATCTGTCATGTATAAGTAACCGCCAGGCAAAATACGATCTGGATTTTCAAATAAGCCACAAAGCTCATCAATAATTAGATCTGCCTCTTCTTCACTTATATACGGTATATATTTCACTCCTCCTGCTGCTCCTGGTATCGTTTGCAATGTGCCGACCCCTTGTTGTTCAAACGTTTGCTTAATAATAACTAAATCTTCACTAATGGAAGACTTAGCCGATTGATACCTTTCAGCAAAAAAAGTGAGAGATACTAGCTGACGAGGGTTTTGTAGCAAGTAATAAGTCATATCGACTAATCTTGTACTTCTTCTAATTTTCATACTCTCACCTCAAATCACGAATATTCTAAACAAATCATAACGTATTATACGTCTTTATTCAAGCGTTTCTCGCTCTCCTAATAAACGTACCGCATAGACCTGTTCACAAAATCCTTTTAACCCGTTATAAATGCGATGCATTCGAGAATCATGGTGTACAAGTCCAAATACAGTTGGACCACTTCCACTCATCAATACAGCATCCGCTCCGAATCGCTTCATCTGTGATTTAATACGTGCAACTTCAGGATGCATTCCAAATGTTACATCTTCTAAAACGTTACCAACAGTATCACAAATCCCTTTATAATCTCCAGAATTTATGACATCAACCATTTTATCTACATTTGGATGTGTAACTCGATTTAACTTTAAATTTCCATACACATCAGCAGTAGATACACCTATATGTGGTTTCGCTAAAATAACCCAACAAGAAGGCGGAGTCTTTATATGCTCAATTTTCTCTCCTCTTCCAGTGGCAATTGCTGTGCCGCCGTATACACAGAACGATACATCTGATCCAATTTCTGCGCCAAGCTCTGCTAACTCATCAATTGTAAGCCCTAAATTCCATAATTTATTAAGACCACGTAATGTCGCTGCTGCATCACTACTTCCACCTGCTAATCCAGCTGCTACTGGAATCGTTTTTTCAATAGTAATAGATACACCTTTTTTTACATTAAACTTCTCTTTTAATAATTTCGCTGCCTGATAAGCTAAATTTCGTTGGTCGTCTGGGACATACCGATTATGGGATAAAATTTCAATACGGTCTTCTGCTAATTCCGTTAGTTCTAGACGATCTGCTAAATCAATGGTTGTCATAATCATTTTCACTTCATGATATCCGTCTTGTCTTTTTCCCAGTACATCTAACGACAGATTAATCTTTGCTGGTGCTTTCACTAGTAGCTTCAATCTATTCACCCACTCTATGTACTCAATCTTTTATCGTTTATTTTACCATAAATTTATAGTAAGACGATGACACTTCCCTAATTATAACGAAAAGCATTCAGAATGAAACTACTTATGTAAAATGATGGCACCTTTTAGAGTACAAAAAGCCGAGGAATGTCTCCTCGGCTACCGTAGCATAGAAAGTATCTTACAACTACTGGTTTCGTTTCATTAATTGCTGTTCTGCAATTTCTATAGCACGTTTCACCATGTTACCAGCATCTTTCGCACGAATTCCGCCCCATCCTTCTTTCTGAACAACATCATAAAAGCCAAGCTCTTTTGCTAGCTCTTCTTTAAATTGGTTTGACATGACACCTCTTCGTCTACTCAATGCAGAGTCCCTCCTTATTTTGCTACGGTATAGTTAGTATGCAAAATAATATAGCTTTTCATTTATGGGAATATATGTAATGATATATGGATTATAAAATGACCTCATTATGAGGGTCTCCATAAAATGTTAACTCTACTGTCTCTGTTAAAACATCTGCATAACTATAAGATACACGTTGCAACGCATCTTCTTGTTGATCCAATTGTACAACAAAAACAGAACGGTATGTTTCTGCTAGTACACCTGATTGCTCCACAGTTTTTCTTCTTCCACTATTTGCTTTTAACATAAGTCGCTGTCCAAGATGGTGATCTAATTCGCTTTTAATTTCATCTAAACGTTTTGACATATACTTCGCTACACCTCGCTGTAATTTAGATTGAACACTTAAAGCACTATATATCTATCCTAATTATTAACCGCGATTCACAGCTAATATCATCTTGCGTTTGAATAGATAGAAGAAATACTATATTGTAAAAGTATCATTACGTAGTCTGTACGTTCTTGCCTCTTTTTATCCAAATTCATTTAAATCCTTCCATACAAAAAAGCAAGATACATATGTACCCTGCTTACTCTTCGTAATGTTGAAAAGGTAATCCCGTTCGTAAAATCCCTCTCGTTTCAATTCCACCTAGTCCCTTTTCACCAGTAATTGTATTACGTACGACATCCCATACATTGACTCTCTCCATAAATGAAGTAAAACTAATTTTACCAACTACATATACGGGATCTAGTGCATGAATATTAATTCTAGATGGTGAACTAGCGAAATTGGCCCCTGCACGAATTAGTGCCTCAAAGTGCGATTGACATGCCCCAGCAAAAATAACAAGTTGATCCAATGATGGATATTTTTTTCGCACTTCTCGAACAGCCTGTACAAAATGCCTTGAATGCCTATATGCCGCTAAATCTCCCTTCACTCCTTTCGATTTTGTATATGCATCATGCCCCGTAATAACGAGAATGTCTGGGCGAAAGTGATCTATTAAGTCTACTACTTTTTCATGCATCTCCGTTTCTTTACAATGAATACCTTGTACAGGAACGCCAATCTTGTTATATAAGTCTAAGCACTTGCGCAAATATAAAGGGTCTCCATCTATATGCAATACACGTCCCGGCATTTGAAAATAATTCACCTCACTTGTGTATCCACCAGTTGAAGTATGTTCATGCCTTTGTTTCATTAACACATAATCTTGTTGAAACAAACGATACGTGCGCTCCATTGTTTCTTTCTCACGCTTCACCCTTTTTTTATGTTCTCGTTGATCTATACTAATTAAATCTTCAAGTGGCGCATCCGCCACCAGTCTAATTTCCTCTCCAAACAATATAGCTATCTCGCCTTTTATTTCTATAATACGAAAAAGAATATCCCTCTTATGAGAATATCGTTCCACTAATTCTCCAACATGTAAAGCCATTCTCCTACCTCCAAACTCATTAGGCCATCTTACCTGTTTTTAAAATATGAATTTAGAGGGAGAAAGGTGACAAAAGGGACAGTTCAAGTTGAACTGTCCCTTTCATATTCTTATGATAATTTATGAAGAACCAATGCATTACTTAATGTTGCAAACTCTTCAATAGATAGCGTTTCGCCTCTTCGCTTTGGATCAATTCCTACTTCTGTTAAAATTCGATCCAATAATTCCTTATCTTTCGGGAAACCATTTAAATTATTTGATAAATTATTCATTAAAGTTTTACGGCGCTGTGCGAAACTTGCTCGTACTACTTCAAAGAAGAATGTTTCATCTGTCACCTCTACAACCGGTTTCGGACGCTTTAGAAGGCGAATAATTGCAGAATCAACATTTGGCTGTGGTACAAACACTGTACGCGGTACAGTCATAACTGTTTCAACTTCTGTATAATACTGAATGGCAATCGATAAAGAACCATACTCTTTCGTTCCAGGTTTAGCAGCTAAACGATCTCCAACTTCTTTTTGCATCATAACAACAAATCCACGAACTGGTAACTTTTCTTCAAGCAATTTAAATAAAATTGGCGTTGTAATATAGTATGGCAAGTTAGCTACTACCATTACATCTTGCCCTTCTTCAAATTGCTCATTAAATACTTCATGTACATCCGCTTTTAGTACGTCTTTATTAATAACTGTAACGTTACCATATGGTGCTAACGTCTCATCTAAAATTGGTAATAGTCTTTGATCAATTTCAAAAGCCACTACTTTTTTAGCACGCTTCGCTAATTGCTCTGTTAATGCACCGATACCTGGTCCAATTTCAATTGCACCACTTTCTGAACCAATTTCAGCATGATCGACAATACGATTTAATACATTTGTATCAATTAAAAAGTTTTGTCCTAAACTTTTTTTGAATGAAAATCCATACTTTTCAACAATGTCTTTTGTACGATTTGGCGTTGCGATATCCTTCATTTTTTTTCCTCCTGTATTACTTGCTTATAAGCTTCTCCAAATGATTCCTTTGAAACTTGAAACATCTGTAATCGTTTATGTAACTGTTTTGCATTTGTATAACCAATCTTTAATAGCTTACCCATTCTTTCTCTGCGGCTCTTTGCCATTTCTCCGCCCACTAAGCCTGCATCGACTAAATCACTCCAACTAATTTCACTTGTATAAACTTCCATTTCTTCATGTATATTCTCTAGAGCACGGCGGATCGACTCATTAGAAGCATGTTCGATCCCAACTCCCTTTTTCCTTTTAGCAAGCGCTTCTTCCTTCGGTAAAAAGGCATGCTTACAGCCGGGAACCTTGTCAGAAATAATTTTTCGAATACGCTCTCCAGGATAATCCGGATCTGTGAAAATAATAACGCCCCTTTTTTGTTGCGCTAATTTAACTTGCTCAATAACATGATCACCGATTGCTGAACCGTTCGTTTCAATTGTATCCGCATCAACAGCACGCTTAATCGCAACTGTATCATCTTTACCTTCTACAACGATAATCTCTTTTATTTTCATGCTTGCCTCCACACTCGTTTCGTCTCTACTTAGTAAAACAAAAAAATGACGACTTTTCCATTATTATTTTCCCCATTCTTATATTTTAAAAAATAGAATAGAAAAATCTTTGTTCTCTGTCCTTATTGTAACACTTCATCATTCACATTTATTTTCTTCATCACTTCTACTAGTGTTTTTTCAAAATAAAAAAGAACAGGTTTCCCCATTCTTTTTTATTCAACACCAAATAAAAATTTTGCATTTTTGGTTGTCATTTCTGCTACTTCCTCATAAGAAATTCCTTTTAAATTCGCAATTTCTTCTGCTACGAGTTTTACATAACTCGGTTCATTTCGTTTCCCTCGAAATGGATGCGGCGTTAGATACGGACAATCCGTCTCTATTAACAATTTCTCTAATGGAATCTCCGTAGCAACCTCTTTCGGCTTCTTAGCATTTTTAAATGTAACTGGTCCGCCTAACGAAATTAAAAAGTTCATATCAACACATCGCTCTGCTACTTCTACGCTGCCGCTAAAGCAATGCATAATGCCTCCTACTTCAGCTGCATTCTCTTCTTCTAGAATATCAACAATATCTTGAGTTGCATCGCGGTTATGTATAATAATCGGCAATTTCACTTTTTTAGCTAATGTAATTTGTTTACGGAATACTTCTTTCTGTATTTCTTTTGGAGACTTATCCCAGTGATAATCTAAACCCATTTCTCCAAGTGCAACGACTTTAGGATGAGAAGCAAGTTCTTCTAACCAAGCTAAATGTTCTTCTGTCATGTCAATTGCATCAACTGGATGCCATCCAACCGCAGCGTAAATAAAATCATAGGCTTCAGCTAATTCCATCGCCTTTTTTATCGTTACTTCATCAAAACCAACAACAACTGTATAAGTAACTCCCGCTTCTTTCATTCGGGCAATAACTTCTTGCAAATCTTCTTCGAATTGCTCTGCATTCAAATGTGAATGTGTATCAAACAACATAATACATAACTCCTTTTATATTGAAATCAAGTTTATTCTACAAAAATAAGTTCTTTAATAACTTAACGATAACAATACTACAATCTTAATGCAAAAATAGAGAGTGTAAAAAGAAAAAAGACGCTTCACACATGTTACACGTGAAACATCTCTTTTCTTGTCTTAATTACTTGATTTTTGTACCATTTGGTAGATTTTGATCAATTGATGCTAATGACAATACGCCATTCTCTTCACCCGCTAAAATCATACCTTGCGATAATTCACCGCGTAATTTTACAGGTTTTAAGTTTGTTACACAAATAACCTTTTTACCTTTTAGGTCCTCTGGCGAATAGAATTTCGCAATTCCAGAAACAACTTGACGCTTTTCTGTGCCTAAGTCTAGTTGAATTTTTAACAACTTGTCTGCTTTTTTCACAGGTTCAGCAGATAGTACTTCTGCTACGCGTAATTCTACTTTAAAGAAATCATCAATTGTAATTTCTTCTGCCTTCGGTTCTTCTTCTTTTTTCTCTTCTACTTTAGGAGCAGAGCTTTTCATTTGTTCCTTAATGTACTCTACTTCCACTTCCATTTCTAAGCGAGGGAAAATTTGGTTTCCTTTTTCTACTTTTGTTCCAGCTGGAATACAGCCAATTGTAGATAGACTTTCCCAAGATTTATGAGCCTCATCAGTAAGGCCAAGCTGAGCGAACATCTTGCTTGGTGCTACTGTTAAGAATGGCATAAGCATAATACCTGTTTGACGAAGTACTTCTGCTAAATGAGCCATTACAGAAGCTAACTTTTCACGATCATTCTCATCTTTCGCTAATACCCATGGTTGTGTTTCATCAATATATTTGTTCGTACGACTAACCAATTGCCAAATAGATCCTAACGCTACAGAGAACTCCATATTCTCCATTGCCTCTTCTACTTTTTTCAATGTATCTTTTGCAAACGTTACTAACGTTTCATCAAATTCCGTTACATTCGCTTTAAATGCAGGGATTTCTCCGTTAAAGTACTTATCAATCATAGCTACTGTACGATTTAATAAGTTACCTAAGTCATTTGCTAGATCGAAATTAATACGCTCCACAAATCCTTCTGGTGTGAATACACCGTCAGATCCGAATGGAACTTCACGAAGTAAGTAATAACGTAATGCATCTAATCCGTAACGATCGATCAATGTAACTGGATCTACTACGTTTCCTTTTGACTTACTCATCTTTCCATCCTTCATTAAAATCCAGCCATGAGCAAAGACTTTTTTCGGAAGAGGTAAATCTAATGCCATTAAAATGATTGGCCAATAAATTGTATGGAAACGAACGATTTCTTTTCCAACTAAATGCACATCTGCCGGCCAGAATTTCTTATACATCTCTTCATTTTCTGTTCCATAACCTAATGCTGTAATGTAGTTAGATAATGCGTCAACCCATACGTAAATAACGTGTTTCGGATTACCTGGAACACGAACTCCCCAGTCAAATGAAGTACGAGAAACTGCTAAATCTTCTAAGCCTGGTTTAATGAAGTTATTAATCATTTCATTCTTACGAGACTCTGGCTGAATGAAATGTGGATTATCTTCATAGAATTTTAATAGTCTGTCGACATATTTACCCATTCTAAAGAAATATGATTCTTCACGAACAAGTTCTACATCATGACCACTATCTGGACTTTTTCCTCCAACTACTTTGTCACCTTCCATAATTGGATCTACTAATTGATGCTCCGTATAGAATGTCTCATCTTGTACAGAATACCAACCTTCATATTCATCAAGATAAATATCACCTTGATCTACTAGTTGCTTAAAGATTTTTTCAACAACATCTTTATGACGATCTTCAGTTGTACGAATAAAATCATCATAAGAGATATCCATCTTCTCCCAAAGTTCTTTAATTCCTGCAACAATATTATCCACATATGCTTGTGGTGTAATATTTAATTCTTCTGCTTTTTTTTGGATTTTCTGTCCATGCTCATCAGTTCCTGTTAAATAATGAACATTGTATCCTTGCATACGCTTATATCGTGCCATTGCATCTCCTGCTACTGTCGTATAAGCATGTCCAATGTGTAATTTTCCACTTGGATAATAAATTGGGGTAGTAATATAAAAGGACTTATTTTCCTCTGTCATTGTTTTGGACCTCCCGAATAACCTCATATGTATTTATAAACAGTATATCAAAAACTCATATATAAAGTGAAACTTTAATCAGCGGGGTTTTTGTTCATCCCCACTGATTATTAGCCCACATCAATCGGGCTTTTACGAGCAGCCCGAATCTCACTTATCTTCTTTACCCCAACCTAATTTTGAATTTGGGTTCTTAATGCTCGATATCTTTATCATCTATTGCTCATATTCCAAAAAAATATACAATCTCCACTTAAAATTTGTTAATTTTTCAGAAAACAATGTAAATAATTGTGGAATTTCCTCTCAATCTATTATATATAAGAAATAAGAAATCTATAAATCTTTTTAAAAAATATAGAATTTAAGAATTGACGGAAATGTAAATGATTGGTATCATATGTCCATAGGGTATTTTGTCGAAAAATGACGAATCTAAAAATAGACTCGAAACTTATAAACTATTTATTTAGGAGGAAAAAAATTATGAAATCTACTGGTATTGTTCGTAAAGTTGATGAATTAGGTCGTGTAGTAATTCCAATCGAATTACGCCGTACTTTAGGTATTGCAGAAAAGGATGCTCTTGAAATCTATGTTGATGACGAGAAAATCATCTTAAAAAAATATAAACCAAACATGACTTGCCAAGTAACTGGTGAAGTATCTGACGGTAACCTTTCTTTAGCTGAAGGTAAAATCATCTTAAGCAAAGAAGGCGCTGAGCAAATCTTAAACGAACTTCAAGATTATATCGAAACAGCAAAATAAGCTTCTCAATTATGAGAAGCTTATTTTTTATCGACATGATAGATTTGATATACATCTCTTTTCGACAAATCTCGATCTTTAGCGACTGTTTTAATCGCTTCTTTTGAATTCATACCTTTTTCATTTATATAGTGTTCAATATGATCATATACTGAAAGAGATTCCCACCATTGTTCTTCTGGAGCAGGTTCTTCTGTCGAACCAGCTACTAAAATACAAAACTCACCACGTACCTCATTTTGCTTCGTCCACTCAATTGCTTCTTCGACTGTTCCTCGAATAAATTCCTCAAATTTTTTCGTTAACTCCCGACATAATACAATCTCTCTATTTCCCAACACTTCCTGCATCGAAATTAAAGTATCATCTAAACGATGAGGCGCTTCATAAAACATCATTGTAGTTTGTACATAACGAAGCTTTTCTAACTCCATCTTTCGTTCCTTTTTATTTCTCTGCAAGAAACCATAGAAATAAAACTGCTTTGTTTCAAGACCAGATGCAATTAATGCTGTAAGGGCTGCATTTGCTCCAGGAAGCGGAATTACATGATATTGCTCAGCTACTGCCTCAACAACAATATCGTAACCTGGATCAGAAATACACGGCATACCAGCGTCACTAACAAGTGCTACATTCTTTCCATCCTCTAATTTCTCTAATATTTTCTTCCCACTTACTTCTTTATTGTGCTCATGATAACTCGTGACAGGTGTTTCAATTTCAAAATAATTACAAAGTTTTTTCGTTTGTCTCGTATCTTCAGCAGCAATTAAATCAACTTCTTTTAAAATTCGGATTGCACGAAATGTCATATCTTCTAAATTTCCAATAGGAGTTGGTACTAAATATAAAACTCCCTTTTCATTTTGTTGAAAGCTTTTTTGTTGCCACATAGCGTTCTCCTTTTTGCATATATGCCTCTTTTTGTTTTCTCGTTAATTGCTTAAAGTAATACTCCGCTTGCATAGCTGTACGTTTATCATCATGGGTCTCTACATATTTTAAAACGACAGGAAGCCTGACGCGTGTATACTTAGCTCCTTTGCCGCTATTATGAGTCTGTATTCGTTTTTCTATATGGTTTGTATATCCAGCATAATAACTTCCATCAGAGCACTCTACCACATAAAAAAAATGCTTATTCTTCTCCATATAAAATTGAACGTATCTCCTTTGTATATTCGTTATTGTTCTCATATACAACGAGAGGTGGTAAAATTTTTAAATCTGCATTTCCATCCTTAATTCCTTCAATTAACAATGTATTTGCTTCTTTTCCAACCTTAGGATAAACAAATCGCACACGCTTTGGTTCAATTTTATATTTACGCATTAATGTGACAATGTCGAGTAATCGCCCTGGACGATGTACAAACGCCACTTTCCCACCTTGTTTTACTAACTGACTACTTGCAGATACAACATCTTCTAATGTACACATAATTTCATGACGAGCTATCGCTAAATGTTCATTCATATTTTTCTCTGAAGTTTGAGGTGTTTGAAAATATGGTGGATTACATGTAACAACATCATATTGATGACGTCCGAGTTTCTCTGGCATATCTTTCAAATCTCCATGTATGAGGTGAATTCTTTCTTCCAGCCCATTATATTGAACACTTCTTACTCCCATATCATATAAGCGTTCTTGAATTTCCACACCAGTAATCTTTCCTTTTGTTCTTGTACTTAATAGAAGGGGGACAACTGCGTTACCTGTACACAAATCAAGTAAATTCCCCTCGTATATTAATATTTAAGCCCTATCTCAGGCTTAGTTTTTCTCTCTAATAAGAGTCCAGTAATAAAGAAAATACTTGGACGTCTCAAGATATTTCTAGATAATGGTCTTAGGATCATTTGGGACAATTCTGTATTCCCCTGTGGATTTACCACACGAAAAGAGTGTTTCTCAGTGAACGCGCGGGGCTCCCTACTCGCAGGCTGAGCAGCCTGATCCTCGAACCTAGATGTTAGTAGCTCTAGGGCGGCTTTCGATTCAGGACTAGCTCTTATACACGAGGTTGTTGGTCGGCGTACACACTAGAGATATCTCGAGACGTCCAAGCAATGATTCTAAATCGAAAGGAGGTCTCTTACGTGAGATTATTTGTTGGTCTAGATGTAAGTTCGTTTGATATGAAAGTTTGCTTTTTAAATGGTGAAGGAGAAAAGCTAGATTCTTTTTCAGTCAGTAATGACTTACCAGGTGCACAGGTACTTAAAGAACGATTATTACAGTGCACAACCAATCAAGAGGTTGAAACTTTAAAAATCGGCTTAGAATCTACATCTGTTTACAGTTTTCACCCATCCATGTTTCTCCATCATGACGAAGACTTAAAAAGATTTGGCACAAAGGTATTTCTTCTAAATCCAAAACAAGTCGCAAACTTCAAGAAAAGTTATTCAGACATGAATAAGACTGACGAAATTGATGCCTTTGTCATCGCTGATTATTTACGATTTGGGCGAAATCAAATGTCCATCGTGAAAGAAAGTCAATACGTGGCATTACAGCAATTAACAAGAGCTCGTTATCAACTCGTTAGAATGTTGACAAAGGAGAAACAACATTTTCTACAACACCTAAGTTATAAATGTAATACGTTCTCACAAGAAGTCGATTCTTCTATATTTGGTAACGCCATGATGGAATTGTTCCTTGAAAAATTCAGTCTAGAAGAGCTAGCTGACATGCCTTTAGAGGAACTCGCTGAGTTCCTACAGGAAAAGAGTAAAAATCGATTTGGTGACCCGAAATGTGTCGCATCAACCATTCAAAAGGCTGTTCGCACGTCGTACCGTTTAGATAAGGTGGTAGAAGACTCAATCGATATTCTTTTAGGAACATCAATCGAAATCATTCGTACCTATCAAAGACAAATTAAAGAACTAGAAAAATCTATTAAGCGGATCATGGCTGGATTAACGCAAACATTAGAATCCATTCCTGGAATCGGGCCTATATATGCCGCTGGTATTATCGCTGAAATTGGCCAAATCGAAAGATTTGACGATGAAACCAAAATCGCAAAATATGCCGGGTTATATTGGCGTACATACCAGTCTGGCCGGTTCACCGCTGAAAATACTTCATTATCTCGTAATGGGAATCATTACTTGCGGTATTACTTAGTTGAAGCCGCCAACTCTGTAAGAAAGCATGTATTGGAATACCAAGAATATTACGCAAAAAAGTATAATGAAGTACCAAAACATCAACACAAACGTGCACTCGTTCTAACCGCAAGAAAATTTGTGCGATTGGTGGATGCGCTACTACGTAATCACCAACTCTTTACGCCTGAAAGGTGTGTGAAAGTGTGACATAAAACTTGTCATCGCTACCTTTCAATCAATTCCAGTATTTTACATGCGGTGCTGGTCTAGTTTCGTGATGTCTTTTTTAAGCAATTTGTCCTTTGATAACTTCAAAATATATTATTTTTCAGTTGACATACTACCGCAGGTCTTTTGAATTGGTACCCATGCAAAATCTGCCAGTAAAACAGCATCTAAAGAAAAATTAAATACTGATGGGCTTTGTATAATCTTCATGTCTTGCGCTAATAAGTAATCTAAACGTTCATCTTCATATAAATTCATATACTGCTCCTTTTCTTACCCTTAACCTACCCTATTTCATGTATAAAAAATTACCTTTCCAATTATAATTGGAAAGGTAATTTCACTTTTTATTTAAGAATGACAGACAGAACAAACAATCTCCCTCTTTACGTACACTTCCATAATGTAGATTGCAAATATGAAAACCTTCTTGATACAGTCTCGCTAAATTGTCATAGCCTTCACCAATATCTGTCTTCGGCTTCACTTCTTTACGCTTTTGAGTTTTTTGTTTTTCTTTATTCTGCACTTCTTCAAAACGGTGTCGCAAATTGTTATTTTCCATTTTTATATGCTGGTTTTCTTCCAACAACTCTGCAAGATGCTGTTTTAACTCTCCCAACTGTTTGTATAAATGTCCAATTTGCTCTTCCATACTAGAAACCGATTCAAAAATATCTTTTTTCTCCACAAGCACCCACCTCATTAATCTGTGGTTTGACTCGAAACGACCCCTTTATTCACTAACTCATCTAACGTATATTCTACTATCCGTTCCTTGTCTACTAGTTCCACTTGAATTAATCTTTCTAAAATATTTAATCCGATAACACGGCCAGTACCATGCGGGGTTTGTATACGTTGATCTAAATCAGGAAGTTGTTCCTTTGCTGCCTCATATTCATCATTCTCATATTTTAAGCAACACATTAAGCGACCACATAAACCAGAGATTTTTGCAGGATTTAATGATAAATTTTGATCCTTTGCCATTTTGATGGATACAGGTTCAAAATCTCCTAAAAAAGTAGAACAACAAAGCATACGACCACATGGACCAATACCACCTAGCATCTTCGCTTCATCACGAACACCAATTTGTCTTAGTTCAATTCTTGTTCTAAAAATTGCCGCTAAGTCCTTCACTAGTTCGCGGAAATCGATCCGACCATCCGCAGTAAAATAGAAAATAATCTTATTACGATCGAATGTATACTCTACATCTACAAGTTTCATATCAAGATTATGCTCTACTACCTTTTGTTGACAGACTTGATATGCTTCTTTTGCAGCATGTTTGTTCTCTTCAACAATGGTACGATCATTTTCATTTGCAATACGAATAACCTTTTTTAGCGGTAATACAACGTCGTTTTCATCAACTTGCTTTTTGGTAATAACTACTTTTCCGTATTCAATACCTCTTACCGTTTCTACAATGACAAACTCATTTTCAGAGATATCGAACTGATTTGGATCAAAGTAATATACCTTTCCGGCCTTCTTAAAGCGAACACCTACTACATCATACAAAACGGTCATCCCTCCTGCAACCGCAACACTAACTGTTCGAACACAAGCTGCGCATTTACATTAGCGTTGATTCTATTTTTTGCCTCTAATATATTAAAGAGAGCTGATACAATGCGCTTCTGAGCATAGGAAAACGATTCAAACATCTCTTTCTGCTCATGAAAAACAAGACGATCTTCTTCTCCAAGTTGAACATATAGTAAATCCTTATAAATAAGGAGTAACATATCTAAACCTTGTTGTAATTGTTCTTTCTCTCCAAAGTGTTTTCCCCATTTTTCTTGTACAAAAAAAATAGAGGTTTTATCTTTTTCGAGCGCTTCACATAATTTTATCACTAAAGCTCGTGCTTGTGCAAACCATTCATCACTACATAAAGCTAAAGCTTCATCAAAACTATTTGTGAGTTGAGCAGCAAGTGTCGATAAAGATGCTGTAATACCTTCTTCCTGTAATCTTCTAATTAAAGATTCCGTAGGTAACGGTCTAAACGTAACAACTTGGCAGCGAGATAAAATCGTATTTAAAATTTGATGACTTTGTTCAGTAAGTAAAATAGCGGTTGTATCACTACTTGGTTCTTCTAAAAATTTCAAAAGTGTATTTGCCGCATTTGCTGTCATACGATCTGCGTGCTCAATAATATATAATTTTTTATTTGCCTCTAATCCTGTTTTTGAAAACTCTTCTTGTAAATCATGAATTTGCTGCTTCTTAATAGATAATCCGTCTGGTTTTACAATATGTAAGTTAGGGTGGTTACCTGAATCAATTCGCTTACAATTTGTGCATACATGGCAGGGCTCTACTCCATTCCGCTGAGAACAGAGGAAACTCTTTGCCATTTGAATTGCTGTCGCAAACTTTCCCGTACCTTTCCCTCCCTCTAACAAGTAAGCGTGGGATATACGCTCTTTTGCAATGCTATTCATCAACATTTTTACACCGATGGGTTGTATAGCAGAAAGCTGCTCCCACGTCTTCATCATAATGCATACCTCACTTATTTCATTCTTTCCTTCTATTATAACAATTTATCTTCTATAATCTGAACAACTTCTTCTATAAGTTTTTCCATCGGCTGATCAGCATTTACCAATACAATACGATCCGAGAAACGTTCTACAACTTGTAAATACCCTTCGCGCACACGTTTATGGAAAGAGATATCTTCCATATCTAGTCGATTTACTTCACGTCCTGCATCTTTTTCAATTCGAGCCAAACCAACCTCAGGCTCAATGTCTAGATAAATTGTTAAACTAGGCATACAGTCCTCTGTTGCGAAACGATTTATTTCAAATACCTTATCCATACCCAACCCTCTTGCATAGCCTTGATATGCTAAAGAACTATCTATAAAACGATCACATAGCACGAGATAGTTCTCATTAAGTGCTGGCATAACTTTTTCTACTAAATGCTGTCTGCGCGCAGCAGCATAAAGAAGCGCTTCTGTACGTGCTTCCATCATCGTATATTCTTGTTTATGTAAAATCGTCCTAATGTCCTCAGAAATTGCAATACCACCTGGTTCCCTTGTCGCCATTACCTTTTGTGCTTTTTGTTCAAAATATGGTAATAAGCTTTTAATTAACGTTGTTTTACCTGAACCTTCTGGACCCTCAATTGTTACAAATAATCCCTTCATCCTAAAACCTACTTTCTATATCATACACTTTCATATATTTCGTATTACCTTGAAAACGAGCTCCTGCTCTCTCTAAATACATAATTTGCTCTTTATGCTCTGAAGTAATTCTCTCTCCATACATAACCAATGGAATTCCAGGTGGATACGGAATTACCATTTCCGCCGCTATCATTCCAACAGCCTCTTCTATAGATACTATCTTTGTTCCATATCCTTCTAGTTGTTTATACGTATACGGCAAAGGAGAGAATTCACCTTTATAAGTATAACGAATAGATTCCCTCTTGTCTTTCACGTCATAATGTTGCAATGCTACTCGGATCATCTCTATAACCTTCATATACTCCTCATTTACTTGCAGGGGTAAAATAAATAGGACATTGTACGGATCAGCCATCTCTGTATATATACCGACATTTTCAAATACGGACTGTAATTCGTACCCTGATAACTGACAACGAGTTTGTACGGTAACCTTTAGCTCGTCTTGCAACGGATATTCTAAAATGGCGATTTGTGGAATAGAACGTAACTGTTCCTTAAATCTCCGTAAAAACTCAACAATTTCACCATGTCCTTCTTCTTTTATACGCGCCATTGTAAAGCGTGCTATATCCAAGGAAGCCATAATTGGATACGATGGACTACTAGATTGTAGCATACTTAAATAAGTAGTAACCTTCTCTTCGTCTACTAAGTGACCATTTATATGTAAATAGGAACCCATTGTCATTGCGGGTAATGTTTTATGTGCAGAATGAACTACAATATCTGCACCATATGTTAACGCTGATTTTGGGAATGGTTCTCCCAAACAAAGATGTGCCCCATGTGCCTCATCTACCAAAACAGGGATTTTATGTGCATGTGCAAAAGCGATGCTTGCCTCTAAATCCATCCCCATACCATAATAATTAGGATGCGTTAAAATGAGTGCTTTCGCATTTGGATATTTTCCAATTGCTTTCTTAATAATTTCATTACGAACTCCCACTGGTACGTTATAAGCTTCATCAATCCATGGATCTAAAAAAATGGGATTTGCTCCCGCTAGTTTTAAACCATTAATAATTGATTTATGACAATTTCTTTGTACAAGAACAATATCATGTTCCCTGCAACAAGACAAAATCATTGCTAAGTTCCCGACTGTTGAACCATTAATTAAAAAATAACTTCTCTTTGTATCATACACTTCAGTCAATAATTGTTGTGCCTCATCTATACATTCAAACGGACTATGCAAATCATCCAGTCCTGCTAACTCAGTTACATCAATAGATAGAATATCTTTAAACTCTCTTATTGCCTTCTGAGGGAAGTTTAAACCATTCTTATGACCTGGAACATGAAAAGATAACGCCCCTCTTTCTTTAAACTCTATTAACGCCTCATATAAAGGCATATGATTTTGATTCATCTACATCTCTTCCTTATAATTCATTCTCCATCTATTATACAGAACAAAAAAAATAATAGGCATATGCCTATTTAAAAATATGATACTTCTAATTTTCGAAGTTGCTTTAAATAATGTATATATTTTGGATCATCTGTCTCTGTGTTCACCATATCCTTTTCACATTCATAACATATTAAATTATTATAAACATATATACCTTCTTTTCTTTTTGTCTCACAAACAATACAAACTTCACTTTGTAATTTCATAACCTTCCCTCCCTATTTAAGTGAACCTATTTTATACTTCTAATCCTTAACAATTTCCAGAAAAATATACACCCATCTCTTATATAATATGATTAACTCTTGGGCAACGTGTTTGTATTACCATTACTTCTTTCCCATTCTTTTTAACAATACAAAAAAACACGAGTCAAATGACTCGTGTTTTAGTTGCTTGGCGACGTCCTACTCTCGCAGGGACAAGGTCCCAACTACCATCGGCGCTAGAGAGCTTAACTTCCGTGTTCGGTATGGGAACGGGTGTGACCTCTCTGCCATCATCACCAAACTATTGAAGGCATATTCCTTCAAAACTAGATAACATTTGCTACATATTATATGGTTAAGTCCTCGATCTATTAGTATTCGTCAGCTCCACATGTCACCATGCTTCCACCTCGAACCTATCAACCTGATCATCTTTCAGGGATCTTACTAGCTTACGCTATGGGAAATCTCATCTTGAGGGGG
>NZ_JBBOTF010000001.1:3485000-3500000 GCF_038005425.1 Bacillus sp. FSL K6-0268
TTATTGCTGCTGTACCCATGTTAATCGGGATATGAAAATCAAAATATGTCCCTACAACATTTACGATAAAAAGCAACGCTATGCCTAAAGTAACATGAAAAATCACCTTACCTATAAAACGCAATGGCTTAGAGGCAACACCAAAAACAAGAAAAATAAACACTAAAGTAAGAATGCCAACAATAATAATTGTAGAATTCATCTTTTCCTCCTTATGAATGACCTATACATCTATTTGTATGGGACAAGGCAATAAAAAAGAACAGTTATCATAAGCGACATCTCTTTCATATAAACAAAATGAAACAACACCTCAGCATTTTAACAAATAAAATAAAAAGGCCTGCTTAGAAAGCAGAACCCTTTACCATTGTTCCATTTTTACAGGACGACGCTTTGCTTCTTTCAACAAGAAGAAATATTTCGCCTCTGCTATCTTCAAAGAACAAATGACATCTTGAGATGGTTCTACACTTTGTTCAACCATTCTCTTCTGACGTAACCACTCATTCTTCACTTTTTCCAAAAGTACAATTAACTTATCATCATACTCTTTACGCAATTTACCCTTTTTTTGAAAGAACATTTTTGTTTCTCCTCTTATACTTCTCTGCGACCTTCTAACGCTTTCGATAGTGTCACTTCATCTGCATATTCTAAATCTCCACCAACTGGCAGACCATGTGCAATACGAGTTACTTTAATGCCTGTAGGTTTTAAGAGGCGGGAGATATACATCGCTGTAGCTTCCCCTTCAATATTAGGGTTTGTTGCTAATATTACTTCTTGTACCGTTTCATCATGTAGTCGCTTTAAGAGTTGCGGGATATTAATGTCTTCCGGTCCAATTCCCTCCATAGGAGAAATCGCACCACGTAACACATGATATACACCTTGATACTCTTTCATTTTTTCCATCGCGATTACATCTTTCGGTTCTTGCACGACACAAACAACTGATTGATCTCGATGCGAATCATTACAAATATAACAAGGATCACGATCAGTAATATGTCCACATACAGAACAATACGCTAAATCTCGCTTCGCATTTACAAGTGCTTTCGCAAAACCTAACACATCATCTTCTTTCATATCTAATACGAAAAATGCCAATCGAACCGCTGTTTTCGGTCCGATACCTGGCAACTTCATAAAACTATCGATTAGTTTTGATATTGGCTCTGGATAATGCATGTATCAATATCCCCCTAGAACATTCCACCTGGTAAGTTTAAGCCTTTTGTAAATTTACCCATTGTAGAGTTTGATAGCTCATCGGCCTTTTTAAGTGCATCATTTGTTGCAGCTAACACTAAGTCTTGTAACATTTCGATATCTTCTGGATCTACAACTTCCTCTTTAATCTTCACTTCAAGAATTTGCTTGTGACCATTTGCAATAACTGTAATCATTCCGCCGCCAGCTGTACCTTCAACTGTTTTTTCACCAAGCTCTTCTTGTGCTTTCGCCATGTCTTTTTGCATCTTTTGCATTTGTTTCATCATGTTATTCATATTTCCCATTCCGCCACGCATCATAATTAATTCCTCCTAATTATTATTACTCTTTTATTTCAATGAGTTCTTGTCCTACTAATTTCACTGCCTCTTCTATAAGAGGGTCTTCCTTTTTCTCCGGGCTTTCTTCAGACTCTCCACCTTCACGTTGTAAAAAGTCTTCACGGATTTTACCCCATTCACTTTTTGGAATGGCAATCATATTTAACCTTTTACTTAGCAATTCAAATAAAGCTTGTTCTACTGTATCCATAGCTTCTCGATTTTCGCTCGCCATCTTACAGTGAATCTCATATTGAAATGCTAAAACGTAAGTGTCATCTGAAGCTGCCACTGGTTCACTATTTTCTAGTAAAACAGCAAACGCTACTTTGTTATATGATTTGAGTCTTCCTAACAACTCACCCCATACAGCTTTTAATTGTTCTAAATCTTGACGCTTCGCTTGTTTTAATACTTCATTTACACGCCCGATAGGAATCTTCATACTTCCTGTTCGTACGGGTTTTGGTGTTGCACGTGTCTCTCTTACTTCCTGTTGTACACCAGCTGGCACACCGTTCTTTTTGACTTGCTCTAACTCTTTCTCCAATTGCTGCATCCTGTTCATAATTGCTTGCAAACGATCCGTACCGTTTGCTTGCATCATAAACTGTTGACACAACTGCACCATAACAACTTCTAAGAAAATACGCGGATGATTTGTCCACTTCATTTCCTGTTGTCCCTTACTAAGGGTATGAATAATCTCATAGATCACTTCCGGTTGCATTTCTTCACTCAACTTACGGAATTGATCATCTACAATTACTCGTTCCAACATATGTTCTAGTTGCGGTGAAGTTTGATATAAAAGCATATCACGATAATAGTAAATGAAATCCTCCATAAAACGAACTGGATCCTTCCCTTTACTCATCATTTCATCTATGATCTGTAATGCTCTTGATACATCATTTTCACGTATGCATTCTACTAAATTGCCTAAGTATTGCTGAGAAACAGATCCTGTTACCGCCAATACATCTTCTGTCGTAACAATCTCATCACTATAAGATATAGCCTGATCAATAAGACTAAGCGCGTCACGCATACCACCTTCAGCAGCACGTGCAACAATTTGTAATGCTTCATCTTCCACTTGCGTACCTTCATTCGTCACGACTGTTGATAATCTCTCAACAATATCATTCACTGATATTTTTCGGAATTCAAAACGCTGACAACGCGAAATAATTGTAGGCGGGATCTTATGAGGTTCTGTTGTCGCCAAAATAAAGATAACATGTCCTGGCGGCTCTTCTAAGGTTTTTAAAAGCGCATTGAATGCACCCATAGAAAGCATGTGAACTTCATCAATAATGTATACTTTATATTCTACAGCACTTGGAGCATATTTTACTTTATCTCTAATATCTCGAATTTCATCTACACCGTTATTTGAAGCCGCATCAATTTCTAATACATCTGAAATGGATCCTTGTGTAATTCCTAAACAAGAAGGACATTCATTACAAGGTTCAGCTACCGGAGCATGTTCACAGTTAATTGCTTTTGCAAATACTTTTGCAATTGTCGTTTTTCCTGTTCCCCTCGGACCAGAAAATAAATAAGCATGTGAAACTTTCTCTTGAAGAAGGGCATTTTGCAACGTTTTTGTCACGTGCTTTTGACCGACTACATCTTCGAACTTTTGCGGTCTCCATGTTCGGTATAACGCTTGGTATGACACGAAAATACGGCCTCCCTCAAAGGTTATTATCTCATTTATTATAACCCATTCTGTTTATAGATTCCAAAAGTTATTTTCTATACAAAAAACTCACCTTTGTATTAAGGTGAGTTTTGTATACATATATAACTGCCGTGCACCCTCCGTCGATTACGTACCATAAGCGTTACTCAAGCAGTTAGCTCGGTTCAGGCACTCCTGCGGCACACGAGAAGACCCGCTTATTGCTGCTTCCTTCCGGACCTGACAAGGTTCACGGGGTCCCGTTGCGCAGGACCCAAACGTCAACACCACTTACTTAAGGCAGACCTTACAGCAACATAACCTCGAGAGGGGATTCGGCCTCGCTAGAGCGGATTGCGAGTATAGGGCACCGCTACCTCCCCGCTTAGCACGGCAAAGTTAAAACCAATATTCGGTTGCCTTCATTAAAGGCATTATCAGTATAACTTGTTTCTTTATAAAATGCAAATACGTTAGTTCCCATTGCTTTTCTCTAATTTTTTTATCGCTTTTCTTTTTTTACGAAGCTCTCTAAAAAAGTTTGTTAACAACGTACCGCATTCTTCCTCAAGTACACCAGTTACTACTTCACATTGATGATTGAATCGTTCATCCGTTAAAAGATTCATCAATGTCCCTGCACATCCGCCCTTCGGATCACTTGCACCATATACAACTCGCTTCACTCGCGATAAAACAATTCCACCCGCACACATTGGACAAGGTTCTAATGTTACATACAATGTTGCATCTTCTAAACGCCATGTCCCTAATTTTTTACACGCCTCATCTATCGCTAGCAACTCAGCATGAGCTATTGATCTTTGCTCAGTTTCCCTTAAATTATGAGCAACACTAATTACCTCACCATCTAACACTATAACTGCTCCAATTGGTACTTCCTGTATTTCCTCCGCCTTTTTAGCTTCTTCTATCGCTAATTGCATAAAATAAATATCTCGATCTTGTTCCATAACATAGTCCTTTCATTACAAATAAAGTACACTTATTTCCATTTACTGCACAGGGGATAACTTTTACAAATTCAATCCACCCTAAAAGAAAAAGAGAGGGATTACATATGAAAAATACCGCCTTGCTCATTATCGATATGATTAATGATTTTCAATTTTCCCACGGACCCATTCTAGCTCAAAAATGCGAAACTATAACAAACCCTATTTTACAATTAAAGAAAAAAATGAAATCCTTCGGCTATCCTATAATTTACGTTAATGACCATTATCAACTTTGGAGATCTGATATCGACCAACTTATTACTCATTGTACAAATAAATATAGTGAAAATATAATTCATAAGATTGCTCCAAGTTCTGATGATTACATTTTTATTAAACCACATTATTCCGCTTTTTATGAAACACCTTTAAATTCATTACTAGGTTATTTAAAAATAGAAAATCTAATATTAACAGGAGTTGCCGGGAATATATGCATCCTATTTACAGCTAATGATGCTCATATGAGAAATTATAAATTGTATGTACCACAGGATTGTATCGCCTCTAACAACGACCAAGATAATATACATGCTTTAAAAATAATGGAAACTACATTGAAAGCAAATATAACATCGTCATCCAAAATAAAATTTAATTAATACATATATCTATTTTCTAACTTTTTATATCAAATTAACCCACTCGCTTCCCTCTTGTGCTACAATAATTCTGTTTTGTGTTTTTAGTAGTCACGGTAAATCACTGATTGAAAGGAGGAAACAGCGTGACCGGAGTACCATTTATCACGGTTGAAGGACCAATTGGTGTTGGAAAAACTTCACTTGCGAAGGAAATTTCAACTCACATGCAACTCCACTTACTAAAAGAGATTGTTGATGAAAATCCCTTTTTAGGAAAGTTTTATGAAGACATCGACGAATGGAGTTTTCAAACAGAGATGTTCTTTCTTTGTAATAGATACAAACAATTAGAAGATATTAACATAAAGTATTTGAATCAAAGGAAACCAGTAGTAGCAGATTACCATATCTTTAAAAATTTAATTTTTGCATCCCGCACATTAAAAGACTCTCAATATGACAAGTACATGCAAATTTATCGTATCCTTACACAAGATATGCCTGTGCCAAATGTCATTGTTTATTTAACAGCTAGCCTAGAAACATTGCAAAAACGAATCGCCTTGCGCGGAAGAGAATTTGAAAAAAACATGGATCCAAATTACTTACTACAGCTCACAAAAGATTATGAAACAGCAATGGATACTTTTAGAAAAGATCATCCGGAGATACCAGTATTGAAATTTAATGGAGACGATATGGATTTTGTAAAAAATCCTGATGATTTAAACGTCATCCTATCTGCCCTTCAAAATACTCTCTTAAAGGAGTCGAAATAATAATGAATTTAAGGCAAAAATATGATATACCCAATGATGCAGTAATCACTATCGCCGGAACGGTAGGTGTGGGTAAATCAACTATGACAACTGCATTAGCTAATGCTTTAGGTTATCGCACATCATTTGAAAAAGTAGATTCCAATCCATATTTGGACAAATTCTATGCGGACTTCACTCGCTGGAGCTTCCACCTACAAGTGTACTTTTTAGCAGAACGATTTAAGGGACAAAAAAGAATTTTTGAATATGGTGGCGGTTTTGTTCAAGATCGTTCCATTTACGAAGACACTGGAATTTTCGCAAAGATGCATCATGAAAAAGGTACAATGACGGAAACTGATTATGAAACATACAAAGGTTTATTTGACGCTATGGTCATGACTCCTTACTTCCCTCATCCAGACTTATTAATTTACTTAGAAGGTTCTTTCGATGATATTGTCGATCGCATTCAAGAACGTGGGCGCCCAATGGAACAGCAAACACCAATTGAGTACTGGAAAGAAATGCATGGACGTTATGAAAACTGGATTAACAACTTTAATTCATGTCCTGTATTACGCTTAAATATTAATGAGTACGATATTTTAAAAGATGGTGATTCAATCGAACCAATCATTAAAAAAATTGGCCATTTTTTAAAACAAACACGTAAACTTGTAAAATAAAAAACCCGTGCATATGCACGGGTTTTCCTATTAAATTACTTCTTCTTTGTTGGAGCAATAATTTCACTCTCAGGTTTTCCTGCGTTAATACGCTGACGAACAGTACTTGTACTAATATCGTATGCTTCAGCAATCTCTTTAACAGTCATTTCTTTCCCGTTAATTACTGCCGTTAATACTTTACCTGTACGTTTTGGAGCTGCCTCTTTCTTTACAGCTGGTTTTTCAACCTTTTTTGGTGCCTCTACTTTTGTCTCAGCTTGCTTTACATCACAAGTGCAACCACAAAGTTTACGGAATGTATCATCGCTTATAATGCGTGACACATTTGCACCACTGTTTAAAATTCTATTGTTCTTACAGACAGGACATTGTACATAATATAAAGTTTTTCCATCTAAAGGAAACGTTTGTATAATAAGATCCATGTTGACTCCTTTCATATCTATGAAGATAATCATCGGAATATGAGTGTGTAATAAGGACAAAATTACCTTACACCATACTTTATGATTGGTTTTAAAATAAAAACTCGTTACGTGTTGGTAACGAGTTCTCCAATCTCCACTTATATGCGCTGTTGTCAATTATATCTGGAGGAGGTAGAGGGATTCGAACCCCCGCGCGACTCTCGCCGCCTGTCGGTTTTCAAGACCGATCCCTTCAGCCAGACTTGGGTATACCTCCATATTGACATCAAATATAATATCAAAAGAAAAACAGTTAGTCAACCCTACTAAAATAAATTATGAGGAAAGGAAAATTTTACTTTCCCCTTCCTACATTACAGTACTGACAACGCTCATAATTACCAATCACTCATACCGATGAATGTTTAAATTTACTTAATAACTGTTTTTCCTCCCATATAAGGGCGAAGAACTTCTGGAATTATAATTGTACCATCTTCTTGTTGGTAGTTTTCTAAAATAGCTGCAACCGTACGTCCAATTGCAAGACCAGATCCATTTAATGTATGGACATGTTCTGGTTTTCCATTTGGCTCACGGCGGAAACGGATATTTGCACGTCTCGCTTGGAAAGCTTCAAAATTACTACAAGAAGAAATTTCACGATATGTGCCATAGCTTGGAATCCATACTTCAATATCGTATTTCTTCGCTGCTGTAAATCCTAAATCGCCTGTGCACATGCTCATAACGCGATATGGCAACTCTAATAATTGTAACACGCGTTCTGCATCATTTGTTAATTTTTCTAACTCTTCATAAGAATCTTCTGGTTTTACGAACTTCACAAGCTCTACTTTATTGAACTGATGCTGGCGAATTAAACCGCGTGTATCGCGACCAGCTGAACCTGCTTCAGAGCGGAAGCAAGAGCTAAATGCAGCATATCTTATAGGCAATTGCTCTTTATTTAAAATCTCATCACGATGCATATTCGTTACAGGTACTTCAGCTGTTGGAATTAAGAAATAATCTTCACTTTCAATACGGAATGCATCTTCTTCAAACTTTGGAAGTTGTCCTGTTCCTGTCATACTTGCACGGTTTACCATATATGGAGGTAATACTTCTTCATATCCATGCTCATCAGTATGAAGATCAAGCATAAAGCTAATTAAAGCACGCTCTAATCTTGCACCAGCACCTTTGTAAAATACGAAGCGGCTTCCTGTTACTTTCCCAGCGCGTTCAAAATCTAAAATTCCTAAATCAGTAGCAAGATCCCAATGTGGTTTTGGTTCAAAAGTAAATTCTTTCACTTCTCCCCAAGTACGCGCTACTACATTATCATCCTCTGTTTCACCGACTGGAGCAGACTCATGAGGGATATTTGGAATAGATAACATTAATCTTTCTAAGTCTTCTTCAACTGTGCGAAGTTCGTTATCAAAATCCTTTACTTTTTCTCCAACCTCACGCATTTCTAAAATTAGAGCTTCTGCATCTTTCTTTTCGCGCTTTAATACAGAGATTTGTTGAGACACTTCATTACGTTTACTTTTTAATTCTTCTGTCTGAACAAGTAGTTCTCTTCTTCTCGTATCAAGTTCTTCAAAACGTCCGAAATCAGTTAGATCTTCACCTCTATGCTGTAATTTCGCTTTTACTTCTTCAAAGTTTGTACGTAAAAATTTAATATCAAGCATTATATACTCCTCCTTTTATTTTATAAAACACAAAAAACTCCCGTCCCTATATAAAGGGACGGGAGTTAACCCGCGTTGCCACCCTAGTTGAAAGCATTACCGCTTTCCTCTCAAGTAGAAATAACGGCTCTTCACCGGGAATGCTTACTAATCCAAAAGATGTTCCACATTCCATTCCAGGATGGATTCACAAACTGTTTCTATCGATTTCCACCAACCATCGACTCTCTATAAGAAACAACATTTGTTACTATTTCCTATCAACACGCTTATTTTATAAAATTGTTACCATCAATTTACTATAATCTTATACAAGTTGCAAGTTACTTATACAACTTTTTTCATTTTCGCTTCTTTTACCATTTCAACAAAGTATGCTGTGACACGATGATCATCTGTTAATTCCGGATGGAATGAAGCAGCTAAAAACTGATCTTGTCTTACCGCTACCATTCGGTCACCATGCTTAGAAAGCACTTCAACATTATCAGCTACTTCTACAACATACGGCGCACGGATAAATACACCAACGAAGTCTTCACCCACGCCTTCAATTGAAAGCGCAGCTTCAAAACTATCCTTTTGGCGTCCGAACGCATTGCGCTCAACTGTAATATCCATAGCACCAATATGTGCTTCTTCATAGCCAATAAGTGTTTTCGCAAGAAGAATCATCCCTGCACATGTACCAAACATTGGTTTACCAGACTTTGCAAATGTGCGAAGTGGTTCCATGAAAGCATACTTATCAATAAGACGGCGCATTGTTGTACTTTCACCGCCTGGTAAAATAAGACCATCAATCTCTTCAAGTTGCTCTATACGCTTTACAACAACAGCTTCGGCACCACTTGCTTCAACTGATTTTACATGTTCACGAACTGCACCTTGAAGACCTAGTACACCGATTTTCACCATTTTAAAGTTCTCCTTTAATTACCATCCACGCTCTTGCATGCGTTGTTCTGGTAATAACGTTGAAATTTCGATACCTTTCATTGCATTACCTAACCCTTTAGAAAGGCTTGCAATTAGTTCGTAATCTTCATAATGAGTCGTTGCTTCAACGATTGCACGTGCAAATCTCTCTGGGTTTTCTGATTTGAAGATACCAGATCCAACAAATACCCCATCAGCACCAAGTTGCATCATTAATGCAGCATCTGCTGGTGTTGCTACACCACCTGCCGCAAAGTTTACAACTGGTAAGCGACCAAGACGTTTAATTTCAAGTAATACTTCGTAAGGAGCACCAGTATTTTTTGCATATGTCATTAACTCATCTTCACGTAGACTCGCAACTTGACGGATTTCTGCATTGACTTGGCGCATATGACGCACTGCCTCTACAATGTTTCCTGTTCCTGGTTCACCTTTTGTACGAAGCATAGATGCACCTTCTGCAATACGACGTGCAGCTTCTCCGATATCACGGCAACCACATACAAATGGAACTGTGTAATCACGTTTATTTAAATGGTATACTTCATCAGCAGGAGTTAATACTTCACTCTCATCGATATAGTCTACCCCTAATGATTCTAATACACGTGCTTCTACAAGGTGACCGATACGGCATTTTGCCATAACCGGAATTGACACTGCACCCATAACTTCTTCAACGATTGTTGGGTCTGCCATACGAGAAACGCCACCTGCTGCACGAATGTCTGCTGGTACACGCTCTAATGCCATAACGGCAACTGCGCCTGCCTCTTCTGCAATTTTTGCTTGTTCAGCGTTAATTACGTCCATAATAACGCCGCCTTTTTGCATTTCTGCCATTCCACGTTTTACACGCTCTGTCCCTGTTACATTTGTCATGTACAAAAACCCCCCTAGGTGAATTGCTTTCCCCCGTTAAAGGCGAAAATTAAGAATACTCTTACATTCTACCACTAACTATCAGATGCTTGTCTACTACTTTTTCATAAAGTCGGTATGAAAAATAGGAATAAAAAAAAAGCCCCTACCATGAGGAGCTTTTAAAACCAACCTTTTACTGTATCAACAGCACTATTCCACATACCACTAAAGAATGAACCAATTCCGCGCATAGCACGAGTAAACCAGTTTGCTTCTTCTACTTCAGATGTTGTTACAAGATCCACTTGCAACGACTTACCAGTTAAAAATCCAGGGTCGTTTGTATCTTTTGGCGTAATTACCATTTGACCAAGCGCAGCTCCCTTTTTAATAGGTGCTTCTTGTCCCTTACTTGATTCTTTTAATTCTGTTTTATAAACATCTTTACTTCCTTTTGGCACTGGAAGTGAAATAGCTTGTTTCGTTTGAACTGCTACATCTTTATCTTTCGCATTTTCTACTCTTACTGTTTCTTGTCCTTTTACTGAAGAACCTTTTTTATACATTTGTTTCACTTCAAAGTTAGCAAATCCATAATCATATAGCTTCTTTGTTTCATCAAAACGTGCTGTATGAGAACTTGTTTTAATAACTACAGAAATAAAACGCATACCGTTTCTTTCAACCGTACCAGTGAAGCAATCTCCTGCTTCTGGAGTTGAGCCTGTTTTCAGACCATCTACGCCATCATATTCTTTAACTAAGCCCTTTAACATCCAGTTCCAGTTTGACATTGCAAACTTCTCTTTTTCTGGACGGAATTCTTTTTTAGGAATTTTTGCTGTATCTAACACTTTTGGATAATCTTTAATTAAATGTTGTGCTAAAGTTGCAACATCCTTTGCAGACATTTTATTTTCTTCATCCGCTGTTGTTCCTTCAGGATGCATTCCCTTTAAATCTTTATTCGTTAAACCTGTAGAATTGACAAATTTATAATTTTTCAATCCTAGTTCTTTCGATTTATCATTCATCATTTTTACGAAATCTACTTCTTTACCTGCAATTGCTTCTGCTAATGCAATTGTTGCACCATTTGCAGAAAAGATTGCCATTGCCTCATATAACTCTTTTACTGTATAAGAGCCACCATTTTCTAACGCAACATTTGATAATGAAGCATCTTGTGAAACCTTATATGCATATTCAGAAACCTTAATTTTCTGGTCCCACTTAAGTTTTCCTTTATCCACTGCTTCATGAACTAAATATTCACTCATCATCTTTGTCATACTAGCAATGGATAATAATTCATCTGCATTCTTTTGATATACAATTTTCCCAGAATTCGCTTCTACTAAAATTGCCGCACCTGCTTCAATGTTTAAAGCGGCTCCTGTTTCAGCTGATGCATTGCTATATGGCATAAAAATGCTACAAGCTAGTGTAATCACTGTTACCAAAGCAATGAATCTTTTGCAAAACATACCTTTCACTTTTGTTACCCCCAATATCTATGTACTCACATAACCGTTATTCTAACATAATCAAAAAAAAATAGACAGAGATATCAAATCTCTGTCTATTTGTATATAAGACATTATAATGAGTAGTTTGGAGCCTCTTTTGTAATTTGTACGTGATGAGGATGGCTTTCACGTAAGCCAGCACCTGACATACGAATGAATTGTGCATTCTCGCGTAAGAATTCTAAATCCTGTGCCCCGCAATATCCCATACCCGCACGTAAGCCACCAACTAATTGGTGAACTGTATCTGCTAAAGGTCCTTTATATGGCACTCGTCCTTCGATACCTTCTGGGACAAGTTTTTTATTTCCTTCTTGGAAGTAACGATCTTTACTTCCTTTTTCCATCGCACCGACAGAACCCATACCACGATACACTTTAAATTGACGACCTTGGTAAATTTCAGTTTCTCCAGGACTTTCGGCAACACCAGCAAACATACTACCTAGCATAACAACATGTGCTCCTGCTGCTAAAGCTTTCACCATATCACCAGAGTACTTAACACCGCCATCAGCGATAACTGGAATACCGTGTTTACGAGCTTCGGTTGCACAATCATAAACTGCTGTTAATTGTGGTACACCAACACCAGCTACAACGCGTGTTGTACAAATAGAACCTGGTCCAATACCAACTTTAACTACGTTTGCACCAGCTTCAATTAATGCTTTCGTTGCTTCAGCTGTAGCAACATTTCCAGCGATGATATTTAATGATGGATATTTAGTACGAACTTCTTTTACCTTATCAATAACACCTTTAGAATGCCCATGGGCTGTATCAAGTACAATTGCATCTACACTAGCTTTTACTAATGCATCTATACGAAGCATAGCATCAGCTGTTACACCAACTGCTGCTCCAACTAATAAGCGTCCTTGCTTATCCTTAGCAGAGTTTGGAAATTCAATTACTTTTTCAATATCTTTTATTGTAATAAGCCCTTGTAATACACCGTTATTATCAACAAGAGGGAGTTTTTCAATTTTATACTTTTGTAGGATCTTTTCAGCTTCTTCCAGTGTAGTACCAACTGGAGCTGTAATTAACTGTTCTTTTGTCATTACGTCAGAAATTTTGATTGAGTAGTCTTGGATGAAACGCATATCACGGTTTGTAATAATACCAACTAATTTTCGCTCATCTAAATTATTTACAACCGGTACACCTGAGATACGATATTTTCCCATAAGATGTTCTGCATCATATACTTGATGTTCTGGAGTTAAGAAGAAAGGATCTGAAATAACGCCGCTTTCAGAGCGCTTTACTTTATCAACTTGCTCTGCTTGTTGCTCAATAGACATATTCTTATGAATAATTCCTAAACCACCTTGGCGAGCCATTGCAATAGCCATGTCAGCTTCTGTTACTGTATCCATTCCTGCACTAATTAACGGGATGTTTAGCTGTAAGCTTTCAGATAAAACTGTTTTAACACTTACTTCTCTTGGTAATATATCTGACCTAGCTGGTACAAGTAATACATCATCAAAAGTCAAACCTTCTTTAACAAATTTAGATTCCCACATAATTGTTCCCCCTATGATACCAGAAATTATTATTAGTAGCTTATCAATTGGTTAAAATACTGTCAAGGACGTATATATATGTTAGAATTTTTAGACAATAAAAGGAGCGTAATATATGCATCAAACATCTTATACTTGGCAGCAGTTAAGTTTCTTTTTTTCATCTCAAAATGTACAACGTTATCTTGCCCGTTGTTATGAAAAATCCTCTATTCAGGATGCCGAAAAAAAAAGTTTTGAAAATTGTTATCCCTTTATTTATTACCTAGAACACGGGAAAAATTATTATGAATTATATAAGAAAGCTCCATTTTCTATTCAACCAATGTTGTTATTTTATGGAATTAGTCAACTTTTTAAAGCATGTCTACTAACCATTGATCCTAACTATCCTGAATCCACTACTGTTTTAGCTCATGGCGTTACAACTCGCAAACGAAAAAAACAAGGGTATCAATTTTTAGAAGATGAGGTGAAGATACAAAAAAACGGATTGTTTACTCATGTTGCAGAACAACTGTTTCACATGAAACACTTAGAAGCAGAAAAATTTAACATGCTAGAACTAATGGGAAATATTCCAGAATTACAAAATTTGTTTCGCTATAGTCAAAAAGGATCAACTTTATATAAAATCGATTCAACAATTAAAAATGAGCTCTCCTTTTCAGTCAACCTACTAGATCGATTACATATGACTAAAGAGAGATTTTCTCGCTACATTGAAACATCTTGTAAGCATTTATCAATGCGATACGTACCTGAGAAAACTAATGAATCGAATTTACTTTTTACGGCGCCCATTCAATCATGGAATCCTATGTACAGTACTCCTTTATACTATGAACATCTTACTAATACTTATTATTTACCACTTACGACTGATCCTAGAAATCCTAAGCCAGTATTACCTGAACTCCTTGTTCATTATTTATTGCTCTATAATTTAAGCATGATTTCTAGGTATGAAACAGATTGGTGGTATGACTTACTTGGAAGCTATGGCTCTGAAGATTATCCATTTATTTATCAATTTCTTAATATTTCTGCTCAAAAAATCCCTTACTATATTTCATCATTTTTACTAACAGAACCTAACCTATTTCATGGGAAATAAAAAAACACAAGTCAAAAGACTTGTGTTTTTAGTTGCTTGGCGACGTCCTACTCTCACAGGGACAAGGTCCCAACTACCATCGGCGCTAGAGAGCTTAACTTCCGTGTTCGGTATGGGAACGGGTGTGACCTCTCTGCCATCATCACCAAACTATTGAAGGCATATTCCTTCAAAACTAGATAACATTGCTACATATTATATGGTTAAGTCCTCGATCTATTAGTATTCGTCAGCTCCACATGTCACCATGCTTCCACCTCGAACCTATCAACCTGATCATCTTTCAGGGATCTTACTAGCTTACGCTATGGGAAATCTCATCTTGAGGGGGGCTTCATGCTTAGATGCTTTCAGCACTTATCCCTTCCGCACATAGCTACCCAGCTATGCCCTTGGCAGAACAACTGGTACACCAGCGGTGCGTCCATCCCGGTCCTCTCGTACTAAGGACAGCTCCTCTCAAATTTCCTACGCCCACGACGGATAGGGACCGAACTGTCTCACGACGTTCTGAACCCAGCTCGCGTACCGCTTTAATGGGCGAACAGCCCAACCCTTGGGACCGACTACAGCCCCAGGATGCGATGAG
>NZ_JBBOTF010000001.1:3505000-4312500 GCF_038005425.1 Bacillus sp. FSL K6-0268
GTACGCTTACCATACCCGTTTTTCGTTACAATTAAGACATTCGTATCTTCTTCAACAATTTCCATACCTACTACTTGGTCCTCTTCGCCTAATGTAATAGCTTTTACACCAGCTGCATTACGGCCCATAGAACGTACATCTTGTTCATTGAAGCGAATTAACATACCGTTGCTTGTCCCTACGATAATATCTTTATCGCCAGATGTTAAACGTACAGAAATCACTTCATCTTCTTCACGAAGCGAAATTGCAATTAAACCGTTCGTACGTATATTTGCAAATGATGAAAGTGGCGTTCTCTTAGAAATACCTTGTTTCGTTGTAAAGAATAAGAACTGGTCGTCACCAAATTCACGAATTGGAATAATGGCATTGATCCACTCACCCTTATCTACCCCTAATAGGTTAATAATTGGTAGCCCTTTTGCAGTACGACTATACTCTGGGATTTCATATCCTTTCGTACGGTATACTTTACCCTTGTTTGTAAAGAATAAAATATGATCATGAGTAGACGTTGTTAATAAGTGTTCAACAAAGTCATCATCATTCGTACCCATTCCTTGTACACCACGTCCCCCACGGTTCTGTGTTTTGTACGTAGAAGCTGGTAACCTCTTAATATAACCGTTATGAGTTAACGTAATTGCAATATTTTGCTCAGGAATTAAATCTTCATCTTCAATAAATTCCATACCGCCAATTGTAATTTCTGTTCGTCTCTTATCATTGAAACGCTCTTTTACTTCTGTTAATTCTTCACGAATAATCTCAAGAACTTTCTCTTCATCTGCTAAAATCGCTTTTAATTCAGCAATTAAATTCATTAAATCTTGATATTCTTGCTCGATTTTTTCACGTTCTAATCCAGTTAAACGTTGCAGACGCATATCTAAAATCGCTTGCGCTTGTTTCTCACTTAAACCGAAACGTTCCATTAAGCCTTGCTTTGCAATATCAGCCGTTTTTGAACTACGAATTAACGTAATAACTTCATCAAGATGATCTAAAGCAATTCGTAATCCTTCTAAAATATGAGCACGTGCCTCTGCTTTTTCTAATTCATACGCAGTACGTCTACGGATTACTACCTTCTGGTGCTCCAAATAATGATATAAGTTTTGTTTTAAATTTAGTACTTGAGGCTCTCCATTTACAAGAGACAACATATTAATACCGAAACTTGTCTGAAGTGCTGTATGTTTATATAGATTGTTTAATAGTACGTTTGCATTGGCGTCACGACGTACTTCCATGACAATACGCATACCATTTCGGTCTGATTCATCACGTAAATCTGTAATACCTTCAATTTTCTTATCGCGAACTAATTCTGCGATTTTTTCAATTAATCGTGCCTTATTAACTTGATAAGGTAGTTCCGTTACGATAATAGATTGTTTACCATTTGATTTCTCTTCAATTTCAACTTTGGCACGAAGCATAATAGAACCGCGCCCTGTTTCATAAGCTCTACGGATGCCACTTCGACCTAAGATTAAACCTGATGTCGGGAAGTCTGGTCCAGGAATATATTCCATTAACTCCGCTATAGTAATATCCGGGTTATGACTTAATGCCAACACACCATCAATTACTTCGCCAAGTTGATGCGGCGGAATATTTGTTGCCATACCAACTGCAATACCTGTCGTACCGTTTACTAATAAATTAGGAAAACGCGCTGGTAATACAATCGGCTCTCTTTCCGAACCATCGTAGTTATCTTGATAATCAATTGTATTTTTTGAAATATCACGTATTAATTCCATAGAAATCTTAGACATTCTTGCCTCTGTATAACGCATTGCCGCTGCTGAATCTCCATCTACAGAACCGAAGTTACCATGCCCATCTACAAGCATATAACGTTGACTGAAATCTTGCGCCATACGTACCATTGTTTCATAAACGGCTGAATCACCATGAGGGTGATACTTCCCGATTACTTCACCGACAATACGTGCTGATTTCTTATACGCTTTATCAGCTGTAATTCCTAAATCATTCATCGCATATAAAACCCTACGATGCACAGGTTTTAATCCATCACGAACATCTGGTAATGCACGAGATACGATAACACTCATTGCGTAATCTAAAAATGAGGTACGCATTTCATGACTAATATTAATTTCTCGAATTCGTGCTTGTTGTTGATTGTCTGACATCAACGAGCACCTCCTCTTACGTTTCCGTTATACATACATTGATTTATATGTAGAAGACAGGAATACTTAGATTCCTGTCATTACTCATTTAAATATCAAGGTTTTTCACGTATTTTGCATTCTCTTGGATAAAGTTACGACGTGGTTCCACTTTATCACCCATTAAAATTTCAAATGTTTCATCTGCTTCTATTGCATCTTGAAGAGAAACTTGAAGTAACGAACGTACTTCTGGATCCATTGTCGTCTCCCATAGCTGAGTTGGATTCATCTCTCCAAGACCTTTATAACGTTGAATTCCTGGTTTCGGCTGGGCTGGTAACTCAGCTAATATTTTTTCAAGTTCTTTATCATTATAAGCATATTGAATTTTTTTACCTTGTTGCACCTTAAACAACGGTGGCTGTGCGATATATATATATCCACACTCAATTATTTGACGCATATAACGATAGAAGAACGTTAATAATAGGGTACGAATATGCGCACCATCAACATCGGCATCGGTCATAATAATAACTTTATGATAGCGTGCTTTTTCGATATCGAAGTCCCCACCAATATTTGTACCAATCGCCGTAATAATTGTACGAACTTCATCATTTGATAAAATCTTATCTAAGCGTGCCTTTTCAACATTAATAATTTTACCCTTCAGCGGTAAAATTGCTTGAAAATGACGATCGCGTCCTTGTTTTGCAGATCCACCCGCAGAGTCACCCTCTACGATATAAATTTCACTAATTGCTGGATCTTTAGAAGAACAATCTGCCAATTTCCCTGGTAAACTTGAAACTTCTAAAGCACTCTTTCGGCGAGTTAGCTCACGAGCTTTTTTAGCTGCTACACGCGCACGTGCTGCCATCGTTCCTTTATCTACAATCTTACGTGCAACATTGGGATTTTCCAGTAAGAATTTTTCAAAAGCCTCAGAGAATACTGACTCCGTAATCGTCCTCGCTTCACTATTTCCAAGTTTCGTCTTCGTTTGCCCTTCAAATTGTGGATTTGGATGTTTAATTGACACAATTGCTGTTAAACCTTCACGAACATCTTCACCAGTCAAATTACTATCCGCATCTTTTAAAATGTTATTTTTACGACCATAATCGTTAATCACACGTGTTAAGGCAGTTTTAAATCCTACCTCATGTGTACCACCTTCATACGTATGAATATTATTTGTAAATGAGTAAATATGATTTGTATATCCTTCGTTATATTGAAGCGCAACTTCAACTTGAATACCATCTTTTGAACCTTCTACATATACAGGCTCTTCATGAATTGGTTGTTTTGAACGATTTAAATGTTCAACATATGATTTAATTCCACCTTCATAGTGGAACTCTTTCTTTTGCTTATGTTCACGTTTATCTTCAATTGTTAATTTAATATTACGATTTAAAAACGCCAACTCACGCATACGAGTCGCTAGCGTATCGAATTCATATTCTGTCGTCTCTTTAAAAATTTCTGGATCCGGTTTAAAGCGAGTTATTGTTCCAGTCTTATCTGTATCACCGATGACTTTTAAATCTGCAACCGGAATACCTCTTTCGTATTTTTGGTAATGGATTTTACCATCACGATGTACAAATACTTCTAATTCTGTTGATAAGGCATTTACAACAGATGCACCAACACCGTGCAAACCACCAGAAACTTTGTAACCGCCACCGCCAAATTTACCACCAGCGTGGAGGACAGTCATAATAACCTCTACTGCAGGACGTCCCATTTTTTCTTGTATACCAACTGGAATACCACGTCCATTATCCGTTACAAGAATACTATTATCTTCTTCGATACTAACGTTAATTTCATCACAATATCCTGCTAACGCTTCATCGATACTATTATCGACAATCTCCCATACAAGGTGGTGAAGTCCCTTTCCACTCGTAGATCCAATATACATACCCGGACGTTTCCGAACTGCCTCTAGTCCTTCAAGTACCTGTATCTGACTTTCATCATATGCATTTTCTTGCATTTGTTTTTGTTCCATTGACACAAAGATCACCTACTTTTCCATTTAAACAGGGGTTTATGCCCTATCTATTTCACAATCTACCGTGCCGTTCGTTACATGAATTGTTTTCGCATCTTTTAATGTTTCGTGTTCAATTCCGTCGACACTCGTCGTTGTAACAAATGTTTGCACCTTTCCTTGAATTGTATTTAACAGATGTGATTGACGATAATCGTCTAATTCTGATAAAACATCATCCAGCAAAAGGATTGGATATTCTTTAACCTCTGAATAAATTAATTCAATTTCAGCTAATTTTAGGGATAGTGCGGTCGTTCGTTGTTGCCCTTGCGAACCAAAGACTTGAACATTTTTACTATTAACGAAGAATTGTAAATCATCACGATGAGGACCAATTAAAGTCGTACCACGGAAAATTTCACGTTGTTTCACAGATTGAAAACTTTCATAGTATACTTCTTTTATTTTCGACAAATCCATTGATTCTGATACATCTACACTTGGTTTATAGACAATTTCTAACTCTTCTAATCCACGGCTTATACCGCGATGAATTGGAGCTGCCCATTCCTGTAGCAAATGCAAAAATTCAAAACGTTTTTGCAGTATTTTCGCACCATGCTCAATTAGTTGAAGTGTAAATACATCCAACATCGTTTCCTCATTCTTACTATTCCCTTGCATTTTTTTCAACAAGTGATTTCGTTGCGTGAGCACCTTTTGATATTGACTTAATTCATACAAATATATAGGAGCTATTTGTCCTAATTCCATATCTAAAAAGCGTCTTCTTACTTGAGGGCTTCCTTTTACAAGATTTAAATCTTCTGGGGCAAACATGACAACGTTCATCACGCCAATATATTGACTTAACTTTTGTTGTTCAAGTTGATTTAATTTTGCCTTTTTACCTTTTTTCGAAATATTTAATTCCAAAGACAAAGAACTGTTTCTTTTTTGTAATTTCCCTTTTATTTGACCAAACTCTTCATCCCAGCGGATAAGTTCGCGATCATTAGAGGTTCTATGAGATTTCGCCATCGCTAAAACATAAATAGCTTCCATCAAGTTTGTTTTCCCTTGTGCATTTTCGCCGATAATTACATTTACCTTATCTTCAAAGGAAAGCTCTAATTTTTCATAATTGCGATAGTTTTTTAATTGTATTTCTGAAATAAACAAAGGGCTCCCCCTTTATGCCTGAACTTGGAAAGTTCCGCTTCCTGGAATTTCAATAACATCATTCGCATATAGTTTGCGACCTCTTCTATTTTCAAGTTCGTTGTTCACGTACACTTCATATTCTTGTAAAAACCATTTTACAGCGCCACCTGTATCAATTACATCAGCTAACTTTAAAAATTGTCCTAGTGTAATATACTCTGTTGAAATTTTAATATGTTTCATAAAATCGCTCACTTTCTGAAAGTGTTCATTCTTTCATTGTACTAAATAAACTAACATTAGGAAAGTAATACCCAAAAATCAAATAAGGGCCACTAGCATCTTTAAACTAGCAACCCTTATTCCTTACCTAGTAAGTACGAACCGGTAAAATTAATTGAATAATTGAATCATCATTTACTGTACGAATTAAGAACGGTCTCATCGCCCCAGTAAAGCTAACTTTAATCTCTGTACTATCTAGAGCTTTCAATGCATCCATCATATATTTTGCACTAAAAGATATTTTTAACTCTTCTCCATCTACTTTTTCACATTGTACTTCTTCGACAACTTTTCCAATTTCTGGTGAATTCGAGGAGATCTCTAGCATTTCTTGCTCTAAAGTTGATAATTTGACAACGTTATTGCGGCCATCTCTCGCTAATAGTGAAGCACGATCAATTGCTTGTAGGAATTCTTTTGTATTTACAAAAATATCCGTTTTACTCTCTGCTGGAATTAAACGTGTCGTATCTGGATAATTTCCTTCTAACAATCTTGAGAAGAATAATAAATGCTTTGTACGGAATAATACTTGATACTCAGTTATTACAATATCTACCATCTCTTCAGACTCATCCAGAATTTTACTTAATTCGTTTAAGCTCTTACCTGGAATAACAACATTAGCTTGAAATTCATCTGCAATATTATGTCCTTCGATTTTCGCTTTTCGAAGTGCCAGTCTATGACTATCTGTTGCAATACAAGTTAACTCGCTGTTATATACCTTCCAGTTTACACCTGTCAAGATTGGTCTTGTTTCAGAAGTAGAAACTGCAAATACAGTTTGTCTAATCATATGCTTAAGTAAATCTGTTGGTATCTTAAATACATGATGTTCTTCAATCTGTGGTAATAACGGATATTCTGCAGAATCTAAACCATTTAAGTTAAACTCTGATTTTCCAGATTTTATTTTTGTCATAAAATGATTTTCCACAGAAATTTCGACAGTATCCTTAGGTAGTTTTTTTACAATCTCACTAAAATATTTTGCTTGTAAAACAATGCTTCCTGATTGAGCTATTTCTACGATTTCTTTTCCATCTTCTTCGACTGGAATAAACGATTCAATAGAAATATCAGCATCGCTTCCTGTTAATGTAACCCCTTCTTCAGTAGCTACAACTTTAATTCCCGTAAGGATGGGGATTGTTGTACGAGAAGAAACTGCCTTCATTACATCTTGTACACCTCTTACAAGATAGTCTTTTTGTATTGTAAAACGCATAAAGAAAAACCTCCGGTAAGTATAAGATTTTATTTAATTAATAAAGATAAAAAATAGTAGTAATAGTAATAGGGCTTGTGGATATGTGGATAACCCCTTTGAAGGATGTAAAAACAGTCTATCTACATGTGGATAGACTGTGCGTAAAACAAGGTAAGTTATTCACACTATTCAGCTACTACTTTAAAATACCATTAATTTCTTCAACTTGCTTTTGTAATTGCGTATCGGTTTTTAGTAGTTTAGAAATTTTTTCATGGGCATGGATAACTGTTGTATGATCACGTCCACCAAATTCTTCACCTATTTTTGGTAAAGAGGAATCCGTAAGTTCGCGTGATAAATACATTGCAATTTGGCGAGGAAACGCAACTGATTTTGTACGTTTTTTCGCTTTAAAATCTTCTAATTTTACTTGATAAACGTCTCCGACAGCTTTTTGAATATCATAAATAGAGATAATTTTCGGCTTAGAATTTGGAATAATATCTTTAAGTGCTTCAGCTGCTAAATCAGCATTAATATCTTTATTAATTAAAGATGAATAAGCTACAACTCGGATAAGTGCACCTTCTAATTCGCGAATATTTGAATCAATTTGATTTGCGATATAAAGCATAACTTCATTTGGTATATCAAGCCCTTCAGCTTTTGCTTTTTTGCGTAAAATTGCAATTCGTGTCTCTAAATCTGGCGGCGTAATATCTGTAATAAGTCCCCATTCAAAGCGAGAACGAAGACGATCTTCTAAAGTTGGAATTTCTTTTGGTGGTCGATCACTAGAAATTACAATTTGTTTACTTTCTTCGTGTAATGCATTAAATGTATGGAAAAACTCTTCTTGAGTTTGTTCTTTTCCAGCAAGAAATTGAATATCATCTATCAATAAAACATCTACATTGCGATATTTATTACGAAAATCAACAGCTTTATTATCACGAATAGAGTTAATAAATTCATTCGTGAATTTTTCTGATGATAAATATACAACTTTTGCATTTGGATTATGTTCAATTACATAATGGCCAATCGCGTGCATTAAATGCGTCTTTCCAAGCCCAACTCCCCCGTAAATAAAGAGTGGATTATACGCTTTAGCTGGCGCCTCGGCTACAGCTAATGAAGCTGCATGGGCAAAACGGTTACCAGAGCCGATAACAAATGTATCAAATGTATATTTTGGATTTAACATGCTCTGTGGTAAATGAGCTGAATCATCTTGTGCTGGATTCCGCTTAACTGGAGGAAGATCAATGTCCTCTTCCGCTTGACTTTGGGGAATAATAAAGCGAATTGCTAATTTTGCCCCTGTTAAATCGTATAGTGTTTCTGAAATTAGTTCTGAGTAATGAGATTCTAGCCAGTCACGAGCAAATTCATTTGGAGCTGTAATCGTTAATACGTCTTTCTTCAAGTTATGAGCCGTTGTTGATTTTAACCATGTCTCATAACTAGGCTTGCTTACCTTTTTTTCTAATTCTTTTAAAGCACTATTCCATAAATCAGAGATATTTTCCAAAGGTGTCCCTCCTTTACTAAGATGGTAAAAGAATAAGGCTGCGCAACAAATGTACAACCTAATAAATATAAAATGTATATTTATACGAAACGTATTTTAAAACCTAAAAACGTCGTTTGTATATGAGATAGGGTTTTCGACAAAAAAACCAAATGTGGACAACTGTTTACCCACATGTGATTAAAACTGTCCACATGTTATACACAAATTGTGGATAAGATAAAGATGTGGAAAACTTATTCAAAGTGAAAACACAACTATAATATCAAAAAAAAGTGGCTATAGCAATGAATTTAAGAAAGTTATCCACAAAATCAATACCTTGTGGAATAAACTTGTCCACAACACGATATACTGTGTAAAAGTGGGAAAAAAGTTTGTGGATATAAAAAACGTGAAAAAACATTTATCCACAAGGAAATATAGATGCTGTGAAAAAGTATGTGAATAGGTTCAAAATGAATATTTAATGAAAATTTCTAGAACCATTGACATTTTCCTAGTTGATTAACTATAATTTATAGGACTGTCTTTAACAGATATTCCTCAGGGAGGTGTCATATAATGAAAAGAACTTACCAACCAAATAAACGTAAGCGCAGCAAAGTACATGGTTTCCGCAGCCGTATGAGCACAGCGAACGGACGTAAAGTGCTAGCAGCTCGTCGTCGTAAAGGAAGAAAAGTATTATCTGCGTAGACCACTGATCGTTCAGTGGTCTTTTTTTCTAATAATAGTGAATTTCCGCTGATGAAATACAGGAGTGTCAATTGATATGAAGAAAAAACATCGTATAAAGAAGAATGATGAATTCCAGGCGGTTTTTCAAAAAGGAAAATCAAATGCGAATCGTCAGTTTGTTGTATACCAATTAGATAAAGAAGAACAGCCAAACTTTCGCATCGGCCTTTCTGTTAGCAAGAAAATAGGAAATGCAGTAGTTCGTAATCGAATTAAGCGCATGGTCCGTCAAGCTATTACAGAGTTAAAAGATGAGATAGATTCTGGAAAAGATTTTGTTATAATAGCAAGGAAGCCTTGTGCAGAGATGACATATGAAGAAGTAAAGAAAAGCTTAATTCATGTCTTTAAACGCTCTGGTATGAAAAGAATAAAAAAGTAGCGTAAGGAAATGAATTACACTATATACATACCGATACAAGGAGGAGTAGGCTTTGAAAAAGAAATTAGGTTTACTAGCCATGGTCGTTGCATTAATGGCGATTGCCACCGGTTGTAGTGAAACGGGTCAGCCGATTACATCGAAAAGTACTGGGATTTGGAATGAATATTTCGTATATCCGCTTTCTCAGTTAATCACGTATTTTGCCGACTTATTTAACAGTAATTACGGTTTAGCAATTGTTATTACAACTCTTATCATTCGTTTTGCATTATTACCATTAATGATTAAACAAACAAAGAGTACAAAAGCAATGCAAGCGTTACAACCAGAAATGGTGAAGTTAAAAGAGAAATATAGTTCTAAAGATCAAGCAACACAGCAAAAACTACAACAAGAAATGATGCAGTTATATCAAAAGAATGGTGTAAATCCATTGGCAGGATGTTTACCGATATTTGTTCAGATGCCTATTTTATTCGCGTTTTATCATGCGATTATGAGAACAACAGCAATTAGTGAACATACATTTTTATGGTTTGATTTAGGACAGGCAGATCCGTTCTATATCTTACCGGTTGTTGCAGCAATTACGACATTTATTCAGCAAAAGCTTGCAATGGCAGGAACAGCTGGTCAAAATCCGCAAATGGCAATGATGCTTTGGCTTATGCCGATTATGATTTTAATCTTTGCAATTAACTTCCCAGCTGCATTATCACTTTACTGGGTTGTTGGTAATATCTTTGGTATTGCTCAAATGTACTTTATCAAAGGGCCAGAGATTAAGGCTAGCAAAGCTGGAGGCTCAAGCAAGTGAGTATAATTACTGCTAAAGGACAAACAGTCGAGCTGGCAGTAGAGGATGCTTTAAGGCAATTAAATACATCAAAAGATCGAGTAGATATAAATATTGTCGATGAGGGTAAAAGAGGATTCTTAGGTTTATTTGGGAATCGTCCTGCAGTAGTAGAAGTTGTATTGAAGAAAGATCCAATTCAGGAATGTGAAGAATATTTAAGAAATGTTATTCACAATATGGGTGTGGAAGTTGAAATTAGTAAAGTTGTAAAAGGACGCGAGATCGAATTTACAATTTCTGGTGATGATGTAGGAGTTTTAATTGGAAAAAGAGGTAATACACTAAACTCTTTACAGTATTTAACAAAACTTGTTGCGAATCGTAACACGAAGCAGTATATAGGTATTACACTAGATGCTGAAAATTATCGTAGTAAAAGAAAAAGTACGCTAGAATCACTTTCTTATCGATTAGCGAAACAAGTATCTAATACGAAAAAAAGAGTTATTTTAGAACCGATGCCATCTTTTGAACGAAAAATTATTCATCAGGCATTATCAAATCATCAAGGTATCAAAACAACTTCTGAAGGAAATGAACCACATCGGCATGTTGTAATATCTCCTAAATGACCGGTTGCTCAAATGAGTGCCGGTTTTTTTGAGCGAAAAATAGATGTGGATAACTAAAAAACACTAAACTTATCCACTGTGAATAAGTTTAGTGTTTTTTACATGGGGATATAATAAAATGAGTTATTCTTCTTTTGTAGATAGGTTCGTTATGGTATCCTAATAATTTAGTGAAAGAAATAATCATGTTGAAATAGAGATAAATAAGCAAGTGAGGTGAAAGGACATGGAATTTGATACAATTGCTGCGATTTCCACAGCGCTTGGAGAGGGTGCAATTGCCATTGTTCGAGTAAGTGGGGATGATGCGGTTGAGAAAGTTGACCGTATTTTTAAAGGGAAGGATTTAACAGAGGTTCCTTCTCACACTATTCATTATGGTCATATCGTTGATTTAGATACAAATCAAGTTATTGAAGAAGTTATGGTGTCTATTATGCGCGCACCAAGGACTTTTACACGTGAAAATATAGTGGAAATTAACTGTCATGGCGGACTTGTTTCAGTAAATAAAGTATTGCAACTTATTCTAGCGCAAGGAGTACGATTGGCAGAACCGGGCGAATTTACAAAACGTGCTTTTTTAAATGGACGTATCGATCTATCACAAGCAGAAGCTGTTATGGATTTGATTCGAGCAAAAACAGATCGTGCGATGAATGTAGCAATTAATCAAATGGAAGGGCGATTATCTAAATTAATTGGTCGCCTACGTCAAGAAATATTAGAAACATTAGCTCATGTTGAGGTAAATATAGATTATCCAGAATACGATGATGTAGAAGAGATGACACATAATATTTTAATTGAGAAAGCGACGCATGTTCGTTCGGAAATCGAAAAAATATTAGAAACATCAAAACAAGGGAAAATTTTACGTGAAGGTATTGCTACAGCAATTATCGGTAGACCTAATGTTGGGAAATCATCGTTATTAAATAGTCTTGTTCAGGAGAAAAAAGCAATTGTAACTGATATTGCAGGAACAACTCGTGATGTTATTGAAGAGTACGTTAATGTGCGTGGTGTACCTCTTAAACTTATAGATACAGCCGGTATTCGTGAGACAGAAGATGTTGTTGAACGAATTGGTGTGGAGCGATCAAAAGAAATGATGAGCCAAGCAGATTTAGTATTAGTTGTTGTCAACTATAGCGAGGCTTTAACAAATGAGGATGAAGATCTATTCCATGCGGTACAAGGAAAAGACTTTATTGTTATTGTGAATAAGACTGATTTACCGCAAGCGATTGATATGGAACGTGTTACAGAGTTAGCTGCGGGAAATCGTGTTATTACAACATCCTTAATTGAGGAACAAGGAATAGATGAACTCGAAAAGGCAATAGCTGATTTATTCTTTGAAGGAACAATCGATTCTGCAGATATGACATATGTTTCTAATGCGAGACATATTGGATTATTAACACAAGCGGGACAAACAATCGGTGATGCAATTGAGGCAATAGAAAATGGTGTACCAATTGATATGGTGCAAATTGATTTAACAAGAACGTGGGAAATACTTGGTGAAATTACTGGTGACACAGTCCATGAAAGCCTAATTGACCAGTTGTTCTCTCAATTTTGTTTAGGAAAATAATATAGTGATGTTTTAGAAAGATAGAGATTATTAGGAGGAATAAACAATGGGATACAATGCCGGTTCATACGATGTCATAGTAATCGGTGCAGGTCATGCAGGATGTGAAGCTGGTCTTGCGGCAGCACGAATGGGCTCAAAAACATTAATGTTAACAATTAACTTAGATATGGTAGCTTTCATGCCATGTAACCCTTCTGTTGGTGGACCAGCAAAAGGGATTGTTGTTCGTGAAATTGATGCATTAGGCGGAGAAATGGGACGTAATATTGATAAAACTCATATTCAAATGCGTATGCTAAATACAGGTAAGGGGCCAGCTGTACGTGCACTTCGAGCGCAAGCTGATAAATTCTCTTACCAACATGAATTGAAGAAAACAATTGAAGAAACACCAAACTTAACGTTATTCCAAGGAATGGTAGAGCGTTTAATCGTTGAAGATGGTATGTGTAAAGGGGTAGTTACACAAGCTGGTGCAGAATATACAGCAAAAACCGTTGTAATTACGACTGGAACATTTTTACGTGGCGAGATTATCATGGGCGACTTAAAATATTCAAGCGGTCCAAATAATCAGCAACCGTCTATTACATTATCTGAGCATTTAGAGGAACTTGGGTTTGATCTTGTTAGATTTAAAACAGGGACACCTCCGCGTGTAAACAGTAATACAATTGACTACAGTAAAACAGAAATTCAACCGGGTGATGATAAGCCACGTTCGTTCTCTTTTGAAACAACGAAATTTATTATGGATCAAATTCCATGTTGGTTGACATATACAAGTACAGAAACACACCGTTTAATAGATGAAAATTTACATCGTTCAGCTATGTATTCTGGTATGATTAAAGGAACAGGCCCTAGATACTGTCCTTCTATTGAAGACAAAGTAGTAAGATTTAATGATAAACCACGTCATCAAATTTTCTTAGAGCCAGAAGGGCGTAATACACAAGAAGTATATGTGCAAGGTTTATCCACAAGCCTACCAGAAGATGTACAACGTGACATGCTTAGAACAATTCCAGGCCTAGAAAATGTTGAAATGATGCGCACAGGTTATGCAATTGAATATGATGCAATTGTGCCAACACAACTATGGCCAACACTTGAAACGAAAAAGATTAAAAATTTATATACAGCAGGACAAATTAATGGAACTTCTGGTTACGAAGAGGCGGCAGGACAAGGGCTTATGGCTGGGATTAATGCAGCATGCCGTTCTTTAGGTAAAAAAGAAGTTGTTTTAGGTCGTGAGGATGCTTATATTGGTGTCTTAATTGATGATCTTGTTACGAAAGGTACAAATGAACCATATCGTTTATTAACATCTCGTGCAGAATACCGTCTATTATTACGCCATGATAATGCTGATCTTCGTTTAACTGAAGTTGGTCGTGAAATTGGATTAATTAAAGAAGAGCGCTATGAGCGATTTACAAATAAAAAACTACAAATTGAACAGGAAAAGGAACGTTTAAGCAGCATTATTATTAAACCACGTCCTGAGGTTCAAGAATTAATTCGCAATATTGGCGGAAGTGAATTGAAAGATGGAATACGTGCGAGTGACTTATTACGTCGTCCAGAGATGACATATGAGCATATTCATCTTTTAGTACCAAGTGAAGTAGAATTAAGTGATGAAGTTACAGAACAAGTTGAAATTCAGATTAAGTACGAAGGATACATTGAAAAATCTTTACAGCAAGTAGAGCGTATGAAGAAAATGGAGAGTAAAAAAATACCTGTAGATATTGATTATGATGCGATTTCTAGCCTTGCCTCAGAAGCTAGACAGAAATTGAAAGATGTTCGTCCACTTTCAATGGGGCAGGCTTCACGTATTTCTGGCGTAAATCCAGCGGATATTTCCATTTTACTTGTTTATATAGAACAAGGAAAAATTGCGCGCGTATCGAACCAATAAATAGTAAGGAGATATTGCTAGATGAACATAGAACAATTTCAATCTATGCTAGAAGAGAAGGGGATCACCCTCTCTTCTAGACAGTTAGAGCAGTTCAAAATCTACTTTGAAACATTAGTAGAGTGGAATGAGAAAATGAACTTAACGGCTATTACAGAAAAAGAAGAAGTATACTTAAAACACTTTTTTGATTCTATTACAGCTGCTTTTTATTATGATTTTTCAAAACCGTTCTCAATTTGTGATGTTGGTGCAGGGGCTGGATTCCCAAGTATTCCTTTAAAAATCTGTTTCCCGCACTTAAAAGTAACAATTGTAGATTCATTGCAAAAACGTATTAATTTCTTAAATCACTTAGCACAAAAGTTAGAATTAAGTGATGTTGCATTTTGTCATGATCGTGCTGAAACATTTGGGAAAAAAGAAGGTGTACGTGAATCATACGATATTGTAATGGCACGTGCAGTTGCACGTCTTTCTGTATTAAGTGAGCTATGTTTACCACTTGTAAAAGTTGGAGGAACATTCATTGCAATGAAAGGTGCAGCAGCAAATGAAGAAATCGAAAATGGTAAGTATGCTTTAGAGGTGCTAGGCGGAGAGTTAAAAGAGATGTCTACGTTCCAATTACCGTTTGAAGAGAGTGAACGTAATATTTTATTAATCGAGAAAAAGCGCAAGACACCAAAGAAATATCCACGCAAACCGGGAACGCCCAATAAATTACCTATTGAAAAATAAATCTTATTAGACGTAAGATTAAATTATATAAATGAAAACGTAAATGTTTCATAGGAAACATTTTATGGAGAATAGTCAATAGGCCTAAAAGGTGGTGGAATATGTATGAAAAATACGTTTTCTCGTTTATTTGGCTTTGGAGATAAAGAGAGCGAATTCGAATTACAAGACGAAAGCCATGAAGAAATAGATAAAAAGGTATATGAAGAAATACAAGAAATTCCGATAGTAAATATTACCCCTAACCGTTATCAACCAAGAACAGTTTTTGATGATGCACGTATTGATGAGCTAGCATTAACGATTCGTACACATGGACTTATTCAACCGATTGTTGTAAGGCAATATGAGGATGATAAGTACGAGATTATCGCTGGAGAAAGACGCTTTCGTGCGGCAACAAAGTTAGGTTGGGAAAAGGTTCCTGCAATTATAAAGAACTTAAATGATACAGAGACAGCTTCTGTAGCTTTAATTGAAAACTTGCAACGTGAGGAACTAACGGCAATCGAGGAAGCTGTGGCATATCAAAAGCTGATTGAGTTACATAATTTAACACAAGAAGCATTGGCACAACGACTTGGAAAAGGACAATCTACAATCGCAAATAAGTTGCGATTGTTAAAGTTGCCTGAAGAAATAAAAAGTGCATTATTAGAAAAAAGCATTACAGAACGTCACGCCCGCGCTCTCATTCCTTTAAAAAATGAGGAATTACAACTGAAGGTTTTACAGGAAATTGTGGAGAAACAACTGAATGTAAAGCAAACAGAAGAACGAATTGCGAAGTTACTAGAGGAAGCAAAACCGAAGCGTAAGGCAAAGCAAAAAGCAGTAAGTCGAGATACGAGGATTGCTATGAATACAATTAGACAATCTTTACAAATGGTTACTGAAAGTGGTTTGAATGTTAATTCTGAGGAAGAAGAATTTGATGAGTACTATCAAATTACAATTAAAATTCCAAAGAAAAAATAATAACGACGTGTTAGAGACCTTATCCTATTGGAGAGGTCTCTTTTACTATATTTTCTTGTTAAATGAAGAAGGAGTTTAGAAATAAATTTTGAAGTTTAATAAAGGACGTAAAAGAAAAAGTTTTATTTCATGTTACAATAAACGTAATTGTTATTAGAATAAGATAGAAAGGTTGAAAGTAGGTGACATCATGGGAAAAATCATTGCTATTGCTAATCAAAAAGGCGGTGTTGGAAAAACCACAACATCTGTTAATTTAGGGGCTGGATTGGCGCAAGTAGGTAAAAAAGTCCTTCTTGTAGATATTGATGCTCAAGGAAATGCAACGACTGGTGTGGGAATTGAAAAATCTGAATTAGATCAATGTATTTACAACGTTCTTGTGGAAGATGCAGATGTTCAAGGGGTTATACAGAAAACCGCAACGGAAAACTTAGATGTTCTACCCGCTACAATTCAATTGGCTGGTGCTGAAATTGAATTGGTACCGACTATTTCCCGGGAAGTACGTTTACAAAGAGCATTACAGCCAGTTCGTGATGAATATGATTATATTATTATCGACTGTCCCCCATCTTTAGGGTTATTAACAATTAATGCATTAACAGCAGCAGATTCTGTTATTATTCCTGTACAGTGTGAATATTACGCACTAGAAGGGTTAAGTCAGCTATTAAATACAGTTCGACTTGTACAAAAACATTTAAATAAAAATTTAGCAATTCAAGGTGTATTGTTAACGATGTTGGATGCCCGTACAAATTTAGGGATCCAAGTTATAGATGAAGTGAAAAAGTATTTTAGGGATAAAGTATATCGCTCGATTATTCCGCGTAATGTACGCTTGAGTGAGGCTCCAAGTCATGGGAAACCTATTATGCAGTATGACGCTAAATCAAGAGGAGCAGAAGTATATATAGATTTAGCAGAGGAAGTGATTGCAGGTGGCTAAGGGATTAGGAAGAGGAATTAATGTGTTTTTTCCTGATTTAGATGTGAAAGAAGAGGAAACAATTCAGGAGATTCTTGTAACTGAATTAAGGCCAAATCCATATCAACCGCGTAAACACTTTAATAAAGAGGCTATTCAGGAATTAGCAATTTCGATTAAGGAACACGGTATTCTACAACCATTAATTGCTAGGAAGAGTATTAAAGGATATGAAATCGTTGCAGGTGAAAGACGATTTCGTGCTGCAAAAGAGGCTGGTTTAGAAAAGGTACCTGCGGTTGTAAGACAATTAACTGAACAGCAAATGATGGAATTTGCTTTGTTAGAAAACTTACAACGAGAAGATTTAAATCCTATGGAAGAGGCAATGGCATACCAGATGTTAATGAATGAGCTAAATGTAACGCAAGAACAATTAGCGAAACGTCTTGGCAAAAGCAGACCTTACATTGCAAATTATACTCGGTTATTAAGCCTCCCTTCGTTCGTCCAAGATATGATTGCAAATGGTCAACTTTCAATGGCTCATGGGAGAACTTTACTTACGATAAAAGATGAAGAACAATTGAAGTCCTTATTGAAACGCATTGAAAAAGAAGGATTAAATGTTCGTCAATTAGAGAAAATCGTCCAAGAGATTAATCAACACGTTTCACGTGAAACAAAAAAAGTGAAAAAAGAGCGAAATATATTTTTCGTAGAACGTGAAACGTTCTTAAGAGAAAAGTTTGGCACAGATGTGAAAATTAAAGAGACGAAAAAAGAAAAAGGTAAAATCGAAATTGAATTTTTTAATAAAGAAGATTTGAATCGTATTTTAGAACTATTATCACAAAAAAAATAAAGAGCAAACCATCTTATTATTTATAGATGGTTTGCTTTTTTTAGTGCGGATAATTTTTGATCCGTCTCTTTTATACTTTGTGCGATTACATCGGCCATTTTCATAACTAAACTTAATCTTGTATTTTGAAGAACGAAAAACTCCATAAACCCATTTAAATTGACGATACCGTGTATATGCAGATCACCAACTGCAGGTAATTTCTTATTCATAGCAGCTCCAGGCTTACTAGGGCCCTTTCCAGTAGTGATTGACCCGATATTTTGAGACTTTCCTAAACATGCATCAACAGCAATTATAAATGCAGCAGGATATTCTTTCTGTATATTTTGAATTTTTTCTTCTAAATTTAGCGCATGTACTGGCTCATCTAGTGTACCGAATACTTGGAGGTTTTTGATGTCTATTTGTTCAAGTTTTGTACCAACTAACGGGCCGAGTGCGTCACCTGTAGAACGATCTGTTCCGATACAAACGAGAATGAGTGGTATATTAGTTTTAATAGGAATGTGGGTAAGTAAGAAATTACTGATTATCTCAGAGGCTTCTAGATCCTGGTGCATAACGTTTTGAGTTTCTTTCTCAAAAAATGGTAAGCGAAAACTTCCAATATTCATGAAGCACCCATCCTTTTAATAAATTTTCAATATATGTTATATGGTGAGAAAAATGGAAATCTATAAGTGCGTAATTTTTGCAAAATGTGAATGAAAACGGAAATAATAGTACTAGTATATATATATTCGTTCCATTTTATACCTGAATGGCGGGGGTAAAATAGGATTAAAATCATAAAATTTTTTCAGCAATTAGAGGACTTCTGATACAATAATAAGGATAACTAAAAAGAAATTTTAGCTAGAGAGGTAGAGGTACATGGATTTATTAACGAAGTGGTTTAATTCTACGAAACAGTATTTATTAGATGCTGATCGTTGGGCTCATATTGGAGTTGCGACATTAAAAATATGTATTATTTTAATAATCGGTGCAGTTGTTGTGCGAATTGCAAGAGCGGTTGTACGAAATGCGTTTCGTATGGGGAGTCGTTCTCCAATTCAAATTTCAGAACGTCGTACAGTTACAGTAGCGAAATTACTTGAAAATATTGTAGCGTACGTTGTTATGTTTATTATGCTGATTGCGATTTTAGGTGTGTTTGATATTAATGCATCAGGTTTATTAGCGGGTGCCGGGGTAATTGGTTTAGCAGTCGGATTTGGTGCTCAAAGTTTAGTGAAGGACGTTATTACAGGTTTATTTATTTTGCTAGAAGATCAGTTTTCAGTTGGCGATTATGTTAAAATCGGTCAATTTGAAGGAGTCGTTTTAGAAATTGGACTTCGTACAACGAAAGTAAAGAGTTGGACAGGTGAAATTCATACTTTACCAAACGGAAGTATTATTCAAGTTACTAACTACTCAGTTAGTAATAGTGTAGCATTTGTTGATGTATCTATTTCATATGAGGCTGATATTGCGAAAGCAGAGCAGGTTATTGAAGATTTATTAGTAGAGTTACCTTCAAAGTACGAAAAAATGGTAACAACACCTCAATTATTAGGTGTGCAAACGTTAGCTGCATCAGAAGTTATATTACGCGTTATTGCTGAAGTAGAGCCGATGCAACATGCAGTTATTGCAAGGGCACTTCGTAAAGAGATTAAAAATCGTCTTGATTTACATGGAATTGAAATTCCATATCCACGTATGGTTTTATATAATCGTGAAGAATTGGTTAGTGGAAAAGCAATTTAGTATGGAGAGGAGGAGTTTGAAGAGTGGAGCAAAAGGAATATAACTTGTACGATGTTGTGGAAATGAAGAAAGCACATCCATGTGGCGAGAATCGTTGGAAAATTATTCGTATGGGAATGGATATCCGCATTAAGTGCGAGGGATGTGACCATTCAGTAATGATTACTCGAAGAGAGTTTGATCGTAAGGTGAAAAAAATACTTGTGAAGCACGAAGAATAGAGAGAGAGTAACAGTTACAGTAGGTAACTGTTACTTTTTTTCGTTTGGCGGAAACTTGTCATTTTTTTCGTTACTATCTATAATGATGAAAGATTGAGACATAGGAGTGAAAAATATGGGATTAACGGCTGGGATTGTTGGATTACCTAACGTAGGGAAGTCCACTTTATTTAATGCAATTACACAAGCAGGAGCAGAATCTGCGAACTATCCATTCTGTACAATTGATCCAAACGTAGGGATTGTAGAAGTACCAGATGAGCGTTTAAATAAATTAACGGAATTAGTAGAACCGAAAAAGACTGTTCCGACTGTATTTGAGTTTACTGATATTGCAGGTATCGTAAAAGGTGCTAGTAAAGGTGAAGGTTTAGGAAATAAATTCTTATCTCACATTCGTCAAGTAGATGCAATTTGCCAAGTTGTTCGTTGTTTTGAAGACGAAAATATTACGCACGTTTCAGGGAAAGTAGATCCAATTGATGATATCGAAACAATCAACTTAGAGCTAATTTTAGCGGACTTAGAGTCTGTTGATAAGCGTATCGAGCGTGTTGCGAAATTAGCAAGACAAAAAGATAAAGAAGCTGTATATGAGCATGAAATTTTAGTTCGTTTAAAAGAGGCTTTTGAAGAGGGGAAACCGGCTCGTACTGTTGAATTTACAGAAGAGCAGATGAAGATTGTTAAAGGCCTTCATTTACTTACAACAAAAGAAATGTTATACGTAGCGAACGTAAGTGAAGACGATATTATCGATCCTTCGGAAAATAAATACGTACAAATGGTAAAAGAATTTGCAGAAAATGAAAATTCTCAAGTAATCGTTGTATGTGCAAAAATCGAATCAGAAATCGCTGAATTAGACGAGGAAGAGAAAAAAGTATTCCTTGAAGAACTAGGTATTGAAGAGTCTGGTTTAGATCAATTAATTCGTGCAGCATATGACCTATTAGGACTTGCTACTTACTTTACAGCTGGCGTTCAAGAAGTACGTGCTTGGACATTTAAACAAGGTATGAAGGCACCACAATGTGCTGGTGTTATTCATACAGACTTTGAGCGTGGATTTATTCGTGCAGAAACAGTTTCTTACGATGACTTAATGACAAACGGTTCTATGACAGCTGCAAAAGAAGCTGGAAAAGTACGTTTAGAAGGAAAAGAGTATATCGTAAAAGATGGAGATGTTATGCACTTCCGTTTTAACGTTTAATTTAATATTTCCTAGGAAAAATAAAGATATGAGCTTGGCGAATATATTATATGTTTGCCAAGTTTTTTATGTATTGGTGAGTTGATTCATATAACTTACTATGATATAATCTAAACTCGTGAGTAATTACTATAAATTAATTGCTCCTTGCCCATTATGGGCCGTTTAGACCAAAAGGAGGTGAAAGTGTAATGAGAAAGTACGAAATTATGTACATCATTCGTCCTGGCGTTGAAGAAGAAGCTCAAAAAGCTTTAGTTGAACGTTTTGCAGGTGTTTTAACAAACAATGGTGCAGAAATCATTAACACGAAAGAGTGGGGTAAGCGTCGTTTAGCTTACGAAATCAACGACTTACGTGAAGGTTTCTACATGATCTTAAACGTGAACTCTAACGCAGAAGCGATTAACGAATTCGACCGTTTAGCTAAGATCAACGAAGATATCCTTCGTCATATCGTTGTTAAAGAAGAAGAAAAATAATTGATATATAAGGGAGAGTGGTTCGATTGATGAATCGTGTTATCCTCGTTGGTCGTTTAACTAAGGACCCTGACTTACGTTACACGCCCAATGGTGTTGCAGTAGCTACTTTTACGTTAGCTGTGAATCGCGCATTTGCGAATCAACAAGGTGAGCGTGAAGCTGACTTTATTAATTGTGTAATATGGCGTAAACAAGCAGAAAACGTAGCAAATTATTTGAAAAAAGGAAGCTTAGCAGGCGTAGATGGACGTCTTCAAACTCGTAATTACGATGGACAAGACGGTAAACGTGTGTATGTAACAGAAGTTCTTGCGGAAAGCGTACAATTTTTAGAGCCGCGTAATGGCGGTGGGGAGCAACGTGGTTCATTCAATCAGCAACCATCAGGAGCTGGTTTCGGTAACCAAAGCTCTAACCCATTTGGTCAATCTAGTAATTCAGGTAACCAAGGTAATCAAGGGAACTCTGGATTTACGAAGAATGACGATCCATTTTCAAATGTAGGTCAACCGATCGACATTTCCGACGACGATTTACCGTTCTAATACAGTAAATTTGTTAGTTTTAACAAAGAATGGAGGGAAATAGACATGGCAGGACGCAAAGGTGGACGTGCGAAACGTCGTAAGGTGTGTTTCTTCACAGCTAACGGCATCACTCGCATTGACTATAAAGATGTTGATTTATTAAAACGTTTCGTTTCTGAGCGTGGTAAAATTTTACCTCGTCGTGTAACAGGGACAAGCGCAAAATACCAACGCAAACTTACAGTTGCAATTAAACGTGCTCGTCAAATGGCACTTTTACCATATGTTGGTGAATAATAGCGTATGAAATGCACAGTAGAGTCGGACTCTACTGTGCATTTTGCTATGCTTTTCTTTTTGAAAGAGAGGTTAAAATGTGAAACAAACAAAGTTTATTACAGAAGGTGCAGCGTTATTAGCTATATATGCAATTTTATTGCTTATATCTATGTATGTTCCGATTTTGGGTACTGTTGTAACTTTTGCTTTGCCGTTACCATTTATACTATTAACGATAAGACATAAACTATCTAATGTGCTCATGATTTTTGTAGCATCACTTTTTGTTACTATTATTGTGAGTCAACCTATGAATTTAGTGAAGACAATTATGTTTGGATTGATAGGGATTGTTTTAGGATATATGTATAAAACAAGAAAAAAGTCAGTAGAAATCTTAATAGCGGGGACGCTTGCATACTTAATTGGTTTTGTACTTATTTATGTTGCGAGTATAAAGTTTTTCAACATAGATATAATGAAGCAAATGCAAAGTATGTTTAGTGAAAGTATGGTGCAAAGTGAAAAGATAGTAAGTGCTACAGGTATGCCGATTAGTAAGGAACAAAAAGAGTTACTTACACAAATGAATGATATATTACAATCGTTATTTCCAAGTATACTTGTTCTAGTTTCAGTATGTTTTTCTTGGATTACAGTGATAATATCAGGTAGTGTTTTGAAAAAGTTAAAACATGACATTATACCTTGGCCTAAATTTAAAGATATACAATTACCAAAGAGTATTGTTTGGTATTACGTTATATTTATTTTGTTAGCAACTTTTATAAAAGTAGAACCAACATCATATTTACATATGGTATTTTCTAACCTAAATGTCATATTTACACTATTGCTTGTACTGCAAGGTCTGACATTTATCGCCTTTTTAGCGTATAGAAAAGGTTTTACTAAAGGGATTCCTATTATTAGTTTTATTGCATGCATGTTTATTCCGATGCTGTTTCCTCTTGTGACAATCTTAGGTATAATTGACTTAGGGATTTCATTGCGTTCTAAAATAGGGGGATAAAACAATATTCCTTATACTATTTTAATCTGTTTAACTAACTGGAAGGTGAGTTAGTTTTACTTTATAGGAGTTGTATACATGCCTGAATTTGATAAGAAACAGTGGTTTTTATATCCTGTTTATGTATTGGCATTTTTTGTGTTTGTGCTCATTTCAATTCTCTGTTATTTTCATTTAATTATGGGAATAGCTGCTTTTATCATTTTTTGTATCGTATTTTTTATCGTTATACGATTTGAACTTAATTTTCAAAGGAATTTCGAAAAGCATACGACAGATATGATTACAAGAGTAAAGAAAGTAAGTAATGAAGCATTTAACCAAATGCCGATTGGTATTTTGTTATACAATAAGGATTATGGGATTGATTGGGCAAATCCTTATTTATCTTCATGTCTGGGACAGCATGCATTAGCTGGATGGCACCTTTACGATGTATCAGAAACATTACTTCTTTTCATTAAAGGAGAAACTTCTGATGATATAGTCTCTTTAAATAATCGAAAGTTTCGCGTTTTTGTAAGGAAAGAAGAAAAGTTAATTTATTTCTTTGATGTAACGGAACAAACAGAAATCGAAAAGATGTATGAGGATCAACGTACTGTTTTAGCTGTAATTTATTTGGATAATTATGATGAAGTTACACAAGGATTAGATGATCAATTACGTACGAATATAACAAGTCTTGTGACATCGCGACTAAATGAATGGGCACTTAAGTATGGTGCGTATTTAAAACGTGCATCTTCAGAAAGATTCTTCGTTGTGCTAAATGAAAGTATTCTGACGCAAATGGAGAAAGGGAAATTTAGTATTTTAGATCAGGTGCGTGAAGAAACATCTAAAAGGAATATACCACTTACATTAAGTGTAGGTGTCGGATCAGGTGATTTACCTTTGTCAGAGCTTGGGGCAATGGCTCAATCTGGTTTAGACCTTGCGCTTGGACGCGGGGGAGATCAAGTAGCTATTAAACAAGCGACAGGTAAAGTTAAGTTCTATGGAGGCAAGACAAATCCGGTTGAAAAGCGTACCCGTGTACGTGCTAGGGTCATTTCGCATGCGTTAAAGGATTTAGTATTAGAAAGTAGTAATGTCATTATCATGGGGCATAGGGCTCCTGATATGGACGCAATTGGTGCTGCGATTGGTATTTTAAAAGTGGCTCAATTAAACGAGCGTAAAGGATATATTGTATTAGATGAAAATGATTCTGATAAGGGAATTAAACGCTTGATGGACAAAGTGAAACAAAATGAGGAATTATGGTCTCACTTTATTACTCCAGAGCAAGCGATGGAATTTGCGAATGATGAGTCATTACTTGTTGTTGTTGATACACATAAACCTTCTATGGTGATGGAACAAAAATTGTTACATAAAATTGAAAATGTAGTAGTTATCGATCATCATCGCCGTGGAGAAGATTTTATTGAAGATCCATTGCTAGTTTATATGGAACCATATGCTTCTTCAACGGCAGAACTGGTTACAGAATTACTTGAGTATCAACCGAAAAATTTAAAGATGACAATGTTAGAAGCAACGGCATTGTTAGCGGGGATTATTGTCGACACGAAAAGTTTCACATTCCGGACGGGGGCTCGTACGTTTGATGCTGCTTCCTATTTACGCTCACATGGTGCAGATACTGTACTTGTACAAGAACTTTTAAAGGAAGATATGGATCAGTATTTACGGGTTGCAAAAGCTATAAAAAATGCGTACATTTATAAAAATGGAATTGCGATTGCTAAAGTTGATAGTGATGATTACTACGATCAAGTGCTTATTGCGCAATCAGCTGACACGTTATTAACAATGACAGGAATTATTGCATCATTTGTTGTTGCGAAACGTGGCGAGAATCTCATTGGAATTAGCAGCAGGTCTTTAGGTGAAGTGAATGTGCAGCTAATTATGGAAAACTTAGGTGGTGGCGGGCATTTGACGAATGCAGCCACACAAATGAAAAATGTTACAGTAGATGAAGCCGAGGAGAAGCTTCGATTTGTTATTGATGACTATTTACAGGGAGGCACACAATCATGAAAGTAATTTTTCTAAAAGACGTAAAAGGTAAAGGTAAAAAAGGAGAAGTAAAAAACGTACCAGATGGCTATGCAAATAACTTCTTACTAAAACAGGGATTGGCTGCTGAAGCAACAAATAGCAGTATGAAAACTTTAGAAGCTCAAAAGCGTAAAGAAGAAAAAGATGCAGCAGCAGAAGTTGAGAATGCAAAAGAGCTGAAAGAAACATTAGAGAAATTAACTGTAGAAGTAAAAGCGAAATCTGGAGAAGGTGGCCGTTTATTCGGTTCTATTACGAGCAAACAAATCGTAGATGCGATGCAAAAATCACATAAAATTAAACTTGATAAACGTAAATTTGAAATGGATGATGCAATCCGTGCATTAGGCTACACAAATGTAACAGTGAAATTGCATCCGCAAGTAACAGCGACAGTAAAAGTTCATGTTAGTGAACAATAAAAATAAATTAAGCAAGGAGGATTGCGTATGAGTGATGTACTTGCTGATCGTACCCCTCCGCATAATATAGAAGCCGAGCAGGCGGTTTTAGGGGCCATATTAATTGATCAAGATGCGTTAACATCAGCATCAGAGTTATTGGTACCTGACTCATTCTATCGAACGAAACATCAAAAGATTTTTGAGGTAATGCTTGGGTTATCTGACAAAGGAGAACCTATCGATTTAGTAATAATGACATCAGCGATGGCTGATCAAGGATTACTAGAAGAAGTTGGTGGAGTGTCTTATCTAGCAGAGTTAGCAGAAGTTGTTCCAACAGCTGCTAACGTTGAATATTATGCACGTATCATCGCTGAAAAGGCACTTTTACGTCGTTTAATTCGAACAGCGACTCATATTGTGTCGGATGGATACGAGAGAGAAGATGACGTAGACGGCCTTTTAAATGAGGCCGAGAAAAAAATATTAGAAGTATCCCATCAAACGAATGCAAAAGCATTTCAAAATATTAAAGATGTTCTTGTAGATGCTTATGATAAAATTGAACTTTTGCATAATCAAAAAGGTGAAGTTACTGGGATACCAACTGGATTTACTGAATTAGATAAGATGACGGCAGGTTTCCAGCGAAATGATTTAATCATCGTAGCAGCACGTCCGTCAGTAGGGAAAACTGCATTTTCATTAAATATTGCACAAAACGTAGCGACGAAAACGGATGAAAATGTAGCGATTTTTAGTTTGGAGATGGGCTCCGATCAGCTTGTTATGCGTATGCTTTGTGCAGAAGGAAATATCGATGCGCAAAGACTTCGTACCGGGTCATTAACTTCTGATGATTGGGCGAAATTAACAATGGCGATGGGTAGTCTTTCAAATGCCGGTATATATATTGATGATACACCAGGAATTAAGGTAAATGAGATTCGAGCGAAATGTCGTAGACTAAAGCAAGAACAAGGTCTTGGTATGGTTTTAATTGACTACTTACAGCTTATTCAAGGAAGTGGGAAATCAGGTGAGAACCGTCAGCAGGAGGTATCTGAGATTTCTCGTACTTTAAAAGGGATTGCGCGTGAATTGCAAGTGCCTGTTATTGCCTTATCACAGTTATCTCGTGGTGTAGAATCTCGTCAGGATAAACGCCCGATGATGTCTGATATTCGTGAATCTGGTAGTATTGAGCAGGATGCTGATATTGTAGCTTTCCTATATCGTGAAGATTACTATGACCGTGAAACGGAAAATAAAAATACGATTGAAATTATCATTGCAAAACAACGTAATGGTCCGGTAGGTTCAGTAGAGCTTGCGTTTGTTAAAGAATTTAATAAATTCGTTAATTTAGAACGACGCTTTGAGGATGGGGCATAAAGGCAGTATAAAAAAGAAACACATTTCTTATAATAAGATGTGTTTCTTTTTTTATGGGATAAAGATAAGGCTTTCATAAGGTGAAAATATAATTCTTACGAACGAAAATGATTTTTAATAAAAAAATGTTCGCTTTTTGGTTGACTTCTTTTTCGGTTTTGGTACAATTATATTGTTTGAATAGATCGTTTGAAAATTGCGGAGGTGCTTTAATAATGTCTTCAGTAGTAGTTGTAGGAACACAATGGGGCGACGAAGGAAAAGGTAAAATCACTGATTTTCTTTCTGAGCATGCGGAAGTAGTTGCAAGATATCAAGGTGGAAATAACGCGGGACATACAATTGTTTTCGGCGGAGTTAAATATAAGTTACACTTAATTCCATCTGGTATTTTCTATAAAGAGAAAATTTGTGTAATCGGAAATGGCTTAGTAGTAGATCCGAAAGCATTACTTGAAGAGTTAAAATACTTACACGACCGTGGTGTAAGTACTGATAATTTACGTGTAAGTAACCGTGCACACGTTATTTTACCTTATCACTTAAAACAAGATGAGTTAGAAGAGGCTAGTAAAGGTGATAACAAAATCGGTACAACGAAAAAAGGTATCGGTCCTGCATATATGGATAAAGCTGCTCGTATTGGTATCCGTATGGCTGATCTTTTAGACCGTGAAGCATTTAAAGAGAAGCTTGAGCGCAATTTAGTAGAGAAAAATCGTTTGTTTGAAAAAATGTACGATACAGAAGGTTTCAGCGTAGAGGAAATCTTTGAAGAGTACTTCGAATATGGACAACAAATCGCACAATATGTATGCGACACATCTGTTGTATTAAATGATGCACTAGATAACAATCACCGTGTATTATTTGAAGGTGCACAAGGTGTTATGCTTGATATTGACCACGGTACGTACCCGTTCGTTACATCTTCTAACCCGATTGCGGGTGGTGTAACAGTTGGAACTGGAGTTGGCCCTGCGAAAGTTACTCGCGTTGTAGGTGTATGTAAAGCATATACAAGCCGTGTTGGTGACGGTCCATTCCCTACTGAACTTAATGATGAAATTGGTCATCAAATTCGTGAAGTTGGTCGTGAGTACGGAACAACAACTGGTCGTCCGCGCCGCGTAGGTTGGTTCGATAGCGTTGTTGTAAGACATGCGCGTCGTGTTAGTGGTTTAACGGATCTATCATTAAATTCTATCGACGTTCTAACAGATATTCCAACTCTTAAAATTTGTGTTGCTTACAAATACAATGGCGAAGTTATCGATGAAGTTCCAGCAAACTTAAACATTTTAGCGAAATGTGAGCCTGTATATGAAGAGCTTCCAGGTTGGACAGAAGATATTACTGGTGTAAAATCATTAGACGAGCTTCCTGAAAATGCAAGAAAATACGTAGAACGTGTTTCTGAGTTAACAGGAATTCAATTATCTATGTTCTCAGTTGGACCAGATCGTAACCAAACGAATATTGTTCGTAATGTATACGAAGCTTAATTGATATTTTTAGAAAAAACTCATGTCCGCATGAGTTTTTTCTTATCTTTTATAAAAAAATGAAAAAAAGTATTGCGAAGAATACAGAATACATGTTATGATACATCTTGTCGTCACGAAAATATGACGTTGGTGAGTATGAGCCATTAGCTCAGTTGGTAGAGCATCTGACTTTTAATCAGAGGGTCGAAGGTTCGAATCCTTCATGGCTCACCATTTTATTTTTCGTGGCCCGTTGGTCAAGTGGTTAAGACACCGCCCTTTCACGGCGGTAACACGGGTTCGAATCCCGTACGGGTCATGTTTTTTTATGCTTATTTTTGGTCCCGTGGTGTAGTGGTTAACATGCCTGCCTGTCACGCAGGAGATCGCCGGTTCGACCCCGGTCGGGACCGCCACTTTTGTTTATACCACCATTAGTGGTTTTATATATAGTTTTGGCTCGGTAGCTCAGTCGGTAGAGCAGAGGACTGAAAATCCTCGTGTCGGCGGTTCGATTCCGTCCCGAGCCACTCTCAGGATATTAAGTGGGCCCACTTAATATCCTTTTTATTTATGTAATTTTACAAAACTGAGTAGTTATTTTAAAATAGAACGAGGAGCCTCTAGCAGTTGAAGCTAGAGGTTTTTCTATAGATCGTATAGGATGCCGTGTAAAAGTGGATCATACATGAGTCTATGAGAATAGAGGAGAAAATACTTAAACAAAGGATGCGGTCATATAGGACATACTATGTAAACATCGATATGTTTAGGGATTATTGACCATATTTTTATAAGGAGGAAATAGACGATGATGGGAAAGAAAATTTTAGTAGTTGATGATGAAAAGCCGATTGCAGATATTTTGAAGTTTAATCTAGAAAAAGAAGGTTTTGAAATAGTAATGGCGCATGATGGTGATGAAGCAATTGAAAAAGCTAATGAAGAACAACCAGATATGGTTTTATTAGATATTATGCTACCGGGTAAAGATGGATTAGAGGTTTGCCGTGAAATACGTAAAAGTTCAGAAATGCCGATTATTATGCTTACAGCAAAGGACTCTGAGATTGATAAAGTATTAGGGCTTGAGCTTGGGGCAGATGATTATGTAACGAAGCCATTTAGTACGAGGGAATTACTTGCTCGTGTGAAGGCGAATTTACGCCGTCATCAACAAGGTGGTTCTGCAGAAAAAGAAGAAAATACAGAAATGGTTATTGGACCAATTGTTATTAATCCAAATGCATATAGTGTAACGAAGCGCGAGGAAAATATCGAGCTTACACATCGTGAATTTGAGTTGCTACATTATTTAGCGAAACATTTAGGACAAGTTATGACACGCGAACATTTATTACAAACAGTTTGGGGTTATGACTATTTTGGAGATGTGCGCACAGTAGACGTAACAGTACGTCGTTTGCGTGAAAAAATTGAAGATAATCCAAGCCATCCTACTTTAATTGTAACTAGACGTGGAGTAGGGTATTACTTGCGTGACCCAGAGCAGGAATAGTATATGAAGAAAGTTGGTTTTTTTCAATCTATTCATTTAAAATTTGTGCTTATATATATGCTATTAATATTAATAGCGATGCAAGTTATTGGGGTTTATTTCGTAAGGGAATTAGAGAAGAGCCTAGTACAAGGTTTTAGGGATTCTTTAACGCAGCAAACAAACTTATTATCATATAACTTGAAACAAGAGTTTAAAAAAAGTTATACAAAAGCAGAAACAGAGTCAACAGATGAAACCATTAAAACTTCTATTCGAAAATTTGCCTCTGATCAAAAGAAAGTTATCCAAGAGGTAAGTGTATTTGATTCGCATAGAAAGTTATTGGCTATTTCAGATGAATCAAAGCAGAATAAGGTGAATAGAACATCAACTGATATAGCTGTTCAGCGAGTGTTAGTACAAAAAAAGCCAGAAGTGAAAATTGAGAAGGATGGTAGTACAGGCCATCGTGTTCAAGTTATGCTTACTCCGATTCTAGATGATAATGGCAAGGATGCGCTTGGTGTTATATACATCGTTGCATCTATGGAAGATGTATATAAACAAATGAAGGATATAAATCAAATTTTTGCTACGGGAACAGTAATTGCCTTATTAGTAACGGCCGTACTTGGGATTTTATTGGCTCAAACAATTACAAGACCAATTTCAGATATGCGGAGACAAGCAATTGAAATGGCAAAAGGAAATTATTCGAGAAAAGTAAAAGTGCATAGCCATGATGAAATTGGACAACTGGCATTATCCTTCAATAATTTATCAAAAAAATTACAACAAGCTCGTTCTTCTACAGAAAGTGAAAGGCGTAAATTATCATCCGTTTTATCACATATGACAGATGGAGTAATTGCTACTGACCGAAAAGGGGATATTATTTTACTAAATGACCCTGCGGAAAAGATGTTAAATGTTTCTCGTGAAACAGCGCTCGATCAATCTGTTTTAGAGGTATTAGGGATACAGGAAGAATTTACGCTCGATCATTTATATGAAGAGCCAGATTCTGTGTTATTAGATTTTAGTACGAGAAACGAACCATATATTTTACGTGCTAGTTTCTCTGTTATTCAAAAAGAAACAGGGAAGGCCAATGGCTTAATTGCTGTACTATATGATGTAACAGAGCAGGAGCGTATAGAAGGGGAACGCCGTGAGTTTGTGGCGAATGTCTCTCATGAATTAAGGACGCCATTAACGACGATGCGCAGTTATTTAGAGGCACTTACAGATGGAGCGTGGCAGGATCCGAATATTGCACCACAATTTTTAACGGTTACACAAGAAGAAACAGAAAGAATGATTAGACTTGTAAATGCGTTGTTACAGCTATCTAAACTTGATAGTACAGAGCACCGTTTAATGAAAGAATGGGTCGACTTTACTGATTTCTTTAATAATGTTATTGATCGCTTTGAAATGTCTAAAGAGCAAAATGTAAGTTTCAAACGATCTTTCTCTAAAAAATCTAGGTTTATTGATATGGATACTGACAAAATTACTCAAGTGCTGTATAACATTATTTCTAACGCATTAAAGTATTCACCAGAAGGTGGAACAGTAACATATCGCTTACGTGATCGCGGTGATTTATTAGAAATTAGCGTAAGTGACCAAGGAATGGGTATTCCAAAAGAAAACGTTGATAAAATCTTTGAACGTTTTTATCGCGTAGATAAAGCTCGTTCAAGACAAATGGGTGGTACGGGACTTGGATTAGCAATTGCAAAAGAAATGATTGAGGCACATGGTGGCTCTATTTGGGCGAAGAGTGAAGAAGGAAAAGGGACAACTATTTATTTCACGTTACCAATGGCAGCAGATGAAGAGGACGATTGGGAATGAGTATGGAAAACTTTAAAACAATAGTTTTAATTAACCTAGTCGTAATTAGCCTATTTCTTACTTTTAACCTATGGACGTATGTGCCAGATTCTACATCCATGCAAAACGCGAAATTTGTACAGGGCAATGAAGGAACGAATCAAACTAAAATTGCCGATGTTGTCCGTCCTACTTCTATCATCGTGCATAAAGATAAAAATCATTATGGGAGCAGAAGAGAGGCAGATATAGAATCAATCTATAAGCCTCTGGAAGTAGGGGAACTACATGAGTTTAGAGAGATATCAATCACTAAGGGTGATTTCCTGTCCTATGTGCATGGTGAAGGGAAAATTGAACTTGTTTTCCCTACCGATATCCCATTTGATGCAGTTAAATCCATGTTTAACATGAAAGAGAAAGGTACAGATAAGCCTAAACATTTTAATCGTATTCTTCTTGATCCTTCTAGAAGTAAGGATCAAGAAATTAAAATTAACTTTGTTTCTGATGGTGATAACTTTAAAATATATGAGGCAAAATTAAGTGGCGTGTATTTAAAAGATATTGTAAATGCCCAAAATCAATTTATAGTATCAGCAAAGCCTTATTTTGATTATCAAATCAATGATATGAAAAAGTTATTTTTACCAGATGGAACGACAGAGTTAAACAATATAACATATATCTCATCTAATTTAGCAGTGGATACGTTTAAGAATGCTCTGTTTAGTGATCCTCGTTATTTAAGTCCAATTACTGAGATATCGAAAGAAACATTTACAGATGGTATTAGATCTATGGAAATTGAAGACGATCGTCACATGCTAAAGTATAAAAACTCTTCTGTCTTAACTGAGAAAACGATAGATAATTTAATGCTGTTACAAAAAAGCTTTGAATTCGTAAGTGGTCACAGTGGAAGTTTGGATTCATATCGTTTGGACTATATGAATAAAGGAGAGACAGTGTTTCGCTTACATGAAGATGGATATTCCGTATTCAATACAGATGGATTAGCTGAATTGAGACAAAAATGGGGATCAGAAGAAGTAATGGAATATGAAAGACCGTTGCTGTCTTTAAATACTAAAGGCATAGAACAGAAGGTTACTCTTCCGTCAGGGCATGTTGTAATAGCATCTCTAGAAAATAATCCAGAGATAAAGAAACAAGTAATTAAGGATATTGGTATTGGATACAAGTTATCACTAGATGGACAAGTAGTTCGACTACAACCAATTTGGTATGTAAAGCTTGTTGAAGGTGAAACAGGTAAACAGAAAATCTATGAGTGGAGTGAGGGAGGACTAAATGGATTGGGATCGGATTAAAACCATATTTATTGTGACCTTTTTTGTTTTGGACCTCTTTCTCATTTTTCAATTCATTCAAAAGCAAGATAGTAATCAATTGGAGCTTATTGCAGAAACAAAGATAGATCAAGAATTAAAGGCAAACAAAATTACTATAGGGAATATCCCTAAGGAACCGAAAAAAGAGTCGTTTATTAGAGCGGAAAATAAAGCCTTTAAAGAAGATGATATACAGTCTTTGAAAAATCAAACGGCGCATATACAAAATATGTACAAGATAGAAAGTAAGCTAAAAGAGCCTTTTTTAAATACGAAATCATTATCAAAAGATAAGTATAATGAATTTTTGAAGAACTATGTATTGGATGGACAAAAGTATGAATTTGGAGCGGTGAAAGACTCTAAAATTTATTTCTTCCAAAAATATAAAGATAAGCCTATTTTCTATAATAATCAGGCGATGATTGTTGTGGAATTAAATGAAAAAAATGAACTTGTTTCATATACGCAGACAATGCTAACTGATTTAAAAGAAATGGGCGAAGGTGAAAAAACGAAAGAGCAAGAAATTATTACGGCTCAAACAGCTTTAGAAAATTTGTATTTAAAAAATAAAATTCATGGAAATACGCATGTTAAAGAAGCACAAATTGGCTATGCCACTCTTACCGCATCTACTTCTAATAACCAAGTACTTGCTCCAACGTGGAATTTAAAAACGGAGCAGAAACAGGACTTCTTTGTGAATGCAATTGAAGGACAAGTTATGGAATTAGGGGAAAAGGAAAATCAAGTGGTTGATGAACATACTGGAGTGAGAAAGAATGGGGTTGCATTTTAGCGTACTTGCAAGTGGAAGTACAGGAAATATGCTATACGTAGGAACCGATGAAAAAAAATTACTAGTCGATGCAGGTTTAAGTGGTAAAGCGACAGAGGCTTTATTTAAACAAGCAGAACTGAATATAAATGATGTATCAGGTATTCTTGTAACACATGAGCATAGTGATCATATTAAAGGGTTAGGTGTATTGGCGCGTAAATATGATTTACCCGTTTATGCGAATGAGAAAACATGGAATGCAATGGAACATTTAATAGGAAATATCCCAACTGAGCAAAAATTCATTTTCTCAGTTGGGGATGTGAAAACATTTGGTGATATTGAAGTTGAATCATTTGGAGTTTCTCATGATGCGGCAGAACCGATGTTTTATGCTTTCCATAACAATAATAGGAAATTAGCACTTATTACAGATACGGGATACGTAAGCGACCGTATGAAGGGCGTTATTAAGGGAGCTAATGCTTTCGTATTTGAAAGTAATCATGATGTGGAAATGCTTCGTATGGGACGTTACCCATGGAGCATTAAACGACGTATTTTAAGCGACGTTGGGCATGTTTGTAATGAAGATGCTGCATTAGCAATGGCAGATGTAATTACAGATGAGACAAAGCATATTTATTTAGCCCATTTAAGCTTAGATAATAACATGAAAGAACTAGCTCGTATGTCAGTATCACAAGTACTAGAGGAAAAAGGATTTGGAGTGGGTGAATCCTTTGAAATTCACGATACAGATCCAAAAATGCCTACAAAAATTCAATACGTATAATTCTTCATTTTAGTAAACAATAAAGGTGAATATAGTTGTTTTCAGGAAGATGGGTGAACAAATATGTCCTTTATTGATGAAGAAAATTATCGTATGAAACGTGCAGGGAAAAAGAAGCATAAAGGTATAGTTCTTTCTAGTATAGCGGGAACAATTGTAGGAGCTTCTTTATTTGCGTTTGGAGCTCCTTTATTTTCAAATTCTGCTGATACGCTTCCGCAAGCTGAAGCAAGCGGAAGTAATATGGCCGAAGCTCAAGGAATTAAACAGATTAGCTTTGTAGATGCTGTTGACCGTGCATCTGAAGCTGTTGTGGGCGTTATTAACATTCAACGAGATAACTTTTCAGAGGCAGATTCAGAGGCTGGTACAGGATCAGGAGTAATTTATAAAAAGACAAATGGTCAAGCTTATATTGTAACGAATAATCATGTTGTAGCTGGAGCGAATCGTATTGAAGTAAGTTTAAGTGACGGTAAGAAGGTTCCTGGAAAAGTATTAGGAACCGATGTAGTCACAGATTTAGCTGTATTAGAAATAGATGCAAAGCATGTGAAAAAAATAATTGAAATCGGCGATTCTAATACTGTTCGCAGAGGAGAGCCAGTCATTGCGATTGGAAATCCACTCGGACTGCAATTCTCTGGAACTGTTACACAAGGTATTATTTCAGCTAATGAACGTATTGTCCCTGTAGATTTAGATCAAGATGGACACTATGATTGGCAAGTAGAAGTGTTACAAACGGATGCGGCGATTAATCCGGGGAATAGTGGCGGTGCGCTTGTAAATGCAGCAGGACAATTAATTGGTATTAATTCAATGAAAATTGCTGCAAAAGAAGTAGAAGGAATCGGACTTGCTATTCCGGTGACTAGGGCTGTTCCGATTATGAATGAACTTGAGAAGTATGGAAAAGTAAGAAGGCCGTATGTTGGGATTGAACTTAGGTCATTAAATGAAATTCCAAACTATTATTGGTCAAAAACATTACATTTACCAGGTACTGTAACAGAAGGAGTTTGTATTTTGGATGTGAAAAGTCCTTCGCCAGGCGCAGATGCTGGTTTAAGAGAACATGATGTTATTGTGGCAGTAGATGGAAAACCGATTCGCGATATTATTGGATTCCGCACGGCCTTATATGATAAGGAAATTAATGATAAAATGACTCTTACGTTTTATCGTGGTACAAAAAGAGTAACAACAACAGTGAAATTAGGCATTCAAAAGTATTAAAAACAGGAGGGCCTACCTCCTGTTTTCTATTGTAGAAAAGTGAGGTGAAGAAAATGAATTTACCTTGTTGTTTAGAACATGTTGAATTAGCGTTAGATATTATTGTGGATGAGTGTGAAGTTGCGCCGGTTATCAACAATGTGGATAACTCAGAAAAAGAGAAAAAAACATGTGAATTTTGTCAAAATGAGGCGACATATGTTGTATCGAACACAGATTCTCACACAATATGTGGGTAGTGTTTGTGGATATGTGGATAAGTTTTGTGGATAACATGTTTGTAAGGTGGATGATACGTGTGAATATCTCGATTATTTCAATTGGGAAATTAAAAGAAAAATATTTGAAACAAGGTATAGCAGAATACTTAAAACGATTATCAGCATACGCAAAAGTAGAAGTAATTGAATTGCCCGATGAAAAGGCGCCAGAAAATTTAAGTGAAGCAGAAATGTTAATTGTAAAGGAAAAAGAAGGTATACGTATACTGGATAAAATTTCTGATGACACGCATGTGATTGCATTAGCTATAGAAGGAAAGCAAAAGTCATCAGAAGAATTTGCGGTAAGTCTAGATCGCCTTGCTACATACGGAAAGAGTAAAGTCGCATTTGTAATTGGTGGATCACTCGGACTAAGTTCAGAAGTGATGAAGCGTTCAAACGAATCACTTTCTTTTTCAAAGATGACATTACCACACCAATTAATGCGATTAGTATTGCTTGAACAAGTGTATAGAGCGTTTCGGATTAATCGTGGGGAACCGTATCATAAGTAAGATATTCTATGTAAAATAAAGGTAAGACACTGATATTATCATATTTATTTTATTATGCCTATAACTGGAGGCTATGTGAATGGTAAGTGATCAGACGAGATATTCTAGGCTCGCGAATATAACAAAAATAATAAATACGAAATTAGAACTACGTGAAGTATTGCAGCGTGTGACAATGGCGATATCAGAGGAGATTGTTAGGTGCGATGCTGTTGGAATTTATTTACCACAGGAAGATGGAACATTTAGAGGGTTTGCAGGAAAACCAGAGACCATAAATGGCGTAACGCTCGATACTCAGGTAATTGATCCTGAAATAGACTTACTGGCAAAAGAAGTTATTGAAACGAAAAAAACCATCTATATTCCTGATACCTCAAAGGATCATCGACCAGATCCGAGACCAGTTGATGCGTTTAAAATTAAGTCCTTATTAGCTCTGCCTATCTCATTTAGGCAAGAGTTATTTGGTCTGGTTTTTTTATTTGATTATGGGATTCCGATGAACTTAACAGATTCAGAAATTCAAAGTGTTGAAGCTTATGTAAATATGGCCGCGGTCGCAATTCAAAACGCAAATAATTTAACACAAAAGGAAAACCTTATTGCTGAGAAGCAGCTGTTACTAAATGTTACCCGTGATTTATCAATGTGTTCTTCGATACAGGAGAGTTTTGATAAATGCTTTTTTTACTTAGAACAGATTTTAGAGAGTAAAAATATGACTGTCCATCTTCTAGATCCGCTAGACAAAACAACGATTAAAACAACGAAATTAAGTAAGGGCTGTGATTGGACAGAAGCGGATCGGACAGAGAAAAGCTATGAAGCCAAGATCCAAGAGGTTATTCAAACAAAAAATATAGATAGTAAGGATCTATTGATGATTCCATTGGTTTCAGTGGGAGAAGTATTAGGGGTAATCGTCGTTGGCAAAGAAGGAAAAGCTCACAATTACGATAATTCTCAAATTCAACTAGCAAAATCTATCGTTGATGCCACAGCCCCTACGTTTTCAAATTTGTTATATATGGATCAACTAGAAAGCATAGTGAAAGAGCGAACGGGAGAGCTAGCTGCTGCTAATGAAAAAGTTACAAGTGTGATTGAATGTATTACGGATGGATTCTTTACTTTAAATAATAAATGGGAATTTACGTACGTAAATAAGCACCAATATTTTCCGCAAAGAAAAACAGCAAAAGATGTATTAGGAAAGAATATATGGGATGTTTTCCCGAGTGACATCGACACAGTTATGTATAAGGAATTTCATCGTGCGATGTCAGAGCGAACTACAGTTCATTTCGAATTTCTTTCTACTGCAGATGAATATTGGCACGAAGTTATTGCATACCCGTATGATGATGGTATTTGCTGTATTTTTAAAAACATAACGGAAAAAAAGAAATATGAACAGGAATTGAAAAGATTATCTAACATTGATTTAATAGGGCAAATGGCAGCAGGTATCAGCCATGAAATTAGAAATCCAATGACAACGGTACTAGGATTTTTGCAGTTATTAAAAGAAGAGAATACCTATGAGAAACATAATAAGTACTTTCATTTAATGATTGAAGAACTTAACCGTGCCAATTCTATTATTACTGAATTTCTCTCAATGGGTAATACAAGGAAATTAGATTTGCAGATGTTAGATTTAAATTCAATTATCCGCGATATTATCCCTTTAATAAAGATTGATACGTATAATCAAAATAAATATATTCAAGTCGATACAAATGACATTCCGGAATTACTTTTAAATCGTAATGAGATACGGCAATTATTAATGAATCTATATCGTAATGGCTTAGAAGCGATGAATACAGGGAAAGTTCTAACCATTAGCACCTACAAGGAAGGTCAAAATTGTGTGGTGCTTGCAGTGCACGATCAAGGAAAAGGTATCAGGCCTGAAGTCTTAGAGAAACTGGGTACGCCATTTTACACGACCAAAGATAATGGAACTGGATTGGGGTTAGGTGTATGTTATGCCATTGCTGCCCGCCATAATGCAAAAATAGAAATTCAAACAGGATCGGAAGGCACTACCTTTTTTGTTAAATTTAATTATAAAGATAATAAAAATTAAACTTATTTAGATTAGTTACGGTGAACTGTATCATAAATATTGATCCGAAATTAATCATGCCTTGTGTACCAACATGAAGTATTATTGGCTGTATATTGAATAAAAAATATAATCAAGAAAAAAGCACTTATCTTTACAAGATAGAGTGCTTTTTTATACGCATTTTATTATTTTAGATTTAACCGATATGTAATGAAGATGTACAGTAAATATGGGGGTATGCAAGTGCCTGGTGAAATCAAGTATACTCAATATAGGAAAAAAGAAGTATTAGATGTAATTAGGGGGGATTAACATATTTAAGGAAGATATGAAAAAAATATTGGCATCATTACTAAAAAATCCATTAGTAATAATCGTATACTGGATTTTTTGTTATGAGTTAGCTTTATTATGTATGTATGGGAGAATGAATAATAATATTTATATTTGGTTATTATCTATAGCATTTCTAATACTTATCATTATATTTACTACAATTAAAATTGTGAAAAATAGGGAACGCGAATCATCCAAATTATTAAATGTAAAGGGATGGAAATACATTTCTGTTCTAATACTTATCCTTATAACGTCTTTTTATGGGATAAAAATTTATAAAAGTGCAACGAATTATGGCGGTAAACTAGCATGGTTTATAGAAAGCGTAAAAAACGAAAGATCAGTTAAACTTGAGCGTGATAATATATATAAGTATGGTGTAGAGGGCATTTTTGAAGATATAAATAAGAAATATACTTTGCCAAAGAAGTTATATATGTCGGATGATTTTACTTTGGAATTTAAATCAGATGGAACAATTACATCATTTGATACTTTTCTTTATGGGAAAAATGCTGCTGGAAAAGAGGAAAGCTACTTAATATCTTATAATAAAAATAAATCAAAAGATATTTTTGTAGGATTAAATGGGTATGTTAACGCTGATTATAATGAAGATAAATTAGTAAAACCTTTAATTAAAACAGTTCAAGCCATTCCAGTTAAACAAACTGTAAGTAAGTGGAATGAAGATAAGTATGGGCTGGTCTATTATGGGAAAAGGAACTGGGGTTACAACAGAGAAGGAATTATTAATATTAATAAAGATGGGAAATTAGAGAAGCTTGAAGAAGCAAAGTCCGAAATAATTGGATATACGGTATCTATATTTATCCCTGGAAAAGAGAAAGAGGTAGTACCTGCTAGATATAATTTACTAGGTGACCCAAATTGGAGTAAGGAAAGTAGTTCTAAAAAGAAAAAGAAGAATTTAACTAATAATAATGAGCAATTTTACTTTTCAAAAGAAGTTGGTTATAAACTAGATGTCACAGATAAAGCATTAGGGAGCACCTTTTATTCACTAAGCAAGACAATTGATGGAGGGGAAACATGGGGAGTTATAAATGAAGACCCGTTCAATGAAGCGGTAGGTAGTGCATCAGGAATCATCTTTTTTAATGAAAAGCTCGGATTTTTAAGGGCAGCCAGACCCTCTGGAAATGAAGGGAGGTTATACCGTACAGATGATGGGGGTATAACTTTTAAAAAGTTGAGCTATACAAATTATGAAGTGAAACTAGAAAGTGGACAGGCAATAAATCCGTTTGATTTTCCTAATATGCCTTATGAGAAGGATGGAGTTTTTAACATGCTAGTAGGGCAAGGAGCAGATGGAGACTACAATGGTAATAGTAGTATACTTTATCAATCAAAAGATCAAGGTGAAACATGGGAGTATGTAAAAGAGGTTAAAGATAATTAATAGTGGGAAAGACCATTGGACAAAAATTACCGATGGTCTTTTAAACATTATTAGATGGTATGTACATTTCCTAAAATAAGTATGTTTCTATTTCTATAAAAATATGCTGTAATATGAAGAGGAAAAAGTATAAGTAGTTAGAGAAGTGAGGAATTAAAGGTGAAGAAGTTTAAGAAGTTTTACTTGGAGATTACGAGTGTGTGTAATCTTGCGTGTAGCTTTTGTCCGCCGACGGAAAGGCAGAAGCAATTCATTTCTGTAGAGGATTTTGCTAAAAGATTAGACCAAATTAAACCTCACACAGACTACATTTATTTGCACGTGAAGGGTGAGCCGTTGCTCCATCCGAAAATAGATCAGCTATTAGACTTAAGTCATGAAAAAGGGTTTAAAGTTAATATTACAACGAACGGAACGTTAATTAATAAGAGAAGGCATAGGCTGTTAAATAAGCCCGCGTTAAGACAAATGAATTTTTCACTGCATAGTTTTGATGGACACCCAGGTTCGCAAGATAAAGAGGGCTATGTAAGGAGTATACTTTCCTTCATTAGGGAAGCGACAAGTCAATCAGATTTAATTGTATCGTTAAGGTTATGGAATTTAACTCAGGATAATAAAACAAATGCTGAAATCCAGAAAAATAGAGAGTTATTATCCATAATTGAAAATGAATTTGATCTATCTTATCAGATTGAAGAGAAGCTTACACCAGGAAAAGGTATAAAAATTGCAGAACGTGTCTTTATTAATCAAGACTATGAATTCCAGTGGCCAGCATTACATGAAGAAGAGGATGATGGGAAAGGATTTTGTCATGGACTTCGTAATCAGGCAGGGATTTTAGCGAATGGGACGGTTATTCCTTGTTGTTTAGATGGTGAAGGGATTATTAACCTTGGAAATATTAATAATGATTCATTTTCTAACATTATAGAAGGTGAAAGAGCAACAAACATTGTCGATGGATTTTCAAAAAGAGTTGCGGTTGAAGAGCTTTGTAGGAAATGTGGATATCGTAAAAGGTTTGGGAAGTAAATATGAAATAAGCCCTCATAAAGCGAGGGCTTATTTTTTATTCTTGATAAGAATGCTCTAATTCATCAATTAATGAACCAACGTAAGAAACAGCTTTACGGATTGCATCTGATTTTGACATATCTACTCCGGCATGTTTCATTAGTTCAAGTGGTTTCATTGTACCACCAGCGCGAAGCACATTTAACCAGCGATCAATAGCAGGTTGTCCTTCCGCTTTAATCATTTGAGCTATTGCAGTAGCTGTAGTGAGGCCTGCGGAATATGTGTAAGAATATAGACCCATATAATAATGAGGCTGACGCATCCAAGTTAAGCCCGCACCTTCATCGATTTCTACAGAATCTCCCCAGAATGTCGAAAGGACATTTGTTTTAATTTCAGTTAAAGTTGTAGCTGTAAGGGCCTGTCCTTCTTCTGCTAGAGCATATACCCTACGTTGATATTCACCCTCAAGTAAATGAGTAACAAAGTTGTGATAATATGTGCCGAGTAGTTGTAGAATGACCCATCTGCGCATTCTCTTATCGTCAGTAGTCGCTAGTAAATGCTGAGCTAATAGTAATTCATTCATAGTTGATGGTGCTTCAACAAAGTACATAGATGGGCGTACGTTCATGATACGTTGGTTTTTATTTGCTAAATAGAAATGACCAGCATGTCCAAATTCATGTGCTAATGTGAAGCATCCACGCATCGTATTTTGCCATGTAATTAAAATATAGGGATGAGAGCCGTATGGACTTGAGCAAAATGCCCCGGTTGATTTGCCTACGTTATCTGCAAGATCTACCCATCTTTCTTTGAATCCTTTTTGGATTATTGAACTATATTCATCGCCTAATACTTTTAAAGAATCTTGAATGAGCGTGCCTGCTTCTTCATAAGTAATAGCTGGATTAAATTCGGGATCTAAAGGTGCATGTAAGTCGCAGAAAAGCATTTGATCGAGTCCTAATACTTTCTTTTTTAAATCTGCAAAACGGCGCATATGAGGTGCTAATTCTTTATAAATAATATCAAGTTGGTTGTTATACATTTCAAGTGGAACTCTTTGTGGTTCTAATAGCATATGGGTAACGGATTCATATTTACGTAAACGAGAAAGTGTTACTTGTTTTTTAACTTCAGTAGCATATGTTGTGGCAATTGTATTTTTATATTGTTTTAGTGTGGAAACAAATGATGAATATGCTTTTCGACGTATATATGTGCTTGGAGAAAATTCATATTTGCTTTCAAATAATGAGAATGAAACAGGGAGTTCGTTTCCTTGTTCGTCTTGTATAGAAGTGAAATCCATATCGGCCAATTTAGTCATGCCGTAAATTTTGTATGGAGAACTATGAACTTCGCCAAGTGCAGCAAGTGCTTCTTCTGTTTCAGGAGAGAGAGTGTGCTGCCTTTTTTTGAGTATCTCTAGTAACGACTTACGGAAAGGTTCAAGTTTTGTTTCGTCAGTTAAATATTTTTCAATTGTTCCTTCTTCAAGTGAGAGAATTTCATTATGGATAAAGGATAGTGCAGTATGTACTTTCGTCCATAAAGCAGAAATTTTGGAAGAGTTCGCTTGAATAACTGGATTTGTACGATCAGTAGATTCTTTTAAATTTGCATATGAATACAGTTTTGTTAACTTCATTAAAAGCTCTTCTTCTAAAAGTAGGCAATTTAATAAAGTTGTGGAGTTGGTATGTAAACGTCCTTTAAATGTATCAAGTTTCTGTATATCATTTTCTAATACGTTTAATGCGGTATGCCATTCGGCATCAGAATTATACAAATCGGATAAATCCCATGTTAGTTCAGCAGGCACCTCTGCGCGATTAAGGCGATTTTCCATTACATTTTTCAAGTCTATCTCCTCCTCATTAAGACTATTTAAAAACATGATACTAGAAAATTCAGTAAAATAAAAATATTTTATGTTTTTATATATTAAAAAGAAGGACAAGCACTTTTATGCTTGTCCTTCTTTTTAAATTTAAGAATTAATATACTTTATCGCCGTTGAAAATCGAGTTTTTCACGACAACATAATCTACAGTACGAATAGCATCTAATTTTGTTCCGCCAGCGTAAGAGATAGAAGATTGAAGATCTTGTTCCATTTCGATTAACGTATCTTCTAAAGAACCTTTATGCTCAACGAACATTTTCTTACCTTCAACGTTTTTCTTCTCACCCTTTTGGAATTCAGAAGCAGAACCGAAGTATTCTTTATAAAGTTTGCCATCTCTTTCGATTGTTTCCCCTGGAGACTCTTCGTGACCAGCGAATAGAGAACCGATCATGACCATAGTTGCCCCAAATCGAATAGATTTAGCTACGTCGCCGTGTGTACGAATACCACCATCAGCGATAATTGGCTTACTTGCAGCTTTTGCACACCAGCGAAGTGCAGCTAGCTGCCAACCACCAGTTCCGAAGCCTGTTTTAATTTTAGTAATACAAACTTTACCAGGTCCAATACCAACTTTTGTTGCATCAGCACCAGCATTTTCTAATTCTCTTACCGCTTCTGGAGTTCCAACGTTTCCAGCGATAACGAAGCTCTCTGGTAAATGTTTTTTTATATGTTGAATCATGTTGATCACAGCATTAGAATGACCGTGTGCGATATCAATCGTGATATATTCAGGTGTAATTTGCTCAGCAGCTAATTGTTGTACGAATTCATATTCGTCCTCTTTTACACCAACGCTGATAGAAGCGATTAATCCACGTGATTGCATATCTCTAATGAATGAGATTCGTTTCTCTGGTTGGAAACGATGCATGATATAGAAGTAATTGTTTTCAGCTAAATAAGTTGCGATTCTTTCATCAATAATCGTTTGCATATTTGCAGGCACGACAGGTAATTTAAATTTATGTTTTCCTAAAGTGACAGTTGTATCACATTCAGAGCGGCTATTTACAATACATTTTGCAGGAATTAATTGAATATCTTCATAGTCGAATACGTTTTCCATCATTTACACCCCTAAAATACGAATATTTTATTTTTATTAATCAAAAATGTTCGTCCATAGGATAATTTACATTATTTTTATTAAGAAGTCAAAGGATTTCTTAACATTTTTTGAAAAACTAGATGTTACATCTGAAAAATAACGTTAAAAACGAATTTAAAATGTATTTTTATTTATATTGTTCGTTTATGGTAAAGATTGAAAAATTGAGATAATTATATAAGGTTGTATGTATTCTTTTTATTTTTTTGGAGTGGGATGGAGGATACCATGAAAGAGTCAATGCTAACAATACGAGCAAAAGATGTTATCAATTAGTTGAACAATATATGAAATGATAAGGTTTATTTCTATATAAAAAGAGGAATCTGGTATGAACCACCTTTTTATGTAAGGTTTCAAGTATAATAAGTAGGGTAATAGTAACGTATACAAAAGATAAAAAAGAAAATAATACATAATAAAATGAGGTTAATATATGAGTAAAAAAAGTTTTTCTGATTATAAATTAAGTAAGGAAATTGTAAGGGCACTTACTGGGTTAGGATATGATCATCCAACAGAAGTACAAGGTGAGGTTATTCCAGTCGCATTACAAAAGAAGGATCTTGTTGTGAAGTCTCAGACTGGAAGTGGAAAAACAGCTTCATTTGGTATTCCACTTTGTGAAATGGTGGAGTGGGAAGAGAATAAACCACAAGCATTAGTTTTAACACCAACGAGAGAGCTTGCGGTGCAGGTAAAAGAAGATATTACAAATATAGGTCGATTCAAAAGGATTAAGGCTGCGGCAGTTTATGGGAAATCTCCATTTGCACGTCAAAAATTAGAATTAAAGCAAAAGACACACATTGTAGTTGGGACTCCTGGTCGTGTATTGGATCATATTGAGAAGGGTACCCTTTCTTTAGAGTGTTTGAAGTATTTAGTTATTGATGAAGCAGATGAGATGCTAAATATGGGCTTTATCGATCAAGTAGAGGCAATTATTGATGAATTACCTACAAAAAGAATGACAATGTTATTTTCAGCAACACTTCCAGAAGATGTTGAAAAATTGTCTCGTACATATATGAATTCACCAACTCATATTGAAATTAAAGCAGCTGGGATTACAACGGATAAAATTGAACATACTCTTTTTGAGGCGATAGAAGACGAGAAGTTTTCACTACTTAAAGATGTAACAATGATTGAGAATCCTGATAGTTGTATTATTTTCTGCCGTACACAAGAAAATGTAGATCATGTATATAGACAGCTAAAACGAGCTAATTATCCTTGTGACAAAATACATGGTGGTATGGTACAAGAAGATCGTTTTGAAGTCATGGATGATTTTAGAAAAGGAAAATTCCGTTATTTAGTAGCAACAGACGTAGCTGCGAGAGGAATTGATATTGATAATATTACACATGTTATTAATTATGATATTCCACTTGAAAAAGAAAGCTATGTACATCGTACTGGAAGAACGGGACGAGCTGGAAATAGTGGAAAAGCTATTACATTTATAACACCATATGAAAATAGATTTTTAGAAGAGATTGAGGATTATATTGGTTTTGAAATTCCAAAGGCAATTGGACCTTCAAAAGAAGAAGTTATGAAAGAGAAAGCTGCATTTGAAGAAAAGATACATGCTAAACCAATTATTAAGAAAGATAAAAATGCGGACATAAACAAAGGCATTATGAAGCTGTACTTTAATGGCGGGAAGAAAAAGAAAATTAGAGCGGTAGATTTCGTCGGTACAATTGCTAAAATTAAAGGTGTTACAGCAGAAGATATAGGCATTATTACGATACAAGATAACGTTTCTTACGTTGAAATATTAAATGGAAAAGGACCACTTGTCTTGAAAGTCATGAAGACTACAACGATTAAAGGGAAACAATTAAAAGTTCATGAGGCAATTAAGTAAATAAAAAACTATCCACTTTAATAGGTGGATAGTTTTTTATTTATGATTTTTTCAAATCATCAACTAGTTGCTCTGCTAAACGTCTATACATATTACTCATAGTCACGAAGGATGTTAATAGTAGAAATTTTTCTAGCTTTGTACCTTCTAAGGAAGAAATCTTATTTACTTCTGTAACACGTTTATTTACGTCTTGTTTAAAGTTTTCGACATTGCTTGCAGTAAGAGCAAGATAATTTTTATATAACGCATTTAATTCAAATGAATCATCGTTTAATAAGGAGTCATTTATATTTTCTAATGAACTTTTTATGTCGTTAATGGAGAGAGCTCCCTTTAATTGGTAAATCAGGCTAATTAAAATCATATGCTCTTTTGAATACTTTTTATTTTTGATAGGGATGAATAGTTTCCCTTTTGCGTAATTATTAATCATCGTTTTTGTTAATACTTTTTCATCATCAGTTCTCGTTGTATCTGCATAAGTATTCTCAAATAGTTGGACAACTTGGTCTACATATAAGTCAACATTTGGAATATCCTCAAGTTTAATATTTTTTTCTAAATGTAATGTCTCAAGTAATTCATTTATATTTTCCACGTAGAATCCCTCACTTTTATAACTTAGTGGAACTTAATGTTTAATATATCTTTAAATATGGTATTACGAAACAAATGAATTGTAAATGTTGACCTTAAAAAGAAATGTGTATATAATTACATGTAGTTATAAAAACTACATGTAATTATATGAGGGGTGTTATTATGAATACTTATGTAAGGGAACCAGTTAACGCATTTACTCACTTAGGTGGAGCGATCTTATCATTTATTGCCTTATTAGCTATGCTTGTGAAAGTTTCTATTAAGATGCCATCATTTGCTGCAATTACAGCTGTTATTTTGTTTGGTATTGGAATGATGGTCCTTTATGCGGCGTCAGCTGTGTATCATAGTGTTGTGGCCAATGAACGTGTTATTTACTTCTTTAGGAAGCTAGATCATTCTATGATTTTTATATTAATTGCAGGTACATATGCACCCTTTTGCTTAATTACATTAAATTCAGCAAGTGGTTTGCTATTATTTTGTTTAGTCTATGCAACTGCGATTTGTGGTATTGTGTTTAAAATGTTTTGGTTTAATTGTCCAAGATGGTTATCGACAGCAATTTATATTACGATGGGTTGGTTAATTGTTTTGTTCTTTGCACCGTTAGCTGAGAATTTAAGTACAGGAGGTATTGTTTTCTTAGTACTTGGGGGCATTTTTTATACAATTGGTGGATTTATTTATGGCACAAAGCCAAAATGGCTAGAGTTTAAATATATGGGACATCATGAAATTTTTCATGTTTTTGTATTATTAGGTAGTCTTGCGCATTTTCTAAGTGTATATTGTTACGTAATTTAATAAAAAAACGCCACATAATTTTTATTATGTGGCGTTTTTTTTATTACCTGATTAGAATCGTATATGTTATAAAATTATTATGGGATAAAATGTAAGTTTCTGTGTTCGCATGTTAAACATAGGATAAGAAATATGTGATATACTTTGAGAAGTTTATAATGAATGAAATATGGAGGACTATAATTATGGCAATACTTGTAACAGGTGGAGCAGGATATATTGGTAGTCATACATGTGTAGAATTACTAAATAGCGGTTACGAAGTTATAGTAGTGGATAATCTTTCGAATAGCTCGGTAGAATCCATAAATCGAGTGAAAGAAATAACAGGAAAACAATTTAAGTTTTATAAAGAAGATGTTTTAAATCGCGAAGCGCTTGACGCAATTTTTGAAGAAAATGTAATTGAAGCAGTTATTCACTTTGCAGGATTTAAAGCTGTAGGGGAGTCAGTAGCGATTCCATTAACATATTATCATAACAACATTACAAGCACGTTAGTGCTATGTGAAGTAATGCAGAAACATAATGTAAAGAAGATGATCTTTAGTTCATCTGCAACTGTATATGGTATCCCGGAAACGTCACCGATTACGGAGGAGTTTCCATTAAGTGCAACAAATCCATATGGTCAAACGAAATTAATGATTGAGCAAATTATGCGTGATGTAGCATTTGCAGATGCAGAATGGGGTATCGCATTACTTCGCTATTTCAATCCATTTGGTGCACACGAAAGTGGGCGTATCGGAGAAGATCCAAATGGAATCCCAAATAACTTAATGCCATATGTAACGCAAGTAGCAGTAGGTAAGTTAAAAGAATTAAGTGTATTCGGAAATGACTATCCAACGAAAGATGGAACAGGAGTCCGTGATTACATCCATGTTGTGGACTTAGCAAATGGTCACGTAAAGGCGCTTGAGAAAGTAATGAGTACAACAGGAGTAGATGCTTATAACCTGGGCACAGGCATGGGCTATAGTGTACTAGAGATGGTTGAAGCATTTGAAAAAGTTTCGGGCAAGAAAGTTCCTTATAAAATCACAGAGCGTCGCCCAGGTGATGTGGCAGTATGTTTTGCTGATGCATCGAAAGCAAAGCGTGAATTAGGCTGGGAGGCAACACGCGGATTAGAAGAGATGTGTGCAGATTCTTGGAAATGGCAATCAAATAATAAAAATGGCTATTTAGAAGTTTAATGATGAATAAAAAAATGACCTTTGCTTAAAAGCAAGAGGTCATTTTTTATATTCATTTTTTATTAAGTTTATTACCTAACCTAGAAAAGAACGTTCCCTGTTTTATAGGAATATTTGACTGGCAACACGTGTAGGAATCGATACTTTCAATATTAGTAAAGGTATTGATTATTAAGTATGCGCTCTATTTCTCGTCTTAGAACGAAAGTGTATTTAATATAGCCTAGTAGTAAGTGAATAAAGATTGAAAAGTGCTACAAAGGTATTGTTATAAATAAGGAAAATTATCGGAAAGGATATAGATGAGGGATCAACTGCCTGTAAAACCCCAACTGATTAAAGTTTTATTTTATGATCAGCCAGCAACACAAGAGCAATTTCAGCGAGCATATGTAAATTTATTAAAAGAAATGTAACTACTCAGCTTAATTAGGAAAAAGGGCATACCAAATACATGTTTTCATTCGAAAACATAAAAAAGAAAAGACTCCAATAAGAGAAAGAATCTAAATCAAACAGAGAATTTCTCTTATGAAGTTGTGCGATTCCAAGGAACCGTTCCGGTTTCTATAACTTGTCCTATCGCTTGTAAGACAGATTGTTTTTGTTTTTTCATGGTACTCATAAAGCTTCGTATCTGGCAAAAAGATTCTGCGCCTTTCTTACTTCGGAAAGTCCCAGACACTTTCTGTTTGACTTTCGTCATTCGAATATCCCGTTCCGCTTGATTATTATCAAATGGAATGTCTGGATGTTCTAAGAATGCTAGAATTCTGTCAGCATATTTGACGAAGCGATTCCATAAATTTTGAGCAGGCGTCTGCTTTCTTTTCTTTTTTAATTCTGTAGAAAAGACTGGTTGTTCTTTCAATATAGCTTGATAAACAGTAAACAGGTGCTGTTGCTTTACTTTTGGCAGATTTCCTTTGTATTGTTTTTTCAGCGTTAAAGCTTGCGTGAGAAATTTCTGCATCTGTTGCGCCCATTTTTGCCCCGTACTATCTATAATTCCTTGCAAATCTCGTAAGAGATGGGCATTACATAATACATGTCGGCAATCTGTATACGCATCATACGATTTCCAACCATCATGCATCGCAATTCCAGAAAAAGACGGTAAAATTCCGCCCGCATCCATTGCTTCTTTTCCGCGTTTGTGATGAATATGTTGCAATGTCACCTCCGGTGTACTGGCAGTATGTAACCATTGTGTTTTGTTTTCTACACGCATACCGGTTTCATCAAAATGGACAATAGGAGACTGCAGGATCTTTTCCGTTACTTTTTTTATGAATGGCTGCAATTGAGAAGCGAAAGCCTGTGTATGATTTACCAGGGTTCCTTCGCTTATAGAATGTCCAAAACAATCCTGAAAGAATTCTTTTGTTCGCTTCAAAGAAATGCATTGATAATGCGTTAAATAGGGAATCAGTCTTTTTATATTTGGACCATATTGAACAGGACGAGATACTGTCGAAGGAAATTGGGCTTCTTGGATAGAATGGCAATGTGGGCATTCTTTCTGTTCTACTTTATGTTCTGTCACTTCAATCTGAATAGGTGGTAAGTCATACACTTGGCGAATGCGATACCCTTTTACAGGCTCGTGGTTCAAGGAAGTATGACAACAAGTACAATATGTAGGAGAATGTGTAATCGTATGATCTGGAGTCGCTGTCAAACCAAGAGTATGTCCCTTGTGGCCTAACTGGCCACCGGTTTGACGATGAGACGGTTTGCGCAAACTTTTTGTAACAGGCTTACCTAAACCATCTGTAGAAGGTGGCTTATGACTATTTTTGGAGTTTTTTTTTGAAGCATTTTCTAGTTCTTGTATACGTTTTTCTAATTTAGAAAATGTTTCTTCAAATAAAGAAATAACAGCTTCAGGTCCTTTTTTATATGTATCTAAAATAATTTTTCGATCGACCATAATATTCACCTCCCCTGTTTGATATACTCAGTATTTACAAATAGGAGGCATATGAAACTAGTAAAATTAAAAAAAGCCACCGAAAGGTGGCTGAGTAGTTACAAAGAAATTAAAGGTTTTGATTCAAGCCTATTCCTTATACAAAATTGAGGATTTGAAACAATCAAAAACTGTTAAGGGTTACTATCGCGTTTTAGGTCCGTAATACAATTTTCTCATAAGAAAGAATGTATTACGGACCACCACCTATTACATAATAGGAGGAATTAATGAATTCGAACAAGTTGTTTGTGATATACTGTGTTTCCCTCTTGACTTGTATATGGTGGGAGACTTCGTCCGAAACAATTTGCAATAATATTGGAGTGAGCGGGATAAGAAATACGTATTTCATACAAATCAATAGTTTCATCTAAATTAGCATAAAAGACTGCGAGATGATTGCCTTGTAAAACATATGGGAATTCTACTTCTGCATTTTCACCAATTAATACAGGTAACTTTACAGGATTAGAATAATTAGACCAATCCCACACTTCTATATTTACATAGTGAGCGTAATATGCATCTAAATTTACAATGTTTATGACCGCTGAAATAGTTGCAGGTTCTCTTGTTAATACACCTGTAGAGTGAAAAACAGAATGATTTGGATAATGAAGAGGCATAAATATCAAACCTTTCTTAAAATGATAGGATTTTACAATATCTTATGCTAGAAGGTAGTAGAATGAGATAGAGGAATGTATTATTTTATTCATTTTTTATGGAAATTGAAAGCGTATTATTGAAATGTATTCCAACACTTGTATCATCGCTAGAGTCCGTTTATAATCAAGGAATCCTAGTTCATGTTTTGATAGGATTATTTATTATTGAAAGCGTTTTAAGTTCGCTCCTTTTTAAGGTAGGAGGTCTGACTTATACAGATGAAAAATTATGTATGTAGTTTTAAATGGGAAGAAAAATAATATAAGTATCACTTTATAGTGTGGGGAGGTTAAAAGTGTGAAAGGTAAAGATTTTCACACGAGTATATATGGGTTATGTAGGATTATTACTTTCAGGGGCAGCTTTATTTTTAAATAGTCTTGTTATATTAGGGAAAGCAGAGATGAAAAGTGCGGGTGTTTTTAATTTATTTGTGGGTGCACTACAAATTATTATTCCGTTTTATTTGATCATGATTTCTGACCAAAGCAATTGGACAGTGTATTCATATGCGGCTACTTTCTTATTTGGATTAACCTATTTATATGTAGGTGTTACTTTTATAAAGGGAATGGATAGTAGTGGTCTAGGATGGTTTTGTATTTGGGTAGCAATTATAGCCTTATTCTATATGGTTGTTTCATTTGTTCAATTTCATGATGTTGTTAATGCGTTAACATGGTTTATGTGGGCATTACTTTGGTACTTATTCTTTGTGCTAAATACACAAAAAAAGAATATTAATCAATATCTCGGACGAATCGCCTTCGTACAATCATGGGTAACATTGACTTTACCTTCACTATTTTATTTTATGGGAGTGTGGGGAGAGGGATTTGTATATGAACTATGGGTTTATGTATCAGTAATTTCTATTTTGTACTTTTGTTATTGTATTTTTAAATATAGAGTCCGTTAATATATTATCTGCATAAAAGCATGGAATCGTTAAACTGATTTCATGCTTTTTTTTATAATAGCCTTTTATAATAAAAGAAGTAGTATTTTATAAATTGCAAAAATGGGGATGATGAAATTGAAGAAAGTGTTGGTGCTAGGAGGAACAAGATTTTTTGGTAAACATTTAGTAGAGTACCTTTTGCAAGCTGGACACGATGTAACAATTGCCACGAGGGGAGTTACTGAAGATTCTTTTGGTAACGCAGTAAAAAGAATAATTGTCGATAGAGAAGATGGAAAACTACTAGAAGAGCGTCTAGAAGGAAAAAGTTATGATATTGTATACGATAATTTATGCTATAGTTCAAATGCAGCGAAAATGGTATGTGAAGTTTTGAAAGGAAAAACGAAGAAGTATATTATGACATCTTCAATGGCTGTCTATGAACCTGCATTAAGCTTGTTAGAAGAGGACTTTAATCCATACGAATATGCAATTACATATGGAGATAGGAATGATTTTAATTATAGTGAAGGAAAGCGATTAGCCGAAGCGGTTTTATTTCAATATGCAACATTCCCAGTCGTTGCAGTGCGTTTTCCAGTTGTTATTGGAGAAAATGATTATACGAAAAGGTTACAATTTTACGTTGAATGTGTTGTGAACCAAAACCCTATCGTTGTGGATCATGTAGATGGAAATTTGTCATTTATACATGAAAAAGAGGCAGGAGAGTTTCTAGCTTGGTGCGGAATGGAAAATGTGAAAGGACCAATTAACGCCTGTAGTAACGGGGTAGTTTCTACGGAAGAAATTATTCATTTCATAGAAGAGAAGACGGGAATAAAAGCACTTATCCAGGAAGCTGGGGAAAATATAGCTCCTTATAATGAGGTAACTAACTGTACGTTACATAATGGAAAGGCTCGTGAATTTGGATTTTTGTTCCGAGAGCTGAAAATAGAAATAAAAAATGTTTTAAAACATTATATAAATACAATGAAGTAATCATAAATCCCCCGGTGGCAATCCGGGGGATTCTGGAGGATTTCGACAATACTGATTTTACATTACCAAATTTACCTTATACGTACGACTAATGTTTTTGCGATTGAATTGCTTGTAAATACTTCTCGTTTACTTGGTCCCAGTTTACTGTATGCCACCAGTTGGTAACAAACTCGGGGCGCCGATTTTGATACTTTAAATAATAAGCATGTTCCCATACATCAATTACGAGTAAGGGGATTTTTCCTTCTTGCAAAGGCGTATCTTGATTTGGTGTACTCATAACAGAGAGTTCCTCACCGTCAAGAACAAGCCATCCATAGCCACTTCCAAAACGACTAATAGCTGCTTTGGAAAGTTGATCTTTTAAGTTGTCAAAGGTATTGAAATAATAATCAATTACTTTTGCAACGTCTCCATTAGGCTCACCGCCACCTCGTGGGCTCATCACTTCCCAAAAAAGACTATGACAATAGTGACCACCACCGTTATTTCGTACAGCTGTAACAATTTCCTTCGGTAAAGCATCTAAATTACATAGCAATTCTTCTAAAGATTTATTATGTAATTCAGTATAATTTTCTAAAGTAGCATTTAAATTGTTTACGTATGTCGCATGGTGCTTTCCATGATGAATGGAAAGTGTATTGCTATCGATATGTGGCTCTAGTTCATCATAGTCATATGAAAGCTTTGGCAATTGAAATGAAGACATAACATTCCCTCCTTTCTATTCAAAAGTTGGTCTAGGTAAAAATACTTTACCTGAGTCAAAAATACACTCATTTTCTATGGAAGTCAATAGTAAGTTCGTTAATTTTCTGAAAAATATTACAATAAAAGTAACACTCTCGCTTTCATTTGTGACTCCTATCCTTTTTGCTTATACTGTAAAGTATCAGGGTTTTGTTGAAATAGAAGGAGATTGTTTATGAGTGAAACGAAACAATTAATAGAGGAAGCAAGTAATTTTATTACGATTTGTTATAAAGAGCTTCATAAAGAACAATTGATAGAAGAACGTATAAAAGAAATTCAAATTGAGGTAGAGAAGACAGGGACATATGAGCATACATTTGAAGAACTTGTTCATGGTTCACGAATGGCATGGCGTAACAGTAATAGATGTATTGGAAGACTATTTTGGAGTAAGATGCACATATTAGATGCGCGCGAAGTAAATGATGAAGAGGGTGTATATAATGCATTAATTCATCATATTAAATATGCAACGAACGACGGGAAAGTTAAACCAACCATTACGATTTTTAAGCAATATCAAGGTGAGGAAAATAATATACGAATTTATAATCACCAATTGATTCGATATGCAGGATATAAAACAGAAATGGGAGTGATCGGTGACTCTCATTCCGCTACATTTACGGACTTTTGTCAGGAGCTTGGCTGGCAAGGAGAAGGTACGAATTTCGATGTATTGCCACTTGTGTTTTCTATAAACGGGAAGGCGCCTACATATAAAGAAATTCCGAGGAAAGAAGTAAAAGAAGTGCCAATTGAACACCCAGAATACCCTATTTCATCACTTGGAGCAAAATGGTATGGGGTTCCAATGATCTCGGATATGTGCTTAGAAATTGGCGGTATTTCTTATACAGCTGCTCCGTTCAATGGATGGTATATGGGAACAGAAATTGGGGCGCGCAACTTAGCGGATCATGATCGTTATAATTTACTTCCGGCTGTTGCGGAGATGATGGATTTAGATACATCGAGAAACGGTACGTTATGGAAGGATAAGGCGCTAATTGAGTTGAATATTGCCGTACTACACTCTTTTAAAAAACAAGGAGTTAGTATTGTTGATCATCATACTGCTGCACAACAATTTCAGCAATTTGAGAAGCAAGAAGCTGCTTGTGGTCGTGTTGTAACAGGTAATTGGGTGTGGCTTATTCCACCATTATCTCCAGCTACCACTCATATTTATCACAAACCGTATCCGAATGAAATTTTGAAGCCAAATTTCTTTCATAAATAATATTTAGTGCAGTTTTTTCTGCAAAATATAATTTTTTTAATTACTGTTATGTAGCAAATGGAAGCCTTTACTCTCGGTTATTTTTGGAAGAGGATTTTTGAACCAAGGAGTTCCTTATGTTATAATCAAATTTCTGTTTCGAAGACCTTATAGAAATATAAGGTCTTTTGTTTTGCTTTTTTATGTAAGAGAAAGAGATTTTTTCTTTTTAATAAGGGATTTGGCATATTTTTAGGGACAACATAAGTATGTGGGAAGTCGATAAAATGTTATGTATATATAATTATTGTGTTTTGGGTTTAAACAATAAAACATAATAAAGTTGTTTTTTTAGATTGCTGAGGAAGGAGGAATTGTAAATGAGGATGAAGAGTCGAAAAACTGATTGGCCTGTATTTATTATTAGCGGTGGTTCACTTTTATTATTTGTAATTGCAGTTTTTTTGAACAAGGATTATGTAGAGAGTGCGATTAATAACAGTTTCGCTTTTTCAATTAAATATTTTGGTGCCTTCTGGCAAGTTTTATTATTAGGTACATTTATTGTTGCGATGTGTATGGCGTTCTCCAAATATGGGAGAGTTAAACTTGGGGGATTAGAAAAACCTGAGATTAGTACGGCAAAATGGCTTGCTATTATTATGTCTACATTACTTGCCGGAGGTGGCGTTTTTTGGGCAGCAGCAGAGCCAATGTACCATTTGATGACGGTGCCACCAATACATGATGGTATATCTGCTGGAACGAAAGAAGCAGTCATGCCTGCTTTAGCACAAAGTTATATGCATTGGGGATTTTTAGCATGGACGATTTTAGGTACAATTAGTGCGGTAGTTATGATGTATGGACATTATCATAAAGGTATGCCGCTAAAACCTCGAACGCTTTTATATCCTATTTTTGGGGAAAAATTAAGAAAGAGCCTGCTTGGAACGATAATTGATGCAGCTGCAATTATTGCAGTAGCTGCAGGTACAATTGGCCCCATTGGATTTTTAGGTTTACAAGCAAGTTATGGGTTACAAGAATTATTTGGAATTTCTGATGTGTTTACTACTCAATTGGCAATTATTGTTTGTGTAGTGGCCGTGTCTACCATATCGGCAGTAACAGGTATTGATAAAGGGATTCAAATTATAAGTAATTTAAATGTTAGATTAGCAATTTTGTTAATGGCATTCATATTACTATTTGGGCCAGGTGGATTTATTATTGATTCGTTTGTTTCTTCGTTTGGATTTTATGTAAGTGAGTTTATACCGATGAGCACATACCGTGGTGATACAAGTTGGTTAGGATCTTGGACAATCTTTTTCTGGGGATGGTTTATTGGATACGGACCAATGATGGCAATTTTAGTGAGTCGAATTTCAAGAGGGAGAACGATTCGAGAAATCATCGTTGCAATTGGAATTATCGCACCTATTATTACAACGTTTTGGTTTACTATATTAGGTGGATCAGGTGTGTTTTATGAGTTAATGAATCCTGGTTCTATCTCGGACGCATTAAGTGAATCTGGTATGCCGGCAGCTATGATTGCAATTACAGGGCAATTGCCACTTTCTAATATTATTGGACCAGCATTTCTTTTATTAACAATTTTATTTGTAGTGACAACAGGAGATTCAATGGCGTATTCCATTTCAATGGCAGTGACTGGAGACGGAGATCCTAGAATTAGTTTGCGAATTTTTTGGTCGCTTATTATGGGAGCAGTTGCAGCAATTCTTTTATATATGGGTGAAGGAAGTATTAATGCGCTACAATCGTTTATCGTAGTGACGGCAGTTCCGGTATCAATTTTATTATTCCCAATGCTATGGTTAGCGCCTAAAGTTGCGGGAGAATTAGCATTAAAACAAGGTATTGTAAAAGAAGAAGATAAAACTGCATTCTTATTTCAGAAGGCTAGTAAATCAAAATAAATAAAAACGTAAAAGAGGAAGCATCTTAAATAAGATGCTTCCTCTTTTACGTTTAATCTAATACTTTTCCCTTTGTTTCTGGTACACATATTAGCATTGTAATTAACCCGATTGGGTAGATGATAAAAATCAAGGACAATGCTCCAAGCAGGTTGCCGCCTGTAGCGAGTAAGCCGATAATAACAGGCCCAAATCCAGCTAACCCACGTCCTGTACCGAAAATAAAGTTTTCTGCGGTAGAGCGAGCTTCAGCAGGGTAGTTTTCAGCTAAAATTGCCCCAAACCCTCCCATCATTCCATTTGCAAAGAATCCAAGCAATGCACTTCCCCATAATAATAATGTTGAATCTGTGAATAAGAAGAAGTAAATGAGACAGTATACTGTACCACCAATATAATAAATTGCAAAAGTTTTACGACGACCAATTTTATCAGCCAGAATACCAAAGATTGCAATTCCAATTAGCATACCGATGGTAGAAATGAACATCCAGCCACTCGCTTTTGCTAATGTATAGTTATATTTATTTGCTAAAATAGTTGGCATCCATGTGAAGATGCCGTAATATCCGAAGTTCTGGATAAACGACATAATAATAAGACCGATTGTTGTGATTGTTACTTTTTTATTGGCAAATAATTTTCGAAGTGGGAATTTTTTTATATGTTTTAGTTGTTCTGCTTCAGTAGTTGTTAATTTACCTGTAGCTTCTTTTTGCAATAGTTCCTTTTTGTAGCGTTGTTTTTGCTCCCATATTTTCGGTTCACTTAAACTTTTACGGACATAGACAGCTAGTAAAGCTGGAATTAATCCAAATAAGAAAACGGCTCTCCATCCAAAGTGTGGGACAATAAATGCTGGAAGGAGTGAAGCAATCAGTACACCAAATTGCCATCCAAGTGCAACAACAGATGTCGCTTTAGCGCGCATTTCTTTAGACCATGTTTCTGTTACAATGGCCATTCCGATTCCGAATTCACCACCAACTCCCATTCCAACTAAAAAGCGAAGAATTAATAATTGCCAGTAGTCTGTTGCGAAATAAATGAGTGCGGTTGCTAGTGAAAACAGTAAGATTGTGAAGGCCATTGTACGAATACGGCCAAATAAATCAGCAATAAATCCAAATAAATAAGAACCAATTAACATCCCTATTGTGGTAGCTAATGTTAAGTTTCCACCTTCAACAGGACTTAAGTGAAACTCTTTTAAAATATAGACAAGTACGAAAGATAATAGCAACATATCTAAACCTTCTGCTGCATATCCTAGCGCAGAACCAAATAATGTTTTATACCTTTTCGCTTTCGTCTCCTCTGTTGTTTGTTGTACATCAGTAGTGACGTTCATTATTACTCCTCCTTATTTTCTACAGTCGCTATGGAAGAATAACAAAAGGCCTTCTCACCTGATATGATGAGAAGGCCAAAAAAGCATACGTATCCCCAAAAAAGAACATACGTATATTGTATTCCGGCTTCCTTCTCAACCTCACAGGGTTGGGTTAAAGGACTGTATTATATTACTTTATTTTTAGCACTCTTCTATTGGATTGTCAAATAAAGAGGAAGTTATTATGTGTGAAATATTTCAAAAAACATTTCGTTCTTCTTGACGTCGGCTTCATTATTTTCCCATAATAAAACTAACTAAATAAAAAGGAATGAATCAAAGATGCTAAATTTAGTACTCATGATGATTGAACGAGTCGGACTTATAGTTATTTTAGGATTTTTACTCTCTCATATCAAAACTTTCAGGCGCCTCCTTCATAAACAGGATGGCTATGTAGATAAGCTTAAGCTTATTTGTATTTTTTCGGTATTTACAATTGTAAGCAATTACACTGGGATTGAAATAGCAGGAAATACGATTATGAATGAAAATTGGTTACAAGGTGTTTCTTCGTCAAGTACAATTGCGAATACGCGTATTATGGGTGTTGGTATTAGTGGCTTACTTGGTGGCCCTATCGTAGGGGTTGGAGTAGGGTTTATTGCTGGTATTCATCGTTATATGCTTGGTGGTACGACAGCGCTAAGCTGCGCAATCTCTTCTATTTTAGCGGGGATTATAACTGGTTATATCGGATATATTTTCAAAAAATATAATCGTACAATTACTCCTAAGTTTTCAGCAGTTTTAAGTGTTTTTATCGTATCTTTAGAAATGCTTATGATTTTATTAATTATAGAGGATGGAATTAGCGTTGTGAAAACAATAGCGATACCGATGATTCTTGTAAATAGTTTTGGAAGTTTTATTTTACTTTCTATGATACAAGCTATTTTGCGTCAGGAGGAGAATGCAAAAGCACTTCAGACTCATAAAGTATTGCGTATTGCTGATAAAACGTTACCGTATTTTCGTCAAGGCTTAACAGAAGAATCGTGTAAGCATGTGGCACAAATTATTCACCGCTTTACAGGAACAGATGCGGTATCTTTAACAGATACAGAGAAAATATTAGCGCACGTTGGATTAGCATCAGATCACCATATTCCTTCACATAGTTTAATAACTGGTTTATCAAAAGAAGTTTTACATACAGGGCAAATAATGAAGGCGAAATCACGTGAGGTTATTAATTGCCAACATGAAGGCTGTCCCTTACAAGCCGCTATTGTTATTCCACTAACTTCACATGGAAATACGATAGGGACATTAAAACTGTATTTCAAAAATTCTAACCAGTTAAGTCGCGTTGAAGAAGAATTAGCAGAAGGGTTAGCAAAAATATTCTCCACGCAGTTAGAGTTAGGAGAAGCTGAGTTGCAAAGTAAATTACTTCAAGATGCGGAGATAAAAGCATTACAAGCGCAAATTAACCCGCACTTTTTATTTAATGCGATTAATACAGTATCAGCTTTATGCCGAACAGATGTAGAAAAAGCAAGGAAGTTATTATTACAGCTTAGCGTGTATTTCCGTTGTAATTTGCAAGGAGCACGTCAGTTATTGATTCCACTGGAACAAGAATTAAACCATGTACAGGCATACTTATCACTAGAACAAGCAAGGTTCCCAAATAAGTATGAGGTAAAGATGTATATTGAGGATGAGCTAAAGACAACTTTAGTACCACCATTTGTTCTTCAACTATTGGTTGAAAATGCATTGCGACATGCTTTTCCGAAGAAGCAACCAGTGTGTGAAGTGGAAGTGCATGTTTTTGAAAAAGAGGGTATGGTTCACTTTGAAGTAAAAGATAATGGACAGGGAATTGAGGAAGAACGTTTAGAACAATTAGGAAAGATGGTAGTTTCGTCAAAGAAAGGGACTGGAACAGCTTTATATAATATTAATGAACGTCTTATTGGGTTATTTGGGAAAGAAACGATGCTTCATATCGAAAGTGAATTAAATAAAGGGACGGAGATTACCTTTATTATTCCAAAAAAAGTAGGGGAGGAAGAGCCAGGTGTTAAAAGTATTAGTAGTTGACGATGAAATGTTAGCACGTGATGAACTAAAGTATTTATTAGAGAGAACGAAAGAAGTTGAGATAGTTGGTGAGGCTGATTGTGTAGAAGACGCATTAGAAGAACTAATGCAATGTAGACCAGATATTGTATTTTTAGATATTCAATTATCTGATGATAACGGATTTGAAATCGCGAATATATTAAAGAAGATGAAAAATCCACCTGCAATTGTATTTGCTACTGCCTATGATCAATATGCGTTGCAAGCATTTGAAGTAGATGCGTTAGACTACATTTTAAAACCATTTGATGAAGAGCGTATTGTGCAAACATTAAAGAAGTATAAAAAACAAAAACAAGCGCAAATAGAAACGAAGCACGAAATAAAGGGGACAGATGTAACAGCAGAGATGCATAAATTAGCATTACCAATTGAAGAATCAATCGTACTTGTGAATATTGAAGATATTATATATGTAGGGCTTGTAGATGGGAAAGTAACAGTAAAAACAATGAGGGAAACATATGTAACACATGATACACTTGTAATTTTAGAGAAGAAGTTACCACAAGCAAACTTCATGCGCGTCCATCGTAGCTTTATTGCAAATATTAATCATATTACTGAAATTCAGCCATGGTTCAATTCTACTTATAATTTAATCATGAAAGAAGGATCGAAAGTACCTGTTAGCCGTACATATGCCAAAGAACTCAAGAAGCTGCTTCGTATTTAAGAAGCAGCTTTTGTATTTCATCCTTTTATATTTGTAACTGATTCTGTATATTTGACGTTCTGTTATGTAAACGCTTACCTCGTTACTTACATCTTATACAATAAAGGTACCAAATCGAAAGAGGTGGCCAAAATGAGCACGAAAAAAGTATACAGTTTCTTATCACAAGCATTCATATTCTCAGCTATTATGTTAATTTCTAATATTATTGCAACACATTTACCAATTCCGATGCCTTCATCGGTAATCGGGTTAGTTATTTTATTTAGTCTATTATGTTTAAAAGTTATTAAATTGGAGCAAGTTGAATCACTTGGAACAGCTTTAACAGGTATTATCGGATTCCTTTTCGTCCCATCAGGTATTTCAGTTATTAATTCTCTTGGTGTAATGGGACAATATTTTGTACAAATTTTAACTGTAATTGTTGTAGCAACAGTTATTTTACTAGCTGTAACAGGATTATTTGCACAATTTATTTTAGGAAAAGATGAAAAAGAAACAGAAGATACAAAAGAATTGAAAGTAGTAAATAAAGGACGCAAGCACGGAAAGGTTGCGTAACCATTGCATTTATATATTGTTAGGAGGTAATGAATATGGCAAGCACAATGACTCCATATTTCGGAATCGTCGTTTCATTAATCGCATACGGGATCGGAACGTTATTATTCAAGCATTCAAAAGGATTCTTCTTATTTACACCATTATTTGTAGCGATGGTATTAGGGATTGTCTTTCTAAAGGTAGGTAACTTTACTTTTGAAGAATATAATACTGGCGGAAAAATGATTAGTTTCTTCTTAGAACCAGCAACAATTGCATTCGCTATCCCACTATACAAGCAAGTGGATAAGTTGAAAAAATATTGGTGGCAAATTTTATCGGCTATCGTGGTGGGATCTATTTGCTCAGTAATTGTCGTGTTTATTGTTGCAAAAGCAATCGGTTTAGATACAGCAGTAATGAATTCAATGCTACCACAAGCAGCAACAACAGCAATTGCGTTACCAATCTCAGAAAGTATTGGTGGTATTCCAGCAATTACATCGTTTGCAGTTATTTTCAACGCAGTTATCGTATACGCATTAGGGGCATTATTCTTAAAAACATTTAGAGTTAAGCATCCGATTGCAAAAGGTTTAGCACTTGGAACAGCGGGCCATGCATTAGGAGTTGCAGTAGGAATTGAAATGGGTGAGGTAGAGGCAGCGATGGCAAGTATTGCTGTAACGGTAGTTGGGGTTGTAACAGTAGTTGTCATCCCAATGTTTATGCCATTCATTGGATAGTAAAACTTACTTAAAAAATAAGAAAAGCAAGCTATTTGTAGGACAGATTTCTACTGATAGCTTGCTTTTTATGTTACAGTAGTGGTAAGACCTATTTAAAAAAATGTAAGTTTCCTTAAATCTTCATTAATACTATGTAGAATACGTTTTGAATTAGGTCATTGTATTGTAAAATAAGAAGTAATCTACTATATACCTGTTAAGATAGGCATATAATGAGTTTATAAAAATCTTAATATGAATGAATAATTTAAAAGTAGAAAAGAGAGAAATCTACTTATTAACGTTTTAGTTTATAGGACAGGAGAGAGTATTCGTCGATTATGCAAATAAAAAACCTGTTTCAAAGCAAAGGATTTCAGAGGTTACTCGTATTAGTAATACTTGCTCTCGTGTTATACGGGCTGCAAAGTATGTTGAATTTAATATTAATTACGTTTATTCTCACGTATTTAATGGATCGATTCCAAAAGTTTATTTCCCGCAAATTAGATCATTTCATGCCTATTAATCGAAAAATTATTATAGCATTTCTATATGTAATGTTAATTGGTGGAATTGCTATTACGCTATTTAAATATTTACCAGTATTAACGATACAAATTTCACAATTGATTTACCAATTCAATGTATTTTTAAGAAACCCACCAGATAGTGAACTAATTAAGTATGCAGTTAATGCTGTCAATCATATGGAGCTTTCTAAATATGTAGGACAAGGCGTAGACATTTTGTATAAATCGATTACGAATGTTGGTAAATTTGGCCTTCAAGTTTTACTTTCTTTAATTTTGAGTTTGTTTTTCTTACTAGAAAAATCTCGTATTGTTGGTTTTACTGTAAAGTTTAAAGAAAGCAGGCTTGCAATTTTCTATACTGAAATTGAGTACTTCGGAAAGAAATTTGCACGTTCATTTGGAAAGGTAATCGAAGCGCAATTTTTAATTGCTGTTGTTAACTGTGTTCTTTCAGTTATCGCATTATGGATATTAGGATTCCCACAATTATTAGGTTTAGCGTTAATGATTTTCTTGCTTGGCTTAATTCCAGTAGCGGGGGTTATCATTTCGTTATTCCCACTTTGTATGATTGCTTACAATATTGGCGGTATTATGTACGTTGTTTATATTTTAGTTATCGTAACAGTTATTCATGCGCTTGAAAGTTACGTATTAAATCCGAAGTTTATGTCGCAAAAAACAAATTTACCGATTTTCTATACTTTTATGGTATTAATTTTCTCAGAGCACTTCTTAGGTGTATGGGGACTGATTATCGGTATTCCAATTTTCATTTTCTTATTAGATGTCTTAGATGTGACAAGTGATGAAATGGAGAAGGATGTTGGAACAAAATAAAGTGAAGTAGAGAAAAAGCATCGATGTTCGATGCTTTTTCTTTTATAACATTATGTTTCTTATGCCATACTGTAAGGAGAATATAGAATAGGGGTGAAGTAATGGCTGTAAATGAAAAGGTAGAATTGGCTACATTTGCTGGAGGGTGTTTTTGGTGTATGGTTTCTCCATTTGAAGAGATGGAGGGAATTATACAGGTTATTTCAGGTTATACAGGCGGTCATAAAGAGGACCCAACGTATAAAGAAGTGTGCTCGGAAACAACAGGACATTATGAAGCGGTACAAATTACATTTGATGCAAATAAAATGCCGTATGAGGAATTGTTAAATATATATTGGAGACAAATTGATCCGACCGATATTGGGGGACAATTCCATGACCGCGGACAGTCTTATGAAACGGTGATTTTTTATCATAATGAAGAACAACATAAAAAAGCAGAAGCTTCAAAAGAAGAGCTTGAGCAGAGTGGGCGCTTTTCGAAACCAATTGCGACAAAAATACTACCAGCAGCTACATTTTATCCAGCTGAAGAATATCACCAAGGATATCATAAGAAAAACACATTCCGCTATGAGTTATATCGTAAAGGCTCAGGACGAGATGCTTTTATTAAGGAACATTGGCCAAAGGATAATGCTCATTTAAAAGAAAAACTCAATGAGATGCAGTTTTATGTAACACAGGAAAATGGTACAGAACCACCATTTCGAAATGAGTATTGGAACCATAAAGAGGAAGGTCTTTATGTAGATATCGTTTCAGGTGAGCCGTTGTTTACTTCTCTAGATAAATTTGATAGTGGATGTGGATGGCCTAGTTTTACAAAACCAGTTATGTCAGCAAGTGTGAAAGAAAAGATGGATGTGAGTCATAATATGACACGTACAGAAGTGAGAAGTAAAGAGGGAGATTCGCATCTTGGGCATGTATTTCCAGACGGTCCAGGACCGAATGGGCTTCGTTACTGCATTAATTCCGCAGCTCTTAGATTTATTCCAAAAGAGGAATTAGAGAAAGAAGGTTATGGCGATTTCTTAATCTTGTTTGGAAATAAAAAATAACCTCGCAGTTAGCGAGGTTATTTTTTTGCTATTTTGTTTTTTTCTTTTTAAATTTGCTTAATACTTCATAAACAATTGGAACAATAAGAAGTGTTAATAACGTTGAACTTGTTAATCCACCAATTACTGTTACACCAAGTCCTTTAGAAATTAAGCCGCTACCTTCAAATCCTAATGCAAGCGGGATAAGAGCTCCGATTGTTGCAATTGCAGTCATTAAAATTGGACGCAAGCGTGTTGCACCAGCTTCTAATAAAGCTTCACGTGTTGATAAACCTTCATTTTCTTTATGAATAACGCGGTCGATAAGCACGATTGCGTTTGTTACAACGATACCGATTAACATAAGCGCCCCAATCATTGCAGATACACTTAATGTTTCACCAGAGATTAATAAGGCAACAAGAGCCCCAATAATTGTGAATGGTAGCGAGAATAAAATTGCGAATGGTGCAAGGGCACCGCCAAATGTAACGACAAGAACGAAGTATACAATGGCAATCGCAGCTAACATCGCTAGGCCAAGTTGCTTGAATGATTCTTGAATATCTTTAGTAACACCGCCCATAGAAACATCTACACCAGAAGGAAGATCCATTTTATCTACTTCTTTTTGGACTGCAGCAGATGCTTTTGAAACGTCATCAGATGTTAATTTTGCACTAACCTCTGCATAAACACGGCCATCTCGGTGTGTTACTGTATTCGATGTTTCACCTTCTTTTACAGTCATAACATCTTTCACAGCTACTTCATTACCAAGTGGTGTTGTAATTTTGCGATTTGTTAAGTCATCGATTGTTTCATAATTTTGTTTTTCAGCTTCTACATATACATTGATATCTTTACCGTCTTTTTTAATTGTTGTCAGAACAGGGCGATCATGTTGATTAGAAAGTCCCATTCCAATTTGAGCAGCCGTTAAGCCCATTTTACTCAGCTTTTCTTGATCTGCGACTAAAGTGTACTCTGCATATGTTTTTGCAATACTAGAATCTATATCTTTTAAGTCTTTATTTTTCTTCATGATATTTTGAATATCTTTTACGACAGGCTTAATGTCTTCTGAGCTATCTCCGTAAACGTATAGTTTAATTTCGTTACTACCGCCACTTGCTCCGAAGTCTTGGTTTTTCCATTCACCTTTTCCAGACATTTTTTGTAAATCTTTCACGACTTCTTCTTTTTCTTTTTCGAAGTTTTTCGTGTCGTTATCATATTGAACGAAGAACATAGCTTGATTTGTTTGACCAGGGCTCATTGGATTCTCTCCACCTAATGAGAACTGAATTGTTTTCACGTCTTTATTATCTTGGAAGTGCTTCTCAGCTTTCGTTGCAATTTTTTCAACGTCTTCTAATGTTTGACCTGGTTCAGGTTTGTATGTTGCGATAATCATTTTTTCTTCTTCAGAAGGTAAGAAACTTACACCGATAACGGGCACAAGTGCGAGACTACCAACTAATAGAAGGACAGCAATACTAGATGTAATAATTTTGTGATTTAAAGCCCATTCAAGTATACGTTTATACCCATTTGCTAATTTGCTTGGTTTCTCTTCATGATGTACCTCTTTTTCCCTCGTGCTTTCTTTCTTAAATAAGGAATGGGCAAGCATTGGTACGATTGTAACAGCCACTAGTAACGATGCTAATAAAGCGAAGACAATAGTTAAGGCGAATGGTAAGAACATTTCACCAATCATACCTTTTACAAGTCCTAGCGGTAAGAATACAGCGATTGTCACAATGGTAGAAGACATAATCGGAATAAACATTTCTTTCGTAGCTTCACGAATTAAATCTCTTCCGCGCAATTTCTCTTCTGATAACGACATACGTCGGTAAATATTTTCAATAACAACAATTGAGTCATCAACAACACGGCCTATAGCAACTGTCATTGCTCCAAGCGTCATAATGTTAAGCGTAATATCCATTTGCTTTATGACTAAAACAGCAATTAATAACGAAAGTGGTATTGAAACGACAGAGATTAACGTTGTTCGAATATTTCGTAGGAACAGCATAATAATAACAATCGCAAAGATAGCACCGAAAATTGCTTTGCTTAGCATTGTTTCAACTGACTTTTCAATAGGTGCACCTTGGTCGAATGTTGAAATGATCTCTAAATCTTTATATTTTTTCTCAAGATCTTTTACTTTATCTTTTACTGCATTTACAACATCAACTGTATTTGCATCAGAGGCCTTCACAATTTGAATTCCAATTGCTTCTTTTCCATTTGTTCGAGAAATGGATTCTGCTTTCCCAACTTCTTTAATTTCAGCAATTTCGTCTAATGTAACTGTTGGAATTCCGTTCATAGCAGCTGGATTCATTTGCGGCGTTTGTGCACCAGCGCCAGCATTTTGACTACCTTGACCGTTAGGTGATGAAGGTATAGCTGGGATTTTGAGTTCTTTTAATGCTTTAATCGTTGTAATATTGCCATCTACAACAACTGATTTTTCCGTGTCTTTAAACGTATATAGGCCAAGTGGTAAAGATACATCCGATCCTTTAATTACATTTTTTACAGTATCTTCACTTAGTCCTAGTTCTTTCATTTTATCTTTCTTGAAGACGAGCTGTACTTCATCTACTTGTTGGCCTGCAATTTGAACAGATGCAACACCATCAAGTCCTTTTAAGCCCGGTACAATATTTTTCTCTACATTTTCAGTTAAGATAGCTAAAGCTTCATTCTTGCTTGCTACGCTTAACGAAATAACAGGAAAAGCATTGAAGTTTACTCGTGAAACCTTAGGGTCTTTAACACCGTCAGGGAGCTTTACATTTGTGAGAGCTTCTTTAATTTCTGTTTCTGCTTTTTCCATATTTTTATCAAAATCGTATTCTACTTGAATAGAAGATGCGTTTTGAAAAGATGATGAGCTAACAACGTTAACACCACTTAAATTTTGTAGTTGTTCTTCCATCGGCTTTGAAACTTTATCGGCTACTTCTTCTGGTGTAGCACCAGGATAGACCGTAGTTACTGTCACAATCGGTGTTGTAATATCAGGAATTGTTTCCAGCTTCATATTGAGGCCAGAGTAAATTCCCGCAATAGTAACAATAATGGTTAGTAGCCAAACTGCGAACTTATTTTTTAACGAGAAATTGATGATTTTGTTCATGTTTGCGCTCCCTTTGTATTATATTGACCAACTGGTCAGTCTAATACATAATATAACTGACCAGTTGGTCAATCGTCAATAAAAAGAGATGGTATAATAAATCCATAATAAGATGCGAGATTAAATTTAGGAGAGAAGATATGAAAGAAAAAGAGCGTTTAATTATAGAATCGGCTATGAAGTTATTTGCTACTAAGGGTGTAAATGCGACATCAGTGCAGGAAATTGTGACAGCTAGTGGTATATCTAAGGGAGCTTTTTACTTATATTTTAAATCAAAAGATGAGCTTTTATTAGCGACACTTCGATATTATTATGACAAAATTCAAAAGAAAATGCTGGATATTGAGCAAGAGTCTTTGTTACCACGTGAAAAATTTGCAAAACAATTACATTGTCAGTTTAATGATATACAAAAGCATAAAGAGTTTATTATTATGCATGCGAGAGAAAATGCGATTCCGTTTAATAAAGAAGTGGAAGAATTTATGATGCGGATGAAGTTAGAGTCTCATGCATTTTATCGAAATAGTTTATTGTCCATTTATGATGAAAAGATTATGCCATATTTATTGGATTTAGTAATTATGGTGGAAGGCATATGCCGTGGGTATTTAGAATTAATTATTTTACAAGCAACAGAAATTGATTTATCTTACATCTCTGCTTTTATTTTAAAAAGAGTAGATAATTTAGTAGATGGCTTGGTAGAATCTTCGGAAGAACCTATTTTACACGAAGAAAAGCTTGGAGAATTTCTTTGTAAATCAGAGCTCATTAAGGAACAGGTTAAAGAGCATTTTTTAAAAGAAATTATTGGATTTAAGCGTACTCTAGCTGATCAATTAGAGGACGATGAGCTGCTAGTAACATTAGATGTTTTAGAGGCGGAAATGCGATTGCTTAATCCAAGAATTCCGGTAATTAGAGGTATGTTAGCAAATTTAGAGGTTTATCCGGAATTAAAAGAATTTCGCTTACGCCTTATAGGATACTACAATATAAAAAATTCTTAATAAAAAACTCCTTGTCTACACAAGGAGTTTTTTATTAAAGATTACTTACTATTTTGAGACCATTTTTCTACATCCCAAACCTTTGTGATCCAATCTTCATAGAATTCCGGTTCGTGACATACAAGGAGAATTGTTCCTTTATATGCTTTCATAGCCTTCTTAAGTTCTTCTTTTGCTGTAACATCAAGATGGTTTGTCGGCTCATCAAATAGTAGCCAGTTACTTTCTTCACCCATTAGCTTACATAAACGAACTTTTGCTTGTTCTCCACCACTTAATTGACTTAATGGACGAGAAATATGTTCATTTTTTAATCCGCATTTCGCTAACATCGCACGAATTTGATGCTGGTCTAGGCCAGGGAATGTATTCCATACATCATCAATTGGTGTTATATTATCAGCTTTAACTTCTTGCTCAAAGTATGCAGGCTCTAAGAAGTCACCAAGACTTGTTTTACCGTTTAAAGGTTTAATTTTACCTAAGATTGTTTTTAGTAGCGTTGATTTACCAACACCATTACATCCAACAATAGCAATTTTTTCACCACGCTCAATTGTCATTGATAACTTTGGTAGTAGCGGATGTGTATATCCGATTTCTACATTTTCACCTTCAAAGACGAAGCGACTACTTGCACGACTTTCTTTAAATGAGAATTCAGGTTTGATTGCTGTTTCCGGACGATCAATAAGTTCCATGCGATCAAGTTGTTTTTGACGACTCTTTGCACGACCTGTCGTTGAATAACGAGCCTTGTTCTTTGCAATGAAGTCTTCTTGCTTTTTGATAAACTCGCGCTGCTTTTCATAAGCGTTTATATGTTGATTTTTATTGATTTCTGCTAGTTCTAGGAATTTTTCATATGTCGCTGTATAGCGTGTCATTTTTGTGAATTCTAGATGGAAAATAACATCAACACATTTGTTCATAAATTCCGTATCATGAGAAATCAATAAGAATGCATGTGGGTATTCTTTTAAATAAGTTGTTAACCAATGAATATGTTCAACGTCTAAATAGTTAGTAGGTTCATCAAGCAATAACACTTCTGGTTGTTCAAGTAATAGCTTTGCAAGCAATACTTTTGTACGTTGTCCACCACTTAGTGCTGAAACATCACGATCTAAACCAATAGCATCAATTCCAAGACCACGTGCAGCCTCTTCAATTTTCATATCTAGTAAATAGAAACCACCTGCTTCAAGTGCATCTTGTATTTCTGCCATTTGCTCAAGAAGTTCTTCTAGTTCTTCTGGTGTAGCAGTTCCCATTTTTTCTGTAACTTCATTTAAAGCTGTTTCCTTTTCGAATAACGGTAAAAATGCATCCGCTAGTACGTCACGAATTGTACGTCCAGGCGTTAAAACCGTATGCTGATCTAAGTAACCGTAATGTGTGCCTGGTGTCCATTCTACACGACCTTCGTCATGAATAAGCTGACCAGTAATGATATTCATAAATGTTGATTTACCAACACCGTTTGCACCAACTAATCCAACGTGCTCACCTGCTAATAATCGCATAGATACATCTTTAAATAATGTACGATCGCCAAATGTATGTCCTAATTTTTCAACTGTTAATAAGCTCATAGTATCCTCCGTCCAACTTGAAATAGTACCTTGAATCATGATACTAAATTCTTTCATATAATGCCATCATTTCAAAATGTATATTTTTTCAAAAAAATAGTTGCATTAATTTTCTGAAAATATATAATATAATTGAACAGTGGTTAATTATATGTGTGAGGTATGAAATATGTCGCCAAGGAAAGCAGTTAAACAAGAACTAACAAGAGAAATGATTATGAATGTAGCTAGGGAGCTATTTATAGCACAAGGATATCAACATACTTCAATGCGCAAAATTGCAACAGAACTTGGATATAGCCATGGTTCGATTTATTATCATTTTAAAAACAAAGCAGAGCTATTTTACGCAATGGTGGAACAGGATTTTCAATTATTAAACAAAAAGTTAGATGAAATTTGTAATCAAAAGTTATCGAGAGAAGAGCAACTAAGAGCAGTTTTATTCGGTTTTATTGAATTTGGTCTAAGAAATCAGAGTCATTATGAAATTATGTTTTTAATTAAAGATGCCGAATTAAAAGAATGTTTGGCAAATAGTCCTAATGTTAGTTATGAAAAATTTGCGAAGGTTATTTCTTTTTTATGTGATGGGGAATTAAATGCGATGATAATATGGTCTGTTTTTTTATCATTACATGGATTTGTAGCACATTATTGCAGAAGTGGCCAAACGTTTGAAGAACTACAAGGTTTGGCTAAGGTACATGTAGAGTTTATTTCAAAATCGCTTCTTATGTAAGTGATTTTCTTTTTAATATTAATTGAACAGTGGTTAATTAATTTAGGAGGGGATTTATAATGAAAAAGGCTTTAGTATTAGGTGCTTCTGGTTCAATGGGTTATGCAATTGTAAACGAATTATGTGGCCGAGGGATTCATGTGGTTGCTTTTGCAAGAAATAAGGAGAGATTAGGTGCATTATTTTCTGGGAACAAACATGTAGAAGTTGTAGCCGGCGATGTATTTGTAAAAGAGGATATAATGAATGCTGCTAAAGATGTTGATATTATATTTCATGTTATAAATATTCCGTATTCAGATTGGGAGAAACAGCAAGAGAAATTATTAATAAACATATTAGAGGTATCGAAACATTACGGTATCAAACTAGGGATAGTTGATAATATTTATGCGTATGGAAGGCAAGGGGAAGGGCTTGTAAAAGAAGAGGCTAAAAAAAGACCACACACAAAGAAAGGGAAGATTCGTTTACAACTTGAAGAGATGGCAAAACAAGCTAATGTACGAATGTTTATTGCTCATTTCCCAGACTTTTATGGTCCAAATGCAGAAAGCACACTTGTTCATCATACATTAAAGGGAATACTTGCAAATAAAATGTCTAGCTTTGTTGGAGATAAAAAGATTGCCCGTGAATATATTTTTACACCAGATGGTGCAAAAGCAATGGTTGAATTAGCTTTACATGATGAGGCCTATGGACAAAATTGGAACATACCAGGTTATGGTGTTATTACAGGTGAGGAAATGATTCAACACATACGGGAATTAACGGGATATACGAAACGAGTAATAACTGTAAAAAGAGGAATGATCCAGTTTATTGGTCTGTTTGATAAGCAGATGAAAGAATTTATGGAAATGCTATATTTGACGGAAAAACCAGTTGTATTAAGCGGGGAGAAATATGAGAGGTATATCGGGGATATACCAAAAACTTCGTATTATAATGGGCTAAAAGAAATGATTATATCTATGCAAAAAAAGGGTGTGTAAATGTTAGTATATAAAAAAGTTACTTCTACCTACAGAAGTAACTTTTTTGTTATGCCTTTTGTTTAACTTCACTAACTTTCTTTTCAGCTACAATAAAATGCGGTCTACGTTTTGTTTCATAATAAATACGACCGATATATTCACCAATAACACCTAGGAATATGAGTTGAATACCGCCAATAAATAGTATAGCGGAAATGAGAGTAAAGTAACCAGGAACTTCCACACCACCAAGGATAATTTGAACGAACGTAGTGATTACATATAAAAGTCCAAAAATGGTTGTTAGTAATCCAAGATATATAGATAGGCGTAACGGTTTATTATTGAATGAAATTACACCATCAATTCCGTAATTTAATAATTTCGAGAAGGTCCATTTACTTTCTCCATCAGAACGTAATACATTTTCATATTCAATAATTAATTCGTTATAACCAATCCAAGAGAATAAGCCCTTTGAAAATCGGTTGTACTCACTTAAGGATACTAATGAATCCACTGCTCTTCGACTTAAAAGTCTAAAGTCACCAATACCATCTACTAATTCAATATCTACAAACTTATTCATCACCTTATAGTAAAGACGAGAGACGAAAGAGCGAACGGGTGAATCACCAGTTCTTGTCCTTTTTGCAATGACTTGGTCGTAGCCATCGTTATATCCTTCTAACAGTTCTTTTATTAACGTAGGAGGGTGTTGTAAGTCAGCATCCATAATAACAATGGCATCGCCTGTAGCGTATTTTAAGCCAGCTAACATTGCAGCTTCTTTTCCGAAGTTTCGACTAAACGATATATAGTGTACCGATGAATCTGAACTAGCTAAATCACGTAAAATATTTAATGTATCATCTTTACTACCATCATTAACAAAAACAAATTCATAATCGGTAGTTAATTTATGAATTTCAAGAGAAGTCTCTGAATAAAAGGCTCGAAGCACCTTTTCTTCATTGTAGCATGGTACTACTATTGAAAGGGTCATGTTAGGACCTCCTTAGGTGTAATTTTAAACTGGGCATGAAGTAAAAGTGAAGCAATGATCTTCAACTTTTACTTCACTTTACTTTAATAACTTTTTTTAAAACGATTTTTTAATTTTGAATATCTTTTCGGATCTCCAAGAACTAGAAGCGAGATGCAAATGATAAATGAAATGATAGAAATAACGAGACCCATTTTGAAATAAGGTGTGACGTATTTCATTTCAACTATATGTTGCCCTTTGGAAATAGGAACGCCAATAAAGGCGGAATTAGCCTTCGTAAATTCTGTTTCTTTACCGTCAACTTTTATTGACCATCCTTTACTATACGGTACCGATAAATATAGCAATCCATCCTTAGTAGAATTAATATCACCTTTTAAGGAGTTACCTTCATAGTAAATATTTTGTAGACTATTTTCTTTTAAAGTATTTACTTTTTTCGGGATAGTCTGATAGTTAGTACTGTTGATTTGTAAGTCTTTCAACTCATATTGACCAGGAGTAGGAATAGAAATGATTAGCTCGGTTGGCTTCGCATCTTTTCCTAAGTTGTAAACAAATCTTTCTAAAGGATAAGCATAAGCTCCATCTTCATTACCTTTTATCATAGATTTGTCATTCACGGTAACCCCAAATGATTCCTTGTTTATATTTCTAATTTTAATTTCAACAAGAAGATCACCTAACATATCGTTATTATCAATAGGTACTATTATACGCCCATTTTCATGAACAGTGAGTATATCTTTCTCTTTCTCTATATTTTCCCACTTCATTTTATTTGGATTAATCTTAATTTGTTTTGAATCTAGCTGTTTTGTATTAAATTGTTTTAGTGGAAGACTTCCAACATCATTTACAACTACAGCATCTAATAAAAGTTGATCTTTCTCGGCAAAATTAAGTTTTGAAAATTCTTCATCACTTATTCCAGCTTCGTATACATAGCCTAATGGTAGTGCAAATTCATTTTTATAAATGTTGTAAGGACCTACTTGTTGTAAATGCTTATAGCCATAAGGAATTTCGGTTTTATTAGCACCGTCACTTAGTACATAATATTTTACCCCTAGCATGTTCTCAAGGAATAATCGTTTATCTAACTGGAAGAACATAGATGGGCTATCATATCCTTGGAAAACATTGTACTTATTCTTCATAAAGTCATGAATATGATAATTGACTAAGCTTTGATAAGTACTTGTACCATGATAACCTTGCAACATAGGCGTATTTTTATAATTATTGTTTGGATTGATAATTCGATAAAAATCTTTATCTTGATTTTGTATATAACGAATTGCTTCAATTTCATCCTTATTATCAAGACCTGGTCCATGTAATGATTCTTTTGTCACGCCTGCTTGATTAAAGTGTTTACTAAGAGCAAAATCTGAATAGAAGTAATTAATAAATATTACATTGACGAGTACATTTAATACAATGAAACATTGTAGGGCTACTTTTGATAAATAGCGCCATAGTAATATTGTAATAATGGATAATACAGTAGTGCAAATTAAAATTTTATCAATCGTTTGTAGCGGCTGTGCGTTTATATTTACTTTTCTATAGAATGCGTAAATAAATAGTGCTGTTGCTAGCAAAGGACCTATTAAAGAATTGACCTTCTTTTTGTGAAGCAGCATCCAATCTAAAATGTAGGCGACAGTTTGCGCAACCACAAATGCAAATAAGTAAAACCATCTGTATTGCATAGCAGAAAAGCCATTAAATATGGAATACGTATATGGAAGCATATATAGCACTAACATAAACCCAGTAAAGAGTAATTTATTTGTGACAAGTTTATTGCGTATTAGAAGCGCGCTAGTAATAAGGAAGAGGATGAAAACAGGGAATGCAAGCTGATAATCCTCTGTATTATTAATGAAAAAGATACTTTCCATTAAGTTTTTATAAAACGTATCTTCAAAAAATAACGGTATAGTAAATTTTGTAGCGAGTCGATCGGAACTAAATACACCATTTACAGATGGTATAAAGCAAACAGCAGATAAACCTAGTGATAAAGCATATAGAAAAGCAATTCTAATATAATAAATTATAAATGTTTTAATTGTTTTGTTCTGCTGTGTAGCGAAATATTGGAAAAAGGCATAAATATAGATAAAAATACTAGTAATGAAAGCGAAATAGAAATTTGATGCAAGCATAAGTGCTGTTGCAAACAGGAATAATCCCTTTTTTCGCTCTAAAATATATTTATCTAATCCCCATAGTACTAAAGGTAAAAACACTATAGCATCTGCCATGAAATCCCATAATAAAGAATGGCGAATGAAAGTTACACATCCTCCATATATAATGGCAGAAATGAGAGAAGAAAAAATAGTTTTATTGTGATAACGTAAAGAACCATACATGAATAACATAGCTAATGTACTTTTTAAAATGCTCATATATAGTTTCATCTCAAAGATTTGGTCAAAATTTAGTTTAGGAAGTAGAAGCGTAAGCCAGAAAAATGGTGCTGTACTATAGTAATAACTAAATTCTCCGAATAAATCCCCACCTAAGCCATAATCCCAAGACCAAAATAAATTTCCATCTTTAAATGCGTGTTGTAAAAGGAATGTAAAGAAACTGAATTGTGATAATGCATCTCCCGTACTAGAAAATACACTGTCTGATTTTAGGAAAAAGTAATGAAAAGCAAATGCACATATTATTAATAATGGAATAATAATAAGTGTGCTTTTAGTGAAAAATGTTCTTTTATTTACTTCTGAAGTCATTAAATAAATAAGCCTCCTTAAATGCAATTGCCACATTCTTCACCTCTGGATATCGTTTTATGATGAAGAAAAACTATGTATGAATCGGCGATTTTTAATAGTATTAATAAAGTGTTCATTTGTGCAATTTGTGGAAAATTTAGGGCGTGAATAGTTAATATTTACATGAAGAATTAACTATGAATTACCTTAATAATAGGTGTTAGACATCTAGTGCTGTTCGTTTCCAAGTATAATCATTCCAGAAAGGCAAGTCAATTTAAGATATAGATTGAAAAAGGGCTCATTTTCTAAGTGAAGAAGATAAAAATAAAAACTTCAAATTTGATTTGAAGTTTTTATTTTTATTTATTTTCGAGCCAGCTTTTTATTTATAAATCCTAAAATCAATACGCGTATTTGTGGATCGATTGCAAGACCGATAATACCGTATAATATACCAGTAATTGTTAAAGCAACTAGTGGCGGTAAGGCAATTAATATTGTGCGGTATAAAATATAGCTGATTATAAAGGCTAAGGTATTGAATATAATCCCTTTAAATAGTAACGAGAAGCCTTTACGAACAAATAGAGTGAATCCGATTAGTAACGTAATCTCGGTAAGGATAGCAGCAATAGCGGCTCCCATCATTCCGAACTGACTACCTAAGGCGATGTAACTTATAACGGCAACAGCTAGTCCGATTCCCATTGTTGTTGCACGTTTCCATTGTTGACCAATGGTCGTTAAATTATCAGCAAGTGGGTAGTTAATAGATTGTAGAATGACCATAAAGGCTAAAATGGCAAGAGCATCACCAGCTGGCGCATATTCTTCACCTAATAAAGTAACAATCCAAAAGCTTGGATTAGCGATAAATGGAATGGAGATCCCCATTCCTAAGAAAGACATCAGTTTTAATTCAAACTGAGATAGTTTTCTATGTTCATCAATATTTTTTTCATTTCCAAACGCAAATAACTTTGGATAGAAGGCTGCTGCAATTACACCAGGTATTTGATAAAGGACTGCAGGTATTTTCGATGCAGCTCCAAAGAATCCAACTTGCTCATATGTCGAAACTTTTTCTAATATAATAGGGCCTAACTGCGGTAAAAGCATAATGATAATGCCATTGATTGTGAAAATCAGCAGTTGATCTAAAATCCCTTTGTCCCAGCCCTTATGAACTGTCGTATGGCGGAGTACCATTATGAAGGCAATGACTCCTGTTACAAGACTAGATATCCCGTACATGGCAGCGACTGTCATAAGTGACCATTTCAATGACATTCCTAGTAGAAGCGCAGCAGCGGCTGTTACACCTTGTAGTACAGAAATAATCGCTGTAAATTGCATACGTTCTGTTACTTGGAAATAAGCCATTCCAACGCCTTGTAAAGTTGCTCCAAACATTGTTGGTAATACAACCCAATATACCATGGCGCGTAAGTAGGCATCCGTATAGAAGAACTGAGCAAAAATAGCGAAGAGTACAGAAATTACGACAGCTAATACGAAACGAATGCGTAAATAACTACTGATTAGTACGCTAATATTTGCATCCTTTCTCGTTCCTTCACGCATAAACGTATGTGTCAAACCCGCATCTGTGAAATAACAAATAACAGCGGAAACTGCTAATGCAGTTGTAAACATTCCATACTCACCGGGAGACACGTATCTTGCAAAGAGAATCGTCGCGATAGCAAGTACAAATCGAACAGTAATATTTCCTACAAATAGGTAGGAGGCATTTTTAAGAATCTTATTTGTTTTCATGGGAAAAAACCTTTCTATTCTTTAGGACCTTTTTTGTCTGTCCTATTTGTAAATTTGATTTGTTTACGGAAAGAGAGATAATATGAAGTGACCTCCTAGATTATCAAGTCAGGGATTTTAACCCATAATAATGAATGAAAACATTATGAATGGGGTTATACCCTATGATAATAGGAGGCCACTATGGAAAATATAATATATATTGGGATGGATGTCCACAAGGAAAGTTTTAGCTTATGTGCACTACACGGAACAACTGGGGAAATTGTAAGAGAAGCACGATGTGCTTCAAATGTATCTCTCGTAAAAAAATTCGTTGAGAAACTGAAAACAAAATATGGTGAAGATATAAAAATTAAAGCTGGATATGAGGCTGGTTGTTTAGGGTATTCACTTCATAATCTTCTTGAACAAAATGGAATTGATTGTGATATTTTAGCTCCCACAACAATGTACAGTTCATCAAAAAACAAAATGGTGAAAAATGATAAATTCGATGCCAAAATGATTGCTCTTAATTTAGCAAATGGCACCTATAAAGAAGTATATGTTCCAGAAGAAGAGGATGTTGCCGTGAAAGAGTATATCCGCATGTTAGGTGATTTTAAAACATCTTTGAAAAAAATAAAACAACAGATAAAAGCATTCCTTTTAAGACATGGCTATGTGTATGAAGGGAAATCAAGCTGGACAATCGCTTATATGAAATGGTTAAAGAATCTTGATCTACAAGGATTATTCAAAGAAACGTTAGGCGAATACCTATTACAGTATGATGTTCTAGTCGATAAAATTGAGCGGTTCAGTTTGAGATTAGAAGAATTATCTCATCGTGAAAGGTACGAAGAACCAATCGCAAAGTTAAGATGCTTAAAAGGTATAGATACAACATCGGCAATGACTGTTCATGTGGAAATTGCAGACTTCACTCGTTTTCCCACGGCTAAAGCATTTATGGCTTATGTAGGATTGACGCCAAGCGAAAGCTCAAGTGGAGAGAAAATCAGTCGACGTTCGATTACAAAACAAGGAAATTCGACCGTTAGGTCTACTCTTGTAGAATGTGCAAATGCGTTGGTAAAAGGAGCAATCGGATTAAAATCGAAGCGAGTGAAAGCAAGACAAAAAGGGCAACGAAGCGAAGTGATTGCTTATGCGGATCAGGCTGTAGAAAGGTTACAAAGAAAATATTATCGCATGATATATCAAGGGAAGCCTAGAAATGTTGCCGTTACAGCTATCGCAAGAGAACTGGGGTGTTTTATATGGGGATTAGAAACAGGTAAAATTCACCGAAAATAAAGAGGGAAGGATATGAAGTTGATTGATTCATAGTTAGAAATCAAAGGTATCAATTGATGGCATAGATGAGCTTCAGAGATAGTGAATTACAGGTCTGGCTATCTATGACTCACCTCTTCTGGCATGGCTGAAATTCTGATAAACAAGCTATTTATTAGAATTTGAAAAGGTGTGATCCACGCAGTGAGATTATAAGAGCCTAACGACGAACCATTAACCTGAGGTAACCAATCCACGAATAACAGAGTGGTTAACTGTCGATAGATCTTATTTCTGAAGCTTTTGTATGCCATCAAGAAAAATATTATGGGTGAAAAACTATTGACAAAGGTCACTTCATAACAGGTGAGTACTATATTTTCAGTTTAAGAAAACAGAAATTTAATTCGTACAAACCAAAGCATTGCATATAGTTTTTTACTACGCTTTCCGTTTTTTGAATAGATTTTACGGCAATATTTCTTTATATCTTTTTTGATTAATTGAACTTGGGCATTATTTAATTGAGAGTTTTCTTTAATGTATATACAAGCATTATTGATAACCGTATAAGGGAATAAATAAGTCTCAAGAATCTCAATAAGTGACTGAGGGTCTTTCGTAATGAAGTCTTGAGATTTATTATGTACCCAGTCTTTCATACGATTGAATACTTCCAGTTCTTTAGTTGTTTTTAATTCGTAATCTTTATATTTAGAAGAAAGATTTCCTTCTGATAAGATTCTATAATATGTTAAATATTCATCGACATAGCATACATTTGTCACACTCATTAGTTTAAATAAAAACTCCAAGTCTTCTCCCCAGCTACATCCTGGTGTAAAACGGATATTATGATTCATTGCGATAGAGCGTTTGAAAATCCAAGTACTTGTTTGAGCAACAACTTGGTGTGTTAAGAATGCTTTTGCCATATCACCTTTAATAAAGTTTGTTGTATGCTCAACCTTTTCGCCTGTTTCTTCGTAGAAATTCATATAACCACAATAGCACGCGTCCATGTTGTTTTTATGCATACTCTCGATTTGTTTCTCAATTTTAGTTGGATGCCATAAGTCGTCACTATCAAGGAAAGCGACGTATTCTCCGCTAGCATTTTCAATCCCTGTATTACGAGCTACTGAAACACCTTGGTTTTTTTGGTGAACGTACTTTACTTGACCCGGATATTTTTCTGCAAGGTTTTTTACGATAGAAGGTGATTGATCTTTACTTCCATCATCTACAATTACAATTTCAATGTTTTTATATGTTTGATCCAGTATCGAATGCATCGTTTCTTCAATATATTTTTCTGTGTTATACAGGGGTATGACAACAGAAACAAGTTGTTTTTGTTCCATCATAGAATTTTTATCTCCTCAAATTTTTTATGTCTTGCACCATATATACAAGCCTTTTGAAAGGAAGAAGATTACAAGAACATCTGTATCAGTTTAACGCATATAAACTTTGTAAATCAACTTTCTATTATTGTACTTTGTATAAAAAGTATTTATTATAGAATATATTGTCTTGTAAAAATATAGAAATATAATTTGAAAATTATGTATTTGAAGGGAGAAGATGAGATGTTAAGGCGATTTACTCGCAAATCTAATGTAATCCTTTTAGGGATTATTATGATAGTCGGTTTTGCGCTTCGTTTTGCAACTTTACAAACACATGGTGCAGATTTGACTCTAGCTAGCGATGATCTAGGTTATCAAAAAACGGCAACTATTTTATTGGAAACAGGAATGTTAACATATCATGAGCCGGATAAACCAACTATTCATATTATGCCAGGTTTTCCAGCGTTTTTAGCTACTGTATTTTACTTTTTTGGAAATGGCAATGAAGGCCTTTTTGTAGCTAAATTAATTATTATCCTATTAGGGGTACTTAGTATTTTACTAACTTATAAGATTGGTACTTATTTATTGAATCCCGCTGCAGGATTAATAGGTGCTTTCTTATTAGCTGTGTATCCTCCAGAGATTGTTGTGGAAAATTTAACTTTAACTGAAGGACCGTTTCTATTCTTTTCATTAGGATTATTATATTGGAGTTTAAAATTAGCTGATACTCATAAAACGAAACATTTCCTAATTGTATTAATTTTCTACTTTTTAGCATTGTACTTACGCGTACAAGTTGCTTTATATCCAATACCATTATTTATATATCTCTTAATGAAGCGCTATCCATTCCGCATTATGATGAAGCAAGCGATTATAAGTGTAGGAATAGGACTTATCGTACTTGGACCATGGTGGGCCCGCAATTATATTCAATTTGATAAGTTTATTCCACTAACTGCTGGGGCAGGGAATCCGTTATTACTGGGAACGTATCAAGGGAAAGGTTACCCAGAAGGTAAGAATATGGCAGAACTTGAAGTAGAATTACACGCAAAGTACCCTAACCTAGAAGCACATGAATTTATGGAATTAGAAGAAAAAATAGCGAAAGATAAAATGAAAGAATGGTGGAACAGAGATAGGAATTCCATGATAGAGAGTTATTTAATCTTGAAGCCAGAAATTATGTGGAAAAAACCGTATTATTCTATAGAGCATAATATTGAAGTATTCAATGTTTCTGCAAAGGATATGAATGAAATACATAATTTTATTAAGACGATGTTTTTAATATGTACAATACTTTCATTTATCTTCCTTTTAAAAAGGTGGAGAGAGACTACATTTTTATGGTCAATCCTTTTACTGCAAACAGCTTTAACTTGTTTTTATGCCGCATATGAAAGATATGCATTACCATTAATTCCATTTTTATTTATTATAATTGGAGTAGGAACTGTAGCAACGGTTATGAAAATTAGTAAATTATTAATTAGAAACAAATAGTTTGCAATGAAAAAGCACCTTGATTCGTAGAAGAATTAAGGTGCTTTTTTTGTATAATATAATATTTGAATGTAAAAAATTATTCGCTATCTGTTTTAGTTTGCGTTCCTTTTAATTTTTGCTTTAATAATGCATAATCTTGCGTTAATGTTACAAGTTGATGGTGTAGCTTAGAAATTTTTCTTGTTAGGTCAAAAATTAAGATGAAACAGAATAATAATCCAAATAAGAATAAGATGGATGGTGGATATTCTACTTTTAATAGTTTTCCAATCCAATTTATAATTTTATCAGTAGAACTTAAAATAGCCATTGCAACACAAACAAAAATCCACAAAATAGCATATTTTGTTTCTAAAGCCCCGCGACGAATAGAATTAATAATTAAGAAGAATAATAACAAAATAAAGATGAATGAAAAGGTAATTATATGCATTCACTATCAACCTTTCACGATTTTTTGCATCAATATAGCAAGGCTTACTTTAATCATGTAATATGCAGATTTAAGAGGTGTGATGGAAGATTGTCCACCTTGTCGCTCTTGCATATTTACAGATATCTCATTAATGCGAAGTTTTTTCTTTTTTAAATGAATAAGAACTTCTGGTTCTGGATAATCTTTTGGATAATTGTGTGCAAAAATTGTAATTACTTCTCGATTGATAGCACGATATCCAGAAGTTGGATCCATAAATGTTTGTTTCGTTAACACTTTCAGTAGGGCAGTAAAATAAAAAATACCGATTCTTCTTGAAATACTACCTTTATAAGCTGTTTTTTCTGTAAAACGTGAACCTAGCACCATATCGCATTGGCCTTCAGCAATAGGCTGTATAATTTTGTATAAATCATCCGGATTATGTTGTCCATCAGCATCGAACTGAATTGCAATATCATATCCATTCTCATATGCGTATTTATAGCCAGTTTGTACAGCTGAACCGATGCCCAGATTATATGGTAGATTAATAAGATGAACAGGGAAATTTTTTACGATTTGAGCTGTTTTATCTTGTGAGCCATCATTAATAACGCAAATGCTTAACGCTGTAAAATGTTGTTTTAGTTCTAGTAATCTTGTTAATGTATCTGCAATTGCTTCTTCCTCATTATAGGCTGGAATAATAATCAAAGTTTTTGGTATTGAAATTGGTACCTCGATAGACATTACCGCACCACCCCTTACATATTTAACTATATTATGGTTATTTATAAACAACTTTACTTAATATACCATTAAAAGTATAAGAAAATAAAGGAAAAACTGATGGGTGATTTTAGGAGGAAGCCACTGATACAAAGGCAAGCGATAGTATTTTTTATAATAAAAAATACATGCAAGGAAGGACCTGTGCATGTATGATGAGAAGATTATGTTAAATATTCCAAGGCTTACTTAAAGTTAAAACTTCAGCCATCTCTTTACTTTTTAAACGTCCCTTTTTTCGGTTTTCCGCGCGTTCTAAACCGGTTGTGTGTAACCAATGTTCTTCCTGAGTTTCAGGGAGTACTTGTGGTACGGACGAAGGTTTTCCATCTTTTATCGCCACAAATGTAATGAAGCAAGTAGCAGCAATTCTACGCTCGCCTGCTAATAAATTTTCTGCGATTACTTTTACGAAAACTTCCATTGAAGATTTCCCTGTATAACATACAAATGCTTCATAACAAACAGAATCAGCTTGGTGAATTGGAGTTAAAAAATCAACTGAATCAATAGATGCTGTTACGCAATGTTTACGACTATGTCTTGCAGCCGCAATTGAAGCAATACTATCAATTTCTGCTAATAATTTCCCTCCAAAAAGTGTTTGGTGATTATTTAAATCGTTAGGAAAAACACGTGTTGTCTTAATTGCTTTAGATTCTCGCATGAATTTCTTTTCCATATATTCAGCCCCTATAGTCTGTTTTCAATCAGAATAATATGTGTAAGCGGAGTACTCATATTAGATATTTAATGAAGTAAAGTGTATTCCAAAAGAGAATGATTTAAACTTCTGTATTTGTATTCATATAACTGAAAGAAAATTTATTTTATCTAAAATGTAGTGTAAAAGAGGATTCGCTTACATTGCAAGTAAAAAAGTAATGACTATGTATTTATCATAGAAATTCCCTATCAGCCATGTACCCATTCATGATAGAATCGTTTTGTTATGAATGGAAATAGAGGTGCAATGGACATATGAATCATATACAAACAAATTTTTCATCTTTCTTCAATAAAATTACGATCGGTGCGATGCTCGCATTTTTTGTTTATAGTTGTTGGGCAGCATTTGAGACAAGTAAGCAATTTTTTGGAGGAAGTACAACAAGTGTAACAATCATACTGGCAATTTTCGTCATACTCATTTTGTTAGTGGCATCAATCCTACAATATCGTTTTACAGATAAACAATTTCTTATTTTTCTTATAAGTATATCTATAGTTGTGAGATTTAGTATGCTGTTATTTGTAGATGCTCCAATAATTGGTGATATGAAAGTGATGTATGAGTCTGCAAAGCAGATTGCAATTGGTAATAATATAGGGACTGTAACTCATTTGCCTTTTATTATATATGAGTCAGTAATTATTCGTATATTTGGTGATACATTATTCGCTTTACAACTATTTAATGTGTTATTTTGCGCAGGAACCGCATTTTTTATTTATCGTATTGCGGCAATGGTTTTTGGAGAAGAATGCGGGCGTATTGCTTCTATATTTTATGCTCTGTATATTCCAAATATATTCATGAGTTCCGTATTAACTCCTGAGTCACTTGCAATATTTTTATTTTATTTTGCTTGTTACATACTTTTATATAACGGATTAGATCATCCTTATATGTGGTTGTTTTCAGCGATTTTATTTGCATTTAGTAATATGATTTTCCCAATGGGATTATTTCTTCCTATTTTTATCACGGTATATATATTATTAATTGAAGTGTTTCAATCAGCAACGAAACAAAAAGTGTTACTAAAGATGATAGGGATACTTATTCTATTTTATAGTGCTCATTTTAGTGTGAATTATGGAATTAAGACAATGGGACTGTCACAATATACGATTGCGAATGAGACGTATGTTCAATCTGTCTTAATTGGAAAAACGCAACATGAGGAAAAAATATCGAAAAATCAAAGTGTAACAGAGCATATTGATCAAAAGTTAAAAGAGATTGAGGGAGAAAGATTTAAACTTTTAGAACCGATGATAAATCAGTTTTCAGAGGAGGGGATAAATTCTATTCTTTTCAAATGTGAAAAACTGATATATATAGCCGTAACATTGTTTATGACTATAGCTCTATTACACTTCCTAATTAAGAAACAACAAAATGAGGGATATATGTTGTTCTTATTTTTAATTAGTGGCTACGTATTGTTAAAGCTCTTCCAAGTAGATATGGCATATTACAATGTAATTATGCCGGCATTGTTTATTTTGCAGAGCTTTGGTGTTTATATGAGTTATGTGTATTGTCAAAAAATATTTTTCAGAAAGTAAAAAGAATCCATTCTGGATTCTTTTTTTGATGGAAGATGAAATTTAGTAGTCAGTGCAGATGAAAAGTATGCCTGACCTGAATTTTGTCTTATCGATTTAGTTCTAGTTGCAAATTATCGGCTGTTAGAGCCATTTGTGAGGAATCATCTTGAATTCCTTTCATGACTTGTGAAATAGCTTGTAGCTCATGTTCAATTTTCTTATTCTGTTCTTTTGAGTTAGACATATCTTTTACAATTTCTTGGAAGTATCGATCTGTTGCCGACATACTATCCGTTCCTTCCGATACGAGAGAGCTAATTTGTTTCACGGAAGACGAGACACGGGTAATTTGTTCATTTGTTTTTTCGACGAGCTTTGTAACGTTAAATATCGATTCTTTCGTTTGCTCTGATAATTTTCGGATTTCACCAGCAACAACAGAAAACCCCTTCCCAAATTCTCCAGCACGTGCAGACTCGATAGCAGCATTTAGTGCGAGTAAATTTGTTTGCTCCGCGATCGATTTAACGATATCTATGATTTCGTTAATTTTGTTAGAAATATCGAGAAGTTCATGAGTATCTGTAATAATCGTTTCCATATTCATTTGAATAGATCCCATTCGTTTGTTTTGCTGGTTTAATTGTTCTTTCCCTTTATTCGCTTTTTCTTCAGATGTTGTAGCTAATGATGTACCTGTTTTAGCAATCTCTACAATAGTTTCAGACTTAGCGGTTAGTTTTTGAATAGAAGAGCTTGTCTTTTCAGATACAGCAGCTAGTTCTGTTGCGATATGCGTAATTGTCATAGCAGTTAGTTCTTTTTCTTTCTCATGCTCTTTTTGCATTCTTTCATATTCAGATTCATAAGCTGCAAGAACAAGTTCTTGTTCAAGAGTGAATAATTTATTTATGACATTTATAGAATAGGAAAAATCATCGATTGTTGTTATTTTTGTTTGCAAAATCTTCATAATAGAGCGGAATAATTCTTGATAAGCAGCAGTATACCATTTTCGATGTAAGCCAATTTGTACATGTCGTTTGGCAATCCTAACACGCTGTTCAATAAAATCTTCATGCATATTGCCGCTGAATAATTCTTTAATATGTGTTTTTAAAGTTTGCTTTAGTTTTGGAATAGAGCTGTAACGTTCAATAATAGTAATTAAATTAGGTTGTTTTGTAATGTTGGCATAGAATTTTTCAGTAATCCAATCAATTTCTGCATAAATAAAAGGCTGTAGTACTTTTACAACTTGTAAATCTTCTTTTGAAATGTGTAGCATATCCATTTGAATTTTCAGTTCAGAATTAGTAGGTACATTAAAAGTTATTTGTTGGTCCTTACTTAATTCGATTATACTGGTGTTTGTTTTATTAATATTTTTTTTGAAAACCCCAAGCATCATTCTTCCCCCTGTGTATAAAACGTTTTCAATTTTAAAACTAATATAGGGTAATTATATATGCTTATATATAATTACTCTATATTAGTTCGTAGAATAGTATATAAATTAAGAGAATTCTAGATAGAATTCTCTTAATGGCCTTTATTAATTTTAGCATGTGTTTTAAAGAAAACAGGGAAATGCACATTATATATTACAGTGACGACACGAATAACGAATGTTACTAATAAACAAACATAGAAAGCTAATACGTGCGCGCCCATAGCGTGTGTGATTAGGAAGCTAATTGCTCCTAAGATAGAAGCGATTGCGTAAATCTCTTTTCGGAATACGTAAGGGATATCTTGAGCACAAATGTCACGCAAAATACCGCCTCCAATACCTGTAATGACTCCCATTGAAACAACTAGAAATGAGGCGTCAACATGATGTGACATTGCCGCATTTGCACCAATAGCTGTAAAAACGCCTAAGCCAACAGCATCAGAAAGCATAATAACGACTTGAAGTTTATTGATGCGCTCAAAAAACATACAAGTAAATAATGCTGATAATACACTTACGAAAAAGTAAATGGGTTTTACAAATGCGACAGGGGGCAGGTTACCAATCATGATATCACGAATAATACCGCCGCCGAGCGCAGTAGCTACAGCTAAACAAAGGACACCAAATAAATCTAAATCTTTTTTTAAACCAACTAATGTACCAGAAATGGCAGCGGCGATAATGCCAAGAAACGTAAATATATCGATTAATAACATGGCCTTAATCCCTTCCTCTTAAAGATGTTCCAGAGAAAAAATATACACTAAAGTATTGGAAATAACAATTACTTTTCGTTACATGTAGAAAAACGGATAAAATACATAAAGAAAGCGTTTGAAAATGTTTAGGGGAAAACGAAGCAAGGTTAATTTTTAGTTGTAGGGTAGCCGAGTGAATGTCATTTTTTAACCGTTAAATTTTATATATTAATAAAAGGATTAATAAATGTTTGCTATAATGCTGATAATAAGTGAAAGAGTGTTAGATAGTTTTTATAGAGATAGGGAAGGATAGCTAAAGGATAATATTTTCTAGTTACTACTTACGATGGATTGGCTAGTTTCGGTATAAAAATAGTTCTCAATTTAAATATGAGTTATGTTATAATTGCTAGGTGTGTTTTAACGATAATAAATTATGATTAAAAGATAATGTTAAGATTTTGTATGGAGGTCTTGGAATGTTAGCAAATCAAGCTAGGGTTAGATTTGAGCATTTTTTGCTCTTTTTTATTATTTTACAGCCTGTTTTAGATTTATTAACGTCTCTTAGCATCACTTTATTAAAGTCAAATGCTACCGTTGGAATTTTAGTAAGATTCCTTATTATGGCTGTTGGTGGTATTTACATTTTAATTCAGGCAAAAGAGAAGGAAAATAGAAAGTTTTTAATTTATCTTATATTATTAGCCGGAGTTTTAGGGGTAGGATTTATTAATAATAAACTAGTTAAGGATCCTATTGTACTTAGTGAAGAAGTTAAATTCGTTGCGAAAGCATTATATATATATATTATGCTGGGGTCATACATTTTAGCTTTAAAATCATTGAAAAAGACAGTTAATATTAGTGATAAGGTTCGAAATAGTATTGTATATTCTACATTAATCATTAATGCAATTATGGTTATTTCTATTTCAACATCTACTGACTTTGGTAGTTATGAATGGATGAAGGTTGGTTCTCGAGGTTGGTTCTATGCAGGGAATGAACTAGGTTCAATCTTAGCTATTATTTTCCCTATTGTGGTACTATATTCTATTCAAAAAACAAAAAGCGTGAAGCACGTTTTATATTGGATTCCATCAATTTTAATGATTTATTCTTTAATTCAAGTTGGTACGAAAGTAGGAATGGGTTCAATTGGTGTTACGTTAGCGGCAGCAATCGGAATCATTGTACTACAATTATTATTTGATAGAAAAAACCCGAATAAAAAAGCTCTTGCGCTTAACGCGGTAATTGCTATTATCCTATTAGCCGGTGTAGTTGGGACGTTTAAACAAACACCATTAGCGCAAAATATGGGTATTCACAATAACTATTTAACAGAGCAAAATGTAGCACAACAAGATCAAAAAGAACAAGAAATTAAAGATAAGCTGAAAAAAGAACAAGAACTTAAAGAAAAAGAAGAAAAGCACCATAAGGCTGAAAAACCAGAAGAAAAAGCGAAGATAGAAGTAGAAGTTAAGAAAGAACTTGAGAAAGAGCAAAAGAAAGAAAATCAAGAAAACCTTATTTTCAGTGGACGTCAAGTATATGAAGAAAGACATAAGCAGTTCTTTAAAGAAGCGCCAGTGTCACAAAAGTTATTAGGAATGGGTTATGCAGGTAACTTTAAATACAATGAACAAAAGCAACCAGATCCAAAATTAATTGAAATGGACTTCCATGATTGGTTTTATGATTTCGGGATTATTGGCTTTGTATTACTAATGATTCCATTTATTTATTACGGGCTAAGAATTCTACTAGCATTTGCTAAGAGATTTAAGGACATATTTAATATAAAATATGGAATGATTTCAGCAAGCTTATTGTTAGCGTTAGGTATTGCTTATATTGCAGGACATATTTTAACAGCACCAGGAGTTGGGATTTACTTTGTAGTGGTGCTAGCTTATCTAATAGTAGACCTAGAAATTGAATGATAAAAATAAAAGCTAACTTTTGTTAGCTTTTATTTTTTAGTACAGTAAAATAAAAATAGCTGGAAACGTAGCAAGGATTTAAAGGAGGAAAAAACATGAGAATATTGCATATGAATGCAGGAGCAGAAGATGGGGGAGGGAAAACACATATTATTTCACTTCTCGATCAGTTTCCAACTGGTGAAGTAGAATTAGCAGTATTTGAAGATGGAATTGTTGCGAAGGAAGCAAGGGAATTAGGGATAAAAGTCCATGTGTTTTCACAAAAATCGCGCTATGATTTATCCATTTTAAAGAATATAAGTGAATTTATTAATAAAGAAAAATTTGATGTAGTTCATACGCATGGTCCTAGGGCTAATTTCTATGTTTCTTTAATGAAAAAGAGAATAAAGGCAAAATGGGTAACGACTATTCATAGTGATCCATTTCAAGACTTTACTAAACAGGGCTTAAAAGGTTGGATTTTTACGAAATTAAATTTGAAAGCCTTAAAAAATATAGACTTATTTTTCGTAGTAACAAATAGATTGAAAAAAAGCCTGGCAGCATTAGGGATTTCAAATGAAAAGATGCATGTTATTTATAATGGAATTGAATACGATAAGGAAAAAGCAGAAGGCTATAATAAAAAAGAAATGTTCAATATTGCTGAAGATGTATTTACGGCAATCCAAGTAGCGCGATTACATCCTGTCAAAGGACATGAAGTTTTATTCGATGCGTTACAACAAACAAAATTGGAGAAAATTAAAGTATTATTAGTTGGCGATGGCCCATTAGAAGAAAATCTAAAGTCATTAGCTACTGAAAAAGGGATTAACGATAAAGTAGAGTTTTTAGGACATCGTCAAGATGTAAAACAATTATTTGCGTCGTCACATGTAAATTTATTAACTTCTCATAGTGAAGGGTTCCCACTAGTTTTATTAGAAGCGGCAAATCAACGCGTACCATCAATTGTGACTAGGGCTGGAGAAATTGAACCATTAATCGTAGATGAAACTTACGGATGGATTGTGCCAACAGATGATGGAAAGGCATTAGCATTAGCTTTAGAAGAAGCGTATGATAAGTGGAAAACTGGAGAATTAGCAGCAATGGGTAAACATATTTATGAGCATGCTACTATGAATTTCTCACTTCAAAAACTATATGAAGATACAAAGGAAACATATAAGCAATTAATAGCGAAAAACTTGTAATGATAGAGAGGATAGTTAACTATGGCAGTACAAACAGTTGATATTCTAGGCGTTCCTTTTTCTACAATGACAATGGATGAAACGGTCAAATATTTAAAAGAACAACTAGAAGCGGAGCGAACTCATACGTTTCAGGTAGTAACAGCAAACCCTGAAATTGTTATGTGCGCAAAAAAGGATGAAAAGTTCTATCAAACATTATTGAATACAGATTTAATTACACCTGATGGTATTGGGGTTGTAAAGGCAAGCGGCATGCTTGGTACACCTTTAAAAGAACGTGTAGCAGGTTTTGATTTAATGTGTAATTTACTTGCGAAGTTATCAGAAGATAGTAAACCAGTATCTGTTTTCTTATTAGGTGCAAAGCCGCATGTTGTACAAGCTGCAGCAGATCATTTAACAAAGACATATTCAGCTGTATCCATCGCCGGTACACAAGATGGTTATTTCAAACAAGAAGACGAAGAGAATATTATTTCTCGCATTCAAGAAGCAAAACCAGATTTATTACTTGTTGCACTCGGTTTCCCGAGACAAGAGAACTTTATCCAAAACAATAAGCATCGTTTAGAAACGAAAATGGCTGTTGGAGTGGGTGGAAGTTTAGACGTATGGGCTGGAGAGGTAAAACGTGCACCAAAATGGATTCAAGCGATTCATTTAGAGTGGTTTTATAGATTATGCAGTAATCCAACACGCTGGCGTCGTCAGTTAGTATTAGCGGAATTTTTAAAAGAAGTAATGCGTTCGAAAAAGTAGCGAAATATCGCTACTTTTTTTTATTTATTCATTTTTAATGAAGTGAAACTTTAATCAGTGAGTCATCCCTACTGATTATTAGCCCTCACCAATCGGGATAGACGTTTTACTTTTTGGGAATGATGAAGGAGAATTTTTTACACAAAAGTATTTTACTTATACAATTCACACATGTAAAATGATGTGTAAAGACACCTGTGTGAGGAGGACTTCTAGTGGGCAAGGTAAAAGAAATTTCGAAGCGCAAACTACTTGGTATAGCTGGACTTGGATGGCTATTTGATGCAATGGATGTTGGAATGCTTTCATTTGTAATGGTAGCCTTGCAAAAGGATTGGGGATTAACGAGCCAGGAAATGGGCTGGATAGGCAGTATTAACTCAATCGGTATGGCAGTAGGAGCGCTTATTTTTGGGATACTATCAGATAGAATAGGCCGAAAATCAGTCTTTATTATTACATTATTATTATTTTCTATCGGTAGTGGTTTAACTGCATTAACAACGACACTCGCGATGTTTCTCGTTTTACGCTTTTTAATTGGTATGGGGCTTGGCGGAGAGCTTCCGGTTGCCTCTACACTAGTATCAGAGAGTGTTGAAGCGCATGAGCGTGGGAAAATTGTTGTGTTATTAGAAAGTTTTTGGGCAGGTGGATGGCTAATTGCAGCCCTTATCTCGTATTTTGTTATTCCTAAATATGGTTGGGAAATTGCGATGGTATTGAGTGCAGTTCCAGCACTATATGCTTTATATTTAAGATGGAATTTACCGGATTCCCCAAGGTTCCAAAAAGTTGAAAAAAGACCATCTGTTATTGAAAATATAAAATCAGTTTGGTCTGGGGAATATCGTAAAGCAACAATTATGCTATGGATTCTATGGTTTTGTGTTGTCTTTTCTTATTATGGAATGTTCCTTTGGTTACCGAGTGTAATGGTGCTAAAAGGATTTAGTTTAATAAAAAGTTTCCAATACGTACTTATTATGACATTAGCTCAACTTCCAGGATATTTCACCGCTGCTTGGTTTATTGAACGTCTCGGTCGTAAATTTGTGTTGGTTACGTATTTAATCGGGACAGCTTGCAGTGCCTATTTGTTTGGGGTTGCGGATTCATTAACAGTATTAATCGTGGCAGGTATGTTACTATCCTTCTTTAACTTAGGTGCTTGGGGAGCATTATACGCCTATACACCTGAACAGTATCCGACGGTTATTCGTGGTACTGGTGCAGGAATGGCAGCAGCATTTGGGCGTATTGGTGGTATTCTTGGGCCACTATTAGTGGGGTATTTAGTTGCCTCAGAAGCTTCACTATCACTAATATTTACGATTTTCTGCGGATCAATTTTAATTGGTGTATTCGCTGTAGTAATACTTGGACAGGAAACGAAGCAACGAGAATTAGTATAAAGTGAAATTTTAAACGTAGCCCTGACCGTTTATTACCCTACACTACTCCGCTCTTTCTAGGCAGTTAATGTAGGATAAAGGGGGAGAGGAAACCGAAGTGGTTTCCTTTTTTCTGTTTTTTTAGATAAATAATGGTATAGTAAGAAAAAGGGATTATTTCTTATAAAAGCGAATGTATACAGCAGGACATATGGACAAAGAATTAGGTGGTTGAAGAAATGAAAATTTTACTGATCATGGAAGAGGCAGAAGAGAGAAGAGAGTTAGCTGAAAATTTCACTGAAAATATGAGAAATGTAGAATGTTTTGAAGCAAAGACAGGAACAGAATCTTTATTTATGATGAAAAAACATATACCAGACTTTGTTTTTTTAAGTTCCAAATTACTAGATGGTACTGGTTTTGAATATGCAAGTTTATTACGAGAAATAAATTGCTATACAAAATTTATTTTTGTAGGTGAAAACATAGAGGAATCTATTACAGCTTTTCGTTTCCAAGCATTTTATTATTTATTACGACCATTTCGTGAAGAAGATTTACAATTTCTTTTATATAAAATAGGTAAAGAACAAGGTGAGAAAGCAAAGAGTTATTTGCGGAAACTACCGATAGAAAGTCAAGAGGGTATACGATATATTCTTCCAGAAGATATCGTATATGTAAGTAAAAATAAAGAAAATAAAACTGTTTCAATTTACACAACGAATAATCAGTATATTTCAACATATACACTTCAGGAATTAGAAAATAAGCTAAATGCATATGATTTTTTACGTGTGCATAAAAGCTATTTAATTAATATGTCATATGTAAAAGAACTGAAACCTTATTATAATGGCACGTATAATTTGTATTTAGATAGGTATGATGAGCAACCGATTCCAGTCAGTCGTAATTATGTAAAACGCCTTCGAAATAACATTGAATTATAGTAGGTAATGAGAGTATTTTAACATGATAAACTGAAAATCCTTCATGATAGGGAGGATTCAAGTTAAATATTCAGAAAATTTAGTACAATCTCCACTAAGAAATAGTATTGGGGGAATTGTATGTGAAGACATTGAAATCGATTTTACTTTGGGGCGTTATTACAGCAGTAGGAGCAGGGGCTTTTGGGGTAATAGCTTTATCACAAGGTGAAACCATTAATGCTGTATGGCTCTTAGTAGCTGCTGTATGTGTATATGCAGTTGCTTATCGCTTTTATAGTAGATTTATAGCGAGAAAGGTTTTTAATTTAGATGATAATCGTCAAACACCAGCCCATACATTAAACGATGGGAAAGACTATGTTCCAACAAATAAGTGGGTATTGTTTGGACATCACTTTGCAGCGATTGCTGGGGCGGGACCTTTAGTAGGACCGATTTTAGCAGCACAAATGGGATATTTACCAGGGACCATTTGGATTATTGTTGGGGTAGTTGTTGCGGGGGCTGTCCAAGATTTTGTCATTTTATTTGCTTCGATGAGACGTAATGGTAAATCGTTAGGAGAAATGATTAAGGATGAGATTGGGCCTGTTACAGGACTAATTGCAATGATAGGTATTTTAGGAATTATGATTATTTTATTAGCAGTATTAGCGTTAGTCGTAGTAAAGGCACTGATTGGAAGTCCTTGGGGAATGTTTACGATAGCAGCAACGATTCCCATCGCTATTTTAATGGGAGTTTACATGCGCTATATTAGGCCTGGTCGTGTTGGAGAAGGGTCAGTAATTGGTATTATCCTACTTATTTTATCTCTTATTGGAGGACAGTATGTAGCAGAAAATCCAACACTTGCAAGTATGTTCACATTTAGTGGCGAAACAATTGCTATTATGCTTATTGTATATGGATTTATTGCATCTGCATTACCAGTTTGGATGTTATTAGCACCACGTGATTATTTAAGTACATTTTTAAAAGTTGGAACAATTGTTGGATTGGCGATTGGTATTTTAATTGTAGCACCTGATTTACAAATGCCAGCAGTTTCGCAATTTATTGATGGAACAGGTCCTGTTTTCTCCGGTAATTTATTCCCGTTCTTATTTATTACGATTGCCTGTGGTGCAGTCTCTGGATTCCATGCTCTTGTTTCATCAGGTACGACGCCAAAAATGATTGAACAAGAGGGACATGCACAGCCAATTGGTTACGGAGCAATGTTAATGGAGTCGTTTGTAGCTGCGATGGCAATGATTGCAGCTTGTGTATTAACACCAGGAACTTATTTTGCGATTAATAGTCCGGCAGCACTTATTGGTACGGATGTATCGCAGGCAGCTCAAGTTATTTCTTCATGGGGATTTGCTATTACACCAAATGAACTAAAAGAACTTGCTGTAAATGTTGGAGAGCAAACAATTTTATCACGTACAGGTGGCGCACCAACGTTAGCGATAGGTATGGCATATATTTTCTCACAAGTAATAGGTGGAACGGCGATGATGGCATTCTGGTATCATTTTGCTATTCTCTTTGAAGCCCTATTTATTTTAACAACGATTGACGCAGGAACGCGTGTAGGACGATTTATGATTCAAGATATTTTAGGGCATGTATATAAGCCGTTTGCGAAAACAGATTCTACATTAGCAAATGTAATAGCTACAACGTTATGTGTATTAGGATGGGGTTATTTTTTGTACCAAGGGGTAGTAGATCCGCTTGGTGGAATTAATACATTATGGCCACTTTTCGGTATTGCAAATCAAATGTTAGCAGGTATTGCATTATTACTTGGAACGACAATTTTGTTCAAAATGGGGAAAAAGGCATATGTTTGGGTGACACTTATTCCAACTGTTGGATTGCTTATTGTAACGATGACGGCGGGTTATCAAAAGCTATTTCATGAAAACCCTAAAATAGGATTTCTATCTCATGCAAAGGTGTTCCAGGGAGCATTAGATGAGGGGAAAGTGTTAGCACCAGCTAAAAATGTTGCTCAAATGAAGCAAATTATTTTCAATGATTATATTGATGCAGCGCTTTGCGGGATTTTTATGATAGTTGTAATCGCTGTATTAATTTCTGCAATTCGAATTTGGATTCAAGTATTAAGAAATAAGCCGATGCTGCTAAAAGAGGCAGCATATATTTCTAGAGATGAAAGTGAGTCGAGGAACTATTATGCTTAAACGACTACGGAAAGTATGGGGGGAAAGAAAACGCTTTATTAGTTTGCTCGTTGGGGTACCAAGTTATGAAGTATATGTGGAGCATATGAAAAAGCATCATCCTGAAGAAGAGGTTGTATGTCAAAAGCAATTTTTTGCTGAGGCACAAGAAGCAAGATTTAATGCAAAGGGTGGAAAAATATCACGCTGTTGTTAATGAAGAAGGGCGAGTTTTCGCCCTTTTTATTTTTTTGCTGTTTCACGTGGAACAGCAAAAAATAAACAAAAAACTTTGGGAATTATAGGGATTTCGTATACAATAAAGTGGGGAAGGGGATAGATGGAAAAGTAGGGAGATTATTTTATGTTAAGGGACTTATTTGTAAATACAACAATTATTCTTTCCTTTATTTTTGTTGGAGGTCAGCTTTTAAGAGATAGGCCGTTAAAAGAAGAGTTTTCTCTTTGGCAGAAATGTGTAGTAGGTATTCTTACTGGAATATTAGGTATATTACTAATGTATTTCGGTGTTCATGTTGGTACCATCCTATTGGATTTGCGCTACTTAGCTGTTATTTTAGCTGTTATAATTGGAGGCCCGATAGCGAGTACTATAGCTGTTAGTATGATTGTAACTACTCAGCCACCTTTCGGTGTCTTTTTTAAATTTTACTAGTTTCATATGCCTCCCATTTGTAAATACTGAGTATATCAAACAGGGGAGGTGAATCTTATGGTCGATCGAAAAATTATTTTAGATACATATAAAAAAGGACCTGAAGCTGTTATTTCTTTATTTGAAGAAACATTTTCTAAGTTAGAAAAACGTATACAAGAACTAGAAAATGCTTCAAAAAAAAACTCCAAAAATAGTCATAAGCCACCTTCTACAGATGGTTTGGGTAAGCCCGTTACAAAAAGTTTGCGCAAACCGTCTCATCGTCAAACGGGTGGCCAGTTGGGCCACAAGGGACATACTCTTGGTTTGACAGCGACTCCAGATCATACGATTACACATTCTCCTACATATTGTACTTGTTGTCATACTTCCTTGAACCACGAGCCTGTAAAAGGGTATCGCATTCGCCAAGTGTATGACTTACCACCTATTCAGATCGAAGTGACAGAACATAAAGTAGAACAGAAAGAATGCCCACATTGCCATTCTATCCAAGAAGCCCAATTTCCTTCGACAGTATCTCGTCCTGTTCAATATGGTCCAAATATAAAAAGACTGATTCCCTATTTAACGCATTATCAATGCATTTCTTTGAAGCGAACAAAAGAATTCTTTCAGGATTGTTTTGGACATTCTATAAGCGAAGGAACCCTGGTAAATCATACACAGGCTTTCGCTTCTCAATTGCAGCCATTCATAAAAGAAGTAAAGGAAAAGATTCTGCAGTCTCCTGTTGTCCATTTTGATGAAACTGGTATGCGTGTAGAAAACAAAACACAATGGTTACATACTGCCAGTACACCGGAGGTGACATTGCAACATATTCATCAAAAACGTGGAAAAGAAGCAATGGATGCTGGAGAAATCTTGCCATCTTTTTCTGGAATTGCGATGCATGATGGTTGGAAATCGTATGATGCGTATACAGATTGTCGTCACGTTTTATGTAATGCCCATCTCTTACGAGATTTACAAGGAATTATAGATAGTACTGGAGAACAATGGGCACAACAGATGCAGAAATTTCTAACGCAAGCGTTGACGATGAAAAAGCAATCCGAAGGTACCATGCCAAAAGCGACGCAAAAGAATCTGTTTATTATGTATCAATCCATATTGAAAGAACAACAGATTCTTTCCACGAAACAAAAGAAGAAAGGAAAGCAGACGCCTTCTCAAAATTTATGGAATCGCTTCGTCAAGTATTCTGACAGAATTCTAGCGTTTTTAGAACATCCAGCCATTCCATTTGATAACAATCAAGCAGAACGGGATATTCGGATGACGAAAGTAAAACAGAAAGTGTCTGGGACTTTCCGAAGTAAGAAAGGCGCAGAATCTTTTTGTCAGATACGAAGCTTTATGAGTACCATGAAAAAACAAAAACAATCGGTCTTACAAGCGATAAACCAAGTCATAGAAACTAGAACGGTTCCTTGGAATAACACGACTTCATAAGAGAATTTCTCTATTTGGCATAGATTCTTTCTCTGATTGGAGTATTTTCTTTTCATGTTTTCGAATCGGAAACATGTATTTGGCCTGTTTTTTTATTTGAAGAAGCTGAGTAGTTACGTATGATTTTAGTAACTAGGTTATTATTTATGGATTATTCATTAGCTTCTCAAGTAGCTTTTTATACAATTATTGCGATAGGAGTAGGTAGTATCTTTATTTCGCGTCTAAATATCTCTCTAGGAGAAAAGTGGGCATGGTTACATACATATATTTTATCTATTCTAATCCCCTCACTATATATATGGTTAATTAAAGATATTAACATAGTAGGATTATATTTAATTTCTAGTATTATTACAGGCTACATAACATTCATAAGTGCAAATTACGTTTTACAATCCAATGAGTTATTCCAAACGATGAAGCAATACGCAACGGTAGACGCATTGACAGGTCTAGGAAACGTAAGACAGTTTGATTTAGAGATGAATCGTCATATTAGTAATAAGAACATGAAAAATGATTTGCTTTGTTTACTACTTATAGATATTGACCACTTTAAGTATGTAAATGATACGTACGGGCATCCTGCAGGGGACGAAGTGTTAAAACAAGTAGGATGTATTTTACGAGAAACTTCACAATTTCCAGATTTGGCTTTTCGAAAGGGTGGAGAGGAGTTTGCGCTTTTGATACCGAATAAGGGATTAGCTTACGGAATTCGTATGGGCGAGCAAATTCGTATAGCTGTTGAAAGTCACCCATTTCAATTGTTAGATGGAACAAAAATAAAAATTACGGTTTCGGTAGGGGTTTCAGAGTATGAAGGGTCATCAGAGCAATTTATTCAAGCGGCGGATGATGCGTTATACTACTCGAAACGAAATGGTAGAAATAAGGTCAGCTCTGCATCTTAAAGATAAGATGACCAGAAGACATAAAGCTTATAAAAAACACTCACAGAGGCAATGTATGAACCTTGTGAGTGTTTTTATTTATATATTAGACAAGTTCTTTTGATACAACGAATTTACGATATGCACCATGGTGAGTCGGACCTACGTATTCGTTAATTTTGAATGAGTAACGAATAGCAGCTGTGATGAATTCTTTAGCAGTTTTTACTGCTTCTTTCACAGGTTTTCCTTTTGCAAGTTCTGCTGTAATTGCAGCAGAATATGTACAACCTGCACCGTGTGTATTGGTTGTATCGATTTTTTCTGATTCTAGAAGATCGAATGTTTCTCCATCATATAGGACGTCGATTGCAGTTTCCGTACCAAGCTTGCTTCCGCCTTTAATTAGTACATATTTCGCACCTAAAGCATGGATTTTCTTCGCTGCTTCTTTCATGTCCTCAAGAGAATTAATTTTCACACCGCTTAATTGGTAAGCTTCAAATAAGTTTGGCGTTACAACTAATGCTTTTGGCACAAGAACGTCACGTAAGCAGTCATTTGTTTCAGGATGTAATGCTTCATCAGCACCTTTACATACCATAACAGGGTCAACTACTACATTTTTGAAATTGTGCTTTTCGATTGTTTCTGCAACCATTTCAATAATTTCTACTGATCCAAGCATACCTGTTTTTAAAGCGTCTACGCCAACACCTTCAATTGTTGTTTCTAATTGTGGTTTTAATGTAGAAGCTGGGATTGGAAATACGTTATGTGCCCAACCGTTATGTGGATCCATCGTTACGATTGTTGTAAGAGATGTCATTCCGTATACGCCAAGTTCTTGGAATGTTTTTAAATCTGCTTGTATACCAGCACCGCCACTTGTGTCAGAACCAGCGATAGTAAGTGCTTTATTTAATGTCATTATGAAAGCCCCCTCAAGTGATATAATGAAAACTATGTTTTCACCATTATATCAATGTTACGAATAAGTACAAAGTGAAAAGTAGATGATTTATTTTAAGAGCTATTTAAAATCTTGTATGCAGGAGACTGAGTATGTTTCGAGATAATCGTACAAATGAATTAGTTATATTAAAGGAAATTGCAGAAACATTAAATACATCAAATGATACATATCATGTATTGCAAGCAGTACTAGAAAAATTGCTCAGTGTAACAGGTTTAACGACAGGCTGGATTTTTCTTGCGGATGAAAATGGGAAGTATACGAAGGTGATCGATTACCAGTTACCAGAGGCACTTAAATATGAAAATAAACGCCCGATGTGTGAAGGTGAGTGTTGGTGTTTACGCGGCTTCGTAGATGGGAAATTAGAGAGAGCCGTTAATATTATTGAATGTAAAAGAATTAATAATGCAATTGAATATAATTGGGGAGATACAGAAGGAATTCTTCATCATGCTACGGTTCCTTTAAAGGCTGGAGGAGAGAAATTTGGTGTTTTAAATGTAGCTAGCCCAGGTAAAACACATTTTTCGGAAGAAGAATTAGTATTGCTCCAATCAGTTGCTTTCCAAATCGGGACAGCTTTAAAGCGAACAAAATTATATGAAAATGAAAAGCGAAGAGCACATTACTATGTGAAATTGGAGCGGTTTATTCAAGCTTTAAAAACGATTCATAAGTTTAATGTATTATCTGAAAAGGTGGTAAATCACGTAGGTGAAGTATTTCAGTGGAATCAAGTGGCGTTTTTTATTAGGGAAGAAATAGAGTTATCTTTGCGAGCTTCTTATGGGCAGGAAGAGTTACAAGAGGATGTAAAAGAAGCGGCAAAGAAGGCGTTAGAACAAGGTGAGCTAGCTCTATTAAAACGTGTAAATGGAGTTGTTATTGCTACGCCAATACATATTCAAAATCATATATTTGGTGTTTTATGTGTTAGTTTAAATAATGGAGAATTTGATGTTAATACAATAGATATAATTCAAGCATTATCGAATCACGTTTCATTAATAATAGAGAATCTAAGGTTAAACGAACAGCGCCGTGAACTCGTACGACTGGAAGAAAGAAACCGATTAGCAAGGGATTTACATGATTCTGTTTCGCAAAAATTATTTTCATTAACCTTTATGACAAAAGGGGCTGAGGCCGTTTTAAAAGGTCAAAATGAAAAGGTTGACCAATCTTTGCATGAGATGCGGGAACTAGCGCAAGGAGCTTTAAAGGAAATGAGAACATTAATTTGGCAGCTTCGTCCGGCAGGATTAGAAAAAGGTTTATTACCAGCTTTAAAGCAGTACGGTGAAAACTTGGGACTGAAAATTCGGGAACAAGTTACAGGTGTTCGTGATTTACCGCGTGTAGTAGAGGAAGCGTTATGGAGAATTGGACAAGAAGCTTTGAATAACGTAAGTAAACATGCGAATGTCAGAGAATCAACGATTTATTTCAAAGTGACAGAGAAGAATGTATCATTAGAAATAGTCGATCAAGGAAACGGCTTTGTAGAAAAGGATATAAAAGAGAAGAAATCACTCGGCATGACTACGATGCGTGAAAGAGTAGAATTAGTTGGTGGAACAATTAAAATTGTAAGTAGTAAGAAGCGAACGAGCGTAAAAGTAAATGTACCATTATGATGTGAAAATGAGGGAAGTTTGTGAAAATAAAAGTATTGTTAGTCGATGATCATACAGTCGTTTTAAAAGGATTAGCATTTTTCTTAAGTACACAGGAAGATTTAACGTTAGTTGGAGAAGCAAATAATGGGAAAGAAGCGTTAGTGAAAGTAGGGGAGACGAATCCAGATGTTGTATTAATGGATTTATATATGCCCGAAATGGATGGTGTCGAGGCGACGGCGTGCATCAAAAAAGAATATCCGAATGTGAAAGTAATTGTATTAACTAGCTTTTCTGATCAGGCGCATGTTTTACCAGCGTTAAGGGCGGGGGCAAGTGGGTATATTTTAAAAGATGTAGAACCGGATCAGCTTGTTGAAGCTATTCGAAGCGCATATAAAGGTAATATTCAATTACATCCGGATATAGCAAATACTCTTCTCTCTCAAACACTACCTGTGGAAGAAAAGGAAGAAGAACCTTCTATTCAAGTGGATGTGCTAACGGCGAGAGAAAATGAAGTGCTGCAGCTATTAGCGAAAGGGATGAGTAATAAAGAGATCGCTTCTGTTTTAGTTATTACAGAAAAAACGGTAAAAGCTCATGTAAGTAGTATTTTGAGTAAGTTGAATTTATCTGATCGCACGCAAGCGGCGTTATATGCAGTGAAAAATGGAATTGTATAAGACAAAAGTCGTAAGACCTAGTTCGCCTTTAGAAGGTGGACTTTTTTTATGGAAAAATACGTCTATGTGAGGACGAAAATGTATTGATATAAAGATAAAATATGTTTGTAAGCAACAAAACAACAATTACAAGGGATACCTTTTTTGAAAGCATATAACAACATAAGAGTGAGTACTAGGAGGAAGAAATAATGGCAACAGTTTTATTTGTTAAAGCAAACAACCGTCCAGCGGAACAAGCAGTTAGTGTAAAATTATATGAGGCATTTTTAGCGAACTATAAAGAAGCACACCCAAATGATACAGTAGTAGAACTTGATTTATATAAAGAAGAATTACCATATGTAGGTGTAGACATGATCAATGGTACATTTAAGGCAGGTAAAGGATTTGATTTAACAGAAGAAGAGGCAAAAGCAGTAGCAGTTGCTGATAAGTATTTAAATCAATTTCTAGAAGCTGATAAAATTGTTTTCGGCTTCCCATTATGGAACTTAACGATTCCAGCAGTGTTACACACATATATTGATTATTTAAACCGTGCTGGTAAAACGTTCAAATATACACCAGAAGGTCCAGTTGGTTTAATTGGAGATAAGAAGATTGCATTATTAAACGCGCGCGGCGGCGTATATTCTGAAGGTCCAGCAGCTGAAGTAGAAATGGCTGTTAAATATGTAGCAAGCATGATGGGCTTCTTCGGTGCAACAAATATGGAAACAGTAGTTATTGAAGGACATAACCAATTCCCAGATAAAGCAGAAGAGATCATTACAGCTGGTCTTGAAGCAGCAGCTAAAGTAGCAAGCAAATTTTAATTGAAAATAGAATCGTCACTCGAAAAAAAGTAGCATTAACAGGTAAACGTTAATGCTACTTTTTTTATATTTTAAGTTCATCAGCCAGTTTTTCTAATTGAATTCGATCTTGTATGTAATAGGTTCTTCCGTCTTTTTTTAAGTAATTTTGTTGGCAAAATTGGTTTAATACATATAAAAGATGACGATAGCTGACATTTAAGTATTCTGCAGCCTCAGTATGCTTTTCTATATAACAATTATTTTGTTCTGTTAATAAAATAAAAGCAGCTAATCGATTTTCGAAAGGATAACTATAGTTTTTTGCGTAATTTTCAGTGCGAGTAATTGTCTTTTCTCCAATAAATTTGCATAAGTGCTGTAAAAACGTTGCATCTTGTAATAAAAGTTGCTGACAATCTTTAAGAGGAAGTGCTAAACAAACACAATCTTCTAGTACTTCAACGGACTTGGTGATATTTTCTACTCCTATTAATCCTAATTCCCCGATAAAAGATGGTGCTTGAATAAAATTAATTAATGAAACTTTCCCGTTTTTATGATTCATATATATTTTTGCTTTCCCAGAAATTAAGTAATAGAGATAAGGGAGGGCGTTTCCTTCGCTACATATCATCTCTTTCGTTTGAAAAGAATGCAGCTCTACATATGGCAAGACATGAAATGAAAATAGGGTATGGAATTGATGGATTCGCATGTATTGATAAATTTCTTCTTCATTTTTGCTGATTTTCATATTTTCACCCCTATTTATAGTATGAGATATCTCCTATTATCTTTACAAGAAGGAATGATACGATTTATGTAAATTTGTTTTTGTAGAAAAGAGGGTGTGATGAATTTATGAAAAAATATAAAACATTGCTATTTGATGTAGATGATACATTATTAGATTTCCAAAAGGCTGAAAAAGTAGCTTTACAGGTGCTTTTTGAAGAGAAGGGAATCCCTTTAACAGAGGAGATAGAGGCTCGTTATAAAAAAATAAATAAAGGTCTTTGGAATGCTTTTGAAAAAGGTGAACTATCACGTAATGAAGTTGTAAATAAACGATTCTCTATGTTGTTTAAAGAGTATGGAGAAGAAGTAGACGGTATATTATTCGAAAATAATTATCGTAGCTACTTAGAAGAAGGAAATCAACTCATGCAAGGTGCGTTTGAATTTATAAATCAAATTCAAGGGGAGTATGAGTTGTATATAGTGACAAATGGTGTTTCTAAGACGCAAGATAAACGTTTGCGTAATGCAGGGTTACATTCATTATTTAAAGGTGTTTTTGTTTCGGAAGATACAGGTTTTCAAAAGCCGATGAAAGAGTATTTTGATTATGTTTTTGAACGGATTCCTAACTTTGCACCTGAAGAAGGGCTGATTATTGGGGATTCATTAAGTGCCGATATTAAAGGTGGATATGTAGCGGGAATTGATACTTGTTGGTTTAATCCAGAAAGGAAATTAAATGATAGTGGGATTATACCGACATATGAAGTGCATAATTTTGAAGAATTATACGCTCTATTAAAACAGTTTGTTTAATGAAAATAGATGATTGGGGTTTATTTTACATGAATCATTTTTTCTAAAGGTCTTTTTCGAGTTAGTATGGAATATATTTCTTTTGTTGCTTTATATGAAATTGTTAATGTTTATTTTAGAACATTCAGAAAAAACTGTTTGACATTAGGAAATTATTGCTATAAAATCAACGGTAATTGCATAGTCTTATCAAGAAAAGGTGGAGGGACAGGCCCGATGAAACCTTGGCAACAGCCGTATAACGGAATTGTGCCAAATCCTGCAGGTAGTAATCCTGAGAGATAAGAAAGAGCCTTTAGAGCGTGTTTTCAAACTGCTCCTTTCTTGTTTTCAGGAAAGGGGCAGTTTTTTATTTTGTATAAAAGAAAGGAGAATGAGAGATGGGAGAATCATGGGGAAAAGGAACGATTTGTGTGCAAGGTGGCTATACGCCAAAGAATGGTGAACCACGTGTTTTACCACTTTATCAAAGTACAACGTATAAATACGATACTTCGGATGATTTAGCAGCCCTATTTAACTTAGAGGCAGAAGGATATATTTATACGCGTATTGGAAACCCTACTCTAGCTGCATTTGAGCAGAAGTTATCAGATTTAGAAGGCGGGGTAGGAGCTGTTGCAACGGCTTCTGGGCAAGCGGCTATTATGCTCGCAGTTTTAAATATTTGTAGTAGTGGAGACCATTTACTTTGCTCTTCAACTGTTTACGGGGGAACGTTTAATTTATTTGGGGTGAGTTTACGTAAGCTTGGCATTGATGTTACGTTCTTTAATCCCAATTTAACGGCAGATGAAATTGCGGCACTTGCTAACGATAAGACGAAGCTCATTTATGCAGAATCATTAGGAAATCCAGCGATGAACGTTTTGAATTTTAAAGAATTTTCAGATGCAGCGAAAGAGTTAGAAGTGCCTTTTATCGTGGATAATACATTAGCAACTCCTTATTTATGCCAAGCATTTGAGCACGGAGCAAATATTATCGTTCATTCTACGACGAAATATATTGATGGTCATGCAAGCTCTTTAGGCGGCATTGTCATTGACGGAGGGAACTTCGATTGGACAAATGGGAAATATCCTGAACTTGTTGAACCGGATCCAAGTTATCACGGCGTAAGTTACGTTCAAAATTTTGGTGCAGCAGCTTATATTGTGAAGGCGCGTGTTCAATTATTAAGGGACTACGGAAACTGTATGAGCCCATTCAATGCGTATATTAGCAATATCGGCTTAGAAACGCTGCATTTAAGAATGGAGCGTCATAGTGAAAATGCTCTCGTAGTTGCTAAGTGGCTTGCTAACCATGAACGTATTGAATGGGTGAATTATCCTGGATTAGATAGCAATGAAAATTACTCGTTAGCACAAACGTATTTGAAAAAAGGTGCTAGTGGTGTTTTAACATTCGGCATTAAGGGCGGATTAGAAGCGGCGAAAGAATTTATCGCAAATGTAAAACTAGCAACTCTTGTAACGCATGTAGCGGATGCACGAACTTGCGTTATACATCCTGCTAGCACAACGCATAGACAATTAAGTGCTGAAGATCAGCGTCTAGCTGGCGTTACATCAGATTTAATTCGTTTATCTGTTGGCATAGAAGATGTTTCTGATATTATTGCAGATTTAGAAGCGGCGCTAGTCGGAGGCAAAGAACATGCCGATCATAATTGATAAAGATTTACCAGCTCGCAAAGTGTTGCAGAAGGAAAATATATTTGTAATGACGAAGGAGCGAGCAGAAACACAAGATATTCGGGCATTGAAAATTGCTATCTTAAATTTAATGCCTACAAAGCAAGAAACAGAAGCGCAATTACTTCGTTTAATTGGCAACACACCGTTGCAATTAGATGTTCATTTGCTTCATATGGAATCACATTTCTCTCGCAATGTAGCGCAGGACCATTTAATGAGCTTTTATAAAACATTTCGTGATATTGAAAATGAAAAATTTGACGGGCTCATTATAACAGGAGCACCAGTTGAAACTCTTTCTTTTGAAGAGGTAGATTATTGGGAAGAGCTTAAACGTATTATGGAGTATTCAAAAACGAATGTAACATCTACGCTCCATATTTGCTGGGGGGCACAGGCTGGCTTGTATTATCATTATGGTGTTCCAAAGTATCCTCTTAAGGAAAAAATGTTCGGTGTATTTGAACATGAAGTTTGCGAGCAACATGTGAAATTGTTACAAGGGTTTGATGAATTGTTTTTTGCTCCCCATTCTCGTCATACAGAAGTACGAGAGAGTGATATTAGAGAGGTGACAGACTTAACATTATTAGCAAATTCTGAGGAAGCGGGTGTTCACCTGGTCATTGGGCAAGAAGGAAGGCAAGTGTTTGCCCTTGGGCATAGTGAATATAGTTGTGATACGTTAAAGCAAGAATACGAACGAGATCGTGACAAGGGATTAAATATTGATGTGCCAAAAAACTATTTTAAACATAATAATCCAGATGAAAAGCCCCTTGTTAGGTGGAGGAGTCATGGGAATTTATTGTTTTCTAATTGGTTGAATTATTACGTGTATCAAGAAACCCCTTATATATTGTAAAGAAAGATTGTGTAACACGTGGCAACGTTTTCCTTGTAAAGATTAACCTTTATTTTTCCGAATGTTCGAAATACATTGTTTTTCATATTTTTTATTCATATAATTTCATCTAAACACAATTTTTGAGGGGTGGACAGTACTATGAAAGAAATTCAAGTTGGTTTATTAGGTCTTGGGACAGTTGGGAGTGGTGTAGTTCGTATTATTACGGATCATCAAGAAAGACTCATACACCAAGTAGGTTGTCCAGTGAAGGTAACGAAAGTATTAGTGCAAAACATTGAGAAAGAGAGAGAAGTAGAGGTACCTTCTACTCTATTAACACAAGATGCAAATGAAATTTTAGATAATCCAAATATTGATGTTGTCATCGAAGTAATGGGTGGCATTGATGATGCAAAATTATATATTTTACAAGCTTTAAAAAGCGGAAAGCATGTTGTAACTGCAAATAAAGACTTAATGGCATTACATGGAGCTGAATTATTAGCGACAGCAAAAGATAATAAAACTGATCTCTTCTATGAAGCGAGTGTGGCAGGGGGAATTCCAATTCTACGCAGTATTGTAGAAGGACTCTCTTCAGATCTTATTACGAAAGTCATGGGAATTGTAAATGGAACGACAAATTTTATTTTGACGAAAATGTCAGACGAAGGGAGAGCATATAACGACGTGTTAAAAGAAGCCCAACAACTTGGATTTGCAGAAGCAGATCCAACATCAGATGTAGAAGGTTTAGATGCAGCAAGAAAAATGACGATTTTAGCTACTCTCGGTTTCTCTACAAATGTAGAGCTTGGAGATGTGAACGTAAAAGGAATTACCTCTATTACAGAGGAAGATATTGAATACAGTAAGAGCTTAGGTTATACAATTAAATTAATCGGTCTTGCAAAACGAGATGGTGAAAAATTGGAGGTTACGGTTGAACCAACTTTACTTCCAAATACACACCCTCTTGCGGCAGTACAAAATGAATATAACGCTGTGTATGTGTACGGTGAAGCAGTTGGGGAAACGATGTTTTATGGACCAGGGGCAGGAAGTTTACCGACAGCGACAGCTGTTGTTTCGGATTTAGTTGCTGTAATGCAAAATATTAGATTAGGGGTAACAGGAAATAGTGCTGTAGTCCCACAGTATCAAAAAGTATTAAAAGAGCCAGACGAAATAGTCGTGAAAAAGTTTTTAAGACTGCATGTAAAAGACGAAATTGGTGTATTTGCAAAAATTACTTCATTGTTCTCTGAGCGCGGAGTTAGCTTTGAGAAAATTATTCAAATGCCGCTTGAAGAGAAAGGAAAGGCTGAAATTGTAATTGTAACGCATCGTGCGTCTCTTGCTGATTATGATTATATTCTACATACGTTGCAAGGGTATGAAGAAATAGATTGTTTGAAAGCGAACTATCGAATTGAAGGGGATGCTAAGTAGTATCTCTTACCATAAAACAGAAAGAGCCTATTAAGCAGCTTGCTTAATAGGTTCTTTTCTATTTAAAATCTGTGTACCAACTTGAATAAATGCTTGGATAATCCAGCCTGTTGTAAAGGATAAGATGATGGTTCCAAAATAGATAGGTCCATCTAATAAAAAGCTTAAAGTTAAAAATAAAAAGGCTAATGAAATCTCTGTTCTTCTAAACGTCCATTTTTTCTTCTCAGCAACGGTTAAAACGAAAGCTTCTTGAGGCGCTGCGCAAAGGTTTGTAGAGACGTAAAGACCAATTCCAGCTCCAACGAATAGATTTCCGCAAATAAGTGTTATATATTTTGGAAGAGAGCGGATAGCGTCCATAATAGTTATAATGGAACCAATCCAATCAACAAAAAGAGAAATAAGAACCATCGTTACAATTGTACCGATTGTAATTTGTTTTTTATTCCAAAAGAGTACGATAAGTGTAAAGGCAAAGTTAATCATGAAAATCCAAAAACCAATACTTATCCCAAAATTTTGATATAGTGCAATAAAGAAGGAATCATAAGGGCTAAGTCCAAAGGAAGTAATTGTCGTCATCATATTAATACCGATGGCAAGAATGAGTAAACCGCCAATGAAAAATATATATTCTAATTTGAATCGAAGCATAGTTGTATATCCTTTCTAAATGTATTTGCTAGGAAAGGATATATTGTGGAAAGCTTACCAGGTCAAGAGAGAATTTTTGTGAGAAGGGGAAAGTGAGATGACAAATATAAGAAAGATTGCTGAACTTGCTGGAGTATCTGTTTCAACTGTTTCACGTGTACTAAATAATCATCCGTACGTAAATGAACAGAAACGAAAAGAAATTTTAGCGATTATAGAAGAATTAAATTACACGCAAAACGTGAATGCAATTCATTTAGTGAAAGGAAAAACGAATGTAATTGGCGTTTTATTGCCACACGTAAATGATCAATATTATAGCGCTATTATTGAGGGGATATCAAAAGAAACGGCAAAGAATAATTATAATATGATGCTTTGCCAGACAAATTATAGCGAAGAAAGAGAACTAGAAATTTTAAATATGTTAAAAATGAAAAAGCTTGATGGGGTTATTATTTGTTCTCGGGCAAATAGTAAGGAGAAGCTTGAAGAATATACGAAATTCGGCCCGATTGTTATGTGTGAAGAAATAGATTCAAAATGCATTTCAAGTGTCCATATTGATTACTACAAAGTATTTTCACGTGGGATGAAAAGCTTAATAGATGCCGGTCATACAAGTATTGGATATTGTATTGGAAGAAGTAATAGCGTTAATAGCCAAAGACGAAAGAGGGCGTATGAAGATTCGCTTCAAAAGAGTATCGTAACACCGTTAGAGACCTGGAAATTTGAGGGGTGTTTTACAGTGGAAGATGGACGCAATGTAATTAGAGAATGGGCTCATATGTCAGTAAAACCGACGGCGTTCCTTGTATCTTGTAACCATATTGCAGCGGGGATGGTTACAGAAGCAAAAAAACAAGGAATTCGTATTCCAGAGGATATTACGATTATTGGGTGTGATGATCAAGAGGTGGCAGATATATTGGGTATAACGACGATTTCGCATTCTAGTAAAAACGTTGGATTGAAAGCGTTTGAATTATTATATGAAAAGATTAATGAAGAGAAATTAGATGTGAAGCATATAGAGTTATTACCAGAGTTAGTAGATAGAGAAACGACATAATTGAGAAGGTGTGAAAATCGCTTTTCAAAATTTCGTTTGGTATAATTATGGACAATCTATGAGGGCTAAAAGGGGTTTTGATATGAGATCAAAAGTAGTAAAAGTAATTCTACTCATTACAATTGCATCTTTCTGTTTATTTGCATATGGCTTTGTTTCAGGTGTAAATGATGTATTAAATCCGAAAGCTTCAAATTTAATTAAAAAGACCGATGTAGTGGCAAAAGAGAAAAAGAAAACGGGAACGTTACAAATCGTTAGTTTAGGTGATTCATTAACGCGTGGCGTTGGTGATAAAGAAGGAATTGGCTATGTTGGGCGAATGAAAGAGGATTTACAAAAAGATTATAAGCAAAAAATTGCATTAACAAATTTAGCAGTTAGTGGTGCAAAAATGCCCGATTTATTAAAACAAATTGAAAGTAATGGCGCTCAATATTCAATTAAGCAAGCAGATGTAATCGTGTTAACGATTGGTGGGAATGATTTGTTCCCAGGCTGGGAATCGCTTGGGAAGATAGATTTAGATACGTATCGTCCTGACACAGAAACGTTTCAAAATGAAGCAAAGAAAATTATAGAAGAAATTCGTAAATTAAATACAGATAGTCCAATTTTTTGGCTTGGTTTATACAATCCTTTTGAAGATGTAGAAGATTTAAAAGGGTCTTCAAACATTGTTGTGGACTGGAATGCATCTTTAGAGAAGTTAGCGCTAAACGATAAAAATGTGTATATTACACCGACATTTGATTTATTCCAAAACCGCGGAAAAGATTTATTATACTCTGATCATTTTCATCCGAACGAAGTAGGTTATACGTATATGGCAGAACGTTTAGTTCAAAATGTTGTAAGTAAATTAAAACTAGAACAAGGAGGGGTAAAATGACGACGATACTTTCCGTACGAGACTTGAAGAAGGTAATTGGAAAGAAGACTCTTGTAGAGGACATTTCCTTTGATGTAAAGCAAGGAGAAGTGTTCGGGTTCTTAGGACCAAATGGTGCTGGAAAGACGACTACCATTCGAATGTTAGTCGGATTGATTACGGCGACAGAAGGTACGATTTCTATCGGTGGTTATTCGATTAAGGACAATTTCAGAGAGGCGATGCGTCAAATTGGGAGTATCGTTGAAAACCCAGAGTTGTATACATATTTAACAGGATGGGAAAATTTAAAGCAATTTGCTCGTATGTTAGGTGATATATCAGATGAACGTATTATTGAAATTGCTGAAATGGTTCATTTAGATGAAAGAATTCATGACAAGGTAAAAACGTACTCACTTGGTATGAAACAACGCCTTGGAATTGCGCAGGCGCTCCTTGGGAATCCAAAATTGCTCATATTAGATGAGCCAACGAATGGTTTAGATCCAGCAGGGATTAGAGAACTTAGGGAATTTATACATAAGCTTGTAAAAGAAGAAAATATGAGCGTGTTTATTTCAAGTCACTTGCTAAGTGAAGTGCAAATGATATGCGATCGCGTTGCTATTATTCATAAAGGAAAGATGATAACAGTTGCCAAGGTTGAAGAATTAATTAAAACAGCAAGTGATCGTGTAGAATGGATTGTTACACCAATTTCTAAGGCGAAAGATATGTTAGAAGCAGCCGAAGAAGTAAGAGAAGTGAGTGTAGAAGGCGAGCGATTATTATGCCGCATGGATATTGCATCTATAAGTAGTTGGAATAAACACTTGGTAGAAAATGAAATAGATGTACATAGTGTTAAGGAGCTTGTATTTACGCTAGAAGATTTATTTATTGAACTCACAAGGGGTGAGCAGCATGCGTGAATTTGCGAATCTAGTTTTAAATGAATCAGAAAAGATTTACCGTAAGAAACGTATTTTTGTTGTTATGCTTATTTTAGCAATCTTAATCCCGCTTTTTGTGTATGCGCAGTATCGCGAAATAGAAACGACACAAAAAAGACTCGGTACAACTGATTGGAAGGTTTCATTGCAACAGCAAATTGTTGATTCTCAGAACCGGTTGAATAATTCTAGATTGCCAGAAGAATGGCGTGATTGGTTAAAGGTAAGAGTTGAACAACAACAATATTATTTAGATCATGATATTAATCCGATGGCGCCAGGTGCACCGACTTTTGTCAGAGCATTTATTGAACAAGGAATTACATTGTTTATTCCGCTTCTCGTAATGATTGTCGCCATTGATATCGTTTCTGGAGAACGAAGTGATGGGACGATGAAGATGTTACTTACGCGGCCGATTCGGCGCTGGAAAATACTCCTTAGTAAATACGTGACGATGTTATTTTTCATTTCGCTCATACTGCTCCTTGTAGGTTTGTTTGCTTACATATTATCAGGGCTTGTATTTGGATACTCGGGATGGAATTTACCTGTTTTAACAGGATTCGTCATTGATAAGGAAACGTTAAATACGAACTTTGTGCACCTTATTCCGCAGTGGCAATACATCTTAATGGCGTATGGACTAGCCTGGTTTGTTGCTATCGTTGTCGGAACTATATCATTTATGGTCTCTGTTTTAATTCGTAATACACCAGCTGGTATGGGCGTTATGCTAGCTGCATTAATTGCAGGCGGTATCTTAAGCTCATTCGCAACATCTTGGGAAGGCGCGAAATATATTTTTAGCGTGAATTTATCATTAACGGATTATTTATCAGGAAAATTACCTGCATTACAAGGCTTATCAATGGGATTTTCTTTGATGAATTTAACTGTTTGGGCAGTTGTTTCTCTTATTATTTCGTTCTTAGTATTTACAAAACAGGATATGTTGAATTAATTGGACAGGAAGTGAAAGCATGGAAAATGTTTTAAGAAATGATTGGGGACCATTACTGGCACCAGAATTTGAGAAAGAGTATTATCTTACTCTATCCAGTTTTTTGACAGAAGAATACAGCACGCATGTTGTTTATCCGAAGGTGGAAGATATTTTTAACGCTCTTCAGTATACAAGTTATGAAAATACAAAGGTTGTTATTTTAGGACAAGATCCGTATCATGGACCGAATCAAGCGCATGGTTTAAGCTTTTCTGTACAACCTGGTGTTAAAACACCACCATCATTGTTAAACATGTATAAAGAGCTTCGAGATGAATATGGTTATGAAATTCCGAATAACGGTTATTTAGTAAAATGGGCGGAGCAAGGAGTATTACTACTAAATACCGTATTAACAGTTCGTCAAAGTGAAGCAAATTCTCATAAGGGAAAAGGATGGGAGCACTTCACAGATCGTGTGATTCAACTGTTGAATGAACGTGAAAAGCCAGTTATTTTCATATTGTGGGGGCGCCATGCGCAGGCGAAGAAGAAGTTAATTACGAATCCGAATCATCATATTATCGAGTCTGTACATCCAAGTCCATTATCAGCAAGACGTGGTTTCTTTGGTAGTAAGCCATACTCTAAAGTAAATACGATTTTAGCTAATATGGGCGAAAGAGAAATTGATTGGGAAATTCCAAATTTATAAATAGAAAAGGTAGTTAACAGTCGTTAACTACCTTTTTATTATTATTGCTCGTTCTTTAATTTTGCATCTAGTACAAAAGTACCAAATGGGATAACTGATGAAACGAATGCTCCAAGTGCCCATAAAATTGATTTACGGTGTACGATTGTTACTTGAATTACTGCAAAGATGAATAGAATAAATAGAACACCATGAGCCATGCCTGTAATTTTAACAGCTGTTGCAAATCCTGCGAAATATTTCAATGGCATTGCTACAAATAATAGTAATAGGAAAGAAATACCCTCAACTAGTCCAATTGCTCTTAATCGTCCGATTGGTGTAGATAACATAAAGTAGCCTCCTTTAACGTATGCTTGTATATAGTAAATTTGTATTCTTTTTCAAAATAAAATAGTCTATTTTGTTTCATTATATACAAAAAGAAAGTTTACACTACGAGAATAGTGCAAAGTTCAAAATATAGTCACAAAAGCATGAGAATTTAAATAAAAACCTATTTGAAGTATTTGACTTCAAATAGGTTTTGTGAATGAAAATATTAAACAAGTACATCCGTTTTTAAAACAAATTTCTCTACAACTTTTGCAACACCATCGTTCATATTTGTATCTGTTACGTAGTTTGCAATTTCTTTAATATCATCAGGTGCATTGCCCATTGCAACGCCAAGACCAGCAAATTCGATCATTGCTTGGTCGTTATAGCTATCGCCCATTGCGATAACTTCTTCACGCTTAATGCCAAGCTTTTGAATCAGTTTGTTTAAGCTCGTTCCTTTTGTAACACCGGCTTCAGTAAATTCTAAGAAGAATGGTTTCGAACGCATCACGCTTAATTGGCCTTCTAGTTGTTTTTGTAGTTTCTTTTCAACTTCAACAAGGCGTTCAGCTTCTTTATTCATTAATACTTTTACTACAGGCTCTTTAACTGCGGCTTTAAAGTCATCTACTACAACAATTGGCATACCAGTAATATCGCCCTCAATTTCAGTATAAGGATTATTTTCTTCCGTTACGATATCATCGCCCATATAAGTATGAATCCATACATCTTCAGTTTTACTAATTTCAAATAGGTTGTGAACGATTTCAGGAGATAGTGTACTACTAAAGATTTCTTCGTTTGTTTTACAGTTAATAATTTTTGCGCCATTAAAAGATAGAATGAAACTGCCGTATTCTTCTAAGCGAAGTTCTTTGGCTACATTGCGCATACCAAACGTTGGACGTCCAGAAGCAAGTACAACCTTTACCCCTTGCTCTTGTGCAGTCATTAACGCTTCTTTCGTACGAGGTGAAATAGTATGGTCATCACGTAATAAAGTATCATCTAAATCTAAAACAATCATTTTATAAGTCATATAGAAAATTCCTTTCTTTAATTGAAATCAAAATACATGTTCATGAAGATGTTGAGGAATAATAGTAAGACATCAAACCTCTTTGAAAAGAAGTAGATAAATCATTATGAGTGTGTTGCTCATAATATCGGTTAATAATCATTGGGGATGGATAAAACCCCAATGATTCAAGTTTGATTTTATCGTAACAACTCTAAAGGTAGAGTGCAATAATGGAAGTTTTCCAATTTACGATATTTGTTTTGCTGTGGAACGAGAAAATAGTATTTCTAGCAAAATGGCCATTACAGATCCAAGAACGAGACCGTTACTTAAAAACGATGCTAGAAATGGTGGAAGTGTGGAATATGCTCCTGCTGGAACAAACATAACTCCGACTCCTGTGAAGATTGAAAGACCGGCTACTTTAAATAATCGTTCTTTATCCTGGACAGTTTCGTATTCTCGAAAGGCAAGGCCAATCATGCTTGCGAATACAGGATAAATAGCGGCATAACCAACTGCAACAGGGATTGCTGCAAAGAATGAAGTGATCTTTGGAAATATACTAACGACAATAATAAAGCTTGACCCTAATATAAACGGGAGACGTTTATAAATATTAGTCGTTGCAATAAAACCTGCTGATCCAGAAATAGCGACAGGACCAATAGCTGAAAATAGGCCGCCTAGCAATTGGTTGATTCCTGTTATAATGCCAGCTTGTTTAAAACGATCTGGTGCTGCATTCTTTTCATACTTAGAGACAATCCTTTGCACAACACGAATACTTGCTAACATATTTGTTAGAAGTAATAGTGTAACGAAAACGACCGTAATTGCCATGTTCCATTCAATACGAGGCATTCCGAAAACAAATAGAGACGGAAAACGGATTATATCTGTCACAGGCGTTACTGGATTTGATAACCCGAAGCATGCGAATAATATCCAGCCGCATACGATACTGAAAAGAACAGAATATTGTCCAATAATAGGTAGCTTCATGATGAAAAAGGATAGTAAAATAACAATGAGTGAAAGAATAAATACGTTAGGTTGTACTTCTGTATGTTTTCCATCAAGGCCAAACATTCCCTTTAAGAAGGAGCCACTAAGCTGCGCAACAAGAAGAAATAAATATGTTCCAATGACTGTCGGTGTAAAATAGCGAACGAGTTTATCAATAAGTCCAAAAGCGCTAAGAATAATACAAATAATACCGCTTAATAGGAAAGCATATTGAAGAACTTTAAGTGTCTCATTGTTTGATCCAAATAATACGACGCCTAAACTTGCGTAAAGGGAGAAAATTCCCCACCAAAGTCCAGCAGGACCTTCTTGAATAGGAAGTTTATGCCCAAATATAGCTTGCAAGAGACCAGCAAAGCCTAGAACAAATAATGTTCTTTGTACGAATGCGATAGCTTCAGCGCCATCAAGACCATAACTAGTTGCGACACTAATTGGTACAATAAGGCTTCCAGCTAAAATAAATAGTGCCCATTGTAAGGCGGAAAGAAATGTCTTCATTATATCAACCTCTTTCATAGATTCCGTATCTAGTATATACGTATTTTATTTCCACTGGCAAAGATTGTAGATAGAGAAAAGAGTTGAAATACGGTATGAATGCACGTAAGCAATTATGGATCGCAGTTATATGTATGACTTTTGTTGTAATTCTAGGAACGATAGGATTTATGACAATTGAAGAGATTAGTTTGTTTCAAGCATTTTGGATGACGATGATTACTGTATTGACTGTTGGATACGGAGATGCTGTTCCTGTAACGCAAGCGGGGAAAGTATTTGCGCTCCTTATTATTCCTGTTGGCGTAGGTATTGTTACGTATGCAATTGGGGTAGTGGCAGCTATGATTATTGAAGGGAATTTATTTCATGCAGTGCGGAGGAAGAAGATGGATAAACAAATAGCGCAGTTGAAAAATCATATTATAGTATGTGGTTGCGGTAGAGTGGGGCTTCAAGTTGTACATGAATTGCAAGAAAAGAAAATTCCATTTGTTGTTGTCGATAAAGATGAAAGTGTATTAGAGAAGGGAAAGCTTTTGTATATACATGGAGATGCGACGGAGGATCAAGTTTTACATCATGCTGGAATTTCAAAAGCGGCTGGTTTAGTTGCTATCGTAGCAAATGATGCTGAAAATGTATTTATTACATTAACAGCAAGAGGATTAAACGATGCAATTAAAATTGTGGCGAGATCTGAAAAGCCAGAAACTGAAGAGAAATTAAGGCGTGCGGGTGCAAATAAAGTTATTAATCCATCCAGTATGGCAGGAATTCATATTGCAAAAGGTATTGCGAATCCATTAACAGTTCATTATATTGATACAGTGCTGTATGGGATAGAACAGTCATTTGTCATTGAAGAAATTTTAGTTGGAAAAGATTCAATATTAGTTGGTAAATCGTTACTAGAGAGTGATGTGAGGAATCAGTTTGATGTAACGATATTAGCGATTTTGAGAAATGGGGATATTATACATAATCCAACGGGGCAGGAAAAACTGCAAGAACATGATATGATAATAGTATTTGGTTTAGTAGAGAAGCTGAAGCAATTTGAGAAAGAACTACAAAGTACGAGGTGATAAGGAATGCAAATATCGAGCGATAAGATTTTAAATAAAATGGCGAATGAAATTGCAAAGGCAAAAAGTAGTGAAGGACAAAAATCAAAAGATCATTTATTAGTTGTGCGTGCTTTATGCGATTTACTATTAGATGAACAGGTTGAATCTTCTACGTATAGGGAGCCGCAAATTCAATCGCAAGTAATTGGATCGCAGCCTATAAAGACAGTTCAACCAGTTATGCCAGTTTCTGGAGAACCTGTGTATATTAAAGAAGAAGGTGCAAATGGTAATTCTTTATTTGATTTTTAAGGATTAAATCGTTTGGCTTATATGAAAAAATTGCTTATGATAAAAGTAAAAAAGACCTGCGGTAGTATGTCAACTGAAAAATAATATATTTTGAAGTTATCAAAGGACAAATTGCTTAAAAAAGACATCACGAAACTAGACCAGCACCGCATGTAAAATACTGGAATTGATTGAAAGGTAGCGATGACAAGTTTTATGTCACACTTTCACACACCTTTCAGGCGTAAAGAGTTGGTGATTACGTAGTAGCGCATCCACCAATCGCACAAATTTTCTTGCGGTTAGAACGAGTGCACGTTTGTGTTGATGTTTTGGTACTTCATTATACTTTTTTGCGTAATATTCTTGGTATTCCAATACATGCTTTCTTACAGAGTTGGCGGCTTCAACTAAGTAATACCGCAAGTAATGATTCCCATTACGAGATAATGAAGTATTTTCAGCGGTGAACCGGCCAGACTGGTATGTACGCCAATATAACCCGGCATATTTTGCGATTTTGGTTTCATCGTCAAATCTTTCGATTTGGCCAATTTCAGCGATAATACCAGCGGCATATATAGGCCCGATTCCAGGAATGGATTCTAATGTTTGCGTTAATCCAGCCATGATCCGCTTAATAGATTTTTCTAGTTCTTTAATTTGTCTTTGATAGGTACGAATGATTTCGATTGATGTTCCTAAAAGAATATCGATTGAGTCTTCTACCACCTTATCTAAACGGTACGACGTGCGAACAGCCTTTTGAATGGTTGATGCGACACATTTCGGGTCACCAAATCGATTTTTACTCTTTTCCTGTAGGAACTCAGCGAGTTCCTCTAAAGGCATGTCAGCTAGCTCTTCTAGACTGAATTTTTCAAGGAACAATTCCATCATGGCGTTACCAAATATAGAAGAATCGACTTCTTGTGAGAACGTATTACATTTATAACTTAGGTGTTGTAGAAAATGTTGTTTCTCCTTTGTCAACATTCTAACGAGTTGATAACGAGCTCTTGTTAATTGCTGTAATGCCACGTATTGACTTTCTTTCACGATGGACATTTGATTTCGCCCAAATCGTAAATAATCAGCGATGACAAAGGCATCAATTTCGTCAGTCTTATTCATGTCTGAATAACTTTTCTTGAAGTTTGCGACTTGTTTTGGATTTAGAAGAAATACCTTTGTGCCAAATCTTTTTAAGTCTTCGTCATGATGGAGAAACATGGATGGGTGAAAACTGTAAACAGATGTAGATTCTAAGCCGATTTTTAAAGTTTCAACCTCTTGATTGGTTGTGCACTGTAATAATCGTTCTTTAAGTACCTGTGCACCTGGTAAGTCATTACTGACTGAAAAAGAATCTAGCTTTTCTCCTTCACCATTTAAAAAGCAAACTTTCATATCAAACGAACTTACATCTAGACCAACAAATAATCTCACGTAAGAGACCTCCTTTCGATTTAGAATCATTGCTTGGACGTCTCGAGATATCTCTAGTGTGTACGCCGACCAACAACCTCGTGTATAAGAGCTAGTCCTGAATCGAAAGCCGCCCTAGAGCTACTAACATCTAGGTTCGAGGATCAGGCTGCTCAGCCTGCGAGTAGGGAGCCCCGCGCGTTCACTGAGAAACACTCTTTTCGTGTGGTAAATCCACAGGGGAATACAGAATTGTCCCAAATGATCCTAAGACCATTATCTAGAAATATCTTGAGACGTCCAAGTATTTTCTTTATTACTGGACTCTTATTAGAGAGAAAAACTAAGCCTGAGATAGGGCTTAAATATTAATATACGAGGGGAATTAAGATGAAAATTTTCTTTTTACTAGGTTGTATTGCAGCGGGGCTATCTGTTGCGTTAGGAGCCTTTGGAGCACACGGTTTAGAAAATAAAATTTCTGCGAAAATGTTAGAAGTTTGGAAAACAGGTGTTACATATCAAATGTTTCATGCAGGTGGACTATTCGTAGTTGCTTTATTGATGGATAAGGTTCAATCATCACTTTTAACTACTGCTGGTTGGCTTATGGTAGCTGGGATTATTATGTTTTCAGGCAGTTTGTATGCATTAAGTACGACAGGTATTAAGTTCTTTGGCCCAATTACGCCTCTTGGTGGCGTAGCGTTTATTGTAGCATGGATTTTAGTCGGAACTGCAGTTGTAAAAGGTTTATAAAAAAACAAAAGCTGGCATATGCCAGCTTTTTTTATGGTCTTGGAGCATAAGTTGCTTGTTGACTAGGTAAGTACGTAATTTCTTCGGGGAATTCCACATAATCTAAGTAAATCATTAATAGTAAAAAACGTTTCCCTGATTGTGGCTCACTAATTACAATATGATCGCGACCAGCTGCTTCGATAATACCTGTATACGATTGGGTACCGAGTGAGCTACCACGTTCATAAGTCATTACAACCGTAGCTTGCTTACCCTTGTTTAAACGAAGGATATTTTCAATATAGGATTGTTCTAATGGTAACATGCCTTGAGAAACGGCATATTGAGCTTGCGCCGCTTGTTGTTGCATTGCTTGCTGTTGTTGCTGTTGTTGTGGAGTCATTTGCTGCGGTTGTACATAAGTTCCAGATGGTTGATAAAATCCAGTTCCGTAATACGGGTTTTGTTGCTGTGCCATTCAAAAATCCCTCCTTATTATCAATCCTTAATATACGCTAGGACAATCTTCGCCAGATGGCTGGAAGAAGCAGTGCTTTTTGAAGCGACCAGAGTTTTGTTGATTATACCAAGTTGACGGACAAGGGCCTTCAGGTCTAAAAAACCATAAGGAAAAATTTGCAGGCCAAAAGCGTTGTCCCTGAATCGTTCGCCTTGCTAAAGCAATATCTTGTTCCCTTGCACGTTGATAAAAATACCCTTTTTGTGTTGCCTCAAAACCACCAGGATTTTGATACACCATTTGACGTAAATTACGTATTTTTTTAAAATCTAAACAATTTCCACGGACACGATTTACCCCAACGTTCCCGACCATCAACATCCCCTGTTGTCCTTCTCCTTCGGCTTCAGCACGCATCAGTCTAGCTAATAACTTTACATCTTCTTCGTTATAAGCAATAACGCCCATTATGTGTCACCTCTCTTTTTGGAATACCTTGTGGAAAGAGGTTTATCCCGCATTAACGGGCAGTAAGACTCCCACCTTAAAATTGGGCTGGAGCAAAGAAGGTGGGTGGGAGATCAAACTGCCCGTAAAAGCCCGATTAGTTCAACTAATAATCAGTGGGAATGAACAAAACCCCCACTGATTAAAGTTTCACTTTATCTCTAGATGAAGTGTGTAACAATTACTAGTTCATACGTATGAGGAAAAGGACTCAGATATGACAACCAAACGAAGTTTTACATGGAGAGAAGAAAATAAAAAAAGCTAGCGTGAGCTAGCTTTTCATCATTATTAAAATACTTTAGACCATAAGTTTGAGAAGAAATCTCCAATAGAGCGCATTGATAATACAAACCAATTTGCTTTTTCAACTTCTTCTGTCGTTTTTGCAGTAGCTTTCATACTTTTACTACCGTCTAAGAAACCATATTTATCAGTTGATTCTAAAGTAATTGAGCCTACTTTGGTATCTTTCTTAACAGGAGCAACTAAATGTCCATCTTCAGCAAGGGATTTATCTAATTCAGTCCCAATTTTATAAGGCTCTTTGCTACCTTTTTTCGCAATTACTGTTATTTCTTTTTCGGGTGCAACAGTTACTTGGTCTTCTTTCCCTTTTACTACAGAGATTGTATTGTTTTTATTAACTTTTAATTTTTGTTTTTCAAAGTTATTAAATCCATGTTCGATTAATTCACGAGATTCTGTGAAGCGTTCATCCATTGATTTTGTTTTAATAATAACCGAGATAAGACGAACATCACCACGTTTCGCTGTAATAGTGAACCCATATCCAGCGGTATCAGAACTACCAGTTTTTAAACCGTCCGTTCCATCATAAGAGAAGGCAGCGCCTGGTAACATCCAGTTCCAGTTTTCCATACGAATTGGTTTTGGATGATTGTCTGGGAAGTTTCTAAATCTTTGTTTTGTATCCTCTAGCATTTCTGGATACTTTGTAATAATCGTTTTTGCAAGAATACCCATATCGCGAGCTGACATGGAGTTTTCTCCGGTCGGATCTGTTCCTTCAGGATGTTTTCCTTTTAAATCAGCATTATTTAACCCGGTAGAGTTTACAAATTTATATTTCTTTAACCCTAGCTTTTTTGCATGTTCATTTGCAAGATTTAAGAAGTTTTTCTCACTTCCTGCAAGAAGTTCTGCTAAAGCAATACTAGATCCATTTGCAGAGAATATAACAATAGAATGATATAATTCTCTTACAGTATATTGACGTCCTTTTTCGAACGGTACATTAGAGAATTCATTATTACGAGAGACTTCATAAGCGTAATCAGAAATATTTACTTTCGTATCCCAAGTGATTTTTCCTTCTTTAATTGCTTCTAAAACAGCGTAAACAACAATTAATTTTGACATACTAGCAATAGCTAGCAATTCATCTGGATTTTGCTCGTGAAGTATTTTTCCTGTATCTGCATCAAATAAAAGTGCAGCAGCAGCCTCAATATGTATTTTTTCTTCCGCATGGGATGTTGTTACTCCTAAGGAAGAAATTGACAATACAAGCAATAGTAAAATAGACAAGATTTTTTTCATATAGATTATCACCTTCGCATCGTTATTTAGCATATAGCTCGTATCATTTTAGCATAAATTTGGATATAGAAAGGTTACAATTTTGTAAGGTATTTGAAAGAGATTTGTCGATTTTTGTTCAAATTTGCGGAGAAAAGCAGTTTTTTGAGGAGAAATATGGAGGGTAATAAAAAAAGGAACGAATTTCGTTCCTTTTTTTACGATTTTATATGTGTAAAAATTTCTCTACCTTGTCGTCTGGTAAAATGTTTCCAACGAAAAATGTTCCGAATTCACCATAACGAGCACTTACTTCATCGAAGCGCATTTCATATATAAGTTTTTTAAATTGAAGAACATCGTCAGCGAATAATGTTACGCCCCACTCAAAATCGTCGAATCCAACTGACCCTGAAATAACTTGGCGTACTTTACCTGCGTATTGACGACCAATTTTACTATGACTGTACATCATTTTTTTACGCTCTTCCATAGGAAGCATGTACCAGTTGTCATCACCTTGGCGACGCTTATCCATTGGATAGAAGCAAATGTGATTTGCTTTTGGTAGTTCTGGATATAAGCGAGCTAAGATTTGTGGGTTTTGATATGGATCTTCATCAGCTGGAAGGTAGTTGCTTAGTTCAACAACAGATACGTAAGAGTATGCAGGAACCATATATTTAGCTAATGTTGTTTTATTCAATTCTGTCTCAATTTCATTTAACTCTTCCATTGTTGGACGTAAAATCATAAGCATAATATCAGCTTTTTGACCAACAACTGTATACATTGCATGACTACCTTTTTTCGCAGTAGATACTTCGTTCCATTTTTCAACGACATTTAAAAATTCAGACACAGCTTGTCCGCGTTCGTCGCTAGATAATGTTTTCCATGCAGCCCAATCAATAGAACGTAAATCATGTAAACAATACCAGCCATCTAACGTTGTTGTTGCTTCACTCATTCTATTCACCTCAGTTAATGATAGTTTTACACGTTAACTATAGCATATATAGTTTTAAAATCATCTATATAAAGCTTTGGCGCATAAAATTGTCACATTTAAATTTACTTGAAAATAGGAGGAGATAAGGATTAAAGGGGATTTATTTTTAGGCTGAATTTTATGAAAATATAATCATTTTCATTTTATCTATTTTTTGGGAGCTATAAGTTTAAAATATAGAAGAAAAGCAGTATTCTTAAAGATAGAGTTTTTTTAACATATGTAGGAGGGTTTATTCGTGAGCAACTTATTTACAACAGTAAAAGAAAAAGTTCAAGGAAAAGGCATTTCTATCGTACTTCCTGAAGGAACTGATGAAAGAATTTTAGGCGCTGCAGAGCGTTTAGCAAAAGAAGAGTTAGTAAAACCAATCTTAGTTGGTAATAAGGAAGAAATTAGCGCAAAAGCTGCTAGCATGAATTTAACATTAGCAGGCGTTGATATTTATGACCCAGCTACATATGAAGAAATGGATGCAATGGTAGCATCTTTCGTTGAACGCCGTAAAGGTAAAGCAACTGAAGAAGACGCTCGCAAAATCCTTAAAGACGAAAACTACTTCGGTACAATGCTTGTATACATGGGCAAAGCACACGGTTTAGTAAGTGGTGCAGCTCACTCTACAGCTGATACAGTTCGTCCAGCACTTCAAATCATTAAAACAAAACCAGGCGTTACAAAAACTTCTGGCGTATTCATCATGGTACGTGAAGAAGAGAAATATGTATTCGCTGATTGCGCAATTAACATTGCACCAAACAGCCAAGATTTAGCTGAAATTGGTATCGAGAGTGCAAAAACTGCTGAATTATTCGGTATTGACCCACGCGTTGCTATGTTAAGCTTCTCTACAAAAGGTTCTGCGAAATCTCCAGAAACAGAAAAAGTTGTAGAAGCAACTCGCATTGCAAAAGAAATGGCTCCTGAATTAACTTTAGATGGAGAATTCCAATTCGATGCTGCATTCGTACCATCTGTAGCTGAGAAAAAAGCTCCAGGTTCTACAATTAAAGGTGATGCTAACGTATTCGTATTCCCAAGCTTAGAAGCTGGTAATATCGGTTACAAAATCGCTCAACGTTTAGGTAACTTCGAAGCAGTAGGACCAATCTTACAAGGTTTAAACATGCCTGTAAATGACCTATCTCGTGGATGTAACGAAGAAGAAGTGTACAAGTTAGCTTTAATTACAGCAGCTCAAGCACTTTAATTCTATAATGAATTGAAATAAAGACCGTCGCTATAATAGCGACGGTCTTTATTTTTCTAAGCCAAGTGCTTTATTGTTACGATCAATAATCCGTTGTAAATTCGTCTCATATAAAGGTATTTCATCTATTGTTAATTGAGATGGTGTTAACTTCGGAGCGAATTGCTGCAATGTTTTTAAAAGGCGCATCATTAAATCTTGTACTGTAATGGTTTCGCCAAGTAATTCTGAAAGTGAAGCCATCGTACTCGGTACAATTTCAGGATACGTAAAGCGTGTTTCTTCTCCTTGAATGGCTAGGTTATAGAAATCACGAACGAGTGCGGCACGCTCAGAGCCACTTCCTGTAGCACAAAGATAAATTTGGACAGCGACACCCCCGCGAATACGGCGCTGTGAAATGCCAGCGAATTTTTGATCGCGAATACTTAAGTCATAGCTACCAGGACAGTAAGAACCTACAATTTCTTTTGCCTCGATAGTAACGTCGTAATCCTTTAACATCTCCTTAATTAAATGCCACATCGTATCGTATCCAAGATCAATATCGATACCTTTTTCTGTTTCTTGGAATAAAAGTGATACGTTTAAAACACCTTCATCAAGCACGACTGCAAGCCCGCCAGAATTACGAACAATAACATTGAAGTTGTTCTTTTTTAACAAGGAAATGCCTTCTTCTAAGTGTGGTAGGCGTGAATCTTGAATGCCAAGAACAATTGTATTGTGATGAACCCAAGAACGCATTGTTGCAGCTGATTGACCATTTCCAATGCTTGTGCACAGTGTGTCATCCATTGCGAATGACTGCAATGCATGGAATGTTGGTCCCAAACTAGATTGATCTACAATACGCCACTCTGGCTGAGATAAAATGGAACGGGAATTGCTCATATAACTAACCCCTTATCTTTAAAATGACAATCTCTATTATAGCAAAAAAATGAAGAATAGAGTTTTCTCATATATAAAGGGGAAGTTTAGATGTGAAAGAATAAAAAGGATGCATTATATGCATCCTTTTTATTCTGCAATTTTTTCTAAATTACCGTTTCGATCCATTCGGAAAGATGTTTGAGAACGTTCTTCGTCATCCATGACTGCCAACTTACGAGCTCGGTTCATAATGTTCATAAGTGTTTCGTAATCTTCTTGTACAGTATGAGATTGCTTTTCTAATTTTTCTAGTTTCTTTTCTAGTTCTTCATTTCGAAGGATTTGTGCTTTAATTTCTTGTTTCAATCTCGTATTCTCGTTTTCAAGAGCTGTTACTTTTATATTTGAGGATCCAACTGTTTGTAAGAAATAAATAACATCTTGCATTGTCATAGAGCTTTTTGCAACAGGAACGGTAGATTCTTGATATGGAATAGCTTCTTTATATTGTACAATTGATTCCTCTTGTACGAATTCTTCATAATCAGTTATCGAATCTGAAGCTGGTGGTGTATAAAGTAAACGTTTTTTCGCTTGCTCACCGCTTGCAGCGCGCATTTTATCTTTACGATGTTTTTTTGCTAGTTGAAGAGCTTGTTCATAGCTATAGCGAACGACAGCATTCCAGCGGAAACCACAAGCAGCGGATGTACGATTTAACTGATCCCCTACTTCCTCAAATGCATTTAATTGCGTACTTCCTTCTCGAACATGACGAAGTACCGTTTCAGCAAGTAATAAATCATCCTCATCTGTCCAAGCATCTTGTCTTACTTTCATAGATTCAACTCCCTTTCTTTTTATGAACTTCCTATTTTTATAATGGGCAAAAAAATAAACTTTTATACAAAGCTTTTAAAAATATGGTAGATTTCGATGAAAGGTAAAAATTTTCCCATGAATGGTGAGCGCTTCTGTAGGAGAGCATATAAATATGTAGCATTATGTAGAGAATAGGCCCTGTAGGGAAACTTGCAACGAGCTTCAAAGAACGGTAAAATACCATTTAGTGTTTATTTTTAAATGTACTTGAGAAAAGTTTAAAATAGAGGAAGTGTTATATAATGGGAAACGAATTTCGCGTGTGCGATGACTGTCAGGCAACGAACGTTAAAACGTTAGTTCCGAAGTTAAAAAAAGTAGATTCATGTGCAACGATTGAAGTTGGATGTCAGTCTTACTGTGGTCCTGGTCGTAAAAAATCATTCGCATTTGTAAATAACCGTCCAGTTGCGGCTCCAACAGAAGATGAGTTAATCGTAAAAATTGAAGCAAAGTTAAATAAGTAAGAAAAAGAAGAGTGAAAAGATTACTCTTCTTTTTTATGCCCATAAGAGGAACGATTTATTCTGCGAAAGTGCTCTTGTGTGGACGAACGTTTTCTAAAGGATGGATATAACTTTTGTATTAAAGTTCTAATTTATATAAATTTGTATTTCAAAATAATGGTTGACAGTCTTTTAAAGCGATAGGTAGAATAGAAGTGTCTGATTCTGAGAATCATTATCAGGAAAATAACAATTCACCTAATTTTTTTATTACTATTTGAGAATAAATTTCATTTTAATAAATATATGTTGTTGGTTAGGATGGTTGAGGGATGGAAGCGAGCGCAAGCAGTATAGAACAGCAAGAAGAGAATGTTAAAGAGATTAAGAGCAGACCGCTCATTGCTTCTATTATTTTAGTAGCGGGTACAGTTTTGTTAGCTTTAAGCATGGCAGTTTCTATTTCTTTTGGGGCTGCAGATATTAGTTTAAAGACTGTATGGCAAGCTGTATTTCAGTTTGATGGATCTATTACACATCATAACGTAATTCAAGAGCTTCGCATGCCTAGAGCAATAGGGGGCGTAGTTGCAGGTGCCTTTTTAGCGGTATCAGGAGCAATTATGCAAGGCATGACGCGAAATCCACTTGCTTCACCATCGTTAATGGGGATTACAGATGGTGCAGTATTTGGAATTGCAATTATGTATGCATTTTTTCCTAATTCACCTTATTTGATGTTTGTTATTGCATCTTTTATTGGAGCTGCGTTTGGTGCAAGCATTGTATATGGAATTGGGTCTTCTTCACCAGGTGGATTAACACCTGTGAAATTAGCTTTAGCAGGTGCAGCTATTAGTGCTTTATTAGGGGCAATTTCATCTGGAATTGCATTGTATTTTAATCTTGCTCAAGAGGTGAGCATGTGGAATGCAGGCGGAGTTGCTGGAGTGAAATGGCAAAGTATTAATATGTTAGTGCCAATTGGCCTTGTTTGTCTTTTTATCGCAATTATGATGTCGAGATATATTACAATTTTGAGCTTCGGTGAAGAAATTGCGATTGGACTTGGTCAAAATACGACATTAATTAAATTTATCGGAACAGTACTTGTTCTTGTTTTAACGGGTTCCGCAGTTTCCATGGCAGGATCAGTTGGATTTGTTGGTCTTGTAATCCCGCATATGACTCGTTTCCTTGTAGGCTCGGACTATAGATGGGTTATTCCATGTTCTGCGGTCTTAGGCGGGCTGTTAATTGAATGTGCAGATATGTTATCTCGCGTTATTAACCCGCCATTTGAAACGCCAATTGGAGCAATTACAGCGCTAATTGGGGTTCCATTCTTCCTCTACTTAGCACGTAATGAAGGGAGAGGAAAGATGTGAGGACGAGTGTCTTAACAAAAAAGAACATTTCTATATTAACGATTTTAGTAGGACTAATCGTTTCTATATTTCTTATTAGTTTAAATACAGGAACTTTTAAAATACCGCCAATGGACGTATTAAAGTCATTGGTTGGAATAGGGGCTGAAGATCAGTCTGTTATTTTATTTGAATTCCGCATGCCGCGTATGGTGATTGCTATACTAGTCGGATCTGCTTTAGCGATGTCAGGTGCGATTTTGCAAGGATTATCACGAAATCCACTTGCTGATCCAGGTATTATCGGTATTAACGCTGGAGCGGGATTAACAGTTGTTATATTCGTCTACTTTTTCTTTGGAAAAGTTGGGACTGGTACATTTTTATCTGTATTTATCCTTCCATTCTTCGCGTTGGTTGGTGCAATATTAGCGGCGGTTATTATTTATTTACTAGCATGGAAAGACGGCGTTTCATCAACGAGATTAATACTAGTTGGTATCGCTGTTGCAGCCGGGTTTGGTGCTGTTAGTTTAATTTTTTCTATGAAGATGACATCTAACGATTTTCGTTTTGCTACGATTTGGTTAGCAGGAAGTTTATGGGGAACAGATTGGAAGTTCGTGCTAAGTGTACTTCCATGGATGGTTATTTTCTTGCCACTTGCTATTAGTAAGGCGCACATATTAAATGTAATGAACCTAGGCGATTCTACAGCAGTTGGTCTTGGTTTAAATGTAGAAAAGGAAAGACGTAAATTATTATTTATTGCAGTTTGCTTAGCTGGTGCATCTGTCGCTGTTGCCGGAGGAATTGGTTTTATCGGTTTAATGGCTCCGCATTTAGCGAGGCGCCTTGTTGGTGGTAAACATCAAATTATGCTGCCTACTGCTGCACTAATAGGGACGTTTTTACTCTTATTCGCAGACGTAATTTCAAGAAGCGTGTTAACAACTTCAGAAATACCGGTCGGTCTTGTTATTTCTGTAATTGGTGCACCATATTTTATATACTTACTTATGAGGACAAAATAAAGGGAGGCTTTTTGTATGGCAACTTTAGCAGTTGATGCGGTATCTGTTGGCTATAATGAAGGGTTAATTATTGATGGATTAACAGTTGAAATTCCGGAAGGGAAAATTACAACAATTATTGGACCAAATGGTTGTGGGAAGTCCACATTATTAAAAACGGCTTCTCGTATTTTGAAGGCGAAAAAAGGTACTGTTTATCTTGACGGAAAAGCAATCGAGAAACAACCAACAAAAGAAATCGCAAAGAAAATGGCGATTTTACCACAGACTGCAGAAGTGCCAACTGGCCTTACTGTGTTTGAACTTGTTTCATATGGACGTTTTCCTCATCAAAAAGGATTTGGAACGTTGAAAGAAGAGGATTATCGTTACATTCATTGGGCACTTGAAGTGACGGGAATGACAGAATTCGCAAATCGTTCAGCAGAGGCGTTATCAGGCGGGCAACGTCAACGTGTATGGATTGCGATGGCCCTTGCACAAGGAACAGAATTACTTGTATTGGATGAACCAACAACGTACTTAGATATGGCTCATCAATTAGAAGTATTAAACTTATTGAAAAAATTAAATGAAGAAGAAGGTAGAACGATTGTTATGGTTATCCATGACTTAAACCACGCTTCTCGTTTCTCAGATCATATGATTGCATTAAAAGCAGGTAAGTTAATGAAACAAGGAACGCCAGATGAAGTTATGACAAGTGAAACACTTCGCAGTGTATTTGAGATTGAAGCTCAAATCGTTCCTTGTCCAGTAAACTGTAAGCCAATTTGTTTAACATATGATTTAGCGATGATTAGTAATCAATTGCGTAAAAAAGCATAAGTAGAACCCCCTCGTGAAGAGGGGGGACTTCTAATGGACGTTGAGCTTCTTATATAAGAATGGGAAGTTGAACGCCCGTTAGAATGGGTTATTAACAACAATTAATAAATATATATAAATTAATTGTTATATTTGTTTCTTATAGTTCATTGTAACTTATAAGATAAATACAGCTAGAAGGAGTGGGAACATGAAGAATTTTAAAATGGCACTATTAGCAATGGTACTAGTTGTGACTTCTGTACTATTTGCAGCTTGTTCTAACAAAGAAGAAGAAAAGAAAGCAGATGCAAAGACTGAAGAGCGCACTGTAAAACATGCAAAAGGGGAAATTAAAATTCCTGCAAATCCAAAGAAAATTGCTGACCTTAGTGGTTCAACAGAAGAATTATTAATTTTCGGTATGAAACCGGTTATTACTGCTAATACATCTCAAGAAAAAATTGATGCACATATTGAAAAGAAACTAAAAGACGTTAAACCAGTTGGTTCTGCTTGGGGCGATAAAATTAACATCGAAGCAGTAGCTGCTGCAAAACCAGATTTAATTCTTGTAAATAATCGTCAAGAAAAGATTTATGATCAATTATCTAAAATTGCACCAACAGTTATGTTAAACACTCCATTAGATCAATGGCGTCCAAAATTCCAAGAAGTAGGTCAAATCTTCGGTAAAGAAAAAGAAACAAAAGAATGGTTCAAAAAGTATGATGAAAAAGCAAGCAAATTACATGACAAAATCGTCGCTAAAACTGGTGAAGCAACATTTATGAAAATGGCTGCATATCCAAATGCTTTCCGCGTATACGGTGACTACGGTTACGGTAGCGTAATCTTTAATGATTTAAAACTACCAGCAGTTAAAGGTACACCAACTGATAAACCGTTAGTACAAGTACAAAAAGAAGCTTTAATCGATTACAACCCAGATTACTTATTCGTATTTACAACTGGTGACGGTTCTCAGCGCTTAAAAGAATTCCAAGAAGAATCAATTTGGAAAAACATGAACGCTGTTAAAAACAACCACGTATTTACAATTAAAAATGAAGACTTAAACAAAGGTTACTTCCCATTAGGGAAAGATATGATCTTAGACGAAGTTGCTGAATTCGTTTTAGGTAAATAATGTATAAAGGAAATCACTTTTACTTCGGTAAAGGTGATTTTTTCTTTTTATAAAGGGAATTAATACAGTCTTTCATTTCTTTCTGTTTCTCATTTCGTTTATAATATAAAGTAAGAATGTAGTAAAGAAAGGGGGATGTCGGAAAGTGGTATATTTAAACGACAAACTCAGCGAAACAAAAGTGTTTAAAGACCCAGTACATAAATATGTGCACGTGCGTGATCGTGTTATTTGGGATTTAATCGGAACGAAAGAATTTCAACGCTTGCGCCGTATTAAGCAGCTTGGAACGACATTTTTTACATTTCACGGTGCAGAGCATAGTCGCTTTACTCATTCGTTAGGTGTATACGAAATTATTCGTCGTATGATTGATGATGTGTTTGATGGCAGACCAAATTGGAATGCTGAAGATAGATTGTTATGTTTATGTGCGGCATTACTTCATGATGTCGGCCACGGCCCATTTTCTCACTCGTTTGAAAAAGTATTTTCATTAGATCATGAGAAATTTACGCAAAAGATTATCGTTGGCAATACGGAGATTAATGATGTATTAAGTCGTGTTGATAAGGAGTTTCCACAAAAGGTAGCAGATGTAATTGCAAAAACGTCTACTAATAAATTAGCGATTAGTATGATTTCGAGTCAAATTGATGCGGATCGTATGGATTATTTATTAAGAGATGCTTATTTTACAGGCGTAAAGTACGGAAACTTCGATATGGAACGTATACTGCGTGTAATGCGTCCGTATGGGAATCAAGTAGTCATTAAAAATAGTGGTATGCATGCTGTTGAGCATTACATTATGAGTCGTTATCAAATGTATTGGCAAGTATATTTCCATCCGGTAACGCGAAGTGCAGAAGTTATTTTAACGAAGATTTTACACCGTGCGAAATCACTGCACGAGAAGTATTACACATTTAAAAATCATCCTGTTCATTTCTATTCTTTATTTGAAGAAGAAGTAACAGTAGAGGATTATTTAAAGTTAGACGAGAACGTTATGTATTACTACTTCCAAGTATGGCAGGAAGAAGAAGATCCAATTTTAAGCGATTTATGTCGCCGTTTTATGAATCGAAATCTATTTAAATATGTAGAGTTTACAGATAAACACGGTTTAGATAATTGGATGGAGTTAAGTAGTTTATTTAAAAAGATTGGACTTGATCCGGAGTATTATTTAGTAGTTGATTCAACATCGGACTTACCGTATGACTTTTATCGTGCAGGAGAAGAAGAAGAGCGTCTGCCAATCCTGCTTCTTATGCCAAACGGAGAGCTTAGAGAGCTTTCACGTGAATCGGATATTGTTGAGGCGATTACAGGTAAGAAAAGAACGGATCAAAAGTTATTCTATCCACATGATTTAATCTATGAAGATGGAAGAAAAGGAAAATATAAAGAGAGAATTATTGAGTTGTTAGAAGGAAAGAAATAAGAAGCAGCTAATGGCTACTTCTTATGAAAAAACTTGAAATTATTTGTCGCTTAATCGTTTTCCGCCAACTGCATAATGGTTTTTAGACATTTCTTCGATGAAAACAACGATGTTTTCTTCAGGAGCACCAGTTGTTTCGCTTACTGCTGCTGTTACTTTCTCAGCAAGAGCTTTCTTTTGTTCTTCTGTGCGTCCTTCTAGCATTTTCACTGTTACGTATGGCATGTACAATCGCTCCTTTTATGTAAGTTACACTCTTATTATAGCGGATTATGGGGAAGAACAATCGAAAAAACAAATAATTTCTTTTTTTGACATATGGAAGAGGAGATGAAGTATGGATCAGTTATTTAGATATCCATTGCACGAAATTCCGTTGGTAGCAATGGCGATTATTATTGCATTATCCGTTCATGAATTTGCACATGCATATGTTGCATATAAATTTGGGGACGATACAGCAAAGAGACAAGGGCGTTTAACGTTATCACCGATGGCTCATTTAGACCCTATCGGTTTGATTGCAGTATTAATTCTTGGATTCGGTTGGGCAAGACCGGTTCCTGTTAACCCATATAACTTTAAAAGACCGCGTCTTGCAGGCATATTAGTTTCAATTGCAGGGCCGATTAGTAACTTAATTTTAAGTGCAATTGGTTTAATTATTTGGTATAGCTTATTAAAATTTGGTGTATTATACTCAATTCCATCTGCAGTAGCAGATACGTTAGCTCAATTTTTCCAGATTTTTATTATGCTGAATATCGTTTTACTTGTATTTAACTTATTACCGATCCCACCACTTGATGGGTATCGCGTAGTGGAAGATTTAGCACCAGCAAATATTCGCGCGAAAATGACACAGTATGAAAAATACGGGGCAATTGCGTTATTAATTCTCGTTATTACACCGCTTAGTAATTACACAATTCAACCTATTTTTCAGGTAGTTATTCCGCATGTATTTGTATTTTTAGATAGCATCATTGCGCCTATTTTTGGCCTTTTATAATTTTTAAGTGAGGAGGATTTTACATATGACAGAGAAAAAGAAAAAAATCGGTTTTAATATCGTGAAAAATGATTCAACAGATGGACATGGTGGATTTGGTGTTGGGGCATTAAGCTTAGAAAACATTTCACCTGTATTTGTTGATGTACTAGAGAAGACTGCATTCGTTGATATCGGTGCGATGCATGCGCGTAGTACAGTAGAAAAAGGTATTAAGTTTTTAACAAATAAAGATGAAGTTCCAAACGGAAAACCATTTTGGCTTGTTTGGGTAACGATTGAAAGAACTGCGACAGGTGCGTATTACGCAGGTGTAACAGCTTGTGAAATGACAGTTGACCGTGAGATTCGCCGCGGATATAAATCACTTCCAGAACACGTAAACAAAATGGATAAATCAATGAAGCGTCACATTATGGTTGACCATATGGATGAATCATCTAAAAAAGTACTTGGTACGTTCTTGAAAGAACATAATGAAGCAATTTGGAACGAATCTGGTGAAGAATTGCGCCGTGCATTATTAAGTGAATAAAAAATAGCTGACGGATGCCCGTCAGCTATTTTTTTTACCAAGGAAGATATTTTTTCCACCAACTTGTTTTTTTCTTTTCTTCAGTCGTTTTTTCAAATTCTTCTTTATCATCGACGTGATCCATACAATATTCAGTCGGTTCGGTACCTTTAGCGAAGTACATTTTCACAGAAATAGGACAATTTTTTGTAGCAATTTTACCGTTCTCTGGGTTGATATTAACCGCTACGACGTCACCTGGTTGTTTAAATTCTTTTTTTGGCTGTCCATCTAAGCCTTTCTCCATCGTATCAGTCCATATTTTCTTCGCATATCCTTGTTCTGCTACGTTTGAAATAGATTTAGGTTGATCGTATCCGACCCATACACCAGTTACGATTTGCGGAGTAAATCCGATCATCCAACTATCCGTTTCAGTAGAACCAGATTTTCCGGCATATGTTCTTGATAATTTTGATAACATCGATTGGCCAGTTACAGCAGCATAACTGCTTAGTTTCTTATTAAACATACCAGTCATCATTTCTTCCATTACAAACGCTTTGCTCTTGTCGAGAACTTGTTTACTCTCTAAATGAGCATCGTATAATATATTTCCTTCATGATCCATAATGCGGCGAATGAAAGTAGGTTTTACTTCTTTTCCACCGTTTGCGAACATGCTATAAGCGTTGACCATTTCAATTGGTTTTACTGGTGATGTACCGAGAGCTAGAGAAGGCACATCTTTTAATGCACTTGTAATTCCAAATTGTTTCGCTGTTTTTGCAAGCGCGTCATCTCCTAAAAATAAATTCGTTTTCACAGCATATATGTTATCAGAGACTGCGAGAGCTTGTGCCATCGTTACGAAATCATCGGCATAATAATCTTTATAGTTCTTCGGTTTATACTTTGAAACACCGTCACCTAAGGTGAATACAGTATATTCGCTTTTTAAGCGCGTAGCAGGTGTGAATCCTCGTTCTAATGCCGCATAATATAGAAATGGCTTAAATGTAGAACCAGGCTGACGGATGGCTTGTGTAGCCCTGTTAAATTGACTCGTAGTATAATCAGTTCCGCCAACAAGAGCAGCCACTTCACCTGTCGTTGGATTCATAGAGACGAGAGCAGTTTGTATGTTTGTTGTGTCAGGTATATGATCTTTTACAGCTTGTTCTGCTACAGCTTGTAGTTTAGGGTCTAGCGTTGTATAAATTCGCAAGCCACCTCGTTGTAAAGCTTGTTCGTCTAATCCAACATCACGAAGAAGTGAAGCTTGTACAGCATCTTGGAAATATGGTGCGACCTCTGCTACTTTTTTCGTATCTAATGAGGCAAAAGTTAGTGGCTCTTTCTTCGCTAAGGCTGCTTGTTGCTTCGTAATATATCCTTGTTCTACCATTTCATCTAATATGAGGGCTTGTCGTCCTTTAGCACGATCCTCTTTCAAAAAGGGAGAATAGACACTTGGTCCTTTTGGGATACCTGCGAGCATACTAGCTTCTGCTAATGTTAACTCTTTTGCTGTTTTATCGAAATATAGACGGGACGCAGCTTCGATGCCATAAGCGCCATGTCCGTAATAAATTGTATTTAAATATCCTTCTAAAATATGATTTTTATTATAGTTTACTTCAAGGCGGACAGTGTACATTGCCTCTAATAATTTCCGTTTCCACGTTTTATCATGATCTAAATACAGATTACGCGCGTATTGTTGTGTAATTGTACTAGCTCCTTGTACCTTTGCCATTGCTTTTAAATCAGCAACAATTGCACCTGCAATCCGTTTTAAATCGAAGCCGTGATGTTTATAAAATCTTTGATCTTCAATAGAAAGGGTCGCTTCTTTTACATAAGGTGAAATTTCATTAAGAGAGACATTGTAACGTTTTTGAATTTCGTTACTTTGTCCAATAACGGTATCATCGTTTGCGTAAAAGACGCTTGTTTGCGGGACCGCAACAGGAGGAGGTCCCATAATTTTTGCAACTATAATAATAACAAAAAAAGAAAAAACGAAGAAAAGGACGCAAGAAAACATTGCGGTGAAGAAAAGACGTTTATATTTTTTAAGTTTTGGATTCATAGTTTGATCCATCTTTTTTCAGCCCCTCATTAATACAAGCGTTATTGTATTAGTATTGAGGGTTTTCGTTTATTTTAAACAATGAAATTTCGAAAATAAAAAAGCCCCTTCCATTAAGAAAGGAGCTCAAAGGCACGTGCTGGCCAATCGGTAATGATGACATCTACACCATAATCAATCATAGTTTGTAAATCTTTGTATTCGTTAATTGTATATGGACGGAAAACATATCCTTGCTCTTGTGCTAACTGCACAAATTCTTTCGTTAATAGCTGGAAGTTTGGATGTAATCCACTTGCTTCTCTATGTTTTGCTTCGGCAATTGGATTAGCAATCGGTGTATCATATAAAATTGCTCTTGGAATTTCAGGAGCAATTTCTGCTAATAATGAAACAGAGTCATGGTTAAATGATGAAAATACAATTTGATTTGAAAGATGATATTCACGCACAAGTGCAACAACTTTTCCCTCAATATTTGGGTAATGAATAACATCTGTTTTTAATTCAATATTTAGTTGTAAGTTCGTTGTGGAAAGCCAAATGAAAACCTCGCGCAACGTTGGAATTTTTGCTTCTTGGAAAGAAGGGGCTTTATGGCTACCAGCGTCCAATGATTGTAATTCCTCTACCGTTTTTTCAGAAACAAGTCCAACGCCATTTGTTGTACGATCGACGGTTTCATCGTGAATTACGACAAGTTCACCATCTTTTGATAGGTGGACATCGAGTTCAATTCCGTGAGCGCCAATGCGTTCAGCTTCTTGGAAGGCAATCATCGTATTTTCGGGATGTGTTCCTTTTACTCCGCGGTGAGCAAAAATAAGTGGTTTACTCATATGAAAATCTCCTTATTATCTCTTTTCTTTCATTATGAAACTGCTTTAGGGAAAATACAATTGAATATGACAAACATTTACAAAAGTCTAACAGTTGCAGAAAAGTTAACGTTAACGTAAAATGTAATAATTGAGTGAAGGGAGGAATAAACATGTATAAAATTGATGAAGTAACAAAGCAAGTCGGTTTAACAAAACGTACACTTCGTTATTATGAGGAAATTGGTTTAATTCATCCCCCAGAACGTAGTGAGGGGAATATTCGTCTGTATACGGATGAGGATATTGCCAGAATTAAAAGAATTGTAGAAGCGAAAGAAGTGCTAGGAATCACACTTCAAGAAATGCAACATTTCTTATCACTAAAAGAAAGAATGGAGCAAAGAAGAAATAGCGAGAACCCTCGTGATCGTGAAGTGATTCAAGAAATTAAAGATATGCTTGAAAAACAAGTGCAAACGTTAGACGAAAAAATGGAGCAAATGCAACGTGTAAAGGCAGAACTCGAAGATAGTTTACATCGTGCAGTAACATTTTTAGAGAGCACAAAAGGAGAGTAATCAAAATGGAAAGCAAACAAAAACTAGGGAGATTGATTACAGTGGTAGCTACCTTTCTTGCCTTTTCGGGTATAGGGGTAGTTGACCCAATCTTGCCGATTATTGCTGAGAAAATTGGTGCAACGCATTGGCAAGTTGAAATGTTATTTACCGCTTATATTTTAACGATGGCAATCATGATGTTACCAGCTGGTATATTTGCATCGAGATTTGGTGATAAACGAATGATGACAATCGGTCTTGCGATTGTGACTGTATTTGCGTTTATATGCGGTATATCGCAAACGATTGCTCAATTATCTCTTTTCCGTGCTGGATGGGGATTAGGAAATGCGATGTTTTTTGCGACAGCAATGACACTGTTAATAGCATTAAGTAAAGAAGTTCATGAAGCAGTAGGATTATACGAAGCAGCTATCGGCTTAGGTATGGCTGGGGGGCCGTTATTGGGTGGAATACTAGGTGGACATTCTTGGCGTTATCCGTTTTTCGCGACGAGTATTTTAATTTTCTTAGCATTTATTTTAGTATTCTTTTTTGTAAAAGAACCAGAGCGAAAGGTGAAGCGTAAGGCTGCTGGCGTAGGGGAATTACTTAACTTGGTGAAGTATAAACCATTTATGCAAGGTGCTATTTCAGGGATGCTATACTACTACGGATTTTTTGTTGTGTTAGCATATTCACCACTTATTATGCATTTATCAGCTATTCAATTAGGCTTTGTATTTTGCGGATGGGGACTGGCGTTAGCTTACGGTTCTGCAATTTTAGCACATAAACTAGAAGGGAAATATGAACCAAAAACATTATTGAAGGGGAGTTTACTCGTATTTGCGATTTTCTTAATTGCACTATTCTTTGTGAAAATTATGTGGTTACAAATTACTCTTATCGTTTTATCAGGATTGGCATCTGGCTTAAACAATGCATTATATACAAGTTATGTAATGGATATTTCACCTTATGAAAGATCTGTTACGTCAGGTGTTTATAACTTTGTTCGTTGGTTAGGTGGTGCGATTGCTCCAATTTTATCAGGAGTTATCGGGCACACAGTTTCACCACAAAGCCCATTTTTAGTTGGGGGAATTGTTGTGTTAGTTGGTTGTATTATGATCTTAATTCCAATTCGTAAACCAGTAGAACTAGAGACGAAAACCCTTTCTTAAGAAAGGGTTTTCTTTATACACATATGTTAGAACCCTCTGACTAAAATATATTTTCGGTATTTTTGTACTTTTAACTATACATTTTGGATGTTTTGTTTTATTTTTGTTAGGGGACATTAATGATGTCCCTATTATAAATTTGCATTGAAAGGCGTGATTGTACGATGGAACTATGGTTCACTGAAAAACAAACAAAACATTTTGGGATTACGGCGCGTATTAACCGCACATTACATACGGAGCAAACAGAATTCCAGAAACTTGATATGGTTGAAACGGAAGAGTTCGGAAACATGCTTATTTTAGACGGCATGGTTATGACAACAGAAAAGGACGAGTTCGTTTATCACGAAATGGTAGCGCACGTACCTTTATTTACACATCCAAACCCTGAAAACGTATTAGTTGTTGGCGGCGGCGATGGCGGTGTTATTCGCGAAGTGTTAAAACACCCAAGTGTAAAGAAAGCAACTCTTGTTGAAATCGATGGAAAAGTAATTGAGTACTCTAAACAATACTTACCATCAATTGCAGGCGCATTAGATAATGAGCGTGTAGAAGTAAAAGTAGGAGACGGTTTCCTACACATCGCAGAAAGCGAAAATGAATACGACGTAATTATGGTAGATTCTACTGAGCCAGTAGGCCCAGCAGTAAACTTATTTACGAAAGGTTTCTACGCTGGAATCTCTAAAGCGTTAAAAGAAGATGGTATTTTCGTTGCACAAACGGACAACCCTTGGTTCACACCAGAACTAATTACAACTGTGTTTAAAGACGTAAAAGAGATTTTCCCAATTACTCGTTTATACACAGCGAACATCCCAACTTACCCAAGTGGTCTTTGGACGTTCACAATTGGATCTAAAAAACATGATCCATTAGAAGTAAGTGAAGAGCGTTTCCACGAAATCGAAACGAAATACTACACAAAAGAATTACACAATGCAGCATTCGCATTACCGAAATTTGTTGGCGATTTAATTAAGTAAGAAATCGAGTTTGAACAAATAAAGTGTAGGTAGCTCATTTAAGGTGTTTGTCCAGAAGACTTGAACATGCTAGCTACTTACACTCCTGTAAAGAAAATCGTCTTCTTATTGTTAAAAAAGAAGACACCGGTAAATCGAGAAAGAGGAGCAGTTCGCTCCAAATTTGAGAAATAATGAAAGGTTGGGATACCTTAAGTTCCACATAAGGAGGAAAAGAATATGCGTTTTGATGAAGCTTATTCAGGTAAAGTATTTATTAAAAGTCATCCAAGTTTTGAAGAGTCAAAGGTAGTTATTTACGGGATGCCTATGGATTGGACAGTAAGTTACCGTCCAGGTTCTCGCTTTGGTCCTGCACGTATTCGTGAAGTATCAATCGGTCTTGAAGAATATAGCCCATATTTAGATCGTGAATTAGAAGAGGTAAAATATTTTGATGCGGGTGATATCCCATTACCATTCGGAAACGCACAACGCAGTTTAGACATGATTGAAGAGTATGTATCAAAACTTTTAGATGCCGATAAGTTTCCACTAGGTCTCGGCGGTGAGCACCTAGTGTCTTGGCCAATTTTTAAGGCAATGGCAAAAAAATATCCGGATTTAGCAATCATCCACATGGATGCTCATACTGATTTACGTGAATCGTATGAAGGGGAGCCTTTATCCCACTCTACACCAATTCGTAAAGTGTGTGATTTAATTGGTCCGGAAAACGTATATTCTTTCGGAATTCGTTCTGGAATGAAGGAAGAATTTGAATGGGCGAAAGAAGTAGGTATGAACTTATATAAATTTGACGTATTAGAACCGTTAAAAGAAGTATTACCGAAACTTGCTGGACGCCCAGTCTATGTCACAATCGACATTGATGTATTAGACCCAGCTCACGCTCCAGGAACAGGAACGTTAGAAGCTGGCGGTATTACATCTAAAGAATTATTAGATTCCATCGTAGCAATTGCAAATTCAAATATAAATGTAGTTGGAGCAGACTTAGTAGAAGTAGCTCCGGTCTACGACCATAGTGATCAAACACCAGTCGCAGCAAGCAAATTCGTGCGGGAAATGCTGCTCGGTTGGGTGAAGTAAAAGTGAAGCCGACTGTTTAGACCCGGTGAATAAGGTTCTTCCCTGCAAAAGGTGCTTTTTACCTTTTAGCAGGGAAGGTTCTTAGACGCAAGGGTCTAGGAGGCGTAACTGGATAGAAATAAAAGCGGAAGCGGCTCGCTCAGAATGTGTCGGTAAGTCGATATATAAAAAAATCGTCGATATAATCTTATTTACCATGGCAAGACATGAAAAAAAGAGTTATTCTCAAAAGGTGAGAATAACTCTTTTTCTTATGCAACTTTCTCTTCCGAATTAACGCCGCGAATTTCATCAGCAGAGCGGATCGGATATTTGCGGAACACAATAGATCCGATGTATCCGATAATAGTGGTAACGATTCCACATAGTACAGCAGCAATCGTTACTTTTATAACGTCATTAAATCCGAATAGGACGAGAAGACCTGGAATTGGTGATGCTGTTCCTGGTGCATTATTAACAAGCTGGAATAGCGATGTAATAATACCGGCAAGTGCACCGCCAACGAAATTTGTCATATAAATTGGAATTGGATTTGCTGAGACAACATCGGCTTGTGTTAAAGGCTCGATTGCTACAGCAATTGTATCTTTCTTTGAACAAATTTTTAATCGTTTAAAGAAAATAAAGTTCATCGGGGCTGAAGCTGCTACGGCAAGACTACCAATTGCCATTGGTAAACCTGTTAATCCAAGCATTGCAGTTAGTGCCATAGAACTCAGTGGAGAGGTAGAAATAACTGTTATTAATCCACCAAGCATAATACCCATAATGATAGGACTTTCTGTAGTTGCAACTGATATCATAGAACCGATTTTACCAAGTGTTGCGTTAACGAGCGGATCCATAAGCATTGCCATTCCACGTGAGATTGGTGCAGCGATAAATAGGATTGCTAAAAATTCCACACCAGCCGGTAATTTCTTTTCGAGAAATTTCACGACGAAGGCACAAACGTATCCGGCGAAAAATCCTGGTAAAATACCGAATCCACTAGTAGCGATACCAATTAAAACAGCGTATACGGGGGAAACACCGATTGCTAATGCGACTAAAATCGCTGCTGCAACACCGCTCATACTACCAGAAGCTTCTCCTACTGATTGTAAAAAGTCATTGTGAAACATTTCTCCACCTATATAACGGTGAAATGCTTCAATAAGAAAACTTGCGATTGCTGCATTAGCTAAAGCACCCATCGCCTTCATTCCGTAAGGCGCACGGTAACTGAAAAGTGTAAATAGACAAAGTACAACAAGTAATAGTGCTAAACCTTGCAAGATAGCCATTTGAAAACTGTCTCCTTTGATTTTTGTAATAAAAATTCGTATCATTCAATAATAATATAAAAGTGTATGAAACGGAAAATTTTTTTCTTGGGAACTTGCTGTAAGAAAAAATCCCTTACAATAATGTAAGGATTGTGTAAGACTTTTCGATAGAGTATAGTATACCCTTTTCCGTATAATACAGGTATAGACATAACATTAGTGAGAAAGAAGTGTAAAACAGGAGGCGCATGTATGAAATTGGTCATTAAAGTTTTAGCTGTATTCGCCATTATTTTAGGGGGAACAGCGTATTATTTGAATACAAAAACAGAAGGTGTACATGCTTTTGTAGACAACTTCTTTTCAAATAAAGAAATACAAGATTATTATGCGGTTGTAGATAAAGGTGAGAAAAAAGACGGTGAGTATTTGTATACATTTAAAGGGTATACAGAGGACGGAAATCAACAAATTATTAAAAGAATGGTAAATCGTGAATTGCATGCAGGTGCTTTTATAAAAATTTATGCAAAAGGTATGCAAGGAAAAGGATGGGCTGAAATAACGAAAGAGTCAATCCCGCAAAAAGCGTTGCAAAAAATAGAAAAACCATAAAAGGAGCGACTCATTCGCTCCTTTTTTAGTACGCTAAAATAGTGATAGATGTCTTTTCTTTGTTAGAAATAATTTTTGCACGTCCACCAATTGGGAAAGTGAAAATCGGGGTTGTATGCCCGAAACTTGCGTTTGCAATAATAGGAATATGTGCAAGTTCAGGTTTTGAAGCAATCATTTCTTGAATGTCCGCTATCGTACATTCTGCTTCTTTTTGCATTCTTCCTATTACAATACCTGTTATATGTTCAAAATTAGGTTGCTGCATAAGGGAATGTAGATAGCGATCAAAAGTTTTAAGTGTCGATTTTCCTGTTAAACTGTCTTCTTCAAGGAATAAAATTTTGCCCTTTAAGTTTGGCATATATGGTGTGCCTTGTAGTAAATTAAGTGTGCTCATATTGCCACCGATAATTTCTCCTGTCGCTTCCCCCTTTTGAATTGGAACATACCCTTCATTTTTAATAAATTCTCGATTTTCCTGATCCATATACCAAGAATCATCGCTCCACGTTTCCGCCGGAATGATTTCAATAGGCTCATTAGCGGTTAAGCATTGTAAAAAGTAATCAGCCGTGTAATGGAGTCCTTTTTCCATTCCAAATGAAGAGAAGTGGGGACCTGAATATGTAACGAGACCCGTTTTTGCGTAAATTGCATTATTTAAGGCAGTAATATCAGAATAACCACAGAAAAATTTTGGGTTTTCACGAATTAAATCAAAATCGAGATATTTCAATAAACCATTCGAGTTGTATCCGCCAAGTGTAGTTAAAATAGCTTTTACATTAGGGTCTCTAAATGCTTCATGGAGGTCTTGGACGCGGGAAGAAATAGAAGAGGAAGCAAATCGATCTATCTCATCGGCATATTTTGAGAATGTCACTTGAAAGCCCATGTCAGTTAATCTTTTTATAGCAAGTTTTCTATTTTCATTTGAAACAATACTTAAACTACAGGATGGTGAAATCACGCGTATTTCATCACCCTTTTTTAACTTTGTTGGTATCATTGAATTCACCTCTATAATTAAAAGAATATTTAGATTTAAAAAATATTTTATCATATGAAATAAAGTAGGAGGGAATTATTTTTTGAAATGGAGTTTTCCTGATTTTTCAGCAGACAGACAGCGTCTTTTTTTGATATGATAGGAAAAGTGATTTATTATAAGTAGTATTTAATATCTATAACATTTGAAAGGTGTGCAAGACGTGAAGAAACAACTTGCAGGCTTGCCGGTACACGTTCATTTCGTAACAGAAATCCGTGAAGGGGCGAGGAAGGAAACCGTTGCTTTTGAAGCAAATGGTCAATACTATGTAAAAGGTCAAGGTACATATGTAACATTCCAGGAGCCGAACGAACAAGGCGAAGTGAAAACAATTATTAAAATTCAAGATGAACAAGTTCTCATTATGCGTTCAGGTGCTATTTCTATGCGTCAGACGCATGTGAAAGGTGAATGGACAACGGGTACGTATACGAGTGAACTTGGTACGTTTGCACTGCAAACGAAAACTGATAACGTTCTTTTTAAATGGTCGGATGAAAAGAAAAAAGGACAACTCTTCTTAACGTACGCATTGCTTCTAAGTGAACAAGAAGCTGGCAGATATACAATTACAATTAATTTGAAGGAGGCAAAATAATGAATTCCTTAGAACAGGTAAAAGGATTGATTAAAGAAGAAATTCAAGCTGCTGTATTAAAGGCAGAATTAGCGACAGAAGAACAGATTCCAAACGTTGTATTAGAATCTCCAAAAGATAAAACAAATGGTGACTTCTCTACAAACATGGCAATGCAACTTGCACGCGTTGCGAAAAAAGCACCTCGTATGATTGCAGAAGAACTAGTTGCAAACTTCGATAAAGCAAAAGCTTCTATTGAAAAAATCGAAATCGCTGGTCCTGGTTTTATTAACTTCTATATGGATAATAGCTACTTAACAGATTTAATTCCAACAATCGTAAACGCTGGTGAAGCTTACGGTGAAACGAACACTGGTAAAGGTGAAAAAGTACAAGTTGAGTTCGTATCTGCGAATCCAACAGGTGACCTTCACTTAGGACATGCACGTGGGGCGGCAGTGGGTGACACTTTATGTAACGTATTAGCAAAAGCAGGATACGATGTATCTCGTGAGTACTATATTAATGATGCCGGTAACCAAATTCATAATTTAGCTCTTTCTGTTGAAGCTCGTTACATGCAAGCTTTAGGTTTAGATAAAGAAATGCCAGAAGACGGTTACCATGGTGCGGATATCATTGGAATCGGTAAACGTTTAGCTGAAGAGTTTGGCGATCGTTACGCAAAAGCTGATGCTGAAGAAAGCTATGAATTCTACCGTTCATACGGTTTGAAATATGAGTTAGCAAAACTTCAAAAAGACTTAGAGAGCTTCCGTGTTAAATTTGATGTATGGTTCTCAGAAACATCATTATACAAAAACGGAAAAATCGATGCTGCACTTACTGTATTAAAAGAGCGTGACGAAATCTTTGAAGAAGGCGGAGCAACTTGGTTCCGTTCAATGACTTACGGTGATGACAAAAACCGTGTATTAATTAAAAATGACGGTTCTTACACATACTTAACGCCAGATATTGCTTACCATCGCGATAAATTAGAGCGTGGTTTCGATAAGCTAATCAATATTTGGGGTGCTGACCACCACGGTTACATTCCTCGTATGAAAGCTGCTATTCAAGCGCTAGGTTACGATAAAGAAACACTTGAAGTAGAAATCATCCAAATGGTACAACTATACCAAAATGGTGAAAAAATGAAAATGAGTAAGCGTACAGGTAAAGCAGTTACACTTCGTGAGCTTATGGAAGAAGTAGGCGTGGACGCAATGCGATACTTCTTCGCAATGCGTAGTGGTGATTCTCATTTGGACTTCGATATGGACTTAGCTGTATCAAAATCTAATGAAAACCCAGTATACTATGCACAATATGCTCATGCTCGTGTATGCAGTATCCTTCGTCAAGGTGAAGAGTTAGGATTAGCTGCAGATGGAGACGTGAATTACAAACTTGTTACTTCTGAGAAAGAAGTAGAGTTACTGAAAAAGCTTGGTGAATTCCCAGCTGTAGTTGCGGATGCAGCACAAAAACGTCTGCCACACCGCATTACAAGCTATGCATTTGAATTAGCAGCAGCATTACACAGCTTCTACAATGCAGAAAAAGTATTAAACCAAGATAACTTAGAATTAAGTAAAGCTCGTTACGAGTTAATGAAAGCAGTACGCACTACGCTTCAAAATGCATTAGCAATCGTAGGAGTATCTGCACCAGAAAAAATGTAATGAAGAAAAGCGGAGCCGACTGTTTAGTCCCGAAGGCTAAGGTTCTTTCCCACAGAAGATGCATTTTATCTTCTCGTGGGGAAGGTTCTTAGACAGAAGGGGCTAGGAGGCAGAGCTGGACATAAAGAAAAGCGGAAGCGGCTCGTTCAGAATAGGAGGAGGATGGAGCTCCTGACAGAGAGGCGTACTTTGCCTCGGAGGAAGGCGCGAAGCCACCGAGTATTCTAGCCGCTGGAGCTAGACAATAAAGAAAAGCGGAAGCGGACTTTCGTTTTTAAATAAAAGGCAATCACATGATGTTGTGATTGCCTTTTTGTATGGAGATAATAAAAAAATAAAATTTTATCAAACAAAAGGATAATTTGCGTCGTCTTATATAAATGACAGGAGGCTTATGATGGAAGAAAAGGTAGAAGAATTAATTGATATATATAAGCAGCAAATATATTCCTTATGCTATAAGTTAGCGAAAACGAAAGAAGATGCGGAAGATATTTTTCAAGAGACGTGGATAAAGGTTTTTTCATCAAGGCATCAACTTTCCTATGTGGATAATTATAAAAAATGGATTGCTACAATTTGTGTTCGTACGTTTTATGATTTTTATCGTAAGAAAAAAAGGTGGAAAGATCGAATATTGGATTTGTTTCATAAAGAAGATGGTGGAGAAATAGATTTCGCAGATGAAGTAAATATATCAGAAGAATGTATTCAAAAAGTGGAAGCGGAAATGATACGGGAAGTTATACAGTTATTGAATGAAAAGTATAAAACTGTGCTCGTACTCTACTATTATGAACAATATTCTTATAAAGAAATGAGTGAAATATTAAATATACCGATTGGTACAGTGAAATACCGCCTTAATTATGCGAAGAAGCAAATTCGAGAACATTTGGAGGGGTTCGTTTATGACGGAAGATAAGTTTGATCAGAAGATAAAAAGTAGCTTAGCGGGAGAGATGGTTCCTAACGAAGAGCTAATAAACCATACGAAACAGAGCGTGCGAAATGCTCGAAAATTAGAAAAGAGATGGGTTGTTTTTATTCATGCTATGTGGATGATTGTATTAACAGTCACCCTAGAGCAGTTTGTTAGTCATTTGGATCATAAAATATCTGTCATTATAACGATAGTTATTATGATGCACATATACATTCCTATATATGTTGTCATACAGGCATTTTTAAAGAAGGAGTATAAATTACATGATAGGGTTCGCTAATCCATTTGTAGTATTTGAGATAGCTGGGATTACAATGTTTTTGGCTTTTATAGCACTTTTAGTATGTGTAGCATCATGGGTATATACAGATGCGAAAACGCGTGGAATAAGTAAGTGGTGGAGTGTTATAGCGATTATATTGCCATTTTTTATTGGAGTTTTGTTATATATGACACGCAGAAATAGCCGGAAAGTAGAAGGAGAATATACGATGAAGGGTATGAAAAAGCAAAAGGTAACATTAGTTGTTATATTTGCAAGTGCGATGTTTGTATTACTTAGCGGCTTTGCTTTCGTTCAAACGTTAGATGATATGTGGAGAGCTGGTGATATATATTTAGAAAATGAGAAGAAAGGGGAGACAAGTTACGAGGCAAAATTCTCATCATGGGATATTGCTGGGAAAGATATTGAACTGGAGTATGCAAAAGATACAGAAGTAACATTTTCTTATGAAACAGATGCAAAGCGTGGTAACTTATGCTTTAGCTTGTATGAAAGACAAGGAGAAGGGATAAAGGAATTAAAGGAGATTTGTGAATCGAAAAAAGGTACTTTTAAAGCTACATTAAAAGCAAATGAAAAGTATGTATTCAATATAAGTGGTTTAATGGTGAAAGATGGTTTTGTAAAAGTGAATTGGGAAGCAAAATAAAGGGCCCCTGAGAAAGGCCCCTTATTTTATTGGATTGTATAAGTAACAGAAAAACTAACAGGACTATAGTAAACGTAAGGTGCATGAAATTGAACATACATATTTCCATCTGTTTTTGCAGTGAAAATTCGGCCGTAACCATCAGAATAACGCCCAATAAGGTTATGATTTGAGTCATAAACACTGTAACTAGGAGTTTTGCTGTTAGGATGAATTGTTAGTTCTTGTCCTTTTTGAAGGAAAATAGGTTCTTGTTCAGAACTACCTCCAGTTTGCAAAGAATAAAATTTTGTAAAGCTTTGTTCTTGAGCGGCAGCAGCGACTTTTGTTTCAGGAATAAACGCGGTAGCTCCGGTAATTCCTGCTAAAGTTAACGCACCTACTAAAATCATTTTTTTCATAATAGAAAAAGCCTCCTTATTAGTTGTAATCGGTGTTGTTACAGTTAATATTGTATACGATAATGAGTAGGATAAAATATGCTTTTATGCATATATATTTTTTCTCAATAAAAGACCACTGATAAAAATCAGTGGTCTTTTATTGATTAAGCAGCTTTCTGCTCAGTTTGAGTAATAGGTTTTTGAAGCGAGTTATAAACTCCTGTTCCGATAACGTCTAATGCCATTTTCATTCGTTCAGGTGAAATGTTTTCTAATACGTTATCTTGGGGTGTATGGTATACCTTCTCGATATGATAGATTAATGGATTCCAACTATCGACACCCATCCAAATAAATAGAGCAGCAGGAATACCAGCTTCAGCAAACGGTACGTGATCACTGGATCCAAATTTCCCTTGAAGAACGAGGTCATTATTTAATTGTTTACCTGCTTGCAAGGCAGCATCTGTTACAAAGTTTGTAGAGCCATCAGGTGTCATAGCGTATAAATTCTTTGCTTTATCATAATTTGTTGCAACCATATCAGCATTAAAGACGCCTAAAATACGGTCACGTTCTTTTTGGGATAGACTATTAACGTAATAATCCGAACCAAGTAATCCAGTTTCTTCAGAACCAAAGGTAATAAAGCGAATTTCTTTATCAGTTTCTACATTTTGAAAAGCACGAGCTAGTTCTAATACTAATCCAGTTCCAGAAGCATTATCATTTGCGCCAGGTGCTCCAACAACACTATCATAGTGCGAGCTTACAACGACTGCTTTTTCATTACCTGTACTCTTTTTTGGTTTCTTTTTTGCGATAACATTTAGAGATTTTAATTTAGATTCATGTCTCGCTTTTAGGGAAAGAATTGTTGTCTCTTTTTTAGTGATTTCTTCTTTAAATGCATTTCCTTGCGCATAAGCAAGACCAAAGACAGGGATAGATTGCTTTTTCGTTAGGCGGGGATTGAAGGTTTGTCCATAATTTCCGCGTCCGCCAATTAAACTGTATAAAAGAACACCTTTTGCACCTTTGCTAACAGCATTTTCAACTTGTTTATTATAATCTGTAACTGTCGTTCCTCTTTCAAATAAAACAATTTTACCTTTTACTTCATTTGGAATATCTTCTAATTTTGTCCCACCTTGAACAAAGATAAGGGGAGCTGTAATAGCTTCTGTAGATATTAGTGCATTAGGAGCAGCACCAGCTTGCCAATTACGTTTTGTTGATAGTGGTGATTCAATGAATCCAACGTATTGATCGGGCACCTGAAATGGCTGATATTCTACGTCATAACCCATTGATTTAAGCTGCATACCAATGTAACGAGAAGCCCATTCTTCGGATTTTGTTCCACCGGGTCGAGGCCCAATTGTTTCAGATAAGAAACGAACATGTTCAATGGCGCGGTTTGGATCAATTTGTTTTGTAATAGATGGAGTTTGTGGAACTTCTGAAGTGGAATCCGCTTTTGCTTGCCCAATTGGAGCTAAGCTAACAGCAAGTGATATAGCAAGCAAAGAGCTTACTATTTTTTGTTTCAATGATTTGCTCATTTTTTCCTCTCCTATTCTTCTATTCTCTCTGACTGACAAAAGAAGACGGATAATGACTTTATTTTACCTTTGTGTCTTTTATTTTTCAATATTCTGACATTGATAAATAAAAACAATATATGCATATTTGCATATTTTTGAGGGAGATATGTATGCTATCATTTTAAACGAAGGTTCGCTTTCTACTCTGAAAGCCCCTACATTGCATGAATCTAGTGTACCCAAACTTTAGATTATGTAGAGGAATGGAACCACTGTAGGGTTTCATTCCTCATGTTTGAATCAGTTGATGGTAATTATGTTTCCGCATTTCATAATTATTATCAGTGATATATGTAAGGCATCCATATGAAAATACGAGGCTGTTCAAAGGTTTTCCGTACTTTTGGGCAGCCTCACCCCGTTAAAAGGACGATACTTTATGTATCGTCCTTTTTGTATAAAAAACACCCAATCAATTGAGAGATTGATTGGGTGTGAAAAAATTATTAATAATTTTTTTTGCGTTTTTTAGCTAAAATACTTAATAATCCAGCTAGTAGAAGAACGATACCTACTGTTTGTGTAGGATCTTCTTTATGACCTGTATTTGGAAGGTGCTTATCCGTATTTCGATCATCTTGCTGTTTGTTATCTGTTTCATTTGATGTTTCTTCGGAAGTTCCGTTTTTGTGTTTCTCAGATGTTTCATTGCCTTTGTTTTCTTCTTTATTTGGAGGAGTAACTGGCTTGTCATCTCCACCTGACGAAGATTCAATCTTTTTATTTGAAACTGTAATTTGTAGTGGTGTAGCTTGGGCTTTATCAATTGTAAAGTTTATTGGTGATGCATCTAATTGATAGCCTTTAGGAGCCTGTGTTTCTACTAATTGATAATTACCAGGTTTCAAATCATTTACGATTACTTTTCCGTGTTGGTCTGTTTTTAAACCTTCTCGGATGATTTTTCCATCTTGGTCTAAAATATTGAAAATGGCACCTTCAAGTGTTCCATGGTGATCAATATCAACTTTAGTTAACTCAATTGAACCTGTTGTTAAACTATTTAAAGCTGTAACAGAGGTAATCTGAGATTGTCCTTTCGTAATTGTGAAAGGAATTGGTTTAATGTTTAAATCATAGCCAGTTGGAGCTTTCGTTTCAATGAACTGATAATCTCCTGGACGTAAATCAGAAACAGAAATCTTACCATCTTTATCAGTAGTTAAATCAGAATGAACATCCTTACCGTTCATATCTACAATTTTAAAGATAGCCTCTGCAAGAGTAGTACCATCGATGTCATCAACTTTAGTTAATTCAACTGCGCCTTTAGTTAAGCTGTTAGTAGCAGTAACAGAAGCTTTAGCAGTTTGACTCTTTTCAATAGTAAACTTGATAGGATTTTGATTTAAGTCATAATGCTTAGGAGCTTTCATTTCAATGAACTGATAATCTCCCGGACGTAAATCAGAAACAGAAATCTTCCCATCTTTATCAGTAGTTAAATCAGAACGAACATCCTTGCCGTCCATATCTACAATTTTAAAGATTGCTCCTTCAAGAGTAGTACCATCGATGTCATCAACTTTAGTTAATTCAACTGCGCCTTTAGTTAAGCTATTCGTAGCAGTAACAGAGGCGATTTTTTCTTGGCCTTTTTTAACTGTGAACTTAATAGGTGTTTTGTTTAAGTCATAGTGTTCAGGAGCTTTTGTTTCGATAAACTCATAGTCTCCTGGCGGTAATTCATCCACAACTAAACGGCCGTTTTTATCAGTAGTTAAATCGGTACGAACATCGTGTCCATCCTTATTAACAATTTTAAATACTGCACCTTCAAGTGTTGTGTTTTGCTTGGCATCATCAACTTTAATTAACTCAACACTACCTTTCGTTAAGCTATTAATAGCTGTAACGAAGACATGCTTTGTTGGACTTCTTTCGATTGTGAACTTAATTGGTTCTTCATTTAAGTCGTAATGTTTAGGAGCTTTTGTTTCAATAAATTGATAGTCTCCTGGTTGTAAGTCTTTAGCGATGATTTTTCCATCTTTATTGGTAACTAAATTCGTACGAATGTCGTTACCGTTCAGATCAGTAATTTTAAATACCGCACCTTCTAGCATTTCTTTCTTATCTATAGAGTCAACTTTCGTTAATTCCACGCCACCTTTTGTTAGGCCATTCTTAGCAGTAACAGAAGCGTGAGTTAGTTGACTTTTTTCGATAGTGAAGCTAATAGGTGTTTTATTTAAATCGTAATGCTTAGGAGCTTTCGTTTCAATGAATTGATAGTCTCCTGGGCGTAAGTTCGTAGCAGTAATTTTACCATCTTTATCAGTAGTTAAATCAGTGCGAACAATTTTACCTTTCGCATCGATGATGTTAAACACTGCATCAGAAAGTTTTGTATCTGGATTTATATCATCCACTTTTATTAATTCTACAGCACCCTCAGTTAAGCTATTTGTAGTAGTAACTTGGAGCTTTTCTTTTTGGCTTTTCTTAATTGTAAACTTAATAGGTGTACTATCTAATTTATAGTGTTCAGGAGCCTTCGTTTCAACAAATTGATAGTCCCCAGGACGTAAATCAGAAACAGAAATTTTTCCATGTACATCTGTTGTAAGCTCAGTGCGAATGTCATTACCATTCAGATCAGTAATTTTAAATATCGCATCTTTAAGAGCGGTACCATCAACATCATCCACTTTAGAAAGCTCCACAGTGCCTTTCGTTAAGCTATTTGTAGCTGTAACAGAGACAGGCTCAGCTTGGCTCTGTGTGATTGTGAATGGAATTGGCTCTTTGTTTAAATTGTAGTGTTTCGGAGCCGTTGTCTCGATGAATTGATAATCACCAGGACGTAGGTCAGAAACGCTAATTTTACCTTGTTGATTCGTAACAAGATCTTTGCGAATTACAGTACCATTCATATCTGCAATTTTAAATACTGCGCCTTCAAGAGTAGTGCCATCGACGTCATCTACTTTAGAAAGTTCCACGCCGCCTTTTGTTAAACTATTTTTCATAGTAACGGTAGCGATATCTTTTTGGTTTTTTTCAATTGTAAATATAATTGGTTTTTTGTCTAAATCATAGTGTTCAGGAGCCGTTGTTTCAACGAATTGATACGTACCAGGACGTAAGTTTTCGACAACGATTTTACCTTCACTGTTTGTTTTTAAATCTGTTTTAAGTACCTTGCCATTTTGATCTAGTAAATTAAATACCGCATCGGCAAGTTTTGTTTGATCGTTTAAATCATCAACTTTAAGTAATTCGATACTACCTTGTTTTAAGCTATTTGTAGCAGTTAAAGAAATAGATTTCTTCTGTCCTTTTTCAATAGTGAATTTGATTGGTGTTTCATCTAAAACATAATCCTTAGGAGCTTTCGTTTCGATGAATTGGTAATCACCAGGACGTAGGTCGTTAATTTCGATTAGTCCTTGTTCATTTGTAACAAGGTCTTTATGAACTACATCACCGTTCATATTAACAATTTTAAATACTGCATCTTTAAGAACAGTGGCATCAACATCATCTACTTTAGAAAGTTTAACAGCACCCTTTGTTAAAGCATTTGTAGCAGTGACATGAAGAGCTTCAGTTTGGCTCTTTTTAATTGTAAATACGATAGGTTTTTTATCTAAAACGTAATGTTCAGGAGCAATTGTTTCAACGAATTGATACGTACCAGGACGTAGATTTTCAACAACAATTTTACCTTCATCATTTGTTTTTAAGCCTTCTTCAACTAGCTCTCCGTCTGCATCTAATAAATTAAATACGGCGTTAGCAAGTTTTGTATTTATATCAATATCGTCAATCTTTGTTAGTTCAACGCTACCTTTTTTCAAAGCATTTTTACCTGTAACATTGATCTCTTTCGTTTGACTTCTTTCAATTGTAAACGGAATTTGTGTTTCTTCTAATACATAGTGCTCAGGAGCTTTTGTTTCAATGAACTGATAGTCTCCAGGGCGTAAATCAGAAACAGAAATTTTTCCGTTTTTATCTGTAACAAGATTCGTATGAACTTCCTTACCGTTCATATCAACAATCTTAAAGATTGCACCTTCGAGCATCGTACGATCGATGTCATCGATTTTTGTTAATGTTACTGCACCTTTCTTTAAACTGTTAGTAGCAGTAACAGTAATATTCTCTTTTTGACTTTTTTCGATAGTGAACGGAATAGGCTCTTTGCTTAAGGTATAGTCTTTTGGAGCTTTTACTTCAACAAATTGATAGTCTCCAGGACGTAAATCAGAAGCAGTAATTTTACCGTTTTTATCAGTCGTTAAACCTTTGCGAATTACCTTTTTAGTATCATGAGCGTCAACGATTATAAATTCTGCACCTTCAAGAGTAGTGCCATCAACATCATCAACTTTTGTTAAAGTGACGCCACCTGTAAGTAAACTGTTTTTTACAGTAACAGGGATAGGAAGATCTTCCTTACTACCTTTTTTAATTGTGAACTTAATAGGTGTTTGATCTAATTTATAATGTTCAGGAGCTTTCACTTCAATAAATTGATAATCGCCTGGTGCTAAATCAGGGATGACTAATACTCCGTGTGCATCTGTTATTAAATCTTTCATAATTTCTTTGCCAGTTGCGTCTTGTAATGTGAATACAGCGCCAGCAAGAGCTTTCGCGCTCTCCACGTCATCTTCTTTAATTAATTTGACCTTTCCTTTCGTCAAACTATTTTTGAAAGTAATAGGGATGAGTTTTTGTTGACTCTTTTCAATTATAAATTCAATTGGTTCTTCATTTACATCGTAATAAGTTGGAGCCTTTGTTTCGATAAGCTTATAGTTACCAGGACGTAAGTCATCTACAACTAGCATTCCTTTACTATTCGTAACAAGGTCCGTACGAACATCTTCATTAGTATCTCTATTAACGATTTTAAATACTGCACCTTCAAGTGTTTCCTTTTCATCTGCAGCATTCACTTTTGTTAACTCAATACCGCCTTTTGTTAAGCTGTTTTTAGCGGTAACAGTAGCCTGAGTTGTTTGACTTTCTGTAATCGTAAATTTAATTGGTTTTGTATTTTTGTCGTAATACTTCGGTGCTGTTACTTCGATAAATTTATAATCGCCAGGGCGTAAGCCAGTAGCGATAGCTTTACCATCCGCACCAGTTTTTACATTTTCGCGAATAACTTTCTTTTCATCATTTGCATCAACAATTTTAAATACAGCACCTTCAAGAGCTGTACCATCGATATCATCAACTTTTGTTAATTCAACATCTCCTGGTTTTAAAGCATTTTCAGCTTTCACAAGTAGAGTTTCTTTCTGACTTCTATCGATTGTAAATTCAATAGGTTCTGCTCGTAAAACGTAATGTTCAGGAGCAGCTATTTCAATAAATTTATACGTACCAGGACGTAGGTTACTAACTTTAACTTTACCGTGTTTATCAGTAGTTAAGTTAGTGTGAGGGGAAACGTCATTATTATTTGTATCGACAAGTTTGAATACAGCACCTTCTAGTGGTTTTTTCTCACCAAACTCATCAACTTTTAATAATTCAACCTCGCCCGTTTTTAAGCTGTTATTTGCCGTAACAGTAGCAAGAGTTTGTTGGCTTTTATCAATTGTAAACTCGATAGGGTTTGTACTTAACGTATAATCCTTAGGAGCTTCTGTTTCGATAAATTTATAAGCACCAGGCTCTAGATCTTTAACGGTAACTTTTCCATCTGAACCTGTTTTTATATTTTCACGAATTACTTGTTTCTCGTCATTCGCATCGACAATTTTAAATATAGCACCTTCAAGGGCAGTGCCATCGACATCATCGACTTTCGTTAAAGTGACACCACCTTTAATGAGGTGATTTGTCGCTGTAACAGTAAGTGCTTTCTGTTGGCTCTTTTCAACTGTAAATTTAAGCGGTTTTTTATCTATTTCATAATGTTCAGGTGCTTTTTCTTCAACAAATTGGTACTCTCCAGGAAGTAAATTTTTCGCTTCGATTTGTCCGTTACCATTTGTCGTTAATTTGGTATAACCAGGGATTTTTTTGTTATTTCGGTCCCGTACACTAAATACTGCACCTTCTAAAGTATTACCCTCTTTATCAACTTTTTTTAGGATAGCTGAGCCTCTAATTAAGCTGTTTTGGGCCTCTTTATTAATTACTGTTGTTTGATCTTCCTCGATTTTAAATTCAATAAGTCGATCATCTAATTGATAATGCTCAGGAGCCTTTATTTCTTTTAAGTAGTAAGTTCCTGGTTTTAAATTATCTACAGTAATTTGTCCTTTATCATTTGTTATTAATTCTTTATGTTCAGGAATGACATTATGGTTTTGATCAAGCAGAGAGAAAACTGCATTTTTAAGCTTTTCTTTGTTATGAGCATCGGTCTTTGTAAGTACTACTTTTCCAACAAATTTCTCGTTTTTAAGAGTATATGTTGTAGTTTCTTCTGCACCAAGCTTAACAAGTTTACCTGCTTTTAATTCTTTACTAATGACATAGCCATCAAGAGTTTTCATTTCTCTAAGCAGATATTCATCGCGTTTTAAGTTGTTAAACTGAGCGATACCATTGTCGTCTGTTGTAATTGTTCGAATAGCAGTTGTACCTGTGCGATCGAATAAAGTAAATACTACGCCAGATAAAATTTTATTTGGATCTGCATTATCTACTTTTTTAATTTGAAGGTTTCCGCGTCCCTTAGTAGCAGAACCGCCTCCAGATCCAGAAGATACTTTAACTACTATTTCTTCAATTTTTTCAGTTTCTGTTAATTTCAAACTATTACCAGTAATCTTCGCTTTATTGCTTACCTTTTCATTATTGTCTGCATTAATGAGTGAACGGTATTCTAAAATATAAGCTCGATCAATAGTATGAAGAAATTCAATTGTAAATTGTTGTTTCCCCGTATTGTTGTCTGTTGTTATTTTGAGTTTATAGTCTTTTCCTTCTTTTAATTCGTTTGTTGTATCTTTCGTTAAAGTGCCATCCACGGCTACTGTTGTCCCATATAGGTGGAATGACTTTTCATCGAGAATTTGATTGTCTGTCGGATCGTCTGTTACGACAGCATTTTCAATCGTTGATTGACTTGCATTAATAGAAACGCTCCAATCAATGTACTTGTCATTTTGTTTTGCTTTTTTCGTAACGCCGCTACCACCATTTTTGATCTCGAATGCACCATGAATATTGGCGATAGTTTCCGATCCATCTTTTAATTTGGCGTAATTATCATAGCGCTTATTAATTTCTTCACCTGCAAGTGAAGTTTTAAAGCTGATATGGTACGCTGTTTTAATTTCATTTTTAAAATGAATCGTTAATGTATTTTTATTATCTTTCGTTGCATTTTCTACCGTATATTCGTCAGGGGAAACAAGTGCCCCTAATTTATAACCGTCTGCACCACCAGTTAATTCCATATGATGAATCTCAATGGAGTCTGGTATAAGTTTTTGATTGTTTTCTAGTACGTCAACGATAGAAGGGTCTTTAATAGTCCTGTTATTATAGTTAAACCCTATGTCCCATTTGATTTCTTTCGTTTGGGCATTGTAAGAACCGTATTTAAATCCGTTTCCTTTTGTATAGCCGTCAGGATTGAATCTATCATGAGATTTACTATTTTTATCGTTCCCATTTATATCTTTCCATGATAACTCAGCTGTATTTTTGAATGATTTATTATCATCCTTTTTAGATAGAGTCTCGTAATTAAAGTCTGTTGTGTACGTGATGGTTAAAGTTTTATCCATATTAGACTTATAAATACCAGCTAGTGTTACTTTGAATCCGTCAGCTGTTACATCAAGTGTGTAATCAGAGTCTAATTTCAGTTCAGTTGATCCATCAGTAATTTTGAAACTATCTTTTTGTAATGTAAGTCCACTATAGTCAAACGTATCAGTGATAACAGCATCATTTAACACGTGATTGTTATCATTTACAATAATTGTCCATTTCGTTGTTTTCTTATTGTAATCTGTATCGTTTGCATTTTTATTATGTTTTTTTATGATGTTTTGTTGTTGTAATGTAACTTTGTTTGTTTTACTCCATTTTCCATCTGCAATAATTTTATTTTCGATTTCGCCATCTTGTATAACATCATTCTTGGCTTTCGATGTATAAGTAATCACATAGGCACTATTAATATCTTCATTAAATTGTAAATCAAATCCCTCATCGGTTTCTTTTACAGTAAAGTTTGTAGCGTTGTCACCTGTAACAAGTTTTCCGTTATTATCATAAGAAGTATTTTTAACCACGATAGAACTTGCATCAACTTTATGAGATTTGTCCAAGATGTCTTTTAAAAGCGCATCAGATTGTTTAATCTCTCTCTGGTCACCGTTGAAAGTAATTGTCCATTCAATTGTTTGTGTTTTTGGATTATATTTACTAGTTTTCTCTAGATGTGTACCGCGTGAAACAGTTACAGTTGCATTTGCGGATACATCTCCTTGATTCTTGCTGGATACTTTTGCTTCATTTTTGAAACTAGTAACACTTTCGTCAGTAATTTTTGTCGCATATTCAATTTGATATGCTTTTTTCGTTTCATTTTTAAAAGCGATATTTAATTTATCGGAGGATGAAGTGAGTGTATATTCTTCTTTACTAACTTCGGCTCCACGAGTCGTTTTCCCGTTAATATCTACTTCTAACTCATAAACCTTAATAGAATCTTCATTGAGATTGGCTCCATTTGGAATATTGTCTTGGAAGACAGCGTTTGTAAGAATGTCTTTTGTTTTGTTCATTTCGACTGTCCAATTGATTTGATTCGTATTAATCGGTCTATCAGGTATACCTTTTTTATTCATAGATTTCTTTACATTAGGTTTGAAATCAAGCTCGATAATAACGTCTTGTTCTTTAATTGGGAAAGGAATTTTTTGTTCCGTAGTCCCTTTAATTTTTGTTTTATTGAATTCCGTACCAACTTTTAAATGACCATCTATATTAGGATTGTCTTCAACGTACTCGTTAAAAGTCATAGTTACTTTTCCGTTTAAGTCAACAACGAACGTCCCAATTTCATGTCCAGTTCCATCAACTAAAGGCTGTGTAATGGTGTTATGGACGATAAAATACTCCGGTAGTTGGAAAATATAGTAATCTCCCTTTTTTACTTTTAATGATTCTAAAACTTCCCATGTAAAATCGATATTGGCAGCAGAATCAGGATTTGGACGATTATCTGTATCATTAAATGGTTTTCCGTCTTTATCTGTTAATTTTACGCTTGTTAAAATATTTTCTTTAATTTGCTTAGGTGATGGGTCTGGATTTTCAACAGGTTGCCCTGTTGTGTTATCACCAGGGTTCTCAGTAGGTTGCTGTGTCCCGCCATCTTTTGGCTGTTCAGTAGGCTGCTGAGGATTCCCGTTTTTCGGCTGTTCCGCAGGTTGCTGAGTGTTCCCGTCTTTTGGTTGTTCCGCAGGTTTCTGCTGTGTTTCACCATCTTTTGGCTGTTCAGTAGGTTGCTGTGCGTCACCGTTCTTTTGCTCTTCGGTAGTCTGCTTAGCATCATCACTATTAATAGTAGGTGAAGTAGGGTTATCTACTTGAACAGGAACTGAGATAGTCTTAGCTACTGTACCTAGAGGGAAAGTGAGTGGGACGGCTTTTATGCCAGGTTTTAAATCTGGATTGAATACAGTGTCAAATTTAATTTTTCCCTTAACACCTTTTGAATCTTTTACTGAATCGTTAAAGACTATTTTCATTTTGTTATCGTTTGCCGTAACAAAATATTGACCAATAATTTGTTGATCTGCCATCAAGTTTCCTTGTTGGTCATTTTTTACTTTTAATGCGTTAGGTATTTGAAGAACTGTTGAATCTTTTTCTTGTGCAACTTGTTGATCCTTTATTGACCAAGCGTATTCTACTTGAATGGTTGATCCTATCTTTATTAAGTTGTTAGGATTTTTTGCTTCGTCAATAATATGATTCGTTGCATCTTTCATTTCAACAGTGTCAAATAAGGAATCTCCTGTTAAGGTTTCCGCTTTTACTTGATTGTATGGAAAACTAGCAAGCTGCGAAAATAGTACGAATACAATTAAACATACATTGAAAAGTTTTTTCATTTTTCCTCCTCTGAACATTCATTTGTCCATTGGGGACTTATTCCACATGAACAAATGGAATATTAAAAGTATTTGTTATAAGCTATTTGTTTTTGCTATCCCTCCGTTTCTATACGCGTTCTCAGACAAACTGGGTTATGTTCAAAGTAATATTATTTAACGTAAAACAAAATGTATATTTACACAGTTATTTGGAAATATACACAATTCGACAAAAAATGTCGAAAAAAATACTGATATAAAGAATGATATCAGACCTTTATATGTGAGATAGTTTTCATGTATATCTAGTAAAAAAGAATGGTTATAAAGGTAAGTTTTACGATACATACTAACCAAGGTAGTGTATCCCCTTGTGAAGGCTTATTTTTGCCTTAAAGTTATGTGGAAATAAAAATCTAGATAGGGTTGTTTTTGGTCAGAATGAAGACAATATGTACTTTGAAAATAGGCATCTATTTTGTCTAAAGAGAGTTGTACGATTAGTGGACCGAAGTTGAAAGACGATAGTTTCTTACATTGTTAGAGGAATATAAGGATTACAGAATATTCGACTAACCCGTTACTACGGTCATTTTTGAGACTGTTTAAACAATAAAAAAGAAGGTGTTTTCCTCCTTAGCTACAATATCTTTTTAGTAAAGATAAGCTTAAGTAACCTCCGCTAAAGATTATATACTTAAATGATAAAGAGTTCAACAATAGTTCACATATTTTCCCAAAATTAAAAAACGGCTGTTTTATGTGGAACAAATCTACAAAACAGCCGTTTTTTTATATTAGATTTCTGTTAAGATTATTGGTTCGCCGCGTGTTACGACAACGGTATGTTCACATTGTGCAACAAGACTTTTATCAGGTGTAATGAATGTCCAACCGTCGTCACCACGCTCAATAATATGATCAGCTTTCATAGATATGAACGGTTCTACAGCGATAACAAGACCGTCTTTTAGAAGCGTATTATCCATTGGATCATAGTAGCTTAAAATGTGATTTGGTGCTTCATGTAAGCTAAGACCAATGCCGTGACCAGTTAAGTTTTGAATAACATTGTATCCACTTTTATGTGCGAAGTTTGAAACAGCACGACCAATTTGATTTTGTTTTGAGCCAGCTTTAACCTTTTTCATTGCTGCCCAAAATGCATCAACCGCTGCTTGGCAAAGCTTTTCTTTTGCCTCGTCTTCTCCAAGTACAAATGAAATACCTGTATCAGCATAATAGCCATCAAGTGCAGCAGATACATCGACGTTTACTAAATCGCCTTCTTTTAATACACGATCTCCTGGAATACCATGAGCAACTTCTTCATTTACACTAATGCAAGTTACACCTGGAAAATCATATTCTTTTTCAGGTGCAGAAATAGCACCATGCTCATCTAATACTTTTTTACCGATCAAATCAAGCTCTTTCGTTGTCATACCTGGCTTCGCTTGTTTTTTCATTTCTTCACGTGCAAGCGCAACGATGCGGCCGATTTTTCGTAAGCCTTCTAAATCTTGTTCATTACGAATAATCATGAAAACCACTGTCCTTCCTCGAATATATATCTTATCCGATTGTATCATGTTTATTTTCGTCCTGCTACTTGCTTGCGGTATGCGGGCTGATTCCTCTCACAAGGAATATATGACAATTGTCATATCGATGTCATGACGTATCATACTGTTTCCTAAGTTTTCCAGGTAATACAATGTAAATATAAGAAACAGTGGGGGTGGAGAGATGGAAAAGATTATTGAAGTAAATGGTGTTTCTAAAACATTTAAACATAAAAACGCAGTAAATAACGTTTCATTTCACGTGGATAAAGGAGAAATAGTAGCATTACTTGGACCAAATGGTGCGGGGAAGACGACGATAATTTCGATGATGCTTGGATTAAAAGATCCTACAGAAGGTACGGTTTCTATATTTGGAAAGAGTCCAAAGCAGAGAGGCGTTCGTAATAATCTTGGGGCAATGTTACAAGAAGTAAGTGTGATTGATAGCATTACAGTGGAAGAGGCAATAGAGCTATTCCGCAGTTATTATAAGAATCCTGTAGCGAAAGAAACGTTACTGCAGTTATCAAATTTAGAATCAGAGCGAAAGCAAAGATGTGAGAAATTATCAGGTGGGCAAAAAAGAAGGTTAAACTTTGCGCTTGCACTTGCGGGAAATCCGGATTTGTTATTTTTAGATGAGCCGACAGTCGGAATGGATATTACGTCTCGAAGAACGTTTTGGGAAACGATTCGAAAGTTAGCAAGTGAAGGGAAAACGATTATTTTAACGACGCATTATTTAGAAGAAGCAGATGCTTTAGCAAATCGTATCTTATTATTTGCGAACGGAAAGATTATCGCAGATGGTACACCAGACGAAATGAAAGCAACGATTTCGAGAAAAACAATCACATTTTATTCGAAGGAAAGCATTCCTACAAAATTACTAAAGGAATTACCAAATGTAACAGAAGTAAAGTCAAACGAAGGACGCTTCATTTTAACAACGGAGGATACGGATGCAACTTTAAAAGCCATTTATCAAAGGAATTTACCTGTAACAGATGTTTCAGTTGAACGTGGAAGCCTTGATGAAGCATTTGAACAGTTTGTCGCAAATCAGAAGGAGGAAATCGCATGAGAGCATTATGGATGCAATGCAAAATAGAAATTTTACGTACATTCCGCAATAAATTATTTATTTTTTTCTCATTATTAATGCCTGTTATGTTTTACTACATTTTTACAAATGTTGTTCAAGTACCACAAAACGGAGATGCGTGGAAGGCACACTATTTAATTTCGATGGCAACTTTCAGCATTGTAGGGACTGCACTCTTTAGTTTCGGTGTGAGACTTTCTCAGGAAAGAGGGCAAGGGTGGACACATCTTCTAAAAATTACACCGCTTCCAGAGGGAGCATATTTAACAGCAAAAATTATCGCTCAAACAGTAGTAAATGCTTTTTCAATATTAGTTATCTTTATTGCAGGGATACTAATTAATCATGTTGAGTTAACGGTAGGGCAATGGATTGGTGCGGGGCTATGGTTATTGTTAGGGGTAACACCATTTTTAGCATTAGGAACAGTAATAGGTTCCATTAAGAAGGCGGACGCAGCTGCTGGCTTAGCAAATATTTTAAATATGAGTTTAGCTATAGTTGGCGGGTTATGGATGCCGATTGAAGTATTCCCCAAAATATTAAGAACGATTGGTGAGTGGACACCGACATACCATTTCGGAAGTGGTGCGTGGGATATTGTAGCTGGAAAATCAATTGGATGGGAAAATATCGCGGTATTAGGAGGTTATTTCCTTATATTTGTTGTAGTATCAATATATATAAGAAAAAGACAGGAAGCGGTATAAATGATAGAGAAAAAGAGGATTGAGGTTTTTCCGAAACATATGGGGTTCTTTCCGTATATGTGGTTTGTTTATCTATTATTTCCAATTTATCACTTAGCGCAGGCATCAGGATGGAAGCTTGTAATAGGAAGCGGTATGTTGATAATTTTTATCGTCACATACCGTCAGCTTTATTTTGTTCAGAGAACGTTTGTTTTTTGGGCTTGTATTCAAATGGTACTCATCTTTTTATTTGCTTTATTTTATAATCCTTTTATGATATTTTTTGGCTTTTTCACAGCAAGTGCGATGGGATTTGCGCCAAATAAGAAAGTATTTCGAGTGCTGTTATGTTCGTTAGTTATAATGCTTGGAGCATTTTTATTTGTAAATATGAATCAACTAACAACTACAAGTTTAGTAAATATCGTTCCGATGTTTATTTTAATGCTTCTTACGCCATTTGGTATGCGCAATTTTAATCAGAAAAAGATGTTAAAGAACCAACTGAATGAAGCAAACGAGCAAATTAAAGACTTAGTAAAGCGTGAAGAACGGCAGCGGATTGCGAGAGATCTTCATGACACATTAGGGCATACGTTATCTCTTATTACTTTGAAAAGCCAGCTTGTAGAGAAGTTAATTGTGAAAAATCCAGAGCGTGCAAGTGTGGAAGCGAAGGAAATTACACAAACGTCTCGTACAGCCTTAAAGCAGCTGAGAGAATTAATTTCTGATATGCGTATGATTACGGTAGAAGAAGAGCTAGAGCAAATAAAGGCAATCTTACAAGCAGCTAATATTGAATTAGAAGTGAGGCAAGAAGCAAGCTCGAGCTCGTTATCACCAATTGAACAAAATATTGTCGGGATGTGTTTACGTGAGGCCGTTACAAATGTTGTAAAACATAGTAAGGCAACGCGGTGCGCAGTTTCTGTATTAGAATCGCAAGGTGAGCTGATTTTGAAAGTAGAAGATAACGGAATTGGTTTAACAGATCAAAATCATGATGGAAATGGTATCCGCGGCATGAAAGAACGAATTGCTCTTATTGATGGATTTGTTGAACTAGGTACAATCAATCCAGGGACGTTGTTAACAGTAAAAGTTCCAGTTGTTATTAGAACAGGAAAAGATGAGGTGAGGGCATGATTCGAATTATTATTGCAGAAGATCAACGGATGCTTCGTGGTGCATTAGGTGCCTTACTTGATCTAGAAGATGATATCGAAGTAATTGGGCAAGCGGCAAACGGGGAAGAGGCGCTAAAATTAATTGAATCGTTAAAACCGGATATCAGTATTATGGATATTGAAATGCCAATTCAAAGTGGATTAGATGTTGCTGAAGCGTTAAAGAAAGAAAAATCACCATGTAAAGTTATGATTTTAACAACATTTGCACGGCCAGGATATTTTGAAAGAGCAATGAAAGCTGGCGTGCACGGCTATTTATTAAAAGATAGCCCAAGTGAAGATTTAGCAGCAGCAATTCGTAATGTAATGAAGGGGAAACGAGAGGTCTCCCAAGAGTTAATGTTCGGTCTATGGCAGGAGCAAAATCCGTTGTCAGATCGCGAAAAGGAAGTATTGTTGCTTGCGAAAGAAGGAAAGACGGCAAACGAAATTGCGAAGGCACTTTATCTTTCACCGGGTACAGTACGTAATTATATTTCTGAAGTATTAACGAAGCTCGATGCGAAAAATAGAATTGAGGCAATTACAATTGCGGAAGAAAAGGGTTGGATATAAGAAGAAGTTTACCTAAGAGGAGTAAACTTCTTCTTTGTTATTGTACTTCTATTACCTTATTTACTTTTTGTAACGACTTGTAACCATGTGCTTCAAATGCCTTTGCAAATTCATTTGATACGGCAGTGCCATATAAATCTTTTGCAGCTTGTACGATGTGAGATTGAAGTGATTCAAAGTCTTCAGCGGAAGTTGCATAATTTTGCAATGCACGCATAACAACTTTGCTTACTTTTTCATTGCCTTGTTTTTGAACAGCAACACCGTTATATGTTTTACCTTCAGCTAATTGATATAATACGTGACTGATAATACCAGAATTCACGTGTGATTCTTGATTATTACCATCATTATAGAAATCTTTTAAATTTGTATATAATTTATGACCGCCGTCACCAATTTCCCTTGGGATATCACGAATTGTTAGGCCACCTAATGTATCGCCCATAATCCAGTTTCCTTTATCTTTCTTTACGTAATATTCGATTTGTGTACCCCAGAAATCCGCTAATCCCTCGTTTAGTGCAGATGTTTCAGCGCTTGGATATCTCACGACTTTATTTTTCGTCGTGCCACTGAATACAGCATGTCCAAATTCATGAGCTGTTACATCAAGAGCTGATGTTAGTTTGCCGTCTAAACCATCACCAAATACCATTTGGTTCCAAGCGGGATGCCAAAACGCATTTACATAGTCTTCTTTTATACCATCACTAACTTCAGTAGAATCAAAACCGTGTACACTAGCAACAACTTTTGAATCTTTATTATCGTAACTTTTTAGATTATGTTCTTTCTTAAAGTAATCATAAATATCACTCATGTTCTTCATAGCGCCCGCGGCTTCTTTATCTGCAAAATTAGGAGTGCTACTTGAAATTAGTGTCCCTGGATAACCAGCTTGACTATATCCCCCGAGGGAATCGGCGTAGTTTGCATTATAAATATAAATACCATTTCCGCGTGATAAATCCGCTAAATAAAATTTCCCATCAGTTCCTTTGGCAATATTGAAAGAGATGTTTTCTTGAAGTGCATTTTTCCCAGTTCCTTGCTCACTTGCAGTGGATAATCTAGGTGATGTTACTTGATTTATAGTCTTATTCTCTTTGTTTTTAATGAATTTTTCTTGGAAAAGTACTTCACCAGTTTTTAGATCAACGATAGCATTGCCATTTATAATTTGTTCATTGTTTTCATAAGTAAATGTAATAACAGTTGCGAATGTATAATAGCCATCTTTTTTCTTATAAACAACGGTTTCGCTAGAGAATTCTGTCTCAACCGCATCACTTGGAATTTGAACTATATCGCGTAATTTAGATTTCACTTCATTTTTCGACAAAAAATTTGTTATAGTAAGATTAGGTTGTTGATTTAAATTTTGAACAACTTTACCACTAACAGTTGTGATCACTCCATTTTTATCTACTTTTACAATGAGATCTTGGCCATATACTTTATAGTTTTTATATGTTTGTGCAAGGCGAACTTCGGTTTGATTTTCTTTGGTTTCTTTATTTGTAGGTTGGAAATCTACATTTTTTTCAGTAGTGACTTGTTCTTGTTGAGCTTTAGCCCCATCTACCTCACCTTTTAAATACTTTTTAGCAATATTTTCTTTCGTATCATTTTGAGGTTGTGTTAATTTCCCGATTGTTAAACCAGGCTGAGCAATTTCAACTTTGACTGCACTTTTGTCTAATTCTTGAGCATGAATAGCTTCTGTTGATAAAGGGTAAAGAAGACCGAATGTAACGAAAGCACTGGCAAGTTTTCTATAATTCATCTATAACACTCCTAATCTATTATTGTATGTGAGATGAATTGTATGAAAAATTTGCCGAATTTTATATATATTATGCATTATTTCATATCAAAAATTGTCGAATGCACATTATTGTAGTGGTATGACAACTTAAAAAATTAGATTGTTATAATGGGATGGTGAGTAAGTATGCAAGCAGAGAAATTAGGAAGTGAAATTAAAAAAATTAGAGTGTTAAGAGGACTAACACAAAAACAGTTATCCGAGAACATATGTCATCAATCGGAAGTAAGCAGAATTGAATCGGGTGCAGTATACCCAAGTATGGATATATTGCAAGGTATTGCAGCGAAATTACAAATTCCCATTATTCATTTTTATGAGGTACTCATTTATTCGGATATTGAAAGAAAAAAACAGTTTAAAGATCAAGTCATTATGCTTTGTAAGCAAAAAAGATATAAAGAAATTTATAATAAAGTATGGAATGAGCTGAAAAAGGAAGAATATCATCCTGAATTCCAGCAATTTCTTCAATGGCAATATTATGTAGCTGCTTACGTGTTGAAAAAAGTCGATTACGAATATTGTATTTTAGAATTAAAGAAATTGCTCAATCAACAATTGACAGGAATTGATGTATATCAGAATCTTTATATTGAAAACGCAATTGCAAACATTTATGCTGAAAATGGCTATTTGAAGAAGGGTATTGATTTATTTGAACAAATATTAAAACAATTAGAGGCATTGCATGATAATGAAGAATTTGACGTGAAGGTAAGGTATAATCATGCAAAAGCATTATACTTAGATAGTCGATATGAAGAATCACTTTATCAAGTAAATAAAGCGATTGAAATATCATGCCGAATTAATAGTATGGCATTAATTGGACAGCTATATTATCAAAGAGGTGAATGCCTAAGGAAGTTGGAGTATGAAGAGGCAGAGATTGAAGATGCATATAAGAAGGCAAGTTTCTTTTTTGATATATTAGAAATGCATGCATATAAAGAAGCGCTCGTAAATAAAATCAGCAGATAAACAACCTAAAAAGTGGATATGCATAATTGCATACAATGTGAATAAATTTTCATGATATATTAAAAGTAAAAAATGTGGGTGATGGAATATGAAGAAATTACTTATTGGTAGTTTATTAACGTTAGCAATGGCATGGGGTATTTCATTAGGTGATACAACATTAGAGAAAAGTCAAATAATTTCTCATAATGATCAAGAGGTACAAGTAGCTGCAGATTTACCTTTTGAGTTTTAAAAAACAACCGCCTTATTTAGACGGTTGTTTTTTTATGGAGTAACATCCAAACGTCTTTACTAGAAACAGGTTTGCTAATAAAGAATCCTTGAATGTGATCACAATTTTGTCTATGTAAAAATTCCCATTCTTCTTCCGTTTCTACACCTTCTGCAATCACTTCTAAATTTAGTTCTTTTGATAGTGTAATAATGGAAGAGACAATTGCTTCTTCTAAAGGACTATTTGTAATTCCACAAATAAACTCTCGAGCAATTTTTAATGTGTTGATTGGATATTTTGTTAAATAAGCTAAAGAACTATAACCAGTTCCAAAGTCATCGATTGAAATTTGAATGCCGAGATTTTGAAGCTGTTCTAGTTTTGCAACTACAGATTGATTTTGATTAATTGCGATGCTTTCCGTAATTTCAATATCTAGTGCTTCTGGTTTCAGTTCTGTTTCTTCTAACACCTTTGAAATAGTTGGGATTAAATCAGCATGGTTAAATTGAACAACAGATAAATTCACACCAACTTTTAAGTGAGAAAAACCTTGATTATGCCATCTTTTTGCCTCTAAACAGGCAGTACGTAAAATCCAATTACCAAGTTCAATAATAAAACCAGTTTCCTCTGCTAGAGGAATAAATTGGGCAGGAGATACGATACCGAGTTTTGGATGCTTCCAACGTATTAATGCTTCAAAACCGATAATTTCTTTTGTTTTTGTGCTTACTTGTGGTTGGTATTCAAGGAAAAATTCATTTTGTTGTAATGCTTTTGAAAGTTCACCTTCTAAGAATTGAATTTCATTTTGAGCGATACTCATTTCTTTTGAGAAGAAAACAAATCTGTTTTTTCCATTTGCCTTCGCACGGTACATAGCCATATCAGCATTTTTCATTAACTCATTTACATCAGTTCCATAATCAGGATACATCGCAATTCCGATACTCGGTGTAATAGAGAGTTCTTCGCCTTGAATGAAGAATGGTTTGTTTAAAATAGTTAAAATCTGTTCAGCTATAAAAATTGCACTTTTTTCTGAGTACATTTCTGGTAATAGAATGGTAAACTCATCTCCACCTTGGCGAGCGACGACATCTTTTGAACGCAAGCAACCGCGTAGTCTGTTTGCTACTTCAATTAATAATAAATCTCCGACGTCATGACCAAGTCTATCGTTAATTTTTTTAAATCGATCTAAATCAAGGAACATGACGGCGACATCATTTGCGTTAGTTTGGGCTGTATTCAAAATGGCTTTTAAATCTTTTTCGAACTTTCGGCGATTTGGTAATCCAGTAAGTGCATCGTGAAAGGCTAAATGTTCTACTTGTTTTTGTTTTTCATATAAAGTGGTAATATCACGCGCTATCCCAAACATTCCGACCACTTCTTTGTTTATAAAAGTAGGGATAAGTGTAATATGGAGATAATAATAATAGCCTTCTTGTTCTTTTGTACGAACTTCTAACGTTTGTGGCTTACCTTCCTTTGTAATTTGTAAAGCCTTCTTAAGTAGTTCGTGGTCTTTTGAATCAATGAAGTGTACCAGAGAATAGCTTGCCACTTCGCAATAATAGGCAGTAAATAAGCTTTCGCATGCCTTATTAGATTGTTGAAAAATGCCATTCATATTTAAAGAGAAAACGGCATCGGGATGATCTTCGAATAAAGATTTATAGCGTTGTTCACTTTTTGATAATGCAAATGCACCTTCTTCAACTTCGCCCTCTAGTTGTGTAGTCAACTGTTCATATGTATGGATTAGTGCTTGATTATCTTTCCACATGTAAAGTTGCCGCAAGAATAACAAAATAAGTGATAACACGAGGCCGATTAACATGAATTTATCATCCCAAGGTTGAATGATAATAAAAGAAAAAGTAATAATTATACTAAAATAAGGTAGTATAAAACGTATATAATCGAATCGATAATATTTTGCTTTCGTTTCATGCTGCATTGGTTTATCCAAAATATATAGTATGGAAGAAAGTCCAATTAATAAAATAGAAGCAGTGTGTATTAAATAATTAATTTCAGCGGAAGTTTTCATCCCAAAATTCAATTGAAACAGATGAATATAACCGTATACGAGTATAATAGTGAAACCGATAATTAATGCGATTCTACTAGAAGAATATTGTTCTCTTCTATATAGGCTAATAACGGCGTAAATTACTAATGATTGTGCAATAAAATACCCAATTAAAATCCAAGTGTCCTTTGTTAACATGCGGAAGCTTGAAATATCTAAGATAAAAGTTAAGGTGAAATAAATGTTCATAATAATAATAAAGATGCTATCGAATGAGAATTGAGAAAGTCCCTTAATAGAGTAATTTTTTATAAACTTTATAGCAAATCCAACAAAGAGCAAAATATATTGTATGATAAAAAAAGGTAATGCTTTATATGAAAATATAGATTGATTATGCATGGAAATCGAACTAAGAAATAGGGTTATCTCCATAACTAATCCACATAGGCAAGTGCATAGTAATAAAATCCAAAATAGTTTATCACTGCGTTTCATTTTTTTAATAGCTTTATATAAACAGTGGCAAGAAAAAAGTGCAGCAAAACAGAATAAGAAAAGAATCCCAATTTCCTTTATATGCGACTCATTTGGAATAAAGAGTATCCAAAGAGCAAATATAGATATGTATATTATGACAAATTGTACATACTTTTTTTGATTAATCATATTATGACTCCGTTTCAATAAAGTTGAATCTCGGGGGAATGCTAATTTAAATAATAGCATATAAAATAGGATGTTTTTTACTATAAAAATTACTTTTTTGAAAAAATGGTGCAAAGTTACAATTTACCACTGTAACATTGCACCACTTATTCTTTTAATGCCTCTTATAGCAGAAAGTTCATCTATTAATCGGAATAGTGCTAAGTCTTTTTGTTTACTTTCAATCATAATATCGAAATTATGATTGTTTTTTTTTGCAACGTGTAAGAAGGGCTTAATAAACTCTAAATCGATATATTCAGCATGAGCCCTAAATTCTTTTTCCGATCTTGGGGAGGAAATGTGAACTTTAGGAGAGATATTTGTATGTGACCAAGTTTCAAAAATTGCAGGAAGCAACTCTTCTAGTGGTTCCTCGCAAAGATTGGCCATATGATGATGATAATCAAATACAAATGGGATATTTTCTTTTTGGCAAATTGATAAAGTTTCAGAAGTTGTATACGTTTTATCATCGTTTTCAAGGGTCATTTGTTTTTTTATATGTGCAGGAAGTTTTTTTATGTTTTCATGGAAGCGCTCAATTGCCTTTTCTTTATTTCCATAGGCTCCACCTACATGAATATTAATGTAAGAAGAATCTGCAATGCCTATAGCATCCAATATTTTATAATGATAAGTCATATCCGTAATAGCGTTAGTAGTAATATGTGGCTTGTCACTTGTAAATAAAGTAAATTGATTTGGATGAAAACTTATTCGTAAATTGTGTTCTTTAATTAAAGCCCCTATTTTACGCCAAAGTGGTGTGAATACCCCAATATAGTCAAACTCGACTTCGGGATGTGTTGCAAGTGGGACGATGGAAGACGATAGGCGATATAGCGGGATTTCATGCGCTATATTGTAATGAAGGGTACGTATTGTGTGCTCTAAATTTTTCCTTATAACATGGTACAATTTGTCTTCTCGCTCTTGTTTGCTGAGTTTCTTAAAGCTTGTAAACGTCATTGTTTTGGCAGGAGAACAGTCCCAGAGTGCCATTGCATGTGAGACATATCCAAACCGCATAATCATATGAGATACACCTCTTTTATTCATTGTCTTTCCTATAAAAAGAAAGCAAGCATTGTTCCAATCCATTCTTTTCCTCTATCGATAAGAGAAGGTGGGTTTACATCGCTATAGGAAAGTACGGATGCATTCTCTAGATCTTCATGGAATTTATTTTTTACTGTTCGAATGAAATGTTTATTATATAACAGGCAGTTTATTTCATGGTTAATATATAAACTTCTCATATCAAAGTTTGCTGTTCCAATATCACAAATATCATCATCCACTATAATAATTTTGGCGTGAAAAAAACCTTGTTGAAATGCGTAAATATTGCAACCAGCCTGTATTAATTTTCGGCAGTACGGGAATTTTGCTTCTCGAACGAGAGGGTGATCAGCTTTTTCTGGAACGAGAATTGTGATTTGAACCCCTCTCTCTCTTGCTTTTAATAAGGCATTCATAATTTTTTTTCCAGGAATGAAATATGGTGTACCAATACAGATTTCTTTTTTTGCTCCGTTAATTAAATGTAAAAAAGTATGCTGTAAATAAGCACCATCAGTCGGAATAAATTGATGCATTATGGTACCTGGGTTTTGTTTTGGAAAATAAAGAGAAACATCCAATAAATTCTGTTTCGTATCATCAAACCAGTCATGCAAAAATTGCTTTTGTAAATCTTGAACCCCTTCTCCTGTAAGACGTAAATGATAGTCTCGCCATAATCCTAAATATTCATTATGCCCTAGATACTCTTCGCCGATATTAAAGCCCCCGATATAGCCAGTTTTCCCATCAATCACTGTAATTTTTCTATGATTTCTTTGATTGGCAGAAAAGAAAAGTAGAGGAAATTTTATCTTATGACAAAATGAAAAAGATACACCATGTTTTCGCAGGGAGCGAATAGCTTCGTTTGATAAATAATGGCTGCCAAATCGATCAAGTAAAAGTCGTACTTCAATTCCTTCCTGAGCCTTATCAATCAGCAACTTTAAAAATTCACGACTGATTTTATCGTTTTTTACAATGAAGAATAAAATATGAATGTGGTGCTGTGCTTGTTTTATATCAGTAAATAAGGCGTCATACAAATCTTTCCCGTATGTATAAAGGTGAAAATCACTTTGACGTAAAGGGAAAGTGCGAGAGCTTACCCGCTTTAAATGAAGAAGTCTCCCGTATGAAAGGTCAATTGTAATCCAAAGAGCAACGGATATTAACAAAAGAGATAAGTAGAGCATCAGTGAATTCCCTCCTTCGCATTCTTTTCACCTTCAGTGTGTTACAAATGATACGGGTAGCACGGTTGTTATTATAAATTTCATCAGAGGATAGTATGTCGCACTGATTAAAGTTTCACTTTATCCCGCTTTAACGGGCAGTAAGCTTCCTACTTCAAAAACTGATGAATAAGTAGAAGTTAGTTTGGAAATCAACTGCCCGTAAAAGCCCGATTGGTTCAACTAATAATCAGTGGGGGATGAACCACCCCTACAGATTAAAGTTTCACTTTATAGTTTCACCGAAATAAACAGCTTTATGAAAAAATGTGTTGTTCTATAACAAAAAACTGTTGACTGAATGCTCACTCATTATATAATGGGGGTAGGGGATATAATTCAGAAAATTATATATTTTTGAAGATTCTAAAAAGAAAGAGGGCTTACAAAGAGAGGGGTAGCATAAAAATGAATAGCTTACTGATCATTAATTGGCTGGCTGCCATTGCTGTTATTGCTTATGCAGGATATTTGTTTGTATATCTTATACGGACGAGAATAGCCTACATACAATTAGGAAAAAAAATTGAATTTGACCGTCGTTTTAAAGAGCGTTGGGATCTTCTTAAGGTCAATGTTTTCGGTCAGAAAAAGCTGCTGAAAGATAAGAAAAGCGGCATCATTCACGTTATGTTCTTTTACGGATTTATTCTTGTCCAATTTGGAGCAATTGACTTCGTTTGGAAAGGACTCGCACCAGGATCACATCTTCCACTTGGACCACTATACCCTGCATTTACATTCTTCCAGGAAATTGTCACACTTGTTATTTTAATTGCAGTATTTTGGGCTTTTCATAGACGTTATGTAGAAAAGCTTGTTCGTTTAAAACGTAACTTCAAATCAGGTCTTGTTCTTATCTTTATCGGTGGTTTAATGATCTCTGTGCTACTTGGTAACGGTATGGGACTTATATGGCATGGCGAGGAGCTTTCATGGAGTGAACCAATTGCTTCTGCAATCGCTTACGTTTTTAGCGGGATAAATGAAACCGTAGCCATTTCAGTGTTCTATTTCTCTTGGTGGGTGCATTTACTAATTTTGTTAACGTTTTTAGTGTATGTTCCACAATCAAAACATGCGCATTTAATTGCGGGACCAGCTAATGTATTTTTCGGTCGTATTTCAAATCCAGGGAAGCTTGAAAAGATTGATTTTGAAGATGAAACACAAGAAACATTTGGTGTTGGTAAAATTGAAGACTTTAGACAAAATCAACTTATTGACTTATACGCTTGTGTAGAGTGTGGCCGTTGTACAAATATGTGTCCAGCAACAGGCACAGGGAAAATGTTATCGCCGATGGACTTAATATTAAAACTTCGCGATCATTTAACTGATAAAGGGGCTGCGGTAACATCAAAAGCACCGTGGGTTCCAGTAGTTGCCTTCAATAATACACAAGGAAATCAGTTAGCGATGATGGCAGCTGGAAAAGGACAACAAGAATCAGCGGCTACAACGCTCGCTTACGATCCGAGTTTAATCGGAGATGTTATTACAGAAGAAGAGATTTGGGCATGTACAACGTGTCGTAACTGTGAAGATCAATGTCCAGTTATGAATGAGCATGTTGACAAAATTATTGATTTACGTCGATATCTCGTTTTAACAGAAGGAAAAATGGACGCGGAAGCACAACGCGCGATGACAAACATCGAGCGTCAAGGAAATCCGTGGGGTCTGAACCGTAAAGAGCGTGAAACATGGCGCCAAGGTGATGACGAAGTAACAGTTCCAACTGTAAAAGAAAAATCAAAAGCTGGTGAGGAATTCGAGTATTTATTCTGGGTTGGTTCAATGGGATCATACGACAACCGTAGTCAGAAGATTGCAATATCATTTGCGAAGTTAATGAACGAAGCAGGCATTTCATTCGCAATTCTCGGTAATAAAGAAAAGAATTCTGGAGATACACCACGTCGCCTCGGAAATGAATTTGTATTCCAAGAGATGGCGACAAAGAATATCGAAGAATTTGAAAAGGCAGGAGTGAAGAAAATCGTTACGATTGATCCTCATGCTTATAACACATTTAAAAATGAGTATCCGGACTTTGGCTTGCAAGCAGAAGTCTATCATCATACAGAATTGTTAGCCCAGTGGGTGAAAGAAGGGCGTTTAAAGCCTGTTCATGCTATTGAAGAAACAGTTACGTACCATGATTCCTGTTATTTAGGAAGATACAACGAAGTGTACGAAGCGCCACGTGACATTTTGAAAGCGATTCCTGGAGTGAATCTTGTAGAAATGGCACGTAACCGTGAGACTGGAATGTGTTGTGGCGCAGGTGGTGGCTTAATGTGGATGGAAGAAACAACAGGCTCTCGTATTAACGTTGCTCGTACAGAACAAGCATTAGCTGTACAGCCATCCATTATCGGTACAGGTTGTCCATATTGCTTAACGATGATCAGTGATGGCACGAAAGCGAAAGAGGTAGAAGAAAAAGTTCAAACTCTTGATGTGACAGAGATTTTAGAACGATCTGTTATCGGACAGAAAAAAGAAGCGATGTAGTTTATAAGAATGTATACAACTTTAGAAAGAGGTGCAATGATTGCACCTCTTCTCAACGTAGGGATACCGAGCGAGCGCTCAGTGTTAAAAAATGAAATGGGGGAAAGAAACATGAGTAAAACAGTTATTTTAAGTGCTGCAAGAACACCAGTTGGAAAATTCGGAGGATCTTTAAAAGATGTAAAAGCGACGGAACTTGGAGGAATTGCAATTAAAGCAGCGCTTGAAAGAGCAAATGTTGCAGCTAGTGATGTTGAAGAAGTTATATTTGGAACGGTTATTCAAGGTGGACAGGGACAAATTCCATCGCGCCAAGCTGCAAGGGCTGCAGGAATCCCTTGGGAAGTGCAGACGGAAACAGTCAATAAAGTTTGTGCATCAGGCCTTCGTGCGGTTACGTTAGCGGATCAGATTATTCGTACTGGCGATCAATCACTGATTGTAGCTGGTGGTATGGAGTCGATGAGTAACAGTCCTTACATTTTACGCGGAGCAAGATGGGGATACAGAATGGGCAACAACGAAGTTATTGATTTAAACGTTGCTGACGGTTTAACATGCGCATTTTCAGGTACACACATGGGTGTTTATGGCGGAGAAGTTGCGAAGGAAGATGGAATTTCTCGCGAAGCGCAAGATGAATGGGCATATCGTAGCCATCAGCGTGCGGTTTCAGCGCATAAAGAAGGACGTTTTGAAGAGGAGATCGTTCCAGTAACGATCCCGCAAAGAAAAGGCGATTCTATTGTCGTTGCAAAGGATGAGGCGCCACGTGAAGATACAACGATTGAAAAGTTAGCAAAGTTAAAACCTGTATTTGATAAGACAGCGGCGGTGACAGCTGGTAATGCGCCAGGCTTGAACGATGGTGGTGCCGCACTTGTATTAATGAGCGAAGACAGAGCGAAGCAAGAAGGAAGAAAGCCATTAGCGACAATTTTGGCGCATACAGCAATTGCAGTGGAATCTAAAGATTTCCCAAGAACGCCAGGTTATGCAATTAACGCATTGCTTGAAAAAACAGGCAAGACAATTGAAGATATCGATTTATTCGAGATTAATGAAGCATTTGCAGCGGTAGCAATTGCAAGTACAGAAATCGCAGGAATTGATCCAGAAAAATTGAATGTAAATGGCGGCGCAGTAGCGATGGGACATCCAATTGGAGCAAGCGGAGCGCGCATTATCGTTACACTAATCCATGCGCTTAAGCAGCGCGGCGGCGGAATTGGAATTGCTTCGATTTGTAGCGGTGGCGGTCAAGGGGACGCAGTGATGATTGAAGTTCACTAATTAAAGTTCGAGGGTATAAAATTTATTAACAATTAAGGGGGAAGAAAAAATGGGTGTACAAAACATTGTTGTAATTGGTGCAGGGCAAATGGGATCAGGAATTGCACAAGTATGTGCAATGGCAGGATATGACGTGAAGGTACAAGATTTAAAACAAGAGCAATTAGATAGAGGTTTGGCTATCATTACGAAAAACTTAGCGCGCCAAGTAGAAAAAGGACGCATGAAGGAAGAAGAGAAGGAAGCGACATTAAATCGTCTTACAGTAACGCTTGATTTAGATTGTGTGAAAGAAGCGGATCTTATTATTGAAGCAGCTGTTGAGAAAATGGATATTAAAAAGAAAATCTTTGCGAATCTAGATGAAATTGCTCCAGAACACGCAATTTTAGCGACGAATACGTCATCTCTGCCAATTACAGAAATTGCAGCGGTAACGAAGCGTCCGGAAAAAGTAATCGGTATGCACTTTATGAATCCAGTTCCAGTTATGAAGCTTGTTGAGATTATTCGTGGTTTGGCTACAGATGATGCGGTATATGAAGCAATTGAAGATATTACGAAAAAAATTGGGAAAGTACCAGTTGAAGTAAATGATTTCCCAGGTTTTGTATCAAACCGCATTTTGTTACCGATGATTAACGAAGCAATTTATACGTTATATGAAGGTGTAGCGACGAAAGAAGCAATTGATGAAGTAATGAAGCTGGGTATGAACCATCCGATGGGGCCTTTGACGCTCGCTGATTTTATCGGTTTAGATACGTGTTTATACATTATGGAAGTGTTGCATGAAGGATTAGGAGATAGTAAATATCGCCCATGTCCGTTATTACGTAAGTATGTGAATGCAGGATGGTTAGGTCGTAAAACAGGTCGTGGATTCTACGTTTACGAATAAATTCCCCCTTTGTTACAAAATAGTGGTCTTACCAAATTGTTAAAAGGATATATAGCAAATGGAGGCGGAGTATATGAACTTTCGTTTTAATGAAGAGCAGCAAATGATGAGGAAAATGGTTCGGGATTTTGCACAGAAGGAAATAGCTCCCTTTGTTCCTAGTATGGAACAAGGGGTGTTCCCAAAAGAGGTTTTACAAAAGATGGGTAATCTTGGATTAATGGGGATTCCAGCGCCTGCAAAATACGGCGGGGCAGAAATGGATTTTATTTCTTACATTCTAGCAATTGAGGAAATCTCAAAGGTAAGTGCAACAGTTGGTGTAATTTTAGCTGTACATACGTCAGTTGGAATGAATCCGATTTTATATTTCGGAACAGAAGAACAGAAGAAAAAATATGTTTCTAAACTTGCAACCGGGGAATATTTAGGCGCATTTGCTTTAACAGAGCCAAATGCAGGATCGGATGCAGGGAGTTTGAAATCAAGAGCTGTAAAAAAAGGCGATCATTATATTATTAATGGATCGAAAGTGTTTATTACAAATGGTGGTGAAGCAAGTACGTACATTGTATTCGCTTCTACAAATCCAGATGCAGGAAAAAGTGGTATTTCTGCATTTATAGTAGAGAAAGATACACCTGGTTTAATCATCGGAAAAGATGAACATAAGATGGGGCTTCTCGGTTCTCGTACGGTACAACTTACTTTTGAAGATATGAAAGTGCCAGCTGAGAATTTACTTGGGGAAGAAGGACAAGGATTCAAGGTGGCAATGGCGAATTTAGATGTTGGGCGAATTGGAATCGGTGCACAGGCGTTAGGAATTGCTGAAGCGGCGCTTGCATGTGCGATTGATTATGCAAAAGAACGAGAGCAATTTGGGAAACCAATTGCGGCGCAGCAAGGGATTGGCTTCAAACTTGCAGATATGGCAACAAGTGTCGAAGCAGCAAGGTTACTCGTATATAGAGCGGCGTCTCTTAGGGCACAAGGATTACCATGCGGTAAAGAAGCATCTATTGCGAAATTATTTGCTTCTAAGACAGCGGTTGAAGTCGCGATTGAGGCGGTGCAAGTATTTGGTGGTTACGGTTATACGAAAGACTATCCAGTAGAACGATTTTTCCGTGATGCGAAAATCACGCAAATATATGAAGGAACAAGTGAAATACAGAAACTTGTTATTAGCCGTGCTTTATAAAAGGGCGAGGGGGAGACGGAGATGCATTTTAAACTATCAGAAGAACATGAAATGATAAGAAAAATGGTTCGAGATTTTGCTAAAAATGAAGTAGCACCAACAGCAGCTGAGCGTGATGAGGAAGAGAGATTTGATCGAGAGTTATTTGATCAAATGGCAGAGCTTGGTTTAACTGGTATTCCGTGGCCTGAAGAATACGGAGGAATTGGAAGCGATTACTTAGCATACGTAATTGCTATTGAAGAATTATCTCGAGTTTGTGCTTCAACAGGTGTAACACTATCTGCACATACTTCACTTGCGGGATGGCCAATTTTTAAATTTGGGACAGAAGAACAAAAGCAAAAGTTTTTACGACCGATGGCTGAAGGGAAGAAAATTGGTGCATACGGCTTAACGGAGCCAGGATCTGGATCGGATGCTGGTGGAATGAAGACAATCGCAAAGAGAGATGGCGACCATTATATTTTAAATGGATCAAAAATTTTCATTACAAATGGCGGTATTGCTGATATTTATGTTGTTTTTGCGCTAACTAATCCTGAATCGAAGCAGCGCGGTACGAGTGCATTTATTGTAGAAAGTGATACACCGGGATTTTCAGTTGGGAAGAAGGAGAGCAAGCTAGGGATTCGCTCTTCACCAACGACTGAAATTATGTTTGAAGATTGCCGTATTCCTGTAGAGAATCTACTTGGAGAAGAGGGGCAAGGATTTAAAGTTGCGATGCAAACATTAGATGGAGGTCGTAACGGTATTGCGGCGCAAGCTGTTGGTATTGCACAAGGGGCTTTAGATGCTTCTGTAGAATATGCAAGGGAGCGCCATCAATTTGGAAAGCCAATTGCGGCGCAGCAAGGGATTGGCTTTAAACTTGCGGATATGGCAACAGATGTAGAAGCGGCACGCCTTTTAACATATCAAGCGGCTTGGCTTGAATCAGAAGGGCTTCCGTATGGAAAAGAATCAGCGATGTCAAAAGTATTTGCGGGGGATACAGCGATGAAGGTGACGACTGAAGCGGTGCAAGTATTTGGTGGTTACGGTTATACGAAAGATTATCCAGTAGAGCGTTATATGCGAGATGCAAAGATTACACAAATATATGAAGGAACACAAGAGATTCAGAGGCTTGTAATTTCTCGTATGTTAACGAAGTAGGAACGAAAGCGTAGGTATTTTCCTACGCTTTTTCCTTCCAAAAAATAATAGAGAGAGGTGAAGGTAATGGTTAAACATAATGTACATGCATCGGTGAAAGATGAAAAATTAGTTGCGTTAAGACGTGAACAAATGATTAAAGGTGCGGTGCAACTGTTTAAACAAAAAGGATTTCCGCGTACAACAACGAGAGAGATTGCAAAAGCGGCGGGATTTAGTATAGGGACACTTTATGAGTACATTCGTACAAAAGATGATGTTTTGTATTTAGTTTGTGATAGTATATATGAACATGTAAAAGAACGATTAGAGGAAGTAGTATGTACAGAAAAAGGGAGTATAGAAAGTTTAAAGATAGCGATAACGAATTACTTTAAAGTGATGGACGAATTACAAGAAGAAGTATTAATTATGTATCAAGAAGTACGTTTTTTACCGAAAGAATCTCTCCCATATGTATTAGAAAAAGAGTTTCAAATGGTAGGAATGTTTGAGGATATTTTAGAACAGTGTACGGAAAATGGAACGTTTATATTAAATAAAAAAGAAATACAGCTTCTTGCACATAATATTTTTATACAAGGACAAATGTGGGGGTTTAGACGCTGGGCGCTGCAAAAACTGTATACGCTTGAAGAATATACAGAAATGCAAATTAGGTATGTGTTGCAAGGTGCCCATATGCTTCCGAAATAAGGAACAGACAAATTATTAATTTTATTACCATATAAAAGTTTCCCGTTTTTTTTGTAGCATATTTGTGCGACTTTTGTTTATAATGAATAGTATGGATTTTTTTAAGCAGACCGTTATATATAAGGTTATATTTGATGAAAGGAAGTGCCGCATAAGTGAATTTTAAGCAATATTCACCAGAAGAGCTAAAAGAATGTTCAATGATTGAAGTTGTACATAGCGTTTTAGGGGATAAAAGACAAGCAACGACATTCAACGAGTTGGTTCAAGAAATCGCTCAAGTGCTGGGACTATCTCAAGAGCAAGTTAATGCGAAACTCGCACAATTTTATACAGATTTAAACATCGATGGACGTTTCATTAATTTAGGAGAAAATCGTTGGGGACTACGCAGCTGGTACCCATATGAGCAAATTGATGAAGAAATCTTACCGCAGCCAAAACCGAAGAAGAAACGTAAAGTTGAAGAAGACGGTTTTGACGACTACATTGAAGAAGATGAAGATGACTTTGACGATGCAGACGGAAATGCAGACGAAGAAGATGATGTAGAAGATTTGGACAAGGTTCTTGAAGAAGAAGACGGAGATGACGACGATCTTGATGATTTAGAAGAAGATGAAGAAGACGACTTCGCTGAAGAAGAACTTGAGTATGATGAAACTGAAGAAGAAGAGGAAGAACTGTAGTTCTTGACTTTTCATTATCGTCCATGTAGAATCATTTTTGGGCTCTTTAAAAAAGGACGATAATACTTTTAAAGTGTAAATATAAAAGAAAATTGCTCCCTACTTATTACTTTATGTGATGAGGGGAGCAATTTTCTTTTTTGTTTTTTGTTTAGAAAATAAAAAGAGTCTAACAATAAGATGGATACAGTGTTATCTACATACGTTGCGCTTTGCAACGGTGATTATATAACAGCAAAATAGAAGGGAGCTTTTTCATGACTAAGTATATTTTTGTAACAGGCGGTGTAGTATCGTCTTTAGGAAAAGGTATTACAGCAGCATCTCTTGGAAGACTTTTAAAAAATCGTGGTTTAAATGTAACGATTCAAAAGTTTGATCCATACATTAACGTAGACCCAGGGACTATGAGCCCATACCAACACGGTGAGGTATTCGTAACAGATGATGGCGCAGAAACTGACTTAGACCTTGGTCACTATGAGCGTTTTATCGACATTAACTTAAACAAATACAGCAACGTAACAACAGGTAAAATTTACTCTTCAGTTCTTCAAAAAGAGCGTCGCGGTGAATATTTAGGAGGAACAGTTCAAGTTATTCCTCACATTACTAACGAAATTAAAGAGCGCGTATATCGTTCTGGCCGTGAAACAAATGCGGATGTTGTTATTACAGAAATCGGTGGAACTGTTGGTGATATCGAGTCTCTACCATTCTTAGAAGCAATCCGTCAAATTAAGAGCGACATCGCTCGTGACAATGTAATGTACATTCACTGTACGTTAATCCCGTACTTAAAAGCAGCGGGTGAAATGAAAACAAAACCAACACAACATAGTGTTAAAGAACTTCGTAGCTTAGGTATTCAACCAAATATTATCGTTGTTCGTACAGAACTTCCTGTTTCTCAAGATATGAAAGACAAGCTTGCATTATTCTGTGACATCGATACAAAAGCAGTTATCGAAGCTCGCGATGCAGATACTTTATATGCGGTTCCATTATCTCTTCAAGAACAAAACATGGACCAAATCGTTTGTGATCACTTAAAATTAGACAATCCAGCTGCAGATATGACAGAGTGGACTGCGCTAGTTAACAAGGTACGTAACCTTTCTAAGAAAACAAAAATCGCTCTTGTTGGTAAATATGTAGAACTTCAAGATGCATATATTTCTGTTGTAGAAGCACTTCGTCATGCTGGTTACTCATTCGATACAGATGTAGAAGTAAAATGGGTAAATGCTGAGCACGTAACAGCAGAAAATGTACAAGAATTAGTAGGAGACACAGATGGTATCCTTGTACCAGGTGGCTTCGGCGATCGTGGTGTAGAAGGTAAAATCGTTGCGATTCAATATGCTCGTGAAAACAAAGTTCCATTCTTAGGAATTTGCTTAGGTATGCAACTTGCATCAATCGAATTCGCACGTAATGTATTAGGTTTAGAAGGTGCTAACTCTTCTGAAATTAACCCTGATACACCATACGCAATCATTGACCTATTACCAGAACAAAAAGATGTAGAGGACCTAGGTGGTACACTTCGTCTTGGTCTATACCCATGTAAGCTTTCTGAAGAAACAAATGCTTACAATGCTTATAATGAGCCGGTTGTATATGAGCGTCATCGTCATCGTTATGAGTTCAACAACCAGTTCCGTCCGGATATGGAAAAAGAAGGATTCGTATTCTCTGGTACAAGCCCAGACGGTCGTCTAGTTGAAATCATTGAATTAAAAGACCACCCTTGGTTCGTAGCAGCACAGTTCCACCCAGAACTTGTTTCTCGTCCAAACCGTCCACAACCATTGTTCCATGACTTCGTAAGAGCTTCTATTACGAATAAAGAGAGCAAGTAATAAAAAAAGCGCCGTCACTTTAAAGTGACGGCGCTTTTTTTTAATATTCGTTTAACATTTCATCGATTGTAAATTTGATTCCGTGATAAGCAAATAAAGCTACTATTAAGCTTGGGAACCCGTAGCGATTACCTTCATCGTCTGGAATAAGGCCTTTTAACAGTTTTGTATCAATATGTACGTCTGTATATTGTTCCAGTGATTTCGTACCTTCTTGAAGAGCAGAAATGCCGACAATAGAGTGTCCCTCTTCTTGTAGTTTTTTTGCAATTTCTACAACTGCTTCATCTGTTGAAAAACGGCTAATAAGAAGTACACGATCCGCAGAGGTTACTTCTGCTTCTTTACCATTTTCAAATAAGCGTTTTGCTTGCTTCATTGGTTCAGCACCGAATAGTGCTTCGGTAACAACACCATCCATTTCATTTGTACCATATAAATAAATGAAACCATCGCCAATTAGTGCTTGAGCAAGTAAACGAGCGCTATCTTCTATATTCATTTCTTCTTTTTGAGAAACTCTGGAGAAATAACCACTTAATTGAGTTGAAAAAATTTTTAACATAATGTTACTCCCTTCGTACGTGTTTGCCGGCTTTCATTATAGTTTATTTTTTTAGAAAGGTGAAATCGTAGGGTAGCATAACAAAATAGGAAACGGTAAAATAAGAAAGAATAGGAAGGAATTTGCCAAAGAATAGCGAAAATAAATCGTTAAGATATAAGAAGCTTTAAATCTTGTACTTACACAGAAAGGTTGGGAATTATGGAAGGTAAAATTTTAATCGTTGATGATCAATATGGGATTCGTGTGTTATTACATGAAGTGTTCCAAAAAGAAGGTTATCAGACATTCCAAGCAGCGAATGGATTTCAAGCTTTAGATATCGTGAAAAAAGATAATCCGGATTTAGTAGTATTAGATATGAAAATTCCAGGCATGGATGGTATAGAGATTTTAAAGCATGTAAAAGAAATTGATGAGAGTATTAAAGTCATTTTAATGACTGCTTATGGAGAGCTTGATATGATCCAAGAAGCAAAAGATTTAGGTGCTTTAATGCATTTTGCTAAACCATTTGATATTGATGAAATTCGTCAAGCTGTGAGAAATGAGCTCGCTGTAGAGGCGTAAAAATGAATTTTTTATAAAAAATATGGAAAAAAGCGTTTACATGGACTATTGTGCAGGTGAATACGGTTGAGTTTTTGAGTACAAGTTGTTATCCTATTGAGTGTAGAAAAAAGTCCGGTATGTAGATATACATATTTTACCTTATTCTGGTCATACTACCAGCGATAAGAACTTATCGGATACAAAAAACGTTTTTTAGGAGGATTCACCATGCCTTTAGTTTCTATGAAAGAAATGCTAAACAAAGCACTAGAAGGAAAATACGCAGTTGGTCAATTCAACATGAACAACTTAGAGTGGACTCAAGCTATCTTAGCTGCTGCGGAAGAAGAAAAATCTCCTGTAATCCTAGGTGTATCTGAGGGTGCAGCTCGTCATATGACTGGTTTCAAAACAGTTGTAGCTATGGTTAAAGCTTTAATCGAAGAAATGAACATCACTGTTCCTGTAGCGATTCACCTTGACCATGGTTCAAGCTTCGAAAAATGTAAAGAAGCAATTGATGCAGGTTTCACATCTGTAATGATCGACGCTTCTCACCACCCATTCGAAGAAAACGTTGAAACTACTAAACAAGTAGTAGAATACGCACACGCTCGTAACGTATCTGTTGAAGCTGAGCTTGGAACAGTTGGCGGACAAGAAGACGACGTAATTGCTGAAGGCGTAATTTACGCTGATCCAGCAGAGTGTAAGCACCTTGTTGAAGCAACAGGTATCGATTGCCTAGCTCCAGCTTTAGGTTCTGTACACGGTCCTTACAAAGGTGAGCCTAACTTAGGATTCGCTGAAATGGAACAAGTTCGTGACTTCACTGGCGTACCTTTAGTATTACACGGTGGTACTGGTATCCCAACTGCTGATATCGTAAAAGCTATCTCTTTAGGTACTTCAAAAATCAACGTAAACACTGAGAACCAAATCGAGTTTACAAAAGCTGTTCGTGAAGTATTAAATAAAGACCAAGAAGTTTACGATCCTCGTAAATTTATCGGACCTGGCCGCGACGCTATTAAAGCAACTGTTGCTGGTAAAATGCGTGAGTTCGGTTCTAACGGTAAAGCGTAAGAATAAAATTCCGTTTTGGAAACCGTCTAGTCTTTTAGACGGTTTCCTTTCGTTGTATAATGAAAGCGTGAACAAGTCGAAAGATTTTATCATTTTTGGTTTTTAAATAGAAAATAATGTGCATAGTCCTATTAATAAATGTGATAACGTATCTAAATTGATAAAGTGAATTCGATGAATAGTTGATCTTTATCTATTCGTGCTACAGGAGAAATGAAGATAATGGTTTCCTATTTATCCTGCATTAAAGGGCAGTAAGACCCCCACCTCAAAATTTAGTGGAAGCAAAGAAGTTAGGTGGGGATCAACTGCCCGTAAAAGCCCGATTGGTTCAACTAATAACCAGTGGGGGATAGACACCCCCGACTAATTAAAGTTTCACTTTATTGAGTTTTGGGATGGAAAGAGTAATTGAGATTCTTAAGGGGAGCTTTCTATAAAAATATAGAAAGTAAATACATTCACAAGAAGGGAGCTCAATATGGAAAAATTGCTAATTGAAGGCGGAAGAGCTTTAAATGGAACAATTCGAGTAAGCGGTGCAAAGAACAGTGCCGTTGCATTAATTCCAGCGACAATTTTAGCAGATACTCCAGTAACTATTGGTGGTGTCCCTAATATTTCGGACGTGAAAATGTTAGGAGACTTACTAGAGGAGATTGGAGGGAAAGTAACTTATGGACAGGAGGAAGAGATGGTAGTCGATCCTTCTAACATGGTTGCAATGCCTTTGCCAAATGGAAAAGTGAAAAAGTTGCGCGCTTCTTATTATTTAATGGGTGCGATGCTTGGCCGTTTTAAAAAAGCTGTTATTGGGCTTCCGGGTGGATGTCATTTAGGACCGAGGCCAATTGATCAGCATATTAAAGGGTTTGAAGCGCTGGGTGCACATGTTACAAATGAACAAGGTGCCATCTATTTAAGGGCAGATGAACTACATGGAGCACGTATTTATTTAGATGTTGTTAGTGTGGGAGCTACGATTAATATTATGCTAGCAGCTGTACGAGCGAAAGGTAGAACTGTTATTGAAAATGCAGCGAAAGAGCCCGAGATTATTGATGTAGCTACATTGTTAACAAGCATGGGAGCACGTATTAAAGGTGCTGGTACAGATGTAATCCGAATAGATGGTGTGGACTCTTTACATGGTTGTCACCATACTATCATCCCAGATCGTATCGAAGCTGGTACGTATATGATTCTAGGAGCTGCATCAGGAGGAGAAGTAACGGTTGATAACGTTATTCCTCAGCACTTAGAATCAGTTACTGCAAAGCTAAGAGAAGCTGGTGTTCAAGTTGAAACGAACGATGATCAAATTACGGTGAACGGTAATAGAAAGTTAAAAGTAGTTGATATCAAAACGCTTGTATATCCAGGTTTTCCAACAGATTTACAACAGCCGTTTACGACGCTTTTAACAAAAGCGCACGGGACGGGAGTTGTAACAGATACAATTTACGGTGCCCGTTTCAAACACATTGATGAATTACGTCGTATGAATGCTCAAATTAAAGTAGAAGGTCGTTCGGCAATTGTAACTGGTCCTGTGTTACTGCAAGGTGCAAAAGTGAAGGCGAGTGATTTACGAGCGGGAGCGGCACTTGTTATTGCAGGGTTAATGGCAGATGGAATTACAGAAGTAACAGGACTTGAGCATATTGATCGAGGTTATGAGAATATAGTGGACAAGCTTAAAGGGCTTGGAGCAAACATTTGGCGAGAACAAATGACAAAACAAGAAATTGAAGAGATGAAGAACGCATAAGTGATACTTCCGCAAGGGGGAAGCGAAGGATCACTACTTGCGGAAGTACACTTTATAGAAAAACACGGTTCACAAAATACGGCAGAAATATAAAGACTTAAAGGAGAGGGATTATTGTGGAAAGAAGTTTATCTATGGAGTTAGTACGTGTAACAGAGGCTGCAGCATTATCATCAGCGCGTTGGATGGGGCGCGGGAAAAAAGATGAAGCAGACGGTGCAGCAACATCAGCTATGCGTGATGTATTTGATACAATTCCGATGAAAGGTACAGTTGTAATTGGTGAAGGTGAGATGGATGAAGCACCAATGCTATATATCGGAGAGAAATTAGGTACAGGATATGGACCACGTGTAGACGTTGCAGTTGATCCTTTAGAAGGGACAAACATCGTAGCAGCTGGTGGCTGGAATGCTCTTGCTGTTATTGCAATTGCAGACCATGGTAATTTGTTACATGCTCCTGACATGTACATGGATAAAATCGCGGTTGGCCCAGAAGCAGTTGGGGCGGTCGACATTGATGCGCCTATTATTGATAACTTACGTGCAGTTGCGAAAGCGAAAAATAAAGATATTGAAGATGTTGTAGCGACAGTTTTAAATCGCCCACGTCATCAAGAAATTATCGAAGAAATTCGTAAAGCTGGTGCTCGTATTAAATTAATTAATGATGGAGATGTAGCTGGAGCGATTAATACAGCGTTTGATCGTACAGGTGTAGATATTTTATTTGGATCTGGTGGAGCACCTGAAGGTGTATTAGCAGCAGTTGCTTTAAAATGTTTAGGTGGAGAAATTCACGGAAAACTATTGCCACAAAACGAAGCTGAATTAGCGCGTTGTAAAAAAATGGGCATAGAAGACATTAATCGTATCCTTCGTATGGAGGACTTAGTAAAAGGTGACGATGCAATCTTTGCAGCAACAGGTGTAACAGATGGAGAACTATTACGCGGTGTTCAATTTAAAGGTAGCGTAGGAACAACGCAATCTCTTGTTATGCGTGCGAAATCAGGCACAGTTCGCTTCGTAGATGGTCGTCATAGCTTAAATAAAAAACCGAACTTGGTTATTAAGTAAAAGGTGGAAGTGGCTCGCTCAGAATCGCAGGACATTGGAACTCTCGACCTTGAAGCGCTCTTTGCTTCGAGTGAGAGAGTGAAATGACTGATCCTTCTAGCCACCGACCATTCTAGCTGCTGAAGCTGGATTAAATAAAAAGCGTAAGCGGCTCCTTCAGAAAGGTTAAAATGGTCGATCTTTTTAACTATCGGAGCTGGAACTAAACTAAATAAGAAGCGAAGACAAATTTTCTTGTCTTCGCTTCTTGTATTTGTGTTCCAACGTATTGATTAAAACTAGATAAAAGGGTTACAATAGTGAATATTACCCTACTTGAACTTATTGCCTTTCATTATTAATTATTTGCCTTCCGTATTTTTCCCTTTACCCATGAAAAAAGAGAATAACGTTAAAGTGTGGTGTCTGAATGAATTTGTCAATTGCAGCATTAGAAAACATGAAATTAAAAGAGTTATACGAGCTTGCGAAAGAATTTAAGATTTCGTATTATAGCAAGTTAACGAAAAAAGAGTTAATCTTTTCTATTTTGAAAGCTCGAGCAGAAAAAGAAGGTTTCTTTTTCATGGAAGGCGTATTAGAAATTATTCAATCAGAAGGATTTGGATTCCTACGTCCTATCAACTATTCTCCAAGCTCAGAAGATATTTATATCTCAGCTTCGCAAATTCGTCGTTTCGATTTACGTAATGGAGACAAAGTTTCTGGTAAAGTACGACCTCCGAAAGAAAATGAACGCTATTTTGGGTTATTACAAGTTGAAGCTGTAAACGGAGATGATCCAGATTCAGCAAAAGAGCGTGTGCATTTCCCTGCATTAACACCATTATACCCAGATCGCCAAATGAAATTGGAAACGGAACCGAAAAAGTTACCGACACGTATCATGGATTTAATCGCACCAGTTGGATTTGGACAACGTGGTTTAATTGTTGCGCCTCCAAAGGCTGGTAAAACAAGTCTATTAAAAGAAATTGCACACAGTGTTACAACAAATCATCCAGAAGCAGAATTAATTGTTCTTTTAATTGATGAGCGTCCAGAGGAAGTAACAGACATTGAACGTTCTGTTAAGGGTGACGTTGTAAGTTCTACTTTTGATGAAGTACCAGAAAATCATATTAAAGTAGCTGAACTTGTGTTAGAACGTGCAATGCGTCTTGTAGAGCACAAAAAAGATGTTATCATTTTAATGGATAGTATTACCCGTTTAGCGCGAGCTTACAACCTCGTTATTCCGCCAAGTGGTAGAACATTATCGGGTGGTATCGACCCAGCGGCTTTCCATAGACCGAAGCGTTTCTTTGGAGCTGCACGTAATATTGAAGAAGGCGGTAGCTTAACGATTTTAGCAACAGCCCTTGTTGATACAGGATCTCGTATGGACGATGTTATTTACGAGGAATTTAAAGGAACTGGAAATATGGAACTTCACTTAGATCGTTCGTTAGCTGAACGTCGTATCTTCCCAGCGATTGATATTCGTCGTTCTGGTACACGTAAAGAAGATCTATTAATTCCAAAAGAGCATTTAGACAAGTTATGGGGCATTCGTAAAACAATGCGTGATACACCAGACTTTGTTGAAAGTTTCTTACGTAAGCTTCGTCAAACGAAGACAAACGAAGAATTTTTACAAAACATTGTTGCAGACTCTAAAAGGTATGTAACAACTAAGTAAAGGGAAAAGATTGGGACTCGCTTATTTTATAGTAAGCGAGTTTTCTTATGCCTTTTAGGTGATATTAAAGAGAGAAATAAGTGGGAGAACCTTAGCTGGTCAGAGCTGATCGAGCCCAAGCCACTTTAAATTTCAAAAGACAAAAACAGGTAGTTGCAAAATGAAGTTAGCCTTGTTATAATTTCATCATATGTGTTTCATCAATATAGTTGTGTATGCAGCTGAAGATGAAAAACTCTGTTTCGAAAATGATTCAGGGCGGAAGGAGATGAAAAGAATGAAAGCAGGAATTCACCCAGATTACAAGAAAGTTGTATTCATGGACACAAACACAGGCTTCAAATTCTTAAGCGGGTCTACTAAAGGCTCTAGCGAAACTGTTGAGTGGGAAGATGGTAACACTTATCCATTACTAAAAGTTGAGATCAGTTCTGATTCTCACCCATTCTACACTGGACGTCAGAAGTTTGCTACTGCAGACGGACGCGTTGATCGCTTCAATAAGAAATACGGTATCAAGTAATAAAAACATAAAACAGGCAAGTGTATGTATTCGCTTGTCTGTTTTTTTTGTGAAAATATTATACCTTTACCCTACTTTTAACTAAAAAGTAGATGAAAGGAGAGCTTCATGTACTTAATAAATCAAAATGGCTGGATTGAAGTGATTTGCGGTAGTATGTTTTCTGGTAAATCAGAAGAGTTAATCCGCCGTGTGCGCCGTACGCAATTTGCAAAACAACATGCAATTGTATTTAAACCATGTATTGATAATCGCTATAGTGAAGAAGACGTTGTATCACATAACGGATTAAAGGTAAAAGCAGTTCCTGTTTCAGCTTCAAAAGATATATTTGAACATATCACTGAAGATATGGATGTAATTGCAATCGATGAGGTACAATTCTTTGATGGGGACATTGTGGAAGTGGTGCAAGTATTGGCAAATCGTGGCTATCGTGTCATTGTAGCTGGTTTAGACCAAGATTTCCGTGGTCTACCATTTGGACAAGTTCCTCAGCTGATGGCAATTGCTGAACATGTGACAAAGCTACAAGCAGTATGTTCTGCATGTGGATCTCCGGCAAGTCGTACACAACGATTAATTGATGGAGAACCAGCGGCATTTGATGATCCGATTATTTTAGTTGGGGCTTCAGAATCGTATGAACCACGATGTCGTCATTGTCATGCAGTTCCTACAAACAAAGACAAGTAAAACTCGCTGCGCAAGGCGGGTTTTTTTCAGAATGGAGAGTGTGGGTGGTGTGAGCCGCTTATGCTTTTAAATATTATCTAGCTCCAGCGGCTAGAATCTCCGGCCATTTCACTCTCTCGCTTGAAGCAAAAAGCGCTTCAAGGTCGAGAGCTCCAATGGCCTGCGATTCTGAGCAAGCCGCTTACGCTTTTAAATATAATTTGCGTTTTTTTGAGTAAGTACCATATACTATTTGTATTAGATACTAGGATGTAGAGGTGAATGATGTGTTAGATCGTTTGCAAGCTGTAGAAAATCGTTATGAGAAGTTAAATGAATTGTTAAGTGACCCAGAGGTTATTAGCGATACAAATAAGCTTCGTGAATATTCAAAGGAACAGTCTGATATACAGGAAACGGTAGAGGTGTATCGTGAGTATAAGGATGTTCGTGAGCAATTAAAAGATGCGAAAGCAATGTTAGAAGAGAAGTTAGACGCAGAAATGCGTGACATGGTAAAAGAAGAGGTTTCTGAGTTAGAATCACAAGAAAAAACGTTATCAGAACGTCTGAAAATTTTACTAGTTCCAAAGGACCCTAATGATGATAAGAACGTTATCGTTGAGGTTCGTGGGGCTGCTGGTGGCGATGAGGCCGCTTTATTTGCTGGTGACTTATACCGCATGTATAGCCGTTATGCTGAGGTTCAAGGTTGGAAAACAGAAATTATCGAGGCTAGCTATACAGAGTTAGGTGGATATAAAGAGATTATCTTTATGATTAACGGTAAAGGTGCTTTCGCGAAGCTGAAATTCGAGAATGGTGCTCACCGTGTACAACGTGTTCCTGAAACGGAATCTGGTGGACGTATTCATACATCTACAGCAACTGTAGCTGTATTACCAGAGGCAGAAGAAGTAGAAATCGACATTCACGAGAAAGATGTTCGTGTTGATACATTCGCTTCTAGTGGTCCTGGTGGACAAAGTGTTAATACAACGATGTCAGCGGTACGTTTAACGCATTTACCGACTGGTGTAGTTGTATCTTGTCAGGATGAGAAATCACAAATTAAGAATAAAGAAAAAGCGATGAAAGTATTACGCGCACGTGTTTATGATAAGTTTAGACAAGAAGCACAAGCTGAATATGATCAAAACCGTAAACAAGCTGTTGGTACGGGTGATCGTTCAGAGCGTATTCGTACGTATAACTTCCCGCAAAACCGTGTTACAGACCATCGAATCGGTTTAACGATTCAAAAGCTAGATCAAATCTTACAAGGTAAGTTAGATGATTTCATCAATGCCTTAGTGATGGAAGATCAGGCTCAAAGGATGGAGGCAGCTGAGTAATGCGTGTCTATGAAGCCCTGAAATGGGCTTCTTCTTTTTTACAGGAAAATGGACGAGATGAAAATGCGGGAGAAATTGTCCTTTGTCATGTATTAAAGATGAACAGAACAGGATTACTTATGAATATGCGTGAAGAAATAAATGAGGAACAAGAGGCAAGCTTTACGGAGTTTATCCACAAGCATGTAGAAGGTATTCCTATTCAATATATGATTGGTTATGAAATGTTTTATGGCCGGTCGTTCTTTGTGAATGAAGAAGTATTAATACCAAGACCGGAAACAGAAGAACTTATAGTAGGAGTATTAGAAAGAATTGAGCGCCATTTTGGTGACAAGGAACTACATGTAGCAGATATAGGCACAGGTAGTGGAGCGATTTCTATTACGCTTGCTTTAGAAAATAAAAATCTCCACGTGTATACAGTAGATATTGCACAAGAGTCGATTGAAGTTGCAAAAGAAAATGCAAAAGCTTTAGGTGCAGAAGTAACGTTCTATCACGGTGATTTATTGTCACCATTTCATAAAACGGGTCAAAAGCTAGATGTTGTTGTTTCAAATCCTCCATATATACCGGAAGAGGATTGGCGTGGTCTTTCTCCTGTTGTGAAAGAGCATGAGCCGAAGAGAGCGCTTGTTGGTGGAGAAGACGGATTAGATTTTTATCGCCGTTTTATGGAAGAATTGCCGAATGTGTTGCAGGAGAAAGCAATTGTAGCGTTTGAAATTGGAGTAGGACAAGGTGAGGATGTAAAAAGATTGTTACAACAAGCTTTTCCACATGCCCATGTTGAGGTTGTTTTTGATATTAACGGAAAAGACCGTATGGTATTTGCAGAGATGGAGTAAGGTTCACACCTTACTCCATTTTTTTGTGGGAAAATTCATATAGATTTTGAATTTAATAGTTTAGAAATATGAAAGTCTGTCCACACTGTTTGTAGAGGGGACGGTGGAGGAAATGAAAAAACAAGTTATTGCTTATCTTCTTATATTATTAATTGGTGCACAGTTACTTGTGCAGTTTGGATATATGAAAGCTGATGCAAAAGGGCCTTCAGTTATTCCGAAAGAGGCCGTTCGATTACGAATTTTAGCAAATAGTGATTCAGATAAAGACCAGGCATTAAAGCGTAAAGTGCGTGATGAAGTAAAAGCACAAATTGATGGATGGGTAGCGGATTTAACTTCATTTGAAGAGGCGCGCAAAGTAATTCAAAGTCATATTCCAGAAATCGAGAAAACGGTGGAAAATACGTTAAAAAGAGAAGGAAGTAAAGAATCATTTCAAGTGAAATTTAGTAAGAATGTAAAGTTTCCTACAAAGGTATATGGGAATTTTATTTATCCAGCAGGAGAATATGAAGCGGTATTGATTACAATTGGAGAAGGTGAAGGGGCGAACTGGTGGTGTGTATTATTTCCACCAATGTGTTTCTTAGATTTTTCGAGTGGGACAGCTGTAAGAAAAGAAGAGCACGTTGTGAAGGCGGAATCTCCTGAAGAGGAGCAGGTGAAACAACTAGATGAGAAAGTAGTAAATACAGAAGAGAAGAAAGTGGATAAGGTTAAAGAAACGAAAGTTGTAAAACAGGAAGTAGTAAAAGAAGTAACAGCTTCTGAAAAGAAAGTAGTAAAAAATGAAACAAAAGTCGAAGAGCAGCCTGTAAGTAAAGAAGAAACAAAAACGGTGGAAAAAGTGGAGAAACCTGTGGAGAAAAAACAAGAAAAGCAAAATGAGTATGTAAAAGTAGAAGAGGAAGAAAAAAAGCCAGAAGTTAAATTGTTTATTGTAGAAGCTTTTACATCTTTATTCTCTAAATAGTACTATTAATAAATCCCTCCTCATATATAAAAATGAGGAGGGATTTATTATGAAGAAAGTGTATTTTGCTACGAAAGCAGATGTGGAAAGATTACATTCTTTTTTCGGACAAGCTAATAAAAAAGATGATAAAATAAATGAGTTGTACGCACAATTTATGATTTTGGAAGAGGCGGAAGAAATAAGAGCTGTAATTGGTTATGAACAAAGTGGGGAAGATGTACTTATTCGTTCTTGTTTATTCACACCTCATGTGGATAAACAGACTTTCTTATATTTTTTTGAAATGTTTTTGCAGTATATGAAAGAAAAAAGTGTTCAACAATTGTACTTACTAACAAACCATCCACAATCTGTACCGATCTTTCAGTTCTTTGACTTTTTTACTATAGAAAAGGATGAGGTTCCAGAGGGTATTCAACAGTTAGAACATTTTTGTAAAAATATAAAAGAGCAGAATGCAATAATACTAAATTGTCAGCTATTCACAAAGTTATCCACGGATTAATTGGGTTTATCCACATTTTGTGGATAAACCTTGTTTGTCTTTTGGATAAATCTCATAGTAAACTAAAAATAGACAAGTATTTAAGGGTAGAAAAGGACGTGGAAAAAAATGCATACAAATATGTGGGTTGTGGATAATGTTGTGGAAAGAAAAAAATATTATCCACAGTTACAAGAAGCAGCAAAATTATTAAGAGAAAATGAGGCGGTTGCTTTCCCTACGGAAACAGTATATGGGTTAGGTGCAAATGCGATGGATGATGAAGCAATCGCGAAAATTTTCGAAGCGAAAGGAAGACCGAGTGATAATCCACTCATTGTCCACATAGGTACAAAATCTCAGTTAGATGGGATTGTGAAAGAAATCCCACCAGTTGCAGAGAAGTTAATGGCGCATTTTTGGCCAGGACCATTAACAATTATTTTGCCGAGAAAAGAAGGGATTTCAGAGAGGGTGACGGCGGGACTTAATACGGTTGGGGTAAGAATGCCTGATCATCCAGTTGCACTTGCTCTTATTGAAGAGGCGAATGTACCTGTTGCGGCACCAAGTGCGAATCGTTCAGGGCGTCCAAGTCCAACACTAGCTTCTCACGTATATGAAGATTTGAATGGGAAGATTGCAGGTATTGTTGATGGTGGTGCAACTGGAGTAGGCGTTGAATCAACTGTAATTGATTGTACAAGCACGGTTCCAACAATATTACGTCCAGGTGGGATTACGAAAGAACAGTTAGAAGCGGTGATAGGTACCGTTTCTTTAGATCCAGCTTTAAAGGATGAGAAGGAAAAACCGAAATCACCTGGAATGAAATACACACATTATGCGCCGAAAGCACCACTTAGTATTGTTGAGGGCTCGCGTGAGTTTATTCAGCAACTTGTGGATGAGAAAAAGGAAGAAGGATTTAAAGTAGGCGTATTAACGACGGAAGAGTATCAGCATGTATATAACGCAGATGTTATATTGTCTTGTGGTGTTAGAAGTGACTTAGCTAGCGTTGCGACTAAATTATATGATGTACTTAGAACATTTGATGCAAGTGAAGTGGATGTTATTTTTAGTGAGTCGTTCCCTAATGAAGGAATAGGAAATGCTATTATGAATCGTTTAACAAAAGCGGCAGGACATCATATTATTATTGAATGATAAGGTAAGGTTAGCAAACAGAATATTTCTCCTTGGATAAGCATATTGTGAAGTAGCACGTCCAAGGAGGGGCATGAATGACGTTTGAACAGCTAATACCTTTAATAATTATGGCATTCGCCTTAGGGATGGATGCGTTCTCGGTGAGTCTTGGTATGGGGATGATGCCCCTAAAGTTAAGACAAATCCTGTATATTGGTATGACGATAGGGATATTTCATATTATTATGCCATTTATAGGGATGGTACTAGGTCGTTTTTTATCAGAGAAGTATGGAGATATTGCACATTTTGCGGGTGCTATTTTATTAATCGGACTAGGTTTTTATATCGTATATTCGACCATTTTACAAAATGGAGAGACTAGAACTGTCCCTATTGGAATTAGCTTATTCGTATTTGCATTTGGCGTTAGTATAGATAGTTTCTCAGTAGGGCTTAGTCTTGGTATTTATGGGGCACAAACAATCATTACGATATTACTTTTTGGATTTGTTAGCATGTTGTTAGCGTGGATTGGTTTATTAATTGGTAGACATGCGAAAGATATGCTCGGTACATATGGCGAGATAGTAGGTGGCATCATTCTAGTTGGATTTGGATTATATATCCTTTTTCCTATATAATTTTATGTAGGAGGGAATTATGAACAAGCTATTGGGATGGTATGTTAAGTTTTTAACCTTCTTTCCTCGATGGCTAAGAAGGCTTATAATTTGGGGTATTATTTTGCAAATTGCAATTTTAGGTTGGATTAAGTTAATTCGCGAATAGTAAGATAGCTCCTTTCTGTGCATAGTTTTGTTTGTACTATATTGATTGCGCTAAAAAATTACACATATAGAAAGGATGAGATGAATGACAAGATTGAAGCAAGTTTTTGGTATTATTATTAGTTTTTTTGTTTTTTGGTTTAGTATGCTCGGTGTACAAATGTTTGCTGAGTTTTTAGATATTGAGTCATTGAAATTTGTTGCGGGAAAGACTGAGGCGGCGCGTGCTTTTTACTCTCCGTACCCGTTTTTAATTGTTTTTCTTATTACACTGCTTTCCCTATACTTCTTCGTAATTAAGCTAGGGAAACCGAAAAAAGAAAAACTCCCTACTTTAGAGGAAAAGAAGGAAGAATTACAATGATAAAAATCCCCTGCTAAAAAGCAGGGGATTTTTATGTTTGAGTGATGGCAGGGATCGATTCTGAGCGAGCCGCTTCCGCTTTTAGATATTATCCAGTTCCAGCGGCTAGAATGGTCGGTGGCTTCGCGTCTTCCTATGAGGCAAAAAGCGCCTCTACGTCAGAAGCTCCATCCCCCTCTCATTCTGAGCGAGCCGCTTCTGCTTTTAAACTGGCCTAACCAGTTCAAATTGTTCTCCTAATTTTGCATAGTTGTGTCCTGCTAGGCGGCTTATTGGTTTGAGTCCTTCTGCGTGAATGCGCCCTTTTTCATATAGATGCTCGGCAACGTGGAAACGAACGACGCGTCCAATTAGTAGATCACAAGCTGGTGAGTCTTCTGTTCCACCAAGTGGAATTGCACGTTCTAATATACATTCCATTCGAATATTTGCTTCTTTTACACCTGGAACAGAGATGACTTCACTTTCAATTGGTGTTAGTTTTGCTAGTTCAATTTCACTTTCATTTGGCGGGAGATTAGCTGCTGTTTCGTTAATTGCTGCTACATATGATTCGTCAGAAATATGTACGACAAATTCACCTTTTTCAATTGCGTTTCGGGAAGTGTCCTTTCTTTCTCCGGCTTTTCGTTGTACAGAAACAGAGATAAGTGGTGGATTAGCAGCGACAATATTGAAATAACTATATGGTGCGCCGTTTAATACACCGTCTTTTGTTACAGAAGTAACGAATGCGACAGGGCGAGGGATGATACTTCCAGTAAGTAATTTGTAATTATCTTTTTCAGTTTGTTCATTTGGATTAATGGATAACATGCTTGTAATCCCCTTTCTAAATATGAATACTTATTGTTTGTTTACAAGATATCGGTGAGAAAATCCTGCTGGAAATAATATTTTGTTTCATAAAAAGAACTTACTTCAATTGTAATGAAGTAAGTTCTTTTTCAAGAATCTCAAGATTGAGATGAAAATTAAAGTAAAACGTATGCGCCAGGTCCGATTAAAGCTACACCAACAGCAACAGCGATTAACATTAAATTATATTCATATCCGTTTTGTGTCACCCAGTAACCATTTTTCCCGTGAACAGTGAAGATAGCCATTAACATTGTTCCAACGATAAATAATGAGCCAACTATAATGAAAATACCTGATGCGAATAAGAAACCACCTAGTAATTCAGTTGCACCAGCCATAAATGCCATAAATACACCAGGACGTAAACCGATTGATTCCATCCAGCCACCTGTTCCTTTTAAACCGTAACCGCCGAACCAACCAAATAATTTTTGAGCACCATGACCCATGAATGTAATTCCTATAATAAGACGAATAATAAGAAGACCGAAATCCATCATTTTTAAAAACCTCCTAAAAGTTATTAACTTACCTTATGTAAGTAATAATAAAATAGTTACTTACTTTAGTCAAGCGGATTTTAAAAAAAGTTTGAATTAAATTTTACAAATTAACAACAAAAAACAAAATGTAGTAAAGACCTCTAGACAAGTTGGGCAAAAAAAGAGAAAATATAAATAGAAGTTAACTTCTTATTGTTATTCAGACAATCAGAATTGACTGGAATTTTGTGAAGCGCTACAATAAGAGTCTATTAGTAATGACGTAATTTATTTCGAAAGCGTTTTTACAGTATAATATTCGAAGTATGAAGTCTTACATGTATCCCGAGCTTTACTAGGGATTGCCCTATAAACTTTTAGGTAAATTATAAGGAGGACTATCCTATGTTTAAAAAATTATTTGGTCTTGGTTCAAAAACAAATGAAGAAACAATCGTAGCTCCATTAACTGGAGCAGTGAAAAATATTGAAGAAGTACCAGATCCAGTATTCGCTGGTCGTATGATGGGTGACGGTGTTGCAATCGATCCTACTGAAGGTGTAGTTGTATCTCCAGTTGATGGTGAAATCGTACAATTATTCCACACAAAACATGCTATCGGAATTAAAGCGAAAAACGGCACAGAAATTTTAATCCACGTTGGATTAGAAACTGTAAAAATGGAAGGCGAAGGTTTCGAAGCTCACGTTTCTGAAGGCCAAGCTGTAAAAGCTGGAGATAAATTAATCTCATTCGACTTAGAATTAATCCGTGAAAAAGCGAAAAGCACAATTACTCCAATCGTTATTACAAACACAGATGCAGCTGAGTCTATTAAGACAACTGTAGGCGTAACAGCTACAAAAGGTTCAACAGAAGTAATGAAAGTTACAATGAAATAATTGCTGTATAAGAGGAATCCGTTTCGTATGAAATGGATTCCTTATTTTTGTTGCATATTCAGTAGGTATGTTAAAATACTCTGGGCACTTGGAAATAGGGTTTCACATATATGTGGATAAGGCGCATTTTTCTTAGAAAAAATATAAGAGAACTGCGCTTTTTGTATATTCACATTTCTTTTGTTCTATTCTAATGTAAGTTATGATGAGTGGTAAGAAATCGAATATAGGGGTGGGGTTGGATGAAACGAGTGTTATTTGTTTGTACTGGCAATACATGTCGTAGTCCGATGGCTGAGGCGTTGCTTCGTCATCACGGAGGAGATAGGTTTGAAGTGCAATCTGCCGGTGTTTTCGCCTATCCTGGGAGCGATGCATCGGTATATGCGAAGGAAGCTTTAGCTGAAAAAGGGATTTCAATTAATCATGCCGCGCAGCAAGTAAACGAAACTTTGCTTGATTGGGCTGATATTGTCGTAACGATGACAGAAAATCATAAATACATTGTACTTGGGCATTATCCGAGTGTTGAAAAGAAATTGAATACGTTATATGGATTAACTGAAGGTATAGGTAAGGACATTTCAGATCCATTTGGAGGCTCGCTTTCTATTTATAAAGAAACGTTAGATGAGATGGAAAAACTTGTACAAACTTTACTGAAAAAACATTCAGTAGGTTGATGTTTCGTGTATAATACGATATTGGAGATCACTTCGTCCTATTGAGGTAGCGAGTGTGAAATGAAGATAATTGATTGAAACTTTGGAGGGGTAAAAATGAAAGTAGTAATAGCATCTGATCACGGCGGTATGAATATCCGCAAAGAACTTGTAAGTTTATTAGAAGAGTTAAATATTGAATATATTGATTTAGGTTGTGAATGTGAATCTGGTTCTGTTGATTACCCTGACTTTGCGTTTCCGGCAGCTGAAATGGTAGCGAATGGTGAAGTAGATCGTGGTATTTTAGTTTGTGGGACAGGCATTGGTATGTCAATCGCAGCAAACAAAGTAAATGGTATCCGTTGTGCGTTAGTTCATGATACTTTCAGTGCGAAAGCAACGAGAGAGCATAATGACACTAACATGCTAGCAATGGGCGAGCGTGTAATTGGTGCTGGTCTAGCGCGTGATATCGCAAAAATCTGGTTAACAACTGACTATGAAGGTGGTCGTCACGAAAACCGCGTAGGAAAAATTAAAACATACGAAACAAAGTAATAGATTCTAACTATTAGTAGTGTGAAATATAATTTGGTGAACCAACCTGTGAAAGGAAGAGGCGTAATGACAGAAATCGTAAAAGTAAGAGAACAGCTACAAATGTCGCTTTCTGATTTCCAAGAACAAGCTTCATTACAAAGCGGTCAAATTTTTGTAGTGGGTTGTAGCACGAGCGAAGTGCTAGGCGAAAGAATTGGAACATCAGGAACGATGGAAGTAGCAGAGGCGATTTTTTCTGAGTTAAAACAATTTCAAGAGCGAACAGGTATTGAATTAGCGTTTCAATGTTGTGAGCATTTAAACCGTGCTTTAGTAGTTGAGAGAGAAGTAGCGATAAAATATCAATTTGAAATTGTAACAGTTACGCCTGTTAGATCAGCAGGTGGTGCATTGGGGACGTATGCGTATCACAATTTGAAAGATCCGGTAGTAGTTGAGTTTATTAAAGCAGATGCAGGAATGGATATTGGTGATACATTTATTGGTATGCATTTAAAACATGTAGCTGTTCCGGTTCGTACAAGTGTGAAGGCAATTGGAAGTGCGCATGTAACGATGGCCAAAACACGTGGAAAACTAATTGGCGGAGCACGTGCTGTTTACGCGGTGACGGAAGAGACTACCACTTGCCGTTAAATATGAGAAATTAGGAAGTCATATAGTAGCTGTTTATCATAAGATAAAAGGTATGTTGTCTGACTTTATAGTAGAAGAAAGAAAAGACCGATTTTCGGTCTTTTTTTTCTTTTATGATATAGAAAGTCATGTTAGAATGTAGTTGAAAACATGAAGGTTCGAAAGAATTACAACCTGAATTTTCGTTTTTTCTGAATAAATGAGAAAAAACTGTTGGGAATCGATGTAATTCGTTCAGAAAAGGGGGATTTTGGTGGATCATTTAAAACGTCAAGATGAAAAGGTATTTGCTGCAATTGAGGCAGAACTAGGAAGACAGCGTTCAAAGATTGAGTTAATTGCTTCGGAAAACTTTGTAAGTGAAGCGGTAATGGAGGCGCAAGGTTCTGTTTTAACAAATAAGTATGCTGAAGGATATCCTGGAAAACGTTACTATGGTGGCTGTGAACACGTAGACGTAGTAGAAGATATCGCACGTGATCGCGTAAAAGAAATTTTTGGCGCAGAGCACGTAAACGTTCAACCACACTCTGGTGCACAAGCGAACATGGCAGTATACTTCACAATTTTAGAGCAAGGCGATACAGTACTTGGTATGAATTTATCTCATGGTGGTCACTTAACACACGGAAGCCCTGTTAACTTCAGTGGAGTACAATATAATTTCGTAGAATATGGCGTGGATGCTGACTCTCACCGTATTAATTACGATGATGTATTAGCAAAAGCGAAAGAACATAAACCAAAATTAATCGTTGCAGGTGCAAGTGCATACCCTCGTGTTATCGATTTCAAACGATTCCGTGAGATTGCAGATGAAGTGGGTGCATACTTAATGGTGGATATGGCACATATCGCTGGTTTAGTAGCTGCTGGCTTACATCCAAATCCAGTACCACATGCACATTTCGTTACAACGACAACACATAAAACGTTACGTGGTCCGCGCGGTGGTATGATTTTATGTGAAGAGAAGTTTGCAAAACAAATTGATAAATCAATCTTCCCTGGTATTCAAGGTGGTCCACTTATGCACGTAATCGCTGCAAAAGCTGTTGCGTTTGGTGAGACACTTCAAGAGGATTTCAAAACGTATGCACAAAATATCATTAACAATGCGAACCGCTTAGCTGAAGGTCTTCAAAAAGAAGGACTTACACTTGTTTCTGGCGGAACAGACAATCACTTAATCTTGATTGATGTTCGTAACCTAGAAATCACAGGTAAAGTAGCAGAGCACGTATTAGATGAAGTTGGTATTACAGTGAACAAAAATACAATTCCATTTGAAACAGCAAGCCCATTTGTAACAAGTGGTGTACGTATCGGTACAGCAGCTGTAACATCTCGTGGTTTCGGTTTAGAAGAAATGGATGAAATTGCGTCACTTATTGCTTATACATTAAAAAATCATGAGAATGAAGCTGCATTAGAAGAAGCACGTAAGCGTGTAGAAGCGTTAACGAGCAAATTCTCAATGTATCCAAATCTATAATAGATTGAAGAAGACTGCTGAAACGTAATTGTTTTGGCAGTCTTTTTTGTGGACATATATTATTTTTAAAGTATGTATACAAATGATGAATAAATTTTGGCGATATAATGAAGGATACAGCTCCCATAATTGGTAAAGATACTAGATAGATTCATCGTAAAATCATGATTTTGCCAAATTTGCCCTTGAATATTAGTAGCGTTTTCTTTACAATCGTAAATAGTGTAAAAAAGCGTGCAAACGCATGAATATCATCTAAAGGAGAGATTCACATGGGAAAACTGTATGTATTTGATCACCCGTTAATTCAACATAAGATTACATATATTCGCGATAAGAATACAGGTACGAAAGATTTTCGTGAATTAGTGGACGAAGTAGCAAGCTTAATGGCTTTCGAAATTACTCGCGACCTTCCGCTTAAGGATATTGAAATTGAAACGCCTGTAAGCAAAGCGACAACAAAAGTGATCGCTGGTAAAAAACTTGGTTTAATTCCGATTTTACGTGCAGGTTTAGGAATGGTTGATGGAATTCTGAAATTAATTCCAGCAGCAAAAGTAGGACACGTTGGTTTATACCGTGACCCTAAAACATTGCAACCGGTAGAATACTATGTGAAACTTCCAACGGATGTAGAAGAGCGTGACTTTATCGTACTAGATCCGATGCTAGCAACAGGTGGTTCTGCGGCTGAAGCAATTAACTCTCTGAAAAAGCGCGGTGCGAAACAAATTAAATTAATGTGTATCGTTGCAGCTCCAGAAGGGGTAAAAGTAGTACAAGAAGAACATCCCGATGTTGATATTTATGTAGCAGCATTAGATGAGAAATTAAATGACCACGGATATGTAGTACCAGGTCTTGGTGATGCTGGTGACCGTTTATTCGGAACGAAGTAAGACAACTGACGAGCAGGGGAGATTCCCCTGCTCGTTTTTTTTTTGCTGTAAGCAAGTAGGGGAGGGGAGAGGATAAATATACATCGTATATACAACATAAGTTGCATACACATCACATATAATATAGAAGTCTTACGTCTGAAGAACACTATATTATGGAAGAAAAGCGTTATATCTCGAAAATATAATAGTGACAAACTTGTGAACATTTCCTTCTATTATAAAGAGAAAACTGTTAGAAATTGCATATATGTAACCAGTATTTAGAAGGGGAACGTTTTCATTTTTGGGAGGAAATGCCTAATACTCAAATTTTTAGATTTTTTACGATTTCTCGTTGACACTGTTAATACCCTATTGTATGCTAACAACGGGGATAGATGGTAGGGCTTTCAGTGACAAAAATACATCTATTCCGTGACGAAAATGTAAACTTTTTGTTTTGTATAGGATTTATGCAAAAAAATGAGTTATTATTAACACATCGTGAATGAGGGTTACATATTGGAGGGATGAATCCTTGCAAAAAAACGATCGCAGCCATATAAAAGCATATGCTTTAATGTCAGGAATTCTTGCTCAATTAGTCGGTTCTATACTTGTTGGAATCTTTGGTGGGCAGTGGATTGATAATAAGGTTGGAACGTTTCCATTGTTTCTTATTATAGGGTTATTACTCGGGTTAGGAACAGGGGTATACGCAATGATTCGACTCATTCGACATTACTATTCGGGAGAGCAATGATGATAGACGTACATGGACTTGTCCAAAGACAAAAGAAATATATGTACTACTTGCTTGCGCTTCTAGTGCTAGGATGGGGATTTACCTCTTACAAGGATGTATTTCTTGGGCTGATTATCGGAACGATTTTCAGTTTTCTTAGTTTGCGCATCATTGCACGTAGAACAGACAAGCTGTTAGATCGCGTAACAAATGGAGAAAACGTGAAGTTTAAGGCGACAGCTGTAAGTACATATTCAAGATTCGCCACGATTGGGTTATTAATTTTATTTGCAGCCAAATATCAAGAGTTAATTGCGATGTGGGGCTTAGGTGTAGGATTGCTGACAGGATACCTTGTCATGATCATAGATTTTCTTTATTTAGAGTATAAGAGCAGGGAAGAGAGGTGAATTACTAGTGGAACACGGTAAATTAGTTAAATTTCTAGGTTTAACGTTCGATTTGTCATCAGTTATGATGGTTACTGTAGCAGCAGTTATTGTTTTCTTAATCGCTGTTATCGGAACTCGCAGCTTAGCCCTTCGCCCAACCGGGATGCAAAACTTCATGGAATGGGTGTTTGACTTCGTGAAAGGGATTATCAATAGTACGATGGACTGGAAAACAGGTGGACGTTTCTTAACGCTTGGCGTTACGCTTATCATGTTTATCATCGTATCGAACTTCCTTGGTTTACCATTCATGTATTCAGCAACTGAAGCTGGCGAACATATTGCATGGTGGAGGTCACCAACGTCTGATCCAGCAGTTACATTAACATTAGCCGTGATGGTAGTTACCCTCACCCATTATTATGGAATTAAGATGAAGGGTACGAAAGAGTATGTTAAAGGTTATTTCCAACCTATGAAATTCTTATTCCCATTAAAGGTTATTGAAGAGTTTGCTAACACATTAACGTTAGGTCTTCGTTTATTCGGTAACATTTATGCAGGTGAGATCTTATTAGGATTACTTGCTAAGTTAGGCGGGGCATCATTCCTTGGAGCATTAGGTGCGCTTGTACCGATGTTAGCATGGATGGGATTCAGTGTATTCGTTGGATCAATCCAAGCATTTATTTTCGTTATGTTAACGATGGTTTATATGGCTCATAAAGTAAGTCATGACCATTAATATAATTTAAGTAAGAAAAAATTTATTTTTTTATAATACAAAGGAGGACAAATTAAATGAGTTTAGGTGTAATCGCAGCTGCAATTGCAATTGGTTTATCAGCATTAGGTGCAGGTATTGGTAACGGTCTTATCGTATCACGTACAATCGAAGGTGTTGCTCGTCAACCAGAATTAAAAGGCGCACTTCAAACAATTATGTTCATCGGGGTTGCTTTAGTTGAGGCACTTCCAATCATCGGTGTAGTTATTGCATTCATCGTAATGAACAAATAAGGGAGACTCCCCTTACATAGATGGCGAAGAGTGTTTTTCCGAACTTTCTTCGCCATTGCTTTATGAACGAAACGTATGTCTTTTTTTTTCATATGATCAATTTAGATATTTTGAAGGGAGTGAATCCTTGTGCCAACTTTATTATTAGGAGCTGCCATTCCATTTGGAACGATTGCTTATACATTGTTCATTTTCTTAATTCTATTAGTAATGCTACGCAAATTTGCGTGGGGTCCTTTAATGGGAATTATGAAAGAACGTGAAGAGCATGTTACTAATGAAATCGACGCTGCAGAAAGAAGTAACGCTGAAGCGAAGAAGTTAGTAGAAGAACAACGTGAAATGTTAAAACAATCGCGTGTTGAAGCACAAGAGTTAATCGAAAGAGCGAAAAAACAAGCTGTAGATCAAAAAGATGTGATTGTTGCTGCTGCGAAAGAAGAAGCAGAATCAATTAAAGCATCTGCTGTACAAGAAATTCAACGCGAAAAAGAGCAAGCAATTGCTGCTTTACAAGAACAAGTCGCTTCTTTATCTGTTCAAATTGCTTCTAAAGTAATTGAAAAAGAATTAAAAGAAGAAGATCAAGTTAAGTTAATTCGCGATTATATTAAAGAAGTAGGAGAAGCGCGATGAGCAATGGGATTGTAGCAAAACGTTATGCTGTCGCTCTTTTTAAAATTGCAAAAGAAAAACACGTATTAGAAATGTTTGAAGAAGAATTACGCCTTGTACAAAACGTTTATGTAAAGAACGGGGAACTACATAGCTTTTTAACGCAACCAAACATTTCAAAAGAGCAGAAGAAAACGTTTCTTGCAAACGTATTCGGATCTGTTTCTGAATCAATTTTAAATACGTTATATATTTTAATTGATAACAAGCGTATTGATATCTTACCTGAAATTGCAGATGAATATGTTGTTCTTGCTAATGAAGAACGTAACGTAGCGGATGCAACTGTATATTCTATTCGTCTTCTATCTGAAGAAGAGAAGCTTAACATTGCAGAAGCATTTGCAAAGAGAACGGGAAAAGATGCAATTCGCGTGAAAAATGTTGTAGATGAAGATTTACTAGGCGGAATTAAAGTACGTATTGGAAATCGCATTTATGACGGAAGTTTACAAGGAAAATTAGCACGTATTCAGCGTGAATTAATGAAGAATAGATAGGGGTGAAGCACATGAGCATCAGAGCTGAAGAAATTAGCGCACTGATAAAGCAACAAATCGAGAACTATCAGTCTGAAATCGAAGTTAGTGATGTTGGTACAGTTATCCAAGTTGGTGACGGTATTGCGCGTGCTCATGGTCTTGATAACGTTATGGCTGGTGAACTTGTAGAGTTCTCTAACGGCGTTATGGGACTAGCACAAAACTTAGAGGAAAACAACGTAGGTATTATCATTTTAGGACCTTACACAGAAATCCGTGAAGGTGACGAAGTTCGTCGTACTGGTCGCATCATGCAAGTACCAGTAGGAAAAGAACTAATTGGTCGTGTTGTAAACCCATTAGGTCAACCAGTTGATGGTTTAGGCCCAATCAATACAACAAACACTCGTCCAATCGAAAGTCCAGCACCAGGTGTAATGGATCGTAAATCTGTTCATGAGCCACTTCAAACAGGTATTAAAGCGATCGATGCTCTTGTACCAATTGGCCGTGGTCAACGTGAGTTAATCATCGGTGACCGTCAAACTGGTAAAACAGCAGTTGCACTTGATACAATCATTAACCAAAAAGATGAAGATATGATTTGTATCTATGTAGCTATCGGACAAAAAGAATCAACTGTACGTAACGTAGTAGAAACACTACGTAAGCACGGTGCATTAGAGTACACAATCGTTGTAACTGCATCTGCTTCTCAACCAGCTCCATTATTATACTTAGCTCCTTATGCTGGTGTAACAATGGGTGAAGAGTTCATGTACAATGGTAAACACGTATTAGTAGTATATGATGACTTATCAAAACAAGCAGCGGCTTACCGTGAGCTGTCATTACTATTACGTCGTCCTCCAGGTCGTGAAGCTTATCCAGGGGATGTATTCTACTTACATTCTCGCTTATTAGAGCGTGCAGCAAAATTAAGTGATGCAAGAGGCGGCGGTTCTTTAACTGCACTACCTTTCATCGAAACACAAGCAGGGGACGTATCAGCTTACATCCCAACAAACGTAATTTCTATTACGGATGGACAAATCTTCTTACAATCTGACCTATTCTTCTCTGGCGTACGTCCAGCGATCGATGCGGGTACTTCTGTATCTCGTGTTGGTGGATCTGCTCAGATTAAAGCAATGAGTAAAGTATCAGGTACACTTCGTCTTGACCTTGCATCTTACCGTGAGTTAGAAGCGTTCGCTCAGTTCGGCTCTGACCTTGATAAAGCAACTCAAGCGAAACTAAACCGTGGTGCTCGTACTGTTGAGGTATTAAAACAAGGATTACACAAACCGTTACGTGTAGAGAAACAAGTTATCATTCTTTACGCTTTAACACGTGGATTCCTAGATGATATCCCAGTAGTAGATATCACTCGTTTCGAAGAAGAATTCCATGCTTGGTTAGATTCTAATGCGACTGACTTATTAGAAGAAATCCGCACAACTAAGAAACTTGCGGATGACGACAAATTTGCAGCAGCAATTAACGGATTTAAAAAAGTATTCGTAGCTTCTGAGTAATAAAAGCGGAAGCGGCTCGTTCTGAATGTGAGGGGGAAGAAGTGAAGCCACCGAACATTCAAGCCGCTGGAGCTAGATAATAATATATATAGGCATCTCAATCTTTGAGATTGCTGACGGTTATGTAAAGGAAAAGAGTAGGTGCACCTATTCTTTTCCTTCAATCATGAGCAAGAATATCTTGCAACGTAGATTAGGAAGAGGATTCTTACTAATCGTGCCAACTTCCGGAAAAAAGGTGGTGAAAACCTGTGGCATCTTTACGCGATATAAAAGCGAAGATTACCTCGACAAAGAAAACGAGTCAAATTACGAAAGCGATGGAGATGGTATCTGCATCTAAGTTAAACCGTGCAGAACAAAATGCTAAATCTTTCGTTCCGTATATGGAAAAGATTCAAGAAGTAGTAGCGAGCATTGCGCAAGGAAGTAAAGGAATTAATCATCCGATGCTAAATGCGCGTCCTGTAAAGCGTACAGGATACATCGTTATTACATCTGATCGCGGACTAGCAGGTGGTTATAACAGTAACGTATTACGTACAGTGAGTAACGTAATTCGTGAACGTCATAATATGGATTCAAACCAATATTCAATTATTGTGCTTGGACGACTAGGACGTGATTATTTAAAACGTCGCGGCTTTAACATCATTGATGAAGTAGTTGGATTATCTGACCACCCATCATTTACTGATATTAAAGATCTTGCTTCTCGAGCAATTGCGATGTTTGCAGATGGTGCTTATGATGAGCTGTATATTTACTACAACCATTACGTAAGTAAAATTTCACAAGAAGTAACGGAAAATAAAATTTTACCGCTTACTGATGTGGCGTCTGATAAACCGACGACAGCTTATGAATTCGAACCTTCTGAAGAAGAGATTTTAAAAGTACTATTGCCACAATACGCAGAAAGCTTAGTGTACGGTGCATTACTAGATGGTAAAGCAAGTGAGCACGCAGCGCGTATGACAGCAATGAAGAGTGCTACAGACAACGCAATGGAAGTTATCGATTCACTTACACTTTCATTCAACCGTGCGCGTCAGGCAGCGATTACGCAAGAAATTACGGAAATCGTTGGTGGAGCAGCAGCGTTAGAATAGTATTAAAAGCGGAAGCGGTTCGTTCAGAATGAGAGGGAGATGGAGCTTTTGACGTAGAGGCGATTTGTGCCTCGTAGGAAAAAGCGAAGCCACCGAACATTCTAACCGCCGGAGCTAGATTCAATAAAAAGCGTAGGTGACTTGCTCAGAAGGGAAGGGCATTGGAACTCCTGACAAAGAGGCGTTCTTTGCCTCGTAGGAAGGGGTGAAATGACCGACCCTTCTAGCCACCGGAGCTAGATTCAATAAAAAGCGGAAGCGGCTCTTTCAAAAGAGTCGCGTAAGCTAAACTAATAAAAAATTAAAAGCCAACTTCTCTTAGAAAGCTGGCTAATTAAAAGAAAGCTAGGAGGGAACCCGATGAATAAAGGGCGCGTTACGCAAATCATGGGTCCGGTTGTAGACGTTAAGTTTGATGGCGGAAAGCTACCAGAAATCTACAACGCCCTTACGGTAAAACAAAGCAACGAAAACGGAAGCATGAACTTAACATTTGAAGTTGCACTTCATTTAGGTGATGATACAGTTCGTACAGTTGCGATGTCTTCCACAGATGGACTTGTTCGTGGCACAGAAGTAGAAGATACTGGTAAAGCAATTTCTGTACCAGTTGGTGATGTAACACTTGGACGTGTATTCAACGTATTAGGTGATGCAATTGACTTAGATGGTGAACTTCCTGCGGATGTACACCGTGATCCAATTCACCGTCAAGCACCTGCATTCGAAGAATTATCTACTAAAGTAGAAATTCTTGAAACTGGTATTAAAGTAGTAGACTTACTTGCTCCTTACATTAAGGGTGGTAAGATCGGCCTATTCGGTGGTGCCGGTGTAGGTAAAACAGTATTAATTCAGGAATTAATTAACAACATCGCACAAGAGCACGGTGGTATCTCTGTATTCGCTGGTGTAGGTGAGCGTACTCGTGAGGGTAATGACTTATACCACGAAATGAGCGATTCTGGCGTAATCAAGAAAACTGCGATGGTATTCGGACAAATGAACGAGCCACCTGGAGCACGTCAACGTGTTGCATTAACAGGTTTAACAATGGCTGAGCATTTCCGTGATGAGCAAGGACAAGACGTACTTCTGTTCATCGATAACATCTTCCGTTTCACGCAAGCGGGTTCTGAAGTATCTGCCCTTCTTGGTCGTATGCCATCTGCGGTAGGTTACCAACCAACACTTGCAACAGAAATGGGTCAATTACAAGAGCGTATTACATCTACAAATAAAGGGTCTATCACGTCTATCCAAGCGGTATATGTACCAGCCGATGACTATACTGACCCAGCACCAGCTACAACGTTCGCTCACTTAGATGCAACAACAAACTTAGAGCGTCGTTTAACACAAATGGGTATTTACCCAGCCGTAGATCCATTAGCATCTACATCTCGTGCACTGTCTCCAGAAATCGTAGGAGAAGAACATTATGAAGTAGCTCGTCAAGTACAACAAACTTTACAACGTTATAAAGAACTTCAAGATATCATCGCTATCTTAGGTATGGATGAGTTATCTGAAGAAGATAAGTTAGTTGTACATCGTGCTCGTCGTATTCAATTCTTCTTATCTCAAAACTTCCACGTAGCTGAGCAGTTTACAGGTCAAAAAGGTTCTTACGTACCTGTAAAAAATACAGTTAGTGGTTTCAAAGAAATTCTAGAAGGAAAATATGATGACCTTCCAGAAGATGCATTCCGCTTAGTAGGTGGCATTGAAGAAGTTATTGAAAACGCGAAGAAAATGATGGCGTAAGGCCTTAGGAGGGACGAAGTATGAAGACATTTCCAGTCAGTATTGTAACTCCTGATGGACCGGTTTACGAAAAAGAAGTAGAAATGGTAAGTGTAAAAGCAGAGAGTGGGGAAATGGGGATCTTACCAGGTCACATTCCAACTGTTGCACCATTAAAAATTAGTGCAGTTCGTCTGAAAAATGGTGGACACACTGATTATGTAGCAGTAAGTGGTGGCTTTATCGAAGTTCGTCCAGATAAAGTGACTGTATTATCATCATCTGCTGAAGAAGCAAACCATATCGATATCCATCGTGCAAATGAAGCGAAGCGTCGCGCTGAGCAACGTATGCAAGATAAACAAGCACATGTTGACTTTAAACGTGCAGAAATGGCCTTGCAACGTGCCGTGAACCGTTTAAACGTTTCTGATATGAAGTAAAAAAAATCCGTAAGGGCCCTTGCCTTTACGGATTTTTTTGTCTATTTTATGGATAATTTTACAAAACTGGTATAATTATATTGATGCTTGTATAAGTAGAAGTGTACAACAATTTATATTTTATGAAGGGGATGAATCAATGATTGGTGAAATGAAACGAGAAGCATTGTACTCTTTAAAGGGAAAATGGGGACTAGGTGTTGGGTCAACAATTTTATATTTTATTTTAAGTTATGTCGTTTCGATGGCTGCAATGCTTATACTATTAATTCCAGGAATTATTATATTTCTCTCAGTTGTAAGTTTAACTGGATCATTTAAAGAGGAAACGATGTCAATTGGAGCAGGTATTACCTTTGGGATTTTTTATTGCATTATGATAATTTTGAGTAACGCATCGTATGGGATTACATCATATGGTTATACAAATGTATTTTTACAGATTAGTAAACGAGAAGATGCTAAAGTAGATCACTTATTTGAAGGATTTCGCGGTTTTAAAAGAATGATGAAAACAATGTGGGCAATGCTTGCAATTTTGTTATATACAGGTACATGGATTCCGATGCTGTTAATAGGCTTATTTGCATTGTTAGGTGAAGAAGGGAATACGTCATTTGCAATAGCTTTCTTCGTGCTATTAGCGATTTCAATTGTTGGTATGATTGTGATGTATTTTTCTTATGCGCTGACGTACTATGTAATGATTGAAAATCCAGAATATAGTGTTTCGCAGGCGATGAAGGAATGTAAGAATCTTATGAAGGGGCATAAGTTAGATTTGTTTCTTTTATGGCTGAGCTTCATAGGATGGGCTATTTTAGCGCTTCTTACTTTTGGAATAGGCTTTCTTTGGCTTAGTCCGTATATGAGTACAACGACAGCACACTTTTATCGCTACATCTCAAAAGGTGAATTGCAATAGAAACATGCTATACTAATAGAATTATTGTGTATAGGAGGCTAAATATGATTAGTGATCTAAAAGGAGAAGCACTAGATTCATTAGAAGGGAAATGGGGATTAGCAGTCGGAGCCACATTACTTATTTCTGTTATAATGATCACTTTTAACTTTATTGTTGATTTTTCGTTTACACAAATTTTGGGTTGGGAAGATATGAAAAACTCCATGATAGTAGATATTATTACAACTTTTATGGTAGGTCCATTAACGTTAGGTGGCTATTATTTAGCGCTACATATAATTCGAGAAAAAGACGCGCGTATTGGGCATATATTTAGATGGTTTACAGTAGGAAGTAAGTTTATAAAGTCATTTTTATTATATATAGTAGTGAACATTTATATTTTCTTATGGTTTTTACTATTTATTATTCCAGGCATCATTAAATCATTCTCTTATGCGATGACGTACTTTATAATAAATGATCATCCTGAGTATTCCATAAATCAAGCTATTACAGAAAGCCGTCGTATGATGGATGGGCATAAGATGGAGTATTTCATTTTATGTTTAAGTTTTATCGGTTGGTTTATATTGAGTTGTATTACGTTAGGGATTGGATTCTTATGGTTAATTCCATATTTCTACACAACATCTGCGGCTTTTTACGAAGAAATCGCAGAAGAATATTATGAGAAAAAAATTTAGCACTATAAAACCCCCAGTATGAATTATTTGTTCATACTGGGGGTTTTTTGTAGAAACTTTATAAATTGATTACTAGTAAGTGGTTTACTGAAATAGTAACCTTGCATATATTTACAGTTATGTTTTTGCAGAAACTTAAGCTGTTTTTCGGTTTCAATTCCTTCGGCAACGACTGAAAGATTTAAAGTATTTGCGAGGGAAAGGATTGTAGAAACGATGGCTCGTTCTTCAGGACGATGATCGGCTAATTGTGTGAATTCTCTCGGTACTTTTAATGTGTCGATTGGAAAAATTGATAAATAAGCAAGAGAAGAATACCCAGTACCGAAGTCATCAATGGAAGTTTGGATACCGTATTCTTTTAATTGCTTCAGTCTTAATAACGTTTCTTTCTCGTCAATCATTGCAATTCTTTCTGTTAACTCAAGTGTGACATATTTTGGGTCGACGCTTACGTTGTTTAATATTTGTGAAATGTTTTCGATTAATTGATCTTGCCGGAACTCTTTTGCGGATAAATTAACACTTATTTTTAAATTTTGGTAGCCAAGGATATGCCATATTTTTAATTGGAGACAAGCTTCTTGTAATACCCAATGTCCAAGTGGGACTACTTGTGGCGTCTCTTCTACAATTGGAATAAACTCACATGGTGAAATATCACCTAATAGTGGGTGTTTCCAACGTATTAAAGCTTCAGCGCCGATGATTTTATTTGTTGTCGTATCAATTTGTGGTTGATAGACGAGATGAAATTCTTTGTTTACTAAAGCAATTGGCAGATCTTTTTCAATTCGAGCTTTTCGTTCCATTTTTTTATATAGTTCTTTCGTGTAAAGAGAGCTACCGTTTTTTCCTTTATTTTTTGCTTCGTACATGGCCATATCAGCATGCTGCAAAATGGATAGCGGATCTTCACCTGCTTCAGGATATATTGCAATTCCGATACTCGGTGAGATTTGTAAATGTTGATTTTCGATTTCAAATGGCTCATTCATGGCCGCTACAATTATATCAGCCATTTTTTGGACATCTGGCTTTTTTTTGTAATTTTCGATAAGGATTGTGAACTCATCTCCAGCTAGCCGCGCGAGTTTCATATTTGATGTTGATATTCTTTCGAGCCTTTTTGCTACTGCGATGAGCAATAGGTCTCCTACTCGATGACCGAGGGTATCATTAATAACTTTAAAACGGTCTAGGTCGAGAAACATAACAGCAAAAGGCTTTTTCGATATTTTTGCTCGTGCAATTGCCTGTTCCAAATGTTGATGAAATGCACGACGATTTGCAAGCTCTGTTAAAGTATCATGGTATGCTAGAAAATTAATCTGTTCTTGCTGTTGTTTGCTTTCCGTAATATCTTTAATCATTAAATAAACCCCAGAAATTTTCTCTTTTAAAAAGATCGGTACGGCGGTAACGTGCAAGTAGTAAATATCTCTGTTTTTATGATACGCCCGTATTTCTAAAGAGATAGAATGTCCCTTTTTTACACGATGAAAGGAATTAATCATTTCTTCTAAATCTTCTTCGTATATGAGTGAATAGTAAGGCTGGTTTAATAATTCATTCGTTTGATAACCGAGTAAAGTAGTACCAGCGTTATTTACTTTGAGAAAATTGCCGTATAAATCTAATGTGAAGATTGGATCTGGATGATGCTCGTATAAAGATTTAAACATTTGTTGATTATGATAGAGTTCATTTTTCTGTTCTACTAAATCTTCTGTACGTAGTTTAATTTGTTTCTCGAGTTCTGAGTTGAATTGCATTTGAGCTAGCAATAATATTTTATTTTGTTTTCGAACTAAACTATGACGTATGAGAACGAAAGAGAAAGTTATTATAAGACCAATTACTATAATAGGCCCAAAGACGTATTCAACTAATATAAAAAGAATAAGTGTTATTACTGAAATATAAGGCAATGATAATCGGATTGATTCACCAATTTTAGGTGTTAGTAGTACTTGCTCTTGTTTTTCAGGTTCTTTTGTATGGAGAATACAGGCGATTGCTACTAGTACTAAGGTTACTTGATAGAAAGGAGTAACTGTAAACATAGAATACTCTGGTATGAAGTATTTTATATAAGCATAAATCGCATCTGTAGTAGCATATAAAATTAAAGCACTGCTAAGAAGCGCACCAACCTTTTTAGGTAATAAGGATAGTGGTTTGAATAAAAGATTGATTCCTATTAAGAGAAAGAGTAAATCAACCATTGGATAGGTAAGTTGAACAAATATGTCGATATAGGATGTTGTAAAAACGTGAATGGTTCGTTCAATAAGTAAGTAGTAACTTAAAGTAAATTGGGCTGTAACGATAATACAAATATCACATAGCATAAAAAGTTTTTCTAATAAATCTCGGTTATAAATGATTTCGTATAGAAAGGCAAATGCAAAAGTAACTAAAAAAAGTAAGTAAAAAAGGTCAGATGGATCAACGAACGTATAGAAGTCCTTTACAATTAAACGCTGATAGGCAACGACTATATCACCGATAAAATAAGAGAGAGCTCCAACAGATAATATAATCCAAAATAAACGAGATAGCCCTTCTTTCATGTTTGAAAAGTAAAGTATATAACTACAAGCGATAATATCAATTAATAGGGTACTCATTCCGATTAATAGCTGAAAAGGAAATGAATATTCATATAGAAAAGGCATCGCTACGTAGTGAATCGTTATAGACAGCAATACAATGCTTATAAGAATACTTACATGTGTTTGTTTTTTCATTTATATCACCTACGGTTTCTTGAAAAGCGTATATAAGTTTTATATTTATTTTGCACAGTTATAGCGAGTTGTAAAAATAGATTTTAATAATTCTTGTTTCTGTCTCCCAACATATCGACATAGGAATTTGAAGTTTGCTATAATGATTAGAATAGTTGCATTATTTAGAAAAATTTAAAAATAATAATTACTGCAACTAGGACATATTGTTTACTATGTGAACTTGTTCTTAATTTAGGGGGGAGGGTTTCACAATGGCAAGTGTATATGAAAATAGTTATATGATCGTTTTGATTTTCTTGCTATTAGGTATATTGCTGCCGGTAGTGGCTCTTACATTAGGAAGGATGCTGCGCCCAAATAAGCCAAGTGCAGCAAAGGCGACGACGTATGAGAGTGGAATTGAGCCGTTTCATGATGCAAATATTCGGTTTCATGCTCGTTATTATATTTTCGCTTTATTGTTTGTGATCTTTGATGTAGAAACTTTATTTTTATATCCTTGGGCTGTTGCGTATGACAAGCTAGGTTTATTTGCATTAATTGAAATGCTCATCTTTGTTGTAATGTTGCTAGTTGGATTAGCGTATGCTTGGAAAAAGAAGGTGTTACAATGGTTATAAATTTTGAGGAATTACATCCAAATGAGCGAGCAGAATTAGAACGAAATATCTTTTTTTCTACATTGGAGCAGTTGAAAGGATGGGCGAGGAGCAATTCTTTATGGCCGATGACATTCGGACTGGCGTGCTGTGCAATTGAAATGATGGGAGTAGGCTCATCACATTACGATTTAGATCGATTTGGGTCATTTTTTCGGACTTCACCAAGACAATCGGACGTCATGATTGTATCGGGAACAGTAACGAAGAAGATGGCTCCTATTGTTCGGCGCTTATATGATCAAATGCCCGAACCGAAATGGGTTATTGCGATGGGATCTTGTGCGACAGCAGGTGGTCCGTATGTAAATTCATATGCTGTTGTGAAAGGTGTAGACCAAATCGTACCAGTTGATGTGTATATTCCTGGTTGTCCCCCAAATCCGGCTGCTTTAATTTATGGAATTAATAAATTAAAAGAAAAAATTCGTTACGAAGCAAAGACCGGGAAGCAGGTGACGAATAAATGAGTAATCCAAACAAAGACTTAGAGGATCTGAAAAAAGAAGCAGCTAGGCGTGCAAAAGAAGAAGCGAGAAAACGCCTTGTAGCGAAACACGAGGCGGAAATAAGTGAGCTTGAGGCAGAAAATCAAGAAAAAGAGAAAGCGCTACCAAAAAATAATGATATTACTATAGAAGAAGCAAAACGACGTGCAGCAGCGGCAGCAAAAGCAAAAGCGGCGGCGTTAGCGAAGCAGAAAAGAGAAGGAACAGAAGAAGTAACGGAAGAAGAAAAAGCAAAGGCAAAGGCAGCGGTAGCAGCGGCAGCAAAAGCAAAAGCGGCGGCGTTAGCGAAGCAGAAAAGAGAAGGAACAGAAGAGGTAACGGAAGAAGAAAAAGCGAAGGCAAAGGCGGTGGCAGCAAAAGCAAAAGCGGCGGCGTTAGCGAAGCAGAAAAGAGAAGGAACAGAAGAAGTAACGGAAGAAGAAAAAGCGAAAGCAAAGGCAAAGGCAAAGGCAGCGGCAGCAGCAAAAGCAAAAGCGGCGGCGTTAGCGAAGCAGAAAAGAGAAGGAACAGAAGAGGTAACGGAAGAAGAAAAAGCGAAAGCAAAGGCAAAGGCAGCGGCAGCAGCAAAAGCAAAAGCGGCGGCGTTAGCGAAGCAGAAAAGAGAAGGAACAGAAGAAGTAACGGAAGAAGAAAAAGCGAAAGCAAAGGCAAAGGCGGTGGCAGCAGCCAAGGCAAAAGCGGCAGCATTAGCGAAGCAGAAAGCTTCGCAAGGTGATGGGGATTCGGGAGATGAAAAGGCAAAGGCAATTGCAGCAGCAAAAGCGAAAGCAGCAGCGGCTGCAAGAGCGAAGACAAAGGGAGCTGAAGGTAAGAAAGAGGATGAGCCGAAGCGGGAAGAAACGTCCGTAAATCAGCCGTATTTAAATCAGTATGTTGAGGTTATTAGGGAGAAGGTAGGAGAGGGTGCATTAGTAGATTCCTACATTAATAAACTGTCAAAGGATGTGCCGACTCTTGTGGTGGATCCCGAAAAATATTATGAAGTGATGGAGTCACTGCGATTCCATGAAGGACTTGCTTTTGATTATATGTCAGAGCTACATGCGACGGATTTTGTGACACATATGGAAGTATATGTTCATTTGTTTTCATATGGTAAGAAACAATCGGTAGCGGTGAAGGTAAAGCTAGACCGGGAAGAACCGCAAGTTGAATCTGTGACAGCGCTTTGGAAAGGGGCTGACTGGCCGGAGCGAGAAGCATACGATTTGCTCGGCATTGTATTTAAAGGGCATCCGAATTTAACGCGTATTTTAATGCCAGATGATTGGGTAGGACATCCGCTTAGAAAAGACTATGAACCGTATGATGTGGAGGTGTAGCTATGATCCGTACGGAAGAGATGCTTTTGAATGTAGGACCTCAGCATCCGAGTACACATGGTGTGTTCAGGCTCGTAATTAAGATTGACGGGGAAATTATTAGAGAAGCTACACCGGTTATTGGGTATTTGCATCGCGGGACGGAAAAAATCGCTGAGAGCTTACAGTATACGCAAATTATCCCTTATACAGATCGAATGGACTATTTATCAGCCATGACGAATAATTACGTCATTTGCCATGCTGTAGAGACGATGATGGGACTTGAAATTCCGGAGCGTGCCGAATACTTGCGAGTACTTGCGATGGAGCTAGGGAGAATTGCAAGCCATCTCGTTTGGTGGGGGACGAATCTTCTTGATATAGGAGCGGTCAGCCCGTTTTTGTACGCGTTTCGTGAACGAGAGATGATTATAAATTTATTAAATGAATTATGCGGGGCACGGCTTACTTTTAACTATATGAGAGTTGGCGGTGTGAAGTGGGATGCGCCAGATGGTTGGATTGAAAAGGTGGAAGAGTTTGTTCCGTATATGAGAGAGCAATTGGCAGGTTATCATGATCTTGTTAGCGGTAATGAGATTTTCTTAAATCGTGTGAAAGGCGTTGGTATATATAGCGCGGAAGAAGCGATCTCGTATTCTTTAAGCGGAGCAAATTTGCGGTGCACTGGAGTAAACTGGGATCTTCGCAAAGACGAGCCGTATTCGATTTATGATCGTTTTGATTTTGATATTCCTGTTGGAAGCGTGGGAGATGCTTGGGATCGCTACGTTTGCCGAATGCAAGAAATCGAGGAGTCTTTAAAGATTGTTGAGCAAGCAGTTCAGCAGTTCCCAAAAGATGGAGCAGTGCTGGCAAAAGTACCGAAAATTATTAAGGCACCTAAGGGAGAAGCGTTTGTACGTATCGAATCGCCGCGCGGAGAGATTGGTTGTTACATCGCTAGTGACGGAAAGAAAGAGCCGTACCGTTTGAAGTTTCGTAGGCCATCTTTTTATAACTTGCAAATTTTACCGAAGTTATTGAAAGGTGAAAACATCGCTAATTTAATTACGATTTTAGGTGGAGTTGATATTGTACTTGGGGAGGTTGATGGCTAATGATTGAGACGCTCTTACAATCACCTTCAAGCTGGACGAATTTCTTCATTTTTTTCGGATTAGCGGTGCTTCTACTATTTGCAGTCCTTGGCTTCGTTACATATGGAATTTTGGCAGAACGGAAAGTGATGGGATTTATGCAAGGGCGGATTGGACCAAACCAGGTTGGAGGCCGATTCGGTTTACTGCAAACGGTAGCTGATGTTTTAAAACTATTATTGAAAGAAGATAGTATTCCGAAAGCAGCAGATAAACCACTGTTTATATTAGCACCTGTCATTGCATTTGCGCCAGCATTTATGGTGCTGGCAGTTATACCGTTCACTGATAAATTTCAATTTGCCGATATTGGAGTCGGGCTACTTTATTATATCGCTGTTTCCGGTATTACGACGATAGGTGTTGTAACTGGGGGATGGGCATCGAATAATAAATATTCCCTTTTAGGAGGGATGCGTGCGGCGGCGCAAATGATTTCTTATGAGATTCCGCTCGTAATGAGTGTAATTGGTATCGTGTTGTTGGCTGGTAGCCTGAATTTAAATGAGATTGTAGCGGCGCAGGAGAAGGTTTGGTACATTTTCGTGCAGCCAATTGGCTTCGTCGTTTTCTTAATTGCAGCAGTTGCAGAGTTAAATCGGACGCCATTCGATTTGCCAGAAGCGGAGTCAGAACTTGTTTCTGGATATCATACGGAATACTCAGGTTTTCGCTGGGCGTTTTTCATGCTTTCAGAGTACGTATATTTCTTCGGGATGGCATCGTTAATTACAGTGCTCTTTTTAGGCGGATGGAATCCAGTCATGTTTCTTGGATTTATCCCAGGTGCCGTATGGTTTGCTTTGAAATTTAGCAGTGTAGTCTTTCTATTAATTTGGTTCCGCGTTACGTTCCCGCGTATAAGAGGTGACCAGTTAATGGAGTTTGGATGGAAAGTATTATTGCCGATTGCACTTGCAAATATTTTCTTAACGGCATTGATTAAGGAGTTATTCTTCTAATCTATGAGGGGGGTGCCAGTAAGAGATGAAGGGACTATTTAAAGGATTAAAATATACACTAAGTAATTTGAGCAAGAAGAAGGTAACGTATGATTATCCAAATCAACCGTTGCCGTTGCCAGACCGTTTTCGGGGGATTCAAAAATTCTATCCGGAGAAATGTATTGTTTGTAATCAATGCTCTAACATTTGTCCGACAGACTGTATTCAGTTAACAGGAAAGAAACATCCGGATCCTACGAAAAAAGGAAAAATTATCGACACGTATGATATTAATTTTGAAATTTGTATTCTTTGTGATTTATGTACAGAAGTTTGTCCGACAGAGGCGATTGTCATGACAAATAACTTTGAGCTCGCGGAATATTCACGTGATGACTTATTTAAAAATTTGCAGTGGCTTGACGAAAACGACGAAAACGTCAGGAAGGAGAATAAGGCATGAATGGCGAGTTTGTAGCATTCTTTATACTATCCTTGTCTGCAATTATCGGCGGTGTTCTTATGTTGAACTTAACGAAAGTTATGCACATGATGCTAGCTCTCGTTCTAACATTTCTCAGCATTGCAGGTTTGTATTTTCTTTTATCAGCCGAATTTATAGGCGTTGCACAAATTTTACTTTACTCTGGTGCAATCACAATTATTATGATTTTCGGCATTATGTTAACGAAACATAACGCGGAAAATGAATCGCGTCTTACTCTTCGAAAATGGATTATCTTCTTTGCGGTTGTAGCATTTGGAGCGGTTATGTATTTCGCTGTTAATAATATTGATTTTGCAAATGAGAGCACACAAGGAAGTTTACCTCTCCATGAAAACAACACACTTCAAATCGGTACGCTTCTCTATTCAAAATATATTATCCCATTTGAACTAACTTCAGTTATTTTACTTGTAGCACTCGTTGGCGCGATTATACTTGCGAAAAAGGACGAGAAAGAGGAGGATTCCAATGAGTAGCGTTCCGGCTTCTGCATATTTAACACTTGCGATTATTTTGTTTTGCATAGGCCTATTTGGAGCTTTAACAAAGCGGAATACAGTAATCGTATTAGTTTGTATCGAATTAATGCTAAATGCTGCCAATTTAAACTTAGTGGCGTTTAGTAAATTAGGCTTATTTCCGAATTTAACAGGTCAAATTTTCTCACTGTTTACGATGGCTGTAGCGGCAGCGGAAGCGGCGGTAGGACTCGCTATTTTAATTGCTTTATATCGTAATCGTACGACAGTTCAGGTGGATGAAATGGATACGCTCAAAGGATAGCATTGTGACCGAAAAAGGGGGAAGGAAACAATGATCGATTATGCATGGCTCATACCGCTTTTCCCACTCGTTTCGTTTTTGTTACTTATTATATTCGGGAAGAAAATTAGAGAAGGAAGCAGTGTGCTTAGTATTTTTTTCGTCTTTCTCTCCTTTATACTTGCGGTACTTGTGTTAATAGAAAGATTTTCAGAAGCAAGCGTGAAGCATAAGTGGGTGTGGCTTAGAGCTGGAGATGTGGATATATCATTTGGCTTTGAAGTGACTGCATTAGGAGCTTTAATGTTGTTTATCGTTACGCTTGTGAGTCTGCTTGTACATGTGTATTCGAAAGGTTATATGAAAGGTGATGAACGATTACCAACCTTTTACGCATATTTAGGACTCTTTACATTTGCGATGTTAGGGCTTGTTATATCAACGAATTTATTACAGCTTTATATATTTTGGGAATTAGTTGGCCTTGGCTCATTTTTACTTATCGGTTTTTATTTCTTTAAAGAAGAAGCGAAGGCTGCTGCAAAAAAGGCTTTTATTATGACCCGTATTGGGGATGTTGGTTTATTTATCGGGATGATTTTAATTTTTTGGTACGCAGGTAGTTTTGAATATGACGCAATATTTAGGGCGATTTATACAGGGGATCTACCTCCTTACATGATTACAATAACGGCGATATTAATTTTTATCGGGGCGATGGGGAAATCAGGTCAGTTCCCGCTTCACACGTGGTTGCCAGATGCAATGGAGGGGCCAACGCCCGTGTCGGCACTTATTCACGCGGCGACGATGGTTGCAGCGGGCGTATATTTAGTAGCGACGATGTTTCCATTATTTTCGGCAAGTGCGGTAGCGATGCAGACAGTGGCAATTGTCGGAGCTTTCACTGCAATCTTTGCGGCCTCTATCGGCCTTGTACAAACAGATATAAAGAGAGTACTTGCTTATTCTACAGTTAGCCAGCTCGGGTATATGATGCTCGCGTTAGGTTCTGCTGGTTATGTAGCTGGTATATTCCATTTGACGACACATGCTTTTTTTAAAGCACTACTATTTTTGGCAGCAGGAAGTGTAATTCATGCCGTGCATACGCAAAACATTAACAAAATGGGCGGTTTACAGAAGAAGATGAAAGTAACTGGTACGCTATTTTTGATAGGTACACTTGCAATTAGTGGGGTTCCACTCCTTTCTGGGTTCTTTAGTAAAGATGAAATTTTGGCTGCGACTTGGATGAATGGTAATTACTTTTTATTCGTATTAGCAGTACTTGCGGCATTCTTAACGGCATTTTACATGTTTCGTCTATACTTCCTTGTCTTTACTGGGGAAGCGAAGACGAAGGAAGATGTGCATGAGTCGCCCCGCATTATGACGTATCCAATGATTGTTCTCGGCGTTCTCGCAGTAGTGGCAGGATATATAAATACACCATGGTTTGGGACGTTTCTCGGAGATTGGTTGACGAAAGATGTAGGGTTTAAGGTTGAAGAAGCGCATGGACCAGTTTGGATTATGATTGTTGCGACGCTCGTTTCATTTGCGGGAATCGCTCTTGCATATTTCATATATGGCAAGAAATCAATTTCTAGAGAGTGGGCTGGGGGTACGGGAACCTCGCTTTATAATCTTTTGAAAGAAAAATATTATGTGGATGAACTATACAACATGACGGTGATCCCTATTACGAAAGGAATCGCTCGTGTGCTTCGCTTATTTGAAGTGTATGTAGTCGAAGGAATTGCAGTTTTAATTGCAAGTATAGTTAAAGGCACAAGTAACCTTGGCTCGAAACTTCAAAACGGGAATGTACAAGTGTACGGTACTGTAACGGCGGTTTCGCTCGCTGTACTCGTCATTATTTTGCTCTATACGGGAGGGGATTTACGATGAATGATTTGTTGTTAACGTTCTTCATTTTTTCCCCGCTTTTAGGAATTTTATTGCTTGTATTAACACCGAAAAAGGAATTGCGTACAGTGCGGGCGCTTGGCTTATTTGGGACGGCACTTCCATTTGGAATCGCCATCGTCCTCGCTTGTACATATGCTTCTGGAAAGAGCTTGTCACTATTTGATGAAAAGGTGAAATGGATTAAGTTCGGAGATTTTACAGCGGTGGATAAAAGGTGGTTTTCTATTTATTACGAGCTCGGTATTGATGGTTTGTCGCTTGTCATGATGGTACTGACGGCTCTTCTAGCGATGCTTGCAGCAATTGCAGCCTTTTCTATTAAAAGCAATTTAAAAGCATTTTATATGCTGTTACTCATGTTAGAAATAGGGATGCTCGGCGTCTTTGCTGCTCAAAATTTAATGTTGTTTTTTATCTTCTTTGAAATTACGTTGCCACCCATGTTCTTATTAATTGGGAAGTGGGGAAAATTGTCGAGTGAAAAGGCTGCTTATAGTTATTTAATATATAACGGTATTGGCTCAGCTATTTTGCTCATTGTTTTCTCAATTTTGTTCGCGAAAACAGGTACAACAAATATTGTGGAGCTGAAAGAGATATTAAGAAGCGTAAGCGCAGGGGGAGAACTCGTCATCCCAAGTAGCTTGCAGCTTGGTGTATTTATTGCCATAATGATTGCCTTTGCAATTAAACTACCTGTTTTTCCGTTGCACCGCTGGATGGTCAATGTACACATAGAAGCGCATCCAGCTGTAGTTATGCTTCATGCGGGTGTTTTGTTAAAGATTGGAGCGTACGGTATTATTCGCTTCGGGAAAGGGTTATTCCCGGAATATTTTCACGATGTTGCAACGCTAATTGCGATATTAGGCGTAATTAATTTATTATACGGTGCCTTTTTAGCGCTCATCCAAACGGACTTTAGGAAAGTACTCGCTTACTCTAGTATTTCGCATATGGGAATTGTATTAATGGGACTTGCGTCACTTAATGCACCTGGTACACAAGGAGCGCTATTCCAAGTTGTATCACATGGTTTAATTGCAGCCTTGCTCTTCTTCTTGCTAGGTGTTATAGAACAACGATTTGGAACTTCGGATATTACGGTGCTAGGCGGACTTGCGAAAAGTGTACCGATACTTAGCGGATTCTTTTTAGCAGGAGGAATGGCATCACTTGGATTACCAGGGATGTCTGGGTTTGTTAGTGAATTTCTTGCCTTTCTCGGTTTATTTCAAGGAGAGCCCGTCATTGCTGCAGTCGGTGTGATTGGCATCATTTTAACCGCTGTATACGTATTAAGAGCGACACTTCAAGTGACATTTGGAAAGAAAGAATGGGAAGCAAAATCTGATATACACGGATGGGAGTATGTCCCTGTTTTACTACTTATCTTTTGTATTATTGCAATTGGGGTTATGCCAGAGATACTAGGGGATCCGCTTCAAAATACATTGAAAACATTGGGGGTGAAGTAGGATGGATATGAATACGTTACTTAGCTTATCGTGGCATCTAATGGTGCCAGAATTCATTATTCTCGGGGCCGCCATCCTTCTTTCCATATGTGATTTGTTTTTTAAGCTGAACCATAGATATGTAGCTCTTGGTGCGATCGCTGCCATCGTATTAGCAATTGTTTCATTAATTACGCTATATAGCGAACCAGCTGGAGATATTTTAAATGGATCGTTTGTGTTAGATGGATTTTCAAAAGGGTTTAAAACGTTGTTATTAGGCGCCTCAGCTCTCATTTTATGCATCGCAATGAGCGATGATAAGAAGAATCCGATTGAAGATAAGGGCGAATATTATTACTTATTTTTAATGGCACTCCTTGGCGCGATGTTCATGGCTTCTAGTGTTGACTTTATCACCCTTTTCGTTGGTTTAGAGTTACTTTCACTTTCTTCTTATATTTTAGTCGGAATACGAAAAAAGAACCGTGCATCAAATGAAGCGGCAATGAAATATGTCATTAGCGGAGGAATTGGAACGGCGATCACGCTCTTCGGAATGAGTTATTTATACGGTATTACAGGTTCAACTAACATTGTAGATATGCAAAAGGTACTCACTGGGGAGCTCGCTAGTGGTATTCAGTTATTGCTAGCTCTCGCATTTCTTATATTGCTAGTCGGTCTCTCATTTAAAATTGCCACAGTGCCGTTTCATATGTGGGCACCTGATGTGTATGAAGGAGCGACTACACCTGTTACCGCTTTTCTTGGAACGATTTCTAAAATTGCTGGGTTCCTACTCATTATTCGTTTGTTCCTTATGGTTTTTGCAAGTGTATTAATACAAGGAGATATGCAATCTTTATATGGGCATATGAGTATATATATTGCGGTGCTAGCAAGTATAACGATGATTGTTGGGAATGTAGTCGCGTTAAAACAATACAACATAAAACGTTTATTTGCTTATTCAGGTATTGCGCATGCTGGGTATTTGCTCGTTCCACTTGTGGCATTATCACCATTTACGCTGGATAGCATGTGGTTTTATATGCTGGCATACATGCTTATGAATATAGGCGCGTTTGCCATTATCCACGGCTTAATCTTACAAAACGATAAGGAAAACATAACGATTTTCACCGGATTATATAAGAAATCACCATTTGCAGCGATCATGATGACAATCTTTATTTTATCGCTGGCCGGGATACCAGGGACGGCTGGCTTCATTGGAAAGATTAACATCTTTTTAGGCGCGCTTCATGTAGAGCCAGCACATTACGTACTAGCTTCGATTATGATGGGTACGACAGTTGTTTCATTCGTATATTATTTCCGTATTTTACAACAAATGTTTTTCCGCACCGGAGAGACAGAAGAGAGGATACGGTTACCGTTAAATATAAAGGTTGTTATGAGTCTTTGTGCAATTTCGATTGTAATACTAGGGATTATGCCGATGATTGGGTACAATTTCTTTTATGAATATTTTCCATTAATGAAAGATTTCTTCTTCTTAGGGAACGTGGTACAATAGTGAAAATAAAAGGTGTGGAGTCAGTACTCTGCGCTTTTTATTTTGTGTTAACTTGTAATGTAGATATACGTTTTTTGAAAGAAAATCACGATGTAAAATGTAAGATGTCTATTTGCATTTGAAAAAGTGTGGCTCCTACTTATTATGGTATCGTTTTTATATTCTTTCATAAGTAGTAGCTGAGTAAAAAGGGGTCGATTTTTTGGCACAACTTTTAGGGCAACAAGCACTGATTGCCATTGTTTCGCATTTATTGTTTATTACCATTACGTGGTGGGCTTTGCAAGGCATTCACATTGAGCGTTTAATGAAGTCCGGAAAAGTGCTGCAGACGCGAGTATTACTCATCTTAATTACAATTGCAATTGGGACATCTGTAAGTAACTTTTTCCTTGATTATTTAGGCTATTCGAAGAGTTTAACGTATTTAGTAAAGTAAGTGTATAGAACCTCAAATCTCCGTTAACAATGGGGATAGGAGGGGATGAAATTGAAGCTTAAAGCCATTCTTATTGTTGCACTTAGTGTTGTTTTATTTTTGGTTGGATATAGAGAGATGAAACCGATAAGCGATGAACAGAAAATGGAGAGCATGATTAAGGCTTTAGAGAAAAATGATGCTAAAGTAGAAAAATGGTCATGGTTAGCTAGAGAAACAAAAACAATTTCTAATATACATACGTTTCAAAAGTTGTTAAACGATGTGAAGGACAAGGCAAATATTCAAAAGTGGGAAGTAGAGCAATCTCCAGATGGATATAAAGCTACATCCTATAAAAAGTTTGCTTCTCATGAAGAACGAGTAGTAGTAACTTGGAGTAAAGAAAATACTAAAGAAAACACTTTCATTATCTTTGAAGTAAGTGGGGCGAAATGGGACCCGAAGTATGTTCAAAAAGTGGATAAAATTTTTAGTGAAAAACCTATAATTTACACTTGTGTTCAAGGTGTACTGAATGATAAGATTGAAGGTGTTTTGCAAAATAAAACCAATCAGGTTTTGAAAGATCTTTCAGCAAGAGCGATCGAACAAGTAGAAGAAAGAGCATTTGTGTCAGTCTCCGCATACAATAAAAAGTGGGATGACGCTCTTTCAACAAATAGAGAGAAAATAAATGTGCAAATAGCAATACGTTCTACAGACAACAAAGATACAATTGTGGTTGGCACACCGATCATAACTTCTGAGTATTGAGTGAATAGATACTGAAAAAAGGACACGGAGGGGAATAATTTGGAAAAGATCATCGTCCGTGGCGGAAAGCGGTTAAACGGCACAGTGCGTGTTGAGGGCGCAAAAAATGCTGTATTACCTATAATCGCTGCAGCCCTATTAGCGAGTGATGGAAAGAATGTACTATCTGAAGTACCAGTTTTGTCTGATGTATACACAATTAATGAGGTATTACGTCATTTAAATGCTGAAGTCGTATTTGAAAATAATCAAGTAACAATCGATTCTTCTAAAGAACTAAACATTGAAGCACCATTTGAATATGTACGTAAAATGCGTGCATCTGTTCAAGTAATGGGACCATTATTAGCACGTAATGGTCGTGCTCGTATTGCACTTCCTGGTGGATGTGCAATCGGTTCACGTCCAATTGACCAACATTTAAAAGGCTTCGAAGCAATGGGAGCAAAAGTACAGGTTGGTAACGGTTTTGTTGAGGCATATGTTGAGGGAGAACTAAAAGGAGCTAAAATCTACTTAGACTTCCCAAGCGTAGGCGCGACAGAAAACATTATGTCTGCAGCTACATTAGCAAAAGGGACAACAATTCTTGAAAACGCAGCGAAAGAACCAGAAATCGTTGACTTAGCTAACTTCTTAAATGCAATGGGAGCGAAAGTACGCGGAGCTGGAACTGGAACGATTCGTATCGAAGGCGTTGATAAATTATATGGTGCAAACCACTCTATTATTCCTGACCGTATTGAAGCGGGAACATTCATGGTTGCAGCAGCAATTACTGGTGGAGACATCTTAATTGAAAATGCTGTACCTGAACATTTACGCTCAATTACAGCGAAAATGGAAGAAATGGGTGTTAAAATTATTGAGGAAAACGAAGGTGTACGTGTTATCGGCCCAGATAAGTTAAAAGCGGTTGATATTAAAACTATGCCTCACCCAGGTTTCCCAACAGACATGCAATCACAAATGATGGCATTATTACTACAAGCTGATGGAACAAGCATGATTACAGAAACGGTATTCGAAAACCGCTTTATGCACGTTGAAGAATTCCGTCGTATGAATGCTGATATTAAAATTGAAGGTCGTTCTGTTATTATGAACGGTCCAAACAGCTTACAAGGTGCTGAAGTAGGCGCAACTGATTTACGTGCTGCAGCTGCATTAATCTTAGCTGGTTTAGTATCAGAAGGTTATACTCGTGTAACTGAGTTAAAACATCTTGACCGTGGTTATGTAGATTTCCATAAGAAATTAGCTGCATTAGGTGCAACTATTGAACGTGTAAACGAAAAAGTAGAAGAAGTGAAAGAACAAGAAGTTTCTGATCTTCACGCTTAATTGAAATAGTCTCTATGTCTTTTGACATAGGGGCTATTTTTTTTTGGGTTATTACTGTTATAGTCAATAAATTCTATACTTATGCACGTACCAGTAAAAATATTTAGAAAATTTCCGTTTTATGCTCTTCCTCCTTAAGTATGTTCTAAAAGAAAGAGTTGTTCCATAAGAATGAATGGAGTAAAGCTTTTATATTGGGGGAAAATAGGATGAAATTTTCAAAGCCACTTTTTATTACAGTAGCGCTCTTAATAGCGCTCGTTATCATTGTACCTGCAGCCCTTGTTATCCCATTTGCGAAAGCAAAAGTAGGGGAAGAAACGGCCTCTAAAACTCCTCCAGCGATAGAAAGTATACCAGCTCCAGGAAAAGTAGATACAGCGGTTCAAGTTGCTGTATATCGTGAGAAACAGAAGAAGGTAGAATCATTGCCTATGGAGGAGTATGTGACCGGTGTAGTAGCTTCTGAGATGAATGCCAGTTTTGAAATAGAGGCACTAAAGGCACAGGCATTAGCAGCGAGAACATTTGTAGTACAACGTATGCTAAGCGGAGGAAAGAAAAATAATGCGGACGTGACAGATACGGTGAAAGATCAAGTGTACAAAAGTAAAGAAGAATTGAAGAAACAATGGGGTAATAACTACGAAAATAATTTGAAGAAAATCGAAGAAGCCGTTTCGAAAACAGCAGGACAAGTTTTAACATATGATGGAAAACCAATTTCAGCATCCTTCTTCTCAACGAGTAATGGCCGGACAGAAAATGCAGCTGACTATTGGGGAAATGATTATCCGTACTTGAAAAGTGTAGATAGTCCGTGGGATCAAGCCTCTCCAAAGTTTACGAGCGAGCAAACATTTACAGTAGCTGATTTTCAAAAACGTCTCGGTGTGAAAGTACTAGCAGACGGGAAGGTTGGAAATATTAAAGACCTTACGGAAGGAAAGCGCGTAAAGGATGTAGCTTTTCAAGGAAAAACATTAACAGGAAAAGAAGTTCGTGAAAAGTTAGATTTACGTTCTTCTGATTTTACGTGGAAACAACAAGGAGATAAAATCATCGTTACGACGAAAGGCTTTGGTCACGGCGTTGGTATGAGTCAATACGGAGCGAACGGTATGGCAGCGGAAGGAAAGAAATATACAGATATCGTCGCTCATTACTATAAAGGCGTTGAAATAAAGACGATGAATGATTATGAAGGAAAATTGATGGTGAAGAAATAGGTGTCAGAACTCTGGCATCTATTTTTTCTGTTTAAAATATCATAATTTTCCATTAACTGTTTGATATAATAGGATAAAAAGTATTTGGGGGAGACGAAATGGCGCTACTGGAGTTAAAGCAGTTAGGGAAGACCAACCAGTTACCGGAAATTGAGCTAAAGGTTGAAAAAGGACAATGTATTGTTTTGCAATGCAATAATCATACAGCTAAAGTGTTACACCGCATCATTATTGGTGAAGAAGAAGCTTCGACTGGCAATGTACTGTTTGAAGGAGAAGCAATTGGAAAGAAAAATTATTCCCGCATCGGTTTTTGTTTTTTGAAAGATGAGGCATATAATCGTTTGAAGGTGAAAGAATACTTTAATTTTTTAATAGGGCTTTATGAATCAAAGATAAGTATAGAAGAAGTTGTGCAGTCTGTTGGTCTCCTAGATAAACTAAACGTTAAAATAGAAAAACTATCATTTTCAGAGAAGCGTCGTCTTCATATTGGACGAATTATGATTCATAATCCGGATTTAGTTATTTTGGAAGAGCCAGAGCAAAATGTAGATATAGAGAGTACGATCATTATTCGAAAAGCAATTATGAAAATGAAAGAACAAGGAAAGGCGATTTTTATTACGTCATCTTTCCTATCGGATGCCCTTTCGTTAACGGAAGATGTATACATATTAAACAACGATGGTGTGAAAAAGATAGAAATTGAGCAAGAGGAAGTGGAAGAAGTCGGTGAAGAAAAAGTCATTCAAATGATTCCGCAAATGAAGTTAGAAAGAATACCAGCGAAAGTGAACGATAAAATCATTTTACTTGATCCGATGGAAATCCATTTCATTGAAACGCAAAACGGAGTAACACATATTCACGTTCGTGAAGGGGATTTCGTATGCGCTTTAACATTAGGTGAACTAGAAGCAAGGTTAACAGGTTTTGGTTTCTTTAGATGTCATCGCTCGTACCTTGTAAATTTACAAAGAGTACGAGAAGTGATTACGTGGACTCGTAATAGTTTTAGTTTAATTTTGGATGACGAAAGAAAAAGTTCAATTCCGCTTTCAAAAGGACGCATGGATGAATTAAAAGGCGTGATTGGGCTATAAAAAGTGCTCCAATAAGCTCAACATGCGATTCATTCACCGGTAAAAATACTCCTTTTACCGGTATTTTACTGTGTAAACCCTTTGTTTTTCATATGATTGAGTCAAGAAAAGCGAAACAAACGAACGAAAAGCGCTAAAGCGACTTTCATCTATAAAGAAGAAAAACAAAGGGGATGACGAAATGACATTGGCAATTGAAATGAAAGATGTAATGAAAAATTTCAGTGGAAAAACGGCACTTCGAAATGTAAATATTGAGATAATATGAAGTGACCTCCTAGATTATCAAGTCAGGGATTTTAACCCATAATAATGAATGAAAACATTATGAATGGGGTTATACCCTATGATAATAGGAGGCCACTATGGAAAATATAATATATATTGGGATGGATGTCCACAAGGAAAGTTTTAGCTTATGTGCACTACACGGAACAACTGGGGAAATTGTAAGAGAAGCACGATGTGCTTCAAATGTATCTCTCGTAAAAAAATTCGTTGAGAAACTGAAAACAAAATATGGTGAAGATATAAAAATTAAAGCTGGATATGAGGCTGGTTGTTTAGGGTATTCACTTCATAATCTTCTTGAACAAAATGGAATTGATTGTGATATTTTAGCTCCCACAACAATGTACAGTTCATCAAAAAACAAAATGGTGAAAAATGATAAATTCGATGCCAAAATGATTGCTCTTAATTTAGCAAATGGCACCTATAAAGAAGTATATGTTCCAGAAGAAGAGGATGTTGCCGTGAAAGAGTATATCCGCATGTTAGGTGATTTTAAAACATCTTTGAAAAAAATAAAACAACAGATAAAAGCATTCCTTTTAAGACATGGCTATGTGTATGAAGGGAAATCAAGCTGGACAATCGCTTATATGAAATGGTTAAAGAATCTTGATCTACAAGGATTATTCAAAGAAACGTTAGGCGAATACCTATTACAGTATGATGTTCTAGTCGATAAAATTGAGCGGTTCAGTTTGAGATTAGAAGAATTATCTCATCGTGAAAGGTACGAAGAACCAATCGCAAAGTTAAGATGCTTAAAAGGTATAGATACAACATCGGCAATGACTGTTCATGTGGAAATTGCAGACTTCACTCGTTTTCCCACGGCTAAAGCATTTATGGCTTATGTAGGATTGACGCCAAGCGAAAGCTCAAGTGGAGAGAAAATCAGTCGACGTTCGATTACAAAACAAGGAAATTCGACCGTTAGGTCTACTCTTGTAGAATGTGCAAATGCGTTGGTAAAAGGAGCAATCGGATTAAAATCGAAGCGAGTGAAAGCAAGACAAAAAGGGCAACGAAGCGAAGTGATTGCTTATGCGGATCAGGCTGTAGAAAGGTTACAAAGAAAATATTATCGCATGATATATCAAGGGAAGCCTAGAAATGTTGCCGTTACAGCTATCGCAAGAGAACTGGGGTGTTTTATATGGGGATTAGAAACAGGTAAAATTCACCGAAAATAAAGAGGGAAGGATATGAAGTTGATTGATTCATAGTTAGAAATCAAAGGTATCAATTGATGGCATAGATGAGCTTCAGAGATAGTGAATTACAGGTCTGGCTATCTATGACTCACCTCTTCTGGCATGGCTGAAATTCTGATAAACAAGCTATTTATTAGAATTTGAAAAGGTGTGATCCACGCAGTGAGATTATAAGAGCCTAACGACGAACCATTAACCTGAGGTAACCAATCCACGAATAACAGAGTGGTTAACTGTCGATAGATCTTATTTCTGAAGCTTTTGTATGCCATCAAGAAAAATATTATGGGTGAAAAACTATTGACAAAGGTCACTTCATAACAGGTGAAGCAAGGAGAGATTTTCGGATTCCTTGGACCGAGTGGATCTGGTAAGACGACAACGGTAAAAATTTTAACTTCTCAATTGCTTCATAGTGTTGGAACAGTAAGAGTATTAGGGAAAGATATTACAGGACCAAGTAGCATCGATTACAAACGAATTGGTATTTTAACAGATAACAGCGGCTTATATGAAAGACTTAGTATTTATGATAACTTACTATTATTTTGTGACCTATACGATTGTAAAAAAGAACGAATCGATGAAGTACTAGCACAAGTAAATTTATTAGATGATAAAAAAACACCAGTAAAGAAACTATCAAAGGGAATGAAGCAACGCGTCACACTAGCAAGAGCAATCCTTCATAAACCAGATATCCTCTTCTTAGACGAACCAACATCTGCACTCGATCCAGTAAACGTCCAAAACATTCATAAAATCTTAAAGGACTTAAATGAAGAAGGAACGACGATTTTCTTAACGACTCACAACATGGATGAAGCAGAAACGCTTTGTAACCGCATTGCCTTCCTTTGTGGCGGAGAAATTGTAGCACTCGATACGCCAGAGAACCTACGCTTGCAATACGCTAAGGATCAAATAGAGGTCGTATTAAAAGATAAACAAAAAGAAGTAGTGCAAAAAGATGAATTAGGCGCAAAACGTATTTCAGAATGGATGAACAAAGGAGAATTAATATCCATTCATTCACACGAACCAACTTTAGGCGATATCTTTATTGAAGTTACTGGGAGGGGATTATAATGACATTTTCAATGAGACGTGTATCAGCTATTTTTAGAAAAGAAGTACAAGATTTTAAGACAAATTCACAAGTGTTGTTAATGGCATTTTTACCAATTATACTTTCATTTTTGTTTAGCAGATTTGGAGTGGGAAAGGAAATGTTAGGCATTACTACTATAACGGCCTTCCTATTTGTCGCAGGCTTTGTTCAATCTATGGTAATTGCAGAAGAAAAAGAAAAACATACATTGCGTGTATTAATGTTATCCCCAGCATCTTCTGTTGAAGTTCTTCTTGGAAAGAGTTTATTAACATCGGGTCTGACGATGGCCATTTGTATTGCAAATTTATTCATTTTAGATCAGTTAAATATTAATCTTCCATTGGTAGGATTGATATTCTTATGCGGAACTATTCTGTTTATCGTGCTTGGAACAATGATCGGATTACTTGCATCTTCTGTACCACAAACATCATTAATTGGTATGCCTATTTTAATGACGATGTATTTAGCTGTACAGTTTGAGCCAATGGTTGAAAATAAATTAATTAAGACGATGATTGGATATCTTCCAACATCCCATATTTCAAAAGCGATTAACAGCGTAGTAGGTGGAGCAGGATTTAGTAGTATTAGTGGGCATATATTAAATGTTGCAGTTTGGCTTATTATATCGCTCGTTGTATGTTTAATCGTATATAAAAAGAAACAATTAGACGTAACTACTCAGCCACCTTTCGGTGTCTTTTTTAAATTTTACTAGTTTCATATGCCTCCCATTTGTAAATACTGAGTATATCAAACAGGGGAGGTGAATCTTATGGTCGATCGAAAAATTATTTTAGATACATATAAAAAAGGACCTGAAGCTGTTATTTCTTTATTTGAAGAAACATTTTCTAAGTTAGAAAAACGTATACAAGAACTAGAAAATGCTTCAAAAAAAAACTCCAAAAATAGTCATAAGCCACCTTCTACAGATGGTTTGGGTAAGCCCGTTACAAAAAGTTTGCGCAAACCGTCTCATCGTCAAACGGGTGGCCAGTTGGGCCACAAGGGACATACTCTTGGTTTGACAGCGACTCCAGATCATACGATTACACATTCTCCTACATATTGTACTTGTTGTCATACTTCCTTGAACCACGAGCCTGTAAAAGGGTATCGCATTCGCCAAGTGTATGACTTACCACCTATTCAGATCGAAGTGACAGAACATAAAGTAGAACAGAAAGAATGCCCACATTGCCATTCTATCCAAGAAGCCCAATTTCCTTCGACAGTATCTCGTCCTGTTCAATATGGTCCAAATATAAAAAGACTGATTCCCTATTTAACGCATTATCAATGCATTTCTTTGAAGCGAACAAAAGAATTCTTTCAGGATTGTTTTGGACATTCTATAAGCGAAGGAACCCTGGTAAATCATACACAGGCTTTCGCTTCTCAATTGCAGCCATTCATAAAAGAAGTAAAGGAAAAGATTCTGCAGTCTCCTGTTGTCCATTTTGATGAAACTGGTATGCGTGTAGAAAACAAAACACAATGGTTACATACTGCCAGTACACCGGAGGTGACATTGCAACATATTCATCAAAAACGTGGAAAAGAAGCAATGGATGCTGGAGAAATCTTGCCATCTTTTTCTGGAATTGCGATGCATGATGGTTGGAAATCGTATGATGCGTATACAGATTGTCGTCACGTTTTATGTAATGCCCATCTCTTACGAGATTTACAAGGAATTATAGATAGTACTGGAGAACAATGGGCACAACAGATGCAGAAATTTCTAACGCAAGCGTTGACGATGAAAAAGCAATCCGAAGGTACCATGCCAAAAGCGACGCAAAAGAATCTGTTTATTATGTATCAATCCATATTGAAAGAACAACAGATTCTTTCCACGAAACAAAAGAAGAAAGGAAAGCAGACGCCTTCTCAAAATTTATGGAATCGCTTCGTCAAGTATTCTGACAGAATTCTAGCGTTTTTAGAACATCCAGCCATTCCATTTGATAACAATCAAGCAGAACGGGATATTCGGATGACGAAAGTAAAACAGAAAGTGTCTGGGACTTTCCGAAGTAAGAAAGGCGCAGAATCTTTTTGTCAGATACGAAGCTTTATGAGTACCATGAAAAAACAAAAACAATCGGTCTTACAAGCGATAAACCAAGTCATAGAAACTAGAACGGTTCCTTGGAATAACACGACTTCATAAGAGAATTTCTCTATTTGGCATAGATTCTTTCTCTGATTGGAGTATTTTCTTTTCATGTTTTCGAATCGGAAACATGTATTTGGCCTGTTTTTTTATTTGAAGAAGCTGAGTAGTTACAATTAGACTAAAAACTGAGCCGAAACGCTCAGTTTTTTCTTTTTTTCTATCATTTCCTCGGAAATTTTACAATTCTTATACATATTTTTACATATTTTGTCGAAAAGTAATTAGTTATGCGTTGTATAGGATACGTGAATATTGTTCAAAATGATTGCTGAGGTGATGATGGAATGCGAGGAAGAAATAATAAAAAGTCGCAAAAGGTAGTACATTTATTTCAGAAAAGATGGGTGTTTCCGGCACTATACATTGCTTGTGCAGCGGTAATCTTAATGGTTGCGCTATGGTTCCAAGGAGCTAATCCGAAGAAGACTCCAAACCACGATCAAGCAACACCGTATACACAATCGGAAGATCCAGCAGTACCAGTAACGAAATCTTCAGAAGTAGTGAAAATGCCAGCTGCCGCGAATGCGGAAGTAGTCGTACAGAAGAAATTCTATGAAGATGCAGCAACTGAGGCGGAACAAGAAAAAGCACTTGTCTTTTATAACAACACATATTCCCCGAACAAAGGAATTGACATTGCTGCGAAGAATGGGAAAGAGTTCAATGTTGCTGCTGCTTTAAGTGGTACAGTAACGAAAGCTGAAAAAGATTCACTTCTTGGTTATGTTGTAACAGTTGATAGTGGAAATGGTGTAGCGGTATCTTATCAAAGCTTAGGCAGTGTGAAAGTAGAAAAAGGTGCAAGAGTTGCACAAGGTGAAGTATTAGGAACATCCGGTCTAAGTGCAATGAATAAAGAGGCAGGCTCTCACGTTCACTTTGAAGTACGTAAAGACAATGTGGCTGTGAATCCTGAACGTTACTTAAATAAATCAGTAACAGAAATTAAAGCTGATGCAGGTGCTGCAAAAGCTACGAATGCTTCTGGTAAAAAAGTTGACGACAAATTTCAAAAAGAAGAGAAGTCAACGAGCACGAAACCAGAAAATAAAACAGAAGACAAGTCTCAAAAAGAAGAGAAATCAACAAGCGGTTCAACTAGTGACAAAAAAGAAGAACCGAAGAAAGAAGAAAAATCAACAAATGGTTCTACACAATCATCTAACGATTCTTCTTCACAAGAATAAGAAAGTGAAAAAATCAGTTCTCACTAGGAGAGTTGATTTTTTTATTTCTATATAAAAATAATCAATTTCGAGAAAAAAGTTGCAAAAACAAGGAAAAATGACGAGATTCTCGAATATATATTACAAAAGGGAGGGGATACTGTGTCATTTTTGTTTGTTCTGTCGACTGCTATTATTTTATTGTTTGTTTTATTCACTTTATATTATTATATTGCCGGTAAGAAAGAGGTTCCCCACCATCAGTTGTTAGAAGAAGAATTGGAACGAGAAGAATGACGCCTTTTATACAAGGTGTCATTTTTTTTGGCCATAATAGTCAGTTTTAACGTATTTCTCACAAAAAAAACGTAATTTTTCTTAACTTAGTCCGCAAAAATAGTGAACATGTAGCATATATCAGTAGTGCGGGCAATACAATGGTATAAACCAAAGCAAAGAGAGTGTTTGAGGTGAGAAATCGTGAATCATTTCATTATAAATCCAAGAATGTTTAACGCTTACAAACAGCACTCACACTTACTTCTTAGTCGTATGCAGCGAGGCTCATTTCACCCTTCTCACATCCAAATTAGGGAGGCGAGTGGTGTGCACGATTACATCAAAGAGAGAACTATCAAGATTGGTAAGTATATCGTGGAGACAAGAAAGACAGTGCGTGTCATTGCAAAGGAATTTGGGGTATCAAAGAGTACAGTTCATAAAGATTTAACAGAACGTCTACCAGAGATTAATCCAGAGCTCGCAAATGAAGTAAAAGAAATTCTTGATTATCATAAGTCTATTCGTCATTTAAGAGGTGGAGAAGCAACAAAACAAAAGTATAGAAAAGAAGATGTAGAGAAGCCTGTACGTCAATAATGTTACAGTAGCAAACATTCCGTTCACATTCGGTAATATTTTTCAGAAGAATTCTTTTTGCGAATATTACGTTTCTGTTAAATTTATGATAAAATCAGAAATTAGGTGAAAAGAATTCGGGTGTAACCTGATTTTGAATATCGAGGAGGAAAAAACGGGAATGTTTGCGCGAGATATCGGAATTGACCTAGGTACGGCTAATGTATTAATTCATGTTAAAGGTAAGGGTATTGTATTAAACGAGCCATCTGTTGTGGCAATTGATCGTAATAGTGGTAAAGTATTAGCAGTCGGTGAAGAAGCGAGAAGTATGGTGGGACGTACGCCTGGTAATATTGTAGCAATTCGTCCTCTTAAAGATGGTGTAATAGCAGATTTCGAAATTACAGAAGCAATGTTAAAGTATTTCATTAACAAATTGGACGTAAAGAGCTTCTTTTCAAAACCTCGTATTTTAATTTGTTGTCCAACAAATATTACATCAGTAGAACAAAAAGCAATTCGTGAAGCTGCTGAACGTTCAGGTGGTAAAACAGTATTTTTAGAAGAAGAACCAAAAGTAGCCGCAGTTGGTGCTGGTATGGAAATCTTCCAACCAAGCGGTAACATGGTTGTTGATATTGGTGGAGGTACAACAGATATCGCTGTACTATCTATGGGTGATATTGTTACCTCTTCCTCTATCAAAATGGCTGGCGATAAGTTTGATATGGAGATCTTAAACTATATTAAACGTAAGTATAAGCTATTAATCGGGGAACGTACTTCAGAAGATATTAAAATTAAGGTTGGTACAGTATTCCCAGGTGCACGTAGCGAAGAACTTGAAATTCGCGGACGTGACATGGTAACAGGCTTACCACGTACAATTACAGTATGCTCTGAAGAAATTACAGAAGCATTAAAAGAAAATGCAGCTGTTATTGTACAAGCTGCAAAAGGCGTATTAGAGCGCACACCACCAGAATTATCTGCAGATATCATCGACCGCGGTGTTATTCTAACAGGCGGTGGAGCTTTACTACACGGTATTGACATGCTTCTAGCAGAAGAACTAAAAGTACCGGTATTAATTGCTGAAAACCCAATGCACTGCGTTGCGGTTGGTACAGGTATTATGTTAGAGAATATCGACAGATTACCAAAGCGTGCTTTGAGATAATTTGAAAGAACTAAGGCTGACGCCTTAGTTCTTTTTTTCGTTTTTATATTTTTTTATTTTGCTTTTTTGCGAAAATGGAAGGAAAATAGAGAAATATGAAGGAAACAGGTAAAATATTCATATATATGGTTAAATTTAATATTTCCTTATTTGAAAACGTTTATAATATAATGAGTCGAATACGACATTAAGGCAAATAATGTTTCAATACATATTGCCTTTCCCTAATTTGGGCATACACTCTTTTCTACCTCCGTGTCAGTTGCAAAAATGTGCAACTATTTTAATGGAATAGAGTGTGTGCATTTTTTTTTAGGAAGTTGTGCTAAATATAAAATGTTACTTTGTAATGACAAATAATAAACAAAATGGGATAATAGCAATATGTCCAAGTGGTAAGACCAATATTACAAAAGGGGCGATTGTTACATGCTAAATATAGAACAAATTAAAGAAATCATTCCTCACCGCTATCCATTTTTACTTGTTGATAAAATATTAGAAGTAGATGAAGGAAAAAGAGCGGTTGGGATTAAAAATGTATCCGCAAACGAAGAATTCTTTAACGGACACTTCCCTGACTATGCAGTTATGCCTGGTGTACTTATTGTAGAAGCATTAGCACAAGTTGGAGCAGTTGCAGTATTAAAGAAAGAAGAAAACCGCGGAAGACTTGCTTTCTTTGCAGGTATCGACAATTGCCGTTTCAAAAAACAAGTACGACCAGGTGATCAGCTTCGTCTAGAAGTAGAAATGACACGCGTACGCGGCCCGATTGGAAAAGGAAAAGCAATCGCAACAGTAGATGGTGAAGTTGCATGTGAGGCAGAAATTACATTTGCGATTGGTGATAAAAAAGAATAGAAATTAAAAAAATCTCCTTGTGAAAAGACAAGGAGATTTTTTAATTTCTGCTATATAACGATGAAACGATAATTTACAAACTAATCAGAAAATAACTTGTAAATAGATGGCAATTACCATATACTTACTTTATTATTTATCTAGAAAACAGGATAAGTGATAAAGGTAATAAAGAAATAAGGGCATTGTCATATTGTTAAGGTACTTAAATAAGACAAAGTAGAATGTTATTGATTATGATGAAATGTGGGGAAATCAGCAAGAATATTAATTAGACGTATGAAATCGAGCATAAAAGAGAGAAAAGGGAAATGTCGCATTTTACAAAAGGAGATTATAAATATGTTCGGGAGAAAGAAAAGAAAACCATTACGACAATTAATTACACATAAAGAGCCTAAATCGCGTATTACAGAACAATACCGTAACATTCGTACAAACATTGAGTTTACATCTGTAGATAATCATGTTCGTTCTATCATTGTTACTTCAGCGGATCCAGGTGATGGGAAAACAACAACAATCGCAAACTTAGCAGTCGTTTTCGGACAACAAGGAAAGAAAGTTTTATTAATTGGAGCTGACTTGCGTAAGCCGACGTTACAAAACTTATTTGCTATTCATAGTTCAAATGGGTTAACGAACTTATTATCAGGACAAGCAAAACTTATGCAATGCATTCAAAAAACAGATATAGAGAACGTATACTTAATGGCAGCAGGTCCAATCCCGCCAAACCCAGCAGAACTATTAGGGAGCCAGGCAATGGACGAAGCGTTGCTAGAAGCATATAACATGTTTGATATTATATTAATTGACACACCACCTGTCCTTGCGGTTACGGATGCACAAATACTTGCGAATAAATGTGATGGAATCGTACTCGTTGTACGCAGTGAAAAGACAGAAAAAGATAAAATCGTAAAAGCGAAACAAATATTAGATAAAGCATCAGGAAAAATACTTGGAGTCGTTTTAAACGATAAAAGAGAAGAAAAAGAGCAGTATGGTTATTACTAAAATAGAAAAAAGCCAATAAGGAATACTTGTTGGCTTTTTTCTCATTTTGAAATTTATTTCTCAAGTTACATAGTATAAAAAACGTGATATGATAAATATTTTGGAAAATCATTGGAATGTGTTGTCATATTTAAGATTATTTTGTAAGATTAAACTTGTTTCTTGTGAACAAATATAGAACTGAATTATTAAAAATAAAAAATGTAAGATTTATATGTTATAATTTTTCCTATGTGTAAATTTTAGAAAGTTGGAGGAACCTATGGAAGAAACAATTAGTCTAAAAGAGTTATTTCATATCTTAAAAAAACGTTTAGCAATGATCCTCGTAATCGCCTTTGGTGCAGCTATTGTAAGTGCTATCATTAGCTTTTTCTTTATGACACCAATCTATCAATCTTCGACGCAAATTCTTGTTAATCAGAAGAAGCAAGAAGGGACAATGTTCCAAGCCGGTGAAATTCAAACGAATATTCAATTAACGAATACATATAAGGTTATTATTAAAAGTCCAGTAATCTTAGAACAAGTGAATGAAAAATTAAATTTAAATATGACATCTCAAGCGTTAACAGGAAAGATTAATGTTGCGAATGAAAAGGATTCACAAGTAATCTCTGTAACAGCTGAGGATAAAGATCCAAAACTAGCCCGTGATATTGCAAATGCAACCGCTGATGTATTTAAAGGTGAAGTTGCAAAAATTATGAACGTTGATAACGTAACAGTGCTATCTAAAGCAGAAGTGGCAGAAAATCAATCTCCGATTAAACCAGTGCCTATGCTTAATGTAGCAATTGCTTTCGTTGTTGGTTTAATGGCTTCAGTTGGTCTTGCGTTCTTACTAGAATACTTAGATAACACAGTGAAAAAAGAAGAAGATGTAGAAAACTTACTGGGATTACCAGTACTAGGTATCGTTGCTCGTATGGATGAAGAAACATTGAACGTGAAATCACACGCTCCATCATCAAGAAAAGTGAGGGGACAAACAATTGGCTCTTAATTTATTTAAAAAGAAAAAAAATCATCGTCAACGTCGTCAATTAATTGCTCATCAGCAACCGAAATCACCAATTTCAGAACAATATCGTAATATTCGAACGAATATTGAATTTGCAGCTATTGATACGAATTTACATTCATTAATGGTCACGTCTGCAAACCCAAGCGAAGGGAAAACGACAACGACAGCGAATATGGCAGTTGTGTTTGCTCAACAAGGAAAAAAAGTATTATTAATTGATGCAGATATGCGTAAACCAGCGATGCATCAAATGTTCCAAGTAGATAATATTTTTGGACTAACGAACGTATTAACACATAGTGAACGTTTAGAAAAATGTGTACAAACGACATCTGTAGACAATCTACACTTTTTAGCTTGTGGTCCAATCCCACCAAATCCAGCAGAATTGTTAGGTTCAAAATCAATGAAAGAACTTCTTGGACAAGCATACAGCATGTACGACTTAGTTATTTTTGATATGCCGCCAATTTTAGCTGTAACCGATGCGCAAATTATGGCAAATGTGTGCGATGCTTCTATTCTTGTTGTTCGCAGTGAATCAACAGAGAAAGAAACAGCGGTAAAAGCAAAAGGATTGTTAGAATCGGCTAAAGGTAAATTGTTGGGTGTTGTTCTGAACGATCGTGAACGTGAAGAGGGCTTATATTATTATTACGGTGCAAACTAATTAAAAGAGTGAGATATGGTAAAAACATATCTCCTTTTTTCCCTTGAATATGAGCTATATCTCATATTCAAGGGAAAAAAGATCTTTATAGGAGAGAGGGAGGATGAAACAAATGATAGATTTACATTGTCACATTTTACCTGGTATCGATGACGGTGCACAAACCGTAACAGATAGTTTAGCAATGGCACAACAAGCCGTGTCAGAAGGAATACATACAATTGTCGCAACGCCGCATCATCAAAATGGAAAATATGTAAATGAACGTACCTCAATTATTCATCACGTAAAACAACTAAATGATGAACTACAACAATATAATATTCCACTTACTATTTTACCGGGACAAGAAGTCAGATTATATGGTGATTTATTAGAAGACTATGAAGCTGGTAAAATCGTTACTTTAAATGAAACAAATAAATATATATTCATTGAATTTCCATCAAATCACGTACCACGTTATGCCGAACAATTATTATACGAATTACGTGTAAAGGGAATGATTCCAATTATCGTTCACCCAGAACGCAATGCCGAGTTAATCGAGCGGCCAGATAAGTTATATAACATTGTAAATAAAGGGGCATTAACGCAAGTAACGGCAGGCAGTTTATTAGGGAAATTTGGGAAGAAAATCAAAAAATTTTCACTACAACTTGTAGAACATAATTTAACACATATGGTCGCTTCAGATGCACATAATACGACGTCAAGAGGATTTCATTTAGCGGAAAGCTATGAATTAATTGAGAAAGAATTCGGAATGAATGTTATGAGTGATTTGAAAGAAAATCCATATTTATTAATTAGCGGGAAAGCGATCTACAAAGAAGATCCAGAACAAATTCGCCGTAAAAAACTGTTTGGTATTTTTTAAATAAAAATTGGTGATGTCTCCTAACCGTTATCAACGGGGGCACTCGGTCGTGCTGTGGGTAGAAATTTTTATTTCGAGCCTACCTTAGACGCTTGTCGTCGGGAGTATGACGTGAGGATGGGTTAGATGCCCATAATTTATTTATGTTAGAAACTCTACTTATGGAGTTGTAAAGACGACCCTATAAGTAGGGTTTTTGTTATTGTTACATATGGATATAATAATATATTTGGGGGACTAGATTTGAAAAAAGTAAGAAAAGCAATTATTCCAGCTGCGGGACTGGGAACAAGGTTTTTACCGGTAACAAAGGCAATGCCAAAAGAAATGTTACCAATTGTTGATAAACCAACAATTCAATACATAGTAGAAGAAGCGATAGAATCAGGAATTGAAGATATTATTATTGTTACTGGAAAAGGTAAACGTGCCATTGAAGATCATTTTGATCATTCCTTTGAATTAGAGCAGAGCCTATTAGAAAAAGGAAAGCATGAGATGCTAGAAAAAGTACAAGCTTCTTCAAGAATTAACATTCATTACATAAGACAAAAGGAACCAAAAGGGCTGGGGCACGCAGTATGGTGTGCGCGTAAATTTATTGGAAACGAACCATTTGCAGTATTACTTGGTGATGATATTGTGCAAGCAGAAACACCATGTTTGCGTCAATTAATGGATCAATATGAAGGTACACAGTCGTCAGTTATTGGTGTACAAACAGTGCCTGAAAACGAAACACATCGTTACGGTATTATCGATCCGATTGAACAAAGTGATCGCCGTTATCAAGTACGTCAATTTGTGGAGAAGCCAGCAGAAGGAACTGCACCATCAAATTTAGCAATTATGGGACGTTACGTATTAACGCCAGAAATCTTTATGTTTCTTGAGAATCAACAAACAGGTGCTGGTGGGGAAATCCAATTAACAGATGCCATTCAACGATTAAATGAAGTTCAACGTGTATTTGCATATGACTTTGAGGGTACGCGTTACGATGTTGGGGAGAAGTTTGGATTTATTAAGACGACGATTGAAATGGCACTCCAAAATGAAGAATTAAATGTAGAGTTAATGAAATATATGAAAGAACTCGTAAAAAAGGAAGAGGTACATTCATAAGAGAATGTCCTTTTTTATTATGAATAAGATAAGAATTATATAAAGAAGGGAACAGGTATATTGAGTTATCGAAGACGGCTCTCATTATTAATTTTATTAGATTCATTTATCGTATTAACTGCCGTGTATTTAAGTTATTGGTTTATACATCCAAATGTATTAAACAAAATTCCTATGACAGTAGTTATTAGTTCTATTACATTATTGTGTAGTCATCATGTTTTTGCTGCTATTTATAAGCTTTATAATAAGGCATGGGAATATGCAAGTATTGGTGAATTAAAACAAATATTTAAGGCAATCACACTATCAATTTTAGTAACAGCAATTGTTCAACAAATTATAAATCATGATATTTATGTTCGAATTTTAGCTATTGCATGGATGTTACATTTATTATTAATTGGTGGTTCTCGTTTTGTCTGGCGTATGTTTCGTGATACATATATTACAAAAGCTACTGATAAAAAACGAACATTAATTATCGGTGCTGGTTCAGCAGGAACGATGGTAGTACGTCAATTACAACATAATAAAGAAGCAGATTTATATCCAATCGCATTTGTTGATGATGATAGAAATAAGCAAAAATTAGAAATTTATAATGTGCCGGTTGTTGGTACAACAAACCATCTTAAAGAAATTGTAGAAGATAATGACATAGAACATATTATTATTGCTATTCCTTCTTTAAATCGTAAACAAATAAACGAGATTTTTGAGAAGTGTAGAAAAACGAAGGCGAAAACACAAATTGTGCCAATGCTTGAGGACCTTCTAGATGGTACAGTTTCTGTTAATGAAGTGCGTGATGTACAAGTAGAGGATTTATTGGGTAGAGAACCAATTCAATTAGATGATGCCGGTATTGGAGAGAAGATTACAGGTAAAACAATTTTAGTAACAGGTGCGGGTGGATCAATTGGATCCGAAATTTGTCGTCAAGTAATGAAGTACAAACCGGGTAAAATTGTTCTTCTAGGACATGGTGAAAACAGTATTTATAATATCGAAATGGAAATGAGAGTTACGTATAAAGATACAGTTGAAATTATGACAGAAATTGCAGATGTACAAGATCGAAATAAGATTTTTGAAATAATTGATAAGCATCGCCCGTATATTGTTTATCATGCGGCTGCACATAAACATGTACCTTTAATGGAACGTAATCCTGAAGAGGCTGTGAAAAATAATATTTTTGGTACAAAAAATGTTGCAGAAGCAGCGGATACATTTAAAGTGAATACATTTGTTATGGTTTCTACAGATAAAGCTGTAAATCCTACGAATGTAATGGGAGCTACAAAGCGATTTGCAGAAATGCTTGTACAGCATTTGGCAGCTGTAAGTACTAATACAAAATTTGTTGCCGTTCGATTTGGTAATGTTCTTGGAAGTAGGGGAAGTGTAATCCCATTATTTAAGAAGCAAATTCAAAAAGGTGGACCTGTAACAGTTACTCATCCTGATATGATTCGTTACTTTATGACGATACCAGAAGCTTCAAGACTAGTTATTCAGGCTGGAACGCTAGCTAAAGGTGGAGAGCTGTTTGTTCTTGATATGGGAGATCCAGTGAAAATTGTTGATTTGGCAAGAAATCTTATTACTCTTTCAGGATATTCAATTGAAGAAATTGGAATTGAATTTACTGGGCTAAGACCAGGAGAAAAAATGTATGAAGAGCTGCTAAACGAAGGAGAAATTCATCCTGAACAAATATTCCCTAAGATTCATATTGGGAAGGCTGTCTTAATGGAGCAAGAAATTTTAAGGCAGTTTATGAATGATTTTGAAGGAATGGGCAAAGAGGATATAAGAGAAAGATTATTAGAGATTGCTAATACTAAGGTTTTAAATTAACAGTTATTTGGTTTTTGGAACACTTATTCATATGTTAGGAAAATTGAGGTGGTAATAAAAGTGATATATAAAAAGGGTTTGAAACAAATAGTAGATTGTATTTTTGCAATTGTAGGTTTAGTAGTATCATCACCTTTATTCTTATTATTAATAATTTGTATAAAGCTGGATTCGAAAGGTCCTGTATTATTTAAACAGCGACGAATCGGTAAAGGGAAAAAAGAATTTTATATTTTAAAGTTTAGAACGATGAGGATTGATACCCCAAAAGATATGCCAACTCATCTTTTGGAAGATCCTGAAATGTATATAACAAAAGTCGGAAAGTTTTTACGTAAAACAAGCTTAGATGAACTTCCACAAATAATAAATATTATTAAAGGTGAAATGAGTATAATTGGGCCTCGACCTGCACTTTGGAATCAATATGATTTAATTAAAGAACGTGATAAATACGGTGCAAATGATGTTACACCAGGATTGACAGGGTGGGCACAAATAAATGGAAGAGATGAACTTCCTATTGATGTAAAGGCAAAATTAGATGGTGAATACGTAGAAAAATTATCACCATTATTTGATTTGAAGGTATTTTTTATGACTATAAAGAGTGTCTTGAAATCTGAAGGTGTTAAGGAAGGGAAAAATAATAGTAATGAACGAAACTCTGAAAAGAGAAAAGAGGCAAGTTCATAAATGAATAAGAAAAGAATTTTAATAACTGGAAAAGAAAGTTATATAGGAACAAATTTTGAAAAATGGGTTAATAATTGGTCAAATCAATATGATGTTGCCAAAATATCTGTTAGAAATGATGGGTGGAAACAACAGGACTTTTCTAAATATGATGTTGTTTTACACGTAGCTGGAATTGCACATGTTTCAGCTGATCCTAAAATGGAAGAAATGTATTATAAGATTAATAGGGATTTAGCAATTAATATCGCAGAAAAAGCAAAAAAAGAAAATGTTAAGCAATTTATTTTTATGAGTAGCATGATTATCTACGGTGCAGACGGAAAATTAGGTGAACCTAAAATTATTACTGCAGAAACTGAGCCAAGTCCTATTGATTTTTATGGGAGAAGTAAGCTCGAAGCGGATTTAGCTATTCAAAAAATGAATAGTAATAATTTTAAAACGGTTATGGTGCGAACACCAATGGTATATGGACCAAACTGTAAGGGTAATTTTCCTAGGTTAAAAACGCTAGCAGAAAAATCACCAATTTTTCCTGAGATAAGTAATGAAAGAAGTATGATATTCATTGATAACCTGTGTGAATTTTTAAAGATTGTTATTGACAAAGAGTTGGATGGGATATTTTTCCCGCAAAATAAAGAATATGTTAGTACGAAAGATATTATAAGTCTTATGGCTATCAACATGAATAAGAAAGTCCACTTTATTAAAACATTTAATCCAGTCATAAAGATAATGTCAAAAAAGATAAATGTCGTTAATAAGGTATTGGGAAATAAGGCGTATGATAAAAAATTAAATCCTGAGTTTGACTATTGCGTTGTTGATTTTGAAACTTCTATAAAAATAAGTATGTAATTAGGTGAACATAAAATTATGAAGAAAAAAGTACTATTATTAGGTAACCATGGATTTGTAATATACAATTTTCGTAAAGAACTAATTCAAGAATTGTTGGGGCAAGGCTATGAAGTATATATATCTTTACCCAAAGACGAAAAAGTAGATAAGATGGTTGAATGGGGATGTAAATTCGTAGAAACAAATGTTGATCGAAGGGGCACAAACCCAGTAACTGATTTTAAACTAGTCGCGCATTATATTAAAATATTGAAGGAAATAAAACCAGATGTTGTATTGACATATACAATAAAACCAAATTTATACGGAGGATTAGCTTGTAGGCTTTTAAATATTCCATGTATAAATAATATTACAGGTTTAGGAAGTGGATTTAGTAAGAGTTCAATTTTAAAAACGTTTTTATCTACTTTATATAAGGTAAGTTTGAAAAAGTCTTATTGTGTTTTCTTTCAAAATACTGAAGATATGAGAATGTTAGTAGATAGGAATATAATTAAAGGACAGTATGAACTTATTCCGGGTTCAGGAGTGAATTTGGAAGAATATAAATTTAAAGACTTTCCAAAAGAAGATGTGCTGAAATTTATTTTTATTGGAAGAATTATGAAGGATAAAGGCATTGATCAATATTTAGAAGCTGCAAAAATTATAAAAACAAAATATCCAGACACACAATTTAATGTAATAGGTTTTGTTGAGAAAACACAGCCACATTATAATGACATGATTAATCAGCTGCAAAATGAAGGATTTATTACATACTTAGGATATCAATCGGATGTTAAGCCATTTGTTAAAGAAGCTCATTGTCTTATTCAAGCTTCTCATGGTGGAGAAGGCTTATCTAATGTTTTATTAGAAGCAGCTGCTACGGGCCGAGCATTAATAGCTTCTAATATTCCTGGATGTAGAGAAACGATCTCTGAAGGTAAAAACGGATATATATTTGAAGCAAAAAGTACTAGTAGCTTAGTGGAACAAATTGAAAAATTTATTCACTTAACACATATAGAAAGAAAACAAATGGGTACGAATTCTAGAGAAAAAATTGAAAAAGAGTTTGACAGGAATATAGTAGTAAAAGCATACATGAATAAAGTGGATAAAATTTGTAATAAATAAAGCGATATAGAGTGTAGAATATGATCAAAATAGCAGTAGGTACACAGCCAACAGATGATGTTAGTGCAGATTTTCAATATGTACTTACAGTTGCGGAAATTATTGCAAAGAACTTGGGGGATGGAGGGACCTACTGTGATTTTGGTGTAGCTTCAAATTTAGGGTTCTTAGGAGAATAATCTACTGCTAGAAATCTTATCCATCCTGATAGGGTTGTAGTGGGGTTGAAAATGCAAAGGTGCGTGTGTTAATAAAAGAGGTTTATGGAGTACTTTATTTAAATGGTATTTCTATTCAAGACGGGATTAATGAATTTATGAAGTGGTATACGAAGAAGGTTAAGTGACTTATTAGAGATCAGCCTTTTGAGGAGGGATACAAATGATTATTGCACATATTATAAGTCACCTTAATACTGGTGGAGCGGAAAAATTAGTCGCTGAAATTTCTAATTCTATGAGTAAGAAGGGAATGAGAATAAAGGTTATTACTTTATTTAAAGGAAGAGGAGTGCCTTTTAAAATATTAGATACCAATAATGTAGAATTAATAGAGCTTAATTATGGGAAAAAGTTTAATCCAAAGATTGCATGGGATATATACAGATTAACAAAAGATTGTGATATAGTTCATGCTCATACGTATTATGCACAATTATATGGTAGTATCTTTATTCCGAAGAAAAAGTTAATTACAACAGAACATAGTACACATAATAATAGACGTGGGAAGATTCTTTTTCGATTAACGGATTACCTTATGTATAGACAGTATTCAAAAGTAATTTGTATTAGTAAGGGAACGAAAGAAAGTTTAACAAATTGGATTGAAAGCACTCAAAAAAAATCTTTGATTATTCATAATGGTATCGATCTTAAAATTTTTTTTGATGCAAAACCTATACCTAGGAAAGATATAGGAGTAAGTAATGATAAAGTAATATTGATATGTGTAGGAAGATTAGAAAAAGCTAAAAATCATGAGAGTTTAATCAAAGCTTTTAAAAATATTAATAGTAAAGCAATATTGCTTCTAGTAGGAAATGGACAAAGAGAAGACCGATTAAGATTACTTATAAAGGAACTAGGATTGACGGACAGGGTAATTTTATTAGGGCAAAGAACGGATGTAGAAAGACTCTTAAAGACAAGTGATATATTTATTTTGCCGTCGTTATGGGAAGGATTTGGTTTAGCTGCAATTGAAGCACTTGCTTGTGGGCTTCCGGTCTTACTTTCGGATGTGGAAGGTCTAAAGGGGATTACTGATAATCTTGATGGCCCAATAGATTATTTTAATGCTAAGAATTATAAGGAAATTGAGATGAAAACAAATCAAATGATTGAACGTTTGTCTTGTTTGAAAGATGAAAAGGTTATACAAAAGAATGATTTAGAGCGGTATAGTCTTGAAAATATGGTAATGAAATATTTGGAGGTTTATGAATTGAATATTAGTGGAGTAAGAAAATAAGGGGGGAGAATAAGAGGTGCAACAATCCATTAGAGCAAGTGGAATAATAGTTTTTATAGCTTATTTAGGGTTATTAACTTTATTCTTACCACCTATTTTTCTACCCATAATGGGTTCTGTATTTACATTATATATAGGTGAAATATTTATACTGCTTTTAAGTTTTTTTTGTATACTTTCTATTGTAAGACGAGGAGAATTGAGAACAAATAAGATTATTAGAATTCTTTTTGTTTTTCTAGTAATAAGTTCCTTATCTATATTAACGGCAGATAATATTGGAAGGTATTTAATTGGTTTTACAACGTATTTCGAAACATTTTTAATTTTGTTGATATTTTTCAATTTTAATTTTAATAAGGTTCAACAAACAAATATGATGAATTACTATTTGTATTCAGGAGTAATATTATCTCTATGGATAATACAAAAGACCATATTTGAAAATCATGGGGATTTTATAATAGGGAATAAGATTGCATTAGACATTGGTAACAGTAACTATTTGGCATCAATTTTAATGATACCTTTTTATATTTTTTATACTATTTTATTAAGAGAAGGATCGGCTTTTACAAGTAAGAAAAAGATTAAAAGTTTTATTGGTTTGATATTTATTGGTGCGGCAATAATTTATACCGGATCAAGAACATGCTTGGGTATTATAGGTGTTCTGACGATTATATATGTACTAAAAGATGTAGTACTAACCAAGCAGAGTATAGCCAAGACCATTGTTTCTTTAATTTTAATAGGTGCGTTTGTTATTGGATTGTATATATTTGCTGGAGATTTTATTAATCAAATGGTAAATGAGGGACGCTTTGATAATCTTAGAAATCAATCAAATTTATTAGAGCGTGGAGTTATTTTTCAAGAGTATTTTAATGCATTTTTGCAGAGTCCCATTTTGGGAAATGGTTTTAACAATGTAAATGCTCTTAATCAATATTATTTAGCACATAATTTTATACTGCAAGTGTTAGGTGATAATGGCATTATTACTTGTGCACTATTTTTGATTTTTATTTTGTCTGTTTTAATCTTTTTGCGAAAGGGTATAAGAGATAGTAAAAATATTGAATTAAACATCTTTATGTTAGGGTACAAACGTGGTTTTTATGCAGTTTTGTTACATGGATTACTAGAGCCTAATTTTGGAACTAAGCTTTTTATGATATATCTATTTTTAGGGTTAGGTATTATTATATCTTGTGTGAATACAGAAATAGCAGATAAGCATAGTTAAGATAATAATAAAAGTTAAATTGAAGCTTTGTTGTTTAGTTTTATTTTGAAAGAATAAACTGGGTTATAGAAGATTGTTAGCCCAGTTTATTAATAGTGATTTAGAAGAGTATTTTTCATAATCAATTAATTAGAATTAGTGTAATAAAAATATTTTTATACTAAATTGTGTGAAGTTTAAAGAGGGAAATTATAGGGTTTTTATATAAAAGGAGATAGATGTAAAGTGGATGGTATTTCTTTTGTTATTGTTAATTATAATACAAAATACATAACTGAAGATTGTGTTAATTCAATAAGTAACAATAAAAGTCTGGAAAAATTCAAGTATGAAATTATCATTGTTGATAATGATTCTAGTGACGGGTCTAGGGAATATTTTAAAGAACAAGCATTTATTAATACTACAATAATTGAAAATGATAATAATGAAGGATTTGGAAAGGCAAATAATTTAGGCGTTCAATCTTGCAAAGGTAAATATATAGTTTTATTAAATAGTGATACCCTTGCAGGAGAAACCGATTTCAAATTACTGATAGATACAATGCAGCGTAATAATAATATAGGAGTTTTGTCTGCTAAAATATTAAATAGAGATAGTAGTATTCAGTCTCTTGGTTTTAGTTTTCCTAGCTTAATAAATGAATTGAAATTAAATTTTTTATTTTGGAATTTTAATTTTATGAAAAGGATCAGGTTAAAGGGCTATAAGAATAAAGGCTTATTTAAGGTTGACTGGGTTTCAGGAAGTTTTATGGTTATTAGAAAAGATGATTATTGTTCAGTTGGTGGGTTTGATGAAAATATATTTATGTATGCGGAAGATTTAGAGTTATGTTATAAGTTGTATTTAAATCATAAATATAGTTATGTCTTAGATGAAACAGCTATATATCATTTACATGGAGAATCAGGTAATAAAAGTAAAATAACATTAAGCAAATTAATAAAAAGAAGAAAAAACTATAATTATGTTATACAAAAACATAAGATGTCAAATTCCTTTAAATTGTTGATTATGAAAGCTATATATTTTATACATGCTGTAATATTAGTAACAATAAAAAAAATCAAGGCATAGTAAATCGTGTGCATTTGAATTTATAGAGTATTATGTAGGGAGAAAACATTTCTGCTTCTCCAAATAAGGTTGTACGACAAATGTGGCTAAAAGTAAGTTGTAAATTATACTTATTTACAACTTATCTTGAATTGAAATATTTTAGGTTTCCTTATACTCTTAATTTTAAATGTTTAAAATCTAAATCAAAAAGGGAGTATTTTAATGATTTCATTCATAGCGAGATATATGAAATTAATTTTATTTAAGAAGAAATGGCGTAAATTAAATAGACACAATTCCACAAACCCAGGAAACATTTTCCCTGCTGATTTAGTTACAGTAGGGAATTTTTCATATGGAAAATTAAATGTAAATTCTTATGGTAATAAAAACGAAGAATTGATGATTGGTAACTTGGTTTCAATTGGTGGGAATGTACTTTTCATGTTAGGTGGAAATCATAAATATGATTGTCTAACAACATATCCCTTCAAGAAAAAAATTTTGTTTAAAGAAAGTGAAGCAATTACTAAGGGTCCTATCATCGTAGAAGATGACGTTTGGATTGGAAATAACGCAATAATTTTGTCTGGTATTACAATTGGGAAAGGTGCTATTGTGGCAGCCGGTAGTGTGGTAACTAAAAATGTAGAGCCTTACAGTATAGTAGGAGGAAATCCAGCCCAATTAATTAAGTATAGATTTAGTGAAGAGGTAATAAGACAGCTTCTAAATGTAGATTTAAGTAAAATAGATATGCAATTTATATTAGAAAATGAAGAACTATTATATAAAACGATTAATGAGGATAATTTAAAGGAATTGCTTCTTAAGTTATCTTAAAAAATATTTTAAGATAACTATACTTGTTTTTACGTTTATAGGTGACTTGTTGCCTATTATAACATTTATGATTTTTTCTAAAGACTAATTTATTAGAACGCTAAAGTAATTCTAATGCGTAATTATATAACATTATATGTGAAATAGAGGGCTGTAGTTTGAAACTAATTAAAGATATCTTAAAAGTTTTTAACTCAAATGTATTAATGCTACTTAGTAATATAATTTTAAGTATATTCCTTCCATTATCATTAAGTGTTGATGAATTTGGGGAATATAGAAAGTATATACTGTATATATCTTATATAGCCATCTTCAATTTAGGGTATATAGATGGTATTTTTATTAAATACGGTGGCAAAAATTTAGAAGATAATAAGAAAAGTTTAAGAGCAGAGCATAAGTTTTTAGTAATCTTTCAACTTATTGTTACTATTATTTTAATATGTATATCAGTTTTGGAAAAAGATATTTTACTGTTGTTAATTTCACTTTCTATTATTCCGATAAATGTTAATGGTTTTCATAAAATGCTATATCAGTCAACAGGTTTATTCACTAAGTATTCTAGAATAAATATACTATTCACTATTTTTAATCTGATTTTCATTGGATGTTTATTAGTATTAAAGATTGATAATTCTTCGTATTATATAGCTGCGACTTTGATTGCTAATATTTTGCTATTATTAATAGTAGAGTATGACTTTTATAAACTAGTTGGTGGAATAAGAAATGATCTTAAAATAAATTATTTGTATTATTTTAAAGTCGGAATTTTTATTTTAGCGGGTAATTTTTCTATATTGCTATTCAATAATATTGGTCTGTGGATAGTAAATTTTTTCTTTTCAATTAAAGAATTTGCACAATATTCTTTTGCAACGTCGATGTTAAACATGATTCTTTTAGGAGTTAGCTCAGTTGGTTTGACTTTTTATAATTATTTAGCAAGAAATGAAGATAAACAAATGGTTAAACTCACAACAAAAATATTGATTATATTAGGAATAATAGCTGGATGTATATTCTTTATTTTAAAATTATTTATAAGTAAAATCTTACCTCATTATTCAGCTTCGTTGGATATTATAGCTGTTTCATTTGTAAACTTACCATATATTATGGTTATTAATGTAATACTTATAAATCTCTATAAGGCTAGAAAACAAGAAAAGAAGTTTTTTTTAATAGTAGTTACAATGTTATTTATTAGTACAATATTAAATTTTATTTCTTTTATTATATTTCATTCTTTAACTTTAATAGCCCTTGCAACAACGATTAGTTATATAATTTGGTTTCTTGCTTGCACAAACATAGATTTCAAATATCTTAAAAGTGATTGGACGCAATTGTTTGTATTATCTGTCCATTTCGTTGTGTTTTTAGCTTGTTCAAATTATTTAAATTGGGCTATTGGGTTATTAATTTATAGTGGAGTAGTTTTAATTTTAATGTTTATATTCTATAAACAGGATTTTTTGAAATTAATAAATATGGTTAAAAAAGTTAGAAATTAAATTATTGGTATATATACCCTATTTTATTTAGCGGTGTATATATCATCTATTCTGTAACTAGGGGGACTAAAATGAAAGGCATTATTTTAGCAGGTGGTAGTGGAACTCGTCTTTATCCATTAACAATGGTTACAAGTAAACAATTACTACCTATTTATGATAAACCAATGATTTACTATCCATTATCAACGTTAATGTTAGCAGGAATTCGTGAAATTTTAATTATTTCGACACCAGAAGATACTCCACGTTTTGAGGCATTATTAGGTGATGGCTCTCAATTTGGAATTTCACTTCAATATAAAGTTCAACCAAGTCCTGATGGTTTAGCCCAGGCATTTATTATTGGTGAAGAGTTTATTGGTAATGATTCTGTCGCTATGGTATTAGGGGACAATATTTATTATGGTAGTGGACTTCGCAAAATGTTACAACGTGCGGCGAATAAAGAAAAAGGTGCTACAGTATTTGGTTATCATGTAAATGATCCAGAGCGTTTTGGTGTAGTAGAATTTGATGAGAATGGGAAAGTATTAAGCGTAGAAGAAAAACCGGAAGAGCCAAAATCAAATTATGCAATAACTGGTTTATATTTCTATGATAATCGTGTAATGGAAATTGCTAAAAATGTTAAGCCATCAGCACGTGGTGAATTAGAAATTACATCTATAAATGAAGCATATTTAAATAGTGGTGAATTAGAAGTTGAATTATTAGGTCGTGGATACACATGGCTAGATACAGGAACTCATAAGAGTCTAGTAGATGCAACAAACTTTGTGAAAACAGTTGAAGACCATCAAGGAATTAAAATCGCTGCTCTTGAAGAGATTGGCTTTATTAATGGCTGGATTAATAAAGAAACTCTAATTGAATCAGGTAATCAATGCTCTAAAAATGGCTATGGTCAATATTTATTAAAGGTAGCAAATGGTAGCATTAAATACTAATTTGGAGTGAACATAATGAAAGTTTTAGATACAAACTTATTAGGCGTTAAAGTGATTGAACCAAAAGTGTTTGGAGATCATCGTGGTTGGTTTATGGAAACTTATAGCGATAAGGCAATGAAAGAAGCAGGAATCGAACTGGAATTTGTACAAGATAATCAATCATTTTCAGCAACAAAGGGTACGCTTCGCGGCTTACACTATCAATTAAATCCTAAGGCGCAAACTAAGCTTGTGCGTTGTACACGTGGATCGATATTTGATGTGGCAGTAGATATCCGTAAGGGAAGTCCTACATATGGTCAATGGTTTGGTATTGAGCTAAGTGCAGAAAATAAAAAACAGTTATTAGTTCCAAAAGGGTTTGCACATGGATTTATGACATTAACTGATGACGTTGAGGTTCAATATAAAGTTGATGAACTTTATGCTCCCGAGTGTGATCGAGGAATTATTTGGAACGATGCTGAAGTTGGTGTTGAGTGGCCAATGGAAATTCAGCCAGTACTATCTGAAAAAGATAAAAAAGCACCTTCATTAAAAGAAGCAGAAAATAACTTTGTATACGGGGAGTGAAAAAATGAAAATTTTAGTAACCGGTTATAATGGTCAGCTTGGATATGACGTAGTAAAACGTGGAGAGAAGCAAGGACTAGAAATGCAAGGTATTGGAATAGAAGATTTAGATATTACAAACGAAGCTGCGGTTTATGAATTTGTAGATAAAGTAAAACCAGATGCAATTATTCATTGTGCAGCATATACGGCTGTTGATAAATCTGAAGATGATAAAGAACTTTGCTGGAATGTGAATGTAGAGGGTACAAAATATCTTGCTACAGCAGCAAAAAAATTAAATGCTAAATTTGTTTATATTAGTACAGATTATGTATTTGATGGAGAAGACACTCATGCATTTGTAGAAACTGACGTACCTAATCCGGTTGGATACTATGGTTTAACAAAGTATGAGGGAGAAAAAGTAGTTAGAAGCTTGATAGATAACAACTTTATTGTGCGTATTTCATGGGTATTCGGTATTAATGGAAATAACTTTATTAAGACAATGCTTCGTTTAGGTGAAACACGTAATGAACTGAACGTTGTGGGAGATCAAATAGGATCACCAACTTACACGTATGATTTAGCTCGTTTGTTAGTTGACATGGTCGTAACAGAGAAATATGGTACATATCATGCTACAAATGAAGGCTTCTGTAGTTGGGCTGAATTTGCGCAAGAAATCTTTGAAATAGCAGAACAAGATGTGAAAGTAAATAGTATTACAACAGAAGAGTATCCTACTCGTGCAGTACGTCCTAAAAATTCACGTATGTCTAAGCAGAAATTAATTGATAATGGATTTGAGCCATTACAAGATTGGAAGAAAGCGACAAAACATTATATTACACAATTACAGCAAGAGGTGAAATAAGATGGAAAAAAAGAAAGTATTAGTAACAGGTGGCGCGGGTTTTATCGGAGGAAACTTTGTACATTATATGGTAAATAAATATCCAGATTATCATATTGTAAATTTAGATGTATTGACATATGCGGGAGATTTAACAAAGCATAAAGATATTGAGGACAAAGATAACTATTCATTCGCTAAGGTTGATATCGTAGACCGTCAAGCAGTAAACCAACTATTTGAACAAGAAAAATTCGATTACGTTGTGCATTTTGCTGCAGAGAGTCATGTGGATCGTTCTATTGCTGAACCTGAAGTGTTTATTAGTACAAATGTATTAGGAACACAAGTATTATTAGATGCAGCGAAAGCATTTGGTATTACTAAATTTGTCCATGTATCGACAGATGAAGTATATGGTGAATTAGATTTTGATCCAACTACATTCTTTACAGAAGAGATGCCTTTACAACCAAATAGCCCATATAGTGCAAGTAAAGCTTCTTCTGATCTATTAGTTCGAGCATATCATGAAACATTTGGATTACCAATTAACATTACACGTTGCTCAAACAACTATGGGCCATTCCATTTCCCAGAAAAATTAATTCCATTAACAATTTCACGTGTGTTAAATGATGAAAAGGTTCCTGTATATGGAGACGGTAAAAATATTCGCGACTGGTTACACGTTATTGATCATTGTGCCGCAATTGATCTAGTTATGCATGAGGGTGCAAATGGAGATGTTTATAATGTTGGCGGACATAATGAGCGTACAAATTTAGAAGTTGTTCAAACAATTATTAGTACGCTTGGTAAGTCTGAGGAATTAATCGAGTTCGTTCAAGATCGATTAGGCCATGATAAACGTTATGCGATTGATCCGACGAAGCTAGAAAAATTAGGCTGGAAACCAACTTATACATTTGAAACAGGGATTGCTCAAACAATTCAGTGGTATTTAGATAACACTGAGTGGTGGGAACAAATTATTAGTGGTGAATACAAGAAATACTTTAAGGAGCAATATAGCATATAAGCTTCCTAATAGAGGAAAGAGGGTATAATCATGTACAAAATAGCAGTAGCAGGAACAGGTTATGTAGGTTTAGTAGCGGGTGTATGCTTTGCAGAAGTAGGGCATCAAGTAACCTGTGTTGATATTGATGAAAAAAAAGTAGAGTTAATGAAATCAGGTGTTTCACCAATTTATGAAGCTGATTTAGAGGAATTAATGCAGAAAAATTATGCTGCTGGAAGAATTAATTATACAACAGATTACAAGTCAGCATATAAAGATGCAGATGCTATTTTCATTGGAGTTGGAACCCCAGAGCAAGCTGATGGTTCTGCAAACCTTTCATATATTGCAACTGTGGCAAAACAAATTGCCGAAAGTGTAGAAAAAGATTGTCTTGTTGTTGTAAAATCGACTGTTCCAATTGGAACAAATGATAAAGTAGAGCAGTTTATTCAAGACTTTTTAGTTAATAATGTGAAAGTTGAAGTGGCATCAAACCCAGAATTTTTAGCTCAAGGTTCCGCTGTTCATGATACGTTATATGCAGAAAGAATTGTTATCGGTACAGAAAGTAAATGGGCAGAAGAAGTATTAACGAATCTTTATAAGCCATTTCATTTACCTATCGTTTCAGTAAACAGACGTTCAGCTGAAATGATTAAATATGCATCTAATGATTTCCTAGCTCTTAAAATTTCTTACATGAATGATATTGCAAATCTTTGTGAATTGGTCGGAGCGGATATTCAAGATGTTGCAAAAGGTATGAGTTTTGATGAGCGTATTGGAAGTAAGTTTTTAAATGCAGGTATTGGATTTGGAGGTTCATGCTTCCCTAAAGATACGAAAGCATTAGAATATTTAGCAAGACAAAATGGTTACGAGTTAAGAACAGTAAAGGCTGTAATTGATGTGAATAAAGATCAAAAGACTTTATTATACAAAAAGGCGAGTCAGCGGTTAATTACTTTTAACGGTCTTAAAGTAGCGGTGTTGGGTTTAACATTTAAACCTGGTACAGATGATTTAAGAGAAGCTGCATCCCTTGAAAATATTCCTCTATTATTAGAGCAAGGTGCTGATATTTATGCATTTGATCCAGTCGGTGCAAATAATTTTGCAAAAGTGTATCCAGAAGGAAGCAATAAACATGGAAATATCACATACGTAACAAATATTGAACAAGCTTTAGAAGGGGCAAATGTTTGCTTTATCTTTACAGAATGGGGAGAAGTTAAGGCGTTAACTCCAGAAATGTATAAAAAATTAATGAGGACACCTTTAATTTATGACGGAAGAAACATATATGATATTCAGTCTATGCAAGAAGCGGGTATAGAGTATCATTCTATTGGTAGAAAATCAACAAGTAGAGACCGTAGGAAGGAGCTGTCTAATATTGAATTACAAACCTCTAAATAATGAAAAAAAATACCTTGTCACTGGAGCAGCTGGTTTTGTAGGATACTTTTTATCTAAAAGATTACTAGAACAAGGTTGCCAAGTAATAGGTGTTGATAATATAAATGATTATTATGATGTGAACCTTAAATATGCTCGTTTAGAGCAACTTAAGCCTTATGATAAATTTACTTTCATTAAAGGTGATATCTCTGATAAAGATATGATTACTAAACTTTTTGAGGAGCATAAGCCAAATATTGTAGTGAATTTAGCTGCGCAAGCGGGTGTAAGATATTCAATTGAAAATCCAGATGTATATATTCAAAGTAATGTTATTGGTTTTTATAATATCCTAGAAGCGTGTAGACATTACCCAGTAGATCATCTTGTATATGCATCATCTAGTTCTGTGTATGGAGCTAATAAAAAGGTACCATTTGAGGAAACAGATTTTGTAGACAATCCAGTATCACTTTATGCATCTACTAAAAAATCAAATGAGTTAATGGCACATACGTATAGTCATTTGTACAAGATTCCTGCAACGGGATTACGTTTCTTTACTGTATACGGTCCTATGGGACGTCCAGATATGGCGTATTTTGGATTTACTGATAAGTATTTTGCTGGTGAGTCAATTAAGATATTTAATAATGGTGATTTTGAAAATGACCTGTATCGTGATTTTACTTACATAGATGATATTGTTGAAGGAATCCAACGTCTTTTAAGTAGTCCTCCTAAAGGTAATGTGGAACACAAAGTGTTTAATATAGGGAATAACAACCCTGAAAAGTTAATGGTATTTATTGAGACATTAGAGAAAGCATTAGGAAAAGCATTAGGAAGAGAAGTTATATTTGAAAAAGTATTTGAGCCTATTAAACCAGGAGATGTACCGGCTACTTATGCATCAACTAATTTATTGCAAAAAGCTGTAGATTTTAAACCTAAAACTTCTATAGAAAAAGGTTTACAGGAATTTGCTAATTGGTATGTAGATTATTACAAAGTAAAATAATTAAAAGCATGGTTACTGAGCAGAGAATATACTAGTTATAGAATTTCATTCTTAGTATAATAGACTAAATTAGTTTTAGTATTATCTGGACATTTATTCAGAATAAATGAAAGAAGAGGTCTATAGTAATGAAAAAGAAAATCCTATTATGGATACTAGGGATTATAGGAGTAATGATTATAGGTGGAGGAGTATATGCCTATAATGTATATTCAAAAGTTTCAAAAACATTAGATGAGGTCCATAAACCATTAAAGCGTGACGAAGGTAATAAACAAGAAGAAAAAATTAGTAAATCAGCACCAGTTTCCATCCTATTATTAGGGGCCGATGAACGTGGTGAAGATAAAGGACGTTCAGATTCTTTAATGGTCATTACATTAAATCCTAAAAATAATTCAATGAAAACAGTAAGTATCCCCCGTGATACATATACAGAAATCGTTGGAAAAGGTAAAAGTGATAAAATCAACCACGCTTATGCATTTGGTGGCGTAGACATGTCTGTTGCAACAGTAGAAAAATTCTTAAATGTTCCTATTAATTATTATATTGAAGTGAATATGGAAGGTTTTAAAGATATCGTTGATGCAGTCGGTGGAGTAGATGTAAATAATGATTTAGAGTTTACACAAAATGGTCATCATTTTGCTAAAGGTAATGTGCACTTAACAGGTGATCAAGCGCTAGCATTTACACGTATGCGTAAAGAAGACCCGCGAGGTGACTTTGGTCGTCAAATGCGTCAACGCCAAGTGATGCAAGCTGTTATTAAGAAAGGCGCAACTTTCTCTTCTTTAACAAGTTATGGTGATGTGTTAACAGCAATTCAAAAGAATGTGAAGACAAATTTAACGCAAGATCAAATGTTTGATATGCAAAAGAATTATAAAGATTGTCTACAGAATAGTGAAGATATTCAAATCCCAGGTGACGGCCACAAAGCTGCTGATGGTATTTGGTACTACTATGTTCCGGATGCTGCAAAACAAGATTTAACGAATAAATTAAGAGCGCATCTTGAAGTGACTAAGTAGTATGTAATAACCCAACTCCTTTGGAAGGAGTTGGGTTTATTTTTGCATGGATTTATATTAGTATTATATATTGTGAGATTAATAGATGAGGTGAATCGATGAATAAGAAAGCAGTACTTGTCCTTGTTATTTTTGTATTGTTTGTTGCTTCGGTTGTGAGTGGTAAACTGTACTGGAATAAGAAGATTGCGAATGCAACAGGACAAACACAAACAAGTGAAGTAACGAAAACAAAAGCTGAAGTGAAAGATAGCGGAGCGAAGAAAGAAGAGAAAAAGGAAGAGAAAAAACAAGATACGAAGTCATCTTTTAATGAAGCATATGCGAAGAATTTGCCAGATGCAGTGAAAGAGAAGTTAAAGAAAGCTGCGGAGGATAAAAAGGCAGTAAATCTTGTTATTGTTGGTGATGAAGGTTCTTCATCTGAAAAAGGTGCTTGGGCAGCTAAGTTAACGGCTAATTTAGAAGCTGCTTACGGTAAAGGTTTATGGAATGTGGCTGTAAAGGAATATAAGGGTGAAAGCACAGAAGAGTTAATCGTGAATAAGCGTGATAAAGAGATTGCGAAAGAGAATCCAGATGTGATTTTATTTGAACCACCATTTATTACTGATAACGGTAAAACTGGTAATGGGAACTCTGTTGCGAGTACACAGAAGTTTGTTCAAGCACTTTCTACTAGTGCAAAGGGTGCTACGATTATGATTCAACCATCAAATCCAGTGTATGGTGCGAAAAATTATCCGAAAGCGATTGAAGCATTAAAACAATTTGCAACGCAAAATAATTATACATATATTGATCATTGGGGAGCATGGCCGGATGCATCAACAAAGGCTATCCTACCATACTTAAAAGAAGAATTTGGTTTCCCAACTGCTAAAGGTCATGAAGTTTGGGCACAATATGTAACGGATTATTTTGTAGCTAAATAATAAAAGGGGAGAGGGTATCGTCGACAAAATATGTTCGACAATACCCTCTCTTTTTTTGTACAATTTTTGCTATACTAAACTGTACTATAATACATGATGGAAGGAGGAGAATGATGAAAATACTTGTGGTTGATGATGAATCGAGTATTCGTAATTTGATTCGGATGCAGTTGGAGATGGAAGGTTATGAAGTATTGGCAGCGGCTGATGGGAGAGAAGCTTTAGAGCGATGGAATGAAGGGCCGGATGTATTGATTTTGGATGTTATGCTTCCGGATACGGATGGGTATGAGTTGCTTCGTTTGTTCCGCGAGAGGGATAGGGATATTCCGGTGCTTATGTTAACGGCAAAGAGTCAGATGAATGATAAGTTGCTTGGATTGCAGCTTGGTGCTGATGATTATGTGACGAAGCCGTTTAATTATGCGGAGCTTATTCTTCGGGTTAAGAATATGGCGCGGCGTGTAAAGAAGACGGAGACCGCTGTAAGTCATGAAGTAATTGAGGCTGGAGAGATAGTGATTTGTCCTAAGGAAAGAAAGGTACATGTGAGTGGACAAGAGATTCAGTTAACGTACCGAGAGTTTAATTTATGTCAGTTATTTGTTTCAAATCCGCAGCGTGTGTTTATGAGGGATGAGTTGCTTGAGAAAGTATGGGGATTTGAGTATATCGGAAATACGAGAGCAGTTGATATTATGGTGCAGAGACTTCGAAAGAAGCTTGGGACGAGCGGAGAATATATTAAGACAATTTATGGCGTTGGCTATAAACTGGATTGTTAAGTGGTGATGGTATGTCTTTAAAGCGAAATATGGTGTTTGGAATAGTTGGGCTGTTAATTCCGATTTTTGTTCTTTTATATGCAGTTGTTTATATTACGTTAGAAAAGAATATGTATCATAACGCAGCAAATTCTTTAGAAAAGTTAAGTGTAGAAGCACAAATTTATACGATGAATTATTTAGAGAAGGAAGCAGAAGTGGATACGCTTGGTCCTAATTCACTTTTAATTGCGTCGTATTTAGCGAAGCGTATGGATGTCCGTGTGCAGATGATCGGGAAGAATGGCGATGTTGTTGCAGATACACAAAAAGGAGCATTGCTTCACCGTAACATCGACATTGAGAGTTCCTTGAAGGGAAAGAAGTCTTATGTTTTTGAGGAGGCGGATCCAGCTCCCATTCTTTTGTTTTCAAGCTCGGTTTATTATGGAAACGATGTCATTGGAAGTATTCGTTTTATAAATGAGTTAACGGGTGAGAAGGAAGTTTTAACAAATGTGAGCTGGACATTCTTAATGGCGTCCCTTTGTTTAGTAGCTGCGGGTATTTTCTTTGCGATTCGTTTGGCGAAGTCTCTTCATAAACCAATTGATCAGTTGAGACAAATGGCACAGCGGCTCGCGAATGGTGATTATAAGAGTAAGATTGAGTTAAATGAGTACGTGGAAATCGCTCAGCTTTCAGCATCTTTTAACGCGATGGCCGATGGAATTGAGCTGCATATTAAGCAATTGCAGGAGGAGAAAGAGAAGCAGAAAGATTTCCTAGACCGCATTACGCATGAGCTGAAAACACCGCTAACGGCAATTATCGGTTATGTTGATTTAATTCCGAAGTTACAATCGAAAGAAGATGTACAGGAAAGTCTTCGTTATGTGGCTGTGGAAAGTGAGCGTTTATTATCACTTGTAGAGGAACTGCTTAAGTCTTCGAAATATGGGAAGAGTACGTTTGAAGTGTCTCCTACAGTTGTGAATATAAAGGAATTGGCAGAAGAAGCAGTTTCAATTGTGAAGCCTCGCCTAAATCAATTTGAAATTGAAGTGATAAATGAGTTAACGGGTGTACATGTTGTTGCAGATTTTGATAAGACGAAGCAAATTTTCTTAAATGTGCTTGATAATGCAATTAAGTATAGTGATGCTTCGCACATTCGTATGAATGTAATTGTAAATGAGCATGAGGCGAAGGTTTTTGTTCATGATGATGGGATCGGTATAGATGAAGTGGTGCTTGCAGAGTGGAATGAGTCTCCGAAAGGAAAAGCACTTCCTTCTAGTTACGGGAATGGTTATGGTTTGTATATTTGTCAGGAGATTATGAATAAGCAGGGCGGAAGCATGCGGATTGAGAGTAGTGAAGAAATAGGTACTACAATATTCATTACATTTTTGCTTCCGAGAAGGATGGAAGACATAAAAAACTTGAAAGCGGTTAAATGATACATTTATGAAACAATTATGCGGTATTTTCGAAACAACGTTTTTTTATCTTGGAGGTAGGCAGAAATGAAAAGGCTATCATTTCAAATTCTTATGTTTGTCATTTGTATGATTGTTTCTCTTGTTTTGTTTTATGTTATGGAGAAGCAAATCTATAATCGAATTAACATTGTAAATGATAAACAAGCCGTTTTACAAAGGGTGAATGAATCTCTTCCAATTGAAGTGAAAGTAAGACATGAAAAGTGGGGAGAAATTGTTGTAACGGATGAAGTTCGTTTGCATACGATTGTTTCATTCTTTGACCGAATTCGAATAGAACCTGAGGGCGTTAAGAGCCAAGAACAAGTATTTACTGGAGAAGTAACGTACTTGAATGGACATAAGCGTACTTTTGCAGTAGGTGACTTGTTCCAGTATGGGGAAAATGTATACGGAAAGAATGGCATGGATCCGATGATTTCAGCACTTCAAACGTATTTGTTAAGCCTGTATTACACGCCAGAGCGTATTAGTGATTTCTTTGCTTCAGCAAAGGATGTCGTAGTACGTCAAGGTGATGTGGTACGTACTATCAATCTTACGCACATACTTGATTCTATTCGGTACGCAAAGCAAATTACAGATTACGGAGAAATTCAGAAGTTATTACAATCGCAGAATGAACCGATTGCTTATATTACAGCTTATAAAACAGGTAAGCGTGTAAAGAATGATCGTGAAGATATTCTTACGATTTCTGTGTATCCATCGTACTTTGTGGTGCAATATCTCGGTGATAATAACGGAAACGTCATGTATATGAAAGGCTCTCTAGCAGAGTTATTCGTAAAGGAGAATGCGTCATGAGAAAGATAGCCTTTTTCTTCTTTTTGCTAGTAATTGGAGGAGCGATGTCTAGTTGCTCTCGAGATACAACCTCTATTAAATATAGTAAAAATGGTCTCCCTATTTTGGATGATCGTCATATTGTTGCGTATGTAGCGGCTCGTGAGGAAGTTGGTGAAGCGTTACTTTCATCATTTTGTAAGTCACGCGGATGTACGTATGAATTTATTCGCCTTTCAACAGAAGAACTTCTTCGTAGAGTGGAAGAAGAAGCTGGCAATCCGAAGGCGGATATTATTATTGGCGGTACAGTAGATGCGCATCAAATGATGAAGCAAAAAAATCTTTCTATTCCTGTGATAAGCCAACATGCAAATCGTATTTCAAAGACTGTTAAAGATAAAGATGGTTATTGGTACGGTTATGAAGTGGAGAAGCTAGCAATTGCGATTAATAAAGAGCGGTGGAACGAGGAAATAGCGCCGCTCGGTCTCTCGTATCCGTTAAGATGGAAAGATTTATTGAATCCAGTATATAAAGGAAAGATTGTCATGCCCGATCCAAATGTTTCAGGTACAGCATATACGTTTTTTCAATCACTTATTGATACGTTAGGTGAAGAGGAAGCGAAGGAATATGTGAAGAATCTGGCAGAACAAGTTGGAGAAGTAACAGTGAATGGTTATATCCCAGCAGAACTTGTTGCGAGCGGTGAATATATGATAGGCATCAACTTTATGGGAGATCAGAGAATGCTTCAAAAACAAGGCTTTCCTATTTTAAGTAACGAACCTGAGCAAACAGGGTTATCCGTTAATGCGATTTCTAAACTAAAACGTGCACCGAGTGGTATTATTGCGGATTTATTTATTGATTATTGTTTATCAGAAGAAGCGGGTCACATTTTAGAAAAAGTGTCGTTTGGCGTACCAACGATGTTTGCGAAGAATGAGAAAGAAATAGAAGGACAGCCGGTTAGAAGGACGAACCAAAATATATCAAATAGCGGGATAATCGAGATATGGAATAGACAGCGTCTCTCTCTGAAGTGAGAAAAGGAGACGAAAATATATGTTTAAATGGCTCAAGCCAGCACCTGCAATTGAAAGATTGCCAGCGGATATGATCGACCGTGTATATCGATTACTACGTATTCGTGTGTTAATCGGGATTTCAGTTGGATATGCTGCTTATTATTTAGTTCGTAGTAACTTTACGTTATCAAGTACGTACTTAGTACAAGAATATGGTTTTAGTACAGCTGAAATTGGTCTACTAGGTTCAGTAATGGCAATCGTTTATGGATTTAGTAAGTTCTTTATGGGGAATTTATCAGATAAAGCTTTCGCCCAGCGCTTTATCGCAGTCGGTTTATTCTTATCAGGGCTTGTAAATATTTGTTTTGGCTTTGCATCATCATTTGGGATGATTGTTACATTACTTGTTGTTAACGGTATTGTACAAGGTATGGGAGCACCACCTTGTAGTATTGTTATGACGAAATGGTTCTCAAAGAAAGAACGTGGTACGAAAACAGGTCTTTGGAATATTTCACATAACGTTGGTGGAATGCTTGTGCCACCACTTGTCGGAATTGGTGTAGGTATTTTTGGTGAAAACCATTGGCAAGGCGGCGTGTTTATTTTCCCTGCAATTATCGCAATGGTAATTTCAGTTCTTGTTTGGATTAATGCGAAGGATACACCAGAATCTGAAGGTCTTCCTCCAATTGATGAGTATCGTAATGACTATGAAAATCTTGAAAAAGCAGATAATGCTAACAAGATGTCACCAAAAGAAATTTTAATGAAGTATGTAGTGAAAAATAAATTTGTATGGTTCTTATGTATTGCGAATGCTTTTGTTTATTTAATTCGTTTCGGTGTTATTAACTGGGTTCCGCTTTATTTAACGACAGTTAAAGGATTTTCAAAAGCAGAAGCGCATGCGGCATATGCAATCTTTGAAGGTATGGCAATTCCAAGTTCATTAATCGTTGGTTTTTTAAGTGATAAATTATTTAAAGGAAAACGTATGCCATTATGTATTATTAGTATGGTTGGGGTTGTTATTGGTACGTTTATATATTGGCAAGCAACTAGCGTACTTGTTGTAAGTATTGCAGTTTCTATTATCGGTTGTTTAATTTATGTACCACAGTTCTTAATCGGTTTAAGTGCGATGGAATTAGTACCGAAATTTGCAGTAGGTACGACAGTTGGTATGTGTGGTTTATTCGGTTATGTAGGCGGAAGTCTTGTAGCTAACGCAGCAATTGGTGTTATTGTTGATCGTTCTGGCTGGGATGGTTGTTTCATCTTACTATTAACAGGAGCGGTTTTATCAACAATCTTCTTATTTATTGTTCAACGTGGACATGAGAGAAAAGATCCTAAAGTAGCGTAATATTTTGTTTGAAAAAGCTATCCAATTGTGTGTGATTGGATAGCTTTTATATTAGAAAAAACAAACAGTATGAAAAATTGCAGTTTAATATATAAATGATTTTTGTTAATTAATATAATTTTTTTAGATTCCATAAACCAAATAGATACATGGTTATACCGAAAAATCCGCCGCCACAGATGAAAATTACAACCTTAAATAAAGAAATAGAGATTTCCTCTGAACCTACATAGGGAAGGATATAATTCATAAAAACAAACATTTGAAAGCCCCAAAGCACACCTGCTTTTAAGCCAGCTTTTCTTAATTTTTTCTTGTGTTGTAAATATTCTTCTTTTGTTGCACATTCAGTATCACTTAAACCTTTTTTCTTGAATTTAAAGGCTAAGTAATTAGCGTAAATCATATTAGATAGAAAAATGAATATTGTCCCTATAGATATTGTGTGATTCATAGTATCAACAAGTAACATAATAAGCATTACCAACATATTTAACCACCACAAACCAATTCCAGCTACAGATAACTCTTTATTGATTTCTTGTTTTTGGTATTCATCTCTCTCACTTAGTGTTCCAACAAAACTATTATAAACTCTTTCTTTCCATTCAATTTTCATCATTTAATCTCCCTCCCAAAATAGACTATTTAAATCTGTTTTTAGTGCTTTTGCTAATTCGATACATAAGGCTAAAGAGGGATTATATTTCTTGTTTTCAATTAAATTTATTGTCTGTCTCGCCACGTTAACTTTTTTAGCTAACTCTAGTTGCGATAGCCCTTCAGATTTTCGATATTGTTTAACGTTATTCAAATATAACCCTCCCATTGATGGTTGTAGACCTCGTGTACCGAAATGTCATTTATATGTGACATTTTATAATTGAATAGATGAAATGTCAAATATATATGACAAAATAGCTATGGTGCAATTAGGAAAATGATTTTAATGATTCATTTTGGCAAGAAGTATGTTAATAAAGAATGGCTTCCATTCAATTAAAATTGCTCTTTTTCCTTTCCTTAAATCTATCTTAAAAGATATAATGTCATATTTCTAATCATTGGAATTTTTGTTACAATATAAATGGATGTGTAAAACTTTGTAAAAATAATGTAATAATATGTAATCTATTTTCAGAAAGTTTTATACAATTTTTATATTAAACTATTAAGTTATAAAAGGGAGCGAGAATATGTTACCAAATACGGTTCGTACTCCAAACAAGAAGAAGAAATGGATTATTATTGGGGTTATTGCACTAATTGTTATTGTAGCAGCAATTAATATTTTTGTTATGCAAGGGAAGAAGAAGGGTGCATCAACAAATGCTGATGCTGTAAGTTTTGAGAAAGTGACAGAGCGTAAGCTGAATAATACGAAGTTAATTTCTGGTCAGGTGAAGCCTGGTAATATTGAAAGCTTCTATGCAGATCCGGCTAAAGGGAAAGTGAAAGATATTGAGGTAAAAGAAGGGCAAGAGGTAGAGAAAGGTACGAAGTTATTCTCTTATGATAATGAAGAGATTAACCTTCAAATGAAGCAAGCTGAGCTTGATCAGAAGATGGCGGATATGCGTTATGATCAAGGAAAAAAGAAGATTGATTCGCTCAAGAAAGAAATTAAGAAGGCGAAAGATAGCGGAGCTGGGAAAGAAGTAACAGATCCGATGGACGAGCAAGTAAACGAATTAGAGATAGCTCAAAAGACAACTGATCTTGAGAAAGAAAAAGGGAAGTTGCAGAAAGAAGAGTTAAGTAAGAAGCAGAAAGAGCTTACGATTTATAGTAATTTCGCTGGTGTTGTTCAAAAGTTAGATAAAGATGCGGCGCAAAGTTCATCTCAAGCGTTAGGTGGTCAAGGAAAATCGTTTTTACAAGTAGCTTCTAAAGATCCATTCCAAGTTCAAGGTACGTTAACTGAGCTTCAGAAGTCACAAATTCAAAAGGATCAAACATTCACTGTAACTGCAAAAGCAAATAGCAAGAAGAAGTGGACAGGTAAGATTACAGAGGTAAGTGAGTTCCCAACGAGCGCAGAGATGGCGCAAGCTGGCGGCGTGGGTGAAGCAACTCAAAATATGTCTCAGTATACATATAAAGCAAGTCTTGATAGTCAAGACGGTTTATCTCCAGGTTACCACGTTTCTCTGCAAGTAAACTTAGAGAATAAGACGATGATTGCTGTTCCAAGTAAAAGCATTGTAGAAAAAGGCGAGGATGCATTTGTTTATGTTGAGGAAAAAGGGAAGCTTCGTAAACAAAATGTGAAAAAAGGTTCTACTGATGGAGACTGGACAGAGGTTGTAGAAGGCGTAACAGTGGGGCAAAAGGTGGTTAAAAATCCTTCCGACGATGTGTATGACGGAATGGAAGTGAAAGAGAAATGATTACGTTAAATAATATTGCTAAAACATATTATCAAGGAAAATTGGCGGTGCCGATTTTGCATGGTATTAGTTTAACGATTCAGAGCGGTGAGTTCGTTTCGATTATGGGACCGTCTGGTTCTGGTAAGTCAACGCTTATGAATATTATTGGTTGCTTAGATCGTCCAACAGAAGGCGAATATAAGCTGAATGACGTGAATATCTTAACAGCAGACGAGTCAAAGCTTGCTTTAATTCGTAATGAATATATTGGGTTTGTATTTCAGCACTTTAATTTACTGCCTCGTCTTTCCGCGGTGGAAAATGTTGAGCTTCCGCTCGTATATGGTGGTGTGAAGAAAGCGGAGCGTCGTAAGCGCGCTTTGGAGGCGTTAGGTAAAGTTGGATTGGCAGATCGCGTGCATCATTTACCGAACGAATTGTCAGGTGGACAGAAGCAACGTGTAGCGATTGCAAGAGCGATTGCAAATAATCCGACGTTCATTATGGCCGATGAACCAACTGGTGCACTTGATACGAAGTCTGGTGAGCAAGTTATGGATATTTTCACGAAGCTTAATGCAGAAGGCACAACAATTGTTATGGTTACGCATGAAGAGGAAGTAGCAGCGTATTCTTCCCGCCGCATTGTACTGCGGGACGGGAAAGTTACAGAAGATAGAAGGTGTGCGGTATGAGTTTACTAGATAGTATAAAAATTGCCCTCTCTTCTATTTTAGCTCATAAATTGCGTTCAGCTCTTACGATGCTCGGTATTATTATCGGGGTAGGTTCAATTATTACTGTCGTTGCGATTGGGCAAGGCGGGGAAGCGATGCTGAAGTCGAAATTCGCAGGTTCTGGTGGTAATAACCTTATGCCAATTCAATTTAAACCAGATATTAATGATGAGTTTGCTATAGGTGGATTTGAAATGCCGAAGTTAACGGAAGAGGATATTTTGGAAGTAAAACAAGTGAAAGATGTTTCACATGTTATTACGACAAACCAGAATTCAGAGGTGCTTGATGTAAATGATAAAAAAGCAAATCTGAATGTTATTGGTCTTGATAATGAATATTTTGCGGTTAATAAAGTAAAGGTCGTAAAGGGACGTACTTTAAATGAATCAGATATTTCTCATGCAAATAACGTCGTGATGATTAGTACAAAAACAGAAGAGACGTTATTTAAGGGCGTAAATCCAGTAGGACAAATTATTGAGATGAAAGGACAACCGATGCAAATTGTCGGTGTGTATACATCTGATAATGAATTTATGGGATTTGAAATGGAAGAAGCGTTAATCCCTCTTACGTTATGGCCTGTTTTATACGGAACAGATGAAATTCAAAGTATCGCAATTCAAGCTAAAAATGTAGACGATTTAGAAGCAGCAGGGAAACAAGCTGTTGATGTATTAAATAGTCGTAAGCCAAGTGAAATTCCGGGTAAATATGAACTGGTTAATTTAAAAGAATTCCAAGAAAATGTTTCTAAAGTTACTAACATTATGACGATGATCATCGGTGGTATCGCTGGTATTTCATTAGTCGTTGGTGGTATTGGTGTTATGAACATCATGCTCGTATCTGTAACAGAGCGTACGCGCGAAATTGGGATACGTAAAGCACTTGGAGCAACGCGTAGTAAAATTTTATTACAGTTTTTAATTGAAGCCGTTATGTTAACACTTCTAGGTGGTTTAATCGGAATTGGTCTTGGGTATGGCGGAGCATATATCGTTTCCACATTCGCAAAATGGCCACCGCTTGTTTCGTGGGAAGTTGTTGTTGGAGGCGTACTGTTCTCGATGACACTCGGTATTATTTTCGGATTAATTCCAGCAAATAAAGCTGCGAAATTAGATCCAATTGAAGCATTGCGTTATGAGTAATTAATAGTGTAGTAGAACTACACATTACCGTTCTAGTGGGCGGTTCGTAGCCTCTTGCATGAGGAAGTGAACCGCCCGTTAGAACGGGTTATATAAATAGAAGGAGGCGTTATAATGGAAGCAAATATTAATACGCAAGATGTAGGTGCGAAGAAGCCATCATTATTAGGAATGATTACTTCTCCAGGTGAGCAATTTGAGAGAATGAAGACGAAAAGTCCGGTTTGGGGAGGGTTTTTCTTATTTCTTCTAATGGGGACAATCTTAGCAGCAGCGGTATCTTATTTAGGATTACTTAATACCCCGGAGTTGGCGAAGCTGGTTAAGGATGATACGACAGGCATAATGAAATGGACTACACTTGGATTTGGAGCTATTGGAGGTCTAGTTGGAACAGCTGTTGGTCTTTTTGTAGTAGCAGGATTTTATAAAGTTATTATGATGTTTATGAGTAATGATACTCCATATATGAAGATACTATCTATTTATATATATGCCAATGTTGTCTTTTATGTTGGTAGTCTTCTTAATGTAGCTATAGGATATATTTTAGGTGGGAATGGCGCTGATAAATATACAAGTTTAGGGCCTTTATTTGAACAAGGAACAATTGCATATGGCATTGGTTCTGCATTTGAAGTCTTTAACATTTGGAGTTTAATTTTAACTGGCTTAGGCTTGCATATTGTTGCTGGTTTAAGTAAAAAACAAGCAATAATTTTAATTTCTATATTCTTTATCCTTACAATTGGGTTTAGTATGTTAGGCGGCATGTTCTCTGATTTCGGTGCATAACATATTATTTTAAAAAGGTGGCTCTTCGGAGTCACCTTTTTTATTTTTATCCCTATTTCAAATACCACCAACAAAATTTCAAATACTACATAGTGTAATTTCAAATTCCATCGGTAGTATTTGAAATTACTCACAGTGAAATCTTTTCTTTATTTTTATATTGTGAAGGTACCGCGGAATACTAGAAAGGTATACCTTTTAGAAACGGGTACTGTGTGAAGCCAGCGACTTTTACAGAGGCAGTTGTTTTGTATGAAGGAATGATTGTAAATCAAATAAAGAAATTAGGTATTCGCCAAGATTATGAAGAGTATTATCAATGTGGTTTAATTGGTCTTTGGCATGCGTATGAAAGATTTGATGCAAAGAAAGGGTATTTCCCTGCATATGCACTTGTAACGGTGCGTGGTTATATATTAGAAAGATTGAAGAAAGAATCTACTGTACAAGAAAGATGTGTATGTGTAGGAGAGTATGAGGATATTTTTCATTTTGAAGATGTTGAAATAAGAGTGAAGGATTTTATGAGTGTGTTAGATGAGAAGGAGAAGTATATTATTTTTGAACGTTTTTTTGTAGGAAAGACGATGGGAGAAATCGCTTTAGAGACGGAAATGACATATTATCAAGTAAGATGGATGTATCGGCAAGCACTCGAGAAAATGCGAAATAGTGTAAGGGGATAAATATTAATATAAGAATGGAAGGCAAGAGATGTTGCTTTCCATTCTACTTGTTAGTTTAATGTAGTAAATGCAACAAGGGGTTTTTAAATTGTAGTGAATCTTGCATGTTCATACGAGATAGTATGTATCCAGCTTTTAATAATTGTTGCTGCAATTTATGGGGACTAATAGATATTGTTGTAGTAGTGCCATTTGAAAAATGTATTTTAGCCTCTTTAATCTTTTGGCAAAACTCTATATCATGTATGTGGTTATAAAATAGCCATATACAGTTTGGAGATGAAGGAGATTCTGTTGGAAAAGTACAAATGTATTCCCGATGATTAATTGGAATTGGAACGTTTTGTTTGAATCTAAAATTTGTTTGGACTGCATTACGCCTGCCTTGATAAGTAGAATGAATCTGGGTTAAGCAAGATTTCTTGATGAGTTGTAGTGCGGTTTGGCAGGAACAAAGATCATTTCCGCTACTGTCAATAATTTTTGTACGGTAATAAGGGTGATTGTATGGAACAAGCATCATAGTAGAACTAGAAATAATAATGTTATTTTCATCATTCATGATTTTAAGTCCTCCCTTATAAAATTTATATTTCGAATATAATTATATACGGAATAATTAAATTAATTGTTAATATTTTGTTTTGTATTGTAAATCTTGTTTATTCGTTTACAATCAATAGGTGATAGTCTTTCTAATTTGCATCGCTTGTACATATATATGAAAATAGAAAAGAGTAGGCGGTGATATAGTATGAAGAAAAAGTATATTATTATGGCTTTAGTTGTCATTCTCCTAGTATATTTAGCAAACAGCAATCCGAGTAAAGGAGAATATACAGAATGGGCAGCGAAGCAGTTTATGAAGCGTAATGATGTGAGTAAGAAGCTAGATGAAGTTCAAAAAGAGAATGAAGAGGGTCTTCTTGGCGACTTGGCATCGGCTGGTAAAAAGTTAGCGAAAAAGTATGTTGAGCCACAAGTTGGGTTATTAATTGATCATTATACGAAGCGAAATGATTATATATTCTTCTCAACATATACGACTGAGTTTGATATAGGTGAAGAACATTATAAGTACGTATGCATCGGTTTTTCAAAGATTTTTATTCCGATTGAAATGCCGAAGAAAAAAGACGAATCTGCAAAATGATGCAGATTCGTCTTTTTCATTTTATAGAGTAATTGGAATTTCAGATACATTTTTTTCTACAAGGCGAGCTCCCTTTTTTCTTGTATTTTCATCAATGGATGAAAATACAGATGAGGCAAGGATTGTATCCATTACTTGATTTACGACTTTTGCATCAATTGGTGTGATGGGCATATCGATAGAAAAAACGACTGTTTTTCCATCTTCTTTCGCGAAAATCAATTCCAGTACTTGCATGTGTTATTCCCTCCTTTGTATTTATCCCGCTATTTACGGGATTCGGGTCTGCCGGTTAAATTGCGAGCTAATAATCAGCGGGGATGAATAAAATCCCTACTGATCTGAAGTTTTACTTTATAGTTTAGAAAGATCTGATGTGCTTACAAGTTGTACAGCGTGAAGTGGTGATGCCTGTAAGGAAGCAAGAGCATGAGCTACGTTGTGTACTTGATCTAAGCTCGCATTTGTTTTAACACGTTTAAATTGTTTGCTCTTGAAAACTGTTTTGCCGTTCTTATCTAATCCGTTGTTTAAGACAAGACGTAAAGTTAAATCCATTACGATTGTTTCAATTGCCATGTGTATCACCTCCTTTCACTTTATAAATAGGGTACAAATGTCATGTTTTGGCGTGAAATTTTTTCTTTTTTTTGGTACCCTTAAAAGATTAAGAGAGGAGAATTCTGGATAATGAATCGTAAATGGTTATTTTGGATTCCTGTATTACTATGGATGGGGCTGATTTTCTATTCTTCGGCACAACCATATAAAAAGCAGGATATGCGTTCAGATATTGAACAATATGTAAATGTTGAATTTGTAAAAGAGCATTTTTCATGGGTATCTATTGATTATGGTGGAGGAACCCCTGTTAGTATTGCGAATAAAGGTGTAGGCGGATTTATTGAGTTTTTCCTTCGTAAAGGTGCTCATTTTATGGTGTTCTTTATGCTAGGTTCATTGATTTATTACGCTTTTCATCGATCAGGTCATTCGAGGAAAAGATGTTTTATATATGCCATTCTTTTCGTTGCGGGTTATGCAACATTTGATGAAATTCACCAATGGTATACGGGGGACCGTACACCAATGTGGCAAGATTCATTGCTTGATACGTGCGGCGGATTAACGGGAATTATAATAAGTAATTGGTTTTGGAATAGAAAAAAGCGCTAATCTCATTTCGAGATTAGCGCTTTTTTTGCGGGTAGTAAAACTTCCGGTAAAAGCCCGATTGGTGAGGGCTGATAATCAGTGGGGGATGAACAAAACCCCTACTGATTAAAGTTTCACTTTATACACCAAGTAATTCTTTTAGTTCGTCTGTTGATAGTTCAGTCATCCAGCTATCACTTGTGATGACCGCATTGTTTAGAGATTGTTTTCTTTCTAGCATTTCATCGATTTTTTCTTCTAATGTTCCTGTTGTAATGAGTTTGTGAACATGAACAAATCTTTTTTGACCAATGCGATATGCGCGGTCTGTTGCTTGATTTTCCACAGCTGGATTCCACCAACGATCGTAGTGAATGACATGGTTGGCAGCAGTTAAGTTTAATCCTGTTCCCCCAGCTTTTAAGGATAAGATGAAAATGTCATACGTTCCGTTTTGGAACTCCTCAATCATCTTGTCACGATCTTTTTTCGGTACACTACCGTTTAAGAAGAGGACACGCTGGCCAAATTGTTCTTCTAGCACACGTTTTAGCATGTTTCCCATGCCGATGTACTGAGTGAAGATGAGGCAACTTTCATTTTGATCTTTTATATTTTCGATGAGCTCCATTAACGTTTTTGTTTTCATAGAGCGTTCAATGACATTTTGTGGTTCTTCTTCTTTTAAATAAAGAGCAGGATGATTACAAATTTGTTTTAGCTTGTTCAACATAAGTAATATAAAGCCGCGTCTTTCAATTCCGCTTAAACCTTCTACATTTTGCAGTGTATCTTGAACAAGTTGTTCATATAAGGAAGCTTGTTCACCAGTAAGAGGACAGTAAGCTTTTTGTTCTTGTTTATCTGGTAAATTTAATGCGACTGTTTGATCTTTCTTCGTTCGGCGCAGTAAAAATGGTGAGATAAACCGTTGAACTTGCTGGATTTTTCCTTCATCACGATCTTTTTCAATCGGTGTGACGAAGCGGCGTTGGAATTGTCCTAAGCTTCCGAGATATCCATGATTAATAAAGTCGAAAATGGACCAAAGTTCAGCGAGGCGATTTTCCATTGGTGTACCAGTTAAAGCGATTTTGTGATTTGCCTGCAAGTTTCGTACTGCTTTCGACTGTTTCGTATGTGGGTTCTTAATATTTTGTGCTTCATCCAAAATAACAGCATCCCAGCATAATGAAGTCAGTTCTTCCTCATCGAGTTGAGCCAATGCATAAGATGTTAATACAACATCTGCTGATTGAAGGAAATCTTCAAATGAATTGCCCTTCTCTCTATTACTTCCGTAATGTAATTGGACACATAAATTCGGTGCGAAACGCTCAAATTCTTTTTGCCAATTTCCAAGAACAGATGTCGGCGCTACGATTAATGCAGGGCCTGTTTTGAGATTGTTTTCTTTTATATATAGTAAGTAAGAGATTGTTTGAATACTTTTCCCGAGTCCCATATCGTCAGCTAGCAATGCTCCAAATCCAAGCTTTCGTAAATATAATAACCATTCAATACCATGTTGTTGATACGGACGAAGTGTTGCGTTTAGTGAAGTAGGGACATCTACCTTTGGAATATCTCCAATATGAAGCAGCTTTTGGAATAGTTCCTCATAATATCCATCTAGTTCGATTTCAATATCAGTAAACGGACTATCATCTTCTACAATTTCTGTTTCAGCCGTATTTGATAAATGTTGCTGCAGGACATCTTTCATCTCTAGTCCGTATTTATCGGCACGGTTCATGAGTTTCCTTACTTCTTCGATAAAGGCTGGATCTAGTCGCATCCATTGACCATTTATATTAAATAGACGTTTGTTTTGTTCAACGAGCTCGAAAAATTCGCTTTCTGATAAATCAATGCCGTTCGTCGAAATGCGCCAGTCAAAATTAACGAGCGTATTCATACCGAAGAACGATTGTGTTTGTGCTGTATTTTGCTTCAACTGGACACGTAATTTCGGTTTTGTTGCTTTTAAATTTTGCCACCATGATGGTAGTAAAATTGTAATGCCGGCTGCAAGTAATTCGTTGCTTGCATCTGTTAAGAAGTTCCAAGCTTCTGTTTCAAAGAGCTCATTTCGGAATGTATCTCCTTCTTTTAACCACGGTATGAGCTTACTAAAACCTTCTTGTGTTTCTGTAATCCGTTCTTCGTAATCGTGCCATCTTTTCGGTAAGGAATCGATGTTTTCATATACATATATGCGATGAGCCCCGCGCTTTGGTGTCACAATTGTTTCAAGCTTCCACATTTCAAATTCTTCTTGTGGTTCTTGTAGTCTTAGTCCGATTGTAAACGGAAGATCATCTTCAATATAACCGATTTTTCGAAGCCAATCTTCTTCATGTAGTGCTGTTTCCAATTGTCTTTTCGTAAAGTCGTAATGTTCATATAGCCTTTTAGCATCTTCCCAGCCGTCATTTGAGCGATTATCTTGTAATATGCTTTCATTAACTGCTGCTGAGAAAAGAGATGCTAATGTGTCATCTTCAATTGGTGTATTTTGAACTTTCCAAGATGGCTGTTTAGGCCAATGATTCATATCTGGTACGAAGCTACCACTCGTAAAGGTGTCCCATAATTCATTTGCATCTTTCGTAAGTGCTGTAATAGGTCCGTTTATTTGTATATGTGCAAAGGAATTCATCGGTTTGTTTGCAATGTATTCAAAGGCTTGTGCATTTGTTAGGAGCACACCTTGTTTTCCTTCGAAGGTTGCTTCTTTTAGAGAAGTACCGTAGAAAGAAGTGGAGTGCCATGTGAATGCATTTCGTTTCCAACTTTTTACGGATAATGGAGTACCGCTGTCATCTTCTCCCCAAAGGAACCAACCTTGACTAACATGCTGGAGCCTAATTGTTACTTCAGTTTGATTGATCATCGATTAATTTTCCTTTCCGTAATTCCTCTTGTAGTGCACGCAGACGTGAATGGAGATTGGCGATGTGAATAATGAAAGCATCCCATTCATCGGTGCGTTTTAATCGTTTATACAATGTACGTAATTTCTTTAAGTAACGAACTGCGCGTTTATATGATTTACGATTTCGTTCTTCAATCGCCTCTACAGCAGCAAGATGGTAAAGAGGAAGTGCCACTTCTGGCGCTTCTTTTTCAATATCTTTCAGTGGCTCTTTCAACAGCTCAATTGCTTCAAATCCATATAGGAGATGAAGCTCTGCCCATGTACGATACTGTTTTTTCGCGAGTACGTACTGTTCATAGTTTGTGAAACTATACGGTAATAGTTCTTGTAAGATCATTTCGAAACCAGCTTGTTCATTTGTATGTGTTGCATATGTTTCATACATGATTACAAATAGCCGAACGACATCTTTTATGAAAATCGTATTTTCGTGATCTTGGATCGTTTTCTTTACTTGTTTATACGTAAAGGAAAGCCAGTTTTTTGCACGATCCCAATGCATGGCACTTAATAGTTCTTCTAACCAATAGAAGTATAGACTCACAACAGAAGCAGGCTGTTTTTTTAGTAAGTCCATCGCTAGTAGATCTTCGTCATTTAAAAAGAGAAGATGAGAAGACGCTAACGCTTTAGATAGTGGATTGATTTTCGTATCGATTCGTTTTTCTTCTTCTTGTATTTTCTCTTTATTGTTTAAAAGTTCACTCCATATGTGACGATAAATGAAAAATCGCTCTTGCGTATAAGCGTCGGTAGAGAAGAATACTTCATGAACGAGACGAGCTGTTTCTTGTAAAATTATTTCAGACTCTGAAGGAATCGCTTCTGATTGTAAGTCCCGAACGATGGATTCCACTTTGTCTACAAATAGGCGAATGACATTAACAGGTTGGTGATAAGAATATGTTTTGTTTGCTTCGAATGCCTGAATTTCTTCTAATAATTTTTGAAAGCAGTAAAGTGCTGCGTGTAACCTGAATAATTCATGTATCGCAATGACACGCGGAGCTTTCCGCTCAAGTTTTGTATAGAAATCTGTAAAGATACTCATAAGAAAATACATTTGTTTATAAGTAAGCCGAGCTTGTTCTTTTTTAAATGAATCATATTCTTTTTCAAAATATGATTCCCAACTTTTATAGTCAGTTTCTTCAAAAGCTGATGATTGCAATACTTGTCTTGCAGTTCGAATAGGGGGAAGGGAAGGTTTCGTATTATTTTTAAATAAAGTTAATACATCTCCTACTTGCCCGAAACTAGACGCTGCAGATAGTAATACAGCGAGCATATGCTCACATTGTGTTGGTGCGAAGCAATCACAATAGCTTTCAGCGACGTTACGAATCGGAATATGAACGCTATATACGTTGCCTTCCGCATCTACAGTTCCTGATAGTGTATAACCATCAAAGTCAACGTTATAGACAACACCACTACGATATAGGTGCCGAGCTGTAGCGACATGTTCCTGATCAGCTGTTTGCTGTGGATCTAGTCCTTGAACGAACTCATTCGCAATCATCATAATTTCATCTTTCGTAATTGAGTGTTGCAGCATAATATTCCTCCGTACACATATTTCTTTCCTTTACCATTATAAACAAAAAATGCTCAAAACAGAAAAAATGAAATTTGGATTACATAACTTGAAAATCATGGTAATATATAAAATGTTAATTTCGTATATTACTATATATTTATAGGAGGGGAAGTTGTGTCAGATTTACAAGCGAAGTTTGGTAATGGTATGAACAAGTTGCAAGAGGGAATTGAGCAAGGAAAGATGAAGTTGCAAGTTGCACAAGAGGTTGCACAACTAAAGAAAATTACGCAGGAGAAGTTACAAGCGAAAACTGAAATTTTGTTGGAGCTTGGTCAAACTACATATATGCAACTGCGCAATGATGAAGTTCGAATAGAGGTATTGAAAGGAATTGTAGAACCGGTACAAGAGCTTGATATTGCTATTTATAACATGCGTAAGCAAATTGCTAATTTGCAGAATCAAGGTCAGAAAGGGCAGTGTAGCTGTGGTGGCTCATTATCATTAAATGATAAATTTTGTGGACAGTGCGGGAAAGAAAATGAGTTACTCCTTCAAACAAACAATGTTGAAAATAAATCATGTTCTTCATGTAGTGAACAAATCGAAACAGAAGCTATATTCTGTCCAGTTTGTGGTATGAAGCAAAGTAAGGAGTGAGGAACATGTATTGTAAAACTTGTGGTTTAGAACAGTCTGATGTATCAAATTATTGTACGCATGATGGGTCTAGTACAGGTGGTGTAGCAAGTCATATTATATTAGCGCCTAAAGACTCAAAATATTGCCGAACTTGTGGAGTGGAAAGTAAAGAAACTGCTACATATTGTGAGAAATGCGGCGATTCCTTACTAGTAGGTATTAAGAAAAAAGAAATGAAAACGAAATTACCAGACCAGGGTGTACAACTAAATGTGGGTTCATCTGGAATTGCTTTGAAAAAAGGCTTACTTGGTGGTGGTCTGGCAATTATATGCATGTTTTTGGCTGGCTGGATTAGTAGTTTAATTATCGATGCAGCGATGAATGATTTAATGAGAACGATGGTTACAAATACGAACGGTATGCTGGATATGACTACCATTAATCAATCTTTCATTGGCATAGCGCCATTAATTTTAATGTATCATTTAGCGGGTCTTGAAGTCAGTGGAAGTGGTACATACATAATGTCATTTATTCTTCATGTCCCATTGTTCATTTTATTAACTATTCCAGCACTTATATTAGGTGGAATTGGCTTTTTTGTAGAGAAAAAAAAAACGTCTATTGTTTGGCGTGAGAAGCTAGTAACAGCATGTATTATCGGTATTGTATATGGAATTTTCTTATGTGTTATAAGTTTTGTAGCAAGTTCTTCTACGACGATTTCTCAATTCTATGAAACAATGACAATTAATGTTAGTTATTCTCATATTATTAGTTTGTTGTACGGTATTATATTTGGTTTATTATTTAGCTTTATTGGCATGAGTATTGCAGCGGGACCACATCGTATGCTTTCCGCAATTAGTCAAAGTGTTCCATATGCAGCATCTATTTATTATAGTGTAGTGACTGTTTTAAAAGGATTAATCATTACATTTGGTATTATACTTATTACGATTTTATTTAGTAGTTCAAAATCAATGGGACCAATTGATTTCCCTGAGAAAACATATAAAGCATTAATTTCATTAGAAGCAACACCGTATATGTGGAATATGGCTCACTTTGCTCCAACTGCAATTGAATGGGCGAACATGGAGAAAGAAATACAGAACTATCCAGGAGGAAAAGGGCCGTTACATTTATCATATACATCAGGCATATCATTAAATGGTACGTCTTTAAAAGATGTGGCAATTGCTAATGGTGCTTCTGCTAAAGAAATTAAATATATGGATGATTTCAATTCCTACATGCATTGGTGGGGTTTATTAATTTTAATACCATGTATCTTACTATTTAGAGCTGGAATGAAATTAGCTCAATATCCAATGAAAAATATATATGTAACAATTGCGATGTTTAGTGCGGTTTATACTGTGATGATGCTTTGTGTAAATGGATTAGCAAAAATCCAAATCGAAGCTTCAGGTAGTAAGGAAATTATGAAGGAATTTACGGGGATTTCTGGTCCGCTATTATCGATTCAAAGTAGCACGATGTATTTAATAGTAGGTAGCTTTATTCTTTCTTACGTATTAGTGTTTGCTGGGATGAAGTTGGTAAAAAAATAAGGGGGAGAATCGCTTGAAGTTTTGTGGAATATGTAATGAAAAAGTTGCAGACCATTTAAATTTTTGTCCAGAGTGTGGAAGTAAGATAGAAGAAATAGCTGATCAAACAGCTTCTTCTCGTTCAGAAATACAACGGGAAACAAAGCCGGTGAAAAGTAAGAAGAACATATTTTTACTGCTAGGTTTTCTTGTTATTTTTGCTATATTGTTCGGAGCATATAAATTTGGTGCAAGCAAGTTTTCAAAGGAAAAACAAGTAAACGTTATGATTGAGGCGTTTCAAAAGAAAGATGCGAATGCAATTGATGAGTTTGTAAAGGTAGATGATCCGAGCTTAAAGATTAAGGCAGAGGATATTAAGGCATATATCCGTTATTTAAAAGACAACCCTTCATATAATAAAGAGCTGCTGTCTTATTTACAAAGAGAGACAGTGGATCAAAAACTAGCAAGTGATAAAGCATCGTTTAAAGATGGACAAATTATAGAAGACGGAAAAGAATGGTTTTTATATCCGAAGTATAAATTTAACATGAAATCGTATTATATGAATGTAAGTACAACTGCGAAGAATGCAGAAATATATGTGAATGATAAGAAAGAAGTAGAATTGTCTAATGACAAAACTTCAAAAGAAATTGGTCCATATTTTCCGGGTTCTTACGTTGTAAAGGCAAAAGCAAAGTCAGAGTTAACTGAGTTAGAAACAGAAAAAGAAGTAGATTTAGCAGATGAAAAAAGTGCGAAGGTAGATGTAAATTTATCATTAGAAGGCAATTATGTAACAATTTCCTCTGATGAAAATGATGCAAATGTAGTTGTGAATGGTAAGAAGCGTGGGAAGTTAAGCCGCGGAAGTTATAAACTTGGTCCTGTACCAACAGATGAAACGGTAGAAGTGCATTTAGAGAAAAATGCTGAGTTTGGCTTAATTAAATCAGAAAGCGTTAAAGTTGGAGACCAAAGCACGTATTACTTAAAATTCCCGAAAGAAACATCAAGTTCAGCAGTGGGCGAATTTGTAAAAAATCATATTTATGATAACGTACGTGCAATTTCATTAAATGATTTTAGTTTAATTGAAAATAATTATGATAAGAGCGGGAAATCGTATAAGGAAGACCGTGATTATATACAGTATTTACACAAAAAAGGAATTACAGAAGACTTATTAACGATGGAAGTTCGTAATGTAGAGCGTCAAAGTGATACGAAATATAAAGTAACGACATATGAAGAGTATCATATTCGTTACGGTGATGGATCTGTGAAGTTCAAAAGTTTTAACAACGAACATATTGTAACTGTGAATGGAAATGGAAAGATGTTGTATCATTCTCTTGGTGCAAATAATACGTTGAAATCAGAAGATGTATCTGGTCCAACTCGTTAATATGAGAGAGGCTGTTCAATATTTGAACAGCCTCTTTTTGTAGCTAAATCGATATTTCGTGTCAAACCGTTGATATATCGTAAGTTATGATAGATATAATTGAAAAATCGTTGATATATTGCGATTTATGATAGATATATTCGGAAAATCGTTGATATCTTTTTTTACAATTATGAGTGCGTTTCCTTTAATATCGCTTGTACATATGGATCATGTAATATTTGCTCTATAATTGGTAACATGTTTTGTTCAAATGGAATGTCGATAGGAAATGGCTTTTGAGAGCCTGGTTTTATTCCATATTGCACAATTTTGTAATGTGTATTTTTTTCTGACTTGAGCACAATTAGCTTATAGCGATTATCATCGCCAGCGAGTGAGAAATCAATAGAAGTAGCGTTATATGTTACTTCATCTTTATATATGTACGGTTTTGGCGTACCAATCCAGTCTACTTTTGCCTGTACATTCATGGGCATAGCCTCCTTATATGTATTATAAATAAATAAAAGCCAGCTCTCAATAAAGAGAACCGGCTTGTAATTTAGCAGTCATTGGTTATTTTAAAATTTTCACTTTAACAGTTTTGCGGCCCCATTTTTGAGCAGCACTATCTGATCCAAGTAAGATATCGATACGGTTACCTTTAATTGCACCACCAGTATCTCCAGCGATAGCTTCTCCGTAACCTTCTACCCATACTTTAGATCCTAATGGGATTACTTTCGGGTCAACAGCAATCATTTTCATGTTTGGATTCGCAGTTAAATCATGACCCATTGCAGTTAATACACGGCCGCCATATGTGCCACCGTTTTCGCTCGGATGAGCTGTATATGCTGTAGCTACAACTGTTAACTCACGACCACCAGATGGTTCGCTAGTTTCAGCAGCTTTCACAGCAGGCTTAGCAGCTGGTTTTGCTTGTGCTGCAGGTGTTTGAGCCTTAGCTGGTGCTTCAACTTTAGCTTTAGCAGGAGCAGTTGTTTCTTGTTTCTCAATTACAGGTGCTGTACCTGTTAAGAAAGGAACATGAACATAAGCTGTTTTCCCGTTATATTCAAATTGTAACCACTCATTTTGTACTTGGTTCGTTGTTTCGATTACATCGTCTTTCTTCAACTTTCCAAGAATTTCTGAGTTTGTGTTCGCTTCAGCACGTACGTTTAATACGTTAGCTGTTACGTAGTAGATGCTTTTTGTGAACTCTGCACTTACGAATGCGTCTTTACCGTCTAAAGTAACTTTTGACCATCCGTTCTCTGTATTTTGAACATCTATTTTATTACCGTTTAGTAATTTACCGACAACTTTTGATTCAGTAGTAGGGTTTTCGCGTACGTTTAGTACGTCTGTTGTTACAACAGTTTCTGCATTAGCAGATGATGTGAAAATCCCAAGACCAAAAACTGCTGCTGTTGCTATTCCAATTAATTTTTTCATGATAGCCTCCATTGCGTTTGTTTTCGTGTCCTCATTATAGCAACAGATTTTTTCGGATTTGGGGAAAACACACAATTACAAACCATTCGTAATCAGTCGTTAACATCCTGTAATATAACAAAAAATATAGGAAAGCGTTTTTCATTCTATATGACTCATAGGTTGCTGGTTATATTCAAAATATTTAATACAACATATTTTTTTCGACGTAAATAAAAATATTACAGGAATGTTACATGATGTTTACTAAACGATTACATTCCTTGAGTATTTTACCGTTTTATGGGTAATATAGTTATATAAACATAAACATTTTGTTTGTGAAGCTATAAACACGTGCTATATACTAGCAAAAAAACCGCATAATTGTTACAAAACGAAAGGGTTGCAAGGAAGAAATTCGCCCTTTTTTACATATGTAACACATCCTTTTTTAGGAAAATACATTCCTATCCGCGTTTTTCTCACACAATTTGACAGCAGTATTTCTAACTTGTAGCTCTTGCAGAGTGAAAAGGTTATACGAAAGGTAAGGCTGTCTATAAGAATTCGAATTGGTGAAGGTGAAAGTAAGAAAATCACCGCAAAATTATAGTTTTCTATCCGATTTTACATATCGGAATTTATGTTATTTACAAAAGCGAAACCTACGAAGGGGGATTTGATGAGGAAACTGACAAAAACATTCATCGTTTCATTAACATTATGTATTGCATTTACAATTTGGGGGATTATTCCCGAATCTATTATTGGAAAAGGTAGCTTAGGAAATGTAACAACTGCAATTCAAACTGCATTAGTTAGTAAGTTTGGGTGGTTTTATATTATTTCCGTTTCTATTATTTTAGGTGTGTCTATCTTTTTAATTGTTTCGAAATACGGTTCTATTCGTTTAGGTAAAGATGATGACGAACCTGATTATAGTTATATGACATGGTTTGCTATGCTATTTAGTGCTGGTATGGGTATCGGCTTAGTTTTCTGGGGCGTTGCTGAACCATTAAACCATTTGTACGCACCTCCGTTTGGAGAAGGTGCAACTGAGGAAAGTGCGCGCCTTGCATTGCGTTTTTCATTTTTCCATTGGGGATTACATCCTTGGGGACTATATGCGTTTGTAGCGTTATGTATTGCTTATTTTACCTTTAGAAAAGGAAAAGCAAGTACGATTAGTGCGACGGTAGGTCCGTTATTTAAGGGCGGGGAACACGGACGTATTGCTCATTCATTTGATGTGTTAGCTGTTTTCGCAACTGTGTTTGGTGTTGCAACTTCATTAGGTCTCGGTGCAAAACAAATTGCAGGTGGTGTTAGCTATTTAACATCTATTCCGAATTCATTAACGACACAGTTAGTTATTATTGCAATCGTAACAGTTCTTTTCATGTTATCTGCACAAACAGGTCTTGATAAAGGAATTAAATATTTAAGTAATACGAACATTATTTTTGCATTTGCACTTATGATCATTGTATTATTTGCAGGTCCAACAAACTTTATTATGAATTACTTCACTTCAACAATAGGTTCTTATATTCAGGAATTGCCAAGTATGAGTTTCCGTTTAAGTCCATTGGATGAAGGCGGAAATCAATGGATTCAGTCATGGACAATTTTCTATTGGGCATGGTGGATTGCGTGGTCACCGTTCGTAGGTACGTTTATTGCTCGTGTTTCACGAGGTCGTACAATTCGTGAGTTTGTTATCGGTGTGTTACTTGTACCGACCGTAATCGGTGCGCTTTGGTTCTCCGTTTTCGGCGGGACTGGTATTCACATGGAGCTGTTTGGTGATGCACATATCTTTGAAAAAATTAAAGAGATGGGAACAGAAGTAGGATTGTTTGCTATGTTCGATCAGATGGGAAGCTTTGGATCAGCTTTATCTGTTTTAGCGATTCTTCTTATTTCTACATTCTTTATTACATCGGCAGACTCTGCAACATTTGTTTTAGGAATGTTAACGACACATGGTAGTTTAAACCCACCAAATCGTATTAAAATGATTTGGGGTATCGTTCTAGCCGCGATAGCTTCTACCTTATTATATATTGGCGGATTAGAAGCCTTACAAACGGCAGCTATCATTGCAGCATTCCCATTCGTCTTTGTTATTTTCTTTATGATGGCAGCATTATTTAAAGAGTTACAAAAAGAAGGACGTATGAAGCGTCATTAATAATAGAAGGAAAAGATTAAAAAATTTAATTTGTATTGGGACCATCGATATTCGATGGTTCTTTTTTAGATAAAGTGTTAATCAGAACTTAACAAGAAATTTACATTTTATAAATAATCGGATAGATAAATTCTGTTATATTAATTTTAGAACAAATGACACCGGTGTCTAAGTGAATTTTATCTTTATTTTTGACACCGGTGTCTTTAAAGGAGGAAGAGGGTTTATTTAGTAAGATATAAGGCTTATAAAAAAATATGTGTAATTCAGGAGGAACAGGAAATGAAGCCAAAAAAATTACTATTAATATTGTGCGCTTTTATCTTAAGTATGTTGGCTGCTTGTGGTAGCAAAACAGGAGGTTCAGAGGAGAAAGAAAGTGTCTCGAAAGCGACTACTAAAAATTTAATTGTGTATACAAATTCCGCATCTGAGGGACGAGGAAACTGGCTGAAAGAAAAAGCAGCAGAGAAGGGTTTTGATATTAAGATTGTGGAAGGTGGAGGCGGAGATATTGCCAATCGCTTAGAAGCAGAGAAAAATAATTCACTAGCAGACGTCGTGTATGGCTTAACACAAATGAACTTTGAAAGGCTAAAATCTGAAAAAATATTAGTGCAATATAGACCGAAGTGGGCTGATGAAATTTCAGAGGAATTTAATGATAAAGAGGCGTATTTTCATCCAATTGTAGAACAGGCGAAGTTTATGATTTATAACTCAGACGTTTATAAACCAGAAGAAGCACCGAAAGATTTCATGGATTTATGGACAAAAAAAGAGTTTAAAGGGAAGTATCATGTTCCAAATAATTTGAAAGGTAATAGTGATAGCGCGATTGTTGCTGGAATACTTGTAAGGTATTTAGATCCTAAAGGAGAATTAGGGGTTTCTGCTGAAGGATGGAAGGTAATTAAGGAATATTTTGCAAATGGTTATAAAACACCAGAGGGCGAAGAGAATTTTGCAAATTTAGCAAGTGGAAAAGTACCTATTTCTCATATTTTTGCAAGTGGATTAGTAGGAAAGGCAAAAGCATTTAATCATAAACCTGGGATTGTATCAGCGTCGATTGGAGTTCCTACAACAGTTGAACAAGTTGGTATTATTAAGGGATCAAAAAATGTAGAAGTAGCAAAAGAGTTCGTTGAGTGGTTTGGAAGTGCTGAAGTTCAAGGAGAATGGGCGAAAAAGTTTGGCTCTGTACCAATAAATGAAAAAGCATTGGATCAAGCGTTACCTGAAATGAAAGAAGTTGCTAAAAATACAGTTCCGCAAAATATTGATTGGAAAATAGTAAATAAATATATGAATGATTGGATTGAAAAAATTGAATTAGAAATTTTATAAAAGAATGTTGAATTTACTATGTTATATATCATTTTTATAGTGGAGGGATTACGCTTGATTCAATTTAATAACCTTCAAATTGTCTTTGATAAATTTGTAGCTATTGAAAACTTAAATTTAAATATAAAAAAAGGTGAGTTTTTCACTTTGTTAGGCCCCTCAGGATGTGGGAAAACAACTACTTTACGATCTTTAGTCGGTTTTATTAAGCCGACTAAAGGCTCTATAGTTGTGGATGGAGAGGATATAACGAATAAACCTGTTGAGAAAAGAAGTATAGGTATGGTGTTTCAAAGCTATGCATTATTTCCAACGATGAATGTATATGAAAATATAGCATTTGGTTTAAAAGTACAAAAATATTCGAAAGAACAAATAAATAAAAGAGTTCATGAAATAGCAGAGATAGTGGAGTTAAACCAGGAACAATTAATTAAGAAGGTATCGGATCTATCAGGTGGTCAACAGCAAAGGGTCGCTATTGCAAGAGCCTTGGCTATGTCTCCTAAAATACTTGTATTAGACGAGCCGCTATCTAATTTAGATGCAAAACTAAGAAAACAATTACGAGTTGAATTAAAAAGGCTTCAGAAGGATTTTGGTATAACGATGATTTATGTCACGCATGACCAAGAGGAGGCTTTAACGATGTCCGATCGAATTGCAGTATTTAACAATGGGGTAATTGAACAAGTAGGAACGCCTGAGGAAATATACAATCATTCAAAAACAGAATTTGTATGTAATTTTATAGGAGATGTAAATGTAATTGCATCAGATATTGTAAGGAAGATTGTAGAGGAAACAAAGTCCTTATTATCGTTAGATAAAGTTTCCTATATTAGAACGGAAAAAATTAAAACAAAAGTTTTAGAAGGTGAAGGAAACGTATTTAAACTAGCAGGAAAAGTTGTATCAAAAGAGTTTTATGGAACGAATTCGCAGTATCGATATGAGGTTTTTGGAGCTTATTTAAGGAATATTGAAAAGGAAGATGGAAACATTCGATATAACGTTGGCGATTCAGTGAATTTATATATTAATCCGGAAGATATATTGCAGTATTAGAGGTAGGAATATGATGAAAAAAACATTATTAGCCATTAATGATAAAAGAAAGCAAACTATATATTTTTGGATGCTCGGTCTGCTGATAGCCTGGTTTATTATCACTTTGTTACTCGTACCTAATGCTCAGCTAATTTATACGACGTTCTTTGGTGACGGGAATTTTTCAGTGGAAGTAATCAAGAAGTTGTTAAAATCAGAGCGTGCTATGCAAAGTTTGATGAACAGTTTTATGTTAGCAGCAACTTTAATGATAACTGTAAATATTGTAGGGATATTTTTAGTATTAGTGTTGGAGTATTTTGATGTCATTGGATCGAAGGTATTAAAAATAGGTTATTATACTACATTAATATACGGCGGGATTATATTAGTGGCAGGTTATAAGTTTATTTATGGAGATGCAGGATTTTTAACGAAATTTTTGATGAGCATTTTTCCAGGTATAGAGTCGAATTGGTTTACTGGATATATGGCGGTAGTATTTGTAATGACATTTGCCTCAACGTCTAATCATATTATATTTTTATCAAATGCAATGAGGAATATAGATTATCAAACAGTTGAGGCTGCAAAAAATATGGGGGCTTCGACGTGGACAATATTAATTAAAGTTGTGCTACCGGTATTAAAGCCTGTTATTTTTTCACTTTCAATTTTATTATGCTTATCCGGACTTGGAGCAATGTCGGCTCCGCTTATTGTGGGAGGCGAATCCTTCCAAACGATTAGTCCTATAATTTTAACATTTGCTAAAAATATAGGATCGCGTGATATTGCTGCCTTATTAGCTTTAATACTAGGATTAGCTACAATAGTTCTATTGTTTATCATGAGTATATTTGAAAAAAACGGAAATTATATGTCGGTTTCTAAAGTGAAGACTAAAATTAAGAAACAAAAAATAAATAATAGGTTTGTGAATCTAATAGTCCATATTTTAGCATATGTACTATTTGTTATTTATGTATTACCGGTCATCTTTATTATCATCTTTTCATTTACTGACGCGTATAGCATCTCGACTGGCACATTAACTTTAGCAAGTTTCACATTAGATAATTATATAAAAGTATTAACGGATATACATGCATATCAGCCATTTTTAGTAAGTATGGCTTACGCTGGATTATCAGCTATTATCACGGTTAGTTTCATCTTATTTATTGCTCGTTTAATTTATAAGCATAGTAATAAATTAACTGCTTTATTGGAGTATATGCTACATATCCCTTGGTTATTGCCATCAACATTAATAGCTTTAGGATTAATCATGACATTTGATCGGCCTCAACTTCTCATGGGAAATCAGGTGATGACTGGCACATTAGTATTGATGTTGATTGCATATATTTTAGTGAAAATTCCATTTACATTGAGAATGCTGAAAGCAACATTTTATTCAATCGATCCTTCGTTAGAAGAAGCTGCAAAGAATTTAGGCGCAAAAACGTTTTATACATTTATGAAGGTTGTTTTACCAATTATTTTACCATCTGCATTAGCTATTTTAGCTCTTAATTTTAATAGTCAACTTGCTGATTATGATTTATCAGTATTTCTGTATCACCCATTATTTCAACCGCTTGGCATAGTGATTAAAAATAGTACAGAGCCAACAGCTTCGGCCGATGCTAGAGTATTAACGTTTGTTTATTCGGTACTATTGATGATTATATCAGCAACAGTAATCTATGTTGTTTATGGTAGAAAAGGGTTTGGAAAATAGAAAACAAGAAAAGAGAGAGCATATGAATATAATTGAGCAATTTTCTATGTCAAAAACGGGAATAGAAATAGAAAACGAAGATTCTATCGTTATAACAGATTCATTTGTTTCAATTATTGATGGGATGACTTCAAAAGATAACTCACTTTATCAAAATGAAACTTCCGCAAGAATTGCAACAGAGTTACTTAAAAAGGAAATTCATTCTTTTCCTAGAGATCTTACTTATCAAGAAGCTGTGTATAGATTAACGAAATGTATTTGCAGTTATTATAAAGAAAATAATATTTTTAATGTAGTGCTGAAAGAACCTCATAAAAGGATGGCAGCCAGTATTATTATTTTAAGTAAAGAAAGAGAAGAAATCTGGATAGTCGGAGACTGCCATTGTTTGATAGATGAATTGCATATCACAAATGAGAAATTAGTAGATTACATCATATCAGAAATAAGAAGCGTAATTATAGAAAAATATTTGTTAGAGTATTCTACGGATGAACTGTTAGAGAAGGACTTATCGAGGGAGGATATTCGCCCATTCTTAATTAGTCAGTACTTATATCAAAATAATAGGGCATACTCTCCTCTATCTTACGCCGTTATAGATGGTTTTCCGATAGAGAATAGGATGGTTCGTGTTGTTTCTTGTAAAGATGCGAATTGTATCGTTCTTGGGAGTGATGGCTATCCACAATTAAAAAGGAACCTGAGGGAGACAGAGCTGGAATTACAGAAATTATTACAAAAGGATCCGCTTATGATTAAAGGATATAAATCTACAAAAGGTTTAGTAAATGGAAATAAATCATTTGATGATAGAACTTATATTAAAATAAAACTCTAAACATCCATATATAATGATTTACATTGAAGTTTATTTATCATATATACGCATTAAACTAAGTCTATGAGGAGTAGGTTATGAACACGCAAAAAAATATTGATTATAAATATGAGTGTGAAAATTTTCAATCCTTTTATTCTCAATTTAAAGAATTAGGAAAAGGTTTTTTTCTAGCGATGCATCGTGGGAGTTTTGAATATGCACCTGAAAATTCATTATCGGCAATTCAAAAAAGTATGGAGCTAGGGCTATTTATTATAGAAATTGATGTTCAAATGACAAAAGATGGAGTCATTATTTTAATGCATGATGATTCGATTGATCGTATGACAAACGGATCAGGGGAAATTTCAGAATTAACATATGAACAAATTAAGTCGTTCTATTTGAAAGATAATAATGGAGGTACGGATGCACCTATAACAAAGGAGAAGGTTCCAACATTAGTGGAAGTTATGAATTTAGTTAAAGGGAGAGCTATTGTAAATATTGATAAGTGTTGGGGAATTAGAAATAAGGTTTGTGAAGTATTAAGAGAAACGGGCACTTTTGATTATGGATTACTTAAAAGTGATGCCGGTATTGATGAAGTGAAAGAATTTTTGAATAGCAATGGTGATAATCTACTATATATGCATAAGATAAATGAGGAAAGTATGTATCAATTAGAATTGATAATTGAAGAAATTGCTCCTATTGCCTTTGAAGTAGCATTTATTAATGATAGAAGCCCAATTATAGCAGATGATATGATTAGTAAAATGAAAAAACATGCCAATGTTTGGGTAAATTCGTTAGATGTTTCAACTAATGGAGGGCATACAGATACATTGTCGCTTAAAAATCCTGATGAGGGTTGGGGATGGTTAATAAATAAAGGGGTTAATATTATTCAAACAGATTATCCTTTATTGCTACAATCCTATATGAAAGGAAAAAGGTTAAAACAAAAATTATAGATGTTTTGTAATTAAAATAAATGAAAACCCAAAGTTAAAGATAAGATTCTAACTTTGGGTTTTTTTACGTGTACTATCTCGAATAATTAATTCCGTTTCAATTTTATAAGAAGAAGTAGCTTCATTATTTAATTTTTGTAATAGCTTTTGAAGAAGACTTTGTCCAATTTGGGCAAAGTCTTGTTCTATTGAAGATAATTCTGGAAATATCTCTGTACAAATAGGCATATTTCCAAAGCTAATCATATTCAACTTTTCTGGGCATGGAATATGATACTTGTTAACGGCTTTTATAGCACCTAATGCTGCGAAATCTGAGAAAATGATTAATCCATCCGGGAGTTTTTGTTCCTTAAAGCTTTTTTCTACATATTGAAAGACATCGGCACTATTGTGTAATCCAGTAATAATGTGATTGGAGTTAAAAGGAATATTGTATTCTGCATGGGCCCTTTTAAATCCTTTTATCTTCTCATCATGAGTTGGCCAATTAGGATTATCAAGTAATAACCGTATATTCTTCGCACCAATACTTAATAAATAATTAACAGCGTTATAGGCACCTGTTTCATGATCTGTTCCTACATATGTAAATTTATCATTTTTACCAGATACAATAACTGGAACACCTAATTTTTCAACCTTTTCTAGCAGTACATTGTTGCGAGGGGAATTTAATACGATCATGCCATCATAGTATCCTTTTTCTAAAACGCCCATATAATTTGATTCTAATTCATCTAAGTTATTAATAATTATTACTTTGTATTTGTGATGATTTGCTTCTTTAATAATATTATTAATAATAATACTTGTTCTTTGAACTGGATAAGTATCTCTATCAATATCAGAAACGACAAGAATTTGAAAGGTCTTATTTTGGGATAAACCTTTAGCATAGTAATTCATCGTATAATTCTTCTCTTTAAGGACTTTTTCAACTTTTTCTCTTGTTTCTTTTCTTACACCACTTTCATTATTAATGACCCTTGAAACGGTTTTAAAGGAAACACCAGCTAGTTTTGCAATATCTCGCAATGTATATTTTGATTCCAATTGTATGATCCCTACCTCTATCATGTTATATTTTATAATATCATAAGAGACTCATTATGACACCGGTGTCTATACAATTAAAATATAAAATTTACATTTTATTTAGGATAGGGACAATATATTCTTTTTTATATAGAAGGAACTTTAACTGCAAGTTAGGGAAATAAAATACTTTACTATATAAGTAGTATGCCCTTTATATGAAGAAAAAACGATAGGTTTCGACAATATTCGATACCTTACGAATTCTATTCGTATTTTTGTCAAAAATATGTCGGAAATGTGTTGTCACTTTTATGTATATGTGCTATATTATTTCCTGTAAGCGATTTCAGATAGTTTTAAAGCGCATTCAAGGGGGACATCTAGAATAATGAAACGTTACGAAAGAAAGTGGAAGCATATTTGTTTGAAACGTGTGGCACATCGTAGTGTCCAAGAAAGCACGGAACCTAAGACTGAAACGCGCAAAGAACAGCAAGAGAAGCAATTGGTTCTACAAAAATAGCAATCACTTTTTCGTATATAAATGAAGGTCGATCGTTCGTTGGGGGATGGACGTGAAATTACTTTCAGCTAAGGGGTATTGTCTGATATATAATTTATACGGCAATAAATAAGCACAGAGCATACGGCGCTCTGTGCTTATTTTTATTTATCTTTTTTAAATCGAACTGTCTTATCCCAGCCGATGACTTGTTTCTTGCTCTTTGCACGTAAATATAAGATTAAGCTGCGAATAAATAAGTACGTAAAGAGCTGTGCATACGTAAAGTACATAATAACGCTAATAAAAATATTAGTCGGTGTAAAGGTTCGTTCGACACTCTGGGCACTAAATAATTGTGAAACATATGTAATATATGCTACATACCACATAAATAGTAGCGGAATGCTATATTGAATTTGGAATATCCCGAGTAGCCCAATTACAAACCAAACGTTTGAAATGATTAGGAATAGCCAAAATACAACATACACTAGAACTTGTTGTAAGGAATGAACGAGCAGTTTTCCTTTAAAGAAACTTAATGACGAGAACATTTTTTCTAAAATGTATAAATTTCCTTGGAGCCAACGTGTACGTTGTTTAATAAGAATTTTTAAATGCTCTGGTTCTTGTTCCCAAGTAACTGATTCTGGGACGATTGGTAAGAGATAACCTTTTTGTGTAATTCGTAATGTTAATTCAGCATCTTCTGCAATTGCATAAGGGTCATAGCCACCAAGCTCTTCTAGTGCAGAGCGACGAAGAAGCATGTTTGTTCCTGTCAGTGAACCCGTTTGGAGTAGTAACCAGCGTCCAGATTGCATAAGGAGCTGGAAGATTTGAAATTCTAGCGAAATCATTCGCGTCAGCCAGTTTCTTTTTTCATTTACAGTACGAACGTGTCCAACTGCTCCAACCGCATCTTCAGTTGTTTCAGCGTGCTCTACAAGCATTCGCAGTGCGTGTGGTTCAGGTTGGTTATCTGCATCGTAAACACAGAAGTATTCACCATCTGAAATACTAAGCCCATAGTTTAGTACACGTGATTTACCCTTCGGTTCACCGGAGGGAACACGAATGTGGCGAATATGAGCATAAGCTTTGTCGAAATCATCGCCGATTTCAGGTGTTTCATCTTGAGAGTTATCATTTAATAAATAAATAGTTAGCTTTCCTGGATATTCAATCTTCGCCATCGCCTCTAAAGTATCTTTAATAACGACCCCCTCGTTATGGGCAGGTATGAAAATATCGACGCTAGGATAATGTTCTAGTGTACGATCTTTTCGTTTGCTATTTCGGTGAATTAAACCCGCGATTGTTAAGAAAGAGTAGTAAACGAGTAAGCCAGAGAATAGAAAGGCCGTAAAAATAAGTACATATTTAATTGAAAATGTGATACTGATCCAAAAAACGAGTACGCAAAACAGAAGAAATAAAAGAAGTATAACGAGAGTCATCATAACAATGTCTGTCCTTTGTTTCCAATTTGCTCGCGTGAAATTTTTATATCTTGGATTGCTTCAGCTGCAAGCCATTTTTCTAATTTTGGCTGTAGACGGTTCATTACTATATCTGCACCAGCCTCATTTGTGTTCTGTAATAAAATAACTAATGTACTCTCATCATATTCAGCAGCAAGGTCAAAATCATTCCTTACCGTTTCAACTAATAAGGAAGCTACACGATCCATAACACTTTCCTTCGTATATTTACTAAAGGAAGTGAAATCAAAGTAAACGATAACGCCTGTTTCATTACGACGATTCATTGCAGTCGTTAATAACGCTTGGCGTCTCTCGAATTCTTGTCTAGTTAATAATTTTGATTCTCCAATATATTGTTCCAACGTTCTCACACGCTCAGTTAAAGTTTTATTTTCATGAATCACTTTTTTTAGTAGGTGAGTTGTTATATATACAATGAAGAAGTTAGCTACCATCAGGAAGTGGGTAATCATATATTGCCATTGATCTGATGTACTCCATAAATGAAGCCATGCTTGATAAAATAAATAAAATACGGAAATAATGGTTCCTAGTATGAAGAAAATAAATGCTGTTTTATCAGCTAAAAATAAGAATAGTACATTTACGATTACGTATATTATTGTAAAAATGAGCGCATGCTCATAATTCGTCACATGTACAGTAGTAAAATAAAATACAATTTGTAGAATCCACATAGAGAGGATTTTATAGAACTTATCTTTCACAAAACTTTCCTCCTTAAAGCTATTTCATCCATAGATACTTGTAGTATGCGCAATTATTAAGAAATTGACTATGTCGTTAAATTCTTTTGAAGGGCAACAACAAGTAGTATCTCTATTTTCATAAGAAAAATAAAAAGACTTAAACATTATTGTATCATAATGTTCTCATATTTGGGATAAGGTGATTGATAGATACATAAAAGGCGTTTGGAGTGCATGAAAAAAGTCTTCTCTTGGAGAAAGAGAAGACTCTATATAAGTTTATAGGAACATCATACCTGCAACTGCTGCATTTAAGAAGTTAGCTAATGTACCAGCGATAACTGCTTTAATCCCTAATTGTGCAATTTGTTTACGGCGAGTAGGAGCTAGCGTTCCTGTTACACCTAATTGAATTGCAATAGAAGAGAAGTTTGCGAATCCACAGATTGCGAATGTTAAAATTAGATTTGTTTTGTCAGAGAACTCTGCCATATGTGGTCCTAAGTTTGCGTATGCAACGAATTCGTTGATTGCAAGTTTTTGACCGATAAAGCTTGCTGCTTGTACAGCTTCACCTGGAGAAACCCCGATTAAGATTGCAAATGGTGATAATAAGTAACCGAAGATTAAATCAAGGCTAAGTTTAATATGGAATAAAGACCCAACTAATCCTAATAGACCATTTAATAAAGCGATTAATGCAATGAAAGCCATTAACATTGCTGCTACGTTAATAACAAGTTGCATACCTTCAGATGCACCACGTGCAGCTGCGTCGATAACGTTTGCGTCTTCACGTTCTGTAGAAAGTTCAACGTTATTATCTACTTTTTCTGTCTCTGGCATGATTAGTTTCGCAATTAATAAGCTTGATGGAGCTGCCATAATTGCAGCTGCTAATAAGTGCTCTAACGGAATACCCATTGCTGCATAGCCGACAAGAACTGATCCGGCAACAGCTGTCATACCGCTTACCATAATAGTGAAGAATTCACTATTTGTTAAGCGTGCTAAGTAAGGTTTAATTAAGATTGGAGCTTCAGTTTGTCCTAAAAATACAGTCGTTACTGAGTTTAAGCTTTCTGCTTTAGAAGTTCCAAGAAGTTTACTTAATGCACCACCAACGACGCTAACAAATTTCTGCATAATACCGAAATGATATAAGATTGCTACTAATGAACTAATAAATACGATTGGAAGTAGTGCTTGAATAAAGAATACAAATCCCCAAGGTCCTTTTGCGTTGACTAAATCCCCAGCAACGAACTTAATTCCCTCGTAAGAAAAATTAATTAATCCTTGAACACCGTCAGCAGCGTGTTTTAAACCTGCTTTACCAGCATCCCATCGTAATACGATAAATGAAAATGACATTTGTAATGCTAGCGCAATTAAAATTGTGCGCCAATTAATAGCTTTGCGGTTGGAAGATAGTAAGAAAGCAATTGCTAATACTCCAATCACGCCGCCAATTCCCCATAAAAGATTCATGCAGTGTATGCTCCTTCCTCATAGTAAAAACAGTGTATAAACCAGTTGTCTATACATTTACGAATATAACATCTTAAGTAACTTATCATAATGGACATCAGAGGTCAAACGTCTAATGAAAAGTTTAAATAAAAAGAAAATTCTTCAAAAAAACACATATAAAATAAATAGACATGAAATAGGTTATGTTTTTTATGAAAATATATACATTATGATAACGTTATGCATTGTTTTTGCAGAATAAAGTGTATGAAATAGAAGAATGGATACATTATTTTTGTAGAGAGAAACTAGGGGAAAGGGAGTAATGTGTTGAACTCGTAACAAAAAAGCCTTCTAGTAAACTAGAAGGCTTTGAAACTATTAATTAAGGTGCTTTCGTGTATCCTAAGAAGTGGCTCTTCCAATAAGAGTTACTTAATGAAGCGATTGCTACACCTTTATCTCCAGCTTGGATAAATGATCCGCCCCCAAGGTAAATACCCATGTGAGAAGGACCAGATTTATAAGTGTTTTGGAAATAAATTAAGTCACCAGGTTGTGGACTTGAAGTTTTTGGTAGGCTACTCCAATATCCCGCAACACTTTGACGGCTAATGTTATGACCAAATTTCTTAAATACATGGTAGATGTAGCCACTGCAGTCTACGCCGTTAGCAGAAGTTCCGCCCCAAACGTATGGTACACCTTGCATTGATTTTGCATATGCAAGTACGGAAGAACTGTCGCCACTATTATTGCCTGTATTATTATTATTATTATTATTGTTGTTATTGTTTTGATTGTTATTTTGGTTATTGTTAGGCTTATTATCTACTGCGCCTCCAACTGGTGTTTTAGATAGGTAACGTGTTCCGATATAACCAGTTTGACCGTTGTAGTTAATTTTGCTCCATCCAGAGTTTTCAGAGATTACTTGAACCTTCTGTCCTTGTGGAAGTGCACCTATGATTCTATAATTTGTACCTTCGCCGCTACGTACATTTAGTGCAGAAGCATTGATGTAGTAGTCGCCAATTGCACCTTGGTTAGGTTTTTCAGGTTGTTTTGGTTGCTCAGGAGTAGTAGTACCACCTTTAACGAATTTTACAAATTCGCTACTAACAAAGCCTGTTTTTCCTTGGTAATTTACTTTAAACCAACCGTTTTCAGATCCAACTACGTTTAATGTTGTACCGTTTAAAACACCACCAATTACACTATGGTAAGCAGCAGGGCCTGTACGAACACGTAAAGATGTAGCGTTAACCACGTAAGAACCGCCAGTTTGAATAGTTCCATTATTATTGTTTTGCTCTTGTTTGTTGCCTTCTGTAACGTTTTCGTTAGAACCGCCTTTTGTTACGTAGTCTTTGCTTATATAAGCAGTTTGTCCTGCGTAATTGATTTTGAACCAATCTTGAACTTCCCCAACAACTTGTACTACTTGTCCTTTTGTAACAGAACCTACAGTTGTGTGAGAAGTACTAGGACCTGTACGAACACGAAGGGAAGATACATTTACTGTATAGTTTCCGCTTGCTGGTTTTACTTCTTGGTTGTTATTGTTATTATTCGTATTGTTGTTTGAAGAACCCGCATTAGAAGAAACGCCAGATACGAATTCGCCACTTACATAACCTACTTGTCCATTATGGTTAATTTTCACCCAACCATTTTCTTGTCCAATTACGTTTAATGTTTGTCCTGCATATACACGTCCAGAAACAGAACTAGAAGTGTTAGGAGCTGTACGTACACGTAATACATCAGCAGTAACTTTATTGTTTCCGCCTGTGCTTACATTGTTGTTTATTGCTCCACTTTTTGATACAAATTCGCCACTAACAAAGCCTGTTTTTCCGTTAATGTTAATTTTGAACCAACCATTTTCTTCGCCAATCACGTTTAGTGATTGACCGTTATAAACGCGTGAGATGATGTCGTGAGAAGTGCTTGATCCCGCACGAACATGTAATACGCTCGCGTTTACCTTATAAGATGAGTCGTTTGATGCAGAAGCTTGGACAGTTGTAGCAGCTTTTTGTGTATTTTGTTCAGGTGCAGCTTGAACACTATCAAGTGTAGGTGCTGCTCCTCCTGCTACAGACACTGCCGCAAGACCGGCAAGATACTTTTTCATAATTTGTCGATTCCTTTCTGTCTGTAATGTAGTGAAGAAATATTTACCAACTGTTAAAAATTCTAAAGAGCATGTCGATTACTGTCAAGACTTATGTAGGAATCTGAATATGACAAAAAGATTACAAAAAAAAATCAAGGCATAAATTTACACCTTGATTTCCATTTAAATGTATATATTGAATATGAAAGGACAGAAATTATTCGTGTTTAAGAAGATGCCATATTGGATTGTAACAAGATTTGATTAAAAGATTTTTGCAGTTTTTTGGTGATAGGCCCAACTTGCCCATCTTGAATCGCGGTTCCATCAAGGTGGGTCATTGGTAAAATTTCAATCGTTGTGCCTGTAAAAAAGCATTCATCTGCTTGATAAACGTCACGAACGCTGAAAAGTTCTTCCTGTACAGGAATGTGAAGAGTATTCGCTAAAGAAAGGACATATTGACGAATAATTCCATTTAGAATAAGGTGATTGGCTGGATGTGTGTAAAGAGTTCTGTTTTTAATTAAAAAGAAGTTGGAATGGCTTCCTTCCGTTACGATACCATTCCTTATGAGAAGTGCCTCTTTACAGCCTTTACGTTCAGCTTTCGTAGCAGCTAGTACGTTTGGTAATAAATTTAATGATTTAATGTCACAGCGTAGCCATCGAGTATCGGGTTCTGATATAGCGCGTATACCATATTCAATCCATAATGCTGGTCTTTCTTTTTTTGTAATATAGGCATAAATTGTCGGAGGGGTGTCATATGAAAATACATGTGTGCGAGCTTGTACACCGCGAGATACTTGCAAATAAATTGTGCCATCTTCGTGGAAATGGTTTCGTTCAATTAATTTGTAAAGTAAAGTGATGAGTTCAGCTTTTGAGAAAGGGAGCGATAATTCTACTTCTTCCATGGATCGATATAATCTTGTTATGTGCGGATCTAATAAGTGAAAGTTCCCTTTATATAGGCGAATAACCTCGTAGACACCATCTCCGAATTGCAAACCTCTTTCTTCAAGTTCTATGTACGTTTGTTGTTTTGTTGTATCAATAACTTCATCATTCCAAAGTACAAATTTTTCGTATGCCAATTTCCGTCCCATCCTTTCGTAAGTACGTAAATAACGTGAAACTTTCATTCATGCGAGATAAAAATCACTATAGTAATTTTTATGTAAGCAATTCTCTATATATGACCGTATATGTATTTGTAAATCATAGAGAAGTAAGGACGATTTCCCCCGCATTAACGGGCTGATTAAAGTTTCACTTTACAGCATTTTGTATATACAAATTCGAAAATAAGAAATGAGAATCCTGCTTTTAAATAAAAAAAAGCAACATTCTTATGGAATGCTGCACAAGGAGGGTAGCTATCTTTCATAGGGACATTGTCTCGTTGAATGCTTTGTGTATGGAAACAAAACATGTTGAAAGACAATTATAAGAAAGTAGAAACAAGAGATTTACACATTTCTTTAAGGGATCTTACGAAAGATGAGAGGTAAGAAATATGTAGAACCTTGTTTACATATTTTATTATAGAGATTCTTCATTAACCCTATGTGAATATTTGGTAAAGGTTATGTAATTTTAAAGTTAATGAATATAAGCAGTTGTATGGAAGAAAATAAAAAAAGAGGCTGAGATTATGAACTGCACCCCAATTGTTAGACACAGTCTAACAATTGGAGGTGCAGTTTTTCTATGGCTAAATTTACAGCTGATGAAAAAATACAAATCGTTCTACGTTATTTGAACGGAAATGAAAGTTATCGAGAAATGGGTAGATCGCTCGGTATAAGTGACACAATCATTTTGAATTGGGTAAACCAATATAAACAGAATGGTCTGGAAGCTTTTCTAAAACGATGTACAAATTACACACAACAATTTAAACTAGACGTACTAAACTTTATGATTGAAAACGGTATGTCCTTATTTGAGACGGCAGCTATCTTTAATATTCCTGCCCCTTCAACGATTTCTGTTTGGAAAAAACAGCTCGAAACACAAGGAATTGATGCCCTTCAATCTAAGAAAAAGGGGCGTCCATCCATGAAAAAAGATTCAAATAAACAATTAAAACAACATTTAGCTGAAGGGTCAGTCGAAGCACTTGAAGCACGCATTAAACAGCTTGAGATGGAAAATGAGTACTTAAAAAAGTTAAATGCCTTAGTTCAAAACAAGGAAAAATCACAAAACAAGACAAAGCGCAAGTAATCTATGAATTAAGGCATAAATATTCGGTGAAGGCACTCGTGGAGCTAGCTACTATTCCTCGAAGCACGTATTATGATTTAGTAAAGAAAATGAATCGTCCAGATGTAGATGCCGATTTGAAAGCTGAGATTAAAGCGATTTATGAGGAAAATGAAGGTCGTTATGGTTACCGTCGCATTCGTGATGAATTAACGAATCGTGGCCAGAAAGTGAACCACAAGAAGGTTCAGCGCATTATGAAAGAGCTTGGGTTAAAGTGTGTTGTGCGTATGAAGAAATATAAATCCTATAAAGGAAAAGTCGGTAGAATTGCACCTAATATTTTAGAGCGTAATTTTCATACAGATGCACCGAATCAAAAGTGGGTAACAGACATCACAGAGTTTAAATTGTTTGGAGAAAAACTGTATGTATCACCTGTATTAGATTTGTATAATGGTGAAATTATTACCTATACAATTGGTTCTAGACCGACGTATTCGCTTGTTTCAGACATGTTAGAGAAAGCATTGGAACGTTTACCTGAAACGCACCAGCTACTGATGCATTCGGATCAAGGATGGCATTATCAAATGAGACAATACGTCCGTACACTAGAATCAAGAGCTATCGTCCAGAGTATGTCTCGAAAAGGCAACTGTTACGACAACGCAGTAATAGAAAATTTCTTTGGGATTATGAAATCGGAGTTCCTCTACATAAAAGAATTTGAAAATGTAGAGCACTTTAAAATAGAATTAGAAAAATATATAGATTATTATAATACGAAACGGATTAAGGCAAAATTAAAAATGAGCCCGGTACAATACCGGACTCACTTTTATCAAGCTGCCTAATCAAATAACCGTGTCTAACTTTTAGGGGTCACTTCATTACTCAGCGCTCTTCTTTTCTTCTTTAATAGCTGTTTTTACTTCACCAGTTTTGATCTTATTACTTTCAGAGAAGCGAAGTAAGTCACCTTCAATGATTTTATCAGACATGTGCAATTCATTTTGGGCACGATCAATTAGTGGTTGAGATTCTTCTTTCGGTAATTGTACAACTTCGCCAGTAGCACGGTCGTAGAATGTACTGTTTGTGTACATGTATTTATCTGTAATGAAGCTACCGTCACGAAGAACAACAAATCCTTTATTATCAGGTGAGAATACATCATGACCGAATCGAACGTCATTTGTAGAATCTACACCAAGTAAGTTTAGAATAGTTGGTTTAATATCAATTTCACCAGTTGGTTTCGAAATTGTTTTACCTTCTTTTTGACCTGGAACGTGAATAAACATCGGTGTTTTTTGTAAGTTCATATGGTCAAATGCAGTGATTTCTTCTTTTCCTAAGAACTGTGCCATTGCACGGTTATGGTTTTCAGAAATACCGTAGTGATCACCGTAGAATACGATTACTGAGTTGTCGTAAATACCTTCTGCTTTTAGACGCTCAATAAAGTGTTTCATTGCTTCGTCTAAGTAACGAGCAGTTACCATGTAACGGTCAAATACTCCATCACCAGAATTATATTCGTCGATTAATTTTGTACTGTCATCGTAAGTGAATGGGTAATGATTCGTTAAAGTAAGGAAGCGAGTATAGAATGGTTGCTTCACTTCTTTCAACATATCAATAGATTGATCGAAGTATTCGATATCTTTTAATCCCCAGTTTAATTTTGTTTCCGGCGTAATCTTGTAATCAAGCTCGTTGTAGTAACGATCATAACCAAGTGCTGGATACATAATGTTACGGTTCCAGAATGTTGCGTTGTTTGCGTGGAATACCGACGTGTGATACCCTTGCTGACGTAAAATTTCTGGAGTTGCTGTATATTCATTGTTACCGTGTGTGAAGAATACAGCACCGCGGTCTAGTGGATATAAAGAAGTATCTACTAGGAATTCAGCATCAGATGTTTTACCTTGCCCAGTTTGATGGAAGAAGTTATCAAAGTAATAACTTTCTTTCGTAAATTGGTTTAAGAACGGTGTAACTTCTTGTCCGTTAACTGTTGCGCCAATTAAGAATGTTTGTAATGACTCAAGAGAGACAACAATTACGTTTTTCCCTTTTGCAGTACCGAACATATTTGGATCTGGTTTACTTTGTGTTGTTTTCACGTAGTTTTCTGTTTCTTGTAATTTACTACCGTCAGCGAATGCTTTTTGTGAACTTGATTTCGCTTGTAAGCCAAGATCGTATACTTGGTGTACATATAATCCTAAGTTTTTAACAAGCATAACGCGGTCGAATGAACGTGTTAATAGTTCTGGGCGTTCAGCTTCTGCAAGTCCTAAGTTTGCGAAGAAAATAGCAACTGTTGATACGAAGTATAGAGAACGCATCGGGCGTGCTACACGCTCTGTAGGTGCAAAGTTTTTCATTTTCTTCAATAGAACGAAGAATACGATAATGTCTGCGAATGCAAGAATAATTTTGTAGTTAAATAATTCTTTCACACTAGAACCTAAACTTCCGAAGTTAGATGTTTGTCCGAGTACTGGTAAAGTAACGAAGTCATTGTAGAATCCGTAGAACATTACGTTACCAACAAGAACGATTGTTAAGACAAAGTTAATTCCAAGTGCTATATAGTTACGTTTTTTCCCTTTTGCAAATAATGCAAGACCAACAAGCAGTAATGATGCTGCTAATGGGCTAAGGAATAAAATGAATTCTTGCATGAAAGATTCAAGTTTTAAATCAAAGCTTGTGCGTGTAATAATGTAAGTTTTCAGCCATAAGGCTAAAGCTACGAATACAGTGAAACGCACATTTTGAAATTGCGATTTCAAGGTTTCTTTCATTCATTTCCACCCTTTCTCTATCAGGCTTGGTCGATTTTGGAGCGAAAAATGCTAAAATAAAAAATACATAGTTTTCTTGGCCATAATTAAAGGTTCTATATTCACCCATATACGACTATAACTATGCATACCCTTTTGGTTTCTTTTGTTGCTCATAAGCATAACGTCATTTCTGTATTATACAACAAAATTCATTTCTGAGAAACACTATAACATTTTACATTTTTTGTATAAGATTTGTCACTACCAGAGAAAACTTTAACATTCGTTTATATGTCCGTCAACTAGAAAATATAACAAAGATAGAGCAGAATGTTAAGTGGAAGTGAAAATTTCTTTGTTGAGAAATAAGAAACGAAGGTGGATAAGGGTTATCTAGAAATCTATTATATGAAGGAAATTGTGTAAAAATTAACGAACACTTGTTCTTTTTTGGTTTATTTGTTACAATGAAAGTTCATTGATAGGTTTTGTGTAATTTCCATGAACTTTTACTGATAACATATTGTAGCTTATTTCTTTTTAAAAATAGGGAGGCTTTTACATGAAACAAAAATTTTCAGTTGAAGCGTTTTGGAAGAAAGTAAAACATGTTGCAAAGCAAGCAGGGCAGTCGGTCATTTATACAAGTTTATTACTGTTTTACGTTTTGCAAAGACCCGATGTTCCAAAACGAGTGAAAATTATTGTAATTGGAGCACTTGCTTATTTTATTGCACCGATTGATGCGATTCCAGATTTCATTGCTGGAATTGGCTATACGGATGATTTAGGGGCGTTAACGGCCGCACTAATACAGGTGTCGTTATACGTCAATGAAGATGTGAAAGATAAGGCACGAGTGAAGTTGGCAGAATGGTTTGGTTCGGATATAGACACAACATTTATCGATCAGAAATTAGGTCAATAGGTGAAATCTGTCATAAGGTGACAGGACGAACGTAAGCGAGGAAGTGCATTATGCCATCAGGAAGAACGCATACGAAAATAAACTTAATATCCCTTCCGGTTGTTTTGTTTTTGCTCTTTTCGTATGGATTAACAAATTTTGATTTTTTATTAACTTTTGCAATTGGTTTTTTAGTAGGTACTTCATTTTTAACACCAGATTTAGATACGTACAGTAATGCTTATAACAAATGGGGTTTCTTACGTATATTTTGGTATCCTTATAAGAAAGTAATGCCACATCGATCTTTCTTTACGCATACGATTATACTTGGTGATGTGATTCGTATTGCGTACATGTTAATCGTCTTTTCTCCATTTTTATTCCTATTAAATGTAATCGCACTGGATGGTAATTTAATAGAAATTGCGAAGAAACATGAGGTTGAAATTGTAACGTTCTTAATGGGAATTGTTGTGGCAAGTACGCTCCACATTATAGCGGATAAGGTGAATACGCGCCGAAAGAAAATGATGAGAAAAAAGAAGAAACGCAGAAGATAAAGTAACTAATCGGGAAAAGGACCCTTGCAATTTGCAAGGGTCCTTTTTTAAACAAACGTTTGTTTAAAATTAAGCTTTCAGTACTTTAATTCCTTTTACAATGTTCCAGATGAAGTAGTATAAGCTGATGATTCCGCAAATAGCTAAGACAATCATTGCTCCAATTCCAAGTGTTACATCTGGTTGGTCAGATCCTATGCCCATAATTCCTAAAATGGTTAAGCCGATAAATGTAGCGATACTTGGAATGATGTGTGTCCATAGAGCACGTTTTGCGTGTGGCTTTGTTTCAGCGTCTCCTACAATCCAAACGATAATAGGGAATAAGATAGGGGCAAATAGTACACTAAAGTATGATAACGCAGCTAATATTTTATTTCCGTTCATATATATCACCTGTTATGAAGTGACCTTTGTCAATAGTTTTTCACCCATAATATTTTTCTTGATGGCATACAAAAGCTTCAGAAATAAGATCTATCGACAGTTAACCACTCTGTTATTCGTGGATTGGTTACCTCAGGTTAATGGTTCGTCGTTAGGCTCTTATAATCTCACTGCGTGGATCACACCTTTTCAAATTCTAATAAATAGCTTGTTTATCAGAATTTCAGCCATGCCAGAAGAGGTGAGTCATAGATAGCCAGACCTGTAATTCACTATCTCTGAAGCTCATCTATGCCATCAATTGATACCTTTGATTTCTAACTATGAATCAATCAACTTCATATCCTTCCCTCTTTATTTTCGGTGAATTTTACCTGTTTCTAATCCCCATATAAAACACCCCAGTTCTCTTGCGATAGCTGTAACGGCAACATTTCTAGGCTTCCCTTGATATATCATGCGATAATATTTTCTTTGTAACCTTTCTACAGCCTGATCCGCATAAGCAATCACTTCGCTTCGTTGCCCTTTTTGTCTTGCTTTCACTCGCTTCGATTTTAATCCGATTGCTCCTTTTACCAACGCATTTGCACATTCTACAAGAGTAGACCTAACGGTCGAATTTCCTTGTTTTGTAATCGAACGTCGACTGATTTTCTCTCCACTTGAGCTTTCGCTTGGCGTCAATCCTACATAAGCCATAAATGCTTTAGCCGTGGGAAAACGAGTGAAGTCTGCAATTTCCACATGAACAGTCATTGCCGATGTTGTATCTATACCTTTTAAGCATCTTAACTTTGCGATTGGTTCTTCGTACCTTTCACGATGAGATAATTCTTCTAATCTCAAACTGAACCGCTCAATTTTATCGACTAGAACATCATACTGTAATAGGTATTCGCCTAACGTTTCTTTGAATAATCCTTGTAGATCAAGATTCTTTAACCATTTCATATAAGCGATTGTCCAGCTTGATTTCCCTTCATACACATAGCCATGTCTTAAAAGGAATGCTTTTATCTGTTGTTTTATTTTTTTCAAAGATGTTTTAAAATCACCTAACATGCGGATATACTCTTTCACGGCAACATCCTCTTCTTCTGGAACATATACTTCTTTATAGGTGCCATTTGCTAAATTAAGAGCAATCATTTTGGCATCGAATTTATCATTTTTCACCATTTTGTTTTTTGATGAACTGTACATTGTTGTGGGAGCTAAAATATCACAATCAATTCCATTTTGTTCAAGAAGATTATGAAGTGAATACCCTAAACAACCAGCCTCATATCCAGCTTTAATTTTTATATCTTCACCATATTTTGTTTTCAGTTTCTCAACGAATTTTTTTACGAGAGATACATTTGAAGCACATCGTGCTTCTCTTACAATTTCCCCAGTTGTTCCGTGTAGTGCACATAAGCTAAAACTTTCCTTGTGGACATCCATCCCAATATATATTATATTTTCCATAGTGGCCTCCTATTATCATAGGGTATAACCCCATTCATAATGTTTTCATTCATTATTATGGGTTAAAATCCCTGACTTGATAATCTAGGAGGTCACTTCATATTATCTCATGAATAATGTCTGTTGTTATACTATTATTATGCAATAATTTAGTTAAGCTTTCTATCGATGAACATTACAAGAACATGACGATTTTGTAAGATTTTTTTGTTAAATGATAAAATTTTCAAAAAAATCTTTTTTAATGGAAATTGTTATGGTACAGTATAAATGGAAGTTGTTGAAAACGTTTTCTTAAACGTTTTTTATTTTTAGGCTTAAAGGTATGATGACCTGATAGTCTATTGATAAGATTGTATTTATTTAAAAGGGGATTCTTTAGGGGGAGAGGACAATGAACACATGGACACAAGTTTATGATCCGTTCGGTAATATTTGGATTTCAGCAGCAGTAGCACTTATTCCGATTATCTTTTTTTTCTTAGCTTTGGCGGTTTTTCGCATGAAGGGGTATGTGGCAGGATTTATTACAGTTGTACTTACAGTTTTAGTAGCATTATTCGCTTATAAAATGCCGTTCACGATGGCAATGGCAGCAACCGGGTACGGTTTTTTGTACGGGTTATGGCCAATTGCTTGGATTATCATTATGTCGGTATTTTTATATAAAATTTCTGTAAAAACAGGTCAATTCGATGTGATTCGTGCATCGGTATTATCGATTACGAACGATCATCGTTTACTCGTTATTTTAATTGGATTTTCATTCGGAGCATTTTTAGAAGGAGCGGCAGGGTTTGGAGCGCCAGTAGCGATTACAGCAGCGCTTCTTGCTGGTCTTGGGTTAAATCCTTTATACGCAGCAGGTCTTTGTTTAATTGCAAATACTGCACCAGTGGCGTTCGGAGCGATGGGAATTCCGATTACAGTTGCTGGACAAGTAACAGGTATTGATCCACATAAAATTGGACAAATGGCTGGGCATCAATTACCGTTCCTATCATTATTTGTTCCATTCTTTATCGTATTTTTAATGGATGGATTTAAAGGGGTAAGACAAACGTGGCCTGCGTTACTTGTAGCAGGTAGTTCATTTGCGATTACGCAGTTCATTACAGCGACGTTCTTAGGACCGGAACTTCCGGATATTACGTCAGCACTTGTAAGTTTAGTGAGTTTAGCACTGTTCTTAAAAGTTTGGCAGCCGAAAGAAATTTATCAATCCGGGCAAGCAAATAATGAGGTAGCAGCAACAACGACAGCAGCATCGATGCCGAAATTAACGTTTGGAAAAGTAGTGAAGGCATGGTCCCCATTTATCGTATTAACGGTTATGGTAGTCATTTGGAGCCAAAATTTCTTTAAGGCATTATTTGCTCCAGGAGGGGCTTTAGAAAGTCTTGTATTTAAGTTTGAAATTCCAGGTCTGCATAATCTAGTAATGAAAGCAGAGCCAATTGTAAATAAACCAACGCCTTACGAGGCAATTCTAAAGTTTGATGTATTATCGGCAACTGGAACAGCGATTTTAATTGCTTGTATCATTTCCATGTTTATTTTGAAAATGAATGTAAAAGATGCAGTAGTGACATTTAAAGAAACGTTAAACGAATTAAAAATGCCAATTCTATCTATCGGATTTGTACTAGGGTTTGCATTTATCGCAAACTATTCTGGCCTATCTTCTACGTTAGCGTTAGCATTAGCTGGAACAGGCGGACTATTCCCGTTCTTCTCACCATTCTTAGGCTGGATTGGCGTATTCCTAACAGGGTCTGATACGTCTGCGAATGCACTGTTCTCAAATTTACAAGCCATTACAGCGCAGCAAGTCGGCGTATCTGAAGTGCTTCTCGTTGCAGCAAATACAACAGGCGGTGTAACAGGTAAAATGATTTCCCCGCAGTCGATTGCCATCGCTTGTGCAGCAGTTGGTCTTGCTGGAAAAGAATCGGATTTGTTCCGTTTTACAGTGAAGCATAGTTTATTCTTCGTAATTATTGTTGGTATTATGACGTATGTACAGGCATATTATTTAACGTGGATGATTCCATAAAAAACAAAAGAAATAAACTTTGAATTTTTCAGATTATAGTGTATGATGGGAAAGTATTGAAAATTAAATCAGTGATAAACTAGGGGTGCCTAACGTATGCGTAGGCTGAGAGAGAAGCGCGTGAACTTCTTAACCCTTTGGACCTGATCTGGCTCGTACCAGCGTAGGGAAGTTAACGGCTTTACATAATGATGTCTTTATGAGCCAGGTCCTTATTTTTTTATGGACCTGGCTCTTTTTATTTTGGCATGCGCTGGCCATATCTTGTCCTTGTCACGAACAGGGGGGCAACAAAATTTATGAAACAATCTGTTTCAGCTGAGCAAATTGAATTGAAATCGAGTTTACCAGGGAGTAAGAAAGTATATGTGGATGGACCACGAGAAGGTATGAAAGTGCCGATGCGTGAGATTGAACAAAGCGAAACGAATGGCGTCCCAAATCCACCAATCCGTGTGTATGATACGAGCGGTCCTTATACAGATCCTGCGTATAAGGTCGAGCTGGAAAAAGGCATTCCAACGCCGCGCCACTCCTGGATTATGGGGCGTGGTGATGTAGAAGCATACGAAGGGCGTGAAGTAAAACCAGAGGATGACGGTGTGAAAGTGGCTTCGAAACATACACCTGTTTTCCCGCAAATGGATCGTAAGCCGCTTAGAGCAAAGCAAGGTGCAAATGTTACGCAAATGCACTATGCGCGTAATGGCATTATTACGTCTGAGATGGAATACGTTGCGATTCGTGAAGGGGTAGAGCCGGAGTTTGTTCGTAAGGAAATCGCAGAAGGCCGTGCTATTTTACCAGCGAATATTAATCATCCAGAAGCTGAACCGATGATTATCGGGCGTAACTTCCATGTGAAGGTCAATGCAAATATCGGAAACTCTGCTGTATCTTCTTCTATTGCAGAAGAAGTAGAGAAGATGACGTGGGCTACTCGCTGGGGTGCAGATACGATTATGGATTTATCTACAGGTAAAAATATTCATACGACGCGTGAGTGGATTATTCGTAACGCGCCTGTACCAGTTGGAACTGTACCAATCTATCAAGCGCTGGAAAAAGTAAACGGAATTGCAGAAGATTTAACGTGGGAAGTATATCGTGATACGTTAATTGAGCAGGCGGAGCAAGGCGTTGATTACTTTACGATTCACGCTGGTGTATTGCTTCGTTACATTCCAATCACGGCAAAGCGTACGACAGGTATCGTTTCACGCGGTGGTTCGATTATGGCGCAGTGGTGTTTATTCCATCATAAAGAAAACTTCCTATATACTCATTTTGAAGAGATTTGTGAAATTATGAAACAGTACGATGTTTCGTTCTCTCTTGGAGATGGATTACGTCCAGGGTCTATTGCAGATGCAAATGATGAAGCACAGTTTTCTGAGCTTGAAACACTTGGTGAATTAACCAAAATTGCTTGGAAACATGATGTGCAAGTTATGATCGAAGGACCTGGACACGTACCGATGCACTTAATTAAAGAAAATATGGAGAAAGAGCTTGATATTTGTCAGGGCGCGCCGTTTTACACACTTGGGCCACTAACGACAGATATTGCACCAGGTTATGACCATATTACATCGGCGATTGGAGCTGCGATGATCGGTTGGTTTGGAACGGCGATGCTTTGTTATGTAACGCCGAAAGAACATTTAGGTTTACCGAATAAAGATGATGTACGCACGGGTGTTATTACGTACAAAATTGCAGCGCATGCGGCTGATCTTGCGAAAGGACATAAAACGGCTCATCAGCGTGATGATGCACTTTCAAAAGCACGCTTCGAATTCCGTTGGCGCGATCAATTTAATCTATCTTTAGATCCTGAACGTGCGATGGAATATCACGATGAAACGTTGCCTGCAGAAGGGGCAAAGACAGCTCACTTCTGTTCAATGTGTGGACCGAAGTTTTGTAGTATGAGAATTTCACATGATATTCGTGAATATGCAAAAGAAAATGATTTAGAAACGACAGAAGCAATTGAAAAAGGAATGAAAGAGAAAGCAGAAGAATTTAAAGAAGCTGGTAGTCATTTATATCAATAACACGTTACACCTCTTTACTTGATTGATCACACTGTAGTACCTAACTTTATTATAGAAGAATCCCCATTTGCTAAGACGGTAGCAAATGGGGATTCTGTTGTTTATCCCGCTATTTGTGGGCAGTAAGACCCCCACCTCAAAATTCAGCGGAAGCAAAGAAGTTAGGTCGGGGTCGGGCTGCCCGTAAAAGCCCGATTGGTTAGGGCTAATAATCAGTGGGGGATGAACAAAACCCCCACTGATTAAAGTTTCACTTTATAAGGCAAAGAAGAGGTGTACCCAGTAGAATAAGAGGAATAGTGTGACGACTGTTGTGAGCGGGATAACGATAAGGGATACACTTAAATAGTCTTTCCATTTTACTTTAATTTTGTTTTGTTTCAGAATATACATCCAAATGAGTGAAGCTAGCGTACCAATTGGTAGTAATAGTGAACCGATGTCACTACCAATGATGTTTGCGAGATAGATTGTTTTTAATGTGACTGGATCTAGTCCCATTTCTGTTAATGTGATCGTACCAATCATAAGGGCAGGATGGTTATTGAAGACGTTAGAGAGGATGGATACAAGTCCGCCCATCGCAAAGCTAGCATAGAGTAGATGCTGATTCACAACTGGCTCGAGCCATTGTACAAGTGCAGCTGTTAATCCTGCGTTGTGGAGTCCGTAAATAATGACGTACATAGAGAAGGCGAAAATTAAAATGTGCCACGGTGTCTTTTTCAAAATGTCGACAGGATTTGTTCGTAAGTAGTACCATCTCCAAATGAGAAGAACGAGTGAACCGAGTACCGCAACGATTTCAATTGGTATGGATAAGAAGGATGCAACGAATAGAAGACAGCGCATAAGGAAGACAAAACCTAATACTTTTAACATGAATCTTGTCCGTTTTTGTTTCGTATCAACAGAATTATTTCCTTTTAGTGGATGGAAGTTTTTCGTGAAAAAAATTTCTTCAATATCATATGAAGAAACAGGTAATTTTTTCGGAAGTTTTTTCTTCAAAACTGTATACATGAGCCATGACATAAATAATAAGCCTAATGTTGCAGGTACAAACATCATAGCAGTATGCATATAAAGAGTCATATTAACGATATTTAATGCAATTAAGTTTACGATATTACTTACACCAATTGGTGCACTAGACGCAGTAGCGATTAAAGCGCCACTTAATAAATAAGGAATTTGTTGATGTGGTTTTAATTGAAGGTTTTTTAGAAGAAGAATTAAAATTGGAGTTGTAATTAAAATACTGCCGTCGTTATTAAATAAAAGAGTCATAAGAAAACATAGTAATTGAATATACCAGTATAAACGGTGACCGGACCCTTTTGCTAAATTTGCTAGTTTCGCTGCGGACCAATGGAAGAAGCCGAAGCTTTCTAATATAACTGCCATAACAATAGTCGCTAATATTGTTATGGAGGCTCCTCCTATTTTACTAACAATATCTATGACGTCTGGTTTTGACACAAGTCCAGTAATTAGGATAATGCCAGCACCGATTGCTGCTGGCCACGCCTCATTTAAACCTCGAGGCCGCCAAAAGATAACAATCATTGTTAAGAAGAATACAATAATAGTAATCCATATTTCAATGCTCATATTTTGCCTACCTTTCTATTTTCCCTTAAACAGATGTAGCTTGTCTCAAGTTTATATTGGTAGTATATTCAGCAAAAAATAAGAAGAACTAGACGTATAACGAGATGAAGCGAATATGTGTTTTTCATGCTAAAGGACAAGTGTCACTAGTAGTGAAATAACTATTGTGATAGGAGTCTATAAATCGATTGGGCAGTAAGGTAGGAAATGAGATTTATATCAGAAATTTTTAAAATATATCGACTTAACGACAAAATATAACAAGAGGAGTCTATCCCAAAATACCTTTTGGAACAGACTCCAAGGCTATATTATTTTTCCTTCAAAAAAGTACGATCCTTCAAGAATAAATTCCAGAAGAAAATAAATCCTGGTAATAAAATTGCAATCCCAATTGCGTATAGAATGAGCAGTGCATAGAACGTTTCTTTCGTTGTAAAGCTTGTAAATACAGTTACGTCAGGGTAAATAATATACGGTAAATGCGCGACCCCGTAAGCATAGCTTGCAAATGCATATTGAGCGACGACAGCTAAAACAGCAATGCGAGGGAATCCTAGTGTGTTATACTTCTTGTTTGTCCACCAAAGGGACGAGTATCCGATAACGAATAGAACAATAGAAACTGTAAACCATGGGAATTGCTTTATTAATCCTTGCATAAGCCAATGTGTTTCTGGATCCATTACAACGAGAGCGATAATCGCCGTAACAAGTGTTGCAGGGCCAAGTATGATGGCATTCCTTCTATAAAGTTTGTATGCATCTTCTGAACCTTGCTCTCTCGCAAAATCAGCAAGAAAGAGAGAGGAGAGAAATAGTTCAGACGTTAGTCCGAAGAGCATATAACAATAGATAACCGGGCTAGAAAGAAGTTTTCCATACAGGAGTACTTCTCTTCCTTCAGACATTGTAATATACGCTCCCTCTGTAACGGGTAAAACGGTAATTAATAGTGCTGGAATTAAGAGACCAGTAATACCTGAAATAACCCGAAGAAGGTACTGATATTTTGGCAAGGAGTAAGCAAATACCATAAATGTACTACGTACTGCAACGAGTACTAAAATTAACATAACTGGTACGAACATAACGGTTGCAAGAGTAAAGGCCGCTTTCGGAAAGAAGCCGAGAAATGCGACAACGACGAAAACGAGAAACGTATTTGTTACTTCCCAAGTTGGTGATAAGTACCGATTGGCAAGTTTGGCAGCGAGCGTTGGATGTTTTGCGTATACCATACCCCAAAAACCAGCTCCAAAATCGATGGACCCTAATATACTGTATACGAAAATAAGGGCCCATAAGATGATGATTGCAATACTTTCCTCATGCACGAGAATCGCCTCCTTGGTGTTGTAAATCATTCTTTAATGGATGTCTTCTAAAGAATGTCCGTAGAACAAAGACTGTTAAAATAGCGAGTCCAATATATAAAATGATGAATAAAACAAATAAAGGACCGACGAAATCAGCGCGAGTAGAAGCATCGACTGTACGTTGCATACCATAAATTGTCCATGGCTGACGACCGCTACAACTGAAAATCCATCCGAATTCAATACCGAGCATCATAATTGGTCCGCATGCGGCAGCCCCCCAAAGTAGCCACTTCGGTAGTTCTGTCCCCTTTTTTCGGTAAACAAAGTACCAATATAAGAGAGCAATTGCTGCAACTGCAAAGGTAAACGCAGCAGTGCCGACCATTAAGTTGAACAGTGTATGTGTATAAAATGGTGGCCATGTTTCTTGTGGGAATTCATTTAGACCTTTTACGACAGTGCTAGGGTCTAGTCCCACTAATAAGCTAAGCATGTTTGGAATTTCAAGTGCATAGTTTAGTTCAAGCGTATTAGGATCCACAATCCCGCCAATGGATAGCGGTGCGTGTGATGTCGTTTTAAATAAAGCTTCAGCAGATGCAAGTTTTTCAGGTGAGTGTTTATGTAGGGCGATTGCCGATTCGTGCCCTGAAAGCCACATCGTAGCGCCTGTAATAAATGTCACGACAAGCCCTAATAGTAGCCCCTTTTTATGATAAGCAATTTCACGTGTACTTAAATTTTTCTTCAATAATTTAAATCCAGCGATAGAAGCAATGACAGCCGCACCAGTTGCATAAGCCGTAATAACGACATGGAATGCACTTGTGCCAAAACTCGGATTAAAGAAAGCTTTCCAAGGATCAACGTTAAAAACAGATCCATCTGGATTCATTGAAAATCCTGCTGGTGTATTCATCCATGTATTTGCTGATGTAATAAGAACGGCGGATGCCGTGGCACCAAGCATGACGAAAAATAGCGAGATTAATCTCATAAATGGAGGAAGTTTATCGGCTGCATATACGTAAATCGACATGAATAAAGCCTCCAAAAAGAAGGCAAAAATCTCAATTTGGAAGGGAACAGAAATAACTTGCCCAACAATTTTGGCAAAACCAGGCCAAAGAAGTGAGATTTGCACACCGACAATTGTTCCAGTTGGAATTGCTACACCGAGAAGAATAGCAAACGCCTTTGTCCATCTTTTCGCCATAATGGCATAGTCGGAGTCTTTCTTCCAGTGATAGAGTATTTCGCTTATAAAAATCATCAATGAAAGTCCAACGCCAAGTGTTGCAAAGATAATGTGGAATGCTAATGAAGAACCAAAAAATGCTCTTGCTAATGTTACCGTATCCATATGTAAACTCCTCTTCTTTTTTGCCATTATTTTCTGATTTAATTGGAAGATTTATTCAAAAAAACTACCAAAAATATATATGTATTTAAAAAGTGAATATAATAATATAATGTTGTAATATTTTGAATAGAAAGAAATAAGTAGTTGCTTATATTTTGTTTGTTTTTTGCGCAGGAATCTTTTATAATCTTTTATGCGAACATAAGTTCTGTTTTTCGAAAAAGAAGTTTATGTGAAATGGAGAGGGTGTTTTATGTATCCTGAAGTCATTAAAAAGATGGCATTTTCAAAAGAGCATAGAGATTTATTATTGAAGCTATATAATAAAGAAATTACACGTCGTGAATATGATCGACTTGTACAATCGCTATATAAACCTTCTAAAGAGGTTTGTGGGGGATAGAAATGGGGGAGACAATCTAATAGATTGTCTTTTTTAAATTTATGTATGTTCTGATAAAATTAAGGTTAGCCTTACTAGGGAGGTGAAAAGATTGCGGAAACGTTTATATATAGGGATTGGAGTTATCTTCTTAATCGCTTTAGGTGGAATTGTATTTTGGTCAGCTTTACAAGGAAACCGTACAGAAAATTTTATTTTAAGACATATGGTGAATGAAAATGGAACGCTTGCCACGTATCGTTTAGTAGATACTAAGGCAGGTACGGGTGAAGCGAAGGGACGTGAAGCTTTATCAGAATCGGCGGGATTATGGTTACAATATACACTTGATAAAGATGACCAGGCGTTATTTGATGAGCAAGTAAAGGTTATTCAAGATAATTTCGTATATAAGAATCATATCGTTTTATGGAAACTCTCTGAAAAGGGAGAGAGGCAGTCAGCTACAAATGCACTTATAGATGATCTTCGTATTATAGAACAATTATATCGTGCTTATGAAATGTATAAGGAAGAGCGTTATAAAAACCTTGCCGATCAATTAAGTGATGCTGTACTTCGTTATAATAAAAAAGATAATTATTATGTTGATTATTATGATGCAGATGCAGGGAAACAAAATAATTTTGTAACAACATCATACATAAATCCGCGTGCATTCTCTTATATGAAGAAGTACGGTAAAGTTTCTGCTCAGCAATATCAGGAAATTGTTCAATTTTTAGCGGATTATCCAAGGCATGGCTGGGCATTCCCAAAAGAATATAAAGAAGATGGTACATTTAAGTACGATAAAGAAGTGAATCTTATTGACCAATCATACGTTGCATATCATCGAAGTTTAGGTGGTCTTTCATCAGCTGCTTATTTGGAATTTATAAAGAAGAGATTCCAGGAGGATGGAAAGCTATACGGTCGTTACAATTTAGAAACGGGAAAACAAACTGTGAATTATGAATCGCCAGCCGCGTATGGACTAACGATTTTGTACGTACTACAAACAGGTGATACAAAGTTTGCGAAGGAATTGTATGATCATATGTCCACATTCCGAAATGACAACGTATTTAGTAGATATTATGGTGGATATGTAACAGGTGAAAATAATAATACGCATATTTTTGATAATGTACTACCACTTTTAGCTGAAATGGAATTAAAAAAGAGTGACCAATAAAAGGTGCCACCATATGAGGGTGGCACCTTTTATTGGTTGATATAATTTTGCGTCCTAATATTAGAGAAGTAGTCAATCACGAATTCACGGAATTGCTGAGCTGTTTTTGATAAGTATCGCTTTTTTGACCAACTTAATCCGATGGTTCGCTTACAAGCGGGTTCAATAATACGCAACTTGTTTGCTGCTAAAGTAGAGTTTTTTAATAAAGTTAAATTTGGAACAAAAGCGATGCCGAGACCTTGCTTAATGAGGTCGCTAATCACTGTCGGTTCATCTACTTCAAAAGCAATATGCGGAGTGAAACCAGCTTCTTTACAAAATTCATCCGTTAAGTGCCGAAATCCATAGCCAGTATTCATACTAATAAACGGTTCGTCTTTTACTTCATGCAGGTGGATACTTTCGCGGTTTGATAACCGATGGCCTGAAGGAACGACTAAGAAAATTTCTTCTGTAATAAGTGGTTCCCAAACAATTTCTTCTCCTTCAACTGGTACAGAGGAAAGACAAAAGTCAATTTCCATATTTTCCAGTTGTCGTTTCATAGAAGGAGTAGACGCAAGAAATTGCTGGAATCGAACATTAGGATGTTCTCGTAAAAAAGAACCTAGTAGTTCTGGTAATATTCTTGGAATAGAAACGGCCATTGTAATAGAGCCTTGTTGTAATTCGGCTAAATCTTTAATTTCTCGTTCCCCTTCACTTAATTCATGAAAAATACGTTCTACCCGTTTTAAAAATACCTTTCCGAAAGAATTTAAAGTAATCTGTCGGCCTTGGCGATCAAATAAAGGGACGCCTAAATCCTTTTCGAGTCTAGCGATTGTTTTGCTGAGTGAAGGTTGCGCGATATGCAATTCTTCAGCTGCCTTTGTCATATGTTCTAGTCGTGCAACTGTCTGAAAGTATTTTAACTGGAGCAGTTCCATTTCGAATCTCCTTTCTATAGACCAAAAGGAATGAATTGATAATTAAAGATGTATTATACAGTATGGAAAGTGACGTGTATAGTAAATCTGTTAAACCATTGTAATGGTGTGAAATTAGGAGAAGGAGTATGTTTCATGAAAGGAATTCAACTTATATTTAAAGATTGGAAAGCGATGTGGCACCATAAACATGGACGTATCGCTTTAATTTTTTTATTAATCGTTCCGTTAATTTATTCAGGATTCTTCTTGGCTGGATATTGGGATCCGTACGGAAAATTAGATAAATTACCTGTTGCAGTTGTGAATTTAGATAAGGGTGCTGTGATGGATGAAAAAACAATTCATGCAGGAGACGATTTTGTTAAAAATTTAAAAGAGAATAAGGAACTGGCTTTTCATTTCGTATCAGAAAAAAATGCTGATGAAGGGTTAAAAGAAGATAAATATTATATGGTTGTTACGATTCCAGAGAATTTCTCTAAAAAGGTAAGTACACTTATGGATGAGAAACCAGAGCCAGCAAAGTTACAGTACAAAGTAAATCCAGGTAAAAACTTTGTAGCAGCTCAAATTGGAACGACAGCTGTTGAAAATATGAAAACAAAAATCTCAAATAGTATTACGAAATCTTATACAGAGGGTGTCTTTTCAAAGTTTCAAGATTTGGCACAAGGATTGAGTGATGCAAGTAATGGGGCTGAGAAGTTACATGAAGGAACGACCGATGCAAAAAATGGAGCGAATCAGCTTGCGGATGGTATTGATCGTTTAAGTGATGGGACATCGAAATTGAAAGAGGGAAGTGAAAAGCTTGCATCCAGTCAATCTGCTTTAACCGGGGGGGCAAATGAGCTGAGTCAAGGAGTGACATCACTTCATAGTGGTATGGAGTTATTAGCACAAGGTGAAAAAACGTTACAATCAGGAGTTAGTGAATTAAGTGCTGGTACAAATGAATGGGTGAGTGGAAGTGAGAAGCTTGCTGAAGGCCAAGTAAAAGCGGATGGTGCAGCTAATAGTGTAAAACAACAATTAGAAGAGTACGTGAAAAATCATCCAGAAGTGCAGCAAGATCCCGCTTTTCAAAAAATTGTTGCTACGTCTAATGGACTAGCTAAAGCAACAAGTACTTTAAATAATAGCCAACAACAATTGACACAAGGAGCGAAGAAGCTTACTGAGGGTCAACATAAGATTGAAGAAGGCATGAATACATTCGGAGTTAAGTTAAATGAAGCTACTGCTGGAACGAAAAAGGTAGCAGATGGTGCATCGAATTTAGCTGATGGATTTACGAAGTGGGGAAATGGATTTACAACAGTACAAGAAGGTGTAAATCAGCTTGCGAGTGGTGGAACGGAGCTGAATAACGGTGCTAGTAAATTAACAAATGGACTTGCTAAACTTGATGATGGTGCGAAAGAACTTTCTACGAAATTGGGAGAGGGCGCAGAGAAGATAGCGGATGTCCGTAATGATGATGCACGCAATACGATGTTCTCAGAGCCAGTTCAGTTAGTGAAGTCAACAGTTTCTGACGTTCCTAACTACGGTTCAGGCATTGCACCATATTTCTTATCACTTGCATTTTATGTTGGCGGAATTATGGCATCGAATATTTTACCTCTTGGCCGCAGACAAAATATGAAGGTAAGCGGAACGGTACATTTTATTAATAAATTAGGATTGGTATATTTAATTGGACTTATTCAAGCGCTACTCGTAGATGTAGTTGTGCTAGGTGTTATGAAACTAGAAGTTGCCAGTGTGCCACTTTTTGTTTTATCAAGTATTGTTATTTCCTTTACGTTCATGACATTTATTCTTATGTTAGTAACAGTATTTGGTCTTGTTGGAAAGTTCTTAGCGGTAACGCTTCTTGTCCTGCAATTAGCGACGAGTGGAGGTACTTTCCCAGGAGAATTAAACATAGCTGTGCTTAGCAAAATTGGACAGTTTCTCCCAATGTCCCATTCTCTTAGAGGATTACAAGATGTTATCTCTTTAGGAGATTGGTCGCAATTACAAATGCAAATTTTAATATTGTTATGTTATCTCGTTGTTGCCGGTGGAATTGCTTGGATCACGAGCCATATACAGCATAAAGAAACGAATGCAGAACAAGTTTCTTAAAATGAAATAAGCTATCCGATTTTTTCGGATAGCTTATTTTTTATTTACGTTCCATTACTGCAAAGTAATTATTTTCATTATCAGCAAAGTTGAATGCTCTACCAGTAGGTAAATCTACAACTTGTCCAACTGTGACATTTTTCTCTGAAAGATCTTTATACAGTTGATCTAAGTTATTAGAGAAGAACATAAGTGAAGGAGTACCTAAGTTTAATTCAGGTTGCATCTTCGCGATTAACGCTTTATCGTGAAGGACGATGCTTGTTCCTGCTTCTTTCGCCGGTGCAATTTCAATCCAGCGGAATTCGTTTCCGTTATTCTCTTCCGCAATGATTTGGAACCCTACTTTTTCTGTCCAAAATTGTAATGTTTCGTCTTGGTTATTTACATATAGCATAATTTGTCCAACTTGATTAATCATAGGTGTCTCTCGCTTTCTTTTTATATGCGTATCATTATATCAAATATATGGCTTGAATAGTTTTTTATGATTTTTTCGGAATACAACCTTCGTCCATTTCATCTTTGTTGTAGGAGAAGGCCCTGTAATCCAAGTATGAAATGGTATTGTGCTACAAATGACCATTGTTGAAATAGAGATAATAGCCGTTAACACAAATAGTAATAGGCTATATAATATAGTATTTTCTTGCAGTGTGAATAAAGAAAGAAACTTTGTGCATAGTTGCAAGAAGAATAAGTGAGCTAAATAAGCACCATACGTGTAATTTCCAATGAAACGTAACGTTTTATATAAGAAACCACGACGCTGTACTATCATAATAGATAACATATACAGTATGATAATTTCGCATACGATATATAAAAACATAGATGGTTTTAAATAGGTAGAAACAGTTAAATGAATAGAGTTTGCTCCGTGAAAACTAAACAACTCATAATTGATGAATAAAAATAAGATGAAAAATAATATTGTTATAAGCGGGATATGTTTCATGACGAATAGACGCCAAGTTTTTAGTGCTACAGCGGCAATGCCACCCATAACGAAATAGAATGAGTAGAATAGAAATGATCGATCTGTATAATGTAAAATTGTTGAACTTGTTAATTTTTCTCCATTAAAAATATAGTGAGAAGAGAACCACATTAATAGAAAATATAGGCACGCGAAAAAGGTCATATATTTATATATGTCTTTTTTATTTTCTGTTCGTTTTTGAAACCAATAAAAAAGTGTGCATAGTAAAGGGAACAATAAGTGAATTTGGAACATCATAATAACGTACCAAAGATGGGGCGCGGCTGTTCCGAGTAATAAACTTTTTATTCCACTTTGTAACGTAATAAGATCGTTTGTTGTTAATAGGTAAAGAATAGACCAAAAGAAATAAGGAATGAGTAAGTGTGTCGCTTTTTCAGAAATATATTCTTTATATACTAATTGCTTCGTATAGTGCCGAATTAAGTGAAATCCAACGATAAATATGAATGCTGGTGCTGAGAATTTTGCAAGGTTGAATAGCATGCCCATAATGAGAGATTGCTCAAGTAAGACATTTCCTTGATTCATTGTATATAATAAGGAACTTTGCAAAACAACAGCGAGAAATGCAATGCTTTGCAAAACTTTAAATTCTGGTGCGCTTTGAGTCATTATTTCCATCTCCTTTTCCATACATGATTATAGTACGGAGAATGGATAATGGATGTGGAATATTTGTGAAGATTGTAACAAATTTGTGGCGAGAGGAGATATCAACTTATCAACAAATAACGACAAAAAGAGGATGCTCTAAACGAGCATCCTCTTTCTATCTATTAAGCAAATTTGTTTTTGATCCAATTCTTACCTTCTACAAGGCGAGCTGTCATTACCGCACAAGCGTTATCTGCTGTTACGTTTAACATCGTTGCAGGTGGATCAATGATTGTACTAATTGCTGCAATAATTGGCAATGCTTCTGGCGGGAAACCGTATAGAGATACGATTAACATTTCACCAATCATACCACCGCCTGGAATAGCACCCATTACTGTTCCTACTAATAAAGAAACAACAAGTGCGATTGCTAATGTTTTCGGTCCTTCGAATTCCATGTTGAAAATACCGAATAAGAAAGCAATTTTTAATACGCCGCCTAAAACAGATCCATCTTTATGAAGTGTAGATCCAAGAAGGACAACTGTTTCACGAACGTCTGAAGAAATACCCATTTTCTTCGTTGCTTCTAAGTTCGCTGGAATACTTGCGGCACTACTACAAGTTGCAAGTGATGTAACTGTAGGAGAGACCATGTTCTTCCAAAATACTTGTACACCTTGTTTGCGACCTGCAAGGTATGCATAGAACGTGAAGAATACAAAGAAGTAGATAAGAGAAGCTGGATAGTATACCATTGCTGCTCGGAAGTAAGTTCCAAGAAGTTGTGGTCCGAATTCACCAACTAATGCTGCGAAGTAAGCAGCAAGTCCGATTGGAGCGTAGTACATAATGAAAGATACAACTTTCATTGAAATTTCTGCACCAGCTTGTAGGAATGTAGCGAATGGCTTTCCTTTTTCGCCAACTGCTGAAGTTGCAATCCCCATTAAGATAGAGAAGAAAATAAGAGCTAACATATTTTCACGAGATAGTAACTTAGAGAAGTCAGATACTGTTAAAATACCGACGATTTGATCTGCAACACTAACAGCTTTGCCGGCTTTGTCAGGTTGTGTTAGTTCTAGTACAACACCTTGTGCTGGCGGGAATACTTTCACGACAATAATCATAAAAATAGCAGCTAAAATACTTGTAAATAAGAAAGTCCCAGCCATACTAGACATAATTTTACCGAAACGTTTTAATCCATCCATATTAGCAATAGACGATGCGATGCTAAAGAACACTAGAGGTACAACAATCGTAAACATTAAGTTTAAGAAAATATCACCAAGCGGCTTTAAAGCAACTGCATCGGCACCCATGAAATAACCAATGAAACCACCAATTAGGATAGAAGATAATAAAATAAGTGGAAAGCGATATGCCTTCATAAATATATCCTCCTATCAATTAAAAAATCATACTGAATCATTATAGCGAGTTAGAGTCCTCTTTACTAGGAGAATACGGATAAATGGAATAGCGTGAAAACCAAGAAATTTTTGTTTTTAAGCTCGGCATACAGCAGGAAATCTAGACATATATATTTGTAACCTAGTGGTGGCAAGGGATGCACCATAACTTAGGTTTAGAAAAAGGGGGAGGGAAGCGGAATGAATATTTTGCTTTGCTGTGCAGCGGGAATGTCTTCCAGTTTGATTGTTACAAAGATGGAGAAAGCAGCAGAGGCAAGAGGGATAGAAGTGAAAATCTGGGCAGTATCAGGTTCTGAAGTGAATAGTCATATTGATAAAGCTGATGTCCTTTTACTTGGACCGCAAGTACGTTATTTATTACCGAAAATGAAAGAATTATGTAAGGAGAAAGGGGTACCTGTTGATGTTATTCAATCCGTCCATTACGGACTTTGTAATGGAGAAGCTATCTTGCAAGCAGCTTTGTCAATGAAACCATGAGGAGAGTGGGATAGATGATACGGTTTTTAGAGAAGTATGTGATGCCGGTGGCAGGGAAGGTTGCAGAGCAGAGGCATTTACAAGCAATTCGAGATGGAATTATTTTAACGATGCCTTTCTTAATTATTGGATCGTTTTTCCTCATTATTAGTGCACTGCCGATACCGGGATATAACGAGTTTATGGCAGGTTTGTTTGGTGAGAATTGGCAGAGAGCTTTAGGGTATCCAGTTAGTGCAACTTTTAATATAATGGCTTTAATAGCTGTTTTTGGAATCGCTTACAGGCTTGGAGAGTATTATAAAGTGGATGCTTTAGCATCCGGGGCATTGTCGCTTGTGACGTTTTTACTTGCGACTCCATTTCAAGTTGCATATATTATACCAAGTACAAAAGAGAGTGTACTTGTAGAAGGCGCTATCCCAGCTGCATTAATGGGAAGCCAAGGGTTATTTGTAGCAATGATTATTGCACTTATATCTACTGAACTTTATCGGTTTATTGTACAAAAAAAGATAATTATAAAGATGCCAGAGACAGTTCCACCAGCTGTCACGCGTTCATTTGCGGCACTTGTTCCAGGTTTTATTGTTGTAACAGTTATTTGGATTTTACGCTTAATTATAGAAAATACTTCTTTTGGCAGTATCCATAATATTGTAGGACAAATTTTACAGGAACCACTTAGTGTACTTGGTGCTAGTCTTTGGGGCGCAATAATAGCAGTTATTCTCGTTCATGTTCTTTGGTCGTGTGGAATTCATGGTGCTACTATTGTTGGTGGTGTAATGAGCCCTGTTTGGTTGTCGTTAATGGATCAAAATCGAGTTGCTTTTCAAGCTGGGCAAGATGTACCAAATACCATTACGGCACAGTTTTTTGACTTATGGATTTATATGGGCGGTTCTGGTGCAACGCTGGCTCTAGTTGTCGGAATGTTACTATTTGCACGAAGTCAACAATTAAAAAGTTTAGGGAGATTGTCAATCGCGCCTGGTATATTTAATATTAATGAGATGGTAACTTTTGGTATGCCAATTGTAATGAACCCAATTTTATTAATTCCATTTATATTGGTTCCAGTTGTGTTAACAATTGTTTCTTACTTTGCAATGGAATGGGGATGGGTCGCACGTCCGAGTGGGGCGGCTGTACCTTGGACGACACCTATTCTTTTCAGTGGATATTTAGGATCGGGTGGGAAAATTTCAGGTGTTGTTTTACAACTCGTCAACTTTGCGCTTGCATTCTTCATTTATTTACCGTTCTTAAAAATATGGGATAAACAAAAAGTAGCAGAAGAAAAGGGGGAGTGAAGAAGTAAAATGGATACGATAGAGACGAAAGCTTTTCATTTAATTTTGCATGGAGGAAACGCGAGAAGTTGTTCAATGGAAGCAATTGATTGTGCGAAGCGTGGGGAGTTTACAGAAGCAGAAGCTAAATTACAAGAAGCGCTAGAGGAATTAAAAGAGGCGCACCGTGTACAAACGGAGCTTATACAGAAAGAGGCTGGTGGCGAAAAGACCGAAGTTACTCTTTTAATGGTACACGCGCAAGATCATTTAATGAATGCAATTACAGTGAAAGAATTAGCAAGTGAGTTTGTAGAGTTATATAGGAAGATGTCGGTGGATGAATGAACCTTGCTTATGCAAGGTTTTTTTATCCCGCATTAACGGGCAGTAAAACTCCCACCTCAAAATGTGGCTGGAGCAAGGAAGTTAGGAGGGAGCTTAACTGTCCGTAAAGGCCCGATTGGTTCAACTAATAATTAGTGGGAGATGAACAAAGCCCCCACTAATTAAAGTTTCACTTTATGTATATGCCTGTACCATCAGTGGAATGTTCATCCCACTGATGGTATTTACAATCCTCCTTTTTCCGGATGAGTAAGAGTTATAATTAATCGGCAGTAACAATTTCTCCTATACCACGAATTAATCTTTTTATATGCATCCGCTCCGGTTTTAATATATTTACGATATAATCAATCGCAATTTGTGGTTCAACGGTTGTACCGCAAGTATAACAGTCAATAGCTGCAAAATTTTGTTCCGGGTAAGTGTGAATGGAAAGATGGCTTTCTGATAATAACACTAATACAGTAACACCATATGGCTGGAATTCTTTTTTACTTACGTTTAAAACATGGGCACCAGAGCAATCTGCAGCTGTAACTAAATGATATTCTAAAAAGTGCGTATCATCTAGTAGAGAAAAATCTACTCCCCATAAATCTACTATTATATGCTTGCCAAAAGTAGAATATTCCATAGGCAACACTCCTTACTATAATATCGTCAAAACTTCATTTCCTGTTTGTAGCATTGATGTAGGGTAACTACTCAGCCACCTTTCGGTGTCTTTTTTAAATTTTACTAGTTTCATATGCCTCCCATTTGTAAATACTGAGTATATCAAACAGGGGAGGTGAATCTTATGGTCGATCGAAAAATTATTTTAGATACATATAAAAAAGGACCTGAAGCTGTTATTTCTTTATTTGAAGAAACATTTTCTAAGTTAGAAAAACGTATACAAGAACTAGAAAATGCTTCAAAAAAAAACTCCAAAAATAGTCATAAGCCACCTTCTACAGATGGTTTGGGTAAGCCCGTTACAAAAAGTTTGCGCAAACCGTCTCATCGTCAAACGGGTGGCCAGTTGGGCCACAAGGGACATACTCTTGGTTTGACAGCGACTCCAGATCATACGATTACACATTCTCCTACATATTGTACTTGTTGTCATACTTCCTTGAACCACGAGCCTGTAAAAGGGTATCGCATTCGCCAAGTGTATGACTTACCACCTATTCAGATCGAAGTGACAGAACATAAAGTAGAACAGAAAGAATGCCCACATTGCCATTCTATCCAAGAAGCCCAATTTCCTTCGACAGTATCTCGTCCTGTTCAATATGGTCCAAATATAAAAAGACTGATTCCCTATTTAACGCATTATCAATGCATTTCTTTGAAGCGAACAAAAGAATTCTTTCAGGATTGTTTTGGACATTCTATAAGCGAAGGAACCCTGGTAAATCATACACAGGCTTTCGCTTCTCAATTGCAGCCATTCATAAAAGAAGTAAAGGAAAAGATTCTGCAGTCTCCTGTTGTCCATTTTGATGAAACTGGTATGCGTGTAGAAAACAAAACACAATGGTTACATACTGCCAGTACACCGGAGGTGACATTGCAACATATTCATCAAAAACGTGGAAAAGAAGCAATGGATGCTGGAGAAATCTTGCCATCTTTTTCTGGAATTGCGATGCATGATGGTTGGAAATCGTATGATGCGTATACAGATTGTCGTCACGTTTTATGTAATGCCCATCTCTTACGAGATTTACAAGGAATTATAGATAGTACTGGAGAACAATGGGCACAACAGATGCAGAAATTTCTAACGCAAGCGTTGACGATGAAAAAGCAATCCGAAGGTACCATGCCAAAAGCGACGCAAAAGAATCTGTTTATTATGTATCAATCCATATTGAAAGAACAACAGATTCTTTCCACGAAACAAAAGAAGAAAGGAAAGCAGACGCCTTCTCAAAATTTATGGAATCGCTTCGTCAAGTATTCTGACAGAATTCTAGCGTTTTTAGAACATCCAGCCATTCCATTTGATAACAATCAAGCAGAACGGGATATTCGGATGACGAAAGTAAAACAGAAAGTGTCTGGGACTTTCCGAAGTAAGAAAGGCGCAGAATCTTTTTGTCAGATACGAAGCTTTATGAGTACCATGAAAAAACAAAAACAATCGGTCTTACAAGCGATAAACCAAGTCATAGAAACTAGAACGGTTCCTTGGAATAACACGACTTCATAAGAGAATTTCTCTATTTGGCATAGATTCTTTCTCTGATTGGAGTATTTTCTTTTCATGTTTTCGAATCGGAAACATGTATTTGGCCTGTTTTTTTAAAAGATAAGAAAGTATAAGTTTTTAAGCACGAATTGCTTCCTTGGAAAGCTTGTTATGTAAGGGATTTTGAACAATATTTGGAATTTCCATAATGCGCTAGATTGTGATATTTTTTAGTTATGGAAGCAAATATATTAAAACGTATTTTCTTTGATGAACATAATCATTGGGAACGATTTAAAGATAAATATGGAGCGAGGATCCGTCCAGTTGTTTTGAAAGAAATTGAAAAATTTAGAGGGTGTGGAGACCCTGAAAATGGATTTAAATTGTTTGTATGTGAAGGGTGTCATCATGTTCGAAAAGTTCCTTATCGTTGTAAAGGACGATTTTGTACAACTTGTTCTGTAGGAGAAAGTGAAGAATGGAGTAGACTTCTTTCAGAAGACGTACTTCAGGTGAATCATCGTCATGTTATTTTTACCGTAGATGAAGGACTTCGAGATATTTTTCTTTTGCACCGCCATTTATTAAAGATTTTTATGGATGAGGCCGCCAGGCTGTTGGTGGATTATTTTCAAAAGAAAATTAAGGTAACACCCGGTATTATCGTAGGTCTTCACACCTTCGGCACTAGAATTAATTTTAATCCGCATGTTCATATACTTGTTACAATGGGTGGGATGACAAAGATTGGAGAGTGGAAAGGGTATGATTTTCTTCCGTTTGAGATGCTTCGGAAACAGTGGCAAACCATCGTGTTAAAACTGATTCGAAAAGAGCTCACGGTGGCAGAAAAAAAGCCAATTCAATCGAAACTTCAAAAAGCATTTTCTGATAATGGGAAAGGCTTCTATGTACATGCTCCGAAACAGAAAGGAAACGTAAAAAAACAACTTCGGTATATTGGCCGCTATATTCGTCGACCTGCTATTGGGTTGAACCGGATCGAGGAATATGATGGGCAATCTGTTTCTTTTACATATACGGACAAATTAGATGGGAGGAAAAAAGTAGAAACGATATCTGTAGAAGAGTTTATTTCTCGATTAATTCGTCATATTCCAGATGAGCAATTCAAAATGATTCGTCATTATGGCATGTATGCACGTCGAATTAAAACATTATGTAAAAAACTATTAAATGAATGGCAAAAGAAAGCCAGACGTTGGATAATAAAAGTGAAAAAAACACTACGTCGTCAGACGTGGAGGGAACGAGTTATCGCGAGTGGAAAAAAAGATCCTCTTCTTTGTCCAAAATGTGAATCATTTTATGAATACAAGGGGGAAGTCTGCCTAGAAAGCAGAGAATGGAAAATAAAAGTAGCTTTATGCCAAAATACGCGAAATTATTTAAAGAGGGTGATTGATTATTTCGCCAGTAAGCAAACATCGAAAAAAGAAAAAGAAGAAAAACACAGTTGGACATAAGCGAATTAGCTATGTACAGTATGTTTGTGTAGGCTGTGCTCAAACAGAAAATATTCCCGATTCTGTGGTAAGAAGATTTGATATCATGGATGTAGGAGATTCGATTGTTCCGCCTAGGTTTTCCTGTGAACGATGTGGTGAAGATATGTATCCGCAGGATTACACAGGGATTGATGGGATTATGTACAATTTATCGGATTTTCGCTAGACGAAAAAGGACCGGGTGGTTTTCCCGGTTTTTCTTATTTGAAGAAGCTGAGTAGTTACGATGTAGGATAAGGTTCGATTCTGAATTTAAAAGAGCGAGGTTGCGTTGTTCTAGATGTTCTTCTTTAAATTGAAATAAAGGAAAAAGAAGAGCAGGCAAGGTTCGAGGAGTTGGTACTACATATAATTGTTCAATTTGATCTAGTACATAGGCAGAATTAGCAGCGATATGAAATCCCCAGTCAGTTCCAAAAGAAGGAACGATTGTATGATAACTTTTCACAGTTAGTCCAGCATGTTCAATTGTATTACCGATGCTCCAGTATACTAGAGGTGCATCAGCAGGTGAATTAGATTGGCAGACGAATGCGCCATCTTCTGTTAAGAATGTAGCTATACGAGCAAAAAGTTCGCTTGTATATAAAGTACTTAACAACTCTGTCGCTGGGTCTGGGAAATCAATAATGATTACATCGTATAAAGAGGAAGGAGAGCTTAAAAACTCTTTTGCATCGCATACGTGTGTATTTACACGATTATCAAAAAATGCACTTTTGTTTAAAGAAACTAATTCTGGAACATTACGAGCCATATCAATCATCGATCCATCTAAGTCAACAAGGTCTACATGTAGTACAGTTTCATATTTTAAAACTTCTCGCAGGGCAAGACCATCGCCACCGCCTAATATGAGAACACGTTTTGGATCAATTACTTTTGACATAATTGGATGTACAAGTGCTTCATGATAAATTTGCTCATCGACGGAGCTGAATTGTAGTTGCTTGTCCAAGTATAAGCGAATATCGTTTACTTGGACTAAATTAATATTTTGATAATTACTCTTTTCTTTAAATAAATTTGTATGTTCACCAGCTTGTATTTCCTTTAGAGAAATTTCATCCCACACATCTAAGTTGTGTGAATCTGTGGGTACTATAATTACATTTTCTGATTGTACTTGTTTATCCTGTTCATCTTGTTTGTCTTGTGTATCGTGCTTGTCCTGCTGTTCTAGTTCAAATTTGTCAGAGTCTACTTCAGAACGCTTGTCTTTTTTATAGCTTTTTATTCTATAAATCTTTATTTTGCTTTGTTTTCTATGTTTTGGCATAGGAATCTCCTTTCGAATTGTGTTATTTTACTCTATTCTATGTAATCTAGTAGAATTTGCTTGGACAATAGATAGAAGAGTGTGTTCAAGAGCATGTTGTTTTTTTACTAGATTCTACGATGAAAGATTTTTTTAGTGTTTTTTTATGTTAAGCATAACTAGACAACTAAACACTAATCTATTTTCATACAGTTATGTGTTAAAAGCGTGTTGTTTTATAACACACTGTGTGTTTTTTGAGTAACACACTAATTGAAAGCGTTAACACACAAAGAAAACAGTCGAAAAAGCACTGATTTTATTGATTTTAAAAAGTTGGCACGCTAATTGCATTAATAAATAGCGTAAAGAAAAATAAATAAAACATAAATTTTTTATACTACACAAGGGGGATTTTCAAATGAATATTTTATTATGTTGCTCAGCAGGGATGTCTACAAGTTTACTAGTTACAAAAATGGAAGCGGCCGCAAAAGCTCGCGGTCTAGAAGGAAAGATTTGGGCTGTATCTGGGGATGCAGTAAAAACAAATATCGATCAAGCAGATGTATTATTACTAGGACCACAAGTTCGTTACATGCTTTCTTCAATGAAAACGCTTGCTGACGAGAGAAACGTTGGAATCGACGTTATCAATCCAATGCACTACGGCATGATGAATGGAGAAGCAGTTTTAGATCACGCATTAACACTTAAAAAATAATTAGGGGGGAAGTAAAATGCAAAAGTTTATTGCATTTATGGAGAAGTACATGGTTCCGATTGCTGGTAAAATCGGATCGCAACGTCACTTAGCTGCGATCCGAGATGGATTTATTGCAGTTATGCCACTTATTTTAGTTGGTTCGATGGCAGTACTAGTTAATGGTTTACCAATTCCAGCATTCCAAAATTTTATGAAAGATTTATTCGGTGAAACTTGGACACAAATTGGTGCTGGTATGTGGACAGGGTCCTTCGGGGTATTAGCTCTGATGGTGGCGGTTACCATAAGTTATAACTTAGCAAAATCTTACGGTATTGATGGATTGTCAGCAGGTATTATTTCGTTTGGTGCATTAATTATTCTTACACCAACAACACCAAAAGAAGCTGGAATAAATATGCTTTGGACAGGCGCACAGGGTTTGTTCGTTTCACTTATTGTCTCCATACTCGTAACGGAGATATTCCGCTTCTTTGTTCAAAGAAACATTACAATTAAAATGCCTGACGGTGTACCACCAGCAGTAATGAAATCTTTCGCTGCTTTAGTTCCAGCATTTGTGATTTTAACAGGTATTGCAAGTATTCAATTAGCAGTAAAACTAGCAGGTACAAGTGTTCATGAGTATATCTTTAATACATTACAAGTTCCATTACAAGGTTTAGCGGGTACGTTACCAAGTGCAATCTTTATTGCATTATTAGTACATGTACTTTGGTTCTTCGGTTTACATGGTCCAAATATTGTTGGTGGTATTATTGAGCCACTTTATTTACCAGCATTAGAGAAAAATATTAAGTTATTCCAAGATGGTACATCTGCATTTGATGTTCCAAACATTATTACAAAACCATTCTTTGATACTTTCGTATATCTTGGTGGTTCTGGTGCAACATTAGCGTTTTTAGTAGTTGTATTAATTGTAGCGAAAAGTGCACAATTACGCGGTGTATCTCGTCTATCAATTGGACCTGGTGCATTTAACATTAACGAACCAGTAATCTTTGGTACACCAATCGTATTAAATCCAATTTTATTCATCCCGTTCGTATTAACACCTGTTGTGTTAGTTATTACATCTTATACAGCAATTTACTTAGGATGGGTACCAAAAACAGTAGCGATGGTTCCATGGAACGTTCCACCAATTATTAGTGGGTATCTTGTAACAGGTTTACATCCTTCTGGTGCGATTTTACAATTATTCAACTTTGTTGTTGCAATGGCGATTTACTTCCCATTCGTTGTCGCATGCGATCGTTCAGTTATCCGTACTGAGAAAGCAGCACAAGAAAATAACAACTCTGTACCTATGTAACATAGTAATTGTTCTCATAGACAACGATATCTGTGAGAACAATTACCTTTATATCATGTTCAAAAAGATGAAAAACATCTATATGAACACTAAACTATCATTAATAAATTCATACTTTAATAGACATGTTCAAACTGAAGGGGTATTTAAATCGGTTGAACCTTATAGAGAGGGCGGTAATTATGATGACTACAGCAGAACAAATTCCATTCCAATTGATTTTAAATAGTGGTAACGCACGAAGCTTTGCGATGGAGGCACTTCAATTTGCCAAACAGGGGAAAATGGTAGAAGCAGATGAAGCGATGGTAAAGGCGAAAGAAGCGATTAATGAAGCGCATCATTTCCAAACAGAGCTCATACAATCAGAAGCAAGAGGAGAAAAAACAGAGGTTAGTGTTCTTTTAATTCACGCACAAGATCATTTAATGAATGCGATTACAGTGAAAGAATTAGCAGCAGAGTTTATCGATCTTTATAAAAAGCTTGAAGCGAAAGGGGAATAAAGCATGACTGGAATTAAAATTGCTACAATCGGCGGTGGATCTAGTTATACACCAGAGTTAATTGAAGGATTTATTAAACGTTATGATGAGCTTCCTGTTCGTGAAATTTGGTTAGTAGATATTGAGGCAGGAAAAGAAAAGTTAGAAATTGTTGGTAACTTAGCGAAACGTATGGTGAAAAAATCTGGTTTACCAATCGAGGTACATTTAACACTTGATCGCCGTGAGGCATTAAAAGATGCAGACTTCGTAACAACACAACTTCGCGTTGGTTTATTAGAAGCACGTGCAAAAGATGAAGCAATCCCATTAAAATATGATGTAATCGGTCAGGAAACGAATGGTCCTGGTGGTTTATTCAAAGCACTGAGAACGATTCCTGTTATTTTAGATATTTGTAAAGATATGGAGGAGCTTTGTCCGAATGCATGGCTAATTAACTTTGCGAACCCAGCTGGTATGGTAACAGAAGCTGTCCTTCGTTATACAAATATTCAAAGAGTAGTTGGTCTATGTAACGTTCCAATCGGAATCCGCATGGGTCTTGCAAGATTACTTGAAGTAGATGCAAGTCGTGTCCACGTTGATTTTGCAGGTTTAAATCATATGGTATACGGACTAGATGTATACTTAGATGGCGTAAGTGTAATGGATCGTGTGTTAGAGCTTGTAACAGATCCGGAAAAGCAAATTACGATGGAAAATATCGCAGCGCTTAACTGGGAACCAGACTTTATTCGCGGCCTTCGTGCAATTCCATGTCCATATCATCGTTATTACTACAAAACACGTGAAATGTTAGAAGAAGAAAAAGAAGCTTCTGTTGAAAAAGGTACACGTGCAGAAGTAGTAAAACAATTAGAAAATGATTTATTTGAGTTATATAAAGACCCGAATTTAGATATTAAACCACCACAATTAGAAAAACGTGGCGGCGCTTATTATAGTGACGCAGCATGTAGCTTAATTACGTCTATTTACAACAATAAAGGTGATATCCAGCCTGTTAATACACGAAACAACGGAACAATTGCAAGCTTACCAGATGATTCTGCTGTTGAAGTGAACTGTATTATTACGAAAGAAGGTCCAAAACCAATTGCGGTCGGAGATCTTCCAGTACCAGTTCGCGGTTTAGTACAGCAAATTAAATCATTTGAGCGCACAACAATTGAAGCTGCTGTTACAGGTGATTATCATAAAGCGCTGCTTGCTATGACAATTAACCCACTTGTACCATCAGATACAGTTGCAAAACAAATTTTAGATGAAATGTTGGAAGCACATAAAGAATATCTTCCGCAGTTCTTCAAAAAGGTAGAGAAGTAAAAGCGGCGCTATTTAGCCCGCTTTTTTTATTCTATCCCACTTTAATGGGCAGTAAGACCACTACCTCAAAATTCAGCGAAAACAAAGAAATTAGGTGGGGGATCAACTGCCCATAAAAGTCCGATTGGTTCAACTAATAATCAGTGGGGGGGAGAAAACCCCCCACTGATTAAAGTTTCACTTTATTAGGAGGTATTACGATGATTAAGTTAATTGTAAACGCAGATGATTTCGGTCTTACAGAAGGTACAAATTACGGCATTATTGATGGGCATATAAACGGACTTGTAAATTCAACGACGATGATGATGAATATGCCAGGAACAGAGCATGCGGTACGCTTAGCCAAAGAGTATGAAACGCTAGGAGTAGGAGTACATCTTGTATTAACGGCAGGAGAACCACTTCTTGGAGACGTACCATCACTTGTAAGTAGCGATGGATTGTTTCATAAACAAGGTGTCGTAAGGGAAGGAAATATAAATCCAGAAGAAGTTGAGAGAGAGTGGACTGCTCAAATTGAGAAATTCCTATCTTACGGATTAACACCAACTCATTTAGATAGTCATCATCATGTGCATGGTTTACCGATTTTACATGATGTTCTTGAGAGATTAGCGGCTACATATAATGTTCCGATTCGTCGTTGTGAGGAAGATAGAGCGGTGCGCCCATTTTCTGATGTGTTTTACAGTGACTTTTATGCGGATGGTGTGACGGAAGATTACTTTGTGAAGTTAAAAGAAAGAGTACAAGGTGAACAAACGGTAGAAATTATGGTTCATCCAGCTTATATTGATCCAGAGCTTGTGAAGCGTTCTTCTTACGTAATGGATCGTGTGAAGGAATTGCGTATTTTAACAGAGAGCGAATTACCAGAAGGAATAGAGCTTGTGAAGTTTTAATAGAAAAACGACGGCTACATCATGCCGTCGTTTTTTATTTATAAAATGGATAGAGCATATCCGCCAAATGCCCCGAGTATAACGATAACCCAAGGTGGTGTTTTCCAAAAAGCGAGCAAGCAAAATAGAAGAGATGCAAAAACAAAATCTACAGCGTTCATAATTGTGCTTGTCCAAATAGGATCATAAAAAGCTGCTAGTAAAATACCGACAACAGCTGCATTGACTCCAAGTAGTGCGCCTTGTATGAATGATATTTTTCTCACGCTGTTCCAAAATGGTAAAACACCAATAACGAGTAAGAAAGCAGGGAAGAAAATTGCAATTGTTGCGAGTAATGCCCCAAGCGTCCCGTTTAACACTGCTCCTATATAAGAGGCGAATGTAAACAGTGGTCCTGGTACTGCTTGTGTTAATCCGTATCCAGCTAGGAACTGTTCTTTCGTCATCATTCCGTTTTGTACGAACTCACCTTCAAGAAGAGGCAGCACGACATGTCCTCCTCCAAATACAAGTGCGCCAGAGCGATAGAAACTATCAAATAAAGCGATGTAATAAGAGAACGGTCTTAATATTGGTAGCAGTAGTAATAGTCCAAAGAATAAGACGAGACAAGAAACTGCTATCTTTTTTGAAATAGGTACTTTTATATTTTGAGATTGGCTAATTGGTTGGTTGCGATATAAAAACCAGCCGATAAAGCCACATATTATGATGAGGGTGACTTGTGTCCAACTACTTGGCCATAATAAGGCGATTGCGGCAGTTACAATCGCAATCGTTGCACGATTTCGATCTGGAGTTAACTTCCGCGCCATTCCCCATATGGCATGAGCGACAATAGCGACTGCTACAAGTTTTAGTCCATGAATCCAGCCAGCACTTCCAAGATCGAACTGATTAAGGAATGAGGCGAAGAAAACCAAAACAAGCACAGACGGTAAAGTGAATCCAATCCATGAAATAATAGCTCCTAATAGCCCGCCCCGTAATAATCCAACCCCCATACCGACTTGACTGCTGGCAGGACCGGGAAGGAATTGACATAGTGCTACTAAATCTCCATAGCTTCGTTCATCCATCCATTTTCTTTTTTGCACGTATTCGTGGTGGAAATAGCCGAGATGAGCGACAGGACCGCCGAATGAAGTAAGTCCTAATTTAAATGAGACGAGAAAAATTTCTAATAATGTATGAAAAGTGTATTTGTTAGTTTTCAATGGAACCTCCTATAATGTTTTTCTATGTGCATTATACAAGAGACTTTCAATCTACAGGAACAATTACAATGTAAAGATTTTGTGAATCTTTTCTTTGTAATTAAAATTGAAAAAGTCATAAATGATTATGTCTAAACCATAAAGTAGTAGAAGTAGTGCTGGGAAATTTATATAAGGAGAATGCCTTATGACAACACATTTCTTTGCCAGGTTAACAGGTAAGAGGGAAGTGCCTCCTGTAAATACAGAAGCTTTTGGGGTAGCAGAGTTTATTTTTAGTGATGATTTAACGAAATTGCATTACAGAGTAATACTAAAAAATATAGAAAAGGTTACATCGTGTCAAATTCATTTAGGGAAGTCTACTCAAATTGGTCCTGTTGTTTTATATTTGTATGGTCCACTGGAGCAAGGTATTAGCTTGAACGAGGGAAGCATTACTGGTGTAGTGAATGTGGAGGATTTTGAGGGACCTTTACAAGGGAAATCATTTGTACATTTACTTCAAGAAATTATTCAAGCAAATGTATATGTTAATGTCCATACGAAATCACAAAAAAGAGGAGAAATAAGAGGGCGAGTTAGAAAAGTAAAGAAATAGAGGAAAAGGCTGTCCATATGTTGGAACAGCCTTTTCTTCTTAATATAAGGTGCTAGTTTTAGCGATTATTGTCGGTAAAGCGATATATTTTGAAAATCGCTGATATAACTCGCGTTACGGTCGATATTTTTAAAAACTGCCTCGATTAATTTTTCGCAGGCTGATTTTTAATAAAGAAGTCCATAACGTAAAATACTTCGTCATCAGGTATTTGTATTTCAAATGTATTTTCAATTGGTTGCAATGCTTTTTTTACTTTCATATACATCCAGTATTCATCTTGTCTTCTTTTCTCTTTATCAGGATGAGGAAGAAGGCTGTCTCCTTTTTGAAGACGGTCAACCATACAGCTCATATGCAGAATAACACCCATTAAGCTATCAGGAGTTAGCTGTAAGGAAATTAATTCTTGAATTGTATTTAATGCGTAACGAATTGTTTTGATCAGTAATGCCCCATCGTTACGCTGCATTTGTTGTTCAAGAATATCCGCCATTTTTGCATATGTTTCTTCATACGTAATTAATTCTTGAATGGGCTGAATTACTGTGTAGTTTACGATGTCTTGGAAATGATATGTTAAGCACGGCACTTGCACATCGAAATTCGTGACGATACAAATGATGTTACGCTCTTTTTTTATGTTCTCAATCATTTTCGTTAAATCTTTTTCATGGACGATACTAATCGGAATAATTTCAATTAAGTCTTTATCAAATCTTAAATAGTTTTCTAACATTTTTTGAATAGCTAAAGCACTTCCTTCACCAGTTAAACAAGCTGTTAAAATAACAGATTTCATTGGAGAGAGAGGTTTTTTCTTTTCTTCTTGTACGTTTAAGTAAAATGGTGTTAAATTTTTTACTGTTTCATACAGCGCATCTAATGAATAACCGAGCTGAGCTTTTCGAGCTGCTTCTAGTGCATGTGGTGTGCTCGTCATCGAGAGAACACGTACAGGGATTTTGAACTCCGTTTCTAATATGTCACCGATATAAGCAAGTGACCCCATATCAACAAGTAAGAGAAGCCCATTTACATTTTGTAGTGTTTTCATATACACTTTCACACGTTCCAAGAAATCTTTCGGTGATTCGTGTAACGGCATATCAATACCGGTTACTTCCTCAATGCCGAGAAGTTCGTTTGCAACGTTTGCCATTTCAGTTGCGATGCCATTACCGTGTGCTAATATTAATACTTTTACTTCTGTTTGTGAGGCAGGAATTGGATCAACAACGAAGAACATTGTTAAAAAGCCAGCTTCATCAATAGGCATTGTTATTTGTAATTCTTCCTCCAGTAGTTGAATGCATTGCATAGCGACGGAAAAAGCTTCTTTATATTTCGTACGAATTTGATTTAATTGTGGGTGATGTATTTGTTTTCCGCTTTGTAAACGTTGTAGAGTTGTCTGTACATGTAAACTTAAAGCGAGAAATACTTTTTCATCAAACGTCTTAGATAAATGCTTTTCAGCAAGTTCCGCTATTTTTTCACATACGGAAACGATATTACGATCCACAATTTTAAAAACATTTTCATGGCTTGTTTTTTTGGATATTTGGTTAAAATATTGTACGAAAAAGCTTTGAACATCATTTTCTATTAGTAATTCTAATTCTTCCTCTTCAATACCACGGGCTTGAAGTTCTTCGTATTTATAGTCAATATAATCGTAAATAGAAGAGCGTTTTTCATCTTCTGTTTTATGATTACTCCAACCTTCCTCACCTGTAAATACAAATGTTTCATTTGGTATTTGGTATAAGTGACGGCTCTTCCTTTCAATGAACAACCCTTCTTTCATATACCAAGGTAAATCTGTACTTGAAACATAGACAGAATCACGTTTCTTTGTGACCAAATCAGAATAGGCTTTCGCACAGGCAATTTGAACATCTGTTTTTAATTGACCAATGTTATTGGGACAATTATAAAAGACGAAAGCACGCATTGCATTTGGGCTAACGTGAATGTCTTTTCGCAGACGAATTGCTTCATTTGTGAAAAATAGCTGTAGTAAAGCAAAGCGCTCTTTATGTGTACGCTCACGAAGTGGTGGCAGCGTAACAGTCATCGGTATACGTCTTGTAAATGTTTTTAATAAAAATGAATTTGGTTCTTCTGTTGTTGCAGTAATGATTAATACTTGTGCTTTACGTTCGTTCTCTGTTTCTCCAAGGCGGCGGTACACTCCGCGGTCAATAAAGGTGAAAAGCATTTCTTGTCCCTCTGGAGGTAGGCGATGTACTTCATCTAAGAAAAGAATTCCTTCATGTGCTTTTTCAATTAATCCTTTTTGATCACTTGCTCCTGTGTAAGCTCCTTTTTTAATCCCAAATAATTGCCCGAGTAGTAGCTGTGGATTATTTGCGTAATCAGCACAGTTAAAGACGATAAATGGTGCATTTTTAGGAAGCTGTTCAACTTCAATTGCATATTCGTGCATTAAAGAAGCAAACATAGACTTTCCGACCCCTGTTTCTCCCAGTAGTAAAGTATGCATACCGTTTGGAGGATAGAGCATAGAAGCTTTCGCTTTTTCAATTGCGATTTTAAGGCTCGTATTTTCAATTGCAAATGTATCTAATGAAGTTACTTCTTTTGAATGCGTTTCCAACGAAGTGTTCGTTTCTATGTAAAAACGAACAGGTCGCGTATTTGTTTTTAATAAACGTTTATCTTTTACAAGTTTGTTTAAGTCGCTACTTACATTGGCGCGATCTAGTTGCAACAGGGTAGCTAGTTCTGATGCGGTTACACCTTCTGTATAATTGCCTTCTTGTATTGCGTTAAAAATGAGATCTATTCGTTTCATTTCTATTCACCTCGAAACTTCATCACTATTTAAAATTTTACACAAAAACGGGAAGGGTGGGAAGAGAAAAATAAAACAGCTTTAGCACATAGGCACTAAAGCTGTTACAATCTTGTGTCTTTCCAAAAATTTACCTTGAGATGAGAAGAAGGATTATAGGGAAGAAGTTTGTATCCTTGTGACTGTAAATAATCAATTACTTTTGGCAGTATTTGTACGGTTACACTCGAATCATGCATTAAAATGACTTCTACTTGTTCATCACTTTGATTACGTACTCTTTCGAGTATGGCAGAAGGATTGTCATAGCTTTTCCAGTCGTATGTATCGATTGTCCAATCCCACATTTTATACTGGGCCGATACAAGTGCGTCACGGTAATTCTTTTTTAAGTAAGGCATACTACCATATGGAACGCGAACGAGATGTGTATTTAATTTCGTAACTTGCTGGACAATGCTTTGTGTTTGCTCCATTTCTGCAATTAAAGTGGAAGGGTCACCAGTGTAAAGGCGTTTTACATCATGTGACATGCTGTGGAGACCGATATAATGTCCTTCTTTAATTAATCTTTGCATCGTTTTTGTGTAATGTGGCACTTTTCCGCCAATAACAAAGAAAGTTGCTTTTCCGTTCTTTTCTTTTAAGATGTTTAAAATTTGTGTAGTATATTTGTTTGGCCCGTCATCAAATGTTAAGTACGCAATTTTTTGTGTAGGAGAGGTCGTTTCAGTATTTGGATGATATTCAGCAGGAATAACAGTTGTTGCTTCAGTATTAGATGATGCGTACATAGTAATGGTTAAAAATAAAATAATACATTGCAATACTCGCTTGATCATAACATTCACCCTCAGTTTGACAATCAAGATGTAAAAAGAAAACTTGATACGTTTCTTATTATGTATATCTTTCTCCAATAGAGGAACTCTCAAACAATCTATATTTTGGAAATGTAAAATAATGAATAAAAAAATAGCATCCTCTTATAAGAAAGAGGGTGCTATTTGAATATTTCATAATGGTAAAGGCTATACTACAATTAGTCTTCGCGTTTTTTCACTTTTTTATAAAAGGAAATAAGTGGTTTGTAACGTTCATGTACAAGACCGATTATTTCAGCAATGATTTCTGTGAAGAAAATCAAAGCGAAAAGAAGAATAATGGATAACCATAACGTTGCACTAGTAAAAATAATGGCATTTACACTAAAGAAAATACCGAATGCGTATATAATTAGTACCGTTTTACGATGAGAGAATCCCATTGCAAGTAAGCGGTGATGTAAATGCGATTTATCTGGTGCTGAAATAGGTTTTTTATTTACGATACGACGGATGATTGCAAATATCGTATCAAATATAGGTACACCTAAAATGATAATTGGAACGATAAAACTGAATAACGTTACACTTTTGTATAATCCAAGTAACGATATAACAGAAATACAGTATCCTAAAAATAGTGCTCCTGTATCTCCCATGAAAATTTTTGCTGGATGGAAGTTGAAGAATAAAAATCCAATTGTACTTGCTAATATAATTAATGCGAGTGGCAAGATAATAGCTGTTCCAGTACCCCATGGGCTAGTGAAGGCCATATATGCTAGCGTTGCAAGTACGATAGATGAAATACCAGCAGATAATCCATCTAAGCCGTCAATTAAGTTGATTGCATTCGTAATACCTACAAGCCAAAATACTGTAATTGGATAAGCAAGCCATCCAAGTTCAGTATCCCCAAGGAATGGGATATATAATACTTGCACTAATAATCCACTTTTTACAATCATAATGGCAACTAACAGTTGTCCACCGAATTTTACTTTCGCAGATAACTCGTACATATCATCTAAAATTCCGATGATTACAATGATAATCGCACCTAGTGTTATCGATAACATTCTTTGCTCATATAAGCCGCCGACAACAAATCCTACAGCTACACCAATAAATATTGCTAACCCGCCAAGACGTGGCATAATCTTTTGGTGCACTTTACGTGCGTTTGGCTTATCTGTCGCTCCTATTTTAAAAGCTAATTTAATAACTAAAGGAGTAACGACGAGTACAGTGATGAAAGATGCCAAAATGGCATAAATCACTTGTGAGTCCATTAATACCCCACCCTTTATATTCTAACGTAGTTTTTTTTTTTTTGAAAATATATTTATCTGAAAATTATGATGTTTATTTACAGGCTCATAACATATGGTATCACAAAAAGATTAGAATTCAATCTTTTTTTCTCTTTACGGTTAATGGAAGCGGATAGAATATATGACAATTGTATATAGAATGTTGCATCATATGAGAAGGTTAATCGTACTGGACTTTGGAATATGACATTTCCTTTTTTCTTCGATAGTGAATACTTTTAGTTCAGTATTATAAGTGTTACACGTAGAAATGAGTAAGTTTCATGTTAAAATGTGGGAATTTATCTCGCGTCAACTAGTAGCCCCATTCCTACTAATTAAAGTTTTACTTTATCCCGCATTAACGGGCAGTAAGACCCCCACCTCAAAATTCAGCGAAGCAAAGAAGTTAGGTGGGGATCAACTGCCCGTAAAAGCCCCACTGATTAAAGTTTCACTTTATATTATAGTGCATTTAATTTTACAAAAACTTTAAAAAGAATGAGGGAAGTAATTCATATAATGAAAAAGGAAAAGAGTTTTCTCATTTTTAATGTGAGAGGGGGAAGCGCAGGGAGAATTCTATATTTCATATCTTTTCTATTGTATATTCCTGTGCGAAAAGGAAATGAAAATTACGATAGTAGGTACTGGATATGTTGGATTGATTACAGGAGTAGGACTGGCAAAGTTGGGGCATTCAGTTACATGTTTTGATATAGATGATGAGAAAATTGAACGGATAAAACAAGGGGATTTACCTATTTATGAGGTTAGATTACATGAATTAATAAATCATGCATATGAGAATAATGCTTTAACTTTCACATCAAATAAAGAAGAGGCGTTTGAGGATGTAGAGTTTATATTTATTGCAGTTGGAACACCACCTTTATTAGATGGGACGGCGGATTTAACATATATTCAGAGTGCTTGTAATGATATTGGAGTATATGCGACGAACGATATTATTGTTGTTACGAAAAGTACAGTTCCAGTAGGTACAAATGATGTAATGAAAGGATGGATTGAGGAGGAGTTAAAGGGGAGATATACATTACATATCGTATCGAATCCAGAGTTTTTGCGTGAAGGTTCAGGTATTTATGATTTCTTTCATGGAGATCGTATTGTAATTGGAGCAGATAGTGAGGAAGTAGCAAGAAGAGTAAAGAGTTTGTATAGCGAATTACGCTTAGAAACGTATGTTACAGATATTAAAAGTGCAGAGATGATTAAATACGCGTCGAATGCCTTTTTAGCTACAAAGATTAGTTTCATTAATGAAATTTCAAATATATGTGAGAAGGTAGGCGCAAATGTATTGGATGTTGCTAAAGGGATGGGAATGGATAAGAGGATCGGTGCATCTTTTTTAAATGCAGGTATTGGATACGGGGGATCATGTTTTCCAAAAGATACGAAAGCGCTGGTGCAAATTGCGGGAAATGTTGCTCATGATTTTCGTTTGTTAAAAGCGGTTATTGAAGTAAATAATAAGCAACAACTGCTATTGATTGAAAAAGCGAAAAAAGTCATGAACATGAATAAAAAGCGGATTGCAGTTCTTGGCGCATCCTTTAAACCGAATACGGATGATATTAGAGAGGCATCATCTCTTATTATAATAGAAGCATTAATTAATATAGGTGCAGATATTGTTCTTTACGACCCAAAAGCAATTCAATATGTGAAAAATATATTTGGAGATGCTATACAATATAGTAGATGTATAGATGAATCGATTAGAGATGCGAGTGCGGTTTTTATCGTAACAGAATGGGAAGATATTCAAACTTATCCGTTAGAAAAGTACGTACAACTTATGAGGGAGCCTATTTTATTTGATGGGAGAAATTGTTATACTGATGAAGATGTTAAGAAACAAAAGATAGATTATTACTCGGTGGGAAGAAAAAGTATTTGTAATAGAAAAGTTTCTGTTATGCGTTAAAAAGGGATGTACTCATACATATTTTTATATGTCATAATAGAAGCTGTAATTAGTGAAAGAAAAGAGGCAATCACATGACTGAACGTTTAAAAGTAATGACAATTTTCGGGACACGTCCAGAAGCAATTAAAATGGCACCTCTTGTATTAGAGTTGCAAAAACACCCAGAAAAAATTGAATCGATTGTGACTGTAACAGCACAACATCGCCAAATGTTAGACCAAGTATTAAGTATCTTTGGAATTACGCCAGATTTCGATTTAAATATCATGAAAGACCGCCAAACTTTAATTGATGTTACAACGCGTGGCTTAGAAGGTTTGGATAAAGTAATGAAAGAAGCGAAGCCGGATATTGTACTTGTACATGGTGATACAACAACAACATTTATTGCAAGCTTAGCTGCTTTTTATAATCAAATTCCAGTAGGTCATGTTGAGGCGGGCCTTCGTACGTGGGATAAGTATTCTCCATACCCAGAAGAGATGAATCGTCAATTAACAGGTGTAATGGCGGATCTTCATTTCTCACCAACAGCAAAATCAGCAACGAACTTACAGAAGGAAAATAAAGATGAGTCACGTATTTTCATCACAGGAAATACAGCGATTGACGCGCTACAAACGACTGTAAAAGAAACATATAGTCATCCTGTACTAGAGAAACTTGGAAATGATCGTCTTGTACTTATGACAGCTCACCGTCGTGAAAACTTAGGTGAACCGATGCGTAATATGTTCCGTGCAATTAAGCGTCTTGTTGATAAGCATGAAGATGTACAAGTTGTGTACCCTGTTCATATGAACCCTGTTGTTCGTGAAATAGCAAATGAAATTTTAGGTGAACATAACCGTATTCATTTAATTGAGCCGCTAGATGTAATTGATTTCCACAATGTTGCAGCTCGTTCATACTTAATGTTAACGGATTCTGGTGGTGTACAAGAAGAAGCTCCATCACTTGGGGTACCAGTTCTTGTTCTTCGTGATACAACAGAGCGCCCTGAAGGTATTGAAGCAGGTACGCTGAAATTAGCAGGAACAGACGAAGAGACAATCTTTGGTCTTGCTGATGAGTTGTTATCAGATAAAGAAGCTCATGATAAGATGGCGAAAGCATCTAATCCTTACGGTGATGGTCGTGCATCAGAGCGTATTGTAGAAGCAATTTTACAACACTTTAATAAGTAAATAAAAAAGGCCCAATCGGATAGATTGGGCCTTTTTGTTATGGCTGATTGCGCATAATCCACTCTGCATGAGCATTTGTAGAAGGTGGCGGATCAGTTGGTGTTTTATTTTGGTTTGTTTCTTTTTTTGTTTGTTCGTTAGAACTTGAATTTGAATCAGGATTTGAGTTGTTTTTTGTAGTTGGATTTTTTGCTTTTTCTCCTAATTCTTTTTCAATTTCGTTACGCACCGTTTCTACACTGATTGGATCTGGAAGGAAGTAATAAATACCGCCTATCTTTTTGTCTTCGCCTTCAAGCTTTAACGTTTGCATTGTAGAAGGATCAAATCCAGAAATTTTATTGTAAAGAGCAAGTCCGTCTGAAATAGGAATGTCGGTTTTTATATATTTTCCAACGACAGCCGTTAAATCTTTAATTTTAAATACAGTAGATGTGGAGTTTAGTTTATGAGCAACAGCGGCCAGTAATTGTCTTTGTCTAGCAGCTCGACCATAATCGCCATTTGGATCTTGCTTTCGCATACGGACGTAAGCAAGTGCTTCTTCACCGTTTAAGTTTTGCTGTCCTTGCTTAAATTGAATTTTTTTGTAGTAATCCACGTCAGAGCGCTCCCAGAAATCGAAGGGTACGTCAACAGTAACACCGCCAACAGCATCAACGATACCTTTAAAGCCTTGGAAATCAATTTTAAGATAATGGTCTACAGGAACTTTTAGAAAGCCTTCGACAGTTTTGATTGCCATTTCTTCTCCGCCGTAAGCATGGGCAGCGTTAATTTTGTCTTCTTTATTTTTACCAACAATTGTAACTCGAGAATCACGAGGAATACTCATAAGTGAAATCTTTTGCGTTTTCGGGTTGACTGTTGCAAACATTAATGAGTCTGTACGACCATTTTGACCGTCTGTCGCATAATCTTCTATACCCATAATGAGAATTGTAAAAGGTTCCTTTGTAATTTCTACATCTTTGTTTCTTAAATCCGATTTTTCACGAGTAAAACCACTATACATCCCCATAAGAGAAGAGTAAGAATTTAACACATAAACTCCTATACTGCCAAATAAAAATGCGAAAATAAGGAAGAAGAAAAGTTTCCTTCTTCGTTTCTTTTTTATTCTGCTATTTTGGAGATGATAATAACGTTCTTCCATATATAATCTCCTTAGTTCGTTAGTTCATTTGTAGGGAAGTAATTCACTACATTAATCTTTAAAGGTGATAAAAGAGTTATGCTTAGATAACATCTTGTTCTAAGTACAACATATCTCCTTCTGTAATTGTACATTTCCCGTTTGTTAATTCAATCATCCAATCTGTAAAGGCTTGTTTGCCGTCTTCTTCAACATACGTATCAAATGTGACATTTTCTAGATAATGTATATCTTTAATGGCATATTTTGAATTGCGTAATTCATTTTCCACTTTGCCAAGTAATGTGTAATCAATCTCGGTTTGCATCACACGCATTAGTTTTCGCTGGACAACACCGACATGATTAATGCCTTCGCTTGTACACTTTCCATATGCACGAATTAATCCACCTGCGCCAAGTTTAATGCCACCAAAATAGCGTGTTACGACAACAACGGTATCTTTTAGTCCACGTTTTTTAAGTACTTCTAGCATTGGTACGCCAGCTGTACCGCTAGGCTCGCCGTCATCATTTGCTTTTTGAATATGATCTTGTTCGCCAATTAAATAAGCGGAACAATTATGTGTTGCATTCCAATGTTGTTTTTTTATTTTTTGTATAAATTCTTGAGCCTCTTCCTCAGTCGTTGCTCGGCTAATATAACAAATAAATCTTGATTTTTGAATGACGATTTCGTGTTCGCCGTAGTCTTTGATTGTTAAATATTGTAATAGCACTTGTATACGCCCCTATCTATCAAAATGACTAGTACTTTCCATTTTAAAAGCGAGCCTTTTTATATTCAAACATTTTTTCTAAATACGTTGAAGTTTTTGGTGATTATTTTATCTTTTTGTTGTAATTTGTCGAGATGGTGAGTATAATTTCAACCGGCATTTCCCTGTATGGATGCACCATTTGTAGTTTTCGTGTAAAATTAGGAAATAAAACTTTTTATAAGGCAGGTACGAAAATGAAAATAGCTATTGTTACTGATAGTACAGCATATATACCGAAGCAAATTCGTGATGAACTCAATATATATATGATTCCATTAAACGTTGTGTTTGGAACAGAATCTTATCAAGAAGAAGCTGAAATTTCAGCAGATGATTTTTATGTGAAAGTACGTGAACAAGAGGAACTTCCAAAAACTTCTCAACCAGCAATCGGAAAGTTTGTTGAGCTATATGAAGAACTAGCTAAAGATTATGATGCAGTTATTAGTATTCACCTATCAAGTGGAATTAGTGGTACATATCAAACATCAACAACAGCTGGACAGATGGTAGAGGGTATTGATGTATATACGTATGACTCTGAAATTAGTTGTGAAGTACAAGGATTTTATGTGCGTGAAGGTGCAAAGTTAGCAAGTGAAGGAAAGAATCCAAAAGAGATTATCGCTCGTTTTGATGAAATGAAGAAAACGATGGACGCCTATTTTGTAGTTGATGATTTACATCATTTGCAACGTGGTGGTCGATTAAATAGCGCGCAAGCTTTCATCGGCAGTCTGTTACAAGTGAAGCCAGTTTTATATTTTAGAGATAAAATCATTATTCCGTTTGAAAAGATTCGTACACGTAAAAAAGCATTAAAACGTATCATTGAAATTTTTGATGAGCAAGCAAGTAAAGGTGTACCTATGGAAGCAGTTATCATTCATGCGCAACGTGAAGAGGAAGCGAATGAATGGAAGAAAGAATTAGAAGCAAAATATCCTCACGTCACAATTCGTACAGGTTATTTTGGAGCTGTAATTGGTACGCACTTAGGTGAAGGTGCATTAGGTCTTGGATGGTATACGAAGTAATAAAGATATAAAAAGCTCTCTTTTTAAGAGGGTTTTTTTACGGGTATGTTACGTTTAGTTGACAAGTTAATATTTGGAAATGGTAAAATGTACGTAAAATAAAATAATGAGGAAAGTTTTATAACTTACTTTTTACAAGAAACTATATTATAATAGAAGAGAGGTGAAACATATGGAGCATAATTCTTGTTTATGTCCAAAGTTTGAGTCAGCTTTTACTTTGCTTAGTAAGAAATGGACTGGCTTAATTATTAAATCTTTGCTTGAAGAGTCGAAACGTTTTAGAGAAATCGCAGATATTATCCCAAATATGAGCGATCGTATGTTGTCAGAGCGTTTGAAGGAATTGGAAAGCGAGGGCATTGTAGTTCGTAATGTTTATCCAGAAGTACCAGTTCGAATCGAGTATGGCTTAACTGACAAGGGAAAAGCGTTAGAAAGTGTTATGGATGAGGTCCAAAATTGGGCTGAGAAATGGATGAAGTAGCATTTCATTTGTATTCGTATATTTAATAAAACGTAAGGGATTCCTTACGTTTTTTCTTTGTTCACAGAAGTGAGAAAAGTATATAAATTTCTACACATACATACAAAAATATACGAATTTTGCGCTAGAGCTACAAATAATATTACATTTGTTTTACAAAAACGTAACATTAGCAAAAAAAATCCCGAATTATGGTATAAATTTTATAGGTTATATACGGAAAAAGAAAAAAGAAAGCGGTGTAAAAAATAAAATGAAAAAGCTAAAAATGGCATCTTGCGCATTAGTTGCAGGGTTAATGTTTTCAGGACTAACACCAAATGTATTTGCAGAAGATAAAATTTCTGACGTGAAATCACAAATTAATACACAAAATGACACTTTACATAAACAACAACAAGAACGTGATGAATTACAAAAACAAATGAATGACTTAAACAAAACAATTCAAGGTTTAGATAAGTCTGTTCAAGAGAATGCTGCAAAACTTGATGAAACAACGAAAAAAGTTTCTGATACTGAGCAATTGATTGAAAAGAAAAATAAAGATATTGCAGAATTACAAACAAAGATTGCAAAACGTGAAGAGTTATTAAGAAAGCGTTTAGTTGCACTTCAAGAACAACCAAATACGAACGTTGTAACAGAAGTTCTTGTAAACTCTAAAAACGTTGCAGATTTAGTTGATCGTTTAACTTCTGTTTCTAAAATTCTTGAGTCTGATGAAGATATCATGAAAACACAGCAAGAAGATCAAGCTAGTGTGAAAAAAGATGTTGCAACGGTAAAAGAGAAACAAAAAGAATTAAAAGAAGCACAAGCTCAAATTGAAACTGCTAAGAAAGAACTTGACGCTGAAAAAGAGAAAAAAGCAACAGCGGTAAACGATTTAAGTGGTAAAATGGATACAGTTGTAACTACAATGACAAGTACGGAAAGCCAATTAAAAGAGCTTGAGAAACAAGCGTTACAATTACAACGTATTGCAGAAGAAGAAGCACAAGCAAAAGCTGCACAAGAAGCTGCTGCTCAAAAACAAGCAGAGCAAGCTGCTAAAGCTGCGCAAGCTCAGCCAGCACAAGCACCTGCAGAGCAAGCTGCACCAGCAAACAATGGTGGACAAGCTCAAAAAGAAGAGCCTAAAAAAGAAGAACCTAAAAAGGAAGAACCTAAAAAAGAGGCACCTAAAGCAGAAAAGAAAACACCAGAGCAAAACCCAGCACCAACTCCACCGGATACTGGCGTAATTGGTAAAGCTAAGCAATATTTGGGTAAGCCATATGTTTGGGGAAGTGCATCTCCATCAAACGGTGGTTTTGATTGTAGTGGATTCATTTCTTACATTTTTGGTGTAGGTCGTCAAGATGTTAGGGGTTACTGGAACTCAGTTTCTAAAATAAGTAGTCCACAGCCGGGAGACTTAGTGTTCTTCCAAAACACTTATAAAGATGGTCCATCTCACATCGGTATTTACGTTGGTAATGGCCAAATGATCCATGCTAGTGATAAAGGAATTGCGTACGGTGATATTAACAGCTCATATAACCAAAAACATTTCTTAGGTTACGGTCGATTCTAGGATCTATAAAAGAATAAAAAACGTGTATAAAGTCGATAGCTTACTATTTTATAAGTAGGTTATCGGCTTTTTTGAGTTTTTACGGGATTTGAAGAAGGGTTTATAGTAGTGCTGGAGGTGATTGTTGATGCTGGCGGGGAAACAGTTGCTATTAGACGAACTTTCTTCAGATTTACAGAGGGAATTAAATGATTTGAAAAGGAAGGGAGAGGTCATATGTGTACAAGGTGTAAAAAAGAAGAATTCTAAATATAATATGTGCCAACGCTGCGGAAATGTAGATCAGCGGCTATTTGCGTCGTTTTTATGTAGAAGGTGCAGTAAAGTGTGCACATATTGCCGGAAGTGTATAACGATGGGGAGGGTAAGTGAATGTGCTGTACTTGTTCGCGGGATTGCTGAAAGAAAGAGAGAAAAGAAATTAAACTTGTTACAGTGGAACGGGAAGTTGTCTACTGGTCAGAATTTGGCGGCACAAGGTGTTGTAGAGGCTATTAAGCAAAAAGAATCATTTTTTATTTGGGCTGTATGCGGGGCTGGGAAAACAGAGATGTTGTTTTACGGTATTAACGAAGCGCTTCAAAAAGGAGAAAGAGTTTGTATCGCAACGCCGAGAACGGATGTTGTTCTGGAATTAGCACCGAGATTACAAGAAGTATTTCCATATATAAAGGTAGCGGCTTTATATGGAGGGAGTGTGGATAAAGAAAAAGATGCAGTATTAGTCGTTGCGACCACGCATCAATTATTGCGTTATTATAGGGCGTTTCATGTCATGGTTGTAGATGAGATAGATGCTTTTCCATATTGTGCAGATCAAATGTTACAGTACGCGGTAAAACAAGCGATGAAAGAAAGGGCGGCGCGTATTTATTTAACTGCGACTCCAGATGAAACGTGGAAGCGAAAATTTAGAAAAGGTGAACAAAAAGGTGTTATTGTTTCTGGACGATATCACCGTCATCCTTTACCAGTTCCTTTATTTTGTTGGTGCGGGAATTGGAAAAAAAGCCTCATTCATAAAAGAATTCCTCGAGTTTTACTACAGTGGTTACAAACATACTTAAATAAAAAACATCCTATTTTTTTATTTGTCCCCCATGTGCGATATATAGAAGAGATAAGCCTGTTGTTAAAATCATTAAACAAGCGAATTGAAGGTGTACATGCAGAAGATCCGGGGAGAAAAGAAAAAGTAGCGGCTTTCAGAAAAGGAGAAATCCCATTATTAGTTACAACGACAATTTTAGAGCGAGGCGTAACGGTGAAAAATTTGCAAGTAGCGGTTTTAGGGGCTGAAGAAGAAATATTCTCAGAAAGTGCACTCGTACAAATTGCGGGCCGAGCAGGGCGGAGCTTTGAAGCACCGTATGGAGAGGTCATTTATTTTCACTATGGTAAGACAGAGGCGATGGTGCGCGCGAAAAAACATATTCAAGGTATGAATAAAAATGCCAAAGAACAAGGATTGATCGATTAATGCATTGTTTACTTTGTGATGAGTGTTTTGTAGAAAAGGTTAGTTGGTACACTTTTTTTGTAAAGTGTCATAGAAAATATATATGTGATAGATGTGAGCAGAAACTTTCCTATATTATAGGAGAAATTTGCATGGAGTGCGGCCGACCTTTAGAATTTGTTCCTGCCTCATTTCAAGAAGACGGTATTTGCATAGATTGTATAAGGTGGATGAATGAGGAGAAGTATCGTCCTTTTAAAAACCGTTCGTTATACATGTACGATAATGAGATGAAAGAAATAGTAGCACAGTTTAAGTTTCGGGGTGATGCAGAGTTAGTGCGCATTTTTTATCGTCCTTTTCGAAGTTTATTTCAAAAGTATTTTGCTGATGTTTCAACCGTTATCGCTGTTCCGCTTAGTAAGGAAAGGGAAGTTGAACGTGGCTTTAATCAAGCGGAGTTATTAGCAACTTGTTTGCCTGTCCGTATTTCTGATTTTTCCTTAAGACGGCGAGAAACAGAAAAGCAAAGTAAGAAGACGCGTAAAGAAAGGATGTCAGGAAGCAATCCTTTTTATTTTCAGGGAGAAGAGATGTTTTGTGGGCAACATATTTTACTCGTTGATGACGTGTATACGACAGGAATTACAGTTAGGCAAATCGGAAGTTTGTTATATGAAAGAGGGGCAAGGGAAGTATCTAGTTTGACACTTTGTAGAAGTTAATATGGCAGTGTCGAAAGGGATAATAAAAAGGCGATAAGTCTTCTTTGACTTCATATGTTGTCATTCGTTATAGTCAAAATATGGGGCGAATGCCCTGATTTTTAGAGTGAAGGGAATGGAATGAACATGCAAGGACGAGTGAAATGGTTCAATGCAGAAAAGGGATTTGGATTTATTGAGCGCGAAGATGGTGACGATGTATTTGTCCATTTTTCTGCTATTCAACAAGATGGGTATAAGTCATTAGAAGAAGGGCAACAAGTAGAGTTTGACATTGTAGATGGAGCACGTGGACCACAAGCAGCTAATGTTGTAAAACTGTAGGAATATTGTTTTTGGGAAGAGAAAGCTGCATTTGTGGCAACGTTATATATATGGTAGAACCTCTTGTTTTTCGCAAGGGGTTTTTTGTTATAGGGTAAGTTGTCAAAAAGTTGTTTCTTTTCTGTAACGAATTGGCCACAGTTATATTCGTTATTCACGATGTTAATAGGATAAAATAAAGATAGAAACGATGCATCTTTTCATTTCAACAAAAAACGATAAAAAAATCGCAATTCCACTAATTTTTTTAAAAAAGTTAGAAGGAGTTTTTAAGCCAGTGTCGAAATTATAGTACATAGGCTTGAAAGGAGGAATTCATCTATGAAATTCAACATTCGTGGTGAAAATATTGAAGTAACTCCAGCATTAAAGGAATATGTAGAGAAAAAACTAAGTAAGTTAGAACGTTATTTTGATACATTCCCAGAGATTAAAGTTAATTTAAAAGTATACTCTGACAAGCAACGTGTCGAGGTAACAATACCATTTACTGATTTATTACTTCGTGCAGAAGAAACTAATAGCGATATGTACGCTGCTATCGATTTAGTAGTTGATAAAATTGAGCGACAAATTCGTAAACATAAAACAAAAGTAAATCGTAAGTTACGTGAGAAAGGTTCTATGAAAACAAACTTTATCCTTCCAGAAGCAGTAGCTGTTATGGATGAGGTAGAAGAGGATGAATTAGAACTTGTACGTACAAAACGATTCGATTTAAAACCGATGGACGTTGAAGAAGCGATTCTACAAATGGATATGCTAGGACATAATTTCTTCGTCTTCACAAATGCTGATACAAATGAAACTAATGTTGTATACGGCCGTAAAGATGGGAAATATGGTTTAATCGAAACTAAATAATAATTCAAAAGCGCAGCCGAATGAGGCTGCGCTTTTTTGTATTGAGATTTTGAATGTGATTATCTCCATAAGTATGTACTTGTTAGGAGTATACTAATTTTGTTTAATTTAACAATATTTTATAATTGTAAATAAAATATTAAGTTTTCTGGAATCAATTGATAGTGTATTTTGCTTTTGTTATCTTTAAATTGCATTATATAGATTCACTTTGTTTCTTTAGTAAAAAAATAAAATCAATATAATGCTACAAATTATCGGAGGTGCTTTTAGTGAGCATTAAGAAAAAAGTCGTTTTATGTTTGGATCTGTTTTATCGTTAGGTATTTTAGCTAGTACTTTTGCTTTAACCGAACCGGCTAAGGCTAATACTAAGGCTAACACAAGGGATGATCATGTAGAATTTACCTTTAGACTTTGGAGTGCATATGATTTTACTAATGCACGTCCTAAAGAGAACCCTACTTCTATGTATATGCGTGTGAAGAGTAGTGAGAAGGGCCGTGGTTCTTTTAACGTTTGGACAGAAGCGGATAAAAATAAAGGTAAAGGTGATAGAGATTGGGTAAATGTTTCAGGTAAGCATGAAGGAGAAGTGAAACCATATAAAACTTATCTTTTCATGAATCATGCGGTAGAAAGCTATGGGAAAAATGTTCCGGTTAGATTTGGTGGTTATTCTAGAGAAAATAATGCTTATCCTACTGCTTGGAGTCCTGATAGTGTAAGACCTAGTGGACCTTACACTGAATATTGATTTAGAAATTATAAATTAAAATTATTTATTTTATAGTGCTAGAAAAAGTCGTATAGTTTCAAATCTAGATTATACGACTTTTCCTGCTATTTCATTTTAAAAATAGGAGGAGCTGTAATGAAACTTATTTTAAAATATATTGTATTCTGTTGTTTTATATTGAGTATTAGTTTCTTAGTTTCTTGTCAAAAGAAAGTAGATGAACCTATTGTAAATATTGAAGATACTTTAACGGAAAAATATAATTTGAAAAGTATTCAGTTGCAAGAAATTAAGAAAAATACTATTTATGAACAAGTATTTTCGGGGAATAAAAATGGTAATGATTTCTTTCAAGGTCAAATAGATAGAAATGATATTGCAATAGAAGATAGGCTTTCAGATAAAAATTTAAAGTCAGGAGTTATACCAGAAAATTATTATGTGTTTTTATCGGGTGTTACGAATAAGAAAAAACCAACGTATCTTTTGGGACGGATTGAACAAACTGATGGGAAAGTAATTGAGTGGAAACAAGAAGTTAAGAGTGTAAAAAGAAAAGGTACAAATGATGTTTATCAGTATGAAGTTGAGTTTCCTAAATTTGAAGGAGAGAGAGCAAATGTTGCTTTTCGTTACATCTGGTTAAATAAAGAAAATAAATGTTATGGTGTTGCAGATCAATTGTTCATATTAAAAAAGGTTTAAATTTAATTAATGGTTTATGGAGGAGCTGTAGATGAGTTACTTTTTAGGAAGGATTTTAAAAGGTAGGATGTTTTGGTTGTCTTTATTTATTATGTTAATAATTGTTACTGCTCAATATATTGCTATGTTTGTGACAACTAAAGGATTTAACGATGCTGGGATTATAAAGGTATCCCCATATTTATCTAATATTTTACATTTTAATAGATTGTCATTTTATAGTGAGTTTTATCTACTTATATTTCCTATGCTTTCCGCAATGGCTGTAGCAGGGATCTATAGAATTGATAAAAATTATGGATTTATTTATCCTGTTATTTCTAAAATGGGAACAGGTTATTATTTTAAGCTACTTTATTTTATTAACTTTAGTGTATCTTTTTTTATTATAAGTTTCCCTTTACTATTTAATTTTGTAACTACTCAGCTTCTTCAAATAAAAAAACAGGCCAAATACATGTTTCCGATTCGAAAACATGAAAAGAAAATACTCCAATCAGAGAAAGAATCTATGCCAAATAGAGAAATTCTCTTATGAAGTCGTGTTATTCCAAGGAACCGTTCTAGTTTCTATGACTTGGTTTATCGCTTGTAAGACCGATTGTTTTTGTTTTTTCATGGTACTCATAAAGCTTCGTATCTGACAAAAAGATTCTGCGCCTTTCTTACTTCGGAAAGTCCCAGACACTTTCTGTTTTACTTTCGTCATCCGAATATCCCGTTCTGCTTGATTGTTATCAAATGGAATGGCTGGATGTTCTAAAAACGCTAGAATTCTGTCAGAATACTTGACGAAGCGATTCCATAAATTTTGAGAAGGCGTCTGCTTTCCTTTCTTCTTTTGTTTCGTGGAAAGAATCTGTTGTTCTTTCAATATGGATTGATACATAATAAACAGATTCTTTTGCGTCGCTTTTGGCATGGTACCTTCGGATTGCTTTTTCATCGTCAACGCTTGCGTTAGAAATTTCTGCATCTGTTGTGCCCATTGTTCTCCAGTACTATCTATAATTCCTTGTAAATCTCGTAAGAGATGGGCATTACATAAAACGTGACGACAATCTGTATACGCATCATACGATTTCCAACCATCATGCATCGCAATTCCAGAAAAAGATGGCAAGATTTCTCCAGCATCCATTGCTTCTTTTCCACGTTTTTGATGAATATGTTGCAATGTCACCTCCGGTGTACTGGCAGTATGTAACCATTGTGTTTTGTTTTCTACACGCATACCAGTTTCATCAAAATGGACAACAGGAGACTGCAGAATCTTTTCCTTTACTTCTTTTATGAATGGCTGCAATTGAGAAGCGAAAGCCTGTGTATGATTTACCAGGGTTCCTTCGCTTATAGAATGTCCAAAACAATCCTGAAAGAATTCTTTTGTTCGCTTCAAAGAAATGCATTGATAATGCGTTAAATAGGGAATCAGTCTTTTTATATTTGGACCATATTGAACAGGACGAGATACTGTCGAAGGAAATTGGGCTTCTTGGATAGAATGGCAATGTGGGCATTCTTTCTGTTCTACTTTATGTTCTGTCACTTCGATCTGAATAGGTGGTAAGTCATACACTTGGCGAATGCGATACCCTTTTACAGGCTCGTGGTTCAAGGAAGTATGACAACAAGTACAATATGTAGGAGAATGTGTAATCGTATGATCTGGAGTCGCTGTCAAACCAAGAGTATGTCCCTTGTGGCCCAACTGGCCACCCGTTTGACGATGAGACGGTTTGCGCAAACTTTTTGTAACGGGCTTACCCAAACCATCTGTAGAAGGTGGCTTATGACTATTTTTGGAGTTTTTTTTTGAAGCATTTTCTAGTTCTTGTATACGTTTTTCTAACTTAGAAAATGTTTCTTCAAATAAAGAAATAACAGCTTCAGGTCCTTTTTTATATGTATCTAAAATAATTTTTCGATCGACCATAAGATTCACCTCCCCTGTTTGATATACTCAGTATTTACAAATGGGAGGCATATGAAACTAGTAAAATTTAAAAAAGACACCGAAAGGTGGCTGAGTAGTTACTTAATTTTTATTTATATGCAATGACTTATCCAACAGTCGCTCCGCATCCAATATTAAATTATATGGCTGCTACTGTCTCACCAACAGCTCAATTTAATACAGTTTATTATGAGTACCCTACTTTATATTTTCTAATGTATGTATTTTTAAATGGTTTATACGGTGCGGTTTTTTCGAGTTTGGCTTTATCAGTTTCATTTTTTATAAAACGAGTTTATTTTATTTATTTAGTTCCATTTGTTTTACATATTTTTTGGCTTGGTATTGGAAAAGGGATTCTCAATCCTAAAGATTATGTAATTAAAGATTTCGGCTTTTTTGAATTACAAATTTTTCTTAGTGTCTTGTTATGTATTTGGTTTTGTTCTGTAGTTCTTTATTTACGGGGGAGTAGGAAGCATGTTCTTTTATAATGTAATGAAAGAAACTATAAGGATGAAGTACGTTTGGTTAAGTATTCTTTTTTTACTTAATGTTAGTATCATTGGTTGTTTGTTCAATTATTTTGAACCTGGAATTATAAAAGAGAAAATGAACGAATTGGAAACCTTGTATAAGGTTATGTCGTTTTATAATTTGTCGACTATATTTATTCCTTTAACCATCGTTTTTTCTGTATATTCTATGTCGAATTTTTTTAGTATTTATGTAGTTTCTCGAGTAAATAATGCATTGAAATTAGTTTCTATATATTATTTGAAACTATTCATTTTTGTTTGTTTTTTCGCTGGGAGTATGATTTTACAGTTATTTTTGATGTCAAATATGATGGCTGTAAATAGTGTTTCTGTAAATTATGAATTGTTATTTTGCATTCAATTATTTGCGAATATTTTTATATGCATGATAAGTGCTGTATTGCAATTATTTTTACCTAGTTTACTTGTAATAATATGTATGATTACTGCTGTTTTATTAGATAGATTTATATTACATGGATTTTTATTTACAAATGCTTTTTATATAAATGTTTTTGAAGATGCTACTGGTTTACTTATACGCTTATTTGGATGTTTTTTTATCTTTTTTATAAGTGTATGGATTTTATCTAAAAAAAGTTATATTGCTATGAATGATGAGACAGAGGTGATCTAGTTTACATTATGATTTTATATCATTTGTTAAAAAGAGATTTACATGTAAGGTTTAGAGATTCCATCAAGATAATGGCTTTTTTATTCTTAATTTACGCTATGATTGTAGTTACTTTTTTATACAATCAGCCTCTTAGTAATGGTAAAGAACCTGTATTGGTGGATGTTACCTTTTATCGATTTTTTCATGGAGTAGACTTTGTGGATTTATCTTATTTTTATAAGGAAGGGCGATTTTCTATTCCTTTTTATTGGATATTTTTTCAAATCGTTCCTTTGTTGCTAGTAGGGAAGTTTGCTTTTTCAGATATTCAGCAGAATGGTGTTTATTTATTTCCTCGTGTTAAGAAGAAGCATTTTCTTTGGTTAACGAAAATACTATCTTTGTTTTTTTACATAATTAGTATTTGGATTGTTATGTATTTGATTTGGTTTACTGTTTATTATTTGCTTACTTTTGGCGGGCATTCTTTTTCAAATGTATATAGTCAATTTTCTTATAAGATAGTAGGTACTATGCTAATTCAAATAATTATCAGCTTTTTATTAGCTTTAATTTTTGAGTTTTTAACGCTTTATATACCAATAACTATTGTTTTTATACTGATGTTGATGTACCTATTTTTGTCTATTTTCTTTCATAGTATTTATTTTTTAGGTTCTTTTGTTATGCCAAATCGTTGGTATTTTGTTGATCACAGTTCAATGCAATTGACTTTAGGTAATAATCAATCTATTCAATGGCATGAGTTACTTTTAATCGGAGTAGTAATTGTTGTTGTAATGATTTTGTTAGGTAGTTTTTGTTTGAAAAAACTAGATGTGATAGGTGAATAATTTATGGACAATTATATTAAATGTGAATGTATGACGAAAAGATTAAAGGGAAATATTGTGTTAGATAATATTAGTTTGTCAGTAAAAAAAGGAGAGTTTTTAGTTTTGAAGGGGCATAATGGTTCTGGTAAAACAATGATTTTACGTGCTATATCAGGATTAATGCGTTTAAATTCTGGAGTTGTTTATGTAGATAATGAAATGATTGGAAAACAAAAGCAATTTCCTGATTCTATGGGGATATTGATTGAATATCCAAGTTTTATTCCGGGGTATACTGGTTTTCAGAACTTGAAGTTTTTATCATCGATTAACAATAAAATCTCTGATGAGGAAATTTATAATATTATTCAAAGGGTTGGACTTGATAAAACAGATAAGAGAAAGTATAAAAGATACTCTTTAGGTATGAAGCAACGTTTAGGGATAGCGCAAGCTTTAATGGAACAACCAAAATTATTGTTATTAGACGAGCCAACTAATGCTTTAGATAGTGATGGAATAAAAGATGTTTTGGATATTTTGAAAGTAGAAAAATCTAAAGGAACGACTATTATAGTAGCTAGTCATGATGTGCATGTTCTAGATAATGAAATAGTAGATCGCATTGTACATGTTAATAATGGAAAGTTGGTAGATTAAGAGTGACAAGAAATCATGTCTTAATAATCATTGGATTGTGTCTGTTGCTATGTATATTTGCTAGTTTCTTTAGATTTAAAACATTAAATCTAAAGAATGAATCTTATAAAGTGGTAAATGGTGAGTTTTTATCTGATAGAAATTTTGAAGATGGACAAGGAATTACGTTTCATGCACTTGATCCTCTTGATCCTACAAAAGTTTATGATCCTTATGAAGACCGTGAAGTAGTGACGTATGTGTTACCTTTAGATATTACAAATACAACGAATCGGGATATTAATTTGCTTAGTAACAAGTCTATTTCTAATACAATGTTTTATTCTAAAATAGGAGAGTTTTATAATTTAATTCCGTATGCAATGGAGTTACCTAAACAATATCAGTTTGAGCCTGTAATACCTGCTGGTAAAACGGTACGAGGATATATTGGGGCAAATTATTTTATAGGAGATGACCCTGGTAAGAATTATAAAAACTTTTCAAATGAATCAACTAAGGTGAAATTCATTTCTTTTATGAAGGATCAGAAAGGGAAATATCATGAATTAGAAATACCAATAAATTAATAAAATTCATGATTGATACAGATATATTTTAAGGGTGTTTTTTGCTGTGGTTGAGTAGATCTTGCAACATAATAATATCTTTTAAAGTCGGAGTTGTTTCGCAGGTGTAAGTATCTATGGATGCTGCACTTGCGGAATTTCCGACTTTTTGTAATTGTTCATTTAAAACTAATAGATTTCCTTCGATTATCCTCTTTTAAAGACCTGCGGTAGTATGTCAACTGAAAAATAATATATTTTGAAGTTATCAAAGGACAAATTGCTTAAAAAAGACATCACGAAACTAGACCAGCACCGCATGTAAAATACTGGAATTGATTGAAAGGTAGCGATGACAAGTTTTATGTCACACTTTCACACACCTTTCAGGCGTAAAGAGTTGGTGATTACGTAGTAGCGCATCCACCAATCGCACAAATTTTCTTGCGGTTAGAACGAGTGCACGTTTGTGTTGATGTTTTGGTACTTCATTATACTTTTTTGCGTAATATTCTTGGTATTCCAATACATGCTTTCTTACAGAGTTGGCGGCTTCAACTAAGTAATACCGCAAGTAATGATTCCCATTACGAGATAATGAAGTATTTTCAGCGGTGAACCGGCCAGACTGGTATGTACGCCAATATAACCCGGCATATTTTGCGATTTTGGTTTCATCGTCAAATCTTTCGATTTGGCCAATTTCAGCGATAATACCAGCGGCATATATAGGCCCGATTCCAGGAATGGATTCTAATGTTTGCGTTAATCCAGCCATGATCCGCTTAATAGATTTTTCTAGTTCTTTAATTTGTCTTTGATAGGTACGAATGATTTCGATTGATGTTCCTAAAAGAATATCGATTGAGTCTTCTACCACCTTATCTAAACGGTACGACGTGCGAACAGCCTTTTGAATGGTTGATGCGACACATTTCGGGTCACCAAATCGATTTTTACTCTTTTCCTGTAGGAACTCAGCGAGTTCCTCTAAAGGCATGTCAGCTAGCTCTTCTAGACTGAATTTTTCAAGGAACAATTCCATCATGGCGTTACCAAATATAGAAGAATCGACTTCTTGTGAGAACGTATTACATTTATAACTTAGGTGTTGTAGAAAATGTTGTTTCTCCTTTGTCAACATTCTAACGAGTTGATAACGAGCTCTTGTTAATTGCTGTAATGCCACGTATTGACTTTCTTTCACGATGGACATTTGATTTCGCCCAAATCGTAAATAATCAGCGATGACAAAGGCATCAATTTCGTCAGTCTTATTCATGTCTGAATAACTTTTCTTGAAGTTTGCGACTTGTTTTGGATTTAGAAGAAATACCTTTGTGCCAAATCTTTTTAAGTCTTCGTCATGATGGAGAAACATGGATGGGTGAAAACTGTAAACAGATGTAGATTCTAAGCCGATTTTTAAAGTTTCAACCTCTTGATTGGTTGTGCACTGTAATAATCGTTCTTTAAGTACCTGTGCACCTGGTAAGTCATTACTGACTGAAAAAGAATCTAGCTTTTCTCCTTCACCATTTAAAAAGCAAACTTTCATATCAAACGAACTTACATCTAGACCAACAAATAATCTCACGTAAGAGACCTCCTTTCGATTTAGAATCATTGCTTGGACGTCTCGAGATATCTCTAGTGTGTACGCCGACCAACAACCTCGTGTATAAGAGCTAGTCCTGAATCGAAAGCCGCCCTAGAGCTACTAACATCTAGGTTCGAGGATCAGGCTGCTCAGCCTGCGAGTAGGGAGCCCCGCGCGTTCACTGAGAAACACTCTTTTCGTGTGGTAAATCCACAGGGGAATACAGAATTGTCCCAAATGATCCTAAGACCATTATCTAGAAATATCTTGAGACGTCCAAGTATTTTCTTTATTACTGGACTCTTATTAGAGAGAAAAACTAAGCCTGAGATAGGGCTTAAATATTAATATACGAGGGGGATATTTAATACGAAATTTGCAATAGAGGGATAGAGAAAAGACATATTAGTTTGTTGGAACAAATGAAATGAAAACTTTTTTTGAATATAAGGCCTGACATTCGGCCGATTGTTGTCATAGTTATAAGACAAGTGTTACAATTATCATTAGGTATATACATTTTAGTTTTTTTAATTAGGAGAAAAATTGGCATAACATACATTTGATTTTTACAACGACTGATTGTAATAGAGAAAAAGAAAACAATCGGAAGTTTTATTTTAATAAAAGAGGAGCGTATTTCCTATGATCGGTATTTTAAAAAAGGTGTTTGATGTAAACCAACGCCAAATTAAACGTATGCAAAAGACAGTTGAGCAAATTGATGCATTAGAGTCATCTATTAAGCCACTAACTGATGAACAATTAAAAGGAAAGACGCTTGAATTTAAAGAACGTCTAACAAAAGGTGAAACAGTAGATGATCTACTACCGGAAGCTTTTGCAGTTGTTCGCGAGGCGGCAACTCGTGTTCTTGGAATGCGTCCATATGGCGTACAGTTAATGGGTGGTATTGCCTTACATGAAGGGAATATTTCTGAGATGAAAACGGGTGAAGGTAAAACGTTAACATCTACATTACCTGTATATTTAAATGCTTTAACAGGAAAAGGTGTTCACGTTGTTACAGTCAATGAATACTTAGCACAACGTGATGCGAACGAAATGGGACAACTTCATGAGTTCCTTGGCTTAACGGTAGGAATTAACTTAAATAGTATGTCACGCGAAGAGAAACAAGAGGCTTATGCTGCTGATATTACGTATAGCACAAATAATGAGCTTGGATTCGATTACTTACGTGACAACATGGTTTTATATAAAGAGCAGTGCGTTCAACGTCCACTTCATTTTGCTATTATCGATGAAGTCGATTCTATTTTAGTCGATGAAGCACGTACGCCGCTTATTATTTCGGGACAAGCTCAAAAATCAACAGAGCTATACATGTTTGCAAATGCATTCGTTCGTACGTTAGAAAATGAAAAAGAGTATTCATTTGATGTGAAAACGAAAAATGTAATGTTAACAGAAGATGGTATTACGAAAGCAGAGAAAGCCTTCCATATTGAAAACTTATTCGATTTAAAACATGTAGCACTTCTTCACCATATTAATCAGGGGCTTCGTGCACACGTTGTTATGCACCGTGATACAGATTATGTTGTACAAGAAGGCGAAATCGTAATTGTAGACCAATTCACTGGTCGTCTTATGAAAGGTCGTCGTTATAGCGAAGGATTACACCAAGCAATTGAAGCAAAAGAAGGTGTAGAAATTCAAAATGAAAGTATGACACTTGCGACAATTACATTCCAGAACTACTTCCGTATGTATGAAAAATTATCTGGTATGACTGGTACAGCGAAAACAGAGGAAGAGGAATTCCGTAACATTTACAATATGAACGTTATTGTAATTCCAACAAACAAACCGATTATTCGTGATGATCGTGCTGATTTAATCTTTAAATCAATGGAAGGTAAGTTCAATGCTGTTGTTGAGGATATTGTAAATCGTCATAAACAAGGGCAACCTGTTCTTGTAGGTACAGTTGCAATTGAAACTTCAGAGCTTATTTCAAAAATGTTAACGCGTAAAGGTGTACGTCATAACATTTTAAATGCGAAAAACCATGCACGTGAAGCAGATATTATTGCGGAAGCTGGTATGAAAGGTGCTGTAACGATTGCGACGAATATGGCTGGTCGTGGTACAGATATTAAGCTTGGAGATGATGTGAAAATCTTCGGTCTAGCAGTTATCGGTACAGAACGTCATGAAAGCCGTCGTATTGATAATCAGTTACGTGGTCGTGCTGGTCGTCAAGGGGATCCTGGTGTGACGCAGTTCTACTTATCGATGGAAGATGAATTAATGCGCCGATTTGGTTCAGATAATATGAAAGCAATGATGGATCGTCTTGGTATGGATGATTCTCAGCCAATTGAAAGTAAAATGGTTTCTCGTGCGGTAGAGTCTGCACAAAAACGTGTTGAAGGAAATAACTATGATGCACGTAAGCAGTTATTACAATACGATGATGTACTTCGTCAGCAACGTGAAGTTATTTATAAGCAACGTCAAGAAGTAATGGAATCGGAAAACTTACGTGGCATTATTGAAGGTATGATGAAATCTACAGTAGAACGTGCTGTTGCGCTTCATACACAAGAGGAAATTGAAGAGGATTGGAACATTAAAGGTCTTGTTGACTACTTAAATACAAACCTTCTTCAAGAAGGAGACATAAAAGAAGAAGAATTACGTCGCCTTGCTCCTGAGGAAATGAGCGAACCGATTATCGCGAAATTAATAGAGCGTTACAATGACAAAGAAAAGCTTATGCCAGAAGAGCAAATGCGTGAGTTTGAGAAAGTTGTTGTATTCCGCGTTGTAGATACAAAATGGACGGAGCATATTGATGCGATGGATCACCTTCGTGAAGGTATTCATTTACGTGCTTACGGTCAAATTGATCCACTTCGTGAGTACCAAATGGAAGGATTTGCGATGTTCGAGTCAATGGTTGCTTCTATTGAAGAGGAAATTTCTCGTTACATTATGAAAGCTGAAATTGAACAAAACTTAGAACGTCAAGAAGTTGTTCAAGGTGAAGCTGTTCATCCATCTAGCGACGGCGAAGAAGCGAAGAAAAAGCCAGTTGTAAAAGGTGACCAAGTGGGCCGCAACGATTTATGTAAATGTGGTAGCGGTAAAAAATATAAAAACTGCTGTGGTATTGTTCAGTAATATAGGGCGGTAGCTTTGGCTGTTTTGCAAACTTTTATATCAAAAATGTATAATTAAGAAGGGTTAAACTCTCTCCGTAATAAGTGGAGAGAGTTTCCCTTGTTTTCATACGAAAGTAACAGCAATTACATAGAGGTGAAGGAAATGGAATTAGTAGAAATTAGACAGGAATTAGAGAAAATGGCTAAGCGATTAGCGGCTTTTAGGGGGTCTCTTTGACCTTCCTACTAAGGAGAAACAAATTGCAGAATTAGAAGAAAAAATGATGAGCGCAGGATTTTGGGATGACCAACAAGGCGCGCAAGCTGTAATTAATGAAGCGAATGCGTTAAAAGATATGGTTGGAAGTTTCCGTCAATTAGATGAAACGTTCGAAAATTTAGAAGTAACGCATGAGCTTTTAAAAGAAGAATACGATGAAGATTTACATGAGGAATTAGAGTCAGAAGTAAAAGGCTTAATTCAAGAAATGAATGAGTATGAGCTTCAGTTACTATTAAGTGATCCTTATGATAAAAATAATGCAATTTTAGAATTACATCCAGGTGCAGGTGGAACTGAGTCACAAGACTGGGGTTCTATGTTATTACGTATGTATACACGTTGGGCTGAAAAACGTGGATTTAAAGTAGAAACGGTTGACTATTTACCAGGTGATGAAGCTGGTATTAAGAGTGTAACTTTATTAATTAAAGGTCATAACGCTTACGGTTACTTAAAAGCAGAGAAAGGTGTACATCGTCTTGTACGTATTTCACCATTTGATTCTTCAGGTCGTCGTCATACGTCGTTCGTATCTTGTGAAGTTGTACCAGAGTTCAATGATGAAGTTGAAATCGAAGTACGTACAGAAGATTTAAAAATTGATACGTACCGCGCAAGTGGAGCGGGTGGACAGCACGTTAATACGACAGATTCAGCAGTTCGTATTACACATACACCGACAAATACAGTTGTAACGTGTCAGTCGGAACGTTCTCAAATTAAAAACCGTGAGCATGCGATGAAGATGTTAAAAGCGAAATTATATCAAAAGAAACTAGAAGAGCAACAGGCACAATTAGATGAAATCCGCGGGGAACAAAAAGAAATCGGATGGGGTAGCCAAATCCGTTCTTACGTATTCCACCCGTATTCTCTTGTAAAAGACCACCGTACAAATACGGAGGTTGGTAACGTACAAGCAGTTATGGATGGAGAGATTGATCCATTTATTGATGCCTACTTACGTTCTCGCATCTAATAAGTGAAAAAAAGCCAACTAAATTGTTGGCCCACGCTGAGGATATAGAGGATATAAAGAATTTGATTTTATTTTTATAGATGAAGTAAAGAGGAAGAGAAGTTGGAAACGACAACTTCTCTTTTTGATGGGATTATATGTAGATTACAATGGTGTATATTGTTTTGTAAAAAGTAGAGAATAGTAAAATAGAGCGATAATAGGGTAAAGATTTATATAGAACATTTCTAATTTTCCTTTTAAAAAGGATTCTTTATAGAAGTTTTTTAAGCTGTTCACAGAATTGAAACAACTTATGAAAGCTTTATTTTATCAAGGTTCTCACTGTATTTTTGAGGAATATGAAATACACCTTAGTTTTTCTATATAAAGATAATGCTTATAATGAAAATGAGTGTGTTAGGAATAAAAAGAATATCAACAATGGGGAGCGATAGAAGTGAAAAAGAAATTGTTGGCTATTGCGCTAGGGACATCGGTTGTTTTTGCTTTAGGAGCATGCGGAAATAAAGAAGAGAGTAAGTCTTCGAAACAGTCTGCAAGCACAGACAGCGCAGAACAAATTTTCCAAAGAAGTTGTGCTGGATGTCACGCGACAGATTTATCAGGGGCAACTGGACCTGATTTAAGAAAAGTAGGCGGTAAGTACGACGCTGCAGATATCGAAGAGATTATTAAAAAAGGCCGCGGTTCAATGTCACCAGGACTTATTCAAGGTGAAGATGCGAAAAAAGTATCTGAATGGTTAGCTGAACATAAATAAAAAAGGTGAACTGGACGAGTTGATAATATAGGTCAACTCGTTTTCCTTTTCATTTATGTAACATAACTGTAACAAAAATGTATCCGAACTGGAAACCGTTTGATGTTACAATGGGGTTTGTAGAATTTTGCTGAAATATATTACATAGAGTGGTATTGCTTATGAGAAAGCATAAGTAAACTACCTTCAACAAGGATGACTAAGTGAAAATGAAGGATGTCTTTTATTTTCAGATGTACAGAAAAGTATTTCGAAAAAAATCATTAAGTATTGGGTGATAAATAATGATAAAAATGACGAATGTTTATAAGGAGTACCCGAATGGTATGAAAGCCATTGCTGGTCTTACAGTTAACATTAAACAAGGTGAGTTCGTATACGTAGTTGGACCGAGTGGAGCCGGAAAATCTACATTTATTAAAATGATGTATCGTGAAGAGAAGCCATCTACAGGATCAATTAATGTAAATGGACTTGTTATTGAAACATTGGCAGAAAGAGATGTTCCATATTTTCGTCGTCAATTAGGCGTAATTTTCCAAGATTTTAAATTACTACCTAAATTAACGGTATATGAGAATGTTTCGTTTGCTTTAGAAGTAATTGAAGAAGAACCAGATGCAATTCGTGAGCGTGTAACAGAGGTTTTAGGTCTTGTAGGTCTTGAAGATCGTGCAGATGCAATTCCAAGTGAACTTTCAGGTGGAGAGCAACAACGTGTGGCTATTGCAAGAGCGATTGTAAATCGACCAAAGGTTGTAATTGCCGATGAGCCAACAGGTAACTTAGATATTGAAACAGCTCTTGATATTATGAAGATTTTTACTCGCATTAATGAGCGTGGTACAACAATTGTTATGGCGACGCATAATGCAGATATCGTAAATACAATCCGTCATCGTGTAATCGCGATTGAAGGCGGAAAAATTGTTCGAGACGAGATTGAGGGAGGATACGGATATGAAGGCTAAGACCCTTAGTCGACATTTGCGAGAAGGTGTAAAGAATCTATCACGTAACGGATGGATGACATTTGCTTCTGTTAGTGCAGTAACAGTTACATTATTACTTGTAGGTGTCTTTTTAACAGCGATTATGAATATGAACCATTTTGCGACAAAAGTAGAGCAAGATGTAGAGATTCGTGTACACATTGATCCAGCTGCGAAAGAAGCTGATCAAAAGAAATTAGAAGAAGATATGAGTAAGATTGCAAAAGTAGATTCTATTAAATATTCTTCTAAAGAAGAAGAGTTAAAACGTTTAATTAAAAGCTTAGGTGATAGCGGAAAAACGTTTGAGTTATTTGAACAAGATAACCCACTTAAAAACGTATTCGTTGTAAAAGCAAAAGAACCAACAGATACAGCGACAATCGCGAAGAAGGTTGAAAAAATGCAGTTTGTCAGTAATGTTCAGTACGGAAAAGGGCAAGTTGAACGATTATTTGATACTGTAAAAACTGGTCGTAACATTGGGATTGCGTTAATTGCTGGTCTTTTATTCACAGCAATGTTCTTAATCTCTAACACAATTAAAATTACAATTTATGCTCGTAGTACAGAAATTGAAATTATGAAACTTGTTGGTGCAACAAACTGGTTCATTCGTTGGCCATTCTTGCTAGAGGGGTTATTCTTAGGAGTATTAGGATCAATTATTCCAATTGGCCTAATTCTAGTTACGTATAATTCGTTGCAAGGTGTGTTTAACGAAAAACTTGGCGGAACAATTTTCGAGCTTCTACCATACAGTCCTTTCGTATTCCAATTAGCTGGTTTACTAGTGTTAATCGGTGCGTTAATCGGTATGTGGGGAAGTGTAATGTCAATTCGTCGTTTCTTAAAAGTATAAAAAGTTGCAAACATAATTCGTACAAGCTTATCATATAGTAGAAATAGGTAAAGGCATCACACACTGTGTGATGCCTTTTGCTACACCACCTGTGTGTTTTGGAAAGGGGAATTCCGCATTGAAACGTAGAGTTGCAATTATTGGAATGGTTGTTGCATTTTTAATTGGTGCTGGCGGAATGTTTGCAGGCATGTCTGTATTTGGGGTTAACCCAGCAGAAGTAACGCAAACAATTTCGAGTGGGAATGCTAGCACTGCGCAAGGGAATTTGGCAAAAATTAATGAGGCGTATGCACTAATTGATTCACGTTATGTGGAAGACGTGAAAGATGAAAAGTTAGTTGAAGGTGCAATACAAGGCATGTTGTCTACGCTGAAGGACCCTTATTCCACGTATATGGATAAAGAAACAGCCAAACAGTTTAGTGAATCGCTTGATCCTGAATTAGAGGGGATTGGGGCTGAGGTGAACAAAACGGACGATAAGCTTATTATCGTATCGCCAATTAAAGGTTCACCAGCAGAAAAGATAGGAATTAAACCGAATGACCAAATTTTATCTGTAGATGGAAACAGTGTGAAAGACTTATCACGTGAAGAAGCAGTATTAAAGATCCGTGGTAAAAAAGGAACGACTGTCGCAATTGAAATTAAACGTGCGGGAGTAACTGATCCGATTGTATTTAAAATTAAGCGTGAAAAAATTCCGATCTTTACAGTGTTTAGTTCTGTGAAGCAAGAGAGCGGAAGAGATATCGGTTATATGCAAATCACTTCTTTTGCTGAAAATACAGCGAAGGAATTTAAGGATCAGTTAAAAGAGTTAGAGAAGAAAAATATAAAAGGCTTAGTTATTGACGTGCGTGGTAATCCTGGTGGCTATTTAAATAGTGTAGAAGATATACTGGGAGAAATTATGACGAATAAAAAGCCGATGCTACAAGTAGAGCAGCGAAATGGTGAGAAGAAGAAATTCTCTACGGAACTGAAAGAGAGAAAACCATATCCAATTTCAGTATTAATTGATAATGGAAGTGCTTCTGCTTCAGAGATTTTAGCTGGTGCACTGAAAGAAGGAGAAGGATACGATTTAATTGGTGAAAAGACATTTGGTAAAGGTACTGTCCAGCAAGCTGTTCCATTTAAAGACGGTAGCAACATTAAATTAACGATGTTTAAATGGTTAACACCGGATGGGAACTGGATTCATAAAAAAGGAATCGCGCCAACAGTAGAAGTGAAGCAACCAAATTATTATCATGCGACACCAATTCAAATTGAAAAAACACTTTCATACAATTCAAATGATGTACAAGTAAAACATGCTCAAGAAATGCTTAAGAGCTTAGGATATGTACCAGGTCGTGAAGATGGATACTTTAGTAAAGAGACAGAATCAGCGCTGAAAGCATTCCAAAATGCGAATGAAATGGAAGCGACAGGACAGCTTGATAAAAAGACAGCTGAAGCGATTCAAACTAAAATTATCGAAAAAATCCGTTCTGGAGAAAATGATCTACAATTACAGTCAGCATTAAAATTAATGGCAAAATAAGAAGAAATACAGGCAGTTTGCTGCCTGTATTTCTTTGTGTTAAACAAACGTTTGTTTAGTTATGATAATATAAAAAGAAAGAATGATATAAATGGTGGTGAATGAGTTCGTGGAGTCGTGGATTTTTGAAATAATGCGGGCAGTTGGACGTTTTTTCTTACACCCTGCTGTCTATATATTTGTAATAAGTAGTATCTTCGTTGGATACTTACGTATGTTAAGAGAACGAAAAGATTTTTCTTTTAAAGTTTATGATATTTGGTTTGAACTGCGAACCTCTCTATTTGCAGGGATTGGATACGGATTAGTAGTATCTATTATTACGATTGGGCTTGGACTTGTTGTTTCTAAAGCAAGCTTATGGGCCATTTTAATTTGGACATTACTATTTGGATTAACGGCTATGTATCGATATTTATCAGCGGCTTATACATTTAGCATTGCGATTGTATGTGTTCTATTATCTTCTAAGCTACCAGTTTCCTTCTTACAGCTTCGAGAAGGTGAAGAGAATACCATTGTATCCCTTGCTATTTTGCTAGGCGTTATGCTTATTGTAGAAGGCTTATTGATTTCTAAAAACGCAGTAGGATATTCTACACCGAAGATTAGGAAGGGGAAGCGTGGATTAAAGATTGGTTTACACGAATCAAAGCGTTTATGGATCGTTCCTATTTTTATTCTTGTACCGGGTGATGCGGTAACGCAGTTTATTTCATGGTGGCCTGTCGTTTCAATAGGTTCAAATACATATTCTCTATTTCTCGTTCCATTTTTAATTGGATTTATGAGAAAGATTAAAAGTTATGAGCCGACGGAAGCTTTATTATTTACAGGAAGACGTGTTTATGGGTTAGCAGGACTTGTGCTCGTTTTAGGAATCGCAAGTTACTGGTGGCATGTACTTGCAATTATCGCGATGGGAGTCGCAATGCTTGGGCGTTTCACAATTTCGATGCAAGAGAAAATTACTGATGAAACAAGACCAGCGTATTTTGCTGCACGCAATGATGGGCTCGTTGTACTAGATACAATCCCAAATACAATTGGAGCAGAGCTAAAATTACTACCTGGAGAAATTATTACGAAAGTAAATGGAGTCATTCCAAAAAGCGCCGAGGAATTTTATGATGCGCTTCAAACGAAGACGACAGGAGCATTTTGTAAATTAGAAGTATTAGATACAAATGGTGAGCTTCGTCTTGCACAAACTGCATTATATGCTGGTGGACATCACGAATTAGGTATTGTATTCGTTGAGCAGGAGCATGAGTGGGATTCGGAAGCGATGTAATAGAAGGAATGGTATCACCTTGTGGTGGTACCTTTTTTGTTTTGGGGGAGGGTAGTTAGTAAATGAAATTTATATCGGCGATTATTTGAATATATCGACTCTCTGGAAAAAATGACAAATACCAAAAATCTTATTTTTAGTTTCATAGACGGATAACTTGAATAATTATTTGATAATGGTTATCATTTAGAGAGTCTTTTTAATTTTGGAAAATGGAGGTAAGATATGCTGCGTAAATTTTTTTCTTACTATAAACCGTATAAAGGTTTATTTATACTCGACTTTTCTTGTGCGGTTGTCGCAGGATTACTAGAACTTGGCTTCCCGCTTATCGTAAATCAATTTATTGATAAGTTATTGCCAGGACAAAACTGGACGCTTATTTTATGGGCTTGTTTCGGTTTACTTGCAGTGTATATATTAAATGCAGGCTTACAATATGTTGTTACATATTGGGGACATATGCTCGGTGTTAACATTGAAACGGATATGAGGCAGAAATTATTTGATCATATTCAAAAGCTATCATTTAGATTTTTTGACAATAATAAAACAGGTCATTTAATTTCACGTCTTACAAACGACTTAATGGAAATTGGGGAAATTGCTCACCATGGACCAGAAGATTTATTTATCGCTATTATGACTTTAGTTGGGGCATTTTCATTTATGATGATGATCAACTGGAAGTTAGCGCTATTAACGTTCTTCGTCATTCCATTCTTATTATGGTTAGCACTTTACTTCAACAAAAAAATGACAGGTACATTTAGACGTTTATTCTCAGACGTTGCTGACTTCAATGCATGTATTGAGAATAATGTTGGTGGTATTCGCGTAGTACAAGCATTCGGAAATGAAAAGTTTGAGAAAGAGCAATTTGCTGTTAACAACGCTCGTTTCCGCACAACGAAATTAATGGCGTATAAAATTATGGCATTAAATTCATCGATTAGTTATATGCTCATGCGTCTCGTAACACTCTTCGTCTTAATATGCGGTACATGGTTTGTTCTGCAAGGTGAATTAACGTACGGTGGATTTATTGGATTCGTTCTATTAACGAATATTTTCTTCCGCCCAATTGAAAAAATTAATGCGGTAATCGAAAGCTATCCGAAAGGGATCGCTGGTTTTAAGAGATATGTAGAGCTTCTTGAAACAGAGCCAGATATTGTAGACTCTAAAGGTGCGATGGAAGTTAAACATGTACATGGTGATATTCAATATAACAACATTACGTTCGGATATGAAAATAAAGAACCGATTTTAAATGACATTAGTTTGAACATACATGCAGGTGAAACGGTTGCGTTCGTTGGACCATCAGGAGCTGGAAAAACAACGTTATGTAGTTTACTCCCACGTTTTTATGAACAATCGTCTGGTTCAATCCGAATTGATGGTATTGATACGAAAGATATGACATTATCTTCACTTCGTAAACAAATTGGAATTGTGCAGCAAGATGTGTTCTTATTCTCAGGAACGATTCGTGAAAATATTGCTTACGGAAATTTAAAGGCGTCAGAAGCTGAAATTTGGCAGGCGGTAAAACGTGCGCAGTTAGAAGACTTAATTTACTCACAACCAGACGGTTTAGATACCGTTATCGGTGAGCGTGGTGTGAAACTTTCTGGTGGACAGAAACAGCGTCTAGCGATTGCTCGTATGTTCTTGAAAAACCCACCAATTTTAATATTAGATGAAGCGACTTCTGCATTAGATACAGAGACGGAACTAGCGATTCAAAAATCGCTTGCAGAACTATCTGTCGGCCGTACAACATTAGTTATCGCTCACAGGCTTGCAACGATTAAAAATGCAGATCGTATCGTCGTTGTAAATAAAGATGGTATTGCAGAACAAGGTTCGCATGAGGAACTAATTGAGCAAGGCGGAGGATACAGCCGATTATACGAAGCTCAGTTCAGTTCATAAATATAATTTCTGCTGAATTAGTGCACCATAAGTAAGTGAAAATCTTATATTGGAGGCTATAAAGCATGATTGTAACAACAACGTCTACAATTCAAGGAAAAGAAATTATTGAGTACATCGATATCGTCAATGGAGAAGCGATTATGGGCGCGAATATCGTTCGTGACCTTTTCGCTTCTGTTCGTGACGTTGTCGGCGGCCGCGCGGGTGCTTATGAAAGTAAATTAAAAGAAGCGCGCGACATCGCAATGGAAGAAATGAAAACTTTCGCAAGACAAAAAAATGCGAATGCAATTGTTGGTATCGACGTGGATTACGAAGTAGTTCGCGAAGGGATGTTAATGGTTGCGGTGAGCGGGACTGCTGTCCGTATATAAAAGTGAAAAAGCCGTGCTGATGCACGGTTTTTTCACTTTTATTAATGCTATTCTGTGTCGAAGTTCCAATATTTCTTGGGAAATGCGGAAGGCCTTGTCGATATATAGGGAAGACATTAGAGCGCTTCTTTACATTTTCGGATTTGAACTAATAATGTTTCGTATTCTTGTTCGAGAGATGTGATGTCATCGTGATGATTTGGTATGGAAATTCGGCCGATGATTTCTGTTAATTTTGTTTGTAATCGTAATAATTCTTGTTCAGTAACGTTTACAGAATCCCCGGTTGTTCTTTTTGTGTATTGCTCGTAATTACCATGGAATATTCTTGGTTCACTCTCATCTACTTGTAGAATATGGTCTGCAACAGAGCGAATAAAGGCACGGTCATGGCTAATGAAAAGTATTGTGCCAGGGTATTCTTGTAACATAATTTCTAATTCTTCTTGCGTCGCTAAGTCTAAATAGTTTGTCAAACTTATTTCTGTTCGCTATTTTTGAATTTATTATTATACAATTGTGCTTTTGCCAGCGCCTCAGCATCATTTTTGATTTCATCCAATCCATTCGCATCCCCAATAATATATCCTTCAAATGATGAACCAACAAAATCAAAGATGTATTGAAACTGAGCGATAAGCGGCAATGCTTTCAGTTTAGGATTGTCTCCGCCAACGATGACAACATACATTTTTTTGCCTTTCATTTTTTCTTTGAAATGAAGAGATGTATCGCGCAAGCTTTGTGACCAACGATCGACGAAGTTTTTCATATGTCCGCTCATTCCGTACCAGTATAGCGGTGTAGCAAAGATAATTGTGTCGTGCTCTAACATGCGTTTCGTTAACTGCTCATAATCATCATTTACAGGTTGGAATCCTTCTGCATCATGACGTTGGTCTGTAATAGGATGGACTGTATGATCTCGCAAGTGAATTTGTTCTGTTTCAATGCCCTCTATCATCATATGTGTTAAAGCTTCTGTATTTCCGTTTTGTCTTGAACTGCCATGTATAACAAACATGTAATCATCCCTTTTCTTTTGCTTGTTTTAGGAGTGAAACGTGTTTTTGCAAATTTGTTTGAATGTTGGAAAGCAATGAGATTTGCTTTGTTACTTCATTGAGTTTATCTTCATAAAGCGTAAGAATGCTGCTGCACGGATTGTCGTATAGGTGCGGTTCAATTGCAAGGCAACGCAGCATCCTTGCCGTCTCTTCTAAATTTAAGCCAATTTGTAAGTACATTTGAATAAGCTCCACTTTTTCGATGGCACTTTCATCAAAATCACGGTAGCCATTTGCGAGGCGCTTAGAAGGGAGTAGTCCCTTTTCTTCGTAATGTCTTAGTGATCTTTCACTAACGCCAGTTTCTTTTGATAATTCTCCAATTCGCAATGTGTTTCACTCCTTTTACATGTATTGTAAACCTTCACACTAATGTGAAGGTCAATGCTGTTTTTTCGCAAAAGAGTCTACATGATTTAAAAACACCTGAATGGCTTTAGACGGGATGAAGTATTTGCCGCGCACGATGGAGAATGGACGGATGAGTTGTTCATTTGGAACTTCGACGTGGAATAGCTCTTTTGCCAGTAGCTCTTTTCGTACAGTCCAATCAGAAAGTATAGCGATGCCAAGTCCGGCACTAACTGCTTCCTTAACGCTTTGGATACTACTAAATGTAAAGAATCGTTTCATTTTCAAATGGTGTTGATGAATAAAGCGGTCACTATAAGCGCGTGTACCAGAACCACTTTCTCTTAATACCCATACTTGATCTTGGAGTGTACTTTCATTTATTTCATTTGTGCGGAGCAGTGGATGATTTGGAGGGACGACGAGCTTCATTTCATCTTGCATAAACGTTTCAACGTCAACGTCGGCGTATACGACTTGCCCTTCCACTAAGCCGATATCGATTTGATTAGAGCGAAGACTTTGTAAAACGTCTTCTGTATTTGAGATAAAGGTATGAACTTCGACGTGTGGATTTTCATTCGCATAGTTAGCGAGTATTTTTGGAAGTAAGTATTCGCCAATTGTAAAACTAGCACCGATGCGAAGTGTTCCTGTTACAACGTTATGTAGTTCATTAATTTCTTGCTTAGCATCTTCGTAAAGAGAGAGCATTTGCTTTGCATGTATATATAATATGTTTCCAGCTTCCGTAACTTGGACATGCTTCGGGGAGCGTTGAATAAGTGTAGTGCCAAATTCGTTTTCTAAGTTGCGTATATGCATACTTACTCCGGGCTGTGAAAGGTTTAATAATTCTGCTGCACGAGAGAAGTGTTTCTGTTCAACGACAGTAACAAAAATTTTTAAAATGTCTACGTTCATTTGCAAAGCTCCTTTCGTTTTTCTTTCATCTTATCATAAGTATTTCTGATGATAGAGATTTGGTATTGGTATTAAACTTATTATAGAAACTCTCTTATAATGTAAGTAGAAAGAACATGCATGTTCCAATACGATTATTGGGGTGGTACAAGGTGGAACAAACACTTGTTATACAAAAGAAGAAGGGCTTTGGATTTTCGCAAGGAATTGGGATTACATTATTAATCGCAATTGCCGCGAAATATTTAGCGGAGCTTCCATTTTTAAATATTATGGGACAATTAGTAATTGCTATTCTAATTGGGATGGTTTGGCGCGCTGCAATTGGAGTTCCTCATGATGCGATTGCAGGAACGAACTTTGCGAGTAAGAAGTTACTGCGCTTTGGGATCATCTTACTTGGAATGCGATTAAATCTTGTTGATATTGCGAAGGCGGGGCCGAAAGTATTGGTCATCGCGGCGGTTGTTATTACATTTACTATTTTTGTTGTGTACGGACTAACGAAAGTATTTAAAGTAGAAAAGAAACTTGGGATTTTAACAGCATGCGGTACGGCAATTTGCGGCGCGGCCGCGGTCGTGGCAATTGCACCGCAAGTGAAAGCAAAAGATGACGAAACAGCAGTTGGAGCGGCGATCATTGCAATTTTAGGTACAATATTTACGCTTATTTATACGTTATTATATCCAGTGCTTGGCCTATCTCCATACGGATATGGAGTGTTCTCAGGGGCGACACTGCATGAAATTGCTCACGTAATTGCGGCTGCGGCGCCAGGAGGAAGCACGGCTGTAGATATCGCAGTTATCGTGAAACTAACGCGCGTTGCAATGCTTGTACCAGTAGCGATTTTAATCGGATTATGGTTTGGTAAGAGTGAAGGTAGCGAGGAAAAAAGATCATGGCGCGACCTTCCAATTCCGTGGTTCATCTTCGGGTTTTTAGCAATGAGTGCAGTGCATTCGCTTGGGATTATTCCAGAAGTTGTTGCGGGGTACATTGTTGTCATTGCTTATATGCTAATCGCAATGGCGATGGCAGGGCTCGGTTTAAATGTAGAGTTTAAAACTTTCCGTAAATTAGGAAGTAAAGCATTTGTGGCAGGGCTGATTGGCTCGGTTTGCTTATCGGTTCTTGGATACGTTCTTGTATGGGGATTAGGATTTATGTAAGTAGGACGAAGAAGCTGTTCCAAAAGATATTTTGGGGCAGCTTCTTTCTTATGCTTATGGTGCTACTGATTTCGATATTTGTCGGTAAGTCGATATATTTTAAGGTGCGCTGATATATTTAAAAAATCGCTGATATAAATTGAATTACTCTTGTACTTTGTTAGGGTAGATGTTCAATGAAACGTTTTTCTAAAATTTGTAAAGATATCTTTACTTGTAACTGGAAAATATTTATAATTTAAGTAAAGATATCTTTACTTTTGAAGGTGGATCCTATGGGTGTGAAAAATAAAATAAAAGAGTTAAGAAAGCAAAATCATATAACACAAGTTGAAATGGCAAAGGCGATGCAGGTGACGCGGCAGACGATAGTGGCGATTGAAAATCATCATTACAATCCGAGTCTAGAGTTATCCTTGAAAATCGCCAAGTATTTTGGAGTGAAGGTGGAGGAAATCTTTACGCTGGAGTAAGGGGAGAGAAATGGTAGGAAAACGAGCATAGCGATAGGCGGAATAAAAAATGCAGGATGAGTTTGAGAGATTTCAGTCAGATAAAGCGTTTAAATATGTAGGGTTATTTTTTTACGATTAGTTTAGCGATATGGAGTTTATATAATTTAATTGTTGATGGAAATGCTGGTATGCCGTTTGTTTTATTTGTACTAGGGCAGTGGGTGTATTTTCTTGTGAACTATTGGCCGAAGTGGAAATATAGAAATCGAAAAGAGGCTGATCATGTATGAGTAAGAGAGAGGTCATGAGATTCGTAGGGAGTTTGCTTGTAGCAGGAATTCTTTTAAATACGAGTTTAATGATTTTAAGTATTTCGTGGGGAACTATTTTTATATCGAATGTAGCGCTAGTCATTTTATATGGAATTTCGGAATATAAAGAGCAGAAGCGTTTGAAAGAAGAGGGAGTACCATCGATTGATGAGCGAGTTGTGAACAAGATGAAGTCATATTTTACGATTTGTATTACAAGCTTCGTTTTCTTGTTTATTATGTATCTTTGTGTAAATAAGTATTTAGATAGGCAAGCAGTACATGTAACTGAGCTATTATATATTGCTATTTTTGGTGTATTAATAAGTATGGCATCAACGAGCGTGTTAGCAACAAGGAATAGATAGAAAAAAGGGGAACTGGGATGGGATTACCGGTATTATGTGTCGCTACGGCTATTTTTGCTTTGTTTTGGGGAATGCAAAACTTTTCTCGTAATCCAGTGCCAAGTATTTGTATTATGCTCGGTACTGTCGGTTTATCATATTATTTATTAGTTTCAGCTCATTATCATAAAACAGCAACGAGTGTTGTTGTTGGAGCACTTATTTTATTTTGTGGGCGCGCCATACAAAAGGGGTTATTTCCATAAAAGCTGTTTATACACTTTGTATAAACAGCTTTTTGTATTTTTTTACAAATTACTTGAAAGTTACGTAACGTCATCTTTTATAATGAAGGGGAAGAGGTGATGGTAGTGATTTCAATACAAGAATTGACGAGAGAAACAGGGGTTACAGTACGTACATTACGTTATTACGATCAAATAGATTTGTTAAAGCCGAGCGGGAAAACAGAAGGTGGGCATCGTTTATATAGTGAAGTTGACGTAATAAGGCTGCAACAAATTTTATTTTTAAAGGAAATGGGATTTTCATTAAAAGAGGCTGCGAATATGTTAGTAAAAGGTGAGCTTAACTTAAAGGATTCTCTTGAAAAACAACTTCGGTTTGTACAGGAAGAACAAAAGAAATTTAATCGGATGGAGCGTGTTTTACAAGCTGTTGTTTATTCGGTAGATGTGGAGGGAGATCTTGATTGGAAAGTTATGTTTGAACTTATTCAGCTTTCGAAACAGTCTCCTCGTATACGTGAAATATTCCAAAATGAAGTGTTTTCAAAGGAAGAACAAAAGTTGCTTCACAATTTGCCGAATATGAGTGAAGAAGATCCGAATGTTTTAGAATGGGTAGATTTATTAAAGCAATTCCGTACTTTTATGAAGGAAGGTAAAGAAGCTGCTAATGATGAGGTACAAGGGGCAACGAAAAAATTAATGCAGAAGTGTTTAGAAATGGCTAATGGTGACGAAGCATTTTTAGATAAGTTATGGGAAGTTAGAAAATCGAAGGAAGATTCACAGAAAATGAGCATGTATCCAATTGAAGAAGAACTTTTAATATATATGGATGAAGCTTTTCGTATTTATGATGAAAAGGAGAAGGATAAATGAGTATACTCGCAGAATATCGTTGGTATTTTTTAATTGGGGCAGAAATTGTATTTTGGTTATCAGCTATCGGTTTCTTTTTACTCCGTTACGGATTCCGTTTGAAAAAGGCGAGCTTTATTATGGGGATTGTACTCCTCGTAAATGAAGTGTTTATTTTAACATTAGGGGTAGTGGACTATTATCAAACAGGAAAGTTCTCTAATTTTCAAATCATTACTGTAATTATTTTATTGTATGCAGTTTTCTACGGGAAAAAGGATTTGAAGAAGCTGGATATATTTGCGCAAAAGCTAGTTGCGAAATGGCGTAATGAACCAGCGCCAATTATGGAAGAGCACATAGAATTAACAGGTATGGCCTATGCGAAGCAGGAAATAAAAAATTGGGTATTACATCTTGTTTTATTCGTTGGTGTGCACATATTCTTTTTCTTCGCGTATGGATTTATTCCGTTTGAACAATGGGGTAATTGGTTAGAATCAGGAATCGTTTTAAATAAAGCTGCAAGCCGTGTGAGCCAAGTGTGGGCGATTATATTTTTAGTTGATACAGCAATTTCATTTTCATATGTTATTTTTCCAAAGAAGGAGAAAGGAAAAGAAAAGAAAAGCTACTTTCATAGTTGAAAGTAGCTTTTGGGTATACAAATAATTTTTATAGGAGAGGATGACAATAGGAAAAAGAACTAGTTTTATATGTCTATGTCTATTTCTCTTTAGTTTAGTAGCATGTTCACCATCTAACACTACAATTAATAAGAAGAATGATGCCATTGTAAAGGGAACCAGGATTTCCAATCTAGATAAATTCGAGCAGTTCGTTTGGAATGTGGAACAAGGGAAAGTTGATGAAATAAGAATTGTACAGTATACCGATGAAGGTGACCCGGTTTTTCAAACGTTAGAGCATAGTGGGAAAGATATCCTTTATGTGTTAGATAGTAGACAAGACAAATTTGCTGGTGAGGATAAAAGGTTATATAAAGATAGCTGTAAAAGGATTGTTAAAGAGCAGCGTGAATCACAAACGGCTTATAGGTTAATAGACTGTGTGAATGAAAATGGGCGCAATGGATATGATTTATTATATGTACCTAAAAAATAGAGTTAGTAGAGGAAGGAAGTTTTGACTCCTTCCTTTTTCTATGTGTAGATTGTCGAAAATTTTACCGAATATCTGTTCGTTTTTTTAGGTTTTTTATGGGCGTTCGTGGTAAAATAATAATACAGATTTTTATGAGGAGGTCGGATTTTACTTGGAACATCAATTTGAAATTATATCAGCGTATTCCCCGCAAGGTGATCAGCCGGTAGCTATAGAGAAGCTTGTAGAGGGAATTAATAGTGGAAAGAAAAAGCAAGTGTTGCTTGGAGCGACAGGAACGGGTAAGACATTTACGATTTCAAATGTCATTAAAGAAGTGCAAAAGCCAACACTTGTTATGGCTCACAATAAAACGTTAGCAGGACAGCTATATAGTGAGTTGAAAGACTTTTTCCCGAATAATGCAGTTGAGTATTTTGTTAGTTATTACGATTATTATCAGCCAGAAGCGTATGTACCACAAACAGATACGTTTATTGAAAAGGACGCGCAGATTAATGATGAAATTGATAAATTGCGTCACTCAGCAACGTCTGCATTATTTGAACGGGACGATGTAATTATCGTTGCGAGTGTTTCGTGTATATATGGTTTAGGTTCTCCTGAAGAATACCGCGAGTTAGTTGTATCACTTCGAGTTGGTATGGAGAAGGACCGTAATCAATTGCTTCGTGAACTTGTTGATGTACAGTATGGACGTAATGATATTGATTTCAAGCGTGGTACATTCCGTGTGCGTGGAGATGTAGTTGAAATCTTCCCAGCATCACTTGATGAGCATTGTATTCGAATTGAGTTTTTCGGTGATGAAATCGATCGTATTCGCGAAGTAAATGCGTTAACAGGTGAAGTATTAGCAGAACGTGATCATGTAGCAATCTTCCCAGCATCTCACTTCGTTACACGTGAAGAGAAAATGAAGGTCGCTATTGAAAATATCGAAAAAGAATTAGAAGAGCGTTTAAAGGAGTTAAATGATAACGGTAAGTTGTTAGAAGCGCAGCGTATAGAGCAACGTACACGTTATGATTTAGAAATGATGCGCGAGATGGGCTTTTGTTCAGGTATTGAAAACTATTCCCGTCATTTAACACTTCGTCCAGCAGGTGCAACGCCGTATACGTTATTAGATTATTTCCCGAAAGATTTCTTAATCGTTATGGATGAATCGCACGTATCAGTGCCACAAGTAAGAGCGATGTATAACGGTGACCAAGCACGTAAACAAGTGCTTGTGGATCATGGATTCCGTCTGCCATCGGCTTTAGATAATAGACCGCTTATGTTTGATGAGTTTGAGGAGAAAACGAATCAAGTTATTTACGTTTCAGCAACGCCAGGACCGTACGAGTTAGAGCAGTCGCCAGAAGTAATAGAACAAATTATTCGTCCAACAGGGCTTTTAGATCCACCAATCGATATACGACCTATTGAAGGTCAAATTGACGATCTATTAGGAGAAATTCAAGATCGTATTGCAAAAAATGAACGTGTACTAATTACGACTTTAACGAAGAAAATGTCAGAGGATTTAACGGATTACTTAAAAGATGTAGGAATTAAAGTGAACTATCTTCACTCTGAAATTAAAACGTTAGAACGTATTGAAATTATCCGTGACCTTCGCCTTGGTAAGTTTGATGTACTTGTCGGTATTAACTTATTACGAGAAGGATTAGATATTCCAGAAGTATCACTTGTAGCGATTTTAGATGCAGATAAGGAAGGGTTCTTGCGTTCAGAACGTTCGTTAATTCAAACGATTGGTCGTGCGGCGCGTAATGAAAACGGCCGCGTTATTATGTACGCAGATCGCATAACGAGATCGATGGGAATTGCAATTGAAGAAACGCAGCGTCGTCGTACTATACAAGAAGCTTACAATGAAGAGCATGGTATCACGCCGAAAACGATTCAAAAAGGCGTTCGTGATGTAATCCGTGCAACGACAGCGGCTGAAGAGACAGAAACATACGAAGCAACTCCTGCTAAGAAAATGACGAAAAAAGAGCGCGAAAAGACAATTGCGAAGATGGAAGCAGAGATGAAAGAAGCAGCAAAAGCGTTAGACTTCGAGCGTGCAGCTGAACTAAGAGATTTACTATTAGAATTAAAAGCGGAAGGGTGAAAAGAGTGAGTAAGAGCAAGGATTTTATCGTTGTAAAAGGTGCTAGAGCACATAACTTAAAAAATATTGATGTAACCATTCCGAGAAATCAGCTTGTCGTTGTAACGGGATTGTCTGGTTCGGGGAAATCATCATTAGCATTTGATACGATTTATGCAGAAGGGCAGCGCAGATATGTAGAATCGTTATCTGCGTATGCGCGCCAGTTTTTAGGACAAATGGATAAGCCGGATGTAGATACGATTGAAGGATTGTCACCGGCGATTTCAATCGATCAAAAAACGACGAGTCGTAATCCACGTTCAACTGTCGGAACAGTGACGGAGATTTATGATTATTTACGTTTATTATTTGCACGAATTGGTACGCCAATTTGTCCGAATCATGGGATTGAAATTACATCACAAACAGTCGAGCAGATGGTAGACCGTGTTCTTGAATATCCTGAGCGTACGAAATTGCAAGTGTTAGCGCCTATCGTGTCTGGGCGTAAAGGAGCGCATGTGAAAGTACTTGAAGATATTAAGAAGCAAGGGTATGTTCGTGTACGTGTTGATGGTGAAATGCTTGATGTGTCTGAAGAGATTACGTTAGATAAAAATAAGAAGCATTCCATTGAAGTTGTAATTGACCGTATTGTTGTAAAAGAAGGAATCGCAAGCCGTCTTGCTGATTCACTTGAAAGTGCATTAAAGCTTGGCGGAGGCCGAGTGTTAATCGATGTAATGGGAGAAGAGGAACTTCTATTTAGTGAACATCATGCTTGTCCGCATTGTGGTTTTTCAATCGGAGAATTAGAGCCGCGTATGTTCTCATTCAACAGTCCATTCGGAGCATGTCCTTCTTGTGATGGACTTGGTTCAAAGCTAGAGGTAGATTTAGAACTTGTTATTCCGAACTGGGATTTATCATTAAATGAACATGCGATTGCTCCATGGGAACCGACAAGCTCACAATATTACCCACAGCTTTTACAATCTGTATGTAATCATTACGGCGTTGATATGGATGTGCCTGTGAAAGATATACCGAAAGATTTATTTGATAAAGTGTTGTACGGAAGCGGTGAAGAGAAAGTTTATTTCCGTTATGTAAATGAATTTGGTCAAGTAAAGGAAAATGAGATTTTATTTGAAGGTGTTATTCCAAATATCGAACGTCGTTATCGTGAAACGAGTTCTGATTATGTCCGTGAGCAAATGGAAAAGTATATGGCAGAGCAAGCTTGTCCGAAGTGTAAAGGTGGACGCTTAAAGCCTGAGAGTTTAGCTGTTTTCGTTGGTGATAAAACGATTGCTGATGTAACGAAGTATTCTGTTCAAGAAGTACAGGAATTCTTCTCGAATGTGGAGCTAACGGAGAAACAACAAAAAATTGCTCATTTAATTTTAAGAGAAATCCAAGAGCGCGTTGGGTTCTTAGTGAACGTCGGTTTAGATTATTTAACGTTAAGTCGTGCCGCAGGAACTTTATCAGGTGGTGAGGCGCAGCGTATTCGTTTAGCGACGCAAATTGGTTCTCGTCTCACTGGCGTACTTTACATTCTTGATGAGCCTTCTATCGGTTTACATCAGCGCGATAACGATCGTCTTATTCGTACGTTGCAAGAAATGCGCGATTTAGGTAATACATTAATCGTTGTTGAGCATGATGAAGATACAATGATGGCTGCTGATTATTTACTTGATATCGGACCGGGTGCAGGTATTCACGGTGGGCAAGTTGTATCGGCAGGGACACCAGCTGAAGTGATGCAAGATGATAATTCGTTAACAGGAAAATATTTAAGCGGTAAAGAGTTTATTCCAGTTCCACTTGAAAGACGTAAAGGTGACGGACGTAAAGTGGAGATTGTCGGCGCAAAAGAGAATAACTTAAAGAATGCAAAAATGTCATTCCCACTCGGTACGTTTGTAGCGGTAACAGGTGTATCTGGATCAGGTAAAAGTACGATGATTAATGAAGTACTATATAAATCGTTAGCGCAAAAGTTATATAAAGCGAAAGCGAAGCCAGGTACTCATAAAGAGATTAAAGGTCTTGAACATTTAGATAAAGTAATTGATATTGATCAATCGCCAATTGGTCGTACACCACGTTCTAATCCAGCGACGTACACAGGTGTATTCGATGATATTCGTGATGTGTTTGCACAAACGAACGAAGCTAAAGTGCGCGGATATCAAAAAGGACGTTTCAGCTTTAACGTAAAAGGTGGCCGTTGTGAAGCGTGCCGTGGAGATGGAATTATTAAAATCGAAATGCACTTCTTACCAGATGTATACGTTCCGTGTGAAGTTTGTCACGGTAAACGTTACAACCGTGAAACGTTAGAAGTGAAATATAAAGATAAGAATATTTCTGAAGTGTTAGGGATGACAATTGAAGATGGAGTAGAATTCTTCGCCAATATTCCTAAAATTAAGCGTAAACTTCAAACGCTTGTAGATGTTGGGCTTGGTTATATGAAATTAGGGCAACCAGCTACGACTTTATCTGGTGGGGAAGCGCAGCGTGTGAAATTAGCTTCTGAATTACACCGCCGTTCTACAGGTCGTACGTTATACATTTTAGATGAGCCAACGACTGGTTTGCATGCACATGATATCGCGCGTCTTCTAGAAGTGCTGCAACGCCTTGTTGAGAGCGGTGAGACGGTACTTGTAATTGAACATAATTTAGATGTGATAAAAACAGCTGATTATATTGTTGACCTTGGACCAGAGGGCGGAGATAAAGGTGGACAAATCGTTGCTTCTGGCACGCCAGAGCAAGTAGTGAAAGAAGAGCGCTCGTATACTGGTAAGTATTTAAAAGAGATTTTAAATCGTGATAAAGCAAGAATGAAAGAGAAAATAAAAGAAGTAGAGTTATCGCAATAAGTGTATGAATAAAACCGGGTGGAAATGACACTCGGTTTTTATTGTATAGGGGGAGATGATGGAGTTTTTAGATGTGTTGCGAAAGAAGAATATGAAGGTAAGAAAGTTCCAAAAGTGGGGTGTATATTTTCGGAAGCGCTGGGAGAATAACTTTGCAAACCATTTAAGTGATGAAGAAAAAGAAGACATTTTTTTTTACGGAGATAAGTATGTATGTGGATATCTTTGGCACATATTTAGTTATGAGAAAAAGAAGTGCTTAGAAGGAATAGAAGCAGAGAGCGCGTTTCATAATGAAGTGAAAAAGGAGTGCTACATTTTCTACCAACACTGTGATGAGGTACTATTAATAAAGGATGCGAGTTTATTACATATGGATGATACATTGTGTGAGACAGATGATGCGTATAAAGGTGATATCTATATTGTAGATAAAGATTTCACCTGGACTTTTGTAAAAACTCATGAACATAGATGGTGTGGTCCCTATTTCACAAAGAAATGTTGGTAGGTATACAAGCGTGAAGAGTAGAATAAGTTGGTATAAGTATTTGTATGATACTTGCGTTTATTGTCTATTAGCGTATGATGAAATATATATGTTAAAAGGATGTGTAAGAAAATGAGATGGATTGTATCACTTCTTGTAAATAGCGTTGTGTTAATCGCTGTATCGGGACTTTTAAAAGGGATTGCACCAGACGCGTTTTACGTAGCAAATATACAAACTGCAATTATTGCGAGTATTATTTTGGCTGTTTTAAATGTGTTCGTAAAGCCGTTTTTAATTTTAATTACGCTACCAATTACTGTTGTAACTTTCGGCTTCTTCTTAATTGTTATTAATGCGATTACGTTAAAAATAGCAGATTCATTATTAGGAGATGCTTTTAATATATCAGGATTTGGTGTAGCGATTGTTGCGGCAATTTGTATTTCAATTTTTAATATGATTATTGAAAAGGCAATTGTGGAACCTCTATATGAAAAAAAGAGAAAATGACAAAAAGAAAAACATTTCATTATTCGTATGAAATGTTTTTTTCTATTTATCAGAAACCGTATTTCTTGTTTCCAGAAAAAAATGGTACAATATCCGGTAGAATGGAATTTTACATCAAACGAGACTGAACCCGCAGCGGAGTGGAGGTTTATACATATGCCAAAAGTAAGGACAAAAGATTTAATTGAACAATTTCAATTGGAGTTAATAAGTGGTGAGGAAGGAATTCATCGTCCGATTGATACAAGTGATTTATCACGACCTGGAATTGAAATGGCAGGATTCTTTACATATTATCCAGCTGATCGCGTGCAGCTTCTTGGAAAAACGGAGCTTACGTTCTTTGATACGTTAACGACAGAACAAAAACAAGAGAGAATGAAAGCGCTTTGTACCGAGGAGACGCCATGTATTATTATAACTCGTAATCAAGATGTACCAGATGAGTTATTACAAGCATCACGTGAATCAGGCATGCCTTTATTACGTTCTTCTCAAACGACAACGAGATTATCAAGTCGTTTAACCAATTATTTAGAAGGTAAGCTAGCACCAACAACTGCTGTTCATGGTGTATTAGTGGATATTTACGGTGTTGGTGTTTTAATTACAGGTCAAAGTGGTGTTGGTAAAAGTGAGACAGCTCTTGAACTTGTGAAGCGTGGCCATCGCCTTGTTGCGGATGATAGTGTAGAAATTCGCCAAGAAGATGAAGACACATTAGTAGGAAGCTCACCAGATTTAATTGAGCATTTATTAGAAATTCGTGGTCTAGGTATCATTAACGTTATGACGTTATTCGGTGCAGGGGCAGTGCGAAATTATAAGCGTATTACACTTGTTATTAATCTTGAAATTTGGGATCAAAAGAAAAATTATGATCGCTTAGGTCTTGATGAAGAGAAGATGAAAATTATTGATACAGAACTTACGAAGATTACACTTCCGGTTCGTCCTGGTCGAAACTTGGCTGTTATTATTGAAGTAGCAGCGATGAACTTCCGTTTAAAGCGTATGGGAGTCAATGCAGCACAGCAGTTCTCAGAACGATTAATGAGTGCGATTGAGTTAGGGAATCAGGAGTAAACATTGGAGAGGGAGGTCATACATATGCTGTTAGGTTCTGTACCGCAGCTTGACCGCGTAGCTGTCCAACTTGGGCCGTTTCCTGTTTATTGGTACGGGATTATTATCGGTACAGGTGTGCTATTAGGTCTTTGGCTAGCAACTCGCGAGGGAGAAAGGCTAGGTATTCCAAAAGATACATTTGTTGACCTTGTATTAATTGCAGTACCGATCGCTATTCTATTTGCGAGAATGTATTATGTTATTTTTGAATGGGAATATTACGCGCAAAACCCGAGTCAAATTATTAATATTCGTCAAGGTGGCTTGGCGATTCATGGTGGTTTAATCGGAGCGGTTATTACCGGAATTCTTTTTGCAAAGCGACGCGGGGTTTCATTCTGGAAGTTGGCGGATATTGCTGCGCCAAGTATTTTACTAGGACAAGCAATTGGCCGATGGGGAAACTTTATGAACCAAGAGGCACATGGTGATGAAGTAACGAGACAGTTTTTAGAAGGTCTTCATTTACCAGATTTCATTATTAATCAAATGTATATTGAGGGTGTGTACTATCATCCGACGTTTTTATATGAATCATTATGGAATTTTGTAGGTGTAATTTTACTACTTGCATTAAGAAAAGTGAATTTACGCCGCGGGGAATTATTCTTCACATATTTAATTTGGTATTCAGTAGGACGCTTCTTCGTAGAAGGCTTACGTACAGATAGTTTAATGCTAGGACCACTTCGCATTGCACAAGTAATGTCAATTGGACTTGTTGTTATTTCTATTATTTTCATTATTGTGAGACGAAAAATGGGGCAAGCTGATAAAAGATATTCGGAAAATTAGAGAAAAGTAGCATCTTATTGTAAGATGCTGCTTCTTTCATATTCAGGAAAGCGAAAGGACTAAGGCAATGAGAATAAATACAGTGTTATTTGATTTAGATGGAACTTTAATTAATACAAACGAACTTATTATTTCTTCTTTTTTACATACTTTAAATACATATTATCCAAATCAATATAAGCGTGAAGATGTGTTGCCATTTATCGGTCCATCTTTGCATGATACTTTCAGCAAGATTGATGAAAGTAAGGTTGAAGAGATGATTACAAGCTATCGCGAATTTAACCATGATCATCATGATGAATTAGTAGAAGAATATGAAACTGTATATGAAACAGTTCGAGAGTTGAAGAAGCAAGGTTATAAAGTTGGTATTGTTACAACGAAAGCGAGACAAACCGTTGAGATGGGATTACAGTTGTCAAAGCTTGATGAATTTTTTGATGTTGTCGTGACAATTGATGATGTAGAGCATGTGAAACCACATCCAGAGCCACTTCAAAAAGCGCTTGAATTATTAGATGCAAAACCAGAAGAGGCATTGATGGTTGGGGATAATCATCATGATATTGTCGGTGGTCAAAATGCGGGGACGAAAACAGCTGCGGTTTCATGGACGTTGAAAGGTAGAGCGTATTTAGAAGCTTACAAGCCGGACTTTATGCTAGATAAAATGAGTGATTTGCTACCGATTTTGTCTAATATGAACCGTTCATAAAGGTCCAAGTAAGTTAGTAGAGGAGCGAGCTAAGTGCGACGGACAACGCGCTATCCTGTTTCAGGAGGAAATTCATTATGGAATGTGTATAAAACAGTGTCTTTTTGGAAGGTAATGAAAAACTTTATTATTATCCAAATTGCGCGTTACACGCCATTTTTATCTGTGAAGAATTGGTTGTACCGTACTTTTTTACGGATGAAAGTAGGAAAGAAAACATCATTTGCACTTATGGTAATGCCGGATATTATGTTCCCAGAAAAGATAACTGTGGGAGAGAATTCGATTATTGGTTATAACACAACGCTTTTAGCACATGAATATTTAATTCGTGAATATCGACTTGGGGAAATCATCATTGGAAATGAAGTGATGATTGGAGCGAATGTAACAATATTACCAGGTGTGAAAATTGGAGATGGTGCGACTGTCTCAGCTGGCACACTTGTTCATAGAGATGTACCGAGCGGAGCTTTCGTAGGTGGAAATCCAATGCGTATTATTTATACGAAAGAGCAAATGACCGCAAGAGAAGGTTCATGGTGAAAATGTAACATTTCTCTTCTTTTTTTATGAATAAAAAGGAAATAATTGAGTAGAATATACTGTTTTGTTTTTTACGGAATCGTTTATACTTATAGATAGAAGAATGTGTGAACGAAGAAAACAAAAAACTGGAGGATATATGGGGAAAAATCAAAGAATATATAAGGAGAACGGACAAGTTATCTCTTTTAATCAGCTAGCGGACTTCTTTTATAAAAAAGGGATGAGAGCTTACAAAGGGCAAAAATTGCAAGATGCAATTAAATATTTTCGAAGAGCGGCACAAAGTGAGAAGGAGCCGTTTATTTTATGTCAATTAGCATCAGTATTATCTGAGGCTGGTGAATATCAAGAATCGAATCAAATCTTCTTAAAGTTAGTTAGATCTAATCCAGAACTTGAACAGTGCTATTATTTTATTGCAAATAATTATGCATATATGGGGTTATTTCAACAGGCGAAGAAATATGCGGATCGCTATTTAGAATTTGCAAAAGAGAAGGAATTCGTAGAAGATACATTAGAACTTCTTGAGATTATGGAAGAAGAAGCAATGGGTGCGGAAGAGATTGAAGATGAAGATGATTTAATTGTTATGCAGGAAGAAGCGAATCGTTATATTCGTAATGGACAATTGGAAGAAGCGATTGCTACATTAGAAATTGTTACGAAAGATTATCCGGAATTTTGGTCAGGTCATAATAATTTAGCCATTGCACATTTTCAATCTGGTAATGTAGACAAGGCACTGAAGTTAACAGAAATGATTTTAGAGAAAAATCCTGGTAATATACATGCGCTTTGTAATACGCTTATTTTTCTATATTCAATTGGAGAGCATAAACAAGTAGAAGCGTTAGCGGGACAGCTAGTTTCAGTATATCCGATTTCATTTGAACATCGTTTGAAACTGGGAACCACACTTGCAACGATTGGTTATTTCGAGCATGCATATAAATGGTTCAAATTATTAAAGCGTCAAGGATACGAGGGAGACGTTAGTTTTTATTATTGGTTTGCATATTCTGCTTATATGGTGAAAGATCAGCAACTAGCTGAAAAAATGTGGCAACATGTCGTGGAATTGCACCCTGATAAAAAAGGAAAAGAGCCCTGGAATGCGCTGAATTTAGCAGATGAAGGACAAAGTTTGCTATTTGAAGAATTACGAAAATCATTTCAGCAAAGTGCGACGTTAGAAGAACAAATGCTGGCTTTATATTTAATGAATGAATTGTCAACGCCGGAGAAGGTTGGATTCTTCTTTGATATAACGCAAGCGAAGAACGGTGTTCCCATCGTATCACAACTTGCAAATTACTTCTTTTTACTTAATAGTCATAAGAGTATTCCAGCTGATTTACAACAATTTGAGCAGTGCGTACGAATCGCGGATGCATTATACAATTATACGAAAAAAGATGATGAATTAATTGAAGAGTGTTTACACTTTTGGTTTTGTACGTTCATACGTTTATATACATCTGGAGATATATTTACAAATGTGTACGGCTGGTCAGCTGCGATTGAATACATTGTACGCGGCGAACAAGGAAATAAAATGACACAGTCGGAGCTTGGAGATGTATATAATGTATCTGTAGCGACTGTCCGAAAGTATGTGCAAGCTGTTAAGCGTACGCACACATAAGATAAGCAAATCATTGGGAAAAAAATGATGCTAACAGTATAATGAGGGTAACTTAATTGTGTAGGAATGGATAGGAGTGAATAGTGTGTCAGAAGAAAAAATTTATGATGTCGTTATTATTGGTGCAGGACCAGCTGGTATGACAGCTGCAGTATATACATCTCGTGCAAATTTAAGCACATTAATGCTTGAGCGTGGTATTCCAGGTGGCCAAATGGCAAACACAGAGGATGTAGAAAACTACCCAGGTTATGAGTCTATTTTAGGACCAGACTTATCAAATAAAATGTTTGAGCATGCGAAGAAATTTGGTGCTGAATATGCATACGGTGATGTGAAAGAAGTCATCGATGGTAAAGAATACAAAACAATTATTGCTGGTAAAAAAGAATATAAAGCACGTGCAATTATCGTTGCAAGCGGTGCAGAGTATAAAAAAATTGGTGTACCGGGTGAAACAGAACTTGGCGGCCGTGGTGTATCATATTGTGCAGTATGTGACGGGGCATTCTTTAAAGAAAAAGAACTTATCGTAATTGGCGGCGGAGATTCTGCTGTTGAAGAGGGTGTATTCTTAACGCGCTTTGCATCAAAAGTAACGATTGTTCACCGTCGTGACACGCTTCGTGCACAGAAAATTTTACAAGACCGTGCTTTCCAAAATGAAAAAGTAGATTTCATTTGGAACCATACTATAAAAGAAATCAACGAAGCAAGTGGTAAAGTAGGAAGTGTAACACTTGTCGACGTAAACAGTGGAGAAGAGAAAGAAGTCAAAACTGACGGCGTATTCGTATACATCGGTATGTTACCATTATCAAAACCATTTGTTGAACTAGGTATTACAAATGAAAATGGTTACCTTGAAACGAACGAACGTATGGAAACGAAAATTCCTGGTATTTTTGCAGCTGGTGATGTTCGTGAAAAAATGCTTCGTCAAATTGTAACTGCAACAGGTGACGGTAGTATTGCAGCACAAAGTGCTCAACATTACGTAGAAGAATTATTAGAGGAATTAAAAACTGTATCAGAAAAATAAGGGATAATATACCTTGTGAGAAGAAAGCTACCGACAGGAGCTTTCTTCTTTTTTTGTTTGAAAATGTCAAAGTTTTGTCAAAAAATATTAGGATTATAAGCTTTCTTATTGATATACTGGACTTTACGGAAAAAATCACTATAAGAAATGAGGAATTTATTCAGTATGGAATGGCGTAATATATATCGTGGATTTTGTATGGGCGTTAGTGATTTAATTCCTGGTGTGAGCGGCGGTACAATCGCTGTTGTGTTAGGGATTTATGAACAATTGCTTGCGGCAATTAGTGGATTCTTTAGTCGTGAATGGAAAAAACATTTAGGATTTTTAATTCCCCTTGCAGCTGGTGTGGCAGCAGCATTTTTAACGTTAAGTCACGTTATTAAATATTTACTTGCAAATCATTATGAACCGACTCAATTTTTCTTCCTCGGTTTAATTATTAGTATATTACCGATGTTAATGAGAGAAGCTGATGCAAAGTCATCGTTTAAAGGTAAGCACATTGTTTTATTAATAGTTGCAGCAATTCTTGTTGCGATTACAGCTTTCTTTAAACCAGATAAGGCAGCAGATCCAATTACGACGTTAACAATTTTAAATGCAATTGGTTTATTTTTCGCAGGATGGATGGCTAGTATGGCCATGCTGCTTCCTGGGATTAGTGGATCGTTTATTTTATTAATTATTGGTGTGTATCCAACAGCAATTAACGCTTTAACTACACTTAATTTACCTTTAATCGTGGTTATCGGTGCTGGTGTTATGGTCGGATTTGTTGTAAGTAGTAAAGGCATTAGTTTTTTATTAGATCGTTATAAAAGTATGACATTTGCGGCAATTATTGGACTTGTAATCGGTTCGATTGTAATTGTGTTCCCTGGGATTCCGACTGGCGGATTTTCAATTATAAGTTCGATTATTACCTTTATTTTAGGATTTGCGATTGTTACTTATTTCGGTAAGAAATAAAGGCTTTAATCCCCTTAGCGATAAAAATCGTTAAGGGGATTTTTTATGCTATTCATTGAAAGTCTAAGCATTTACATTGCTTGTTATAGAAAGCTTTTTTAAAATTGTTGAGTAGCATATGCTTAACGAAAGAGGACTGGCTCCTTCGTTGTAGCAAACTGTTTTTGATAGTATAATGAAAGAAGTATGCAGTGAGGAATTTTACTGCAAGTAGCTGAGGTGAAGAAACATGCAAAGAGTGACAAACTGTGTGTTAATTAGAGATAATGAAGTACTCTTACTCCAAAAACCTCGCCGAAATTGGTGGGTTGCACCAGGCGGGAAAATGGAGCGTGGTGAGACTGTAAGAGATTCCGTTGTTCGCGAGTATCGTGAAGAAACAGGTATTTATTTGAAAAACCCAACGTTAAAGGGGGTCTTCACCTTTGTCATCCAAGAAGGTGATAAAGTTGTTTCTGAATGGATGATGTTCTCCTTTTTAGCGACAGATTTTGCAGGAGAAAACAAACTAGAGAGCGAAGAAGGCATCATTGGTTGGCATACATTTGACAAAATTGATGATTTAGCAATGGCGCCAGGAGATTATCACATTATTGATTACTTAATTAAAGGAAATGGCATAATCTACGGTACATTTGTATATACCCCAGATTTTGAGTTGCTTTCATATCGATTAGATCCGAGTTAAACCGTCAAGGAGAGGATACGATGACAGAGAATAATGATATAAAAATGGTAATTATTACAGGGATGTCTGGAGCTGGAAAAACAGTAGCTTTACAAAGTTTTGAAGATTTAGGATATTTTTGTGTAGATAATTTGCCACCGATGTTATTGCCAAAGTTTATTGAACTTATGGCGGATTCAAAAGGGAAAATGAATAAAGTGGCACTTGGTATTGATTTACGTGGCCGCGAGTTTTTCGAACATTTATGGGGAGCGCTTGATGATTTATCAGAACGTACATGGATTATTCCTCATATTTTATTTTTAGATGCGAAAGATAGTACGCTTGTAACTCGTTATAAAGAAACGAGACGTTCGCATCCACTTGCACCAACTGGTTTGCCGTTAAAGGGAATCGAAGCAGAGCGCGATTTATTAACAGATATGAAGGCACGAGCGAATATTGTGCTTGATACATCGGATTTAAAACCGAAAGAATTACGTGAAAAAATTGTTCACTTGTTCTCAACAGAAACTGAGCAAGCATTTCGTGTAAATGTTATGTCATTTGGATTTAAGTACGGTATTCCAATTGATGCAGATTTAGTATTTGATGTTCGTTTTTTACCAAATCCATATTACATTCCACATATGAAGCCATTAACAGGACTAGATGAAGAAGTTTCTTCGTATGTACTGAAATTTAATGAGACACATAAGTTTTTAGAGAAGTTGACGGATCTGATTACTTTCATGTTGCCTCATTATAAAAGAGAAGGCAAAAGTCAACTTGTAATTGCAATTGGATGTACAGGTGGACAGCATCGTTCTGTTACGCTTACAGAATACCTTGGGAAACATTTGAAACCAGAGTATAGTGTTCATGTATCTCATCGTGATGTGGAGAAGAGAAAGGGCCATTAAGGGATGAAAAAAGAGAGAAAGCCTAAAATTGTTATCATGGGAGGCGGAACTGGACTCTCTGTTTTATTAAGAGGATTAAAGCAATATCCTGTTGATATTACAGCAGTTGTTACAATCGCTGATGATGGTGGCAGTTCAGGTAGATTACGTGATGAGCTAGAAATTCCACCTCCAGGTGACATCCGTAACGTACTTGTTGCGTTATCGGATGTAGAGCCACTGGTGGAAGCTTTATTTCAGCACCGTTTCACAACAGGGGACGGACTGAAAGGTCATGCGTTAGGAAATCTATTGTTGGCAGGTATGACCTCAATTACAGGAGACTTTTTCCATGCAATTACGGAAACAAGTAAAGTATTAAATGTCAGAGGACGTGTATTACCAGCAGCGAATCAAAGTGCGGTACTTCATGCGGAACTTGAAGATGGAGAAATTGTAACAGGCGAATCAAAGATTCCTTATTACGGAAAGAAGATTAATCGTGTCTTTTTAACTCCAGAAGATGTAGAGCCATTGCATGAAACCTTGGCTGAGATTAAACGAGCTGATTTACTCGTTTTCGGTCCAGGAAGTTTGTATACAAGTATATTACCCAACTTAGTTGTTAATAAAATTGGGGATGCTGTTCTTGCTGCAAAGGCGAAGAAGGTGTATGTATGTAACGTTATGACACAAGCGGGTGAAACGATGGGATATACTGCTTTTGATCATGTGCAGGCTTTACACGATCATTTAGGGCAACCATTTATTAATACTGCAATTGTAAATAACCGTGATATTCCTTGTGAATTACGTAAGTTATATGAGGAAGAAATGTCTACACCAGTTGTAGTGGATGAAGAACGTTTTGCTGAAAATAATATTGATGTCATTCAAGGTGGATTAGCGAAGTATGATGATCGTGTTGTAAGGCATGATACGTTAAAGTTAGCTTCGATTTTATATTCATTGTTATAAATATGCGTTGCCTCGTTTGAGGTAGCGCTCCTCATTCATATAGGACAAGAATTTTGTTCCATAATAATCGTATAAGGAGGTGTTGACTGTGTCATTTGCATCAGAAACAAAGAAAGAGCTGACGAACCTTGAAATGAAGGAATGCTGTGAAAAAGCTGAATTATCAGCGTTACTTCGAATGAATGGATCGCTTTCTTTTTCAAACCGTCGTCTATCTATTGATATTCAAACAGAAAATGCGGCAATTGCAAGAAGAATTTATACGCTTTTGAAAAAGGGATATGACGTAACGGTAGAATTGCTTGTTCGTAAAAAAATGCGATTGAAGAAAAATAATGTATATATCGTAAGGCTTGTTGAGAAGTCTCGCGAAATATTAGCCGATCTTCATATCGTGCGAGATGACTTTTCATTTATTCGAAATATATCACAAGAATTGATTGAGAAGAAGTGTTGTAAACGATCGTATTTACGCGGTGCATTTTTAGCAGGTGGTTCAGTAAATAACCCAGAAACATCATCTTATCATTTAGAGATCTTTTCGTTATATAAGGAACATAATGATGCTATATGTGAACTGATGAACGGATTTGATTTAAATAGTAAGACGCTGGAAAGAAGAAAAGGGTACATTACGTATTTGAAAGAAGCGGAGAAAATTACGGAATTTTTAAATATTATTGGTGCTCATAATGCGCTTTTAAGATTTGAAGATATTAGAATCGTACGTGATATGCGTAATTCCGTAAATCGTTTAGTGAACTGCGAAACAGCTAATTTAAATAAAACAATTGGTGCAGCGCTAAGGCAAATTGAAAATATCCGCTATATTGATGAGACGGTTGGTCTTGATATATTGCCAGATAAACTACGAGAAATTGCGCAGCTACGAAGAGATTATCAAGATGTAACATTGAAAGAGTTAGGTGAGATGGTATCCGGGGGGAAAATTAGTAAATCGGGTATTAATCATCGTTTGCGTAAAATCGATGAAATTGCAGAGAAATTACGCGCGGGGGAAACGGTAGCAAAAAAATAAGAGGTTAAAGGGGAAATGGAGCTGTGGTTCAAAAACGAGTTCAGGTTTCATTAAAAAACGGTTTACAAGCACGTCCGGCTGCGTTGTTTGTACAAGAGGCAAATCGCTTTCATGCAGATATCTTCATTGAGAAAGATGGAAAGACAGTAAATGCAAAGAGCATAATGGGGATTATGAGCTTAGCAATTGGAACTGGAAGCATGATAACAATTACAACAGAAGGTTCAGATGCAGAAGAGGCTTTAGAAGCATTAGCTGCATATGTACAATAAAGAGCTATCGCGTATATGCGATAGTTTTTTTGTTTTGTTGCTTGTGCGGATTAGCGGGTAGGGGGTATGTAGTTGGTTTGTCCTTGTCGGAGATTGTCGGTAAATCGATATGTTGTGTCGAACCGTTGATATATTAAAAAAATCGTTGATATAATTTGAGTTTTGTTCGATATAATTGAAAAATCGTTGATATATTTAGAGGGATACTGGATAGGGTATACAGACGGAGGTATATGATAATAAAAAAGCGCCCAATTATAGGGCGCTTCCGCTTTTAGTTGTATCCAGCTCCAGCGGCTAGAATGGTCGGTGGCTTCGCTTCTTCCGCCGAGGTAAAAAGCACCTCTTTGTCAGAAGCTCCATCCTCCTCCCATTCTGAACGAGCCGCTTCCGCTTTTAGTTATTAACGATTTGTAAAGATCTTATCGATTAAACCGTATTCTAAAGCTTTTTCTGCTGTCATGAAGTTGTCGCGGTCTGTGTCGCGTTGTAGTACTTCAAGTGGTTGACCAGTGCGGTCAGCAAGAATTTGGTTTAGTTTTTCACGTAAGAATAGGATACGTTTTGCAGCGATTTCGATTTCAGTCGCTTGACCTTGTGCTCCACCAAGTGGTTGGTGAATCATTACTTCACTGTTTGGAAGTGCATAACGTTTTCCTTTTTCACCTGCTGCAAGTAAGAATGCACCCATAGATGCTGCCATACCGATACAGATTGTTGATACTTGTGGTTTAATAAACTGCATTGTATCATAGATTGCCATACCTGCTGTGATAGAACCACCAGGGCTGTTGATGTAGATGTGAATATCTTTTTCTGGATCTTGAGATTCCAAGAATAAAAGCTGGGAAACGATTGAGTTAGCTACGTTGTCATCAATTGCACTACCAAGCATAATGATGCGGTCTTTTAATAGTCGAGAGTAAATATCGTAAGCGCGTTCTCCACGATTTGTTTGTTCAATTACTGTAGGAATTAAATTCATCTGTTATTTCCTCCTTCTAAAGCTTTCTTAGTCTTATAATACAATTATGGTCAATAAAGGTCAAACGAAACCACTTTAAATCAAAAAAATATGTAGTTGTATCATGAAATATTCGCTATGTTTTCGAAATTCCCTGCTTATGTATCTTCAACATCATAACCGAATTCCATAAATTTAAACGTTATGAAAAGTGGAGAAAAAAAGAAAAGAACGCCTTTTAACTGAAGCGTTCTTTCGATAGTTAGTCTTTTAAAAGATAGGTAACTCTATTTAAAATCTTTTCAATTTGTTTCGCGTTTTTACTATACATTTCGCTTGCTGATTTCGACTTTGTTTCTAGGGAAAATAGTTCAAGATCAGCATGACATTTTTTTAAAGATGCTAATAATAAAGGTTTGTTTTGAGGAGAAGGCATTTGGAGTTTGTCATTGTAAATGTCGATAGTAAGTTGTCCGTATGAATCCACTTGACCGAGAAAGACATTTTCAATAACAACACCGAGCTTTTCTAGTTCAGAATGTAGCCAAGCGCGGTTATGTCCACTAGAGGATAAAGGTTTATCTAAGACATTGCCATCCATAATAACAGTTTGCGGTTCTTTTTCATTCGGTACTTTTAATCCAAGGTCTTTTGCAGTAATGGGCTGAGAATCTTTCTTTAATAATACATTTAATTCTCCGCTCGGTTCTAAGACAGCAAATTCGACTTCAGCTATACTGAATGCACCATTTCCTCTAAGAAGCTCAAGTAACTCATCACTTGTATATTTTTCTTTCTTTAAATTATCCTCAAGTACTTTTCCATCTTTTATTAACACTGTAGATTTTCCTTCAAAGAAATCTCTAGCAGTTTTGTTTTTCAAGGAAAGAATTCCAACGAAAAAAGGTACGGAGGCGAAAATAAGTATAGCAAAGACACCATGGAAAAACTTTTGGTCAAGCCCTGTAGATATTTGAGCGGCGATATCACCGATTGTCATTCCTGCTATGTATTCAAAAAAGGAAAGCTGAGAGATTTGCCTTTTTCCTAAGCACTTTGTAATAGTGAATAAAATGATTAATATGAATACAGAGCGAATAATGACAAGTGTCCATTCCGGCAGGTGAGACATAGTCATTTCCTCCAGTCTACTTAAAACCCTTTATATTGAGGTTCTTCACGTTCTAATACTGAAACTCTATCCTTTAAATCAGTGATGACACTGTCCATTTCTAACATACATTCATGAAATACGCGTTTTGCTTCGTCATCTGTGGAATTTAGCGAAAGAGAGCTTAAACTTGCTTGAGCGCCCCTTACACTAGCAAGGCAAGTTTTTACGCTAGCAATAACAGTCATACAAACACCCCCTTATCCTTTCGGTTTGAATAGCAATGCGCCAATGAAGCCGAAAATAATAGCTGCAGATACGCCGGCGCTCGTTACTTTAAACATGCCGGTAATAACGCCAACGATACCATGTTTTGCAGCTTCTTCCATTGCACCGTGAACGAGTGCATTTCCGAAGCTTGTAATAGGTACAGTTGCCCCGGCTCCAGCGAAATCAATTAATGGTTCATACAAATTGAATCCATCTAATATAGCTCCAGCAACGACGAGTGTTGCCATTGTGTGAGCGGGTGTTAGTTTTACAACATCAAACATAAGTTGTCCAATTACACAAATAAGTCCACCAATGACAAAAGCCCAGAAAAAAATCATTGCGTTGCACCTCCAAATTCAATTGAAACGGCGTGAGCGATACACGGAATCGTTTCTTCTTGTTGGAATGTAAGTGGAGATAGTAAAGCACCTGTCGCAACGACAAGTATTTTTTTGAACTCTCCTCTTTTCATTCGATTTAATAAATGACCGTATACGACGGTTGCGGAACATCCTGGTCCACTAGCACCGGCTATGACAGGCTGTCCTTCTCTATAAATGAGGAGTCCGCAATCTTGAAACTGTTCGCTCATTACTTTTGTTCCGTGTTTATGTAGTAAGTCATAAGCAATTTCGCGTCCTACATGTCCGAGATCGCCTGTTACAATTAAATCGTAGTAAGAGGCATCAATTTGACGTTCGCGTAAGTGAGCTTCAATTGTGTCGACGGCAGCTGGAGCCATTGCACCTCCCATATTAAACGGATCCGTTAATCCCATATCAACGACTCGTCCGATTGTGGCAGATGTTACCCTAGGGCCGTGCCCAGTATCGCTTAAAATAGCGGCTCCTGCTCCGGTTACTGTCCACTGTGCAGTAGGCGGCTTTTGTCCACCGTATTCGGTAGGATAGCGGAACTGTTTTTCTACAGCGGTGTTATGACTTGAGGCACCAGTTAATAAATATTTTGCGCCCTTTGCGTTTACGATACTTGCCCCAAGTGCTAAACCTTCCATGGAAGTAGAACAAGCCCCGAATAATCCGAGATAAGGAGTGCCCAGTGTGCGGCAAGCAAAGCTTGTAGGGGTAATTTGATTAATTAAATCTCCTGCGAGTACGAATTGAATATCGTCTTTACGAAGTTCTGCTTTTTCAGTAGCCCGGCTACAAGCTTCTTCGAATAAAATTTTATGTGCTTTTTCATAGGAATCTTGTCCGAGCCATAAATCTTCATGAAGGATATCGAAGTCTTCTGGGATTTTCCCTTTTGCCTCAAAAGGTCCACCAACGACTCCTGTTGAAATAATAACGGGTTTGTTTTCAAATACCCACGTTCGGTGTCCTTGTAACATTTATAGCCCTCCCCATTGAACGAGAATCGTTTTAATAAGTGCGATGACAAAAGCCGAAAATACACCAAATAAAATAACAGAGCCAGCTAATTTAAACATGTTACCGCCAACACCAAGAACAAATCCTTCCGTTCGGTGTTCGATACAAGCTGCAATAACGGAGTTTCCAAATCCAGTAACAGGTACAGCTGTACCAGCACCAGCAAACTGCCCAAAACGATCGTATATACCAAATCCAGTTAGTAACATAGAAATGAAAATAAGAGTTGCGACGGTTGGATTTCCTGCCGAACGTTCAGTGAAATCAAAATATGTGATGTAAAAAGTAGAAATGAGTTGTCCGATGAAGCAAATAAAACCACCAACGAAAAAGGCTTTTATACAATTTTTTAAGACAGGTCGTTTCGGTTCGCGTTCTTGTTCGAATTTTTTATACTCCTGTTGTACAGGGGTTAAGTTTTTATCTTTACTAGACATTGCAATCCTTCCTTTTCTTTTAAAAAGCGTTAAGTGTTAGACTCCATTTTTTTACCAATGAGTTTTAATTGCTTATTAATCTCATCTTTAGATACTTTTTTTTCCTTAATCTTTCTTTCGAGCTTTTCGAGTAACATAAAGATTTTTTTATCTGTACTTACACGAACATCGAAAGTAGGGTGCTCATCACTTAGCTGCTTTTGAAGCTTTTTACGAAGCGGTTTTAATCCAAACCTTTCGTGATGCTCAGGTGTAACTGCTATGTAGAGATCTAAATTTGAATTCACTGCTGTGCTTTTTATAATTTCATCCATAGCGAGAGCTCTTTTCTTCGCTCCTTGTGATATAGATTGATTAAAGGATTCCGTACTCGTCTTTGTTAACTTTGGACCTTTTTCTTTCTCCGTTTGTTTTGCTTCTTCTTTCACTTTTTTATCTAAAGGACTATTATCACATCCGGTAAAAGAGCTAAATAGAAGTGCAAATAATGCGGTTATGAGGCCGAGTTTTCGCATAATTATCATTCCATTTCTATTGCAATATGTAATGTGATAGAAAAAGGATGACTGCATATCATCCTTTTTCTATTTCACAGCAAGATTGGTTCGTTATTGCTGTGAGTATTGTGGTTCTTCCTGTTGGACTTCTTCAACACGTGGGTTTAAAGAATCGATAATCGTTTGTGTTTGCTGCGCAGCTGTTTGAAAAAGTTGCTTAGCTTGTTGGTTATCCGTATCAAGAGCGAATCCCTCTAAGCTAGCTTGTGCACTTTTTAATCCAGAAACAGTTTGCTTTAGTTTCGTAATTACAGTCATTGAATGAAGCCCCCTTTGGAATATCAATTCATAGGTTATAATTTGTGAGTTGGGGAGAATTTATGATTGGAAAATTTAGGGGTGGAATAGATTTTATATGCTTTTAGCTAAGATGTATAAGGTATTACGGGGATATTTTTATTGATTTAGATGGATTTTATTGCTATTATTATGAGAAGAAAATGAAGTGTTTTCTATAATCATGCGCCCATAGCTCAGTCGGATAGAGCGGTGGTTTCCGGTACCACGTCTGTCGGGGGTTCGAATCCCTCTGGGCGCGCTTTTAGATTTTTAAATAATTACATGTTTTTTCTTGAAACCTTGATATAACTGGACTTATATAATTTTGTAGGAACTATCTATTTCAAATAAACTTATACGTTTAGAATTATTTTTGCACGATTTTTGCACGTTTTATATAACTGATTGGAACAAATTCAACATAGTTTGATCAACGATTCTAGATTCCTTTTGTTCCATTTCATCTAAGACATGTGAATATGTTTGTAGTGTAATTACAATATCTTTGTGGCCAAGTCTTCTTGAAATGTATTTTATATTAACGCCATTGTATAAGAGTATAGATGCATGTGTATGGCGTAATGAATGACATGTTATTGGTTTAACATTGCACCTTGCGCAAATCTTTTTAAGAACTTTGTTTACAGCGTTATTTGTTATAACTTCCATTTGATTATTAATAAAGCACAAATTTTTAGTATTCCTTAAACCTGTTTTCAGAGCATGTTCTTTTTGGTGTTTTTGTAAATCTTTTAACAGACTCACTGTTTCCTGATCAATTGTTATTGTACGTACAGATTGATAATTTTTAGTGTTACCAAAGTCATTCTTATCACGATAATCCCAAGTCTTATTGATTGTAATTGTTCTCTCTTCTAAGTCTATACAGTCCCATGTCATCCCCATTATTTCACCAAATCTTGCCCCAGTGGCTATGGCAAAAAGAATTATATATCTTGAAATGTATTGTGGTGTCAAATTTGCGCGTAATTCATCCACTATGTTTTTCATCTCTTCTTGATTGATAAACTTTAATTCTTCTGATTTTGTTTCATTTTCTCCATGTATGATAGCTTTGTAAGTAGGGTCCCTATGCAAAATTCCATCTTCAATTGCATATTTTATACATGCTTTAACGCAGTTATGTTTTTTCTTGACGGTCATTTTAGCACGTTTTTTAGATAATTCATTTAAAAAGTTTTGATATAAAACCCTATTTAAGTCTTTCATACGGACACCAATAAAATGTTCTTCGACTAATTTTACAGATTGTAAAAGGTTTTTCTCATGCGATAGACTATGTTTTCCTTTTTTATATACCTCAAACCATTCTCGCATATACTCGGAGAATAGTTTATCTTCTGCATTTAAATTATGTCCACGACTTATTTTTTTTCTAATTCACTTGCTGCAATTGCTGCTTCCTTTTTGGTCGAGAATCCACCTTGGGTTTTTGTTTTGTATTTATCTCCATCTTTATAAGAAACGCGATACCTCCAACCAGTTGCTCTTTTTTCAAAGCTTGCCAAGTTTTTCTCCTCCATTCAAAATAAAATTCACTAAAACTTTTGAATGTTTATATGTGTATCAGTTAAGAAATGAACTAAGTAATTTTTATGATAAAAAGATACTCCTTTTGTCATCCGGATATATTCAAATGCATCTATAACACAAGCCGTTGTAACTTCAAGTTCTTCTGCTATATCCCAAGGTGTTTGGATGCCTTTTTCATAGCATAGTATTAAAGCATCAATTGTAACGATTCGGAGGCAGCCTATTTTTCGGGCTTGGAATTCTTGCTGACGTTCGGTAATAGTTTCCTGTTTAATTATATTACCTATGCCTTTCTCAAAGTGAGCTATTTCCTCACTAACTGTTACGTACTTTTCTGCAATGGTTTGATTAAGATTATTATTGATATATATTTCACTACCAACACAAAGTCCACTTAACCCATTAGGCATCTCATTATTAAAGTTGAAAGTTATTTCTGGATATTGTGCTATAAGTGTTTCCAACTTGTTCATATAAATGCTCCTATTTTCTTTTACTTTTAACAAAATTAATGAAGTCCATTACCTCTTGTAGTTCTTCTTTGCTTAAATTATCTTCCATGTGAGCTGCGATTACCATATGAGGATCCTCTTCTGTTTCCTGATCCTTGTTTATAGTGATAATCCCTGATACATCATCATCAGTAATTCTTTCTCCTTTTTCCAGCTTTTCTGCTATCGTAAAGAAACTTTGGGGACTTACCTGTAATGCCTTTGCATAATTTTGTATATCTAACTCATCAAGTGTGCTATTTCTATTTTCATGACCAGATATGGTGCTTTGTTTATAACCAGTAATTTTTTCTAAATCTTTTTGAGTCATTCTTCTGTATTTACGTAAATATTTGATCGCTGGACCCAGAATATTTTTTTTCAATTTCAAGTTACCTCCATCCATTGATACGATAAGGATAGTATACTCTAAAATAACGCGTGATACAATAAAAATATTGTGCATCGTAATATTATTTTTGTGTATAGCTTGAATAATATCGAGATATGCGATATTATTTGGTCATCGGATAATTCGGAGGTGACACAATGACTGTTAAAGAAGAAATTAGAAAGAAATATTTAAAACCTAAACGAATTTTAAAAAGAGAAAGAATGGCACGTGATATCACGATTGCAGAAATGGCAATTGCATTGGGGATCAATAGAGACGCATACTCTGCGAAGGAAAAAGGGAAATTTTCATTTTCGGATTATGAGATGCAAGTTATTAAAAAAAAGTTAGGCTTACCAATTGAGTATCTTTTTTTTATAGATTAATATCGAGTATCTCAATATTTTAAGGAGGGTTTTTAGTGGAAAAAGAAAAAACATGGTGGGAAATGAAAGATTTAAAAAAAGCTACTGGATATAGTTATGGTTGGTTAACACAAAATATTCTTTACAAACCTTGTTATAAAAAAATATTGGATATTAATAACGGTGGTTTTGTTTATTACCCAGAGTCTAGAGGGAAAAAGTGGTTGTTTATAGCTGATAGAATGCAAGAGTTTCTTGAAAAGCATTTTAATCAGATTGTGAGTAGATAAAAGCAAGTTAACTTACATATATCTATTAAGCCAATAAATCTTAAGGAGAGTGAAAAGCATGAACGGAGGTGAGTTAATTGAAAAATGGTAAAAAGCCAACAAAAAAAGAAAAGATTCATATTAAATCATACAATTTGAATCCTGATAATTGGTTGATTTTTAAAAAAGTAAGTAATGAATTGCATTTGGTGCATCGTAATACGAATAAAACTAAAGTTATTTCGAATTTGTAGAGGGGGAAATTAACATGAATCATTTAACAGTAGCAAACGAACAAGCATTAGTATTTGAAAACAACGGAAAAGTAGTAACAGATAGTCTAATGATTGCTGAAATGTTTGTAAAGACACATGACAATGTGTTGAAAGATATTAGAAAACAAATTGAATATGCGGGACCTGAATTTTCACTCGTAAATTTTCACGAGTCAAATTATGAAAATGAGCGTGGGCGAAAATACCTTAAGTATAACTTAACAGAAGAAGCTTTCACGTTGGTTGCAATGAGTTACAACACAAAAGAAGCTGTTCAAATGAAAATTAAGTTTATTGAAGAGTTTAAACGAATGAAACAACACATACAAAATCAGCAACAACTTCCTAAAGATCCAATGAGTATTCTGAAACTCACATTTGATGTTTTAGAAGGTCAAAAACAAGAAATTCAAGATATTAAATCAGATGTGAAGGATTTACGAGAAAATGCCCCTTTATATGCTATTGAATGTGATGAAGTATCAAAGGTTGTAAGAAAGTTAGGTGTTCTTCTATTAGGTGGTAAGGAATCTAATGCTTATCGGGATGTTAGCCTTAGAAAAAAAGTGTATAGCGATATTTATAGTCAATTACATAGAGAGTTTGGAATTAGTAGTTATAAAGCTATTAAACGTCATCATTTAGATAGAGCGATTCAAATCATTAATGAAGAATATTCACTTCCAATCATTTTAGAAGAAGAAATTACAGCTACAAATGCACAAATAAATATGGCGGAAGTTCAATAGGAGGAGCAATCATGCAACAAAAGATTTTAGTGATTACAAGTAATTTCGCAGGTTTTCCAGGTATCAGTGAATTTCACTCAAAAGATGCTGCGAAAGAAGAAGTTAAAAAGTTAATTCAAAAAGGTGTAAGTCCAAAATTAATTCGTGTAACGCAAGAAATCCCTATGAATATTGATATTCAAGTAGATGTTGAATTTTAAGAAGGAAGGCTTAGGTGAGAAAAATAATGGAAGTCATGATTGATTTAAATACATTTGCTGATGGAGCACTTGCTGAAAGATTTCATCAAGAGTTTGAGCGTGTAATGGAAAATATGGCGGATTTAAATACTGATCCTAAAAAAGCAAGAAAGATTGTTTTAACACTTTCGTTTGCTGGTGATAAAAAACGTGATGTATGGAATTGTCAGGTTCAAGCCACTTCAAAACTAGCACCAACAGAAGCGGTAGAGTCTAAGATTCTATTAGATATGGACCAAAACGGAAATTTAGTTGGTCAAGAGTTATCTTCTGGAATCCAAGGACAGTTTTATATGGATCTACAGGGTGATGTGAAAACAGATGTTGGACAACCTGTAGAAGAAGTAGAAGAAAATCAGGCTGCTGAGAAGCAAACAGTAGTAATCGATTATATGAAAAGTAAATCTAATTAAGAAAAGGGGAAATAAAAATGACTATGACAAGAGAAGCAATTGAAAAGGTATTAGAGATTGGAACGATTGAAACACATAAAATCGGGGAACAAACTTATTCAACACAACGATTACATCTTGTGCAAGAACCAACACCAGCGGAAATTATTGTTCGTAGTTTATCTGGTTTAGTAGGTTATGTGAAATCAGAATTTGACACAACTGAACCTGTAATGATTCATATTGTAAACCCAACAACGGTAAGTTGCTTTACTGCTGTTAATGGAGATAAGGCTAGAAGTACTTATATCGAAGCACAAGCATCTATTCCACGTTTTAATTTTGGAAGCTTTTATGACAGAGAAGAATTTAATATTGCATTGCAATCAGGTTTTGTACAAAACAATCATCGAGACATTGTTTTGCAGGTAGTAGGTACGGTTGTAGAAAATGATGTTAAGGAAATTGGAGATGATGGTGTATCGCAAGCTGTAACGGTGAAAACAGGAGTTGCGAGTAGAGGGAATGCAAAAGTACCTAATCCAGTGCAATTAAGCCCATATAGAACATTTGTTGAAGTGGAACAACCAGAAAGTAAGTTTGTGTTTAGAATGCGTGAAGGTGCTCGTTGTGGTTTGTTTGAAGCTGACGGTGGGGCTTGGAAATTAGAAGCAATGAATAACATTAAAGAGTACCTAAATAACGCATTATCGCAAGAAGTGGAATCTAAAAAGGTGTTTATTTTAGCCTAATGGACATTATAACGGTAGAAAGTACAACGAATGTCTGTATCTTTGGATTAGGGATAGCGGTACTTGCGTATGTAGTTTATAAAGGCGGTACTTTCATTGAACAAAAATTTGATGAAAGTGATCGCTTAGAAAGGGAGGCTTTAGTGATGGGAATAGAAAGCCGAGTTCTTCCGGAACATCTAGAAAAGGCTTTGGAATTAGAAGAGGAGCGTAGAGAGTGTATACAAAATCTGCATCTGTTATATAAACAAATGAACCAGGCAAATAAGAAAAGGAATAAAACTTTGTATCTTGAATTACATAACGCTTATCAGAAGCAAAGTATAAGAGATTTAGAGATATCAAAACAGTTATCAGCTATGTATTTTAAGAAACAGAAAAGTGATCGTGAAGCAGAAAGAACAGAGGTTTTTCGTGTAGCAGATCGTCTTGAAAAGGTTGGTGGCAGAAAAGAAGTAGTTGAAAGAATTCGCAAGAATGCATAAGAGAAGAACCCGCTGCAACGGGTCCTAAAGAAAGAATAATAATACGTATTATAACAATTAATTGATGTTTTGGAAATAGGAGAGGTAGGAAATATGGGTATTTTTCGAGTGAAAAAGGATACGAATTATTCGGTTATACACAATACGCCTTTGCGCGATGAAAATTTAAGTTGGAGGGCAAAGGGGTTATTGGCTTACATGCTTTCTTTACCGGATGATTGGACATTTCATGCTACTGAATTAAGTCAACATGCCAAGGATAGCGAGAAAACAACAACAAGTATCCTAAAAGAGTTGAAAAAGGCAGGGTATTTGAAGAGATATCCAATCCAAAATTCAGAAACAGGGAAAATTTCACATTGGGAAACCATTGTTTATGAGTTACCAACCATAGATACCAAAAACCATAGGGTGGATAAACCACCTAGTGGTGAAACCACTGAGTGGAAAAGCCACCCTATGGATGAACCACATGATGGTGAAACCACCGAGTGGACGAACCACCCTATGGAAAAATGCCGACTACTAAATACTAATTCTTTACTAAGTACTAATAATATACAAAATACTAATTATTATCATGATGATAATAAAGAATCGAAATCACATGTATTAGTCGATGAAGAATTTAAAGTCAGTTATAACTTTTTAAAAGGTGAAGGAATTCCATTAAGTGAAATTGCCATTACGGAATTAGGAGAGTTTTGTGATTCGTTTGGTAGCGAATTAATTAAACATGCTGCTCACAAAGCCATTGATGAAAATAAACCAAAATGGAATTATATTAAGGCTATTTTGAAAAGCTGGGAAAAGCAAAAAGTAAAAACATTAGATGATGTTGCTGCATTAGATAGACGCTTTGAAATGAGTAAGAATAAGCGATTGAATGGTTCGGGACCAGGTCGTTCAAATAGAAAAGAAATTGTTCCAGATTGGTTACGTGAAGATGTTGAGCCAACTAAAAAAGAAATTGAAAAGCAAAACTCGCAATCTATTGATGAAGAGCGTGAGAGATTGCAAGAAATGCTAAACAAATATAAATCATAGGAGCGATTTACATGTTAAATCCATTTGAAGATGTAATTGGTGAAGAGTGTTATGAATGCGAAAATCCTTTTCCTGAGTCTGATATGAGTAAAATATATATTTCTGGTTTGGAAAGAACTTTATGCAAGCAGTGTAGAGAGCAGCTTGAACAGAGAGTAAAAGTGTTAGATTTTCGTGTCATTCATGATGTTCTAAAGGAATTGATAAAAGGATTTGGCCGAGAGAAAGTCCGTCAATTTGATTTAGTAACTGCAAAAAGATACGTGATTGACAACGAAGTAGATCTAACGATTGAAAAACGTGGTGGCAAGTTCAATCAAGAACTTTTAGGTGAATTTGTTTCCTTATCTACTGAAGAGTTAATCACAGTCATCGAATTTTTAATGAGAAAAATGAATCCTAATCTATGGATGAATGCTGTGATAGGGAACGTGTTAGAGCAACGAATGATTATTACACTTTCACCGATAGAAGGTGAGTTAAATGACTGAACAAATTACAATGGATCATGATTTTATTTATGAGCCACTAATAGATACATACATGGTGGATATTATTACAGAATCAGGATTTAAATTAGAATTTTGTGAAGCTGAAACGAAAGAAGAAGCGGCATTAAAAATTCGTGAAAAATATCGTAAGAATTATAGTTTTAAGATTCGTAGTATTGAAGTTTCGAATAGATCGTTAAAAGAAATTCAAGAACTTAACTAACAATTGAATAGGAGAAGATACTCATGCGGAATCCATATGATTATTATATAACTCCAGAAGAATACGAAGTAGCAGCTGAACACGGAATTGGTCGCAATTTATTAGATTATAGGATTAGAAATTTGGGTTGGGATAAAAATCTCGCAATAACTAAATCACCTCGAAAATCAGAATGGTCTAAAGTGAAAGAAATTGCTTTAAAAAATAATATTAGCAGAACTACATTTAATAACCGAAGAAAAAGAGGATGGAGTTTAATAGATTCAATGACTAAGCCTCCATTGAGTCGCGAGGAAGCTTTGGAGCGTGCAAATGAATGCAGATGTGTACTGACATATGAACAATTACAACAGGCAGAGAGAATTGGATTAAAACGAAGTACAGTCTATGATCGGCTTAAAAAATTGAAATGGAATATGGAGGATGCGATAACAACACCAGTATTAACACGATCAGAATGTGCGAAGAGGTCTTATTGGGCCAATATGGTTATTCCATTGAGAGAAGAACGAATGAATCGCAGAAAGCTAACTTATATAGCAAAGTAGTTTGAATTCATAAATCTTTAATTAAGGAGAGATAGGGAATGAATTTACAAATTGATGAAAAGAATGTAGCTGCTGGTCAATGGGTTGTATGCAAATTGAAGGATAACAAAGTTATTACACAAGTGAAACGAGTGATTAAAGATACATTTAACAATAAAGTGGAATTATGGGGATCGTGGGGATGTGAAGGAGCAATACATGGTGATTGGGGCTACAATCATGCGAATAAATGTAGATATGCCACAGTTGAGGAAATCAACGCAGAAAGTGTAAGACGTGTATTTGCACAAAAGGGACGTAAGCCAAATGAGTATCGTTCTGGTGATATTGTAACAGATGACGTGTACGCATCTCGTGTTTTACACGTAATGGATGATAGAGCAACAGTAGAAGTTATGAATTTGCATCAAACGTATGAAGTAGCAACAGGAAATTTAGAAATTCTATTTTTCGCTGAAGATATGGCTGGATAAAGTAAGTGAATAAAAGGAGTGATGCTATGTTCTCGTTATTTGTAGGAATTATAGTGTTTATCATGGTGTTGTCATTTTTATGGATTATAGCAGGTAAATTAGGAGTTTTTGAGTGTATTGGAAACGTAGTATTAAAAATTAAAAACATGTTCAAGGAGGAAAAATAAAATGAATACAAAGAAAATTGTAGGTGCAGCAGTAGTAGGATTCAGTCTTTTAACAGGCGGAATTTTAACTGCAATGAGCGTAAAGGTGATTGACCAGGGGCATGCAGGTGTTGTTTATAACAGAAGTACAGGAATTGAAAAAGAAACTTTAGGGCAAGGATGGCACTTAGTTTCACCATTTAAACGTGTAACAGCTTATCCTATTTCAACAGAAACGGTTAAAGTGGGTAAATTCAGCGTACAAACCAAAGATGGTAAGCCTTTAACAGTGAGTCTATCTTATGATTACATGAATGATGCAGAGAAACTGCCTAAGATTTATAACAAATTCAAAGGACAAGCTCCAGATGTGATTGAGAACGGGTGGTTGCAGACTCGGCTTAAGAAAGCTACATTAAACGTTTTCTCTAACTATTCAGTTCTTGAGGTATTTCAACATCAAGGGGAGATTAACGGAGCAATCGAAAAAGAGTTTAGAAAAATGGTAGACACTACTGGATTCTTAGTAGATTCCGTTACGCTAGAAGCGCCTAAACCAGATGCAAATACAGCGAAAGCAATTCAAGGAGTAGTAGACGCTCAACAAAACCTTGAAAAAGCTGAGATTGAGAAAAAGCAAGCTACAATCAATGCAGAGAAAGCTATTGAAGAAGCAAGAGGGAAAGCTGAAGCGAATGAGATTATTAAGAAGTCTTTAACTCCAGAAATTGTAGAAATTAAAAAAATTGAAAAATGGGATGGTAAGTTACCGCAAGTAAGTGGAGAAGCTAATCCGATGATTCAAGTTAAATAGATTATGTTCCCAGGACTTTCTGAAATGAGAGAGTCCTGGAGTGTTATTAAATTTGAATTTTATAAGCAAAGGAGAATGCAAAGTGCAGAAATGCAATTATGTTGGTTGTAAAAGTGATGCGACAACTAAGGGGTTTGTATTAGCAAGAGATTCACAAGGTAGAAAGCACCTTCCTACAGATGTGTTTGCATGCGATAAACATAAAAAATCTAAAAGTTTCTTTGAATATAAAGTTACAAAGGCATAATTAACAAAATAGTATTTGAGAAAGGAGTTATTATTATGGCTTACAGTGGGGATCATGGAGCTGCGTTTGAGAATCTAATTAATTTTTCGAATGATATGTACAAGAGAAAGAACATAGCATTAATTACAAAACGTGCTACACCTGTAGTTGTTACAAGGTTATTTAAAGATGGAAGAATAAAAGAAGGATATTTCGAAAAAAAGTCAACCGTTGATTATGACGGAATATATAAAGGGCGAATGATAGCATTTGAAGCAAAAGCGACAACAAATAAGACAAGCTTTGCTTTACAAAATATATCACCACATCAAATTGAGTATCTAGAACAAGCTGAAAAGTTGGGGGTGATTTGTTTCTTCTTAATTGAATTTAGTATAGAGCATTCCATTTTCTTAGTTCCGTTTGAATTAATAAAAGAATATGTTCATGCTGCGAAATTAGGTGGACGGAAATCAATACCACGAGCAGTATTTAATGATAAGGCTTATCTTGTAAAACCAACTGATAGGGCGTTAGTAGATTACTTGTATTATGTAGATAAGTTAGAGTGGGTAGCGATATGAATAAAAAAGAAGCCCGTATTGCAATTTTAGATTTACAAGAGAAACATTGCACAGGTTGTGATTATAGATGTAGTAGGGATGTAGCACATTGTTGGACAGAATGTGCTACAGGAATAAGAATAAATGAATTAGGCGTTTTGTTAGGTGGTCGTATTGGTACGGACCAGAAGAAAACAAGAACAGTGAAAGAATGGAATGCATTTTGTAAGAAGGCAGTAACTATGAGTGATAAAGGAATGACATATGTGGGAATTGCAAAGAAATTGGGTGTGACTACAGCAAATTTGCATACTCAAATGAAAAAACGAGGATTGAAATAATTAATTTCACATACTGTAATTGTGATATCAAAATAAAAGACAAGTTTCGACAAAGAAACAACTGTCAGAACCTTAGTAATTTGGAGTTATTTTTCTTTTTGAATACAAATAGATGTACAAGTGTTAAAGCGTCTTAGAAAGGAAAATAAACGTGTTTTATGAGGTTTGTTGTTTTAAATAGAAAGTAGGTGAATCATCATTTGTTTGACTGGCTGAAAGACTATCAGAAATTAGAAGAAAGAATTGCATACTTAGATTACAACTTAGATAAAGCAAAAGCTGAATTGAAACGCTGGGTCAGTGGTGATTTGCGAGAAGTACGTTTAACTGCTGAATCGGAAGGTGCAAAAGTAGAAGAACGTATTGAAGCAATTGAATATGAGTTAGCAAATGAAATGAATGCCATGTATGACCTTATGGAATTGATTAATAAGTTTAAAGGGCTAGATAATCAAATACTTGTGAAGAAATACATATATGGTATGACATTAGAACAAATAGCATGGGATTTAAATTACAGTCCGAATTACATTAAACGTAAGCATGCCGAAGTAAGAAAGATAATAAAGTTTGTGGATGATTTATAAGGTTACTTTTTGGGAAGGTACTTTTAGGGAAACGAAACTATTGCAAATATGAATTATAGTAATAACATAAGATTTTGACGAAAGGGCAACTGGTGCACGGTTGCTCTTTTTAATTAGACAAACCATATCCATATAATAATGATAACAGCAAAGATAATGATTAGTATTTGTGAGAATTTCATAACATGCTCCTTTTAAACTATAGTGTTTGCAAAGGAGTGTCGAAGCATTCCTTACGGGTGCTTTTTGTTTTGGAGGGATAAAAGTTGGATTGTAAACATGAATTTATTGAGTTCAGAGTACATTCGAAGATTACGGATATATGCTCTATATGTGGTCGCATTGCAATGGAGAGCTTGATGACTATAAAACCTGACCAGAGACTTAAAAGCTTTTCTACTGCTGAATTACAGAGAGAAATTGATATTCGAGTGGACTATGAAAGAAAAGAAGAGAGGGAATAAAAGATGGATAATCAATATCTTGTTAACGAAATTCAAATGTTGAAACTTGAAATAAATCAGTTAACAAAAAATATTAGTGATTTACGAAGAGATAGAGATGAAATGGTTCAAACGATACATGTTATGTCACAAAGCATAGAGGGAATAAAGCAAACGGTTATTTCCCTTGAAGATATGGTTCGAAAGTAGATAAATACTGATGAAGAAGGAGGAAGAGCAGAATGGCTAATAACAAATTAAAGATTAATATTGATGCCGATACATCAGAAGCGTTAAAACAAATGAAAGAAGTAACAGAAGCTGCTAATGAATGTGTGGATGCATTGGAGAAGTTAGAAAAGGTTATGAGTAGGTTTAAGGGAAAGAGCGCACTGGAAGATATTGCAGTAGAATTTCCTGTTGTTTTAAATGGTAAGACGATGTCCTCAGAAATTGTCAAACGCATTAATGATAGTAATTCAAACATTCGAATATAAATCATATTTGTTGTTAAGGAAAGATAAGCGCAAACGTGTTGCATTTGAGAGGTGTGTGAATGGCGAAAGAATATGCAAAGAGGTTCTATAAGTCAACGCTATGGAAAAAATGTAGAGCTGCATATATAGCTACAACGTTAGATGGTATGTGTGAGCATTGCAAAGAAGTACCTGGATATATCGTTGACCATATAGTGGAGATTACACCAGTAAATATAAACAATCCAGACATCACATTGAACCATAAGAACTTACAATACTTATGCTTACAATGTCATAACACTAAGACATTTAGTAAGTACAGTCCGATGAGGGAAGATGTAATGTTTAATGAGAACGGCGAATTAATTAGGAGGGATTAGAGATGCAGTGTAATGGTAAGGTGTTAAATAAAGAACAAGTAGACAAGATACAGTTCATGCTTAATAACTATTCTAATAAGGGAATGGATATTTGTACATGTGATGTAGAGCGGGTACTAAACAAACAATATATGAAACTAACAAAGCTAGAGAAAGCTATTGCTCTTAGCATAGTCTTTAATGCTATTGATATTAAGGAATTAGATGGACATGTAAGTAAAGAAAAATTATCAGATGTACTAAAAGTATTTGAAGCGCTAAAAGAAGAGATAGATGCAGATAAAGAGTTAGAAGAAGAAAAAGAAGCGCATCTAAATATAATTAATAAACTAATTGATAGTTTATTAGCAGAAAAGAATCAGGAACAAAAAGAACCAAGCCCCCCCTTTCAAAAATAAATCAAAGCCCCTTAGGGGGACCGAGAGGGGAGCTTCGTGTAACACACGGGTCATTTCTATAGGGGGTGTGGTCATGAAAGGAGTGATGACTTATGAGTAACAATCAGGAATTAGAAAAAGAAAAAAGAATTAAACGAGAAATGACACGATTAAACAGTTTATTGAAGAATTTAGATCCTAAGAAAAAAAGAGCGGTTTCTTCACTCATAAAAAATGCTGCTTTTATGGCTGTCACTTTAGAAGATGTACAAGACAAAATTAATAAGAATGGAATTGAAGAGCAATATCAAAACGGGGCCAATCAGTTTGGTAATAAAAAAACAATTGCTGTTGAAGTGCATAATAATATGACGAAAAATCACGCGCAAGTGATGAAGCAACTAACTGATTTATTACCAAAAGAGCAACCTAAAGAAGAGGATGATGGATTTGATGAATTCGTGGCTGATAAATGAGTAAGCGAGTAAGAAAGCAGTACCCGTTAACCTATAATCCAATCATTGAGTATTACAATCAAATCGAATCTGGACAAGTAATTGTATCCAGTAAAGTTAGGCGGATATATAAAAAGCTTGTAGATGATGTGTATGATACTTCTTCTGTATTTGAGTATGATGCTAAGAAAGCGAATCATGTAATAGAATTCATTGAGAATTTTTGCAAACACTCAAAAGGTAAATGGGGCGGTAAGCCAATTGAATTGGAGATTTGGCAAAAAGCATTTTTAGCAGCTTCTTTTGGATTTGTTCATAAAATTGATGGAACGAGAAAGTATAGAGAAGTACTCTTAATTGTGGCTCGTAAAAACGGAAAGTCAACGATTGCTTCTGGAATTGGATTGTATTTACAAGTTGCCGATGGTGAACCAGGTGCAGAAATATATGCAGTTGCTACGAAATTAGACCAAGCGAAATTAGTTTGGTTAGATGCCAAAAGGATGGTTAAGAAATCCCCCGTATTATTAAAGCGAATTAAACCGCTTGTTCGTGAATTGAATGCAGATTTTAATGATAGTACATTTAAACCTTTGGGAAGTGATTCAGAAACACTTGATGGTCTTAATGTTCATGGGGCGATGATGGATGAAATACATGCTTGGAAAGATAAAAATCTATATGACGTTATAGTGGATGGCACTTCTTCAAGGGAACAACCAATGATTTTTATGATTACAACAGCTGGAACTATTCGTGAATCTGTTTACGATATGAAGTATGAAGAAGCTGAAATGCTTTTAAATGGCTTGGATGATCCAGACGGTTATAAAGATGATCGTTTCTTGCCAATTATATATGAATTAGATAAAAGAGCCGAATGGACTGATAATACCAAATGGGCAAAAGCGAATCCTGGTTTAGGTACAATAAAAAAGACGGATCAACTTGAAACAAAAGTAAATAAAGCGAAAGCAAATTCTTTGCTAGTTAAGAACTTACTAACAAAAGATTTTAATATCCGCGAAACAAGTACAGAAGCCTGGTTAACATTTGAACAATTAAATAACAAGGCTACCTTTGATGTAGCAAAATTAAAGCCTTCTTATGGGATTGGTGGTTGTGATTTATCTTCAACAACTGATTTAACCGCAGCGAAGGTTATTTTTATGCTTCCAAACGATCCGCATGTTTACGTATTACAAATGTATTGGCTTCCTGAAGATTTGCTTGAGCAAAGAAGTAAAGAAGATAAGATTCCATATAATTTATGGGCAGAACAAGAATTATTAAGAACAACACCAGGCAACTCAGTACATTATAAATTTGTGACTGAATGGTTTTTAGAAATACGTGATGAATACGGTATTTATATTCCGTGGATCGGTTATGATAGATGGTCCGCAAAATATTGGGTGGAGGAAATGGAAGGCTACTTTGGTAAAGAAGCAATGATTCCAGTTGCCCAAGGGAAACAAACTCTTTCTAGCCCTATGAAATTATTAGGAGCGGATTTAGAGTCTAAATTAGTAAATTACAACAATAACAGCATTGATAAATGGTGTTTATCGAATACAGCTATTGATGTGGATAAAAACCTGAATATACAGCCGAACAAAACAAATAATCAACGTAGAAGGATTGATGGAACCGCAGCGCTTTTAAATGCATATGTTGTGCTTCAAGAAAAACGTAATGATTACTTAAATATGATTTGAGGGAGGTGAGGAATTGGGGTTATTCAACAAAATATTCGGTAGAAAACAACCGCCTACTACGACCCGTTTTGAAATGATAAACGATAATGGAGGAGGCTTTTTCTCATGGAATGGGAATATCTATCAAAGTGATATTATCAGGGCCTGTATACGCCCTAAAGCAAAGGCTGTTGGTAAATTAATAGCAAAGCATATACGAGATAATGCAAATGAATTTAAAGTAAATCCAGAGCCGTATATTAGATTCATTTTAGAAGAACCGAATCCATTAATGACAGGTCAAATATTCCAAGAAAAAATGACTGTACAGCTAGAGCTGAACCATAACGCCTTTGCATATATCAAACGGGATGAATTAGGAGTTCCAATTGAAATTTATCCTTTGCCATGTGTAACAATAGAAGTTGTAGAGGGAGCTCAAGGTGATATTTTTCTTACTTTTTATTTTAAAAATGGGAAGAGAATGACCGTTCCCTATGTTGATGTTATCCATCTTAGAAAAGATTTTAACGAAGATGATTTCTTTGGTGAACATCCAGGTAAAGCTTTATCTTCCTTAATGGATATTGTTACAACTACCGATCAGGGAATTGTGAAAGCAATTAAAAATAGTGCAGTGGTGAAATGGATATTAAAATTCAAATCGGTTTTAAAACAAGAGGACATTGATGCACAAGTTCAAAATTTCAAGAAAAATTATTTGAGTATTGATAATGAAAACGGTGGAGCAGCTTCATCTGATCCGCGCTATGATTTAGAACAAGTTAAACCAGAAGCATTTGTTCCAGATTCAAAACAAATGCAAGAAACAACACAGAGAATTTATAACTTCTTTAATACAAACGAAAAAATCATTCAAAGTAAATACAATGAGGATGAATGGAATGCTTACTATGAATCTGAAATTGAACCGTTAGCGATGCAACTTTCTGGGGAATTTACCAGGAAGTTTTTTTCACGTAGGGAACGTGGCTTTGGGAACAAAATTATTTTCGAAGCAGCAAGCCTTCAATATGCTTCTATGCAGACTAAAATGAATTTAGTTCAAATGGTTGATAGAGGAGCAATGACACCGAATGAATGGCGTTCTATTCTCTCTGTAGGTCCAATTGAAGGTGGAGACAAGCCAATTCGAAGACTAGATACAGCGTTAGTTAAAGATGGAAATACGACTGTTGAAGGAGGTGGGGACAATGGACAAGACGGAAACAAGGGAAATAGTAACGCAGAAGATTGAAATTAGAGAAGATGATAACGGAAATCGGACACTTATAGGCTATGCAGTAAAGTGGGAAAAGAAATCCGTAGTCATGGGATATTATCGTAAGTTTCGTGAGCAATTTAAAAATGGAGCATTTACAGAAACATTGCAAAATGATGACCAACGTTTTTTATGGTCTCATGATACATCTAAAGTGCTGGGAAGAACAAAGAATAATACGTTACGTTTGAGCGAGGATGCCGTGGGCTTACGCTTTGAATTGGATTTACCAGATACAACTCTAGGTAATGACACTTACAAATCTATTAAGCGTGGAGATGTAGATGGTGTTTCGTTTGGGTTTAGCATGATAAGCGAAGAAATCCAAGAACCAGATGATGATCTGATGCTAAGAACTGTTACAAAAGCAAAACTATTAGAAGTTAGCGCAGTAGCTTTTCCGGCATATCCAGATTCAGAAGTAAGTGCTAGGGGATATGATCCTTATAAACATTTTACAGAAGAAAAAAAGCGCTCGGAAAAGCGCAGAAGACTATATTTACAAACATTATTATAAAAGGTGGACTTTGAACATGAATAAAGAACAATTATTAAAACGTAAATCTGAAATCAGTGAATTATTAAGTGATGAAACTCGCTCTATTGATAACCTTGATGCAATTGAAACAGAGTTACGAGATATTAATAATCAGTTGGCGGCGATTGAGAAGCGTGAACAACTTTTAAATGAAGCACGCTCTATCAATGAAGGAAATGCAACTGGTGCTAATAAGATTGAAACATTTAATACGAATCCATTAAATGAAAAACGTGAACTTGGTACAAATACAGTTGAATATCGTAATGCTTTTATGAATTACGTATTACGCGGTGAAACAATTCCAGCTGAATTACGTGCAAATGCTGTTACGAAAACAAGTGACATCGGTTCTGTTATCCCACAAACAGTATTAGATAAAATTATCGAAAAGATTGAAGCGGTAGGAATGATTCTACCTTTAATTACTCGTACAGCTATTAAAGGTGGCGTAACAGTACCAACTTCAGCAGTTAAACCAGTCGCAACATGGGTTGCTGAAAGCTCTGGAAGTGATAAACAAAAGAAAACTACAGGAAGCATTACTTTCAACTATCATAAATTACGTTGTGCCGTAGCTGTTTCTCTTGAAGTAGAAACAATGTCTCTAGCGGTATTTGAAACAACATTAATTAATAATATTGTGGAAGCTATGACAAAAGCGATTGAACAAGCTATTGTTAGTGGTGATGGGTCTGGTAAACCAAAAGGAATTTTAGCGGAAACACCTGTTGACGGACAAGCATTAGATGTTGCGAAAATTAACTACAAAACGTTAACAGACGCAGAAGCAGCTTTACCACTTGAGTATGAAGCAAGTGCGATTTGGACGATGACGAAAAAGACATTTATGGAATTTTCGGCAATGACAGATGCAGACGGCCAGCCGATTGCACGTACAAATTACGGGATTTCTGGTAAACCAGAACGCATTTTATTAGGTCGTCCAGTTGTTCTATGTAATTATATTGATAGTTTCGCAACGGCTACTGAAGGAACAACATTTGCATTCTTATTTAATTACAAAGATTATATTTTTAATACAAACTACCAAATGGGTGTTAAGAAATATGAAGACAATGAAACTGACGATCAAGTTACAAAGGCAATTATGATTGTGGATGGTAAAGTAGTAGACAAAAACTCTTTAGTTGTTTTAAAAAAAGCTCCAGCAGCTTAATAAAGGAGTGATACAATGAATCATTTAGTCTTGAATGCTTTCATTGATAAAGAAACAAAAGTTGGATATTCAAAAGGCGATATGTACGAGTCAAATGATCCGAAACGTATTGCCTTTTTAATTGAAAAAGAATTCTTAAAAGGAAATAAAGAAATTTCTACATTCCCTAAGCATACTGGCGGTGGATGGTATGAATTATCAAATGGTGAAAAAGTGCAAGGGAAAGAGGAAGCGATGTCAGCTGAACGATCATTGAAAGGTAACCAATCATGATTTTAAAAGATATAAAAAAGGCATTGCGCATTTCTCATGATGCTCTTGACGATGAAATAAACGATGTAATAGAAGCGGCCCGACATGACTTAATGTTGTCGGGTGTTTCTTCCATCAAAGCGAATAATGACGATGATCCGTTAATCAAAAGAGCGATAAAAGTATATTGCAAAGCAGAATTTGTTGCTGAAGCCAAAGAAGCTGAAAGATTCCAGGCATCTTATAACATGTTAAAAAATCATCTCACTTTAGCAGGTGATTACAAATGAATGATATTGTATTCTTTCCAGTTGTAACGACTACTACAGATGATTTGGGTCAAATAGAAGCGGCAGAAGATTTTACAAGACAAGTATTTTGTGAGAAAAAAAGTGTTTCTCAAAATGAATTCTTTCAAGCGGGCCAAAATGGTTTTAAGCCTAAATGTGTATTAATTGTTTATACATTGGATTATCAAGAAGAACAGAAAGTACAGTATCACAACAAGAAATACAACATTTATCGCACATACGAAAGAGACGATGAAAGAATTGAACTCTATTGTGAGGTGAAGACAGGTGGCTAATATCGATGATTTATCCAATGAAATTGCTAGGGAACTACAAAGATATGCCAATGTAATTGAGGAAGACATGGAAGTGGCGAAGGAAGAGGTAGCGGATAATTTAGTGGGTGAATTAAAGCAAAAAAGCCCTAAAAATACAGGTAGGTATAGTAAAGGTTGGCGAAAAAAGAAGGATGGGAACGCAATTATTGTTCATAATGCTTTAAAACCGCAGCTTACTCATTTACTGGAGAAAGGTCATGCGAAGGCAAATGGTGGACGAGTACCAGCAAAGGTTCATATTGCACCAGCTGAAGAACATGCAATTCATGATTTTGTTGAACGTGTTGAAAGGGCGATTGGTCAATGACATTAGGTGAATTAAAGAAAGTTCTTGAGGCTACAGGTTATCCTGTGGCTTATTCCCATTTCACTGAAACACCAGGTGTTCCCGTCCCTTCACCGCCTTATGTTTGCTACTTTGTAGATGGATCACCTAACATGGCAGCCGACAATAAGACCTATCACAAAATAAATGATGTAAATATAGAGCTTTATACAATTAAGAAGGATTTAGTTGCAGAAGCCAAGCTAGAACAAGTCCTGGATGATTATGAGATTCCTTATGAGTCATATGGGACTTTTATTGAATCTGAAAAACTATTTCAAAAAATATATGAAACGAGGTTGTTGTAAATGAATGAAAACAAGGTAACATTCGGTTTAAAAAATGTACATTACGTGCCATTAGATATTAAGGATTTCTTAGTTACATTTGGTACACCAATTCCATTACCTGGTGGAGTGGAACTAACATTTGAGCCACGCGGTGATTTAATTGAATTCTATGCGGATGACATGCTTTATTACGCAGCAAGTAATAATCAGGGTTACGATGGAACATTAAGTATTGCTACTATCCCAGAAAAGTTTGCTATTGATGCACTTGGTGAGGAATTAGACGAAACAGATGGTGTATTGAATGAATTGGCTGATGCAAAAGGAAAACCATTCGCATTATTATTTGAGTTTGATGGTGATGTCAATGCAACTCGACATGTTATGTATAACTGTTCAGCAAGTCGTCCAACACTTGCATCTAAAACAAAAACAAGTTCAGCTGAGCCAAATACAAATGAACTGAAGTTTGTTTCTAGTCCAATTATTTTAGCACCAGGGGGAAGACCTATGGTTAAAACAAAAACAACATCTAAAACAACGCAAGAAATTTACAAAAATTGGTACAAAGAAGTGTACGTTAAAAAACCAGCAGCACCAAAAGGAGCGTAATAGTAAATGGAAAAGACAATTACAATAGATGGAAAACAAGTCCGATTAAAAAGTACAGCAGCTACTGTTAAACGATATAAAGCGCAATTCAGACGTGATTTATTTGCTGATATGTTTAAGTTAGGGATTTTGTCTCCTTCAAATCCTCAAGAGGGTTCACTAGCCACTATTGATTTAGCAAATGCAGATTTAAGTAAGTTAGATTTTGAAGTTGTATATGATTTAGTTTGGTTATATGCGAAAACAGCAAATCCAGAAATTGATGATCCAATTACATGGTTAGACGGTTTTGATGAATTCCCTATCTCAGAGATTATTCCAGAAATTATGGATATGATTCAAAGTACGATGGGCGCAAAAAAAAAATAAAGAAAAGTAATGGAGAGCAAGGGACTTTCAGTGATGAAGAATTAACCACTGATACGTTCCTTGCTCTTTGTTATAAAGCGAAATTAACGCATTGGGATTTGGAAGTTATGACAATTGGAGATTGTTTTGATTATATTGCAGAATTCGCTGAAATGGAGAATCCAGACAAAGAAAGAGTCAGAAAAGCAAACCAAAAAGACTTTGATTCATTCTAAGGAAGGAGTGAGAATATGGCTGGAAGAATTAAAGGGATTACCATTGAAATTGGTGGTGAAACCACAGGTCTTCAAAATGCATTAAAAGATGTGAATAAACGTAGTAATGATCTAACAAAAGAATTAAAAGATGTAGAACGTCTTTTGAAATTTGATCCTGGTAATGTGGAAGCTTTAGCTCAAAAGCAAAAGTTGTTGACGCAACAAATTGAAAATACAACAGAAAAGCTAGATAAATTGAAGGCAGCCGAACAACAAGTGCAAGCACAATTTCAAAATGGAAAAATTTCTGAAGAACAGTATCGCGCGTTTAGGCGTGAAATTGAATTTACACAAGGGTCACTTGATGGGCTGAAAAATAAGCTTGGTAATATGAAAGCTGAACAAGAGAATGTAGCGAGTTCAACAAGACAATTAGAAACATTGTTTAGTGCTACAGGAAAAAGCGTGGATGATTTTGCAGGCGCATTAGGTAATCGTCTTGTAAATGCAATTCGAAATGGTACAGCAACAAGTAAGCAATTAGAACAAGCGATTGGGATTATTGGACGAGAAGCATTAGGCACAGAAGCTGATATTGAAAAATTACAACGTGCCCTTCGATCTGTGGATGCTGGAAATTCAATTCAACAAGTTCGAAATGAGTTAAGGGATTTGCAACAAGAGGCTGAGAGAACAGAGAAGAAGTTTGAAGGGCTCCAAGTAGGACTCGAAAACGTCATTGGTGGGTTGGCAGCTGGTGGTGGAATTGCAACCGCAGTTGAAAAAGCGATGGATATGTCAAAGTTAAAAACAAAAATTGATGTATCTTTCGAAGTGCCGGAGTCATCTAAAAAGACAGTTGAAGAATCAGTAAGGGCTGTTACTGCGTATGGTGTTGACATAGATGAAGCTTTAGAAGGAAACCGTAGGCAGTGGGCATTAAATAAAGATGCTTCTGATGAAACAAATGCAGCCATAGCTAAAGGTGCCGCTGGTATTGTAGCGGTTTATTCTGATATTGATTTTACCGAATTGATACAGGAAGCGAACGAAATTGGGGCAACTTTAGGAATTACAAATGAGGAAGCTTTAGGGTTAGTTCATACTCTCCTTAAAACAGGTTTTCCACCTGAGCAACTAGATATTATTGCTGAATATGGTGACCAAATGATGCAGGCAGGGTTTACAGCAAAAGAAGTACAAGGAATTATGTCGGCTGGAATTGATACGAAAACGTGGAATATTGATAATCTTCTAGACGGTGTCAAAGAAGGACGTATCAAAATGGCGGAATTTGGTGCGGGTGTAGATAAATCTATGCAAGAGGTTTTAGATAAAACAAAGATTTCAGCTGACCAGTTTGAAAAATGGGGTCAGGCGATTGCTGGTGGCGGTGAAAATGGACAAAAGGCGATGCTTGAAGCAACCAAGGCTTTAGCTGGTGTTGAAAATGCTACAGACAGAAATGCACTTGGCACGAAGATGTTCGGTACTCTTTGGGAAGACCAAGGAAAGAAGATCATTGATACCATTTTAAAAGCAGAAGGAAAACAAGTTGATCTAAAAAAAGGTGTAGAAGATTTAAATAACACCACCTCTAAATTAGATGCGTCTCCAGCGGCTAAAATGCAAAAAGCAATGAATGATTTACAGAAGGCGCTTGAACCAGTGTTATTAGTGATAGCAGACCTTGTTTCGAAATTTGCAGAATGGGTTTCTAATAATCCAGAATTAGCAGCAACGTTAGCGGCTATTGGTGTTGCTATTGGTGTAATTTCTGGTGCGGTTATGGCACTTGCTCCTATCGTTATGGCGGTCATGGGTCTGTTTGGTATCGGGGCAGGACTAGCAGCCACGTTTGTTGCTGTAGTTCCTATTATTATAGGGCTTATAGCAGCTATAGGAATTGCAATTTATAAAAATTGGGACGATATCCAAAAATGGACCATGGAGGTATGGAATTCAATTACAGAATTTCTAACAGGAATTTGGGAAGGTATATCCCAATGGGCAACAGAAACATGGGAAAGCATTAGTGAATCTACTTCTTCAGCATGGAATGCCATTAAAGAATTTTTAACAGAACTATGGAATGGAATCATGGAGTCTTTATCTGAAACATGGAATTCGATTGTTGAAACGACTACGGAAACATGGAATTCGATTGTAGAGTATTTGACTGGAATATGGGATGGAGTAGTTGAAACATTATCGGAAGTTTGGAATGGCATCAGTCAAACTACTTCTGAAGTGTGGACAGCGATTAGTGAGTTTTTCATTAACACTTGGAATGGACTAGTTGCCTTTCTAACTCCTATCTTACAAGGAATTGCTGATTTCTTCTCTATGATTTGGAACTGTATTTCCACAGTGATTCAAACTGTATGGGGTTTTATTACTCAATACTTACAAGCAATTTGGACGGCTATTTTATATTTTGCCACTCCAATTTTCGAGTCTATACGAGAGTTTTTAGCTTCGGTATGGGAATCTATTAAAGAAAAAGCTACAGCGGTGTGGGATACACTTACAAATTTCTTAACGACTTGTTGGAATGGAATCGTTTCAATTGCAACAACTGTATTTGAGTGGATTAAAAATACAGTTACAACCGTTTGGGATACAATCAGTTCAGCAACAATGTCTGTATGGAATGCTGTTAAGAGTTTCTTACAATCATGCTGGAACGGGTTAGTAGCTTTTGTAACGCCAATATTCACCTCAATAAAAGATTGGATTGTGAATACATGGAATACGATTAGTTCCACAACAAGTGCAGTATGGAATACGATTAAAAGCTATCTATCTAGCTTATGGAACGCAATTGTTTCCACAGCGAGTTCTGTATTCAATAGCATCAAAGAAGCCATTTCAACGGTTTGGAACATGATTAGTAGCACAAGCAGTAGTATTTGGAATGGTATTAAATCTACACTGTCAAACATTTGGGAGGGTATCAAGTCAACCGCATCTTCTGTCTGGAATGGATTAAAAGAAGCAATTATGACTCCTGTTCGTTGGGTAACTAATGCGGTTAGTGGAGCATTTGAAGGCATGAAATCAGCAGTATTAGGCGTATGGGATGGTATTAAAAGTGGTATTCGTACAGCTATCAATGGAATTATTCGTATCATAAATAAATTTATAGATGGCTTTAATACACCAGCGGAATTACTAAACAATATACCAGGAGTTAGCGCGCCGACTATTCCACATGTACCGATGCTTGCTAAAGGCGGAAAGCCTGTAGGAGATGGCTCATTTATTACTGGAGAAAAAGGCCCCGAACTGTTTACTAAAAGAGGGAATTCAATTACAGTTACGCCGTTATCTTCAAAAGAAAGATCCCTCGGTATCACTGGAACTATGAATCAACTAATGAGTGATATGAGCCGAATGATGGCTAGTTCAATGAGTCAATTATCGGGATTAAAGAGTGTTATGAGTGGTGTGTATGGAAATATGTCAAATAGTAGACAAGCTATAGCAGCTGGTGTTGCAAATCAAGTGATTAATTATTCTTCGGGATCATCTGGCGGTGGGGTCATTCCAATGCTTGGTGGAGATTTAGTTATTGAAGTACCTGTTAATTTAGAAGGAAGAGACGTGGCACGCGGTACTTATCGCTATACAACCGAGTATCAAGAAAGAGAAGCAAAAAGAAACTCAGACTTTTAAGTTTGGGTTTCTTTTATTTTATAAAGAAACGGGGTGACAGTATGAGTTCTTTTACATTTAACAACATACGCAAAGATTTTATTCAAATAGAAAAGGGATGGAAAAAACCAGCGTGGGCGCCGTTAAAACGGAAATTTCTAAGTGTTCCAGGTTATCCAGGTGCAAGATTATTAACGACAGAAACTGAAATGCGAGTTTTACCTGTTCCGGTGGGAATTATTGTTCCTGATGGATCTGACTTAGAAACATTAAAAGAAGAAATAGCAGAGTGGCTAATTACAGAAAAACCTGTTGAATTAGTCTTTGATGTAACACCTGATAGGACATACCTGGCGGTTATTGATGAAGATTTTGATCCTGAGGATTTTGTTACTTTAGGTAAAGGTACTTTGAATTTTGTTTGTCCAATGCCATATAAGTTAGGGCCTACTAAAACGGTAGAATTTGAAATGGATGGACGTGGGTTAATAGCAAATGTGCAAAACAAAGGAAGCGTAGAATCCAATCCGATTATAGAGGTTGAAGTGACGAAGCCTTCCACATTTCTTGATGTATGGAATGAAACGAATTATTTTCGCATTGGATATCCATTAAAAGCAGACCAGGTTCCAGTGGAAAGAAATCAACGTGTGTTATGGGACGAGATGGGGACAACCATAGGATGGACGGATGTCCCTAAAACAGAAGACATGACAGGTGGAGGAAAGTTTAAATCAGATGGATATCGTTTTATGGCTGAATATTTAGGTGAGCCTACAGTAAAAGGTTGGCATGGTTGCATAGCCAAAAAGAATATTCCACAAGGACCATTACAGGATTTCATTATGCAAGCCTATGTACGTATTAATAGTCATCATTGGGATCAAATGGGGCGTGTGGAAATCGGTCTTCTTGATGAAAATAGCGATTATGTAGCTCGTATATCGATGAGCGATGTTCAATGGGAAGCCGAGCAAAACAGTGGATTCGCTTCTGTAGGTAATAGTAAAAAACCAGGTGGACAGGTATTCATTAATGAACATGGAGATCACCCAGACACTTGGACAAATTTTAGAGGTCGTTTATGGCTTGCTAGAACTGGGAACAGATGGGAAGCATATATTTCTAAATTTATTTTAGGTACGGAGATTGATGATGCTGAAAGGTTCGTTGTCTGGTTTGATGAAAATAACGTGAATATGAGCAAAGTAGCTCAAGTTCAAATTAGCATTTCTCAGTTTTCAAATAACATGTTTTGTTCGGAAATGTCTATTGATGATTTGAAAATCTGGAAGGTTAACATGAATACACAAAATAATCCGCCTTATATCTTTGATGTTGGGGATAAAGTAATTATCGATACTGAGCGAAGCCTTGTATCAATCAATGGTAAAAAAGCTATTAATCTAAAGGACATATTCAGCGATTATCCTGTTATTCATAAGGGTTCGAATAAACTAGAAATTATGCCTTCAACTGTCGGGACAGCCAAAGTAACGTATAGGGAGCGATTTAGATGAGGACACCAAGCGGAATCTTACATGTTGTTGATTTTAAAACGAGTCAAATCGTTTCCAATATACAACCAAAAGACTATTGGGATGATAAACGTCATTGGGAGATAAAAAATAACATTGATACATTAGAGTTTAAAGTATTTGATAATACAGAAGATGCATCTACACTCATACAGCAAAATTTAGTTTTAAAAGAGGTAAGAGACGGACGGATTGTTCCGTATGTTATTACTGAGACTGAAAAAAATTCAGATGATAGATCAGTAATCGCTTATGCATCTGGAGAATGGATTCAACTAGCAAAATCGGGCATTATCAATCCTCAGAAGATTGTAGGCAAAACCGTCAATGAGTTTATAGATATGGCTCTTGTGGGTACAAAGTGGAAAAGAGGGAAAACAGAATACGCTGGCTTCCACACTATGACGATTGATGAATTTATAGATCCACTTAAGTTTTTAAAAAATATTGCTTCCTTGTTCGAGTTAGAAATCCAATATCGTGCGGAAGTTGTAGGGTCTCAAATTGTTGGCCGTTATGTAGATATGGTGAAAAAGCGAGGGCGTGATACAGGTAAAGAAGTAACTCTTGGTAAAGATTTGATGGGTATCAAACGAATTGAGAATTCCCAAAACATCTGTACAGCCCTATTAGGGTTCGTAAAAAAAGAAGGTGGAGATTTTATAACCATCTCTACTATTAATAATGGAGTTCCTTATCTTGTAGACAGTGATGCGTTTCAGCGATGGAATGAGCGAGGTCAACATAAATTTGGCTTTTATACACCAGAAACAGAAGAAGATATAACACCACAACGTCTTTTAACTCTCATGAAAACAGAACTAGCCAAACGAATAAATACATCCTATATATATGAAGTTCAAGCACAAAGTATAGGTCGTGTATTTGGACTAGCTCATGAGCTGATTAATGAGGGGGATACAATCCGAATAAAAGATACAGGGTTTACACCAAAGCTTTATTTAGAAGCAAGAGCAATTGCTGGTGATGAGTCATTTACTGATCCTTCACAAGATAAATATGCATTCGGAGATTATCGAGAAATTGTGGATGCTAATGAAGAATTGCGGAAGCTCTATAATAAAGTGCTGGCTTCATTAGGTAGTAAACAAGAAATCCTTAATCAGCTTGATGAGTTAGTTAAAGAAACTGTTGTAACAGCAAACAATGCTCAAAAAGAATCCGAATCCGCCAAGAAACTTGCGGAAAAGGTCCAGGAAAACCTGAAAAATAATACGGTGAATATTATTGAAGCTAAAAATCCACCGACCGATAATCTTATAGTAGGTAAGACATTATGGCGAGACATTAGCAACGGTAAACCAGGTATTTTAAAAGTGTGGAACGGTAAAGGTTGGGAACTTCTTATTCCTGATGTAGAGTCAGTAAAGGAAGAAACACTGAAACAAGTTAATAAAGATATTCAGCTCACAAAAGAAGAATTAAACAAAAAAGTGGAAGAAGCGCAAAGTGAAACCAATGGACAATTCAAGGAAGTTAAAAATAGTCTCCAAGAAGTTTCGCAAACTATTAAAAATGTACAAAACTCTCAAGGTGAAATTAATAAAACTGTTTCTGAAATGAAACAAACTAACGAGGGTTTTACTAAATCTATTGAATCGTTAACAAAAAAAGACGGTGAAATTACTGAAAAATTAAATACAGTGGAAGATACAGTTGAAGGTACAAAACAAACGATTGCCGATGTGAAGCAAACAACAAATAATTTAACAAAAACAACAAATGAAATAAAGAATACTGCGACTTCAAATAAGCAGACCATTGAACAATTACAAACCGATATGAGTAACATTTCTGTAGGTTCAATTAATCTAGCAAGCGAGTCAGAAATAGGGTTAAACAAACAGAATATGACCGGAATATGGTCAGACAGTAAACAAATGACTCTTTCCAATAAGATTAATTACAGAAACAAAACGTTTACTATCTCCTTCTTATTTACTGGGAAAATGACGAAACTCAATGCAAATCCTTGGTTTGGTGTGGAAATTGCAATAACTTATATAGATGGAGAGCAAGAATGGAAATCTGTACGTGCAGACTCACAATTAAAGATTAATGTAGATTATAAGGACGAGCCTCTAACTGTTACATTCAAAACAAAAGATAAGGATGTAACTCAAATTAGGTTTTATTACTCAGGACGCAATATTGATGGTAATTTAAACTCACATCATGCGAAATTGGAAGAGGGGAACATAAGAACTACATGGCAGCCTGCTAATGATGAGGTTACTTCTAAAGAAACGTTCACGAAAAAAACAACTGAGATTGAGCAAAGTGTGAATGGAATCAAAGAAAGTATTAAAACGGTAGAAAAAACACAAACCTCTTTTAATGAACGTGTTAACACTGTAGAAAAGAATGCAGAAGGAACAACTGCAAGTGTTAAGAAATTACAGGAAACACAAACTGAGCAAGGAAAAACATTAACTCAGGCTACTACAACGATACAGCAACACTCTGAAGAATTGAAACTAGCAATGAAAAAGAAAGATGTTGAGGATTATGTAGGTGGTTTAGGTACTGTTAACGAGTTGCGTGATGCGGACTTTAAGTTAGGACAGAAATATTGGTTTTGGAATAGTGGTAGTGGGGCTACTGGCTCTGTTGATACCAACTTAAAATACAAAGGTATGAATACATTTTCAATTACCGTTACTGGCCAGACTCAAGATCGTTGGTGGGGACTTACAAGTCAATACATCGAGTGCCAGGTTAACGAAGATTTTGTTGCATCAGGTTATTTCAATACGGATGGGAAAACACCTATTGATAGTGGTGGTGCATGTATTGAAATTGAATGGTGGACGGCTGACAAAAAAACTCGTGTTAAAACAGCTAGAACGAATATCAAGGTTGTAAATAATACGTGGGTTCGTGCTGTATGTACAGATAAAGCACCTGCCAATGCAGCGTTTGTGAGATGGCGTTATTACGTTACAAGAAATGGACGTTTATGGTGTGCTGCACCTATGTTACAACGTGGCACTATAGCTACAGAATTTTGGTTACATCCGAAAGATCAAACGGATGCTGACAAAATGCTAGAAGATATAGCCAATAGAGTAGCAACTGAACCTTACAATAAAAAAGTTACAGAATTAGAAAGAAGTATTAGTGCTACTGCAGAAGGTGTCGAAATAACATCGAAGAAACAAGAAAAGTTTATTAATGAGACTTACGCCGCTTATGTAAAAGAAACGGGTTCTAAACTTAAGGTTCTTGATGAAGGAATCCTTGCAGAAGTTAAAAAAGGGAATATCATCGCAGCTATTAACTTCTCAACGGAAAAATTAGAAATTGATGTTTCAAAGGTAGCCATTAATGCCGATACAATGGTGAAATGGTTAACTGCAAAGGGCATTGATACGAATATTATCAAAGTTAATGGCGATAAAATTACCATCGATAAAAACGGCGTTACTATTAAAATGTTAGATTTCCTTTTTGAAGATGAATGGGGAACGAAAACAACCGTTATGCCAAAACGAAATTTAATAGCCGATCATGATTTTTCTAGTGTTCCAAAATTGAACATAGGTAACCCCAATTATCAGGGGTTTGGTGTTGGATATGGTCTACCTTGGAAAGTACAAGGAAACGGTGTAGTGATAGAAAATAACACTTTTATATTTAACTATGAACAAATGGTAAATGCAGTACGTGTCGACACGTATAATTACCCAGAAACAAAAGTTCAAAATGGGATTCATCCAGGAAACTCTTATACATTGTCAGCACATTATAGAACCGCACAGATCAATGGTGTGCGTACAACTGCAAAACCACGATTGCAGGTATGCTTTGTTACGCCATTGGATGAAGTGAGTTATAAAATTTGGCACGAAATATATAAAGATTTTCCAGAGCCATCTACATTTTATGGTGAAATTAGAAGGTATAATTTCACATTTACCGTTCCTAACAATTACAATCCACAAGAACATATGATTGTAGTTAAAGTTACAGCTGCAAATGCGCAAGTTTCTGCGGGTAGAGCTGTTTGTGTTTCAGGGATAACATTGGTTAGTGGTAACTATGCTTGCATGTATAACTGGGATCGTGCGGCATCAGAAAGAGCCGATGGTCTTCAACCGTTTAATAGAATTGCTATAGGTAGCGTAAATAACAACATAGGTCCAGCTGCTCATGGGCAGACCTTTGATATAAGTACTGAAAAGGATGTATTCGTAAATCAACCTATTCTAACGCAGGGAATAAATTTAGGGCGTAATAAAATGGGCCAAGCTGGATCCATTCGTTTCTTTGATGGTGGTCAAGGCTATGGGTTTTATTTTATGGGAATGGGAGGACAATGGTACAAGCTACCTAACGTTTAGGAGGAAAATATATGGATGATTACAAAGATTTACAAGGTTATCCCTTACAAGCGGGGCAAGGTGCTCCGTTTGCTGGTAGGTTAGTAGATTCAGAAAGAAACGAAAACGGAGTATTTGTGCGAATTCCTTTTGATATGCTAAACAATGCCGGTTTATATGGCGCTAATAAAGTAGAGGTGTGGGGGGAAACAGATGGAACGATATATTTCCGTATCGCAACAAGATGCGAAATATGTAAACGCGGAGCTCGTCTGTATGAATTAGAAACGAATTTTGGGAAAAAGAAACTTTGTTTAGAGTGTTATACATCACTTACAGGGAATGATCCATCTCAAGAACCGCCAACACCAACTAATGAAAATAACACACAAACAGAGCAGGAGCAGCAATAGCTGGTCTTTTTTTATTTTGAAAAGGAGGAAAGAATGTGGATCGTATTGATGTACTATTAAAAACTTTTATTGCCACTTTTGGTGGCTTCTGTGGGTATTTTTTGGGAGGATGGGATGCAACATTGAAAATCTTATTGACGATGGCAGTTATTGATTATTTAACTGGCATAATTGCAGCAGGATATAACGGAGAATTAAAAAGTAAAGTTGGTTTCAAAGGCATCGCCAAAAAGGTGGTGCTTTTTCTTTTGGTCGGAGCGGCCGCTCAACTAGATTCAGCACTGGGAAGTAACAGCGCAATTCGTGAAGCGACTATTTTCTTCTTCATGGGTAATGAGTTACTTTCACTGTTGGAAAACGCTGGTCGTATGGGAATCCCCTTACCTTCAGCATTAACAAATGCAGTTGAAGTTTTGGGTGGAAAACAAAAGCAAGAAGAGAAAAAGGGAGATGTTCAATAATGGAAATTAGAAAAAAATTAGTTGACCCAAGTAAATATGGTACAAAGTGTCCGTATACAATGAATCCAGAATTCATTACAGTCCACAATACGTACAACGACGCTACAGCAGAAAATGAAGTATCTTATATGATTCGCAATGATAATCAAGTATCGTTTCATATCGCGGTAGATAATAAGGAAGCTGTACAAGGAATTCCTTTAGAGCGTAACGCCTGGCATACTGGCGACGGTAACGGGAATGGTAATCGTAAATCTATTGGGGTTGAAATTTGCTACTCTTTAAGCGGTGGAGATAGATATTATAAAGCGGAAGACAATGCAGCTATCGTTGTAGCTCAACTAATGAAACAGTACAATATTCCAATTCATAAAGTTCGTACACACCAATCATGGAGTGGGAAGTACTGTCCTCATCGTATGTTGGCAGAGGGGCGTTGGAATAACTTTATTGAAAGGGTTCAACATGCATATAATGGAGGTAGTAGTCTAATTAACTTAACGCCTACTCCATCTTTCAGTGGTGAAACAGGTATTGCATATATTGGAGGAAATAGCGTTAATCTTCGTAAAGGTCCAGGCACTGGATACGGGATTATTCGTCAATTAGGTAAAGGAGAATCTTACCAAGTATGGGGTGATTCAAACGGTTGGCTAAACCTTGGTGGCGATCAATGGATTTATAATGATCCATCATACATTCGTTATACAGGAGGAAAAGTACCAGCATCTTCTAAACCTTTAAATGATGGCGTTGGTGTAGTGACTATTACAACTGATGTATTACGTGTTCGTAAAGGTCCAGGAACTAACTATGGCATCGTGAAAAATGTGTATCAAGGTGAAAAATATCAAACGTGGGGATATAGAGACGGTTGGTATAATGTTGGAGGCGACCAATGGGTTTCTGGTGAATATGTGAAGTTTGAAAAATAAAACATATTACTGTACAAAAGAATAGTTTTATCAAAAAATAAATATCAATTAATTTTTTAATGCTAGTACTCATATATTGACTGTTGTATTGGTAACGGGTAATCTAAAAATACATCATTTCTTATTTCATATTTATGGTAAGTATCCGTAAATTAACCTGAAAAATCCCTTTTTGCAATTATATGCAGAAGGGGATTTTTATTTTTATGAAATTTAAAATTTACTTTTAGATAATGCCTTTAATATCGGATTTATAACTCTACTTATTAAACGGAATCCCCTAAATATAGACTGAATAACCTTCAATGATTGTCCCCCCTTAAATTAATTAGATTATACCCTTTTAAAGATATTTCTGTAAATAATACATACCCACCCGAATGTATATAATATTCAGTTAATTATTTAGAAAATAGAAACGGAAATATGTTAATCCTTTTTTGTAATTTTCTGTTATCATTAAATGAAGATATATAAAGGAGGAGGGATTTTATGTTTACTTCTACTAGGAGCGAGAAGATTACACAACTATTGAATGAGTGGTATACAGAAATCAGATCAAGAAACATTGATAATGCACACCGCATGAAAGAACAGATTGATAGCATGATTCAACAGTTAAAAAATGAAGAAAAGGAATCATTACAAGATCAAAAATTACTACTTTACTATTCCCTATTAGATTTTAGGTACAATTATTTGATAGATAATTTAGGTGTATCTAAAGATAGTTTTGATACAATTGAATCATTTGATATGCCTACTGATAACTTCCTAACATATTATTATCATTTCTTTAAAGCAATTCATTCTGATGCAATCGGAAATCATATTTTGGCAAAAGATCATTATTATAAAGCAGAATCTTTACTTCAATATATCCCTGACGAACTAGAAAAAGCTGAATTCTACTATAAATTAGGGTATTCCTACTATGACAACCAACAAGCTCTTCAAGCTATCAAAGAAGTAACGAAAGCAAAAGATATGTTTTTAAAACATGAAGGTTATGAAGCGAACGTGGCATTTTGTGATAATATGCTAGGGTTATCTTGTATAAATCTAAAAGAATGGTCGCTAGCTGAAGAACACTTTGCAGCTGCAATGGATCGCTTCCAAAAAATCGGGGAAGAGAAATTTATTATTATGGCTCGACATAACTTAGGGTGGATGTATTCTAATCAAAATCTATCTACGTTAGCTCTTCGTTATCTTTCGGAAGTTGTTGAAAAATCGCCAAATCATTATAAGGCTATATATGTCAAAGCAAAAGAACATTACAAATTAAAAGAATACGAAAGCGCTACTGAGCTTATTGAAAAAGGGTATGCAATTTGTAATGATTTACAAATTGAGGGATACCAACATCATTTCGCAATTTTAAAAGCGTTGAATGACAATGCTTCTGCCGAAGAATTAGAAGAGATTATTCTTAAAGGAATTTCTTATTTTGAAAGAGAAGAATTATATGAGTACCTTCAGGAATATGAGGAAAAGCTAGCAATCAAGTTTTATGAAGAAAATCAACATACTAAAGCAAGTCAATATTTTTATGCAAGCTCACAATCAAGACAAAAATCTTTTGATAAGGGGGCGTTAAAATGAAGAAAATAACGATTAGGGTACTAGGGATTATGGCAGCGTTTACGCTAGTAATTGGTATATACAGTCCTACCGAGAAAGATCACAGTCATGTTCATACATTAATGGAACATGGCGATGGTGGTGGTTGATTTTATATTTCTCAATAAACACCACAACTAAATATGATAAAATAACAATGGAACAGATTTTCCTGATACATTTTTTAAGTCAGATGATGTTATTAAAATTAAAGTGGTTTTCAAGTCGAAGAAGGGCACTCATTACGAGTGCCTTTTCTTTTTAGTAATTTATTCATCTTCTTCGTCTTCAAAAGCACGTAAGCTATTAAGCAATTCTGTAAAAGAGGAGCAAACAGGGTAAATTGCTTCTTCCATCTCTTCTTCCTCGTGGTCCCAAAATACAACGGTTGGAGCTTCGGGATTATTTCGGTAATCAAAGCATAGAAGGTTACCAAACGGGTCTCTAGCAAAAGGGTATACTTTATCAACTAATCTATCTTTTATACCTTCATAGTTTTGGACAATCGAATATTTATCTTCTATATGAAGAGTTAAGAGGTCACTGAATACATTTTCATCTTGTTCTGGTACATCAAATACTTTTGGGTTAGGGTATCCCCCGTCATATTTCTTCACGCACGCAACAAAATCGTTGGGTAATTTAATATTAAAATATTGTTCTACCTTTTGGATTTCTTCGTCTGTAACTGGTGTTTTACTCATAAAGGACCATGTAATATTGTTCATTTTTGCCACTCCTTATTTATCGCTATCTTTTCCCCAAATTCTATACCCACCTGTATGACCAGTATCGTGATGTATCTGATAATCTACAAGTTGCATTCTACCAGTATCTTGATGGTGATGCCACGTGTAATGCTTTGGTGTTTCACCTTGTTTAAACATTTGAATTTCTTCTTTCGTAAATTTTGAAGCTAAATCAGGGTCTTTTATTATTTGTTCGTATAATGCTTTACTACATTTTCTAAAATGTGTTGTTCTAGATTTTTTGAAGTCTGCCTCTTTTAGGATTACCTCACCCTTAGATTTAAAAATAGGGAACCCATCTGCATCATATGGAATACCTGTAACAGGATGTTTGTCTCCTGCCAACTCACCTTTTCTTAATCTTATTGTCTTAGGACCATTTGGACCTTCATAAGTATATGGAGCTGCTTTCTGCAAATACTGTTGGATACTTCCAACTCCTGCATATGAGAAAGAAGTTCCAGGTATGAATTCATAGTTATTTAATATATGCAATGCATTTCTGTATGCAGAGGAGTTTGTTAGAAGAGATTTTCCTTTTGTAAGACTTGTAAAAGCTGCTACTTTTCCTACCTGTCCAAATTTATCCAGACCCTTGCTGCCAATAAAACCTGTGAGTAGCGAGGTGACTGCATAAGCTGCATAATGTTCTCTACTTTCCATATCCCCATTCCAAAATTCATTCATGAATGAATCTGATAAAGCATTCCATGCAGCAGGAAGTGTTTCTTCATAGTTTACAATCGCATCCCGCATATTCAACCAGGTCTCTTTATCTCCCAAAGCAACAAATCCGTCCCATGCGTCTACAACGCCATCTACTACACCAGTGGAAATACCAGTCCAGGCATCGTTCAAATCCTTTTTATTTCTATCCCAAAAGGATTGTTCTGATTGTGGTGGGATTTTGCCGCACATTGCACCTTCTTCAATTGAATTATCAGCCTGACGCTTCCTATCTTCTGTAATCGATTGAATAGAAGTCACCCATTCCATATTCAACCCTTGTGTACTAAATGTACCACTTGCTGGACTAAAACCTTTCCCACTTTGTACTTCCGCAAGACCTGTTGCAATACTAGCGGCTAATTGAATTGCTGCATTATAGTTATCGCTAGATGTTTGATTAAATTCATATAGGTGTTCTAACTTTTCTTGCAGTTTACGCCTCATGACAGCAAAAAGATTTACCATAGCGTCCATGCCCGAGATTGGCATAGCTTGATTGAGTGCTTCCGTACTTGCTATCATTCGATCAATTTCTCGAATTTGTTCTAATATTTCTTGTTCAATAACATCTGTTGAAGCTACCTGTGATTGAAATTGACTTGGAAAGGCATCGTTCTGACGGATTAATTCTTCACATAAGTAAATAATTCCTTGTGCTAAAGGGCGAAAAGTTTCTGCAAAAAATGCTTTTGCACTATCGTAAGTTTCCCCTTGTAGAACGGTATCACTTGTAAAAGAATCAATTGATTGAATAACTTGTTCCATACCTTGAATGGTAGCGGTACATACAGCATTCATACTTTGTGTTTGGTTATGTACTTCCCCTAAATACATGTTTAAACTCAAAAATCTCCCCCCTTTTTTAATAAGTAAATCATACCAATTTTACGTAATAACTGTAAATGTTCGTTTCTAATTTATTGACGAAACAGAACGATTGTTCTGTAATTTATACAAACAAATGTTCCCTCGGAGGTCATCTTATGAATCATTTACTTACATGCTCATTCAATCAAAAAATACCAATTGAATTAATTTATTTAAACGGTTCAGGAGATTTCTCTCAAAGAACTGTGATTGTTAGAAAGATATATGAAGATCGTGTATTAGTGTATTGCATGCAAAAACAACAAGTTAGAATGCTGAAATTACCTAATATACTTTCTGTTGATAAAGTAAGAAATAACTATCAATATGCTTAAAATAAATAATGAGGTGAGGTCATATGTCAACAGCAATTCCAAAACCACCAAAGAAAAAGGCTACTAAAAAAGAACCTAGACCATACATGGATGAATTTGAACAACAAGAGGCTGCTGAATTAATTCAATTGGCAGTACAAGATGATACAGAATTAGTATTTACTGTGTATCGAAAATATAAAGAGCCAGATATTATTCAAGGAAAAATCGTTAAACTTGAACAACAATTGGGTAGAATTGTTGTGAATGATGGACCGAATGCAATACATAAAATTCAATTCATGGATATTTTGAAAATCGCAACACCTAGTTAATTTAGCTAGGTTTTTTTATATGGCCATAAATTCTTTATCGAAGTAGAACTTGTCCATTAAGTTGTTTACAATCCCGTTGAAATAAGCGAATTTACCCTTTTTCATTTTTACTCCGGATTTAATTTTCATAACAAACCCTTTGATAGCTTTTAAGCCAATAGTAAGTTCCTGGTCTTTAGTAAATGCTTTATCACCTGTTGTATGGTTAACGATTTTATTACACTGTCTTACGACCTTCCACAGTTCTTGAATTGTTTTAGATTCACTGTAAAAAGAGCTAACCAAAGAAACAAAACGTTCTGGTACCCAGTGAGCAACAAAATCAGCCTCTTTAATGTTTTCCACAAGTGTAGTGTTATTCTGAGTATTAGTACGTTTGTTTATATTTTGTTTTAAGGTTTTAGTAGTTGTTTTATTGGTGTGACACTTTTTTTCATTTTTAACAGGTGCTTGTGTGACAACCTGTTCCTCCACAATGATTGGTTGAATAACAATAGCGTTACATGTTTGTCTCATATCGATTTTACGCTTCATTTCTAGCTGTTTAATAATACCTAAAGACTCTAGGTGTAGGCATACTCTAATAACCGTTCTACGGCTAATATTAAGGTCTTCAGCGATGTGTTTTTTCGTTCTGAAAGATACGCCAAAGAACTTAGAAGAATAGTTGTGTAATTTATTTAATACAGTTAATTGGGTTTTGTTTAACTGATCGGCGAATTTCTCTTTGTACGCCCGAACAGTTTTATTTAATTCATCAATAGTTTTGAATGTTGCTAGATTTTTATATGTTTCATTACCTGCAATAATTGTAATTCCTTGTTTCTTTTCCATAGTGGTTTGTCTCCTTTTTGGAAACAAAAAAGCAACGTCACCAATTTGGTAAACGTTGCTTAATAGACCCTGCATGATGTAAAATAGCTCATGAGAGTATAGCAAGTGTTTACCTGGCCTAATCAGGTGGACGGTATATAGAGTGTTCGTAGCACTTTACATACACGCTGTGCTCTTTTGTTTTGTGTAGATTTTGCACGCTGAAATAATTTTGCATGAATTTTGCACGATTACTTCTGGAAATCTAAAGGAGCCTTGATATAAAAGGGGTGTTTTACTATTAGTTCGAATCCCTCTGGGCGCGTTATATAAACTTTAATATTATTTTGTGCAGAATCCCTTTGTGTGGTAAGTAAAAATACCACGTGCAAAGGGCTTTTTTGATGTTATTGTTAGCCTATTATTGTTTATTTACTGTTGAATCCGGAGCTGAAATTCCTAACTTACATTTTGTAGGTTAGGAATTTTTTATTTTAAAAATGTTAAAAATATGCAATTTTGCGAAGTTACCTAAAAACTTTGAATCTTGTAAATTTATAACTGTAGAGAACAACAAACAAACAAACAAATAAATAGAAAAACAAAAGGAGGAATGAAATGGTTAAGAAATTCAAATTTACAAAAGAGGAATTAGTAGAAGCATGGAAAGATCCACAAGTAAGAGAAAAATTAAAAGATTTACCGAACCATCCATCAGGAAAAGCGTTAAATGAATTAAGCGAAGAAGAACTAGCGGAAATTCAAGGGGCATCAGATGTACAACCAGAAACAACACCACTTTGTGTGGGAGTAATTATAGGATTAACAACGTCAATTAAGATTTGTAAATAAAAATAAAAAACAAAATGAGAGGATGAATGAAATGACAAAAGGATACAAGTTCACAAAAGAAGAGTTAGTAGAAGCATGGAAAGATCCCCAAGTAAGAGAAAAGTTAAAAGACTTACCGAAGCACCCATCGGGTAAAGCGTTAAATGAATTAAGTGAAGAAGAACTAGCGGAAATTCAAGGGGCATCAGATGTACAACCAGAAACAACACCACTTTGTGTGGGAGTAATTATAGGATTAACAACGTCAATTAAGATTTGTAAATAAAAATAAAAAACAAAATGAGAGGATGAATGAAATGACAAAAGGCTACAAGTTTACAAAAGAAGAGTTAGTAGAGGCATGGAAAGATCCACAAGTAAGAGAAAAATTAAAAGACTTACCGAAACACCCATCTGGAAAAGCGCTAAATGAATTAAGTGAGGAAGAATTAGCGGAAATCCAAGGGGCATCGGATGTACAACCAGAAACAACACCACTTTGTGTGGGAGTAATTATAGGATTAACAACGTCAATTAAGATTTGTAAATAAAAATAAAAAACAAAATGAGAGGATGAATGAAATGACAAAAGGATACAAGTTCACAAAAGAAGAGTTAGTAGAGGCTTGGAAAGATCCACAAGTAAGAGAAAAGTTAAAAGATTTACCGAAACATCCATCGGGTAAAGCGTTAAATGAATTAAGCGAAGAAGAACTAGCGGAAATTCAAGGGGCATCGGATGTACAACCAGAAACAACGCCGCTTTGTGTGGGAGTAATTATAGGATTAACAACGTCAATTAAGATTTGTAAATAAAAATAAAAAACAAAATGAGAGGATGAATGAAATGACAAAAGGCTACAAGTTTACAAAAGAAGAGTTAGTAGAAGCATGGAAAGATCCCCAAGTAAGAGAAAAGTTAAAAGACTTACCGAAGCACCCATCGGGTAAAGCGTTAAATGAATTAAGTGAAGAAGAACTAGCGGGAATTCAAGGGGCATCAGATGTACAACCAGAAACAACACCACTTTGTGTGGGAGTAATTATAGGATTAACAACGTCAATTAAGATTTGTAAATAAAAATAAAAAACAAAATGAGAGGATGAATGAAATGACAAAAGGATACAAGTTCACAAAAGAAGAGTTAGTAGAGGCATGGAAAGATCCCCAAGTAAGAGAAAAGTTAAAAGATTTACCGAAACATCCATCGGGTAAAGCGTTAAATGAATTAAGCGAAGAAGAACTAGCGGAAATCCAAGGGGCATCGGATGTACAACCAGAAACAACACCACTTTGTGTGGGAGTAATTATAGGATTAACAACGTCAATTAAGATTTGTAAATAAAAATAAAAACCAAAACGAGAGGATGAATGAAATGTCAAAAGAATACAAGTTCACAAAAGAAGAGTTAGTAGAGGCGTGGAAAGATCCCCAAGTAAGAGAAAAGTTAAAAGACTTACCGAAACACCCATCTGGAAAAGCGCTAAATGAATTAAGTGAGGAGGAATTAGCGGAAATCCAAGGGGCATCGGATGTACAACCAGAAACAACACCACTTTGTGTGGGAGTAATTATAGGAATAACGGCATCAATTAAAATTTGTAAGTAGATAGGTTTCATTCGAAAGGGGTATTCATCTCCTTTTGAATGAAACAGATTCCAATATTCGAATGCGAAAAATCGAATGTTGGAATCTGTTTCCCCTGAAGGGGACCAATTTATTGGAATATGGATTTTAAAATAAGGAAGGGGATTAAATTATTATGTTAATTCACTCATATATAAATGAAAAGGCATTTGCGAAGAGTCTTAATTTGAAAGAGCGTTATAAAACGCTAAAGAGTAGAAGAGATTTATTATTATCGGAGGATTTAAATTTAGCCCAATTAAATAAATGGATAGATAAAATGTTCAGAAGTAATAAAGCTGATTTTGATTTTAAATTAAAAATGAATGAAATGACAAAAGAAGATTTTGCGAGTTTAATTGAGAAAATCCCTGAATCAAAAGAGCATTTATATATAGATGAATTAAATGAACATGTGAATTTGCGCGTGTTAGAAATAGGAATAGAGTTGTGTGAAAGTAAGCCATTAAGTGCAGAGGAAGATTTAGGGTTTATAGAATTTGTTAGGCCGTTTGCACTTTATGCAGCCGAAATGATAGATAGTTCGTTGAAATATAGATTAAATAGGATACGTTATGAGCATGAAGAGATTAAAGAAATGCTAGTGCGATCTTTAGTAGAAGAGTTATTAAATAATGCGGTGCGATCACTAGTCTTAGAATTTAATATTGCAAAACTAAGGGAAGAACTAGTAGGAGAGACTCCAGAAGAGCGATTTCTTTCCTTTGTCAGAGAGAAAGCTAGAAATAAGGAGAATTTAATTGCGTTCTATGAGGAATACGCAACATTAACACGAAGGTTAATTTTGAGAACAGAGTATTTTATACAAAATGTTCAAATGTTACTATTTCGTTTGAATGAAAATTGGCTACAGTTACAAAAAGAATTTCAATTGCAGGATGTATCATTAAGCGAAATTAAGGTTGGATTAGGAGATACACATCAAGAAGGGAAAACAGTTGTCCAGCTTGTATTCTCTTCAGGTAAAGAAATTTTATATAAGCCAAAGTCTATGGAAATTACGAAATCGTACCATGCATTTTTAGAATGGATGAATGAGGTAAGTGGAAGTATACAACTTCCATCATATAAAGTTTTAGACTTTGGTGAATATGGATGGGAAGAAAAAATATTGTATAAACCGTGCTCTTCTAAAGAAGAGGTGGAGCGCTACTATTTACGTTTTGGTAAGTTGATTGGTTTAATGCATATGTTAAAAGGTGCTGATTTGCATTTTGAAAATATAATTGCTCATGGAGAGTATCCATACATTATTGATTCGGAGACGATTTTTCATCAATATCCAAAACTGAATTTTCCGGATAGTGCGGAAGTAAAATTGAAATATGAACAAAGCGACTCAGTGATAGGGTCTGGATTGTTACCGCAAGCTATGTTTCAAAACATCGATGGAAAAGGTATAGATTTAAGTGCTTTAAATGGAAAAGAGCAAGATTTGCCGTTTAAGGTGCTGGCCTTAAGTCAAAATAGTAAGGATGAAATGGAATTTACTATGAAAGAAGCCAAAAGTCAAAGTGCTAAAAATCTACCGAAACTTGGAGTAGAAGAAATTTATGTAGAGGATTATTTAACCTTTATTATTGATGGTTTTCAGGAAATGTGTAAATTTTTTATTGAGTATAAGGAAGAGATTTTATCAGAAAGAGGACCTTTAATTACATTTAGAGAAAATAAAATTCGCATTGTTGCTAGGGCGACTCAACAATATTGTAATTTCTTACAAGAGTCTACACATCCAGACTATATGAGAGATTCAATTTTATTGGAACAATTATTTGAAAGAGTATGGTATTACCCATATGAAAATAAGGGGCTAGTCATTCATGAGATTCAAGACTTATTACGTGCGGATGTTCCTATATTTACGACTTTTACAGATTCACGAGATCTATATAGTAGTACAGGTGAAAGGATGGAAGACTTTTTTAAGGAGAGCGGTTATGAGCAAGTATATAATAGAATTTATCATTTTGATGATAAGGAATTGGAAAAGCAACGAGGGTGGCTGAAGTTGGCAATACAGGGAAATAGAGATATTGATATTAAAGTGAGAAGAAAAGAGGATTACAGAAGTGAATTATTAGAAAATCATCAGGAGACAATCTTGCAGGAAGCTATAAATATCGGAGAGTCTTTAGTAGAGAATGTAGTATTATCAGATGATAAAACAACAGCATCATGGTTACAAGCAAATGTTATTCACGACAAGTGGTATGTTGCCGCGATGAAGCAAAATTTATATGACGGTTTAGGTGGCGTAGCACTATTCTTATTGTATCTAAATAAGGTTACAGGAAACGAAAAATATTTAGAGGTTGCTCATAAGGCGTTGAAGTCAGCGATGAACCCTTTATCGAAAGCGAAGGGGCTTCTATCGACCTTCTTGGGTAAATATTCATTGTTATATCCATTAGCACATTTTCAATCTATAAGTCCTAGAAAAGAATATCAGGATTTTTTAGAAGAAATAAAAGTAGAATTAAAAGAAAGGCTCAAAGAAGAAGAAGAGTTTGATTTGTTAAGTGGCTCAGCAGGAGTTATTCAAGTGGCTCTTAATTTATTTGAAATGACAAAGGATCAAGATTATTTAGATCTTGCTGATATGTACAGTAAGCATTTGGTGGAAAATGTATCAATATTAGAAAGTGGAGTAGCGTGGAAGAATAAACATACTAACAGTTATTTAGGCGGTTTTTCTCATGGGACGAGTGGTATCGCTTGGAGCTTATGGCGTTCAGGGATTATGAATAGGAATCAAGAATATATTGATTTAGCTAAAAAAGCATTTGCTTATGATCGATCATTGTTTGAAAAAGAAGAAAGTGCGTGGAAAGACACAAGAGAGAGTGAGAAGAAGTGCTTACATCAATGGTGCCACGGTTCCACTGGAATAGGATTGAGTAGAGTTTTAGTAAGAAGCTATGAAGAAGATGTAGAAATGGACGAAGAAATTCGAGTGGCTGTAGATAATGTACGAAAGTATGGATTTAAAAATAATGATACATTATGTCATGGGAATATGGGGGACACGGAATTACTATTGGCTGTTTCACAGTTGTATGGTAATAAAGAATTGTATGAACAGGCGTTACAAATTGGCATACAAGTTATTAATAATTATAGAGAAACTGGTAGTTATCAATGTGATGCACCAGATGATATTCAATCATTTGGTATGTTTGTAGGGATAGCAGGAGTTGGTATGCAGTTGTTAAGACTATTACAGCCGAATGAAATTCCATCCGTTATGACATTAGAAAATGTAAAAGGATAAATGAAAAGACATTCTACCTTTTGGTAGAATGTCTTTATTATACATTTACATTTATTATACCTTTTCGAACAGCTTCAGCTAATGCTTCAGAACGAGAACTCACCTTGAACTTTTTAAACAGTTTCGTTAAATTATATTCAACAGCCCTAGAACTCATATATAATTCATCTGCAATTTGTTTATTACTTTTTCCTTTCGCAATGGATTCAAGAATTTCTAATTCTTTTTGTGTAATTGTAACATGGCTTGATGCTCTTTTCGTATCTAAGTTATCAACAGTCATATCTTCAACTCGAAGTTGTCGCAATAGAGAAATTGGAATTAAAGTATACCCATTTAAGACGGCCCGAATAGCCATTAATAACTCTTGCTGTGATGCTGATTTGCTAACAATACCGCTAATACCAGAATCTATTAATAAATTAAATTGTGATAAATATTCGAAGCCTGTGTAGAGAATAATTTTTGCATCTGGTTGTATGTGTAAAAGTTTTTGAGCCACATCAAGTCCACTATAATTAGGCATGTTCATGTCTAAAAGATATATATCAAAAGGTGTTTTTGAACTTTGAGAAATTGCTTCCTGTTCGTTTAAAATGTATGTTGCTTGAATATCTTCTTCTAATTCGATCATATTTTTCGTACCTTCACCCACTATTTGGTGATCGTCTACAATCAAAACGTGTATCATTTTATTCACCTCGGTATAGTAATATTTACTTGTAGTCCATTTCCTATTTCTGAAATAAGCTGAATTTCGCCTCCTATTCCTTGAACGCGCCCTTTGATTCCAGATAAACCCATATGTTTATTTGAAGAATAAGGGGCTTGGGTATTAAAACCGATGCCGTTATCACGATAATCTAGATAAATACAATTATTTTCTTCCCATAAAAATATATTAATTAAGGTTGCATTAGAGTGCTTATCAGCATTGTTTAATAATTCTTGGATAATACGATAAATAGATAAAATTTTATCAAATTCGTAATGATTCTCCTGTATTGAGTCATATTCAAATTGAATTCGGAAATTAGTACGTAGTTGCATTTGTGCTAATAGCTCTTTAAGTGCACCTATAAGACCAATTTCAGATAGAAGAGCCGGTTTTAATTCATTACAAGTGTCACGAATTTGTTGAATAACATCAAACATACCGAATTTTATTTTTTCTAATTGTCCCTGCAATTCACCTGGTACAGTATGTTCTTTTAATACGGTTTCTAGTTTACGATACCAGACAATTTGGTCTTGCAGGGCAGCGTCATGAAGATCCGCAGCAAGCCGACGCCTTTCAGTTTCTGAGATTTGAAATAGTAGGCGCGAAAGAGTTGCTGAGTGTGTTTTATTTGCTATGCTTTCTTTTTCTAAAGATTGAATGATTTGATTAACTGAATTTAGGTTTTCATAAACTAGACGTACATATTTTACGATAGCAATAAACCAAGTTTTTTCATTGATATTAAATTTAATATTGTTGGTTTTATTTCCAACCCAAATGTAATGCTTTGTGTTTTGGGTAGAATATAAATAAATACCGATGCATCCGTCATCTTCTAATAAATCATTTATATACCCAGATTCCATTCCCCATTGTTTCTTTTTCGAAAGATTAAATTTTTCTGTTTCTCCGTAACTTTTATAACAATTATATGTATTTTGTTTTGTATCAAACTCAATAAATTGTATAAAACACGGTTTTAGTAGGGAGATAATTTCATTCATAAATTTTTTCTCTAAATCTTTTACTTTCATAATGGAAGAAAGTTGTTGTGCGAATTGATCAATACTTACATGTAAATTGGTTTTGCTTCTGAATAATTGATTGCGAAATGTGAAATCTAATCGTTCTTTTATTACAAGAAACAGTATGTTTAAAGGGAAAATGATAATGAAATTTTGCATGAGTCTAATAAAGAATCGCTCATCAGGATTAATACCCCAGCTTATAATTAATGTAATAATGATAGTTGGAAGTAATGAAAGCAAAGAGTAGTACCGAACACGATCAAACATAAAATCAATATCAAAGATTTGCTTTGTTAATATTAAATAAAAGTAGCCAATTGGAATGCAAAATAGGAATAATGCTGCAATATCAGCCCTAATAATGGCTGCATTAAATAATATCCTTGGAAGAGCATATAGCATTATAAATGGCCCGAAAGAAATACATTGGATAACTAACATAAATTTAAAAAAAGGCCTGTGTAAAGTATTTCTATATTTTATGTATCCTTTTAAAAGGAAATATACACTTAAAAGAATACTAAAACATAAATAAGCTAAATCTGTGTAAGCAGAGACTTGTTGCAAATTTGGAAGAAAGGTAACGGATAATAAGCCGGTAGTAATAACGGTCATGTATAGAAAAATGTGAAATCTAATCACATTTTTATGTATAATAATAATTTCCTTCCGCTTAAACAGCTGATATAAAAATAAAGTAAGAAATAAAGATACACTTTGAAAAGAGATACTTATAATTAAGAGTCCGCCAAAATCAGATTTACTAGATATAGAAGAGGCGGAAAGGCTAATAGAGGTTGCTAATAAAAAAAGCATAAAATAACGCTCTTCTCGCCTTATAGCTTTATTTCTATAGACAATAAAGCATAAGCTTAAAATGGTCAGAGAAAAAATCATTGGTAGATATAATGTAATAATTAGCTCTTCGTTGTCTGAAGTAGCTGTTGTGCTATAAGTAGAAATCCTATCATTCTGTATAGTTTGAATTTCAGTTGCATTTAAAAATTGATTTTGGTATCGCTTGAAAACCCCTAAATAAGGATTCGCCCCATCCACTTTGTAAATTTCATCACCTGCTTTTAAGGCTGTTTTTGCAGCCCAACCCGACGTATCAATTTGACTGATTGTATATGTATTATGTTTTTCTTTAGAAGCGATAATGCCACTGTAAGGCTGATAAAACTTGTAGAGGATGTAACTTTGTATGATTAAGTAAAAAATTATTAATGAAATTACGAAATAAATTGGACGTTGTTTAATCATTGCTAGAATTACCTCACTATCATATATAATTTCGGAATCCCGCAATAGGATTGCGGATAATAGCAAAAGAATATGTAATAATATAAAACTATAAAAATTGGTGGGGTGAACGATATATGATTAGAGAATTAGTTGAACGTATATTAGAAGATATTCAATTTAAAAATGTGTGTAGTCAAGGAACAATAGCCATTGATGGTATATCAAAACAAGAATTAGAAATTATTTTAGGTACTTTAAATAAATCGTCTTTACTTAGTAAAGCTGCTGAGACATGGAAGTAAACTAAATTAGAGTATCAATTAACCTATCCTTATTTGCTTGACTGAGTGAAAGTTGTTCGATGTATCCTTTTGATTTGTATACATATAGGTTCTGCATAACGGAGCAGTACTCCATTGATCCACCGTACAGTAATATGTGTTTTAAAGAATCTAATGTTTGATTATTTAATTCATCATATTGTATCTCTTGATTAAAGAACTTTTTTATAAGTATAAAGTTATCATTTTTACTATTTAAATAATATAGTATTGGTAAAGTTTTCTTTAAATTAAGAAAATCATTTTTCTTATCCCATTGCATAATATCACGCATGTCGTTTTTTATTTGATTAATAACGCCTATACATAGTGCGTAGTTTTCAATTAAAGAACGCTGGATAGGGTTGATATTCCCTGTTCCTAATAAGCATGCAAGTTTAATTAGATATCCAGATTTGTGAGTTACCATATCAATATAATCTTTCTCGGAATGGATTTCATTTTTAAGATCTAGTTGTTGTCCATTAATAGAGTTTAAAATAGAAGAGTGTATTTCATTTTTGAGCCAGTTTTTCATTTGAATTGAAAGGGAAGCCTTGTCAACTTCTTGCAAACAAATAAGTAAAAATCCCATAATTATATTGAGATTTGTGGCAATTGGATGTTTTGTCCAAGGTCCTTCTAAGAAATCTTCGTCTTGAATATCATCCATAATATCTAGAGCGAGCATAAGTAATTCTATAATTGTTAGCAGTAATTGTTTTTCCTCTTCATTTTGGTTATCTTGAAATATTTCATAATGTACGAGAGTGATGTTAGCAAAACGAGTAGAATCATTGAATTTGTATTCAATATATTCTGAAGAACATTGACGTAATGTAGATTCGAAAAAATGTCCATAAACCAGTTTTTTTGCACGCAAAATTAATTCATTTTGTAATGAATAAATCACTCGCAGCTCCCCTTTTGTAAAAATTCGGAATATTCCAATTGTAACATAAGAGGGACATCTTCACAATTAAGCATATCGCAAATGCGATATGTTTTTTTTATGAAGATGTTGCGGAGAATCCCGCTAATTTGTTTGCGGTAACTACAACGTGCATTGCGGACAATAACGTTTAAAAGAAGGATATGATATGAGTACAGATTAAGACAACACAGTTTAATAAACGAGAAAAAATAATCTAATATGGATTGAGAATAAAGGAGGAGAATGATGAAGAAAGTTTTAAGTGGTCGAGAAAAAGAAGTAGCTGTGTTGATTGCACGAGGTTTGAAGGATGTTGAAATAGCAAGGGAGTTATTTATTAGTAGAAGGAGAGTGGGGGAATTAGTAGCCTCAATTAAAAGAAAGTTAGAAATACATTCAAGGGTCCAAATTGGAATAGCTGCATATTTTTTAGGATTAATTACATTTGAATTTAATTTTAATCATGGTAACCATGAGGGTGTTGCTATGATTAATAGTTAAAGAGATAGGGGGGAATAAAATGGCAAAGGTGCCCTTTATAGAACAGATGGAACATAGCGAATGTGGATTAGCCTCATTGGCGATGGTCTTTAGTTTTTATGAAAAGCATGTTTCGTTAGCTGAATTAAGAGAAGAGTTTGGTGTTCCGAAAGGTGGTACATCTTTATACCAGCTTATGCATATTGCTAGGAAAAATGGTTTTCAAGTAAAAGGATATAAAGCTGAATATGAAGCTTTAAGTGAAGTTAAATTACCAGCAGTTATCCATTGGGAACATAAACATTATGTAGTCCTAGAGAAAGTGACAAAAAAGGGGGCTATAGTTATAGACCCTGCTTACGGAAGAAATAAAATCTCTAAAAAAGAAATGGAGGAAAAGTATTCTGGATTTGTATTAACACTAGAACCAGATGAGTCATTTCAAAAACAAAAAGGTGTCTCTCATTTGCAATTCTTTTTATCGTTTGTGTTAGGGAAAAAGAAATTAATAGCTTTAATTGTATTAGCCTCTTTAATAATTCAGGCTTTTGCGCTGGTGATTCCATTTGTCACAAGTTGGATGACTGACCATGTAATTATTCCGAGAGATCCGAGCTATATGAATATGATAGGTTACAGCATTTTAGTATTGCTAATAAGTTATCAAGTATTTGCTTCGTTAAGAGGTTTCCTAATAGCGAAGTTGCAAACGGCAATTGATATGTCTTTAATGCAAAGTTTTATAGAAAAACTATTAAGTCTTTCTTATAACTTTTTTGAGAATCGCTCTATGGGAGAACTGTTATTTAGAGCAAATTCCAATGTATATATTAGACAAATATTATCTACTAAGGTAATTTCCTTTCTTATAGATGGAATTCTGCTTTTCACTTACTTATTCTTCATGTTTCGTTATTCGACCTTATTAGGATTCGTTGTGTTAGCAGTTGGGAGTGTTATATTCGCCCTACTTGTCATGAGCACGACTGTTTCTAAGAAGTTAGCTGATAAAGAGGTTTCGGCTCAAGCTCAAGTTCAAAGGATTTTGTCTGAGAGTATTAATGGGATTAGTGACGTGAAGGTTATGGGATTGGAAAAGCAAGTGTATAAAGAATGGCAAGAACGCTTTGGTTCTCAGCTTATTCATGCAGAGAAGAGATCTATATGGACGGCATTGATGAATACATTAGCCGGTTCTATTCAATTTATCTTACCGTTGTTTCTGCTTTGGTTCAGTGGACAACAGGTGCTAGCTGGAAATATGACATTAGGAAGTGTACTCGGCTTTAATGCGTTAGCGATTTCGTTTATAACTCCGATTATTTCCATTGGGAGTGGCTATGGTGAATTGATTTATATTAGCTCCTATATTCAGCGGATTTACGATGTAATGCATGCGAGATCGGAGAGAGAGGTCAATCAATTTTCAGGAATTAAGAAACTGAATGGTGATATTGAGTTTGACAATGTTTCTTATCGTCACAATTATTTCAGTGAAGATGCAATTCAGAATGTTTCGTTTAAAATCAAAGCTGGTGAGAAGGTCGCAATTGTTGGGGCGTCTGGGTCTGGAAAAAGTACAATTGTAAAAATGCTTCTCGGACTATATACACCAACGAATGGGAAAATCCGATTTGATGGGATTGAAAGCGAAAAGTTAAATTTGAAATTTTTAAGGAAATCAATAGGCGTTGTTTTCCAAGAAGCGAGATTGTTTAACAAAACGGTAGGAGAAAATATCATTGCGCAAAGGAAAGGGGTGCCTCCGAATGGAGTAATTGAGGCATCGAAGCAAGCGAATATATTAGAAGATATTATGATGCTACCATTAAATTTTCAAACGATGGTATCTGAATTTGGAGTTAACTTCTCTGGTGGGCAAAGGCAAAGATTAATATTAGCTAGAGCATTGGTAACAAACCCATCTATTCTAATATTAGATGAGGCGACAAGTGCACTTGATACATTGTCTGAAAGAGTTATTGATGAGAATTTAACTGATATGTTATGTACAAGGATTGTCATTGCACATAGGTTAAGTACGGTTAAGAATGCAGATAAGATTATTGTTATGGATAAGGGAGCAATTGTAGAGATAGGATCACATACAGAACTACTTGAGAAGCAAGGGTATTATTATCAATTGTCAAAAGCTCAGGAAGTAAAAGGAGGGATTAAAAGTGAAAGATTGGCCTAAATATCGAAACACTATAGCGAAAATAGGTGCTGGAATTACAGTAGGATTATTATTAAACCTTCCTATAGTTGGAATTAGTACGATAAGCGCTGAAGAAATGAAACATAATCAAATTAAAGAAAATTCGTATGTGTTTACATTGAGGCAAGGTGAAAATACGGATGAGATGATAAAGGAAATTAGAGATAAATATCCCGATTTAAAGCTAGAAGTAATAAAAGAAATTAAGATGCTAAATATCGAAGGTGATAATTTAGAAAGAGTACAAGAAGCGAAGCAGCATTTATTAAAAAATTATAAAGGGATAATTGAAAAAGCAGGTAGAGAGGATGTAGTGGAATTAAAGCCGCCCGCTATAGTAAAGAAACCTTCGAATATAACAAAATACGCACCTTCACAATTAGAACAAGAAGAGGTCGATTATAGCAAATGGAAATGGGATGTCGATAAGGTAACAGAAAATGGAGAGAGCTATAAAATTGAACAAGGAAATCATAGTGTAAAGATTGGTGTTATTGATAGTGGGATTGATGTAAATCATCCTGCGCTAAAGGGAAATATAGTTAGTCAGGGGAAAATTTTAGTTCCGAATGTAGAATCAATTGAAGATAATATTGGTCATGGAACAATGATTGCTGGGTTAATAGCTGCTGATGGGAAAATAAAGGGGGTAGCGCCCAAAATTGGGATTGTACCATACAAAGTATTTCAAGGTAGTTCTGCGGATTCAAGCTGGATTATTAAAGCTATTGTAGAGGCTGCAAATGATGGTATGGATGTTATTAATTTAAGTTTAGGAACATACAAGTCCATTAAAGATCCAGAAGAAGGAGCTGTGTACTTAGCTTATAAAAGAGCAATAGAGTATGCGAATAGTAAAGGGAGTTTGCTAGTGGCTTCCTCTGGAACAGAAGGATTCGATATTTCAAATCCTTTTCAATTAGCTAAGCAAAGAGGATATGAAAACGACTTACAACTTCATATGCCAGGAGGTTTACCGGGGGTAGTAACTGTTGCGGGAACAAATAAAGATGATCGATTAGCTTATTACTCTAATTATGGAACCAATGTTGATATTGCAGCTCCATCAGGAGATTATGGATCTTTGTGGGAAAGTGAAAAAGTGGGAGATGAAACAGCTATGGTATTAACCACATATCCTACAAACCTTCCGCAATCCCAGCTAAGTGAATGGTTAGGGTTTGATAGAGGGTATGAGCTGATGATTGGAACGAGTCTAGCAGTTCCTAAAGTTTCTGCTACAGCCGCACTTGTAATTGCGGAATATAAAGAAAAATTTAGGCTGAAGCCTAGTAATGGATTTGTTAAAACAAGATTATATCAGGGGGCCAAACCGGCATTAGATGACGGAAAAAAATATTTTGGAAAAGGTATTGTAAATGCGAAGGGTGCACTTGATTTTCGAAATACAAATTTCAAAAAATGGGAGAGATAAAGATGAATTTTAAAAAGTTTTTACTTATGATTGGCGGAATTGCTTTAGGAATGGCAGTTATTTACTTTATTAAACAGTAAAGGGGATGTTATATATGGCGTTTGAAATTCAAGGATTAAATAAAACATTTGGTGAATATAAAGCCGTTAATGATTTAAATATACGTGTAGAAGAAGGTGGGATTTTAGGGATGCTGGGCCGAAATGGTGCTGGTAAGACGACAACGATTCGTATGATCTTAGATTTAATCAAACCGGATAGCGGCCAAATTCTATGGAATAATCGCCCTTTTTCAAAGAAAGACCTATCTATTGGCTATTTACCAGAAGAGCGTGGATTATACCCGAAAATGAATGTAGTGGAGCAATTGGTGTATTTCGGCAAGTTAGAAGGAATGCCAGCTAATCTTGCAAAAAGGCATGCGTTACAATGGCTAGAAAAATTAGAAATGACACCACATTTAAAGAAGAAAACAGAGGAATTGTCAAAGGGAAATCAACAAAAAATCCAATTGATTTCAGCGATATTGCATAATCCGGAATTCATCATACTAGATGAGCCATTTAGTGGATTGGATCCTGTAAATGCAGAGATGTTAAAAAATGTTGTGCTCGAGTTAATCGCGCAAAGAAAAACGATTATCTTCTGTAGTCATCAAATGGACAGTGTAGAAACGTTCTGTGAGGAAATTTGTATTATGAAAAATGGTCAACTTGTATTATCGGGTGCCTTGTCAGATATTAAGAAAAGTTATCAATACAAATATATGACGTTGCAAACGGAAGGGGATATTGAACCTATTCTTAAGAATAAAAATTTCAATTTTGAAAAAGTTAATCGTACGTTCATGATTAAAGTTAATGATGGAGAGGATGCATTTTCGCTGCTTGAAGACATTAAAACTAAACAATATATCCGAGATGTTTCTATTAAAGAACCTTCTTTACATCAAATCTTTGTTGAAAAGGCGGGTGCATAAGTAATGAGGAATTTCTGGATTGTTTTAGGGCAAACGTATTGGGATCGTGTGAGGACGAAAATATTTATTGGGATGACATTGTTATTAATAGGGGGAGGGATATTCTTATTCTCCTTTCCAACTTTAGTACAAAAGTTTTCTGGAGAGAAAGAAAAAGCAAAAGTTGTATTTATTTCCGAAGCACCTAATGTTACTTTGGATCAATCTAATCTTAGTAAAGCTCTTCCAGAATGGGATTGGTCTTTAGGTGATAAAACAAAATTAAATCAATATAAGCAAGATTTGTTAGATAAGAAAGTCGAAGCGCTCTTTATATTAAAAGAGGGTGCGGGTGCTGAACCAGTATTAGATTACTTTATGAAGGTGGATAATCCTAAGTTGATTCAAAGTGCGCAGGTATTTGTACAAAATCAGTATTTTCAAAGTGCGGTAGTTAAACAACAGTTATCAGAAGAGGCTGTGAAATCACTGACGATGAACGTGCAAGCGAAAAAGCAAAACTTAAATAACGAAGAAACAAGCTCATTCTTACTGGTGTATTTATTAGTAGCGATTATGTACTTAGCAATTACTTCGTATGGAAATGCGATTGCTACAGCGGTAGCGTCAGAGAAGGCGTCGCGTGTTATGGAAGTGATGGTAACGAAGGTGTCGCCTGTTCACATGGTCTTTGGGAAGATATTAGGAGTCGGTCTTGCTAGTTTGACACAGTTATTTATTTTCTTCCTTAGTATGGCGCTATATATTAAATCTGGAATTTTTAAGGTATCGGATTCGTTTTTTGGAGTGAATATTGATGTAAATATGATTACAGGTGAGCATGCTGCATATTTCTTGTTATATTTTGTTCTCGGTTACTTCGTTTATGCGGCACTTTTCGCAGTGTTTGGTTCTATGGTAAGCAGGCCAGAAGAATTATCCGGAACAACGATGCCGATTACTCTTATATTGATGGGAAGCTTAGTGGTGGAGTTATTAGTAGTACTTGATAACCCTGAAGGGCTAGTATCAAGGGTGACATCATATGTTCCGTTTACAGCTCCAATTAGTATGGTAGTTAGGATTATTAATGGATCCGTTGGGAGTTTAGAAATTATTACATCTATGGTTGTATTACTAGCTAGCATTAGCTTAATTGCTATGTTTGCAGCGAAGGTCTATCCGAAAGGTGTATTAAGAAGTGGTAAGAGCCTTAAATTCATTCAATTGTTAAAAAATAATTAATTGCAGGGGGGAATAAATTATGGGATTTTTTTCGAAAAGAAAACAAAAAATGATGGATAGTAATAACGAGAGAAGCGTGAAAAAAATAGTTGAGTTGTCTGTGGAAGAGATGAGAGGAATTCAAGGAGCGTCTAGTGAATCGAACGATTATCTCTATGACTCCTATGTAATTAGGAATCAAAGTTCCTTAGCTTTAAATAAGAGGTTTCTTTCTTAATTAAGAATCGTAAAAGAGTAGTTAGGCATAGTGAAGTGTCACTATACCTAAACTGCTCTTTTTATTTTGGAATTGAACAGAGATAAATTTAATGTTGTTATATATAAAATTAAGGGTTACTATTAGTATGTGGTAACAAATAATTGAGTTTATTATTTTCTTTCAATATTATTCAAATTTCGGTTGTAAGTTGTAAATATCATTAATACATATAAATTAATAATATTTTGGAATGGGCGTCTGCGTGAGGATTCTCCTTTTACCAAACTTATTGTACAATAGAAACAAGGGGGAGATTAGTTTGAAGGCAAGTCTTTTACAAGAACAAAGCTTACGTTTGGCAATGACACAAGAGTTAAGGCAAGCGATTACAATGCTTCAGTATAATGTACAAGAATTATCGGAGTTTTTGTATGAGCAATCGTTAGAGAATCCCCTTATTGAGTTAGGTGGTTTTGAGAGGGAGAAGAAAAAGAGCTCTAACAACAGTAAAAGTACCAGCAAACAAGTCGAGAATCAGATGGAAATCTACAGTGTGGATTCTACAACGATTCAGCAACATTTATTAAATCAAATACAGTATTATAAAATAGATGAAGAAGAGCGGAAAGTGGCTTCTTTCATTATTATGAACATGGATGGAAACGGGTATTTACAAGAAACGAATGAAGAGTTAGCAGAGCTCCTTTCTGCGCATATTCATGTAGTTGACCGCTCTGTAGAGCTTGTCCAATCACTGGAGCCAGCAGGGGTAGGGGCGCGTAATATTCAGGAATGTTTAACCTTACAATTGAAGCGCTTACAAAGAAGGGATGGATTAGCGGAAGATATTGTAGAGGAGCACTTTGCTTATTTCGTGAAGAAGGATTGGCGAAAGCTCGTTCATGTGCTGAAGTGTAGTAATGAAGAATTACAATCGGCGGTGAACTGTATTACATCATTGCAGCCGAAACCGGGCCTTGCGTATTCTTCGGATAAACCACTGTATATTGTGCCTGACATGGCAGTGAAAAAAGAAGGCGATCGCCTCGTTTTACAGATGAATGAGAGAAATATGCCGAGAATTGAAATTCACTCTGAGTACAGTGCGCTTCTTAATAATAGTGAAAGTGAAGTAGCATCTTACGTTTCAGAAAAGTATCAGCATGTGCAATGGATTATGCGCAGTTTGAAACAGAGAAAACAAACACTTCTGCAAGTGATGACGATTATTATGGAAAAACAACGTGATTTCTTTTGGGAAGGTCCAGCGTATTTGAAGCCGCTCGCTTTAAAAGAGGTGGCGGAAGAGCTAAGTGTGCATGAGTCTACGATTAGTCGTGCAACAAGAAATAAGTATGTGCAAACGCCACACGGTTTATTTGAGATGAAATCGTTCTTTAGTAATGCAGTTTCGACGACAGAGGATGAGGCAGTTTCAACGAAGCGAGTGAAACAGTTTATTCAAACGCTTGTGGAAGCAGAGAATAAGAAAAAGCCACTCTCAGATCAAAAGATTTCAAAATTATTAGAAGAAGAGCATGAAATTGTTATTTCTCGAAGAACGGTGGCGAAGTATAGAGAACAAATGCATATCCCAGCTTCGTCATTGCGAAAAACAATCGGATAGGTGAAGAAGATGAAAGTTGTGCTGTATACAAAAAAGAATTGTGGTCTTTGCGTGCAGGCGAAACAAGTTTTGCAGGAAGTACAATGTGAATATTCTTTTCAAATCGAGGAAATAGATATATATGAAGATAATGACCTTTTAGAAAAATATCATTTAATGATTCCGGTTGTAGAAATAGACGGAAAACAAGTAGAATATGGTAACATTCACAAAGGTGTCATAATAAACTATATAAAGAATGCAGTTAAGAGTTGAATAAGTTTCTATCTCCTGTTACAATAATACACGTAGCAGGGATTATTTTTTTAACCTATGTGGGACACAAAATGTCACTACGGGACGTAAAGTGACCACCAAGGAAAAATGAACCAATGTAGTGAGGAGAAAAGATATGCGCTCATGGATTCAGAACACAAAAAAATTATTACCTGATCTGCTACCTGTTATGCAAACGAGAATGCAAATTCTTCAATACATTAGGCTCATGCAGCCGATTGGAAGAAGAAACTTATCAGCAAGCCTCGGTATGACAGAACGAGTATTGCGAAGTGAAGTTCAAGTTTTGAAAGAACAAAACTTAGTTCACGTCGCTTCTTCTGGAATGACTTTGACAGAAGAAGGAACAGCTTTAGTTCTTGCTTTGGAAGACTTTATGAAAGAAATTTCCGGGTTAAAGGTTTTAGAAAAGCAACTTAAGGAAACATTAGACTTGGATGAAGTTTTCGTTGTCCCTGGTGATAGTGATGAATCACCTTGGGTCAAACTGGAGATGGGCCGTGCTTGTGTGACTTGTATAAAAGACCGTCTGACAGCGAATAATATCGTTGCTGTGGCTGGAGGAACTACGCTAGCTGCTGCTGCGGACATGATGCAACTTGATTGTAAAGATTTACATATGCTATTTGTCCCAGCACGTGGTGGAATCGGAGAAGGTGTTGAATTAGAAGCCAATACCATTTGTGCCAAGATGGCGCAAAATACGATGAGTAATTATCGCTTATTGTATGTTCCAGACCATGTTAGTAGCGAAGCATATGCGTCTATTGTGACAGAGCCTTCCGTGAAAGAAGTTCTTGAGTTGATTCGATCTTCCAATATCGTCATTCATGGAATAGGTGATGCGTTAACAATGGCACGTCGCAGAAGTACTTCGGAAGCAGATTGGTTAAAGATTCAAGCAAGCGAAGCAGTTGGTGAAGCTTTCGGTTACTACTTTAATGAAGAAGGAAATGTTGTTCATAAAGTAAGAACAGTTGGTATGCAATTAGAGGATTTACAAAATGTATCTCACGTTGTTGCAGTCGCTGGAGGTTCTTCAAAGGCAAAAGCAATACAGGCTGTAATTAAACAAGGGCACACTTCAATTCTAATTACAGATGAAGGTGCAGCAAAACAGTTAACAAAGGGTTTTACCCTTTAATATAATCCCCCAAGGAGGAAATTCAAATGACTAAAATTGGTATTAATGGATTTGGACGTATCGGACGTAACGTATTCCGCGCAGCTCTTAACAACTCTGAGGTAGAAGTAGTAGCAATCAACGACTTAACAGATGCTAAAACATTAGCTCACCTTTTAAAATATGACACAGTTCACGGAACTTTAAATGCAGAAGTATCTGCTAACGAAAACAGCATCGTTGTTAACGGTAAAGAAATTAAAGTTATCGCTGAGCGTGACCCAGCTCAATTACCATGGAGCGACTACGGAGTAGAAGTAGTAGTAGAATCTACTGGCCGTTTCACTAAAAAATCAGACGCTGAAAAACACTTAGGTGGATCAGTTAAGAAAGTTATCATCTCAGCTCCAGCTTCTGACGAAGATATCACTGTAGTTATGGGTGTTAACCACGAACAATACGATGCAGCTAACCACAACGTAGTATCTAACGCTTCTTGTACTACAAACTGTCTAGCTCCATTCGCTAAAGTATTAAACGAAAAATTCGGCGTAAAACGCGGAATGATGACAACAATTCACTCTTACACTAACGACCAACAAATCTTAGACTTACCACACAAAGATTTACGTCGTGCTCGTGCAGCAGCTGAAAACATGATCCCAACATCTACTGGTGCAGCTAAAGCTGTAGCATTAGTATTACCAGAACTTAAAGGTAAATTAAACGGTGGCGCTGTACGTGTTCCAACTGCTAACGTTTCTCTTGTTGACTTAGTTGTTGAACTTGACAAAGAAGTAACAGTTGAAGATGTAAACGCAGCATTCAAAGCAGCAGCTGAAGGCGAATTAAAAGGTATCCTTGGATACAGCGAAGAGCCATTAGTATCTATCGACTATAACGGATGTACAGCTTCTTCTACAATCGATGCATTATCTACAATGGTAATGGAAGGTAACATGGTTAAAGTACTTTCTTGGTACGATAACGAAACTGGTTACTCTAACCGCGTAGTAGACTTAGCAGCTTACATGACTTCTAAAGGTCTTTAATTCTTAATTATATAAGCAATCAATGACAAAACGAGGGAGAGGGTTTGTTCCCTCTCTCTCTTCTTTCGTTTTAAAAGCAAATGTGTTAAGCTTTTGAATGGGTTTTGTCAATCCTAACTAGTAGTCGGAGGGAAATCCAATGAACAAAAAATCAATTCGTGACGTAGATTTAAAAGGTAAGCGTGTATTTTGCCGCGTTGATTTCAACGTACCTATGAAAGAAGGCAAAATTACAGATGAAACTCGTATCCGTGCAGCTCTTCCTACAATTCAATATTTAGTAGAGCAAGGTGCGAAAGTTATTTTAGCAAGCCACTTAGGCCGTCCAAAAGGTCAAGCGGTAGAAGAATTACGTCTTACTCCAGTAGCAGCACGTTTAGGCGAGCTTCTTGGTAAAGATGTTAAAAAAGCAGACGAAGCATTCGGACCAGTTGCACAAGAAATGGTTGCAGCAATGAACGAAGGCGACGTATTAGTTCTTGAAAACGTACGTTTCTATGCGGGCGAAGAAAAGAACGATGCAGAACTTGCGAAAGAATTTGCAGCACTTGCTGACATCTTCGTAAACGATGCATTCGGTGCAGCTCACCGTGCTCACGCTTCTACAGCAGGTATCGCAGACTACCTACCAGCAGTATCTGGTCTATTAATGGAAAAAGAGTTAGATGTATTAGGTAAAGCACTTTCTAACCCAGAACGTCCATTTACAGCTATTATTGGTGGTGCGAAAGTAAAAGATAAAATCGGTGTAATTCGTCATCTATTAGACAAAGTAGATAACTTAATCATCGGTGGCGGACTTGCTTACACGTTCGTTAAAGCTTTAGGTCATGAAATTGGTCTATCTCTATGTGAAGACGACAAGATTGAACTAGCTAAAGAATTTATGCAACTTGCAAAAGAAAAAGGCGTAAACTTCTACATGCCAGTTGATGTTGTAATCACTGAGGAATTCTCTGAAACTGCAACAACTCAAATCGTTGGTATCGACTCTATCCCTTCTAACTGGGAAGGCGTAGACATCGGTCCTAAAACACGTGAAATTTATGCAGATGTAATTAAAAACTCTAAGCTTGTTGTATGGAATGGACCAATGGGTGTATTCGAAATGACTCCATTCGCAGAAGGTACAAAAGCAGTAGGACAAGCATTAGCAGATGCAGAAGATACATACTCTGTTATCGGCGGTGGTGACTCTGCAGCAGCTGTTGAAAAATTCGGTATGGCTGATAAAATGAGCCACATTTCTACTGGCGGCGGTGCGTCATTAGAATTCATGGAAGGTAAAGAGCTTCCAGGTGTAGTTTGTCTTAACGACAAATAAGTAGCAGCCAAAGAAAAAGGACGGTGCAAAGCATGCGTAAACCAATTATCGCAGGTAACTGGAAAATGAATAAAACTCTATCTGAAGCAGTTAGCTTCGTAGAGGAAGTTAAAGGTCAAATCCCAGCAGCTTCAGCTGTTGATGCAGTAGTTTGCTCTCCAGCTCTATTCTTAGAGCGCCTTGTAGCAGCAACTGAAGGAACTGATTTACAAGTAGGTGCACAAAACATGCACTTCGAAAAAAATGGTGCATTCACTGGCGAAATTAGCCCAGTAGCACTTAGCGACTTAAAAGTAGGCTACGTAGTACTTGGCCACTCTGAGCGTCGTGAAATGTTTGCTGAAACAGACGAATCAGTAAACAAAAAGACTCTAGCAGCATTTGAACATGGTTTAACACCAATCGTATGTTGTGGTGAGACTTTAGAAGAGCGCGAAAGCGGAAAAACATTTGATCTAGTAGCAGGTCAAGTGACAAAAGCACTTGCAGGTTTAACAGAAGAGCAAGTTAAAGCAACTGTTATCGCTTATGAGCCTATCTGGGCTATCGGTACAGGTAAATCTTCTTCTTCTGCAGATGCAAATGAAGTATGTGCGCACATCCGTAAAGTTGTTGCAGAAGCTGTTTCTCCAGAAGCTGCAGAAGCTGTTCGTATTCAATACGGCGGTAGCGTAAAACCAGAAAACATTAAAGAGTATATGGCACAATCTGACATCGACGGCGCTTTAGTTGGCGGTGCTAGCTTAGAGCCTGCTTCGTTCTTAGGTCTTCTGGGGGCGGTAAAATGAGAAAGCCAACAGCTTTAATCATCCTTGACGGTTTCGGACTTCGTGAAGAAACTCACGGGAATGCTGTAGCACAAGCTAAGAAACCTAATTTTGATGGTTACTGGAACAAATTCCCTCATACAACGCTTACAGCTTGTGGTGAGGAAGTAGGTCTTCCAGAAGGTCAAATGGGTAACTCTGAGGTTGGTCACTTAAATATTGGTGCTGGCCGCATAGTATATCAAAGCTTAACACGCGTAAACGTTGCAATTCGTGAAGGTGAGTTCGATCAGAACGAAACATTCCAAAATGCAATTAAAAGCGTAAAAGAAAAAGGTACTGCTCTTCATTTATTCGGTTTACTTTCTGATGGTGGTGTGCACAGTCACATGAACCATATGTTTGCTCTTCTTCGCTTAGCAGCAAAAGAAGGCGTGGAGAAAGTTTATATCCATGCATTCTTAGACGGCCGCGATGTTGGACCACAAACAGCAAAAGGTTATATCGATGCAGCAAATGAAGTAATTAAAGAAACAGGAGTAGGACAATTCGCGACTATCTCTGGTCGTTATTACTCCATGGACCGTGACAAGCGTTGGGATCGCGTAGAAAAATGTTACAGTGCCATGGTGAATGGTGAAGGCCCTACTTATAAATCAGCAGAAGAGTGTGTAGAAGACTCTTATGCGAACGGTATCTATGATGAATTCGTATTGCCGTCTGTAATTGTTAACGAAGATAACACGCCAGTTGCAACAATCAATGATGATGATGCAGTTATCTTCTATAACTTCCGTCCAGACCGTGCAATTCAAATTGCTCGTGTATTTACAAACGAAGACTTCCGTGAGTTCGATCGTGGTGAAAAAGTACCTCACATTCCAGAATTCGTATGTATGACACACTTCAGTGAAACTGTGAATGGTTACGTGGCATTCAAGCCAATGAACCTTGATAACACTTTAGGTGAAGTTGTTGCGCAAGCGGGATTAAAGCAACTTCGCATCGCGGAAACCGAAAAGTATCCGCACGTTACATTCTTCTTTAGCGGTGGTCGTGAGGCTGAATTCCCAGGAGAAGAGCGTATCTTAATTAACTCACCGAAGGTTGCAACGTATGACTTGAAACCTGAAATGAGCATTTACGAAGTAACGGACGCTTTAGTAAATGAAATCGAAAATGATAAACATGATGTTATCATTCTTAACTTTGCAAACTGTGATATGGTTGGCCATTCTGGGATGATGGAACCAACAATTAAAGCAGTAGAAGCAACTGACGAATGTTTAGGAAAAGTTGTAGAAGCGATTCTTGCAAAAGATGGTGTAGCACTTATTACTGCTGACCATGGTAATGCCGATCAGGAGTTAACTGCTGATGGCGAGCCGATGACAGCTCATACAACTAACCCGGTTCCTTTCATCGTTACAAAAAATGATGTAGAGCTTCGTGAAGGTGGTATTTTAGGAGATATCGCTCCAACAATGCTTACACTTTTAAATGTGGAACAACCGAAAGAAATGACAGGTAAAACAATTATTAAATAATTTGCTTATATAAAAAGGAGAGAATTTATTATGTCAACAATTATTGATGTTTATGCTCGCGAAGTCCTTGACTCTCGTGGTAACCCAACTGTAGAAGTAGAAGTTTACACAGAAAGCGGTGCTTTCGGACGCGCTATCGTACCAAGTGGTGCATCTACTGGTGAGCACGAAGCAGTAGAATTACGTGACGGTGACAAATCTCGTTACCTTGGTAAAGGTGTTGTTAACGCAGTAAACAACGTTAACGAAATTATCGCTCCAGAAATCGCTGGTTTCGATGTAACTGACCAAGCTGGTATCGACCGTGCTATGATCGAATTAGACGGCACTCCAAACAAAGGTAAACTAGGCGCTAACGCTATCCTTGGTGTATCTATGGCAGTAGCTCACGCAGCAGCTGACTTCGTAGGTCTTCCATTATACCGTTACCTTGGTGGATTCAATGCAAAACAATTACCAACTCCAATGATGAACATCATCAACGGTGGTTCTCACGCTGATAACAACGTTGACTTCCAAGAGTTCATGATCTTACCAGTTGGTGCTCCAACATTCAAAGAATCAATCCGTATGGGTGCTGAAGTATTCCATGCACTTAAAGCTGTATTACATGACAAAGGTCTTAACACTGCAGTAGGTGACGAAGGTGGATTCGCTCCAAACCTTGGTTCTAACCGTGAAGCTTTAGAAGTAATCATCGAAGCTATCGAAAAAGCTGGTTACAAAGCTGGCGAGAACGTATTCTTAGGAATGGACGTTGCTTCTTCTGAGTTCTACAACAAAGAAACTGGTAAATATGACCTTGCAGGCGAAGGCCGTACTGGCTTAACTTCTGCAGAAATGGTTGATTTCTACGAAGAGCTTTGCAAAGACTTCCCAATCATCTCTATCGAAGATGGTTTAGACGAAAACGACTGGGATGGTCACAAATTATTAACTGAGCGTATCGGTGATAAAGTACAATTAGTTGGTGACGATTTATTCGTAACTAACACTCAAAAACTTGCTGAAGGTATCGAAAAAGGTATCTCTAACTCAATCTTAATTAAAGTTAACCAAATCGGTACTTTAACTGAGACTTTCGAAGCTATCGAAATGGCTAAACGTGCTGGTTACACAGCAGTTGTATCTCACCGTTCTGGTGAAACTGAAGATGCTACAATTGCTGACATCGCAGTTGCAACTAACGCTGGCCAAATCAAAACTGGTTCTATGAGCCGTACTGACCGTATTGCTAAGTACAACCAATTATTACGCATCGAAGACGAACTAGGCGAAATCGCTGTTTACGATGGTATCAAATCTTTCTACAACATCAAACGATAATTGTAGAAAATAAAAAACGGCTGAACTTAGTCATACAAAGCGATTGCGTACGGTTTGAATTATGTGATACAAAAACATGAATTTAGTCGTACAATAATTATTGCTTTTGACCTCCTATTTATATGTGGTAATCCACAATAAGTAGGAGGTTTTTTATATGTTAATAATGGATTTATTGAAGGAATTTACTTTTGATTTAAAAATAAAGAATTATGCACCTCGGACAATTGAAACGTATAATTATAATGCTGTTCAATTGATTAGTTATTTGAGCGAACAACATGAGATATCTGAAATTGAAGATATTTCCTCTTTGCATATTAAAAAATTTATTCAGTATCAATTAGAGGTAGGGAATAAACCAAGTTATATTAACACTATGATTAAATCGCTTCGAGCTTTTTATTTGTATTTGGTGGCAGAAGAATATGTAACGTTGAATGTTTTAGCAAAGATAAAATTACTTAAAGAGGATAAAACCGTTATTAAAACATTTACGGACAAAGAAGTAGCAAAAATGATTGAAGCATACGATTTTAAAACATATTTAAATGCTCGTAACAAACTTATAATTGCTATGTTTACTGATACAGGTATCAGAATGACAGAGTTAATTAACCTGCAATCAAGCTGGATTCATGATACTAATATGAAGATACTTGGAAAAGGTAGTAAGTGGCGTTATGTTCCTGTTAGTTTGATGTTAAGAAAGTACATGATACGTTATGAAAGGGTTAAAGAAGCTTACTTCAAAAAGAAAATAATAGAACATGATAATTATTTTCTGTCTCGAAGTGGTAAACCATTATCAGGTGTGCAAATTGAGAATATTGTTAGGAGGGCAGGTGAAAAAGCTCATGTTAGAGAAGAGATACGATGCTCTCCTCATACATTAAGACATTATGCTATCCAATCTAATTTGAGAAATGGGCTTGATTTGTATAGTTGTTCAAAGATAGCTGGACATGAGAATATTCAAGTAACTAAGCGTTATCTGCAAGGGATTGAAACAGAAAATATTATGGAGATGGCATTAAAAACTAGTCCTTTAATGAATTTATAGGTGGTTACAGTTGCAAATCCTTTCCCCTGCATATTTCTTTATAATCAAATTGAATGTGAAAAGCCTGTTCCTATGGGAAGGGCTTTTATTGTTATTCAGCTGATGAAAATACATACAGACTGTATATAGAACATTAATATCTATCCACAATTATTAGTGAGTAGGCTTTTACTACTCATAAAGACCCATCTTCAAAATATATATAAGTAAACAATTTGAGGAGTGGTGCTAAATGAGTGAAATTAAGTGTTTGGTTTGTGGAGGGAAGCATTTTCGTAAAGGCTACTATGATGTAGATGTAAATGTTGAGATTTACTCCACTGCTTATAATGACGTCGGTGTTAGAAGCAGTAGTTTTGATGATGTACACATAGACGTAGATGTAGATATAAATACTTCAATTCATAATGAAGTCGATGAAAGTGCAGATATTTCCTTTAAGTTAATATCTGAGGAGGATAATAAGTATGTTCGATATGATAAATCTATTGAGCTTTATAAATATAATTGTGAGAAATGTGGGTTCATCATGAGTTTTACAGAAGAAAAAAACGTAGAAAGTATATTTGAAGAAAAGAAGCGTAAGCAAAAGGAAAGAACGTATGATTGGTCAGGTTTTGGGGAGTAATCATCATCACAGAGTGGATTTGGTAGGAAAAGATTAAGATAAATAATTATTTCGCACTCACCGAATGGTAAAAAGTATTTGAATTTTGGACATGGATTACTAAGCACTAGAGAAATAGAATGAAATATTTACTTGCGGTAGCTACTTCGTAGCTCCGCATAGACCTCACTTCGTTCGGTGGGCTACGCCCTACTTTTACAGCAATCTATTCTTGGTATTTCAAGATAAACAATAATTTTAATGTTTATCTTGAAAATGTTCTTAATTGAGCGGGAATAAATAACATAGTATCATTATAGTGTCAATAGTTATGTAACGTGTTTTTTGATTTTTTGCGTAATTTATGATATAATATTATTTGTAGTCAGGTTTAAGTGACTATAAAAACCAAAAACATTAAGAACTAATTAAATAAAACATTAAAAGAAACAAGCCAAACACAAAATTACCCTTTTTTATTAATGAGGTTATTTTGTGTTTTTTTTGTTTGCACTATTGAATTGATGGTAAGGGAGTGAAAGAAGAATAATTCTGATTAAGCCGTTTTGGTACTTTTTCGGCTAGGCTTTGGGAAACGATAGTTTTCCAAAGGATGGTGATAAAAAGTACATATCTGAAAGAAATGGGTAAACCAAATTACTCGTAATAATATATAAATTTATATTGTAGGTGATTTGGTTTACCTGTGGGATAAATATTAAAAAGAAAGAGGATTTATAATTGAAGGAAAGAGTAATTACTAGAAAAGAAGCAGTGGAAATATATGGGTCGGAACAATGTCGAAAGCACTTTGAAAAATACAAAAAATTTACTAATAAGAAAATAGAAGATGCCTTAATTAAGACCTTAAAACAATATTATAAACAGGTTGAAAAAGAAAAACAGGGTAATGCAGTTGTATATATCTTAAGAGAGGAAAGAGAAGAGATTGCAGTTCGTGAAGATAATCGAGCTAGCAATGGTGCTTGGAGTATTCCATACACAAAGAATATGGATATTATGGTTGTTTCAGTATTAGAGCAAGGGTTGATTGTAGAAACCGCTCAAACATTAAGTAAGTGGAGTTTAGATTTTGGGTTAATTACGCCTAAAATGTATGAATTGCTACATGCAAAATATAATGAATCTATAAAAGAACAAAATCTAAAAGATTTAAAAAACAATAATATAATTTATGAGGGTGAAGAGCGAATTTTAAATGATTTTATACATGATATACAAAAAATACAGAACCAGTTAGCGGGTACATTGAACAGGATGCAAAAAGCGAAAATTATTGAATATTTCCCTGTATATAAAGGTTTTGTCAAAGAGGAAAGGAAAACAGTTAATTTACATGAAAATACGGTTAAAAAAATTGTAAGTTTACGAAGAGAATTGATGAAACAATATGATGTAAACGAATGGTACCTAAATGTATATAGTAATACCAAAAAATCCCGCAATTACTATGAAGAGTGGGAGGAAAAACTATCAAAAATAAAAGATGAAAATGGAGTGACTTTAGGTTTAAGTTATTGGTATAAAACCTATGCTATTATATTGAAGGCCAGTGAAAAAAGAATAATTAGTTATTTGGAAAAATACAATAAAGATGTTATTGAACTATATAAGAAAGATGAACAGATATTCTTAGTTGAGAACGAAGATACATTTCATAATGAAAGAAAAAATTATGTGGTAAAAGAAGCGAAAAAAAGAGAAGATAGCTTCATGGAGGAAAAGACAAAAATCATAACTTTAAATGAGACAGTTGCACAGATTTATGGAATAAAAAAATTAGAAGTAAAATATCGTAATAAGAGACCTGATTTTACGTATGATGAAAGTTATTATGCTTTATATTTTAAGGAACTGTACGCAAAACGAATCAAAGAATTACAAGAATACTATGGATATACTTTCAAATGAACAAGGTGGTTTTTGGAATTTTCGATTAACCTTATATAACATAAATATAACATATAATGCTAATCAAGCATTTCAAACACAAATTGATAAAATAAAACCCCATTGTTATTAATGGGGTTTTAACTGTATAAAATGGGATTTTTATGTACAATACTTCCGTGCACATGAAAAATTCGTTACGTGTGTTTTGGGTAAAATACTTGTTAATTAAGAAGTTTTTACGTGTGTTACCGTATGCTTTATAAATTGACATCATAGTGTAAGAGTGGAAGGATTATGATTGCTTCCACTCTATTAGTTGCTTAATGATTTCGAATATTTTTCTTTGCTCAACCACATTAAGTTCTTGAAGTAACTTAATAATATTTTGATAAGGTAATGAGTTATTATCTTCAATACTACATTTTGAAGGTTCGACAAAAGAAAAAAATTCTTCCAAGGTGATATCTAATGCTGTAGTAATCACGTTTAAACTTGAAACGGTTAAATTTTTTTCTCCACGTTCTACTTGTCCTATATATGTAGGATGCAATCCAGCTTTGAATGCCAATTCCTCTTGACTTAATTTTTTATTCTTTCTTAGTATTCGAATTTGTAAACCAATAATATTAATTAAATTATCCATGTATATTTACACCCCACACCTAACATAAGGTGTAAATAATACCGATTCGATATACTATTGATATTATTTATTGAAAGAAATATACTATAGATATTATAATTGATTGGTTTTTACATATTTAAAGGGGGAAAGTAAATGGAGAAAACGAAAATAAATAGTTTAATTCAAAACAAAAAAATATATTTTTCGTTGTATTAGCTCTTATTTTGCTTATAACAGCTTTAGGCATTGGAATGAAATTGAGTTTTAATAATGTCAAAGTAGCTTTAAATGATAAAAAAATCAGATTAGAAGAAATAGAAAAAGAGGTAGTAAAAAACAAAAGCAAAGTAAAGAAATAAAGGAGCTATGTAAATGTTGAAAAAATGGGGAACTATATTATTGATAGTAGCATTAATGAATGGCTGTTCTGCTAAAAACAATGGGAATGCTAATGAAGAATCCCAAAATAAACAAACCGAAGAGGTGGATACTAAAGAAGTCACTAAAGAGCAAGAACGTCAAACTACAAATTCACCTCATATTAAAAACGAAAATGGTGCAGATGAACGTTTAATTAATGGATTAAGTATATGTACACCATTGTTTAAGGAAGTAAAGGAGAAAGTTGCTCAAGCTAATAATTTGGATAAGAAAACAATAGACCCGCAAAAAGTAGAGGAAGCAATTGCGAAGAGTGAGGAGATTTACAAGTGCGTTGAGAATAACATGAATAATGTATCAGGTACTGTAAAATATGCGAAAACTCGAGATACGTTTTTTGCTAGCATGCAAGAGTTAATAAAATTTAAAAACAAATCAAAACTTTTCCTGCAAAACAACAATTTCAATGATTACATAGAAGCAATAGCTCACTTCACTAAATCCTTAGAAAAAATAGATGAAACAGTTTCCATATATCAAGAAGAACAGAGATAATAGAGTGGCTAAGTTTATATGAAAAATTGGAATGGATATAAGTGCAAAATAAAAAATTGTAAAAGGACTGATGTAGAAGTCAGTCCTTTTGTTGGGATATGATAAAATTGAATTAATATTTTATCTATAGTGAGTAGACAAAGTAGTCTTAAAAGGAAACAATTATCTAATGTTGAATTATTAAATAATAATGACCATTTTGTTAAAGAGGTACTCATCTATACAGAGCTTCTAAAATAAATCAGGGTTTGAAATGCTAAAGACAAATCTTGCGACGGGCAATTTGTTAATTCGAATATGACTTTGTTTATTAACAGTTAAACATATATCTCCATTTCTTCTTTCTACATTACCTACACAATATAATTCAATAACATTTCCAGCATCGAGATGTTTTTTTACTACTTTAAACATTGAATCTATGTTTCTAGCTGAATTATTGAAGAAGTTTTCTTCAAAATAAATGTTTGCTTCTTTATTATTTCTTTTCAATTTAAATATAGCTCGATTTTCTTCGATATTAATAGAACTCACTTTTTCATATAAGGCGGTTGCTGTATTAATATCATCTTCATTTAACAAAGATAAATTATAACGTCTTTTTACACTGGGTGCTCTTTTTCCTTCTTCTGTTGTAGTAGCATTATTATCAGTAGTAGGCCTTGTATTATCAGTAAGTTCTGAGTTCTGAGATTCATCAGTAACTTGATTAACTTTTTTCCTTTTCCCTCTAGCTCTTTGTTTTTCAAGTCTTAATTTTTTTTCTTCCTCTGTTTCATCAATAGAATTAATTAAATTTCTTAATACATTATTAATATGTGTATCAGTTAGACCAACAGAGCTACTAGCTAAACTCTTTTTTTTAGCTTTTTGCTTTTCTCTTTTAAAAAAATCTGTACAATCAGTTGAATGATTGCTCATTGGCCATGTTTTAAAGTGAGCAATCCTTTGCCCTCTTGGTACATACTCAATTTTTGCTGGGCAACCTTCAAAAGCACAATATAAATTCCTTTTTACAATATCAAAGTCGTGCCTTTTATCGATATCATCTAGAGTTATTTCCTCATATTCATCCCCGTTTTTATATAAGACTAATTCTATTGTTGCCATTTATACCCCTCCTTGATTATTTTGTAATTAAATTTTGAAAATTCTATTATTTATTTTTATGAAGTTTTGATAAATTGTATATGCGTATAATATATTTTATTACAAATTAATTCCTTTTTCAACAAAACACACTCTACTGTCGGTTTTATTTCATTTCTCTTTTTGAGTGTCTGTTTACAGTACAGCTATTTCATTTTGAGGAGCATCTAATTTTATAGATTTTTATTTTTAAAATTAACTTGCTAGATTATAGGTTTTTACGATGTTATTAATTAAATTCATACAAATTAATTTGTATGACACTAATTTCAAAGTAATGTATCATTTGAGTACACCTTATTGATACATTCAGGGACGATTGATATACTTAGGTTATAGATGTCTCATATACATGTATCAAAACATAAAGGTGGAATTGATATGAAATATGGTTATGGTCGTGTGTCATCAGCAAGCCAAAATTTAAGTGTACAAATTAAACAACTGCAAGAAGCTGGATGTGACACTATCTTTAAAGAGAAAGTTAGTGGAAGAAAGAAAGAGAAAAGAGAGCAGTTCAACCTACTTCTTGAGACAATAGAAGAAGGTGATACTATTGTTGTTACTAAGTTAGACAGGTTTGCTAGAAGTACGAAGGATGCTTTAAACACAATTGAATATTTAAACAGTAAAGGTGTTTCACTTATTGTTTTGAACATGGGTGGAGATAAGATTGATACCAGTACAGCAATTGGTAAGTTAATGATTACGGTTCTAGCTGGTATAGCTGAATTTGAAGCTGACATGATTAAAGAAAGACAATTAGAGGGCATTGAAGAAGCTAAGAAAAGAGGTGTTTATAAAGGAAGGCCTAAGAAGTATACAGAGAACAATAGAGGTTTACAGTATGCTCTGGAGTTATTTCATAGCAGAGCAACTAATAAGCTGACTGTTAAAGAGATTGAAGAGATAACTAAGATAAGTAGAGCGACTCTCTATAGAGTAGCAAGAGAAAGAGGAATTAAGAAATAAGGTGAAATACTATGTAGAGAAAAGGAAGTGCGGGGTACATATCACCAATGTTAACGCGGTACATATCGAATATTGTATAAGCACATCTGCCCTTGCACTCTGATTAAAAATATAAGGTAGTAAATGAATAGGAAATTTCGCTAAATTCAAGTATTAAATATAACATGGAAAAATACAACGTAAGTGAAATTAGAAAAGTTACAAGTATTTCAAAGGATATTTTTTATACAGAAATAGAAAATAGGTGATGGAAACCCTGATTTATAAATAAGTATTGTTTTTACATAAAGTTACATAATTTTTCTGATTCGGTTATTGTTTGAATAGAATGTAAAATGTATAGTAAATATATACGGATGTTCATTCGGAATAATTATTGATGAGGTGGAAAATATGGACGAGTTAACTAGAGGTACGTGGATTGTAAATACAGTGAAGCATTTGGGAGAAATAAAACAAAACACTTCTGAATTAGCATTTTTTGAAGCAACAGAACAAGCTGGAAAAGCAGGAGCATTTTTAGGGCGTTTAGTAGCTGATAAACAGGAGATAATTAATAGTAAGAGTGCAAAGGTGTTTGCTAGACAATCTAGTATATCACCTGGTGAATTAGTAACATATCTATCATACTTAAAAAAAGAAGGAAAAGTGGATTTTAGTGTGGATGAAATGGGGAGGGCTAAGGAAATTGAAGTATACTGCTTCTCAGGTAAAGAAGCACTAGAAACCGTTTCTTCGTTATATGATAAACTTGGTCCAGAGGAAGAGGAAAGGGCTAGTTTATTAGGATTACAAGAAACTTTTGTATTACCTCGCTATCCAGATGAATTAAAGGAAGTTCTTACCCAAAAAGGAATCGGTGAGGAGTGTGCTGATACGACGATAAAGTTACAGGAGACTTTTGGATTGGTAAGGGCAAGTGGTAAGGGGGAAGAAACAGTTCTATATAATGAATATTCGTTTAATGGTGACCCGCACAGAGTGTTAAAAGCTTTATCAGGTCTAAAGGATTCTGAACGCGATATGGCCCAAGAAGTACAGAAATTAGTAACTGAAAATCAAGGGTTTCTTTTGGAGAGTATTCCTCAACATATTAAGCCAGAAATAGTACAAATGATGGAGGGGATTGGATTATTAGATGGTGTTACTGTACAATCACAATTTGGTTCAGCTACATTCTTCACAACCCCTCAAATAAGGGGACAAGGTGTAGGGAATTTTAGTTTATCAGAAGACGTATTTCATAAGGCGAAGGTATTGTTAAGCTGTTTAAGATATGGACAAACTAAGTCCACATCGGGAAGAGGACGAATCTCTACACTTGATAAAATGCTAAATATTATAAATAAGTTATTAAGAGGACAATGGGTTGGACCAGCTACAGCGATTGGACAGGACTATGCTTTACTCGAAATTGATGGAGTTATTCAAACTAGACCATCTCAACCGTACGGTTTTGAGATGAAATTACGCCAACAAGAAGTCGGTGAGATTGTTCGTCAAATGATAACTTATAATAAAGTAAGTCTTGAAGCAGAAGAAAATATTGGTGATTTGCTAAAATACCAGCCAACAGGATGTATTATACCTGAGACAAGAAAAAATCAAATTTTAGCGAAATCAACTGCTCCTGTAGAATCAATGCGAAATAAATTGCTCTTGAATTTAAGGAGAGGAGCTAGATAGTATGTCTTTCTCGAATAAAACAGACAAAAAAGGTTTTGGATTTGAGTATGATGTATCAGATATGTTTCAAATGCAGGGTTACCTTACTAGAAGGGGAGTGCCATTACAATATGGCACTACAAATCAAGATGCTACTGATGTAGATGTCTTTGGGGTAAAGTTTATTGGACTCTTTGAAAAACATATAATTGTTTGTGATTGTAAAAATAAGGCTAGGGCTAAACCATACGAGAGAATTTTTTGGGCAAAGGGATTGGGAGAGTTTGTTAAAGCTTCAAATGTATATGTAGCATTAACTAAGACACAACCTGAGATAATTGAGTTTGCAAGTATGGGTGGAGTCAAGGTGTTAACTAGTGATATAATTTCTCAATACTCAAACCTAGATAATCCATATGGACTGGCAGATGCTTCATATTTTGGAGAATTTGAAAAGAAGGTAGAAAAGATTCTAAAACGAAATAACATTATTAGCAGTATTTTTACTAATTATAAGAAGCTTTTTCTACATAATAATCCTTACCTTGCTTTAAATATTGCTATAGCAGATATTGAAGAAATTACTAGAGAGCTTAAATTTTTTCCAGACAGTAAGGATGAAGTTAATCTAGTATTAAGATATCTTGTTTGTGAACTTACTTCTATTGTCGGCTTCCAATTGCTTTCAATTAGTTCAGATGTTTTGGGATTACCTGAAAGCAGAAGAAGGGAACATATTAGAAATAAACTAACCTTTGGTGAAATGGAACCAAGAATTGTGCTTAACCTAATGGAAAATGCTAGTGATTTAGCCAATGAAATTATAAAATCATCAGTTCCAAAATCTGTTGCACCAAAGCTGGTTGATTTTGGTCCAATCGAAGCCCCATCATATGCTGATAGTATTGTTGGATTAGTAGAGAGGGCTTTAGCAAGACCGCAAATGTATTTAAATATGCCCCAACTATTAGACTTTATGTTGTTTGAACAAGGGTTTAAGGGTAAAGAGTATTCAGAAGAAGAATTTATAAAAATATTTGGACATGGAATGTCTGATGAAAGAATAAAAGCTCCTCGAAATATTTTAGCCTTTATCAGAGGTATTTGTGGCATTGATTGGCAAGTTATTTGGGGTAAAAATAAAAGTGACTCTACTGAACAATCTGAGGGTGCGGTTAGTAAAAGTAATACAGAATTGAAAAAAGAGAAACCAGTGTCAAAAGATATAAAAAAAGAAGTGGAACTAAAACCAATAACAAATCAAGATGCAAAAGAAATAGATAGCAAAAATAAATGAAATAATGCCACCTAACTTCCAAGTGGAGGGTGGCATTTTTGTTATTAAAGTTAATTATGTTATGTGTAGATGTTCACTGAACTGTATCATAAATAAAAAAATACAAGACGATAGAAAAGTTTTAAAATTTAACGGTCTTTAATGAAGAGGGATATTTTCCGATTGATAGTGAGTGCTTTATAATTATATGTATTATCAAGGTATGAATCACATTTGGATTTTAAGGGTTGTTTTGGTTTGATGATATATACAGCTGTGATATAATTGAACTAGTTCGTACAAGTATTAATGTATGAATAAATGTTATTGATGAGCTAAGCAGTACAAGCATATATAAATAGGAAGAGACAAGTTAAATAATATTGTTTTTATCATGTTTTTATAAAAATTCTATGAGCCGTACTGACCGTATTGCTAAGTACAACCAATTATTACGCATCGAAGACGAACTAGGCGAAATCGCTGTTTACGATGGTATCAAATCTTTCTATAACATCAAACGATAATTGTAGAAAATAACGACAGACCGTGAGAAATCACGGTCTGTTTTTTTTATGCTAAAATTGTTCGCCCGTCATAAGTGACATGAAATGTTTGAAGAAGCGGTTATAATCAAAATCAATTGCGATTTGATGACTCGGCCAATCAATAAATGGCTTAGATTCTCCTAAAGAGCGAAATTCTCCAATGCTTGCCCCCTGCGCATAAGATTCTGTCATGACAACGATAGGTGATTTGTGATAGGTAAACATAGAGTTATCAAGTAAAGCGAGTATTGGCATTGTGTCATGGAAGGGGCTACCCTTTAAATGTGGTAGGGCGTCTTTATAATATCCGTAGTAATAATGATCGAATAAAGGTTTGACAAGTGGGGCTTTTCCTTTTGTTTCAATATACTCCGCCATCTCGGGTGTAATGACGGAATATTGGGTGACGTTTAATGGGTATATGTACATGTTAGCTGTAGATTGGAGGACTATATTAGCAGCAGTAGGATCGCCATAAAAGTTTGCTTCGGAAATAGGGGTAACATTACCAGGGTGTAAAAAGGCACCGCCCATTACGTAGTAAGATTTAACTTGCTTCATTAACTGTTGACATACGATGAATAAAATTGCTAGGGAGGTAAGTCTTCCTAAACTTACAATGATTAATTCATCTTTATACTGCTCAATAAGAGGAATAACTTCAAAAAAATTCTCCATTTCTCCGTTAGTCACATTTACCTTTGGAATAATTGGCCCGAGCCCCTGTTTCCCATGTACATCCGTAAAAAACGCAGGTGGGGCACCAGTAAGAGGACGTTCTGAACCACCGAATATCTTGATATTTCTATTCTTTGTTTCGTTATTAAAAAAATGAGCATTTTGTACGGCTATTTTTTTCGGGACATTGCCGTAATCAGCAACAATACCGATAATTTCTATTTCATCAATAAAGAAAGCTAAGAGGAGAGCCATCGTATCATCAATCCCAGGATCACAAAAAATGAGAACTTTTTTTGGCATATGTTCACCACCTATCTTGTTTATCCCTTACAAACCCGCTTGATGAGGGCTAACAATCAGTATGGATGTGGGAATCCTCATGGATTAAAGTTTCACTTTATATATATGTAAGCTTAAGGATAAAAAGATTATTTTATTGAAATAATAGTCTTATAAATTCAGAAAATAAAAACTTTTTATATTAGGTCAAGGTTTTTGACGTAATTTTCGTTTGGAAATGCAGTCATATCAAGGTTGTAAGCGTATAACACAGGCTGTTTTTGCTGTCAAGTTGATAAATTGCAGCTTTTTACAATTTATACTATGATAAAGATATTAACAGAAGATCGTATAAACATGAGGGATGATGAACATGAAATTTACAAAGATTCTTGTCCAAATTGCTGCTCTTTACGTGTTTTATATGGTTGGAACTTGGGTGCAAGAAATGCTAAATATTCCAATTCCAGGAAGTTTGATTGGGATGTTCCTCTTACTTGTTTTACTTAGCCTAAAAGTTCTTCCAGTGAAATGGTTCGATTTAGGAGCAGAAACACTCGTTGCTATTATGCCGTTTTTATTAATTCCGCCAACGCTTGGCTTAATGAATTACGGTGCTTTTTTTATGAGTAAAGGAATTTCTCTTTTCATTACAGTTGTAGCGAGTACATTTTTAATTATTATTGTCGCAGGACATACAGGACAATATCTTGCGAATAGGAAGGAAAGAGAGTCGCGATGAGCCAAATATTAATCGGAATCGGTTGGGTTCTTTTTACGGTGCTATTATATCAATTATCTAAAAAAATCTATAAATTATTTCCAACACCATTCACCATTCCAATGCTTGTAGCAACAGGATTAATGGCTTTCCTATTTATCGTGCTTGATATACCATATCAACATTATATGGAAAGTGGTGGTGGCTGGATTGCAAAGCTACTTGGACCCGGTGTTGTAGCATTTGCAATTCCTCTTTATAAACAACGTCATGTTCTGCAAAAGTATGTTGTACCGATTGCCGGCGGGGTATTAGTAGGTACAACAGTTGCAATCGCTAGTGATTTTGCCATTGCTTCACTTATGGGAACAGATAAAAGCTTAATCTTATCGTCTTTACCAAAATCGGTGACAATGCCAGTTGCGATGAGCGTTTCTGAACAAGTTGGTGGTGTACCTTCCTTAACAGCAGCTTTCGTTGTTATCGCAGGTATTACTGGAACGATTACAGGACCTCTCTTATTAAAATGGAGCCGTGTTACAAACTCAGTTGGTAAAGGTATCGGATTTGGATGTGCTTCTCATATTATGGGCGTTATGAGAGCGATGAAAAATAACGAACATGAAGGTGTTATTGGATCGGTAACAATGACATTAACAGCAATTTTGACATGTTTACTTGGACCGTTATTTGCAATGATGTTTATGTAATGGAAGAAAAGCGGGAGCGACTCTATAGCTCTCGCTTTTCTATAGGATTTATGCTACAGTTACAATAACTGAATCTTTGTAGGAGGTACGCCAAGTGCATACGTTATTATCCGTTTTACTTATTACTGTATCAATTTTAATGATTGTTATGGTACTTATGCAGTCTAGTAATAGCTCAGGCCTTTCAGGTGCAATTTCAGGCGGTGCAGAGCAATTATTTGGTAAGCAAAAAGCACGTGGAATTGAAGCAGTATTAAACCGTATCACAATTGTTTTAGCTGTATTGTTCTTTGTATTAACAATTGCTGTTACGTACTTAAACTTATAGAATTGAAAGAAGAAGCGTTAGTAAGATGTACTAATGGTTCTTCTTTTTTGTTTTGCCATTTGAAAGATGTTTCTAATTAGATTATAGAAATATAAATATGGTACACTAGATATAGAAAGAATACGACTAGATTACAGAAGAGAAAGAGGAGAAGTACATGATGAAATTAGCATCTCCGAAACCATTTACATTTGAGGGTGGAGACCGCGCTGTTTTATTACTACATGGATTCACAGGGAACTCAGCTGATGTACGTATGTTAGGGCGTTTCTTAGAGAAGAAAGGCTACACTTGTCATGCGCCAATTTATAAAGGGCACGGTGTACCACCAGAAGAGCTTGTTCATACAGGCCCTACAGATTGGTGGCAAGATGTAACGGAGGCATATCAGCTTTTAAAAGATAAAGGTTTTGAGAAAATTGCTGTTGTTGGATTGTCACTTGGCGGCGTATTTTCTTTAAAATTAGGTTATACAGTACCGGTTTTAGGTGTAGTACCAATGTGTGCACCGATGTATATTAAGAGCGAAGAAACGATGTACCAAGGTATATTGGCATATGCCCGCGAATATAAAAAGCGTGAGCAAAAGTCACCAGAGCAAATCGAACAAGAAATGTTGGAATTCCAAAAGACACCGATGAATACATTAAAAGCATTACAACAATTAATTGCTGACGTACGTAACAATGTGGATATGATTTATGCACCAACATTTGTTGTACAAGCACGTCATGACGAAATGATTAATACAGATAGTGCTAACATTATTTATAACGGTGTAGAATCTACGTTAAAAGACATTAAATGGTATGAAGACTCTACGCATGTCATTACACTTGATAAACAACGTGATGAGCTACATGAGGATGTATATAACTTCTTGGAGCAACTAGATTGGTAAGGTCTAGTTGAACCCATTAATATCAAGGGATAAAGGGATTGTGGGGGCAACTTGGTAACAATTATAACAAATCCTCTTCCATAAATGCAACCACTTCTGCTTGCTTTGACGGGTACAAATGGCTATATGTATTTAGGGTTGTTGATACATTTGAATGACCTAGGCGTTGGGCTACTACAAGTGGACTGACGCCTTTGTTAATTAAATAAGATGCATGAGAATGCCTAAATTCATGGAGTAGAATTTTTCTTACATTAGCAGTTGTAAGGAAGCGTTCGTAATTTTCACGAAGTGTTGTTATTGCGATACTGTTGTAAAAGTCTCCGAAAACCACATAATCATTTTTTAGTGGCATGTTTAATGTAACATATTGTTGCAAGTCTTTTAATAAACCCATCACAGGAGTTGGCAACATAATAATTCTATTTGATGATTTAGTTTTGGGTTTTGTAATTTGTCTGTTGAATTCTGTTTTGTTTATATCAATTGTTTTTTTCTCAAAATTAATATCTGCCCAGGTCAAAGCTAATAGTTCTCCTTTTCTTGCACCACTATAATATAGTGTGGAGAAAAACGCTTTATATAGTGGATCTTCCACAACTTTGATGAATTGTTTGAATTCATGGAACTCCCAAAAATTCATGCGTTTATTTGATTCTTTTTCAAAATTACCTGCAATACGTGCCGGATTATTCGGAAGACCATAGAATTTTATCGCAAAATTTAGTATTGCTGAGAGGGTAGTATGAAATTTCTTTAAGGAGTCAGCAGAGTATTTGTTAATAACTTTATTTTGGTAATTCATTACATGCTTAGGTGTAAGGTGATCTATTTTTACCTTTCCGAACTCTGGTACTAAGTGGTTGTAAATAACATTTCGAATAGTGACTATTGAAGATTCCTTCCTCCTTTGACAATACCAATCAAAATAGCTATCAGCTACTTGAGCAAACGTCAAGCTAGAGTTCGTCTCTTTTTCAACTAACATTTTTGCTTCCGCTTCACGTGCGTCTTTTTTCGTTTTAAACCCCCGACGTTTTACTTGCTTTTGAGTACCATCAAACTGACGGACTCTGACAACAAAAAAATATGTGCCTCGTTCCTTATCTTTGTAGACCACCATAGGGAATACCTCCGTATATGAAAAGAGTGATAATTCGATTTATTGGTTAGATTATAACTTGTTTGTTACTAAAAGAAAAGACGCTCAACATAAATTGAGCGCCTTTCTTCGACTTGAACCACTTTAATTTTAATAACATATTACCTACATGAAAATAAAATTGCCGTTTAAAACAGTATAGCATATGTAAATTCGAAAATACTCAAAAAATAAAATTCCCCACTAAGATTAGTGGGGAGATTGGTTAGGGACACCAATCAGGATGATACATAAAGTAAGGATAAAATAATAGTACCATACTAATGGCGTGAAATATATTGAGAAAATTCGACATTTATTTTTTGTAATATTGTAATGCATTTTTTAATTGGTTGGGTGTAATTATTGAAAATCGGCTGGTTTCTACTTTGATTTGAGTAGAATATAATAAAAAATGAACTTCTATTCATTATTTGTGTAAAATATTTGAAATAGAAGTCGAATAATTTCAATATTTTTCTTAGAAGCTATATTGAGAAATATATTTCAAGATGGAATAGAATGTGTGTTTGTGCTAAAATTGGCTTTGGATACAGTATATGGGTTTCTATCAAAAAAATAGACAGAATAGTCATAAAAAACAAAATGAATTCAAACGTAAAAACTCGCAGAGCGTGTGTAAGAGGTGCTCATGACAAAACCTCTCACACCGTTCATCCTAGCTACTTTAGGGCAAACATTTGCATCATACGAGTTCCTCGTCAGTGTAACACACACCTAGTAAATTTAGAATGTGTCCTGAGTTGAGAAAGTTAAATCTGAGGGCTTTTATGTTATACCGGATGGAGGGAAGATTACTTTGAAGTCGCTACATGTTGAAGTTTGCGAATTAATTGACAATAGACCTGAGTTAACATATGCGAGTGTTGCTGAGGCTATTGGAGTAAGCGCGCAGTACATGTCCAAATTTAAGAAAAATGGAACCATTAATTTTGGTGGTCTTTTAAAGTTGGCAAAAGTATTAAGCTTTCCTGATCAGAACTTTAGAATGACTATGAGTAATTTTTGTTTAAAAGTTGATACAACAGAATTAATTAAACAAAGCTTTGAATATGCAGCAATTACTAGGGATATTGCATTGTTAAAAAAGCTGATCGAGAAGTATCGAGATGACCGGGGGAGCATTAAGGAGTATGTAGATGTATATGAAATCTTGTATAAATATATAGTAAATGAGATTGGTGGTAAATCATTAATTAACAGCTTGCAAACACTACGACAACCAACCGATTGTTGTTTGCGGATACTAATGGATATAATGAAATGTTATAATTATTATTTTTCTAAAGATTTTCCTATGATGATTGGACTGGGCAGAGAAGTAGAACAAAGTTTGAAGCATCTAAGTGGTGGCCGGAAAGATTTTATTTTGCATTGTTACTTTCACAGAGTGTATGAGATTTTAGCGCCTGTATACTTACGATTAAATAATCGTGATTTGACAAGAAAGTATGCTGCTGTGTTAAAAGGTTCAAATTTTTGCTCAAAAACTGTTTCTGATGCAACATATTTAATGGGTATGTCTTATTTACTTGAAGATAAACAGAAATGTTTGTCGCTATTAAAAGAAAGCTATGAATTATCAAAAGCTATTGGGGAGAAAATATTAGAAACTGAGGCACTTTATAATTTGAAATTGGTTGAATTATACTATGAATTAGAAAATAATCAGTCAACTAGTAATTTGGACGGAATAGAAAGATTGGCTTCGAGGTTCTATCAAAAAGAAAACGAAGATTTTATTGTATTATTTAAGGCAATGAGAGATAATTCTAATAAAAGTTTGCATAATTGTCTAAAGCAATTCTTTAGTCAAGGCAATTACTTTTTTTCTAGTTTAAGTGCAAGAGAGTTATATAAGCGGGGAGAAGATTCTGCTATAATTGAATGGATGATGGATTATCAATATGAGGTAGGGGGGAAGGATTTTGAAGAAATCAATATTGATAATGTCGTTAATGATGACTTTAATGGTAATGCCGTTTGTTACTAATCAAGGATTCGCAATGAAGGGCATTTATGCACCTTCTTATGTGGATATTAAGCCTGGTGGATAAACTAAAAAAGAGCTACTTAGCAAATTTGCTAAGTAGCTCTTTTTTAGTTTGTCAATGTTTTTTGCGAAAAAAATTAAAATCGATTTTTGGCTAATCTTGAGACGTGTATAAGGATTAGTAATAAAATTATAGAAAAGGGGCTAATTTACAGTAGGTGTCGAGATAATCGTTTATAGAGGAGATTAGATAATATGAATAAAGTAAACGGGGAAAAAATTCAACAGGAATGGAAAAACGTAGAAGAAAAAATTAAAGCGATGTTAGTACTGGAACAAATTTTTAGTGAGGATGAAGAGTTTATACATATGGTCAATAAAATTAAAACCATGATTAATACTCAATAATCATGGTTTATTTTTCGTGTATTTTAAGTAAGTCATCAATTAAATTTATAATCGTTTGTTTTGTTTCGGATGGCATATTATCAAGACGCTTCATAAGTTGGGCAGTTTCAGAATTAATCTTTTCAGTTTGAAAAGAAGGCTCGGTTTGTAATCCTAATAAATAATCTATCGATACACCTAATACGGTAGCTATTTTATAGGTATTTTCTCTCGAAGGGCTTTTTCTATTAGTTTCGTATAAGGATATTGCAGAACGATTAACATGTAAAGCGTCTGCTAACTCTTGTTGTGAGATATTTTTTTTAGTACGAATCGCTTTGATACGGTCTCCTAATGTTACCATTACTAACACCCTCCGGTTAACTGAATTAAACATTTCTATGATTATAATAACTAAAATAAGTAAATGAAGCAATGCTTTTTTAGTAAAACCATTTAAGTACATAAAAAAGGTTTGCAGAAGAAAGTATTTTGTTATATGATGTTAACAGAAGTAACTCGGGAGGATGAAGATGAAAAAATTTGATGGTAAGAAGCTTTATTTATTAAGGAAAAATAAAGGTTTTTCACAGAGAGAATTAGGAGAGTTATTAGATTGTAGTCATTCTTTAGTTAATCTGATGGAAAATGGTAAATTGCAACCCACAACTGCGAAGTTATTGGGGATTTCAAGTATCTTTAAGGTTTCTATAGATGAGTTGTTTATTGATTTTTTTTAATTTTATAGTTAACAGAGGTAACTGTAAAACTGTAGAATCTAGAAATTATTTTTAAAAGGAGCGATCTCCATGCATAAAAACCTATACATCGCTAGAAAAGAGCAACGCATGACACAAGAGAAAGCAGCAAATTTGATTCACATTGCGCCAAGAACATATTTTGCTAAGGAACACGGTAAAAGTGACTTTACCCTAAAAGAAGCTCAAAAACTAGCAAAATATTTCAAAACAACAGTGGACGAGCTGTTTGAGAAATAGAGGGAGGGAAAACAAGTGAAAAATGGTAAACGACCAACGAAGCGAGAGAAGATACATATTAACTCGTATAAGTTAAATCCAGAAAATTGGTTGATCTATAAGAAAGCGGATGGACAACTACATTTGATTTATCGTCATACGAATCGGGTACGAGTCATTCCAAGTGCGTAGAGTGTGTGAAAAAGAAAAAGGACTCTAGCGGAATGCTAGAGCCATCAACATGGAATGTGAGTACTATACACGAATGTATTATAGCATGATTTTTCTGAACCTATATAGATAAATAATATGTAATTATGCATAAACCATAAGAAAAAAGCCCTATAAAGGGCTTTCTGATACCATCTAATGGGTATTAATGAGAATATGGTATCTATGCAAATAAAATATGGATGGAATGGATATCCAAGTATTTTATTGATTTTAAAATATCATGAATCAATCTTAAAAAATACTGGTAAATGTGTCCAAATGAGTGCTATTGCATGTAAAGAAGAGGAGAAACCAACATGACCAAATCAGTTCTAACAAAAGACTTACAAAAGAAACAAATACTCGATGAATTCTTAAACCATTGCGAACAAAAACAAGTAGAAGCACTCAAAAAGAATGATCCCTATCAGTTTTGCATCTGGATCAAAGAAGCCCGATTAGCCCGAAAGGAATTGGCAGCACTGTATTGTGCGAAAGAGAAGTATGATGAGGAACGTGCACGTATTCAAGGGATTGTAATGCGTTTGAGAAGTGTAGGTGTGAATGCGGATGTTGTGGAGAGGGTGCATGGTATTACATTTTTTGAGGAATGCGTTTAAATATGAAAAAGCCCTATAAAATAGGACTTTTTCTGTACCTAGCCATCATATTTGATGTAAATGAACATTCATCTTAATTAGTATATCATATGTAAACGGATTCGTCAGCATGTAAAATTTATAACCAGACAAAAAGACCTGAAATCAGGTCTTTCTATCCGCGATACTAGTATAGAGCAAGATACCAAACTGAAAACACAAGCTACTCGAAAGCTCTTATAGTATAACAAATCATGTACATAAAAGACAAGTAGATAAGTTACGGGATGGCATGTTGTGAAAGGATTGAGAACAGGAGATGAGTGAACAAATCTTTGAGTTGGAAACTTTTGCGAGGAATGGTTTTACAGTACATCACGCGTATGTAGATCTCACAGGGGATTTAATAGCGGGGATTTTGTTGGGACAAATTGTGTATTGGTATCTGCCGAATGAGCAGGGGAAGAGTAAATTGAAAGTGAAAAAGAATGGTGCATTTTGGCTGGCGAAAAGCCGTGAAGATTGGGGGAGTGAGATTCGCATTACACCGAAACAATATGATCGAGCGATTAAAATTTTAATAGAAAAAGGGTTTGTAAATGTGCAAACATTTAAGTTTAATGGGGCACCTACACATCATATTCAACTCAACATTCCTGAAATAAACCAAAGGGTAAAATCCATTTTGACCTTTGGGAAAATTCCAAATGCCTCTTTGGATGAAATGGAACTTACCGAAAGGGGAAATTCTTTAACAAAGATTACTACAGAGATTACTACAGGAAAAGACACTATCCCCTACGAAGAGATTATTTTGTATTTGAATGAAAAAGCCAATAAATCATTTAAACATCAAACCCCTAAAAACAGAACGTTAATTAAAGCGAGATGGCAAGAAGGATTTATCTTATCGGATTTTCAGAAAGTTATTGATCAAAAAACAGTGCAGTGGTTAACAGATGCACGTATGAAACAGTATATACGACCAGAAACGTTATTTGGAACGAAATTTGAAAGTTATCTAAACGAAGAACCAGTGAATCATTCAGACGGATCAAATGGGGGAGGAACGAATCATGCAATCGCTCGGAAAGACAATCGCTTCATCGAAGCATACGACTTTTAAAGAAGGGGTCCAACAGTATATGGTGTCAGCGAATCGATGTCAAAATATATTTGTAGTTGGACAACATCAGATCAAAGATGTTTGTAACAAACGGATGTTGAAGGATATTGCAACGAAAGAAGAATTTTGCCCACATTGTAGAGGTGTGGAGCAGGAAGACCAACGGTTAGCGCAAGAAACGGTACACATCAAACAGAAACAGGAAATTGTAAGTTTGTATGATTCGTTTGCGGATCATAGTTTAATTAATGAAAAATTGAAAAAAGCAACGTTCGAAAATTACATACCACCGAACAAATCGTTATCAGGTGCCAAACAAGACTTGAAATATTTTGTAGACTCGTTTGCGCAAACAGAACCAACAAGTCGTATTCTGACAGGTGGGTATGGAATCGGCAAAAGTCACCTTTGTGTAGCGGCTGCAAAAGAACGCATGAAGAGAGGGCACAGCGCACTGTTTATTCAGATGAACATGCTGTTTACAAAGATTAAAGAAACATGGAATAAAAATAGCGACATGACAGAAGGAAAGCTGATGTCACTCCTTGCAAAGGTTGATGTATTGATTTTGGATGACTTTGGAGCGGAATTTACAGAGAAAGACAGAGAGGGCGTAACGTGGAAACAAACGAAGACAAATGAAATCGTGGACAGCCGTGTCGGAAAAAGTACATTATTTACTACGAATTTTACGATAAAAGAACTAGGGGCAATGTATGGAGAACGAGATTTTAGCAGGATGATGGAAAATGCAGAGGTGCTACACATGCAGGGTGAAAATTATAGATTGCGAAATTTCAAAAAAACGATATAGGAGGAGATAATCAATGGGAAAGCGTATGACAGAGTTACAGTTAGAAAATTATACGATGGCCGCGCAGAATCGAAAATATAGGAAGAGTGAACGCCGCAAACTCTATATTGCATTAGAAGAACTGGACATGTTTTGGGATGAAGATGATGTATGGCGAGTACAAGAGGCATGGAACAACAATGAGAGTGTATTTGCAATTGGTCAGAGGATAGAACGAGATCCAGATGAAGTGGCTTTACTTCTTATGGATTTAGCAAGAAAAGGAAGGATTGAAAAAAGAGTCATAGGGTTAGGCGCATGAGACAACTCACATTTGAAGATGTGGTAGGTAGTTTGGGTTATACAGCAGAACGGTTTGTATCGCAGTGTGTAGCGAAACGAACATATGCAGTAGAGTTTTTTGATCGAGATGAAAAACAAAGGTTGTTCTGGTTTGAAGCAAAATCTGAGGCGGGAGCGGAAGAACAAGCCAAGGATACGTTCGGAAAGATTCAAGTCATCAAAGTGTATGTGTCCAAGCTGACGTTACAAGAAATTATGGAGTTAGATTAAGGGTTCCTTCCAGAAAATGTAGGGGAGAGATGCTGAATATGAAGAGAGAAATCAATGTAACGATAAATGGCGTATATATTGTGACGGATGGAGCGACCACATGGGTGAAACCGCCAGAAAGTGGGTATGGGCAACAAGTTGTATATTGGGTAAATGGAAAGGTGACACATACACAAACAACAGCAACTGTTAAATTTCAGTCATAAAATTTGAATTTTGTAGAAAAGGAGAATTGAGAAATGCCGCAAATGCAAACATTTTCACATAACATGTTCGGGAATGTAGAGATTTTTATCAAGGGTGGAAAAGAGTACTTTCCAGCAATCGATGTTGCGAAAGTTTTAGGGTACTCCAATCCTCATGATGCTTTAAGTAAACATTGTAAAAAAGATGGGGTCGCGTTTTGCGAGGTCATCGATTCACTCGGAAGAATACAAGAGAAGAAATTCATAAACGAGGGGAATTTATATAGATTACTCGTAAAATCCAAACTTCCACAAGCAGAACAATTTGAAAAATGGGTATTTGATGAAGTGCTGCCAAGTATTCGAAAACATGGGGCTTACATGACACCACCTACTATTAACGCATTATTACAAGATCCAGACTTGTTGATTAGCCTTGCTTCACAATTGAAAGACGAACAACTCGCTAGGCAAGTGGCAGAACAAAAAAATCTCATGTTAACGCAGCAAGTCGCAGAAAATGCATCCAAGATTACCTACCTCGATCAAATTCTTCAATCAAAAGATACGGTAACCGTTTCGCAAATTGCAGCTGATTATGGATTGTCTGCCGTTCGATTAAATAAAATCTTAAAGGATGAAAAAGTACAGTATAAAGTAAACAAGCAATGGCTACTATATGTGAAACATCAAAATAAAGGCTATACAAAATCACAAACGGTTGACGTAACGCATTCTGACGGTAGTCGGTCTATAAAAATGAATACGCGCTGGACACAAAAGGGTAGATTGTTTATTCATGACATGCTAACGAAACGAGGAATTATTCCGGAAATGGATAAGAAAGCGGTTTACATGATATAGGGTGTGTGCAGATTGGGAAGGGGAACGAAAGAAAAGAGCAGCTAGCAAAAAGCTAACTACTCTAATCATGGAATGTGGTTCAAAAATGGGTTATCTATAGCATGAACAGAATATTGATTTGTATTCAGAGTGAGGCAATGAAGTTGTTCCAACCTGGTCTTGGTTTACAACAAACACCATTAAAGGTATTGACAATGAAGGCTGCATGAGATGCACCAGAATCATGATAACCTTTTCTATTTTCTTTGGGAAAAACGTTATAAAAATTACCCGAATGAAATGAACCATTGCTTGTTTGAAAGACTACATTTCCAAAGATAGAGGGCATGTTGTTCACCTGCTTTTGAAGAATAAGTTAGTTTTGTATATGAGGAATGAGTCTAGAGGTCCTGATTAAATAATTTTTATAAAATAATTCGTTTGTAAGTAGGAACGGATGGGTGCCATGCGCAATTCAATTATTTTTAAATGTAATGGGTATTAAATGAATTAAAACATCCGAACATGGATAGTAAGGGTGTTGAAAGAGAAGGAGTGAAGGGTTTGGCTAAGATGAAGAAAAAGAAATTAAAAAAGGCAATCGCTCGTCGTACAAAGGCTATGCAAAAAGAAGAAAAAGACAGACTAGAGAAAGCTTGGAGAAATCTTTTTATATAGCTGAGCATGATGAAATACATATAGTCCGGCTAGAAAACTGGAGGACACCGATTTTTAGAACAGCAATCAAACTGTTTTAGGAAAGGGTGCCCTTTTTCTTATTTTGTAAGGGAGATGGAAAGAATGAAAGCGCGAAGGGATCTATTACGTGAATGGGAAAAACAAATAAAAAAGAAAAAATCAAAAGAGAATTTTAGCACTCGTGAAATTGAGGATTTAATGGGGGTGCATGGACCACGTTATGAGCGTAGACGTGGAGCGTTAAGACAAAAGTAATAAAGAAGAAAAAGGAGTGGTCTGGAATGACGGAGCAATTATCTTTTTTACCAAAAATAGATCGAGCAGCAACACAAGAGAATGTAGAGGGAATTTTGGAAAGTGTACGTATATATAAGCAATTTGGAATGATACGTAAGGAAATGAAAGTCACGCCTTCTTATAAAGTGAGAGAGCATGGTCCTACACATACAGTTGGCAAACCGTTAGAGGATGTAGCAATCGCTAATATCCAACAAAGCAAACGTGAAGAATGGTTAGAGAAAATGGCATTTCGAGTGGAACAAGCATTGAGTCGATTCGGAAACAGTACAGCTGGAAAAAATCAGCGGGACATTATAGTGAAACGATATTTAGAAGACGAAGATGTATGCGATTATATGGTGTATAACGAAATTGGCATGAGTGAACGTACGTATCGACGTGTGAAAGCGAGAGCGTTTTATAAACTGTCTTTTGCTCTTAGATTAGAAGTTTATGAAACTGAAAAAACTGGAGGGAATGAATCATGAATTTTGTCCAGCCCATACGTGATCCAGAGCAAATCCAACAAATCAAAGAATATTTAAAAGAAAAGAATGAACGAAACTATATGTTGTTTGTTATAGGGATTAATACAGGGCTACGCATAAGCGATATTTTGAAATTGAAAGTGGGAGATGTACAAGGGAGTCATATTTCCATGCGTGAAATAAAGACGGGGAAGCAAAAACGGATTCAAATCACATCGTCTTTAAAAAGAGAGTTGAAATGGTTCAATGAAGGAAGAGAAGAGGCGGAATATGTACTACAGAGTAGAAAAGGAAAGAATCGACCAATTGGTCGTAGTATGGCATATAAAATATTAAAACGTACTGCGGCAGAGTTTGGATTGGATGAAATCGGTACCCATACATTACGCAAAACCTATGGATATCATATGTACTTGCAAACGAAGAATATTGCTTTATTGATGGAGATATTCAATCATTCATCAGAGAAAGTCACGCTACGGTATATAGGAGTCAATCAAGATGCAATGGATAAAGCAATGAGCAGATTTAAAATCTAATCATTGTTTTTTCTTTTGTGTTTTTTAGTAATGAACCATAACTTTCGGACTGTCGCATTGGAAAATGAAAGTTTGATAACATCATAGATAACAAGGGTTCTAAGGTTGCAGTGAATGACACACAATATAAGATATGGGTAATTGAAACACATAAACTTGTCCTCTTGCGTATACAAGTTATATATAATAAAAGAGAGGTGAAGCGAATGGCGTGTGAAGAACTGTTACAAGCATTGGTTCAATTTCAAATGCAACAGAGAGGAAACCCTAACACATTAAGATTAAACCCAGATTATTATAGAATGATACTTGAGCAACTGGCATATCCAGAATGGCTAATTCAAAAGAAAATCATGAATTTGGAACAAACATTTTTAGGAGCTTCAGTAGAATTAACAAATGAAATTAAAACGTTTGAAATAAGTGGATAAATAGTGGCAGAGTCGTGACCACTTTTTGGCAGGAAAAGTGTCGGTTGTTTTGGAAGAAACGTGTTATATTTGTATGGTGGGAAGTGGCGGAAAACACACCTCATACAAATTTTTATTATTTTGTCTAGACGATCCATAGTGATGGTACGTAAAATCCGAAACCAGCTTTCGATGGTACAAGATTGAATGTAGCCGTTGAAAAGAAAGAGCATCCTTTGAGATGCTTTTTTGCTTTTATGTAGCAAAGAGTATGTTTCATACCCTTTGCAAGTGTTCTTTAGTTAAGAACCGTACCAATTACGGTGGCTTTCAATTAAAGCATCGTGTGAAGCATCCCAATAATTCACAGAGTAAGCGTAGTCATAGTTCATCATACATTTAATACCACTACCAGAAGCATCATGTGATAATCCGTAATTGTGAGACCATTCATGCTGAATCGCATATGGAGTAGAGGTTGTCCCTTGATCAAGCACAACGCTAATACCGCTTTGGGGCGCTGAAGAATAGACATAAGCAATGCCACCAGCTGTAAATTTACTATCCCTAGTAAATCCAATGACAAAGTCATATTGTGTATTATTTTTCCATTCAGCATTTAAATCAGCTAAAATGGCACTACTATTTGCACCGTCAGATTTCCAATTCGCGTAGCCTTTTACAATAAAGTTAATGTTATGCTCTGCCCAAAAGCTATTATCTGCTTTTTCTACCATTTGTGCAGTAATTGTTTTCCAGTCAGGATGAGCAGCACGGTATTCTTCATCAGCTGCAATTAAAATTGTAACCGTACGAGTTGGAGCTAAAGCATGAAGCAGAAAATTAGAAATCTCGATGTCTGAGGATGAGAAGGGATTTAGAGGAGTTGTGATTTTTGCGGGATTAACCTTTGGCAAAGGCTCACCTATAACTGGTAGTTTGCTAGATATGGAGTGTTGATGTGTATCCACTTCTTGTGCATGTGTAGGAATAGAAGTGAAAGGTAGTAATAAGAGTGTGCTACATGCTAAAGCTGTAAACATTCGTTTAAAATTCAAATTTTTGTCCTCCTAATGAAATGATATTATTCTAAAGCATCATATGAAAATTTAATAATGTTAGTGATAGGACAAATACCTTATATTAAAAGAATTCTTAAAATGTGGAGGAGGCGGAGGAACATTTTATTTTTCAAAAGAAAGAACAGAATAAGGAAGTGAAGCAAGAGCCTGTAAAAAGAAATAAAGATTGTACAACAAATAATATGTGGTTTCATCATACAATGACATCAAATGTAACGTATGGAAGCTATGACAGTGACAGCCATTCATCTTCTTATACTTCGCATTCTTCGTATGATTTAGGAAGTATTAGCCGAAGGGCTACTTTAATTTTGAAAAAATAATTATTAATTTTATTAAATATTTGTTTAATTTTGTTAATGAAACAGATGTTTCATCTTTATTATATTAGGAATTTTTTTGTATTACCAGACTTGTTTAATTGTTTAATAAGATATAAGTTTATTAAGGTATAAAAATTTGTATCTTATTAGGAGGATTTTATGAACATTTTATCTAAAAAATTTTTAAGTGGGTTAATTGTAGGTGCTATGAGTATATCTATAATGACACCTTCAATTCATGCTGAAAGTAAAAATGCACAAAAAGAAGCGAACTCGACAGCTTTAATGATTGAAAAAAACACAGGGGTTGATGATATTTTAAATGATTTTAAAATAGATTCTAAAGAGAAAAAAGTTATTAAGAATGAATTAAGTACAGTGGAAATTCCGACTACATTAAACTCAAACCCTATTACTATTAAGGATAGAGCGGAATCTTTACATATTTCTCTTCCAGACTTAAATTCGAGTGAAGTTATTCAAACAAATAATGGGACTCTTGTTTATCAAGATGAAAAGCAACCAGCTGATTTAGCTGTACAAACGACTAAAGATGGTGTTCGATCATTAATTAAAATTAAAAATCAAACTGCACCAAAAGAATACGAGTTTGTTATTGATATCCCAAATGGTGGTAAACTAGTTACAGCTGCGGAATATTTAGGCGAAGAATATGATACAGGTGAAGTATTTATAGTTGATGGAGAAAATATAATTCAAAGTGTTTTTATGCCTGCTTGGGCGAAAGATACAAATGGAAAATCAGTTTCTACACAGTATAAAGTCGATGGAAATAAATTGATTCAAGTGGTTGATTTTGATGAGAACACTGCATTCCCAGTGATTGCTGATCCTGATTGGATTAAAATAGGTAAATGTTCTGGTGCTTTAGCCGCTTTTGTAGGTGGGAATTTAATTGCTGTTTCTAAATTGCTTAAAATTAAAAAATATATTAATGCATTAGGTGGTTTTGGAGAAGCTGCAAAACTTCTTGTGCAAGCATCTACTTGGGAAGAAAGAATGCGTGTAGGTGGACAAGCTCTTGTAGGATTAGCTGGAGAATTAACTGGTGCTACAGGTGTTTGGGCTGCATGTAAGTAGGGCTTTATAATGGAATTGATACTTATTGGAATTAATGTTTTATTTGGGATATGTATTTTGATATCTGGATTAGTATACTTTAAAAATACAATTACAACTTATAAAGATGATATTGAAATTAAAAATAGTAGTAAAGATTTTAATTTTAATATTGTAGTAGATATTATTTTTATTTGTATTTTTATAGTTATGCCAACATGGATTACTAATTCAAAAGTTGATTTTTTAGTAGATGTAATAATACCTAGTTTTATTATTGTAGGTGGAATAGAAGGGATAAAATATCTCTTTCGAAATAAGTATGCTAATCTACTAAGCATGAGTTATTTTAAATATTTAATCCTTATAATTTTAGGTATTTTAAATGGATTAATTATTTAATTAAGAAAGACAAACTTGATATATATCAAGTTTGTCTTTTTATTTTTAAAAGTGAATTGATAAAGAGTAGGAATACTATAACATAATGAATTGCATACGATAATTTTAAATATGTCCTTTGATAACGATAAAATGAAAGGATGAATCTGAATGATAGTAGAGACAAGAAAGACAATAGTAGGTACAGAATACTGGGATACAGCTGAAAAGCGAAGCTCATTTGTGCCAACTGGTGAAGAACCAGGATTTGAAGTAACAGTTAATCCTGAGAGTATAATCGCTGATAAAGGATTTACAACAGGAGGCTATTTGACTAAAGATAAGTTGGTAATTGGTGAAGCAGGTACAGAGCTTATCTTACATAACAAGGCAATAAAGGAGTTATGTGAGTATGCTGATGAGCTAGGTATTGAGATTCCAGATGATGTTAAAAAGAAAAAAGACATCATTGACTTACTATCATGAAATACTGTGACTTCAATGGCTGCCATCACAAGATAAGCAAAGGACGCTATTGTGAAGAGCATAAGCGTAACAAGCCGAGGAAGAAGAAGGATAAGAAGAACATCTACCATCATGAGAACAAACCATTCTATCGTACGGATGCATGGAAACTTGTCAGGTCTCAAGTTTACGAAAGAGAGAATGGCTGCTGTCAACGATGTGGAAGGTTCGTCTTTGGTAGGCGTGCTCATGTTCATCACGTAATACCAATCAAAGAAGATCCAACTCTTAAATTAGAAGAGAATAACCTAAGATTACTTTGTCCAGTTTGTCATACAATCGAAGAAAATGAAGATAAACCAAAAAAAGTTTTCCCGAGTTATTTCGGAAGCCCCCCTATCAAAAGTTAAAAATTCCTCTCTGGGGAGGATAGGTAGCTTGGGGGGCATATCAATAGTTGCACCATTTTTAAAAAATGAAGGGGGGTGTGAAAATGGCTCGAATGTCAAAGAAGAAAAAGTTGGAAATGTTAGATGTTGCAAGGGATGAAGAACGAAATCGAATCATAAAATTATTGACTGAAGATGACAATTTCACACCTTCCTTAGAACCATTAATTGATAATTATTTAGATGCTTTTATCATTTATAAAACGATGTTTGAAGAATGGAAAGCCGATGGTTTTGCTCCTACAAAAACGCATAAAAACAAGGCTGGTGCAGTAAATGAAATGAAACATCCGCTCGCTCAACAAGTTGAAACTTGGAATGATAAGAAGAATAAAATGTTAGAAGCTCTAGGAATGACGAATAAGGGGAAAAGTGTACAAAAGACACCTAAAAATGCAGGGAATATTCAATCTAATGAGCCTAAAGACGAATTAGCAGCTCATCGGAATAAATGGCGGAAAACCCAATGATTATTACACTAGGCGTTAACTATGCTGATAAGTATGCGAATAACGTCATGCGTAATAAAAAGAAGTACCCGAAGTCGATCGTTCTTGCTGTAGAACGTTATAAGAAGTGGAAAAATCGTAAAGATATTTGGTTTGATGTAGATCGAGCGAATGAAATGTTAGACTTCGTTCAATCGTTTATCCGTCATGTTAAAGGACCACTTGCAGGTCAATTGATGGAATTAGAGCTTTGGGAAATGTTTGTTTTTGCGAATATGTATGGTTGGTATCATAAAAACGAAAAAGGAAAAACAGTCCGTGTTATTCGTGAATCATATGTTCAAGTACCAAAGAAGAACGGAAAAACAATTATCGCAGCAGGTGCATTGCTCTATGCTATGTATGGAGAACTTGAACTTGGAGCGGATTGTTATTGTGCGGCATCAGATTATGAACAAGCGCAAAATGCAGCTGAACCAATTGCACAAGCGATAGAAAACTCCGAACCTCTGGCACGGCATACACAAATTTATAAAGGTGTGAATGGAACAGTTAGTGGTGCTATGTATCGATATAGCATCAATGGAATTGCATATCAAAATAAATTCAAAGTATTAACGAAAAACACGAAGGGTCTTGAAGGAAAGAACCCTTATTTTGTGTTAAATGACGAGCTTCATGCACAGGAAAATATGGACATGTATGATAACTTGAAGTCAGCGCAGATTTCTCGTGAACAACCAATAATGCTTAATATTTCAACAGCTGGTAAGGGGGCGTCATCTGTTGGTATGCGTGTTTATAAATATGCGAAACTTGTTCTTGAAAGTGATGATGATGATTCCTTATTTGTTGCAATCTGGGAACCTAATAAAAATTATGATTGGGAAAATCGTAAAGTTTGGGAAATGGTTAACCCGAATATTGGTGTTTCCGTTACGATGGAACAACTTGAGATTGAATTCAAAAAAGCGAAGCAGTCCGCACATTCAAAAGCTGAGTTCCTTTCAAAACACTTAAATGTTTTCGTAAATGGTGCGGATAATTATTTTGAACATGATCAAGTACAACATGTTCTTGTTGAAAATTTGGGTGATCTTACAGGCGAAATTTGTTATTTAGGATTGGACTTATCGAAAACAACAGATTTAACATGCGTAAGTTTAAATTTCCCTTCACATGATGAGGAAGGAAGGTCAATTATAAAAGTAAAACAGATGTATTTCCTTCCTAATGAGAATATTGATTTTAAAGAAAAAGAGGATAATGTTCCATACACAGATATGGTTGAACGTGGTTTTGCTACTTTTTGTGATGGGAAGATGATTGACCAAGATCAAGTTATGGAATATATCGTGGAATGCATGAATTTATACGATGTGCAACAAATAAACTATGACCCAGCGATGTCTCAAAAGTTAATAGAGAAGCTCGAAAATCTCGGTTTAGAATGTATTGCAGTAAATCAGTATCCGAACGTTATGAATGCAATGCTCGATGATTCAGAGATACTAATTTATGAAAAGCGTTTAATTACCGACAATCCTTTGTTTGTTTATTGCGCTCTTAACGTTGTAGTTGTGACAAATATCAATGGAATGAAAGCACCGAGTAAAAGGCAGTCCAAAAAGAAGATTGATGGATTTGTTGCTTTTTTAGTTGCTCATAAAGAAACGATGATGGTTATGGATAGCATAACAGAGGAAGGTATGGATGAATTGATTGGTGATATTTATCGATAGAGAGGCGGTGAAAAATTGGGTTTAAGGGATGGGTTTTCAAATTACTTATTTAAAAAGGCTGAAAAGCGTGGTTATCTTGATGATGTTTTAGGAAAGAGTATTCGTTATGGTGGTGTGTATGTAACAGATTCAAACATCTTACAATCTAGCGATGTTTACGAGTTGTTACAAGACATCAGTAATCAAATGGTATTGGCTGATATCGTTGTGGAAGATGGATTTGGGAATGAAATCAAGGATGATATTGCCCTTCAAATCTTAAGGAATCCCAACAACTATCTAACACAATCAGAATTCATTAAATTAATGACGAATACTTATTTACTCGAGGGAGAAACGTTCCCTGTATTAAATGGTGCTCAAATACATGTAGCTTCCAATGTTTTTACAGAGTTAGATGATAATTTAGTAGAGCATTTTAATATTGGTGGTCACGAAATTCCTCCGTTTATGATTCGTCATGTGAAAAATATTGGCGCAGATCATTTAAGAGGAAAAGGCCTTCTTGATTTGGGAAGAGATACACTTGAGGGCGTTATGTCAGCTGAGAAAACTTTAACTGACAAATATAAAAAGGGTGGACTATTAGCATTCTTGTTACATTTAGATGCCCATATCAATCCACAGAATGGAGCGCAGTCAAAATTAATCAATGCAATTTTAGATCAACTGGAATCAATCGATGAAGCAAGGTCTGTAAAAATGATTCCTCTTGGAAAAGGGTATGCAATAGACACACTTAAAAGCCCGTTAGACGACGAAAAGACCCTAGCATACTTAAATGTATATAAAAAAGATTTAGGTAAGTATTTAGGCATAAATGTGGATACATACACAGAGCTAATCAAAGAAGATATTGAGAAAGCAATGATGTATATCCATAACAAGGCAGTTAGACCAATAATGAAAAATTTTGAAGACCATTTGAGTCTTCTTTTTTATGGTCAAAATTCGGGGAAACGAATTAAGTTTAAGATCAATATTCTTGATTTTGTTACTTATAGCAACAAGACAAATATCGGTTATAACCTTGTGCGTACAGCTATTACTTCACCTGATAATGTTGCCGATATGCTTGGATTTCCTAAACAAAATACAAAGGAATCACAATCTATTTATATTTCAAATGATATAACTGAAATCGGTAAGAAAAAAGAAACGGATAGTTCATTGGGGGGAGGTGACGAAACGTGAAGGGAGATACAATTCATGTTAGTTGTGGAGACATGGATATTAGAATTCATAAGAAAAGTCCTACCATGTTCGATGTGGTAGTTGGAAATTGTAGGACTGGAAATGGTATTTTGATGTGTTCAGTAGAACAAGAGAAGCCTCCCTATTTGTTTTATAAAATTGTTAATCTACGGGTTTATTCAAAAGAGAAATTAGCCATTGGTTCTCCGAGTATATTGCTTCAATTTTTAGAAAGGAAAGGATGTGAAAACGATGAAAATTGAGGTCCGAGGGAATCAAGTCATACTTGATGGTTATGTAAATGTTGTGGATAGAGAAAGTCGGATGTTGCCTTCTCCGAGGGGGTATTTTAAAGAAAGAATTGTCCCTAAGGCGTTTGAAAAAGCGTTAGAGAAAGCGAAGAATGTGGACTTGCTTTTTAACCACAATAAAACTAGAAAGCTTGGCTCTATTGAAAACGGAAATCTGGAGTTGTATGAAGACACTATTGGTTTAAGAGCCATCGCTACAGTTACAGATGAACAAGTGATTCAAAAGGCCAAGAATAAAGAATTACGTGGTTGGTCATTTGGTTTTGTTTCTGAAAAAGATTCATGGGAAGAAGGCGAATCTGGTGTTCAAAAACGATCTATTGAAGAATTAGAACTCTTAGAAGTTTCTATTTTAGATATGACACCAGCCTATGTTGCGACTTCCATTGAAACCAGGGGCGAAAATACAGCCATGATTGAAATGAGAATTGAAGAAGCTGCTGTAAAAACGGTTGTGGAAGAGGATACAGAAGAAAGAAATAACATTATTAAACAAATAAAAAAAGTCCTGGGGGAAAAGTAACATGAACTTAAAAGAAATCTTAAAAGCATCTCAAGCACGAAATAAAGCTCGATTAGCAGAATTGCAAGGGAAAGTAGAGAAAGGTGAAGTTCGTTCAGAAGAATTAGCAGCGGTCAAGGCTGAAGTAGAAGCATTAACAGAAGAAGCGAAAACTCTTGCTGATGAAATTGCGAAATTAGAAGAGGAAGAAAAAGAAGAAGATCTAGACAAAAAGAAGGATGAGGACCCAGAGAAAAAAGAAGATCCAGCAGCAAAAGAAAATCCGGATGCAAAAACTGACCTGTCAGAAGAGCAACGTTCTGAAATCATGGCAGCTATTGGCACAGGTCTTTCTACTAAAGGTCATAGATCTACTAAAAACAAAGAAACGGAAACTCGTTCAGCTTTCGCTAATTATATTGTTGGTAATATTGATGAGAGAGAAGCACGTTCATTAGGGTTAGTTACTGGTAATGGTTCTGTTACGATTCCAGATTTCTTAAGTAAAGAAATTATTACGTATGCACAAGAAGAAAACTTCTTACGCCGATTAGGAACAGGAGTAAAAACAAAAGAAAATATTAAGTATCCTGTTTTAGTTAGAAAGGCAGAAGCACAAGGTCATAAAAATGAGCGAACAAATAATGAAATTCCAGAAACAGATATCGAGTTTGATGAAATCGAATTATCACCAACGGAATTTGATGCACTTGCAACTGTAACGAAAAAGTTATTAGCGCGTACAGGTTTACCAATTGAACAAATTGTCATGGACGAGCTGAAAAAAGCTTATGTTCGTAAGGAAACGCAATATATGGTGAATGGTGATGAAGCGAATAACATCAATGATGGTGCATTAGCAAAGAAAGCTGTTGAATTTAAAACGGATGAAAAGAATCTTTATGATGCATTAGTGAAAATGAAAAATACACCTGTGAAAGAAGTACGTAAAAAAGCACGATGGGTATTAAATACAGCAGCATTAACAAAAATTGAAACAATGAAAACAGATGACGGTTTCCCATTACTTCGTCCGTTTAATCAAGCGGAAGGTGGAATTGGTTATACATTATTAGGCTTCCCTGTTGAGGAAGAAGATGCAATTGACATTCCTGATTCACCAGATACACCAGTATTCTATTTCGGTGACTTTTCTAAATTCTACATTCAAGATGTCATTGGGTCACTCGAAGTCCAAAAATTAGTGGAGTTATTCTCACGTACAAACCGTGTCGGTTTCCGTATTTGGAACTTACTTGATGCACAACTCATTCATTCCCCATTTGAAGTGCCAGTTTATAAATATATCTTGCAGGATGGGACGCAGACGAAACCCTGATGAACCGCTTCCAATTGGAGAAGCGGTGATTGGGAAGAGTTTGATACTTTCATAGGAGGGATGCCAGGATGGGAAAAACAAAAGAAGCAGTCAAAGCATTATTTGTGACGGGATATAAGCCAACGCAACAAGATTTTGCAGATTTAATTGATGTAGCAGGGGGGCAAGGGTCCAAAGGCGATAAAGGGGACAAGGGAGAAACAGGGGCAGCTGGTGTGAAAGGCGTTGACGGAAAAACTGGAACAAACGGCGCCAATGGTGTGGGTGTGAAATCTATTTCTGTAACGGTTGATACTGCTGGGAAAATTACAGGTGGAACATGGATTGGCACAGACGATAAAACAAATCCCATTACGATAAATAGCTAGTATGGGTACTTCATATGAATAATCTAATCGATACATTAAAAGCGCATATTCATTGGGAACAGGGCATGGATGATTCTATGCTCTCTTTTTATATACAACAAGGTCAGCGATATGTAAAAAAAGCATGTGGAAAAGAAGTTGAATACCTGGTCATTATGTGCGCAGGTATTTTTTATGAATATCGTGTGGCAGAAAAAGAATTAGAACAAGCACTGGATGCGCTGACACCGTTCTTTATTCAGGAGGTGTATGATGCCGAAGAGACAGAGCAATAAACTCAAATGGATAGGAGAACTACTGAAATTGGGAGAAACGATCGATCCAGAAACGGATCGAGTTGTGATGGGATATCCATTCGAACGGAACATGCGGTATAACAATATTGGTGTTACAGCAACTGATAAATTTACAACGAAAGATACGAATGAAATTGTAAAGAAAATTGAAGTCCGTATTGATCGTGATATTGAAAATAACCAAAAGGATTATCGTGTAAAAGTTGGTGGCCGTATTTATGATATTGAGCGTATTTATGTGCGTGAAGAAGACCGATTGATGGAGGTGTCATTGTCCTATGCAAATTAATTTTGAGCAATTACGAACGCTTATGAAGCAATCGGGCCTTCCTGTATATCGTGATGAAGCTCCTACAACGGCGAAGTATCCTTATATTGTGTATGAGTTTGTGAATGAACAACAGAAAAGAGCTTCTAATAAGGTTCTAAAAGATATGCCACTTTATCAAATTGCAGTTATTACAAACGGAACTGAAAAAGATTACGCTCCGTTAAAGGATGTTTTTAACGAAGCAGGCGTGTCTTATTCTCAGTTTGATGGAATGGGTTATGACGAGAATGATGACACTATCACGCAGTTTATAACGTATGTGAGGTGTATCCAGTGATGGCTTCAAATAACAATGGCTTTGCTGAAGCTTTAGAAGATATTAATACGCTATTACGAGTGAATAAAAAGGTCGAACTGGATGTATTAGATGAAGCAGCGAAGTATTTTGCTAGTAAATTAAAACCAAAAATCAAAGCATCCAGTAAAAATAAGCGAACACATTTAAGAGATAGCTTAAAGGTTGTTGTGAAAGATGATCGTGTATCTGTGGAATTTAAAGATGAAGCTTGGTATTGGTACTTAGTTGAACATGGTCATAAAAAAGCAAATGGTAAGGGCCGTGTGAAAGGGAAACATTTTGTTCAGAATACCTTTGATGCAGAAGGTGACAAAATTGCTGATATTATGGCACAAAAAATAATAGATAGAATGTGAGGATGATATACATGACAGTTGAAAATAAAGAAATTCAATATTCGGTAGGGATCGAAGATTTATATTTGTGCTTGATGAAGGGAAATGAAACTTCTAGTGCACTACCAACTTATGAGGATATCGTTTATAGACAAACGAACATTTCTGATTTAACGATTTCCACTACTTCTACTAATTTTACAAAGTGGGCATCTAACAAAAAAATTATTAACATTGTCAAAAATACAGCGTTTGGATTAGCTTTTAATCTTGCTGGTCTAAATCGAGAAGTAAAAGATAAAATCTTTGCCAAAACACGTAAAAAGGGCGTGTCTTTTGAAACAGCGAAGGCGAAGGCGTACCCAAAGTTCGCAGTAGGTGTTGTATTTCCTTTAAATGATGGAACAAAAATAGTACGTTGGTATCCAAAATGTACGGTTGCTCCAGTAGAAGAATCTTGGAAAACACAAGGTGATGAAATGACTGTGGATGACATTGCTTACACAATTACAGCAGATCCATTGTTATGTAATGACGTAACACAAGCTGAATTAGATACTGGTGATCCAGAGGCAAAAGGAATTAAAGCTGAAGATTTCTTAAAACAAGTCATTTGTGATGAATCTCAATTAACACAACTTGGTGGAACATCGACGCCAGGGAAATAAGGAGTGATAGTATGGCACGTTTAAGTGATTTAGTTAACGTTAATATAACTAGAAATAGTATTAAAATACAGGGTGTTACAATCCCTGTTGTTTTTACTTTTGAATCTTTTCCTTATGTGGAAGAGGCGTATGGAACACCCTATCATGAATTTGAAAAAGAAATGAATGATATGTTAGGAAAAGGTCAATTTAGCCTGGGAGAAAATGAAGCGAAATTGATGCGTGCATTAATTTATGCGATGGTACGTAGTGGTGGTACGGAATGTACAGTAGCTGAATTGAAAGGTGCCATTCCTATGAATGATTTACCTGATATCTTCATCGTTGTATACGAAATTTTCAGTGGCCAAACTTTCCAAACTTCTGATATGGAGAAGCTGAAGCAAGAAAAAAAGTAAAAAACATACTGACTAAAAACGAGGAATCTCAGTCCGAATTGGACTGGGATTTTTATTTTTATGTCGGTAATACATTGCTTGGTTTAAGTATGGATGACTTTTGGAAAATTACACCGGCACATTTTCTAAAACAGTTCATTATGCATCTCAGATACAACAATCCAGATGCATTACATGAGCAGAAACCGAAACAAATTTACACGCTAGATCAAACACCATTCCTATAAGAAATGAGATAATATGAAGTGACCTCCTAGATTATCAAGTCAGGGATTTTAACCCATAATAATGAATGAAAACATTATGAATGGGGTTATACCCTATGATAATAGGAGGCCACTATGGAAAATATAATATATATTGGGATGGATGTCCACAAGGAAAGTTTTAGCTTATGTGCACTACACGGAACAACTGGGGAAATTGTAAGAGAAGCACGATGTGCTTCAAATGTATCTCTCGTAAAAAAATTCGTTGAGAAACTGAAAACAAAATATGGTGAAGATATAAAAATTAAAGCTGGATATGAGGCTGGTTGTTTAGGGTATTCACTTCATAATCTTCTTGAACAAAATGGAATTGATTGTGATATTTTAGCTCCCACAACAATGTACAGTTCATCAAAAAACAAAATGGTGAAAAATGATAAATTCGATGCCAAAATGATTGCTCTTAATTTAGCAAATGGCACCTATAAAGAAGTATATGTTCCAGAAGAAGAGGATGTTGCCGTGAAAGAGTATATCCGCATGTTAGGTGATTTTAAAACATCTTTGAAAAAAATAAAACAACAGATAAAAGCATTCCTTTTAAGACATGGCTATGTGTATGAAGGGAAATCAAGCTGGACAATCGCTTATATGAAATGGTTAAAGAATCTTGATCTACAAGGATTATTCAAAGAAACGTTAGGCGAATACCTATTACAGTATGATGTTCTAGTCGATAAAATTGAGCGGTTCAGTTTGAGATTAGAAGAATTATCTCATCGTGAAAGGTACGAAGAACCAATCGCAAAGTTAAGATGCTTAAAAGGTATAGATACAACATCGGCAATGACTGTTCATGTGGAAATTGCAGACTTCACTCGTTTTCCCACGGCTAAAGCATTTATGGCTTATGTAGGATTGACGCCAAGCGAAAGCTCAAGTGGAGAGAAAATCAGTCGACGTTCGATTACAAAACAAGGAAATTCGACCGTTAGGTCTACTCTTGTAGAATGTGCAAATGCGTTGGTAAAAGGAGCAATCGGATTAAAATCGAAGCGAGTGAAAGCAAGACAAAAAGGGCAACGAAGCGAAGTGATTGCTTATGCGGATCAGGCTGTAGAAAGGTTACAAAGAAAATATTATCGCATGATATATCAAGGGAAGCCTAGAAATGTTGCCGTTACAGCTATCGCAAGAGAACTGGGGTGTTTTATATGGGGATTAGAAACAGGTAAAATTCACCGAAAATAAAGAGGGAAGGATATGAAGTTGATTGATTCATAGTTAGAAATCAAAGGTATCAATTGATGGCATAGATGAGCTTCAGAGATAGTGAATTACAGGTCTGGCTATCTATGACTCACCTCTTCTGGCATGGCTGAAATTCTGATAAACAAGCTATTTATTAGAATTTGAAAAGGTGTGATCCACGCAGTGAGATTATAAGAGCCTAACGACGAACCATTAACCTGAGGTAACCAATCCACGAATAACAGAGTGGTTAACTGTCGATAGATCTTATTTCTGAAGCTTTTGTATGCCATCAAGAAAAATATTATGGGTGAAAAACTATTGACAAAGGTCACTTCATAACAGGTGAGAAAATGCCTGGGAATAGTAAAGAAAGAAACGTTGTTCTTAATTTTAAAATGGATGGCCAAGTTCAGTATGCAAATACATTGAAACAAATCAATATGGTTATGAATAATGCAGCGAAAGAATATAAAAATCATATTGCAGCAATGGGCCAAGATGCGACGATGACTGATAAACTTCTTGCTGAAAAGAAGAAGCTTGAAATTCAAATGGAAGCAGCCAAGAAACGTACAGCTATGTTACGTGCTGAATATCAAGCGATGTCCAAGGACACAAGTACAACCGCCGAACAACTCAATAAAATGTACGGGAAGTTGCTTGATGCAGAACGTGCTGAAACTTCTCTTGATAATGCAATGAAACGAGTGAATGAAGGTCTTTCCGAGCAAGCAATTGAAGCCAGGGAAGCACGTGGAACTTTACTGGATTTGCAAGAGAATTCTAAGAAACTTGAAGCAGAACAAAAAAAGCTAACAAGCTCTTTTAAACTTCAGAATGCTGAATTAGGAGCAAACGCTAGTGAAGCGGATAAGTTGGAATTAGCACAGAAACAACTACGTCAGCAAACAGAAATGACGGATAAAGTCGTCCACAATTTAGAACAACAATTAAGCACAGCAAAACGTGCGTATGGTGAGAATTCTACAGAGGTGCAGCAACTTGAAGCTAAATTAAACCAAGCAAAAACGACAGTAAAGCAATTTGAAAACTCATTACAGAGTGTTGGGCGAAGTGGTTCACAAGCGGCGGATGGAATGGCGGAAATCAATAAGAAACTTGATATGAACAATTTAATGGAAGCCGCTGAAGTTCTACAAGGAATATCCGAAAAATTGATTGAAATGGGAAAGTCGATTGTAAATACAGCAATAGAGTTTGATGGATCGCAGAGGAAAATTCAAGCTTCATTAGGGTTGACCGGAAAAGGTGCCGAAAATCTTCAAAAGATTGCTGTTGATACTTGGAAAAAAGGTTTTGGTGAAAATCTTGAAGAGGTAGACAATGCGCTTATAAAGGTCTATCAAAACATGAGAGATGTTCCACATGAAGAATTACAAGGTGCATCAGAAAACGTTTTAACGCTAGCTAAAGTTTATGATGTGGATTTAAACGAAGCGACACGCGGTGCAGGACAATTAATGAGCCAATTTGGTTTATCTACACAAGAAACCTTTGACTTACTTGCTGCCGGTGCTCAAGAAGGTTTAAATTATTCGGATGAATTATTTGATAATTTATCTGAATATGCGCCTTTATTCAAGCAAGGTGGTTTTAGTGCTCAAGAAATGTTTACGATTTTAGCAAATGGAACAAAAAGCGGTTCGTATAACTTAGACTATATTAATGACCTGGTAAAGGAATTTGGTATCCGTGTACAAGATGGTTCGAAAGGTGTATCAGAAGGATTCGGTGATTTATCTGAAGAGACACAAAAAGTATGGAAGTCATTCAATGAAGGTAAGGGAACTGCAGCTGATGTATTCAATGCTGTATTAGGTGATTTACGTAAAATGGATGATAAAGTAAAGGCAAACCAGATTGGTGTTGCTTTATTTGGTGTGAAATGGGAAGACATGGGCGCTGAAGCTGTACTGAGTCTAAATAATGTACATGGTGGTCTTGGCGATGTAACTGGACGTATGGATGAAATGAAGAAACTTCAGGAAGAATCTTTGGGGCAGCAATTTCAAAAAGCATTAAGAGAAACACAGGCTGCGTTAGAACCACTTGGAAAGAAATTTGCAGAATTAGCTAAAGATATTTTACCTCCAATTGTTGATGGAGTTAAAGCTGTAATGGATTGGTTTAGTAAATTGTCGGAAGTCGATCAAACGCTTTTAATCGTGATGGGTGCATTGAGTGCGGCGTTTATTATTCTAACTCCAATTGTAGCAGCTCTCGCTGTTTCATTTGGTGCGTTGAATCTGGCGTTTTTACCTGTAATAGCTACCATTGCAGCAGTTTCCTTAGTGATAACTGGTATTATCATGTTAATAAAAAACTGGGGTGCCATAACGGATTGGCTTTCTGAAAAATGGTCACAATTTAAAGAGTGGTTTGGCGAATTGTGGGCAGGTATACTTCAGGCATGTAGTGATGGTTGGTCTTCCACAGTTGATTATTTTTCTGGAGCCTGGTCAGATTTTTTAAATATGGCAAATGAGTTCTTTGAACCTGTCGGTCAATTTTTTACTGATTTATGGACTGGAATTTCTGATACAACATCGGAAATTTGGACAGGTATTACTGATTATTTTTCAGACTCGTGGTCTTCATTCATTGAATTAGCAAATAGTATATTGTCTCCTTTGGGTGAATTTTTTAGTGGATTGTGGACGGGTATTGTTGAAACAGCTTCTGCATTATGGGGGACACTCGTGCAATCTTGGCAAGAAACTTGGAATACCATTGTTACGGTTTTAGATCCAATTATTTCTTTGATTTCTACGGTTCTTGAGGCAGGATGGTTATTCATACAAGCTGGAGCACAAATTGCATGGGCGGCCATATCTCAATATATTATACAGCCGATTCAGGAATCGTATGATTGGGTAAGTAAACAAATTGGTGAATTGGTTGCTTGGTTAGGCACACAATGGGAAATTGCAAAAGCTGTGGCGCAAGTTGCGTGGGGATTATTTAAGCAATATATCGTTCAGCCAGTCCAAGAAGCTTGGAGTACAACAAAAGAAAAATTCAGTGATTTGATTTCTTGGTTAAGTTCACAGTGGGAGACAGTGAAAGCATATACTTCCGCAGCGTGGAATCTAGTAAAACAATATGTTATTCAGCCTGTTCAGGAATTGTGGAATACAACGAAAGAAAAATTGAATGATTTAGCGAATTGGATACTAGGTAATTGGGCCAAAATCCAATCTTATACACTTACAGCATGGAATTTAGTTTATAAATATATTATTGATCCAGTTATTTCAGCTTATAATTCTGCAAAAGAGAAGTTCAATGATATGTACAATACAGCACGGGAAAAGTTTGATTCAGTAAAAAATGTAGCTCAAAAAAAGTTTGATGCAGCAAAGAGGTTTATCATTGCCCCGATTAAAGATGCGGTGGAGAAAGTGAAGGGATTCATTGATAAAATCAAAGGATTTTTCAGTGATTTGAAATTAAAGATTCCGAAACCGGAAATGCCTAAAATGCCGCATTTTAGTTTAGAAACTAGCACGAAAAACATTTTAGGGAAAGACATTACGTATCCATCTGGCATTGGTGTACAATGGCGTGCAAAAGGCGGTATTTTTACTAGACCTACAATCTTCGGTATGAGTAATGGTCAGTTACAAGGTGCAGGCGAGGCTGGAAATGAAGCAGTTTTACCGTTGAATAAAAAGACATTAGGTGCGATTGGTGAAGGGATTGCAGCAACGATGTCTACTGAACCAACTGTAATTCATATTTATAATCCTTCAGTGAGGGATGATCGTGATATCGACCGTATGGTCGGAAAAATAGATGATGCACTTGCTCAAAAAGTGCGTAATTCAAAAATAGGAATAGGGAGGACGACTTAATTGTTGGATATAGGAATCGATAATGAATTAGCAAGCAGTTACGGATTAGGTTTAGTAGGTCGTCCAGTGATTCCAACCGCAAAACAAAAGGTAGAACATATAGAAATACCAGGACGACATGGTTCACTTACAAAGAAAGGGGCATATGAAAATGTCCCTTTTAAGGTGAAATTTAATATGTTGGAAAGGGAAAATATTAAACCTTTCATAAGACGTGCAAAACCTTGGTTATTACAAGGGAAAACATTTTTTTTCACAGATGACGATGTACATCGGAAGATTAAGCATGTTGAAATGGGAGACATCACAACGGAAATTGAGGAGCATGGTGAATTTGAGGTGGATTTCACACTAGATCCCTTTGAATATACAGAGGATGTAAATCTAAAGCTCACCAAACCTGGTGTAATTTATAATCCAGGTACAATTGAATCTGATCCTAAGTTTTGGATTTTGGGAAATGGTACTTTCCGTATAACAATCAATGACGTCTCTTTTCAAATAAAAGATGTGAATGGTTCTGTTGTCATAGACTCAGAAATACTTGAAGCATATACCGATACCATATCAATGAATCATAAAATGATGGGGCAGTTCCCTATATTCAACATGGGAGAAAATAAAATAGAGTGGTCAGGAGCAATTCAATTTATGGAAATTCGACCTAGGTGGAGATATAAATGATTACTTTATATAAACCAAATGAGACTGATTTTACACACAATGGTATAGGGGCTTTAGATAAACATATTTATAACGCAACTGTTGAGGAAGAACTCAATGGTTTATTTGTGTTTGCGTTTCATTACCCTTTATTTGCTCCCTATGGAACAAAAATTGACGGAATGAGCCTGATAAAAGTGCCTACTCCTGATGGAAATCAACTATTCCGAGTCGTAACACCGAAAGTTAGTATGGGAGAAATACAAGTAGTTTGTTACCATATTTTTTATGATTTAACGGAAAACTTGATTGAAGATATATTTATTCAGCCTACAAATGGTAGTGGAGCTATGGCTCGGTTGTCATCAGGCTGTCAATATAAGCATCCTTTTACTTTTTATTCAGATATAACCAATATATCCACCGCACGTATTGTTCGAAAGAATCCTGTTGAAGCAATGTTGGATACGAGCCAAGATAATTCATTTGTTAATCGTTGGGGTGGCGAATTAAAACGAGATAATTTTGATGTAAAGATGCTCAGAAGCCGAGGAACAAACCGTGGAGTTGTAATTAGGCATAAAAAAGATTTGTTAGGGTATGAAGGAAGTGTGGATTGGAAAAGCCCTACGACCAGAATTATGCCGCAAGGGTTTGATGGATTGTTATTACCAGAAAAATATGTAGATAGTCCACTCATTCATAAGTATCCGCATCCAAGAATACGAGTGATTGAATTTCATCATATAAAAGCAGCGATTGGTGACAACGCAAAGGACGAAGATGCCGTTCCGTTGGAAGAAGCATATAAACGATTGCGGCAAGCTGCAAAAGATATGTTTGATGTGCAAAAAGTAGATCAACCGAAAGCAACCTATCAGGTTGCTTTCCAAGAATTATCTCAAACAGAGGAGTATAAAGAATATAAAATCTTGCAGCGTGTTTGGATGGGGGATACTGTTACGGTGAAACATGAGGAAGATGGTATGGATATTCAGGCAAAAGTCATTTCTTATAAATATGACCCCATCAAAAAAGAATATATCCACGTAACCATTGGTAATTTCAAAGAATCGTTTACCGACCTGTCTAGTAAAGTAGATCAAGTGCAACAAGATGTGTCCAATATGCCAGGTTCTTTACTGGATGCAGCGAAGGAAAATGCAACAAAATTAATTCATTCGGGATTTGGTGGGAATGTTCGTGTCTATCCAGATCGCGTACTTATCATGGATACCAAGAATGAAATGACAGCTGCGAAGGTGTGGCAGTGGAACATAAACGGATTTGGGTATTCCTCAACTGGGGTAAACGGACCGTATGAGATTGCGATTACAAGTGATGGAAGAATTGTGGCGGATTTTATTACAACGGGAGTGTTGAATGGAAATTTGATTCGAGGTGGAGAAATAACAGGAACGACGCTTCGAACGTCCCATGATTCGAATTATGTTTCGATTACTAAACAATTTATTCGGTTGATGGAATCTGATATCACGCGCATTTTTATGGGGTACTATATTAATAAAAATCGTAACTACTCAGCTTAGTTAAACAAAAAAGCATGCCAAATACATGTTTCCTGTTCGAAAACATGAAAAAGAACACACTCCGATAAGAGAAAGAATCTATATGAAATAGAAACATTCTCTTACGAAAGAGTGGTATTCCAAGGAACCGTTCCGGTTTTTAACACCTGACTTATCGCTTGTAATACTGATTGATTTTGTTTTTTCATGGTGCTCATAAAACTACGTATGTGGCAAAATGATTCTGCACCTTCCTTACTTCGAAACGTCCCAGACACTTTTTGTTTGACTTTCGTCATCCGAATATCTCGCTCCGCTTGATTGTTATCAAATGGAATATCTGGACTTTCTAAGAACGCTAGAATTCTGTCCGCATACTTAGCAAAGCGATTCCATAAATTTTGAGAAGGCGTCTGTTTTCTTTTCTTTTTTTGTTCTGCAGAAGGCACCTGTTTGCCTTTCAATATGGCCTGGTATGCGGCAAACAGATTCTTTTTCTCTATTTCTGGAATATTTCCCTTGTATTGCTTTTTTATTGTCAAAGCTTGTGTAAGGAATTCTTTCATTTGTTGTGCCCATGTTTCTCCGGTACTATCTATAATCCCTTGCAAATCTCGCAAGAGATGGGCATTACATAAAACATGACGACAATCTGTATACACATCATACGGTTTCCACCCATCATGCATAGCAATTCCAGAAAAAGAAGGCAAGATTTCACCTGCATCCATCGCTTCTTTTCCGCGTTTTTCATGAATATGTTGAAATGTCACCTCCGGTGTACTCGCAGTATGTAACCATTGTGTTTTATTTTCTACTCGCATACCGGTTTCATCAAAATGGACAACAGAAGACTGCAGAATCTGTTCTTTTACTTCTTCGAGAAACGGCCGCAATTGAGCAGAAAAAGCATGGGTATGATTGACTAACGTCCCTTCGCTTATCGAATGTCCAAAACAATCTTGAAAGAATTCTTTTGTTCGTTTCAAAGAAAGGCATTGATAATGTGTTAAATAAGGAATCAGTGTTTTTATATTTGGACCATATTGAACAGGACGAGAGACAGTAGAGGGAAACTGGGATTCTTGGATAGAATGGCAATGTGGGCACTCTTTTTGTTCCACTTTATGTTCTGTGACTTCTATCAGGATAGGTGGTAAATCATACACTTGGCGAATGCGGTATCCTTTTACAGGTTCATGTTTTAAGGACGTGTGACAACAAATACAATGCGTAGGAGAATAGGTAATCATATTGTCAGGAGTCGTTGTCAAATGAAGTGTATGTCCTTTGTGGCCCAACTGGCCACCGGTTTGACGCTGGGATGATTTTCGCAAACTTTTTGTAATAGGCTTACGAAAACCATCTGTAGAGGGTGGTTTATGACTATTTGTAGAGTTTTTTTTTGAACGATTTTCTAATTCTTCTATACGCTCTTTTAAATTCTGTATTTGACTTTCTAATTGATGAACAAAATCGTAAATAGCTTGAGGTCCCTTTTGATAGACAGCTAGAATTTCTTGTTTTTTCAACATAAATACCACCTCCTTGTCTGATATATCTAGTATTCACACAAAAAGTACATATCAGACTAGTAAATGAAAAAAGCCTCCGTGAGGAAGCTGAGTAGTTACTAAAAATCATACTATGCAACCCACAATTGTATTAGGTGGCAATAATGATATAACAGCAACGCGAGGTGCCGTGTTGGTTTATCAACTGGAAGGTTCGCCTAGTTCGGGAGGTATCGGCATATCGAATGGATATCAAAATGGTGATCCGACAAGAGTCTCTTTTTCGGCATTACTGGCGTTTAATCAAAATGGACATGCGGAATTCAGATCGGATCAAAGCCTAGAACTGGAGTCAAAAGACTCGTATGCTTCTTTGAGAAGCAAAAATAATCTCTTCTTGGAAAGTAAAGCCGGTGGTGCGTATTTCACGGCAAAAGAAGGATTTAGCTTCCGTCAAAATGGAGACCGGGTTGTGGATTTGAAACAGTCACCTGGTGGAGATAGTGACATCGTATTTCAGAACATTTTATTACGGAATAATAGAAATTATGAAAGTACCTATGTGCAAGTGAAAAGTGGATTAGGGACGTATTTTAACGGTGTTTTAGCATCTGATTTTAAAGTTTCTTCTAAGAGGAAATATAAAACAAATATACGAGATGTGAAAGATAGCATGTTAGACAAGATTATGGATTGGGATATCAAAGCGTATAATCTGAAAGTGGATATGCCGAAGCTCTACGAAAAGCGGATGAATCGAACAGAGGGAGAACCGACCATTACAACGGAAGCGATTGAAACGTACTATGGAAGGGTGATTCCGGATGAGTCCACGGATTCGGGAGTGAGTCTGTATTCGATGACATCGCAGGTAACAAGAGCGTTTCAAGAATATGTGACAAAAACAGATGCGAGATTGGAAGAAATGGAGCCGATACCACGAAAAGGAAATGTAAAACACCGGAATAAGAAAAAGCGGCAGAGAAGACCACCTAGATGTGTGAAAAGGACAAGTTAGAAAGAGGTGTAGTTATGCGAAATGAGGAAATCATGATAGATGTAGCAGAGCCTGTATTTACAAAAATCATTCGTTCCAGGCAAAATGATACAAACGGGTTGAAGCTTACGGTATATGTAAGAGAAAAGGGGCAACCTATCGATTTAACAGGCTATGCAGTGAAATATGAAGCGACCAATCATACAGGAGGATGTATACGTGATGATGCACAAATCGTAGATGCAAAGAATGGTATGTTCGTCTATACATTATCAACACAAGCTGTTTCCACATCGGATGATTGGACAGCTTATTTTGTGATGGAAAAAGGTACAGAAAGAATGAGTACACCAGACATTCGTATTACATTAAGACGTGATGTAAAAGAAGGAAATATCAAAATAGAAAACTATATTTCTGAGTTTGATGGGGCAATGGAGCGTGTAAAGGGGTATCGAAAAGAAATGGATGACGCGAATAAAAAAATAGGTGAGTTAAAGCCGTATATACAAAGTCAGTTTGAGACAACCAATCAAAAAATCAAAGAAATCACGCCGTATATAGACGAGCAATACCTGAAGACCAATAAAAAAATTGAGGAGTTAGGTGCAAGTATTGCGGCAAATGGTGTGGTGAAAAAAGTCGGAGATACCATGACGGGACCGCTTGTCATCGACCATAAGGGAGTGGAATCCCCGTTGCAAGTTTCGAATCCATCCGGACGATTTCGATTTCTTCCGCAGAAAGATTGGAATACCGTGGAAAGCGGTACGGTAGATGGAAAAGCGAAAAATCTGAATGTCACAGGAACGAATAACACCATGTTAGACAAGGTCCAAGTAAAGACAAAGGAATGGATGATAGAAGGAACAGCAAACCAAGCGATTGTTGGTATCGGGACGAATGGAGTATATATGGGGAATGCAGTCACCAAGAAATATCTGCAATTCAAAGACGATGGTACACTTTCTTATAGCGGGAAGAAAGTAGGCTTTGTAGAGGATATGGCGGAGGAGACCAAAAAGTTCATGCAAGGATTTACGAACTTTAAAAATGGCTTTCATTCTAATGGCAGTGGAAATTCCTTTTTTTATGGAATAGACCAGTTTGGATGGAAACATATACAAGGGCTTGTAGAAGGCGGGAGTACAGAAGCAGGGGCGGTTATTGGCTCATTGCCTGAGTTTATGAAGCCTGCCTATTGGGCAACTGTTACAGCGGTATATGATACGACAGGTGGTGCAACCTATTCTCCGTGCGCCGTGAATATTGCTTGGAATGGTGATATCATTTGTCAAACAAAAAGAAGTGCTTCCAGCTTTATTATCATTAACGGGATGTATCTGTAGAAAGGAAGAAGGTGAAATCGTGAAAGGATACGCTAGGTGTGCAGAAATAGATTTGGATTTTGAATAAAATACGGCTTTTATAGAGAAGAGCCTTCTAGTGAATCACAGTGAAGGGGGTTGTCTCATATGATATAGAGATTGTTGGATTCAAATCACTAAGGATGTGAAGGTATGGAAGATTTACAAGTAAAAATAGATTATTTAAAAGCAGAACAAAAGGAAATCATGCGAGATATTCGTAACTTAGAAACGCGGACAACGATAAACGAAAAGGATATTTCCACAATCAATAAGCAATTAGAAAAAATTAGCATGAATACCACATGGATTTTACGAATTGTGATTAGTTCTGTAATCATGGCAGTTTTAGGATTGGTGCTAAAAGGCGGATTTTAAGATAATTGTATGTATGCAAGGGGGGACAAGAGTCTCTCTTTTTTTTGGAAAGGAGTTGAAACACATGAGCATTGAAATTGGTGCACTGATTGCCGTCCTATCACTCGCTATCAGTTATTTTGGCTATGCACTGAACAAATCAAAATCGATTAAATCAGATGGACAACAGAGTGCAGAAGTAAAAGCAGAACTGGGATATATCCGGAAAGGAGTGGATGACATACGCATTGATTTGAAAGCCAGTGAAAAACAAATGGTAGCACTAGGAGAACGGGTTACGAGAGTGGAGGAAAGTACCAAACAAGCGCATAAACGCTTAGATACAATCGAAAAGGAGAATGACTAAACATGAATTTGTCAAAAGAAAATATTAAAAAACGATTCCGCAACTGGAAAACATGGGTTGCGGTTTTTTCATTACTTGGTTTTGTATGTGCGAAATTTGGTTTATCAGAGGCGAAAACGTTTTTGGATGAATTGGCACCTTACTTGTTAACGGTAGGAATTGCATTAGGGATTTGGTCAGATCATGAAGGAAATGAGAAAGGGGATGTGGAGTAATGGCTACATATAGTTTACATGGTGGTCACAATCGTATTGTACAAGGTGCAAACTGGGGGAATAGAAAAGAACACATCATGGATCGACAGGTGAAAGATGCGGTTGCAGACAGGTTACGGGCACTAGGTCATACAGTGTATGACGATACGGATGAAACCGGCTCTACGCAAGCGCAGAATTTGAATAATATTGTAGCGAAATGTAACTCGCATGATGTTAGCTTGGTCATTTCGTTCCACTTGAACGCATTCAATAGTGTTGCTAATGGCGTTGAGGTCTTATACTACGACCAACAAGCGCTAGCTGCTAAGGTTTCAGCTCAATTATCGAAAGATATCGGTTGGTCTAATCGTGGTGCGAAAGAGCGTAAAGACCTGGCTGTACTTCGAGGGACAAAAGCCCCAGCTATCTTAATTGAATTAGGATTTATCGATAACGATGCGGATATGGAGAAATGGAATGTGGATAAGGTTGCGAATTCAATCGTATACGCTTTGACTGGACAAATTGTTACGGGCGGTTCTAATCATAATGGTGCGGGTACATCTACACAACCGTCTACCAATGGTGTAGGTGTCGTGACAATTACAGCCGATGTATTGCGTGTTCGTACAGGACCAGGAACGAATTATGGTATTGTGAAGAATGTGTACCGAGGCGAACGATATCAATCTTGGGGCATTCAAAATGGGTGGTACAATGTTGGCGGAGACCAATGGGTGTCTGGAGAGTATGTGAGGTTTGAGAGATAAATTGCACAATTTTAAAGGATACACATAGTATAACAGCAAAACAGCCTATGTGTATGTGAAAGGAAACAAGGAGGTTTGCGCCTCCTTGTTCTAAAAATGAAACATTTCTTCAGATATATCTTCTTTTATAATCCACTCTAATATATCAGGTAATAGCAGGATGGTGACACCGAAAATAACCCCGAAACCTAATCCTAATAGTAGTGAAATTCTCAAGTAATATCCGATGAATAACCAGATGACAGCTAACAATAGCAATAAAAGTGCAATAGGTAGTTTGACAATCAATTCTTCTCCCCCTCATATAGGATGTTTTATATTTAATTATAAGGATTAAGGAAGATGAAGTGTATTGAAAAAAATAAAAGGTTGAATAACGAAAAATGGGGAATCCTAACGAGACATAGGGAATTATAAGGAAAAAAGCGAGTCCCCCTAAATAAAGAGAACTCGCTTCATATGGAGTGATCATATGAGTAGAACATTATAAGATATACTATCCCCGTATTGGTGTTCTATACTATGTCTATGTAGTTATGGGGAAAATATGATAATAAAAAACAGAGTATACGTGACCAAGGTGTACTCTGCTATAGTGTTTTCTCTTGAACCACCATATATAGAAAATGATGTTGTGTAACTAAAAAATGAAAAAGCACTCCAGGGTGGTGAGGCCGGAGTGCTTTTTCTGTGTATAGAAAGGCATCATGCCAGGAGCAGTTTATTATATGCTTCTAAAGTGTTTATTATGCTGTAAAGACAAAAAGACACCTTCCCCTCCCTAGGTAAAGGTGTCTTTCATATGGTGATTCTCTAGATGTCATGTATAGTATATTCTATATTAGCGGAGAATAGAACTTATTATTATTGACTGTTACATTTCCATATAGTATATTTTTTATGAAATTACTCTAAATGAATTGTTATAAGAAATCCGTTTCCTTTTGGAGGCGGATTTTTTGTGTATATCCAGAAATAAAGAGCCCGCTGTGGAGTGAGAAGAAGGGGCTCTTCGGGTGAAGAAAATCGTTGATGTTTTCCTCATGTGGTATAAGTATATGCAATAACGTGTGAAAATATGTAAAAGGCATTCCGAGGTGCTGAACCAGAATTCCTTTTTGTGTATGCCTAGCGCTAGGAGTAATAGAATATATGTGCTGAGATGTGAAAATATGCCACAACTAAAAAAGAGCAATCTCAGGTTGGGAGAGAATGCTCAATCGCTTATTAAAATATTTTACGGAAGTCAGCACTATAGGTATATGATTAATGAATCTGAAATAGAACAAAAAACACCTTCTTCAGTTGAAGGTGTTATAAATGGAGGTAACGCTTTGAATCATAAATAGTATATCCACTAACGTGGTAAATTAGAACTCGTTATTGACGGATATATTTAAATATGGTATATTCTAACTATTCCATTTTATAATTGAATGGTTAACCTGCAGAGAGCCGTTTCCTTTTGGGAGACGGCTTTTTTGCGTTTACATATCCCAAAAGTCATCTGCTTTTATTCTAGGATCAACTTCTCGAAGGGTTTTTAATATTTTTTGCATTGTTTTTTGAGTAGGTGACCTTTCAAAATTATTAGCGAGTTCTCCAATTGTATTTCTTCCTAGCCCTGATTTTCGTACAAGCCATTCTTGTTCGATATTATGTTTGTCTAAAAATTTTCCTAGCTTTGTCCGTTTTTTTCCTAAACCCCACATCATTTTCACCTCATTAATTTATTACATACAGTCATGTCCACTTTTCATTAAAAATAAAACCCCAAAAATGATGAATATTGTCCAAGCCCTCCACAATATGATGTATCAGGGTGAATTACCTTGGTAATGGACGTACCAGTTACCTCAAACCGTACCATGGTAATGGGTGCTTCAAGTTGTATCATACCTACATTTCTTCATTCTGTTAAAAAGGGAGAGGGAGCAATTATGTGGAACATCAAAAGAGCATCGTCACAAGAAATGTGTGAGTATTGTAAATGTCTTTTGTCGGAATGGTTATTTTGGAGAGGGAATGGAAAGAAATATTGTTCGGAATCTTGTGCGGAATACGATAAAAAATAACCGAGGGGGCTGAGTGGATGTTTATGAAAAAACAAGTCATTCCCTTTCGGGATTTTATGAGTGAATCATATAAAAAGAAAGAGATGCAAATACAGAAATATCATGCATGGAGTCCATTAGCATTTCTTCATATGTCGGATGCAATCGTAAATACATATCTGGCGTTAGGAGTAATGGGAGGGGTTTTAATTGGAGGAGTCCTGTTAGAAAAATATCTTGTGCAAAACGATTCGATAGCAGCAGCCAAATTATGTTCGGATGTGATGTATTATGGTGTTAAATTGGGCGGAGTGGGCTTCATCGCTTATGCATTCATTCGCATTGTCATCATGTTCTAGGAGGTTCTTCATGGGAATACTACACGAATGGTTTCAGAAAAGGTCTTTAAAACATCAGCTGATAGAGGTATTTCAAAAGGCTGGTTTATATACGGAGCATCAAACACGAGGTGGGAAAATCCCAATTTATCCGAAGATTCATGATGTATCTTCCTCGACAGAGCGTGTGAGATATGTATTTACTGTTCCCAATGGATTAGACCCGCAGAGTATAGAAAAGAAATGGTTTTGTTTTCAACAAATACTGGGACGGAATGTAGCAATTGAGGGGAATATTAAGAAGTTTGTTCTTCATGTATTTCATTCTAGCGCAGGATTAGAGTCATATGAGTACAGCTATAAAAACTGGCAGCCGCTATTAAAAAAATATCGTCTTCCAGTTGTAGTTGGTCGAGACCAGTTTGGCAAAATGATTGTGTACGATATGGTGGATGCAAATTCACCGCATCTCCTCATTGCGGGAGAAACAGGGAGCGGAAAAAGTAGTATGGTGCGTGTTGTATTGTCCACATTGATTCAAACCATGTTGCCCGATACCTTGCATTTATATCTAGGCGATTTGAAGAACTCGGAATTTCATTTCTTACGACGAGTCAAACATGTAAAAGAAGTATGCATGGAAGAACATGAAATGAAGAGCATGCTTCAAAACGTGTGGAATGAAATCAGGGAACGTAGAAAGCTCATGGAAGAATATGAAATAGATCATATTGACAAATACAACACATTACATCCCGATAAACAGAAACCCTTTATTCTGTTAGCGATTGATGAAGTAGCGATGCTACAAGATGAAAAAGAGTGTATGGCGACAATAGAAAAAATATCGGCAGTTGGTCGGGCACTAGGTGTCTTCTTGATGCTGTCCATGCAACGTCCTGATGCAAAGGTATTAGATGGGAAGCTCAAACTCAACATGACGGTTCGGATGGGCTTTAAATGTGCCGATTCGATTAATAGCAATATCATGGGTACACCTGGAGCGGAACAGCTAGAGCAGTCAGGACAAATGATTCTAAAGCTAAATGGATTACAGAAAGTGCAAGCGCCATATTTAGCATTAAACAAAGCGAAACAAATGATAGAACCGTATCGTGTACCAAAGGATAAATACATGATTTCAAATCAGCAACAAGAAAAAATTCCTGTGTTTGGAGTGTTGAACCATGAAGAGTAGAGATCAAGCCATTCTGAAAGATTTACACCGTTTTCGATGCATGTCCCGTGATGATATTATTGATTTGCATTTTCAAGGACTCAAGAAAGCTGTTACGTGTTGCAATGCAGTGATGAAACGATTAAGACGGGACGGAAGTGTGGAAGCAGAGGTTTCCCAGCAACCATATATTTATTTCCCGCAACCGAGTACACTTCGAAAGGTAAGTCAAAAGATTCCGCATTTCCTCGCTATTGTGGATGTTTATAAACAACTGTTGCAGTACGAACAACCGAAATTATTTAAGGTTGAACCCAAATACAGTAAAGCATATATGGAACCTGATGCATTCGCAATCTGGAGACAGTCCCCATTTTTCATCGAGGTCCAACGGTCTATCTATAGCCAAGCGATGATGAAAGAAAAATTGAATCGGTATGAAGCATATTTTTATAGCTTAAAATGGCAACAAGAACCATGGCAACCGAAGCAAGCAAAATATTTTCCATCCCTTCTCGTGATTACAGATACACACTACGACATCTACTCGACAAATTTCCACGTATTTCAGGCGAGATCGATTCATGATTTTATGAATCAAATAGCGATTCGGAAGTAAGATTATTCACCAGTCATTTGCAAAAATAACGCATTACGAGCATCAAAATTTGTCTTACGATCTGCAAGAATATGTATCTCCTTAAAGCTATCGATATAGTCATAGACCATATGTTTAAACGTGCGTGTAAAGTAGCCAATCGGATTTCTCATCAACGTACCGTTATGCTCATATCCATGCGTTTTAGAGAACAGGACAGAAGAAGCATTCGCAAGAAGGTTGTGGAAGATATCTGTATCCGCTAGTAAACTACATTTCTTGGCAGCCTTTTTCGCGATGTTGCTCGCATTTTTGAAAGACTCATTAATCACTTTTGAATCAAAAGCATGTCCTAATTTCCCACGCATAGATGATGGTACACGGTAATCGATGAAATCTGAATCCTGTGGAATAGATTGTGAAACGCCCTCTTTACGTTTATTTATCTTTTTACTCTCTTGTTTTAAAGAAATAGATTTTGTTTTTGGGGTGTGACAAATTTCAGCATTTTTAGCTGGTTTGGGTGTGACAAGTTGTACGTCTGTATGAATAGGTTGAATCACAATAACATTACTCGTTTGTCTCCTATCGCTCTTACGTTTCATTTCGAGTTGTTTAATAATACCAAGGGATTCTAAGTATTGGCATACACGAATAACTGTTCTGCGGCTAATATGAAGTGCGTCCGCAATGTTATTTTTGGTTTTAAAAGAAACACCAAGGTACTTAGCGGAATAGTGGTGTAAATGATCGAGTACTGCCATTTGGTTTTTATTTAATTTATATTGTTTTTTATATGCTCGCACAGTGTCATTTAATTCCTTGAGAGTTTGAAAGGATGTTAAGTTTTCGTATGTTTCTTCACTTGCAATAATTGAAATTACTTGTTTCTTTTTCATAAGGGCTCGTCTCCTTTGAAAATAAAAAAGCAACAGAATGCCACAAAATGTAAGCAAACTGTTGCGAGGAGACCCTTATGTACGATAAAATAAGGTACATGAAGAGTTACAGCAAGTGTTTGCCTAGTTAGGTTAGGCGGACGGTATAAAAGGTGCTCTAACACCTTTTATACACGCTGTGCTCTTTTATTTTTTATTAGTTTCATTTTGAATTTTTGCGGTAACAAAATGGCATTAAATAACCAGAAATATGTTGCTATTTGTAAATTTGGATATAGTACAAAACTGCATGATATAGCTGTTTGCTGCGTTTTTTGGAAGATAAAGTTTTATGTATAATAGATTGGTAAGATCTAGTTGCCTCTTTTTTTCATAAGGAATTTTTTGTGAAAACTGTAAAAATCATAAGGGGAGTATTGAAGTTTCGCTTTATACATCCCCTATCTTTCGGATACACTAAATAATATAAGGTTTTAAAGGAGGTATTTTTGCTTGGAAGAAATCACACAAGAACATATTGATAAGTTGTTATTATTTATGAGAGAAGAAGCGTATAAACCGCTAACGATACAAGAGTTAGAAGAGGCATTTGGAATTGAAGGTTCTGAGGGCTTTAAAGATTTTGTAAAAGCACTTGTAATGATGGAAGAGAAGGGACTTGTTATTCGTACACGTAGTAATCGATACGGTCTTCCTGAAAAGATGAATTTAGTACGAGGTAAGTTAATTGGACATGCACGTGGCTTTGCTTTCGTTGTGCCAGAAGAGAAGAAAACTGGAGACGATGATCTTTTCATCCCTCCTACAGAATTAAACGGTGCACTTCATGGCGATACAGTATTAGCACGCCTTAGTTCTCAATCGAGCGGTTCACGTCAAGAAGGTTCAATTGTACGCATTTTAGAGCGTGGAACGAAAGAACTTGTTGGTACATATACAGAATCGAAAAACTTTGGATTTGTTATACCTGACAATAAGCGCTGGACGAGTGATATCTTTATCTTGAAAAGTGCATCAATGGGTGCTGTAGAAGGTCATAAAGTAGTTGTGAAAATTACGAGCTATCCAGAAAACCGTTTAAGCGCAGAAGGTGAAGTTATTCAAATTCTAGGTCATAAAAATGATCCAGGAGTAGATATTTTATCTGTCATTCATAAACATCATTTACCTTTAGCATTCCCTGAAGAAGTGATGGAGCATGCAAACAGTGTACCAGAAACGATTTCAGAAGAAGATTTAAAGGATCGTCGTGATTTACGTGATCAAATGATTGTAACGATTGATGGTGCAGACGCGAAAGACTTAGATGATGCTGTTACAGTAACGAAGCTTGAGAACGGTAACTACAAGCTTGGTGTTCACATTGCGGATGTAAGTCATTATGTTCAAGAAGGTTCTCCAATTGATGTAGAAGCAGCGGAAAGAGCGACGAGTGTGTATCTTGTTGACCGTGTAATTCCGATGATTCCACATCGTCTATCTAACGGTATTTGCTCATTAAATCCGAAAGTAGACCGTCTGACATTATCTTGTGAAATGGAAATCAACAACTTAGGTGATGTTGTTAAACACGAGATTTTCCAAAGTGTGATTAAAACGACAGAGCGTATGACGTATGCTGACGTAAGAAGCATTTTAGAAGATGAGGACGAAGAGTTAATTAAGCGTTATGAGCCATTAGTACCGATGTTTAAAGAGATGGGTCAATTGGCACAAATTCTACGTGAAAAACGTATGCGCCGTGGTGCAATTGACTTTGACTTTAAAGAAGCGAAAGTATTAGTAGATGAAGAAGGAAAACCGACTGATGTTGTTATGCGCGATCGTTCTGTATCAGAGAAGTTAATTGAAGAATTTATGCTTGTTGCGAATGAAACAGTAGCAGAGCACTTCCACTGGATGAACGTACCGTTTATGTACCGTGTCCATGAAGATCCGAAAGAAGATAAGCTTGAGCGTTTCTTCGAGTTTGTAACGAACTTCGGATATGCGGTAAAAGGACGTGCGAATGAAGTACACCCTCGTGCGCTGCAACAAATTCTTGAAATGGTTCAAGGACAGCCTGAAGAAGTAGTTATTTCAACGGTTATGCTTCGTTCTATGAAGCAAGCTCGTTACGATGCGGATAGTTTAGGGCATTTCGGTTTATCAACTGAGTTCTACACACATTTCACATCACCAATTCGTCGTTACCCAGATACAATCGTTCATAGATTAATTCGTGAATACATTATTAATGGTAAAGTCGACAATGAAACGCAAGCAAAATGGCGTGAAAAATTACCTGAGATTGCAGAGCACTCTTCTAATATGGAACGCCGTGCTGTTGAAGCAGAGCGTGAAACAGATGAGATGAAAAAAGCAGAGTATATGGTTGATAAGATCGGTGAAGAGTATGACGGTATGATTAGCTCTGTAACAAACTTCGGTTTATTCGTAGAGCTTCCAAATACAATTGAAGGTCTTGTACACGTTAGCTACTTAACGGATGATTACTACCGTTATGACGAGCAGCATTTCGCTATGATCGGAGAGCGTACAGGAAACGTATTCCGCATCGGTGACGAAATTACAATTCGTGTTATTAACGTAAATAAAGACGAGCGTGCAATCGACTTTGAAATCGTTGGCATGAAAGGTACACCTCGTCGTAAGTTCAAAGATCGTCCAGTCGTTATCGAGCAGCCAAGAACAGGCAGAAAGAAACGCGGTGGACGTAGCGAGCGCAGTAATGAGCGCGGCGGTGAACGTGGCACAGGTAGAAAGTTTGACCGTGGTGGCAAAGGTAAAAGCACAGGAAGAGGATCCGCATCAGCAACAGCATCCACGTCTGCTAGTCAGCCAGGGAAAAAAGATGGTAATGGCAAGAAGAAAAAAGGATTCTTCGAAAACGTACCAGGATTCAAGAAGAAAAAGAAAAAGCGTAAGTAAGAAAAGGATGGCTTCGCTTTGATGAAAAGCGAGGCTTTTTCTTTTTTTATTAGTGGCTTGAGAGCGAGCCACTTTCGCTTTCTAATGGAATCCAGCTACAGTGGCTAGAATGTTTGGCGGCTTCACTTCTTCCCGAGAGGCAAAGAGCGCCTCAAGGTCAGAAGCTCCATCCACCTCACATTCTGAGCGAGCCACTTTCGCTTTTTATTAACATTTGTTACAATAGTAAAAATAGAGGAGGGACGTTATATGCCAAAGGGTACAGGTAAGGTTATTGCACAAAATAAAAAAGCATTTCATGATTATTTCATCGAAGAAACATACGAGGCAGGGCTTGTCCTTCAAGGAACGGAAATTAAGTCGATTCGCGCTGGTCGCGTGAACTTGAAAGATGCGTTTGCACGTATACATAACGGTGAAGTATGGGTTCATAATATGCACATTAATACATACGAACAAGGGAATCGTTTCAACCATGATCCACTTCGTACGAGAAAATTACTTCTTCATAAAAAAGAAATTGATAAGCTAGCGGGCGCTGCAAAAGAAACAGGTTACGCATTAGTTCCACTTAGAATCTATTTGAAAAATGGATTTGCAAAAATGGCACTTGGTTTAGCAAAAGGTAAGAAACAATATGATAAACGTCACGATTTAAAAGAGAAAGAAGCGAAACGTGAAATTGCACGCGTGTTCCGTGATCGCCAAAAGATGTAATACAGATATTTACATTTGTAAAACGGCGCGCGTATGATATAATAACTTATGTAAGGTTGTTGCACATTGAAAAACAGCTCTTAGTAGCTATCACGATATTTTCTTCGTATGCTCCATTTTTATCATGGGGACGTTACGGATTCGACAGGGATAGTTCGAGCTTAGGTTGCGAGTCGAGGGGATCGGCCTCGTTAAAACGTCAAAGCCTATAATTGGCAAACAAAACAATCTTTCTTTAGCTGCTTAATTGCACTAAAGGTTCCTCCCTCCATCGTCCATGTGGTAGGGTAAGGGACTCAAACTAAGTGGACTACGCCGGAGTTCGCCGTCTGAGGGCGAAGGAAGAGAACAATCAGACTAGCAACTTGGAAGCCTGTCGATAGGCCGAAGAGTTCGCGAAATGCTAATATATCGACTACACTCGTAGAAGCTTAAGTGCCGATATTTTTGGACGTGGGTTCGACTCCCACCGTCTCCATTTATGTAGTAATATCAACAGTTTAAGCGGTTGTGGTATTGATTTGGTAACTATTATATCAGATCTTCTTCCATATAAGCAACTACTTCGGTTTGTTTTGATGGATATAAGTGGCTATAAGTATTTAAAGTTGTTGCTACATCTGAATGACCTAGGCGTTGGGCTACTACAAGTGGACTAACGCCTTTATTTATTAAGTAAGATGCATGGGAATGTCTGAATTCATGAAGTAGAATTTTTTTGACTTTTGCTTTATCTACGTACTGCGAATACTTTCTATCTAAAGTTGTGGTTGAAATACTGTCGTAAAATGTACCGAAAACAACGTAATCATTTTTAATAGGTGCTGCTAATGCAGCTTCTTTTTTTATCATTTTTAGTAAGTTTATTACAGTTTTCGGTAACATAATACTTCGATTTGAAGCTTTTGTTTTGGGTTTTGTGACTTGTCGATTATATTCAGTTTTATTGATGCTGATTGTTTGTTCTGTAAAATTAATATCTTCCCATGTTAAAGCTAGAAGTTCTCCTTTTCGTGCCCCGCTGTAATAGAGTGTGGAAAAGAATGTTTTAAAAATGGAATCTTCCACAATGCTTATAAACTGCTTAAATTCGTTAAATTCCCAAAAATTCATGCGTTTATTTGATTCTTTTTCGAAATTCCCAGCGATTTTAGCGGGATTGATGTTTAAACCGTGAAATTTTATACCAAAATTAAATATTGCTGAAAGTATTGTATGTATTTTCTTTAAAAATTCAGCAGAATAGTTATTAATGATTTTATTTTGGTAGTTCATTATGTTTTTTGTTGTAATCTGATCGATTTTCACTTTTCCAAATTCATCAAGTAAATGATTATATATGACATTCTTAATCACATTAATAGACGATTGCTTTCTCCTCTGACAATACCAATTAAAATAACTATCTGCAACTTGAGCAAATGTTAAGCTTGAGTTTGTTTCTTTTTCAACTAACATCTTCGCTTCGGCTTCACGTGCCTCTTTTTTTGTTTTAAAACCACGACGTTTCACTTGTTTTTGAGTACCATCAAACTGTCGAACTCTGACAACGAAAAAATATGTTCCTCGTTCTTTATCTTTGTAAATCACCATAGGGAATCCCTCCTGTATATGAAAAGATTGATAATTCGATTTATTGATTAGAGTATAACTTGTTTGTTACCAAAAGAAAAGACCCTCAAAATAAATTGAGAGCCTTTCTTCGACTTGAACCACTTTAATTTTAATCACATATATAACATACCGCTTGTGTGGAACGGATAACTATAAAACTTATTATAACATATCATAAGTTGAAGTAATTTGAGAAAGTTTAAAATTCTGTATTCTTAATAAATGGATATTACTTGTAAATGGTTGGGTTCGATTTTTAAAAATTGGCTGGTTTCAGCATTGATTTTAGTAGAATGTAACGAAAATGAACCGTTATTCATTATAAACAGAAAATGTTCCAAGGTAATATTATGAAAAAACAATAAATTTCTTTTAAATTATATTGAGAAATAAACTTGAAGGTGGAATAGAATGTGAGTTCGTGCTAAAATTGGGTGTAGGTACAACTTTAGGGATTTCTGTCGAAATAATAGACGGAATAATCATAAAAAACAATTAAATCAAAACATAAAAACTCGCAGAGCGTGTGTAAGAGGTGCCCATGACAAAAACCTCTATCACCGTTCATCCTACTAACTTAGGACAAACACTTCGCTACATACGAGTTCCTTCTCAGTTTAACATACATTCATCATTCGTAGTGCAGTTTCGAGGTTGAGAAAATAGGATGGTGGAGTTATGTTTTAAGGAAGGAGGAAATCATTTGCAAAAGGTAATGAATCAATTGCTTTCAAGAATCGATTCAGCAGGTTTTTCGAGGAGACAGTTTGCGATAAAGTTAGGTGTATGTCGAGAAACTTTCCGCAAGGGGATAGCTGGCGGAAGTGAAATGGATGTGGAGGTATTTTTCAAAGCTACAAACTTTTTATATGATAATGCGGAAGCGAAACGAAAGATTACCAGAGAATATTTCTCTTCTTGTATGCAGCCATCTAATACTATCGTTGGGTTAATTTACAGTCAGGTGCAAGGCGAATACACTTTAATGAATAAAATTCTGGATAAACACAAAGGCAATGCTAGTTTGTCAATTTATTTTACAATTTACAAATTATTTAACAAACGTAATAAAAATGAATTGAGAGGACAGGCACTATATAAAACTCTTGGAGAGACTCAATTCTCTGCTAATCCACACGTCCAAGTTATGGTTAATATCTTGTATATGTTAGCTTTAGCAGATAGGCCTAATAACAATGCAATAATTCAATATATAGATGAAGTTGAATCGAATTTGAACCTTCTTGAAGAAGGCCGTATCAAAAATTATCTGCGCATGTTAGCAGATGAGAGGATTGCATATATGCATTTATGGAGGGTTGAATTAGAACAGAGTAGGAGAATGTTTAATAGCATTATAAATTCGGAAGTAGATGTCCCTATGATTAAGTGTACAGCAATTTGTGGGCTTGGCGAAGGGTATCAAATAGATTGTCCTAAGACAGCTGAGACACTTTTGGTTCAGGCTACAGAATCATTGAAAGAGATTAATGTTACTCAAAAAGTTCAAAAGTCGATAGCGTTACATACAACTTTAGCTCATGTGCGTATACATAATAATATCAATATTGATAAAATTGATGTAACTTTACTTCATCCGAATGAAAGGGCGACATATGAATGTCTTTTCGGAAATCGAGAGTTAGGCCTATCAATATTTGAGGAGTTAAAGAAAAAAGGTTTTTCGCCGTTCCAACGTATTTCATATTCAATGTGTACCGGAGACATGGAGGGCATTAAACAGGCACTATTGGATTTTGAATTAGCAGGGTTGAGTTTTTATGGACAAATGTATAAAATGGTATTAAATAGGGAAGGGGTAGTGCTGACGTGAAACGGGTGATATCTATATTTCTGGTAGTTTTGGGAGTAATAGGGATGAATGGAGATTTAATACACGCTGAGAAAATAGAACAACACAAAAAAGTAAAACAAGAAGTAAGAATGGCTGTACACGATCCCGGGGGAAGTTAAGTGAAATAAGTAACTATAAAAAAGAAAGTCGCTACTGTGTAGCGGCTTTCAGTGCGTTTAAAGGGTGACAATTTTTTGTGTGGGGGTCAATAAAAAGTTGTCACCTAGTATTCACCAAAAAATATAGAGAACGGGGGTATTAGGAATGGAAGATAAAAACGTTGAAAATGTAGTAGCAGAAATAGGAGAGAGTTTATTGCACATCTTAGAGAATGTAAAAGAAGGGGATTTTGAGTATTTTGAAGTATTGTCGAAAATAAAACAGGCGATTGGTAGCAACTAAAGCTATCAATCGCCTGTTATTTTAACTAAGTTTTGAATAAGTTCCAAAAGTTCTTTCTGTTTTTCAGGTGTTTTAGATTTAACTTGTGACATGAGTTGCATCCATTCATCTTGTACAGCAAGTTCAGGACTTTTTTCGTTAGATTCACCTAATACATACGAAACGGAAATATTAGCCAGTTTAGCGATTTTTAAGCTCATTTTTTTTGAAGGGCATTTTTTACTATCCTCGTTTTCCCACATTGAAATAGCTGATCGACTTTGCATGCCTAAAACTTCAGCAAATTCACGTTGACTTAGCTGCAATACATTCGTTCGTATATCCTTAATCCGTCTACTGATTAATTTATAATCCATTTTTGAGCACCTCATTTTATTTAATCAATTATCTTACAAAATTATAATAAGGGTGTATAAGGTATACTTTAACAAACATGTTCTCTAAATGACAACCTTTTATAAAAATATTATTTTTTTGTAAATCAGGGTATTCTCAAAAGGAGACCTGTGTGGTATATTCTAAATAACGATATGAGTAAAGGATGATAAAAAATGAAATTGGATACGGAGAAAATCAAGGAACTTAGATTGTCTAAAGGTTTAACTCAGAATGAAGTTGCTAAGATAATGGGTTATACAAGTAGAAACTCATATTCTCAAGTGGAAACTGGCAAACGTGAACCTAAATTATTTAAGTTATCTCTATTGGCAGGTTTATATGGAATGACTATTGATGAATTGACAAAGTGAGTATTTTTTTGAAGTTAAGGTCTCTAAAAAAGACGTCTCTAAAAGTTATCCATAGTAGGAGGGTACCATGAACAAAAACCTATTCATCGCTCGAAAAGAGCGACGCATGACGCAAGAGGAAGTTGGAAAAATGGTGAACATGCACCAGCAAACGTATTACTTAAAAGAATCTGGCAAACGTGACTTCACCCTCAAAGAAGCTCAAAAACTAGCAAAATATTTCAAAACAACAGTGGATGAGCTGTTTGAAAAATAGAGGGAGGACAAGCATGAAAAATGGTAAACGACCAACGAAGAGAGAGAAGATACATATCAACTCGTATAACTTAAATCCAGATAACTGGTTGATCTACAAGAAGGTAGATGGCGAATTACATTTAGTACATCGTCATACGAACTCAATACGAGTCATTCCGAGTACGCAGGGTGTATGAACAAAAAAGGACTCTAGCGGAATGCTAGAGCCGTCAATATGGGATAAGAGTTTTGTACGCGAATGTATTATAACATAATTTTTTCGAATCAATATATAGAAAAAATATGTAATTATGCATAATGGCTGAAAAAGAAAAAAGCCCAATAAAGGGCTTTTCGATACCGATGAATGTAGGTGTAATGAGAATGCGGTATCAATGTCTATTTGTAAAACGCTTACTTAATCATGTCGAAATATTTCGACATGATTAATATAGCATAATCCTTTTCTAGAAAGCACTGGGAAATGTGTCCAAATGGTGAGAGGTTATCGTATGTAAAGAAGAGAGGGAATTGGTGTGACCAAATCAGTCCTAACAAAAGACTTAGAAAAGAAACAAATACTCGATGGATTTTTACAGTATTGTGAAAAGAAGCAAGTTGAAGCACTACAAAAGAATGACCCATATCTGTTTTGCATCTGGATTAAAGAAGCTCGATTAGCCCGAAGGGAATTGGCGGCACTCTATCGTGCGAAAGAAAAGCATGATGAGGAACGTAAACGCATAAAAGGAATTGTTCACCGCTTGAAAAGTATCGGTGTGAATGCGGATGTTGTGGAGAGGGTGCATGGTATTGCGCTGTCCGAAGTGGGGGATACATGCGAAAAAGCCCTATAAATAGGACTTCTTCTGTACATAGTCATAGTATTTGATGTGAATTAACACACATCATAACCAGTATAACAGATATATTCTAAAATGTCTGTATATCAATGTTTCCAATAAGACAAAAAGACCTGAAACCAGGTCTTCCTATCCAAGTTACTAATATAGAGCAAGATACCAAATGGAAAAAGATCAAGTTACCCGAAAGCTCTTCCAGTATAACAAAGTAGTGTGTGTTAGTAAAGGAGAAGAAATCCTATGCTCACAGAAACTAGCAACATAAAGGTTGTACTTCCAGCATGGGTGTATACGGGAGAAAAGACAGAACGAGATATGGATAGAATGGCGCATCGATATATAGAACGTATACCGACTCGGTATGCGGAATATCGCATCGTAAGGATAGAGAATGGGTTTGCAATTTGCGAAAGGACTGAGGGGAGAAGATGAGTGATCAGATATTTGAGTTAGAAACCTTCGCAAGGAATGGTTTTACAGTACGTCATGCTTATGTAGATATCACAGGCGATTTAATAGCTGGAATTTTGCTAGGGCAAATTGTGTATTGGTATCTGCCGAATGAGCAGGGAAAGAGTAAATTGAAAGTGAAAAAGAACGGCGAATTTTGGCTTGCGAAAAGCCGAGAAGATTGGGGAGACGAGATTCGCATTACACCCAAACAATATGACCGAGCGATAAAAAAATTAATAGAAAAAGGGTTTGTTACGGTGCAAAAGTTTAAGTTTAATGGGGCACCCACACATCATATTCAACTCAATATTTCTGAATTAAACCAAAGGGTAAAATCCATTTTGACCTTTGGGGAAATTCCAAATGCACCTTTGGGTGAAATGGAACTTACCGAAAGGGTAAATTCTTTAACAAAGATTACTACAAAGACTACTACAGAGATTACATTAAAAGATACAATGTCTTCTGACCGAAAAACGGGGTCAAAAGAGGCCATCCCCTACGAAGAAATTATTTTGTATTTGAATAAAAAAGCCAATAAATCATTTAAACATCAAACCACGAAAACCAGAACATTAATCAAGGCGAGATGGAAAGAAGGATTTATTTTATCAGATTTCCAGAAAGTCATTGATCAAAAAACAGCGCAGTGGATAACCGATGTACGTATGCATCAGTATATACGACCAGAAACGCTATTTGGAACGAAATTTGAAAGTTATGTAAACGAAGTAGCAGTGGATCCAAACGGACCAAATGGAGGAGGAACGAGTCATGCAATCGCTCGGAAAGACAATTACTTCATCGAAGCATACGACTTTTAAAGAGTGGACGAAACAGTATGTCGTGTCAGCGAATCGATGCCAAAATACATTTGTAGTTGGACAAAATCAGTTCAAAGATGTTTGTAACAAACGGATGTTGCTGGATCTAGCAACGAAAGAAGAATTTTGTCCGCATTGTAGGATAGTGGAACAGGAAGACCAACGGTTAGCGGAAGAAACAGTACGAATCAAGCAGAAACAGGAAATTGTAGACTTGTATGATTCGTTTGCAGATCATAGTTTAATCAACGAGAAGTTGAAAAAAGCAACGTTTGAAAATTACAAACCACCGAACAAATCGTTATCGGGTGCGAAACAGGACATGAAACATTTTGTAGACACATTTGCTCAAACAGAACCAACAAGTCGCATTCTTACAGGCGGATATGGGATAGGAAAAAGTCATCTTTGTGTAGCGGCATCAAAAGAACTTATGAAAAGAGGGCACAGTGCACTGTTTATTCAGATGAACATGTTGTTTACAAAGATTAAGGAAACATGGCATAAAAATAGCGATATGACAGAAGGAAAACTAATGTCACTCTTGGCAAAGGTAGATGTATTGATTCTGGATGACTTTGGAGCGGAATTTACAGAAAAGGACAGAGAGGGCGTAACGTGGAAACAAACGAAGACGAATGAAATTGTGGATAGCCGTGTTGGAAAAAGTACGTTATTTACTACGAATTTTACGGTAAAAGAATTAGGGGGAATGTACGGGGAACGAGATTTTAGCAGAATGATGGAAAATGCCGAAGTGCTACATATGCATGGTGAAAATTATCGATTGCGAAATTTTAAAAAGACCGACATAGGAGGAAAAAGTGAATGGGAGAACGGACAAATTTACAGATAGAAAATTATACGATGGCCGCACAGAATCGAAAATACATGAAGAAGGAACGGCGCAACCTCTATATTGCATTAGAGGAGATGGATATGTTTTGGGATGAAGACGAGGTATGGCGAGTGAAAGAGGCATGGAATAACAATGAGAGTATATTTGCAATCAGTGAGAAATTACAAAGAGATCCGGACGAAGTTGCGCTACTTATTATGGATTTAGCAAGAAAAGGTGCGATTGAAAAAAGAGCGTTGGGGTTAGGGGCATGAAACAATTAACCTTTGAAGACGTTGTAGGAACCATGGATTATGCCGCACGCAGTACTTCTGAACAATTCCTTTCCAATCAGTTGGTTACACCAACTTACGCAGTAGAATTTTTTGACCGAGATGAAAAGCAGAAGTTACGTTGGTTTGAAGTAAATACAGAGGCTGAAGCAAAAGAAAAGGCAGTAGAAACATACGGGAGAATTCAAATCATTAAAGTATATGTGTCCAATCGAACGTTGAAAGAAATTATGGAGCTGGACTAAAGGTGTTTTCCAGCAAGAGAGGTCTTGTATTTCGTGTAATAGCCAAGCATATGCAAAGGAGAACGGGCATAAATGAAAAGTGAAATAGACATGAAAACGAACGGCATCTACATTGTGGAAGATGGGAAAATCATTTTTTTAAAACCGCCAGAAAGCAGATATGGACAACAAGTTGTATATTGGGTAAATGGAAAGGTAACGCATACACAAACAACAGCTACCGTTAAGTTTAAGCGATAAAATTTGAATTTTGTTAAGAAATGGGGAGCGGAAAATGAAGAAGAAAATAATTACAGGTTTAATGTCTATTATGGCAATAACGGGTTTAGCAGGTTGTAGTACAGAAGCAGATACAGTTTCACAAAATTTATCTAAATCAGCTGATTCATTTGAGGTTCAACGAAGAGTAGTGTTCTTCAATGGTATAACTGATAAATACCTTTTAAGTATTGAGGGATTATGCGCTTTAGACGTTGGTGATGGGAAGAAGATAGCTGTAACTTGCAAGACTGGTGATGGTAAATATAAGAAACATTACCTTGGATTAAGTGATAATGTAAGTTACTTCATTGAACAAACAGATGCTAAGTACGAAGATGCATACCATTACAAAGTACTGTTTAGACCGGAAGAAATTATTCCAGATATTAAGTTGCAGACAAGCAATAAATAAACTACTTTTATGAGTTTGTATGATGAAGTTTTGAAGAGTAAAACTAAACAAAAGCGTTATTTGCATAGAAAATGGCAGGTAATTGACCAAATTACCTGCCGTGTCCTTAAACAGTCCGGAGGGGTAAAACTCCGTTTTGAAAGAGTGTAGCTGACTCGTAGATAGTATGTGTAACGTGAAAAAGAATATTCGTAAAGACGAGGAGAATGAAAAATGACGCAGTTGCAAACATTCGCGCATAATATGTTTGGAAATTTAGAGATTCTTATCAAAGATAGAAAAGAGTACTTTCCAGCGACAGAGGTTGCGAAGGTACTTGGATATGCGAATCCGCACAAAGCGATTAGAGACCATTGTAAACAAGGAGGGGTGAACGAAACGGTAGTCCCTACTAATAGTGGTAAGCAGGTAAAGAAATTTATCAATGAACCCAATCTTTACCGTCTCATTGTCAAATCCAAACTCCCGCAAGCGGAACAATTTGAAAAATGGGTATTTGAAGAAGTGCTTCCAACGATTCGAAAACATGGGGTATACATGACGCCACCGACGATTAACGCATTACTACAAGACCCGGATTTATTGATTGGTCTTGCATCTCAACTCAAGCACGAACAACAAGCAAGACAAGTGGCCGAACAAAAGAATCTCATGTTAACCCAACAAGTCGCAGAAAACGCATCTAAGATTACATACCTCGATCAAATTCTTCAGTCAAAAGATACAGTAACCGTTTCACAAATTGCAGCCGATTATGGGTTGTCTGCTGTTCGGTTGAATAAAATTCTAAAAGATGAAAAAGTACAGTACAAAGTAAACAACCAATGGCTGCTGTATGCCAAACATCAGAATAAAGGCTATACAAAATCACAAACGATTGATGTCACACATTCGGATGGAAGTAAATCTATAAAGATGAATACACGATGGACGCAAAAGGGTAGGTTGTTTATCCATGATATGTTAGCAAAGCGAGGCATTATTCCGGAAATGGATAAGGAGGCGAGTTAAATCTCGTTTTAGAAAAATTGACCTCATAAAACAGGGCAAGTTTGCATTTGAATCTTTTTAGAATGTCGTAGGTATCGAATGAGTAGTAATACGTTTAAAGTGGTCTTAGGGTGTTTAAATTCGAAGTAGGGATTTAAATGAAAAAGGGAAACCCTGTTGTGAGAGTTCCTACGAATGCTGACAAATGAATAAGAAAAAACATAATAATGTACGTTTGGTATACCTCAGTACTGCGAATGTATGCAAAATAAAAACAGCTAATTTTCATTAGCTGTTTTACGGGAAAATTTCCTCACGCTTACTCATACTTGTAATAGTGAAGAAAAAGATCCCTTGGATGGCGTATGTATAGTATGAATCAACTTCTTCTTTTTATACAACCTAGCATCATGAAATAAATACAGTCCGGCTAGAAAACTAGAGGACACCAATTTTTAGAACAGCAATGCAGCTGTTTTAAGAAAGGGTGTCCTCTTTCTTATTTTGCAAGGGGGATGAGGAAAATGAAGGCACTAAAAGATCAACTATGTGAATGGAAGAAGCAATCGAACCAATTGAAAAAGAAACAGAAGAAAAAGCGAGAGGAAAAGCTAACCACTCGTGAAATTGAAGAGTTAATGGGAGTTCATGGACCACGTTATGAACGCAGACGTGGAGCATGGAGACAAAAATAATAACAATGGAGGAATGTAATATGAATAAACAATTAGCATTTAAAATGCCTGTTTTAGATGAAGAAGAGACAAAAAATGAAGTTGAAAAAGTATTTGAGGAGTATCGCATGTATGTATCTCAAATGCCAAGTGACATCTTACCAAAAGTAACTGCATCGTATTCAATTGTTCCTCCATCTGTAACAAATGAATGCAACAGTTCTACAGAAAACATAGCAATTGAAAGGTTGCAATATGAAATGGCTAGAGATAAATTTATGAATTGGGTCCATAGAGCTGTTAACAGGCTACCCAAAAGAGAAAGACAAATCATTCATATGTATTATATGGAGGAAGAGAAAGGATACGATCCAGACATAATGGATGAAGTGAAGTTAGGCAGAACAACGTATTATAAAGTGAAAGGAAAAGCTTTATTACGTTTAGCTTTCAGTTTGCGAAAAGAAGTGTTTAAACAAAGGGCGCAAAATGAAGAGGTAGAAGTAGTATGAACATTGTACAGCCGATTCGAGATAAAGAAATAATACAAGAAATAAAAGAGTTTTATAAGGAGCAGAATGAGAGGAACTACATTCTGTTTCTTCTTGGTATTAATACAGGGTTCAGAATATCGGATATATTACGTTTACGTGTTCGTGATGTAGAAGGATGGAATATTGTAATACGGGAAAAGAAAACAAGGAAAATCAAGGATGTGAAGATGCCTTCAGAGCTGAAGAGAGCTATTAGAAATTATACGGAAGGAAAGCCAAAGAACGAATACCTGATGAAGAGTAGGAACGGAAAAAATAAACCGATTACTCGTGCAATGGCATATGTCATATTGAATCAAGCTGCAGAAGAGTTCGGGCTGGAACGTATCGGAACTCATTCACTTAGAAAGACATATGGGTATCACCATTACAAACAATTTAAAGATGTAGTTGCCTTGCAAAAGATGTTAAATCATACAGATCAGAAAGAAACATTGAGATACATTGGTATGGAGCAGGATACATTAAATGATTATCAAAGGAAATTTAGAATCTAATTCCTTTATTTTTTTAGCACGTATTGAATTCGCTTGAAACGGAACGTGTCAAATTCATTTTGATGGAATGTCGGAAAGCTTGATAGCTCTAAGAAAAAACGAGATAGGCTAATTTAACACAATCTAGGTTATAGCTAATTCATTTCTTAGGATTAAAGAACATATTTATTCAAAACTATGTGAAAAGAGGATGAAAAACGATGTGAAAAAAATACATAAATAAAAAACGCGAACTATACGTGAACTATCTGTGGACTATTTGCGAACGATTTACGGACACGTTTTGGTTTTTAACATGATATATTTGTATTGTGAGAAGTGGCGGAAAACACAACTCACAATTTTCCTTTATAAACTATATGTTGTCTAAACGGTTTCATAATGATGGCACATAAAATCCGAAACCAGCAGATGGTAATGATTGAATGATACCGTTATTAAGGAGAGCTTTTGCTCTTCTTTGAGCTAACAATATCCTAGGTAGATGGACTGAGGGAAACCTGATAAGTTTGCCGATAGTGTCTGTCGTGGTTGTTAGCTGAGAGAAGAATAAAACTTCATTTACCGAATGGAACAGATATATTCTTAAGCCTATAAACATGATATGATTATTTCATATAAAAATATTAGAGGTGAGAAGATGAGCTTTGTATCTGTTATACAAACTGAAAAATTTATAACAGTTGTAACTGATGGGCAAGTTACCAGTACTTCTGATAAAACAATTCTTCAAAAGAACTATAAGAAATTTAAAAAAATATCACCGAATCAATATATTGCTTTTGCAGGTTCAAAAGGATTGTGTGAAATGTTGTTAGAGTTTCTTCCTTTTAAGGAGCAAGGGTATGTTTTGGAACAGATTGTGCCAGAGATTAAAGAGTTTATATCTAAAATACCATCTCAATTAGGAAGATTATTAATTAGTGTAGGTGGCGTGAATGAAAAGGAACAGTTAGTAATCTATAAACTTTCTAATCACGAAGGTACAGATATTGAAAAGTTTCAAGCTACTGGCGATGATATTAGTTTTACGTTTTTACATAATGGTTCAGCAGAAGAAAATTTGGGTGGAGACTTAACAGAAGTACTTATACAACTTATTAGGGAGATTGGATATAATACATCTAATAAAACTATAAGAGTGCAAAAGAGGTTAAATGATTATGTTGCAGATGTAGATGATAGTGTTAATAAAATTACATTTGATTTAACAATAAGAAAGTAAAAGCATCCAAGTGGATGCTTTTTATTTTTGAGGAGGATGAATGATGGACGAACAAAAATTGACAGTGAAAAACAAAAATGAAATACACCTTAGACCTACATATTCGAACAAGATTGATCCCAATAAAATTAAAACATTGGATGACGTGATTCAAATTTTAAAAAGAGTAACTCTACATGTTAACGATGAAGGAGTAAAAGGGATTGAGCATTTGATTGAGAGGGAAGAAGTAGAGGATTACAAAATAACAGCAGGGGTAATTAAAGGTGAACAATTATAATTATGCTAATAGGGACTATTACAGGCGCTACTGAAATTTTGGGGCGTCCTATTTGTTGTTAAGGAAAGGAAAGGTAAGGAAAGGAAAGGAAAGGTAAGGTAAGGGGGGATGGAAGAGTGGAATTGAATAAGCTCGAAAAGGCGATGATTATTGGAATAATTCTTCAAACTCTTCGTAGTAGAAAAAAATTAAAGAAATATGTGGGACTAGAGAGATTAGCAAGCGTATGTAAATTATTTGATGAGATACAAGTTAGTACATCCCTTGAGGATAGAGAAGAAGTTATAACAAGTTTAATAAACAAGTTATTGGATGATTTGTTAGAGAAAGATAAGGGGGGACACGAATGTATATAACAAGGATTGAGGATAAAGAAAGGTTGTTAAAGATTATTGATGCACTAGATGAGCTTGGGAAAGATTATAAGGTAACAAAAACTACTAAGCATGTTTCTTTACCACCAGTCACTTATTCAAAAAGAACTTGGATTGTTGAGGAGTTAGAAGTGCTAACAGAAATACAGGAATCGAAATAGGAGTGAGGTAATGAGAGCAGAGTACCTTATCCAACTTATAAAAGAAGATCAGCTTATGAAATTTTATAAGTCTAAAGAGTGGAGAGCTTTGCGATTAAAAGCAATTGAGCGAGCTAAGAATGAATGTGAGCATTGCAAACAAAAAGGGAAGGTAACGACACGGGATACACTTGATAAGCGTGGGCGTAAGATGAAAATGGATGTGAATCATATCAAACCAGTTAAGACGCATCCACATCTCGCATTAGACCTAGACAACCTTGAATACCTTTGTGTTCGTTGTCATAACATTGCTGATGGAAAGGATAAGATGATTAGTAATAGTAATAGTCAACCTAAGTTCATGAATGAGGAACGGTGGTAACAATGATTATAGTTGATGGTAGTTGGACATTTGATACTGATTTAATGATTCGATACGCTGAGAAGGACGAGCATACGTCATATGAACGTGACATGCTTAATCAGTTCCGAAAGTATTCTTACTGGCGTTACTGCCAAATAAGAGACTGTGTGAACCCAAGAAAGTGCAATCGACTTAAACTTACTGATGTTAGAGAAAGATTACAAGAAGAAGAGAATTTAATATTTACTACAGACGTTCTAAAGATTTCTAGTGAAGAAGTCTTTTTTATTTTTGATTTTATTGAAAGATACTTTGAATTAGTTTCTTAAACAGCCCCCCGGTCAAAAGTTTTGGTCTTTATTTGGAGGACCATTCAACGGGGGGAGGAGAGCGGTAAAAATATATTTTGATTTTTTTATGGAATGGGGGGTACCTATGCGGAAACTATCGAAAAAAATGCAAATCAAAGAAGATTTATTACAACAATTGGAAATTGTAGAAATGGACAATGCGGTATACATGGATCTTGTTGATAAATACATGGCAATGTGGGATGCAGCAAAAGCATTAGAAAGAGAATGGAAAAAAGAAAGAATGGTTTCATGGGACAACGGTGGTGGACAAAAAGGATTGAAACCTAACCCTGCCGGAAAAGAATATCGTGAGACGATTAAAAGTATGACAGAGCTGCTTAAGAAAATGGGCTTGGAAAGTGTACCAAGGGAAGAGGGTGGTGAAGAAGATGTATAACTATCATCCATACATTGATGATTATATGAGAATGGTGGAGCAAGGAGAAATTCAAGCTTGTAAAGAGCAAAAACAACTCATGGAATTTTTACGTTGGAAGCTCGAGCAACCAGGTGTCGTGATTGATGCAGAAGCAATTGAAAATTCAGTTCGTGTTCCAGAAAAGTATTTCCCATTCGAATTATTTACATGGCAAAGGTTTTGTAATGCATTTATTTATGGCGTCAAATATGAAAATGGTTCGTTAATGTTTAATCGATTTTTTATGTTACTAGGGCGTGGAGCCGGAAAGAACGGTTATATTGCTTACAATTGTTTTCATATGATGACGGGACATCATGGGATACGAAATTATGATATAGATATTGTAGCAACATCAGAAAAACAAGCAAAAACGTCGTTTGAAGATGTATACAATGTGTTAGATCATCCGAAGTTTGCTAAGAAGATGAAAAACGTATTCTACAAATCGAAGATGCTTATTCAACATCGGAAAACGAAGTCCAAGTTAGAATTTAATACATCAAATGCTCGGACAAAAGATGGTAAGCGTAGTGGTGTTGTTATTTTTGATGAAATTCATGAATATGAGAATTATGATAGTGTGAAAGTTTTTACATCGGGATTAGGAAAGAAAAAAGACCCACGAACGTTTTATATTACAACAGATGGACGTGTACGTGGTGGTGTATTAGATGATTTAAAAGAAGAAGCGCAAAAAGTGCTGAATAAAGAACTTCCACAATCAACACTATTTCCTTTTATCTGTAAATTAGATCATGAATCAGAAGTAGACCATGAGGAAATGTGGGAAAAAGCAAACCCTTCTTATCCATATAACGAGAATTTACAGCATGAAATGAAACAGGAATATCATGATATGCAGCATAACAGTTCTTTTCGCATGGAATTCATGACAAAGCGCATGAACCTTCCAGTGGAAGATGTGTTAAAAGAGGTGGCAACCTATGAAGATCGTTTAGCGACAGATCAGCCATTTCCTGAAAATGTGAAGGGAATAGAATGTATGGGCGCTGTAGATTTTGCACAAATCAGAGACTTTTGTTCGGTCGGCATTCTATTTAAAAAAGATGGGAAACGGTATTGGATGCAGCATACATTCATGCATCATACAGCACCCCAGTTGCAAGATATCAATCGGGATATTCTTGCACTTGCGATGGAAAAAGGGTTACTGACGGTTGTGTATGATGCATCCATTAGCGCGGAGCATGTATTGAATTGGTTTGTCATGATGAATAAGAAATATCGTATTAGAAAAGTTAGCATGGATTTATATCGATCCTCTATTTTAAAAGAAGTATTGGAAGAGGCAGGATTTGAAGTCGAAATTGTTCGTCGTGGTCCAGCAACCCATAGTAAACTAGCTCCACTGGTAGAAGAAATATTTATTAAACGTACCATTGTCTTTGGGGATGATCCATTGATGCGTTGGTATGTAGGGAATGTTTATAAGGAAGAGAAGATGAACGGTAATATTGAATATAAAAAGATTGATAAAGAGAAGCGGAAAACGGATGGTTTTTTCGCTTTTTTACATGCGCTTAATTGCGATAGTGAATTAAAAGAATCCAGCGCTTTAACAAAAGAAAGTATTAAAAAATTATTCAAAGTATTTAGCGTATAACAGGGGGTGAGAATGTGGGATTCCGAGAATGGGTACGAGGTTTTTTCGGAAGTAACAAGACTCTTACGTTAGATTCATGCTGTTATGAATTAGGAATTGATTATTTCTATAAAAGACTAGCTGTAGAAAGTTGCATCGATCTTATTGCGAACGCAGTAACACGGTGTGAATTTCAAACATTTGAAAAAGGGAAAGAAAAACGCGGTGAAAACCATTATTTATTGAATGTACAACCCAACCAAAATCAAAATGCATCAGAATTTATGCATAGCTTAGTTAATCATTTAATGATGAATAATGAGTGCGTAGTAATCATGCAAGATAAACAATTGTATATTGCTGATTCTTTTAACATGACTAAGTTTGCATTAAAAGAAAACATATATAATGACATAACAATTGAAGACTTCACTTTTGAAAAATCATTTCATGAATCAGAAGTCTTTCACTTTAAATTAAACGATCGTAATATCATGCAAGTTATAGAGGGCATGTACAGTAGTTTCGGGAAATTGCTTGCGTCCTCCATTGATTATTATAAAAGAAAAAACAATATACGTCTGTTAATTAAGGGAGAATTTATCAGACCACAGGATGAAGCAACGCAAGAAGCGATTAATGACATGTTTGAAAATCAATTAAAGAGTTGGTTTAACGCTGATAAAGTGGGTTCCGCTTTTCAATTGCAAAATGGTTATGTTTTCGAAGATATGAGCGATAGTAAAAATGGTGTCGCCAATAATAGTACAAGCCGTGATATCAGCGACTTAATCCATGACATATTTAGTTATGTAGCAACGGCTTTTCATGTACCTATCGGCATTTTAAAAGGCGATGTGGCTGATATTGAAAAACAGATGGATTCATTTTTAGCATTCTGTGTTAATCCAATTGCTGAATTGATACAAGATGAATTTAACCGAAAGATGTACAAGAAAGAAGAATATTTGAAAAGAACATACTTAAAAATTGATACAACAAAAATTAAAATTGTTGATATTACGAAGATGGCAACCGCAATGGATAAATTATTTGCGATTGGTGGTCTAACAATGAATGACGTCATAATGATGCTTGGAAAAGAGCCGATTGATGAAGAATGGGCAGACAGAAGGCATGTAACGAAAAACTATCAAGAAGCTAATTCTTTGGAGGGAGGTGAAAAGGATGAGACGTTATAAAAATGAAAAATATAACCATCTAGCTCATGTCCAACATGCCTTTAAGGCAGAAGCAAAAGCTGATTCGCTGGACATAACGATTTATGGTGATATTGGTGAATCATGGTGGAGTGACTCCACATCGGCGGTTGATATTGAAAAAATATTAAAAGCTACTTCCGCAAATGTGATTCATATCAATCTGAATAGTCCTGGTGGGGATGTATTTGATGGGATTGCAATTTATAACCAACTAAAAAACCACTCGGCACAAGTTATCATTACCGTAGATGGGTTGGCAGCGAGTGCCGCATCTATTATTGCGATGGCAGCAGATGAACTAATTATGAATACAGGTTCTATGTTAATGATTCATGAGGCTTCCACGTGGACTTGGGGAACAAAGCTAGACATTCGTAAAACATTGAATGCTCTTGAAGGAATTGACAAGTCGCTTGCGGATATTTATATGACTCGTTATGAAGGGGAACGTTCAGAAATTGAGACGATGATTGCGAATGAAACATGGTTTACCGCAAATGAGGCAGTAGAATTTGGATTGGCTCACAAGGTAAATGAACATGTGGAAAATAATGAAGTAATAGATCCAGAGGAATTTAAAAATAATGTTCTACAAAAATTCCGAAATAAAAATAAACAGAATGAACCAGCAGCAAGCGCAAATCAAAATATACTTAATAAATTTAAGCGCGCGTAAAGCAGTGCTTTTTTATTTTTTAAAAAACAGGAGGGAATAAGATGACTATTAGAAATTTAGATCGTCCAGTAATCGAAAATAAAGATCAACAAATTATTAATGTGCAAGAAGCACTTGAAACGGGAGATGCACAGGTAGTAGCAGCGCGTATTGTTGCAAATATGGAGAACAATATGCAACATTTTCAGGATATGATGAACGATGTAATTAGTGAAGCGCAACAAGCCAAAAATGAGAATTGGGATGCTCAAGTGCTGGCCTCTCGTGGTGTGCGTGTTTTAACAAATGAAGAAAAGAAATTTTATAATGCAGCAATCGAAGTAAATTCATTTAGTGAAACGCATAAATTAATGCCGCCAACAATTTTTGAGCGTGTATTTGAGGAGTTAGAAAAGGAGCATCCATTGTTATCTCTTGTTAATTTTCAAACAGTAGGAGCAACTACGCAATGGATTGTAAGAAAAGAAGGTGCAGCTTCAGCTTATTGGGGCGATGTATGTGATGAAATTAAAGAAATGATTGATGAAGGTTTTACAACAATTGATCAAGGAATGTACAAACTTAGCGGATTTTTAGTTGTATGTAAAGCAATGTTTGAGTTAGGTCCTGAGTGGTTAGATAAGTACGTCCGTACATTTATGAAAGAAGTTGTAGCCGAAGAATTAGAAAGAGTAATTGTTATGGGGACAGGAAAAAAACAGCCAATAGGCATGATTAAGGATTTAAAAGGTGCTGTAACAGATGGTATTTATCCAGATAAAAAGAAAATAGTTCTAAAGGATTTTACACCCGCAACAATTGGCAAAGAAATTTTAGCACCTACAACAAAGGGTGGAACGAAACGTTATACAGGGGTTACTTTGATTCTGAATCCATTAGATTACGCAACGAAATTCTTCCCTATTGGCGCGAAGCGTAAAGACGATGGAACTTGGACGTATGATAACTTCGGTGTACCAGGTTTAACGATTGTTCAATCACCGGCTGTTCCATTAAACACAATGATTTCTGGAAAAACAAAAGATTACTTTATGGGGGTTGCTTCAAAACAAGAATTAGTATCAGATGATACAGTTCGTTTAATCCAAGATCAACGTTTATACCTGATTCGTCAGCTTGCAAACGGTCGTCCATTAGATCATGATTCGTTCACTGTATTTGATATTACAGCACTAGAACCGAAAGAAGGAACTCCAACACCCTAATTCCTCCTCTCCTGTTGAAGAGAGGAATTATTCAGCATTAACGAAGGTAGAGATTCAATCTCTACTAGATCAAAGCGGTATTGAATACAAGGCTAATGCAACGAAGGCCGAACTAATCACTTTATTAGAAGGTGATGCAAATGGATAATCTTTTGCAAGAATTAAAAGACGTTCTTAAAATCACATGGAATGAAGAGGATGCTAGTTTAATAAAACTTTTGGAAAAAGGAGAGGCGTATTTGTTGGGTTTAACAAATGCGTCTTTTGATTTTTCAAAGGAGCTAACGCCGAAAGATTTGCTGTTAGAACGTTGTAGGTATGTTTATAACAATGTAGGTGATGAGTTTGAAAAAAATTATAAAAGTGAATTATCCAGACTTATTTTAGATGTAGCTTTAGGAAAAGTTGGTGTGATTAATGGTTCTAAAAGCGTATAGGGAAACTTTTAACGATGGTTTTTTAAAATATGGCCGTACGGTAACGAAGCGCAGTGAAAACGCAAAGCGAATAAAAGGCTTTTTTTCTGAAGAAGGAAAACTAGCTTTTAGAGAATTATCAGCACGGGATAGTGACTATCAATCCTGTGGGTTATTACATGCAAAGTTAGATAAAAAAGTAAAAACCTTGTTCCCTCTTTCTTTTCGTTCTGTGAATAAAAACAAATTAAAAGTCGTTATAGATCACTTGGAATACGATGTTATTAAAGTAGATTCAGACAAACAGTATTTATATTTCTATTTACAAGAAGTAGGTGGACATGATGAGTAACGAGCAATCAAAAAAGCGACTCCAGAAAATGAATAGCTTATTAATTTCTAAGTTAAAAGAAGCATTCGATGTAGGAGTATACCAGGATCAAGTGGGTGAAGATGAAGAAAAAGACTATCATTACTTCATTTTTGAAACAGGCGGTTTTGAAAATACAGAGAGTACGTTCACGCTACGTCAAAGCGTTTTAATTCGCTATTATTCTGAAAATCGTGATGATCTAGACGAGAGAATGTTAGATATTATTTCAATACTGGAATCTACAGGGCATTCTTTTAGACATTCTAATAAAACATCTATTCAAAAAGGGGAAATGGACGAATACATTGATGAAATTGAAATCAATGTAACCAGACTGGTTAAATATGGCTGCTAGTTCATGGCGTGTAGAGTTTGGCGATATCGAAGCCTTAGAAAACAAACTCAAACAAATACCAGGGAAATCAGAGCAGACAATGAATAAAGTTTTGCATAGTGATGGTGTGAATCTTGCAGTGGAGTCCATTCAACCTAAAATTCCAGTTTCTACATGGAAAGGGCGTGTGAGAAATAAACGACATGCCAAAGATCAAAAATCTTTAACGAATAGCAAATTGAACCTTGGTTTTACAATTCGTCCAACGCCCAGATTTAATTATTTGAAGTATCCAGATTTAGGGATAGGGACTTCGAAGAAAAACGCACCAGAAAAAATCTTAGAGCACGGTTTGCAAACCGCTACTCCAAAGATAGCAGAACGTTTAAATATAGAATTAGATAAAGTTATCAATCAAACAATGGGAGGTTAATTATAATGGCAAAAATTATTGAAGAATTTGATTCCATGACATTTACAAACGTAGGTATTCAATTTATTAAAGGTGGGATCCAACAAGTGGGTACAAATTTCGGTTGTGTTGGAACCATCGAAGGCGAAACAGAAATGCTCGAGAAAGTAAAAAAATGCGAGGGTGTAGAAGTTAAAAAAATCTCTAAGCCTACTAAAATGAATATGACTCTTTCTGGTCATTTACGTGTAGATGTACTTAGAAGGCTTTTCGGAATTAAAACAGATGGGTTAAAAGCGGGTGTATGGTCATACGGTACCACATCAAAGGGAGAATCCTTTGTTTTAACTGCTGACGTCGTTGATGAATTTTCGGAGTTCAAAAAATTCGTTGCCTTCTCTAATTGTGCATCTACAACAGGATTTAAATTTAAAGTGGAAAACGGGTCAGATGAAGTAGCAGAAACAGAGTTAGAGTTTACAGCCCTTAAAGATAGTAACGGGGAATTTTATTACGAAGCATTAGCGGATGAAGTGGAAGATGCACAGGTAAAGGGAAAATGGCATACACAATTCACACCAGAACTAGTAAAAGCAGTAGCAACTAAATAATAAAAGGGGACAAGTAATCTATGAGAGTCGAGATTGTAAAATTAAAAGAAGTAGAAGTTGTAAATGTAGATGGGCAGTTTAAGGCAATAGAAAAAAATCACCAAACAGTTCCTTGCTTTATTACAAATCATGCGATGCAAAGGGGACAAAGTTTAGGATTAATTGAGCAGTCACTCATGCAAAGTTTATTCAAAATGAAAGACTTGGCGAATGCAAATCCAAATGAAATCGATAGTGATTCTTTGCAGGGTTTCAATGAAGTTGAGATACAAAAAATCATTTATTTAGGCTGCTTAGGGGCAAATAAACAATTTCCTTATGATTTTGATCAATTTATGGAAAGATTCCATTACTCCTTTGAAGATACGATGAAACTGTATTCTAATTTAATTTCAAATGTAACAACGGGACAGACAAATAAATTCGCTAAAGGATTAGCAAATAGTACAAAGGGCAGCGGAAAAAAGAGACAAAGCCACCGAAAATAAACATTGAATGCGTAGAGGACAAATATGTTCTCTACGTTTTAATTTATGGGATTGATCCAGAAGTTTTTTGGCATTTTCCCATCGCGTCGGTGGAGCGAATCGCAGAAGGGAAGCTTGCCTTTGATGGTTGGAAAGCGAATCCACGCTAAGAAAAGGCAGGTGTAAATATGGCAAAGGGACCAGAATCAAAAATAACGTTTAAAGTTTTTAATCAAGAATTTAACAAAGCAATGGACGAAATGAAGAATGAAAGTTCTAAGTTACGTCAAGAATTCACCTTGCAACAAGAACAACTTAAATTGAGTGGTACCGCAACAGAACACCTAAATACAAAGTTAGGGTATTTGCAACAGCAACAACAATTAGCTGCGCAAAAGGTAGCCGCAACGGAACAACAATTAAGTAAGGCAAAGGCCATGTATGGTGAAAATTCTACTGAAGTTGAAAAACTATCTCGTCAGCTTGGTAATGCCCAAATTGCTGAACAAAAATTTTCAAATCAGATGAAAGAAACTGAAACCGCCTTACAACGATTAGCGCAACAAAATAGCAGTACGGCACAAGCTCTTACTACATTAGGCGCAGAAGAAACTAAACTTGTAAATCAATCAACAAAGCTACGTGCTGAATATGATTTACAACGTGCATCCTTAGGTAATCATGCTACAGAATCCGAGAAATTGGGTGCGAAGCTTCAATACCTCAGTCAAGTACAGCAAAATGCATCGCAGCAAACGAGAAACTGTGCCCAACAGTTAGCAGCTGTCAAATCGCAGTATGGTGAAAATTCTAGTGAAGTGAATAAACTAGAAACAAAATTATTACAATTAAGTACAGCAGAACAACAACTAAAGAATCAAATTGAAACGACAAATCGTAGTCTGAAAGAGCAAGAAATTGAAACAAAAAGGGCGGCAGATGCAACAAGGCAATTGGATACTTTTTTTGAAGCGACTGGAACAAGTGTAGATCAGTTTGCAAATGCATTGGGCGGACATTTAACATCAGCAATTAAGCAAGGTACAGCCTCATCTTCTCAACTAGATGAGGCTCTTAAACGTATCGGGCACGAAGCGTTAGGGGCAGAAACAGACATTGAAAAGCTACAACGTGTCCTTCGCTCTGTAGATGCTGGAAACTCCATACAACAAGTACGTAATGAATTGCGAGATTTACAACAAGAAGCTGGTAGAACGGAGAAGAAGTTTGAAGGGCTGAAAGTAGGATTAGAGAATGTTATCGGTGGTTTAGCAGCTGGTGGTGGTATTGCAACTGCGATTGAAAAATCGATGGATATGTCAAAGTTGAAAACAAAAATTGATGTATCTTTTGAAGTGTCAGAGTCATCTAAAAGGTCAGTTGAAGACGCAGTGAGAAGCGTCACAACTTACGGTGTAGATGTTGAAGAAGCCTTGGAAGGAACACGGAGACAATGGGCGCTCAATAAAGATGCTTCTGACGAAGCGAATGCTGCAATTGTAAAAGGTGCTGCAACAATTGCTTCCGCATATGCAGGTATTGATTTTAATGAATTAATACAAGAAGCAAACGAAATTGGTGCAACGCTAGGGATTACGAACGAAGAAGCGTTAGGTTTAGTTAATACCTTACTAAAAACTGGATTTCCACCTGAACAATTAGATATTATTGCCGAATACGGGGACCAGATGATTCAAGCTGGATTTTCAGCTAAAGAAGTCCAAGGGATCCTATCTGCAGGAATCGATACGAAAAGTTGGAATATCGATAACCTTCTAGATGGAGTCAAAGAAGGCCGTATTAAGATGGCTGAGTTTGGTGCTGGTGTAGATAAATCTATGAAAGAGGTTTTAGATAAAACAAAGATTTCGGCAGATCAGTTTGAAAAATGGGGTCAGGCAATTGCTGGTGGCGGTGAAAATGGACAAAAAGCGATGCTTGAAGCAACCAAGGCTTTGGCTGGTGTTGAAAATGCAACAGACAGAAATGTACTTGGCACGAAGATGTTCGGTACAATGTGGGAAGACCAAGGAAAGAAAATCATTGATACCATTTTAAAAGCAGAAGGAAAACAGGTGGATCTAAAAAAAGGGGTAGATGATTTACATAACACCAATTCTAAATTAGATGCGTCTCCAACTGTTAAAATGCAAAAAGCTATAAATGATTTACAGAAGGCGCTTGAACCGGTGTTATTAGTTATAGCAGATCTTATTTCTAAATTTGCTGAATGGGTTTCTGATAATCCAAAATTAGCAGCTACATTGGTAGCAATTGGAGTAGCCATTGGTGTCATTTCGGGAGCGATTTTAGCGATTACTCCTTTAATCCCCATAATAACGAGCATCATTTCAGTAATCATGAGCGTAGCGGGAGCGATTGCAGCCACTGTAGGGGTTGCCACAGCTCTTATTCCTATCATCATTGCAGCCGTAGTTGCTTTAGGTATCATTATTTATAAAAACTGGGATGATATCCAAAAATGGACCATTGAGGCATGGAATGCCATTACAGACTTTCTAAAAGGAATTTGGGACGGTATATCCCAATGGGCAAACGAAACATGGGAAAGTATGAGTGAATCTACTGTTTCTGTTTGGAATGCCATTACAGACTTTTTAGAAGAACTCTGGAATGGCATCATGGCGTCCTTATCTGAAACATGGAATTCGATTGTTGAAACGACTACAGAAACATGGAATTCCATCGTAGAGTATTTAACGGGAATTTGGAATGGAGTAGTTGAAACATTATCAGAAATTTGGAGTCGTATCAGCCAAACTACTTCTGAAGTATGGACAGCGATTCGAGAATTTTTCATTAGTACTTGGAACGGATTAGTCGAATTTCTAACTCCTATTTTACAAGGAATTGCTGACTTCTTTTCTATGATTTGGAACGGCATTTCCACAGTGATTCAAACTGTGTGGAATTTCATTATGCAATACTTACAAGCAATTTGGACAGCTATTTTATACTTTGCAACGCCAATATTTGAAAGTATCAAGAATTTCATTTCTGAGTGTTGGAATACTATTTGTTCTACGACAAGTTTTGTATGGGAAACGATTAAAAATTTCTTAGTTTCCTGTTGGAATGGACTTGTAGCGTTTGTTATGCCGATTTTTGAACAAATCAAGTCTTGGATTATTGCCGTGTGGGATACAATCAGTTCAGCAACAATCACTGTATGGGATACAACGAAGAATTTCTTGCAATCATGTTGGAATGGATTAGTCGCTATTGTAACACCAATTTTTGATGCAATAAAAAATTGGATTGTAAACACTTGGAACATGATTAGCTCCACGACAAGTGCAGTATGGAATACAATTAAAAATTCACTTTCTAGTTTATGGAATACGATTGTTTCCACAGCAAGTTCGGTATTCAATACCATCAAAGAAGCTATTTCATCGGTGTGGAATACGATTAGCAGCACAAGTAGTACGATCTGGAATGGTATAAAATCGACGCTTTCAAACATTTGGAATAGCATTACATCCACTGCATCATCTGTATGGAATGGATTGAAAAGTGCTATTATGACACCTGTCAATTGGGTTGTTGATGCTGTTAGTGGCGCTTTTAATGGTATGAAATCCGCAGTACTAGGTGTATGGGACGGTATTAAAAGTGGTACGAAAACAGCAATTAATGGTGTCATTCGTTTGATTAATAAATTTATAGATGGTTTTAATACACCAGCAGAATTATTGAACGGTATACCAGGAGTTAGTGCACCAACTATTCCACATGTACCCATGCTTGCAAAGGGCGGTCATGTTTTAGGGGATGGGCAATTTATCGCTGGTGAAGCTGGACCTGAGCTATTCAGTAAAAAAGGGAATAAAGTATCTGTAACACCATTAAGCTCTTCTGAAAGAATGGGTGGAATTGGCGGTCAACTGGGATTACTAACTAAAAGTGTGACAGACATGATACAACATGCAGCGTCTCAATTAGCGCAGATTGTGGCTTACGATGTACCTCATGCATTAGGGGAAGCACTTTTAACTAGTGTACCTCATATTGTTGGAGCAAATGCAGGGGACGGAATATTGAATCAACAACCAATAGAAGTAAACTTTTATAACACTGTGCGAAATGATCGTGACATAGATCGCATGTTTGAAAAAGCGGATGATTGGTTTGCACAAAAAGGACGTAACTTAAATATTGGAATAGGGAGGGAGGAATTGATTTGCTAGATATTGGAATTGATACGGAATTAGCGAGTGACTATCGAATATGTATGGTAGATCGTCCTGTTATTCCAACAGCAAAACAAAAAGTGGAACACATAGAAGTACCAGGGCGGCATGGTTCGTTAACAAAAAAAGGGGCGTTTGAAGACGTCCCTTTAAAAATTAAGTTTAATTTACTAGAAGATGAAAATATAAAACCTTTAATCCGCCGCATCAAGGCATGGTTCCTAAATGGCAAAACATTGTATTTCACTGATGATGAAGTATATCGGAAAATTAAATCTGTTGAAATTGGTGATATTGCAAATGAAATGGAGGAATATGGTGAATTTGAAGTAGATTTCATTCTTGATCCTTTTGAATATACAGAGGATGTAAATCTAAAGCTTACCGAACCAGGTATATTTTATAATCCAGGTACGATAGAATCAGAACCGAAGTTTTGGATTGTAGGAAATGGTACTCTCCGTATAACAATCAATGATGTATCTTTTCAAGTAAAAGATGTCAATGGCTCTGTTGTCGTAGATTCAGAAGTACTTGAAGCATATAGCGGTATAATACCAATGAACAGCAAAATGATAGGGGAATTTCCTATATTTAAAATAGGAGAAAATAAAATAGATTGGTCAGGAAACATTCAATTTATGTCCATTCGACCAAGGTGGAGATTTATATGATTACATTATATAAGCCAAATGAGACAGATTTTACACATAATGGCATAGGAGTTTTGGACAAACATATTTATCATGCAACTGTTACGGAAGAACTCAACGGTTTATTTGCATTTACGTTTAGTTATCCGTTGTTTGCGCCGCACGGCATAAAAATAGATGGTATGAACATCATTAAAGTTCCAACCCCCGATGGTGAACAGCTATTCCGAGTAGTAACTCCTAAAGTCAGTATGGGTGAGGTGACAGCGCAATGTTATCACATCTTTTACGATTTAACAGAAAATCTGATTGAAGATATTTTTGCTGAATCAACAAATGGCAATGGAGCTATGAATCGAATGTCAACGGGATGCCAATATAAGCATCCCTTTACTTTTTATTCGGATATTTCTACTATTGCAAGTGCACGCATGGTCCGTAAAAATCCTGTGGAAGCATTACTGGATTCTAGCCAAGACAATTCATTTGTAAATCGTTGGGGCGGGGAATTAAAACGAGATAATTTTGACGTGAAAATGCTAAAAAATCGCGGGATGGATCGCGGGGTAGTGATTCGTCATAAGAAAGATTTATTGGGATATGAAGGGAATGTAGATTGGAAAAGTCCAGTCACTAGGATTATGCCGCAGGGATTTGATGGTCTGTTTCTTCCGGAAAAATATGTAGATAGTCCAAATATGAATAAATACCCGCACCCTAAAATTAGGGTGGTGGAATTTAAAGATATAAAGGCGGCCGTGGGAGAGCACGCAAACAAAGAGGATGCAGTTCCTTTAGAAGAAGCCTATAGGCGTTTGCGTCAAGCTGCTAAGGACATGTTCACAATCCAAAAAATAGATCAACCAAAAGCTACATACAAAGTTGAATTTCAAGAACTATCTCAAACAGAAGAATATAAGGATTATAAGCATTTACAAAGTGTTTATATGGCAGATACCGTTACAGTTATACATGAAGAAAATGGTGTTGATATCAAAGCGAAGGTAATTGCTTATAAATATGACCCAATAAAAAAAGAGTATCTGGACATAACGATCGGTAACTTCAAAGAATCCTTTACAGATGTTTCCCGTAAGGTTGACCTGGTACAAGAAGAAGTATCAAATATGCCAAGTTCTATTTTGGATGCAGCAAAAGCAAATGCTACAAGTCTGATTAATTCAGGATTCGGAGGACATGTTCGCTTTTATCCGGATCGGGTTTTAATTATGGATACGAAAGATGAAAAGAGCGCTAAAAAGGTTTGGCAATGGAACTTGAATGGATTAGGGTATTCTTCCACAGGTGTGAATGGACCATATGGAACTGCCATTACAAGTGATGGAAGAATTGTTGCTGATTTTATTACTGCAGGTACGTTGAGTGGGAATCTTGTGCAAGGCGGGGAAATAACAGGATCGACTTTAAAGACATCTAATTCAGCTAACTTTGTAAATATCTCTAAACAATTCATTCGTCTGTATGAGTCTTCGAAAGTACGAGCCTTTATTGGCTATTACAAAAATAGTAGAAGTGAAATACAGCCCACTTTTATTCTAGGTGGTGACTCAGATCAAACAGGTGCAAATGGCGCCATCATGTTGTATCAATTCTCCGATGTAAATGTTAAGTCTGGTGGAATTGGAATCACAAAAGGACTCGATGCCAATGGATACTTGAATGCAGCTTCTTTATACTTTTCACAAACAGGAAATGCAATGCTTGACGCTGATAAAATGATTGTCTTAGATGCTCAAAGTGAAATGAGGTTTAAGGTTAAAGATCAGTTCCGCTTTTATCGAAATGGTAATTGGATTGCAAGTATCGGGGTTGCATCTGGAGGGGATACAGATATCATGCTCCCAAATGCAATCATACGCAATTCGAGTTGGGACAATGGGTATATCCAAGTTAAAACCGCCCTTGGGACATATTATCAAGGAGTAATTGCTTCAGATTTCAAAGTTTCTTCAAAAGAAACCTATAAAACCAATATCCGTCCTGTTGCATTCAGCGCACTTGAAAAGGTAATGGAATGGGAAATTAAACAGTACAATTTGAAAACCGATATTCCAAAACTGTATGAAATGCGTATGAATCGCAAAGAAGGAGAACCGACAATTACTACAGATGCAATTCCTACGCATTATGGTTTAGTTATTCCAAAAGAAGCAGAAGAAAATGGTGTTAGCTTATATGGGATGATTTCGCAGACTGTTAAAGCATTTCAGGAGTATGTAACCCAAACAGATGCTAGAATCGAAGAATTAGAGCCGATAAAACCTAAAGGAAACATAAAGCATAGGAACAGAGTAAAACGTCAGAGAAGACCGCCTAGACACGTAAAAAGGATTAGCTAGAAAGAGGGGTAGTTATGCGAAATGAGGAAATGACGATAGATGTAGCAGATCCTGTGTTTACCAAAACAATTCGTTCGAGACAAAATGATAAAAACGGCTTGAAGATGACTGTATATGTAAGAGAAAAGGGGCAAATTGTTGATTTAACAGGGTATGCAGTGAAGTACGAAGCGAGGAATCAAATTGGACAGTTCGTTCGAGATGATGCCCAAATAGTTGATGCAAAGAATGGCGTATTTTCATACACATTGTCCTCGCAAGCTGTTTCCACATCGGATGATTGGACAGCTTATTTTGTGATGGAAAAAAGTACAGAACGAATGAGTACACCAGACATTCGGATTACATTAAGACGGGATGTAAAAGAAGGAAGCATTAAAATAGAAAACTATATTTCAGAGTTTGAGATTTTTAAGAAAACATTGGACGAGTTGCAGAAGAAATTAAATGCTATGGATGTTGTGAAGAAAAGCGGAGACACCATGACAGGTGACCTAGGGATGGACCCAGGTAAATCAGTTCAGTTTAAATCAAGTGGAAGTACTAATAATAATTATGTACTTAGAGGTCAAGCGGGACAGAATAAGCTGGTACTCTCAGATATCACGTCAAATAAGTTCATTTGGGATTACTTCAGTGACACGGATACTTTCACAGTTGTATCTAACACGAACCTCCTCAAGAAAACAGGAGATGTTATAACAGGGCTTTTAAAGTTCCATTCTCTGGGGCAAATGTTGATGAATCAACCTGATTCAGCGACAGGTCCTTCTGCTCGTGGGTTACACTACGCAGATAAAGACACAGACGGAAGTGGTAATCGTGGTGGAATTGGACGTTTCAAAGGGGCTAACAACGGTGAAGAATATCTGTACATGGGGTTCGGTACGAATCCTTGGGATTCACAAAGTGGGTTAATAGTTCGTCCTGATGGATCAGCAACCTTGAAAGGTAAAAAGATAGCAACCGCTGATAATGATACAGGATGGATTAATCTTCCTACAACTGGGGTAGAGAATGTTGCTAACAGAGATATGAAGTATAAAAGAAGTGGTGAAAACATTAATGTGATTGGTTCCATTCGAAATGCGCAAAACGCAACAGTATTTGCTACACTTCCAGTTGGATGTAGACCTGTTCAAGACATTGCGGTTCCAACTATTATGATAACTGGAGGAGTGAATACAAACTTTTGTGAAGTTACAGTAAAAAAAGATGGTGGGATTTTCGTGAATGGTGTTCAAAGTGGAAGTACTTTTCATATTGCAATGAACTTTTTAATTTAAATATCAGAAATCAAGCGTGCATAAGCAGGCTTTTTTATTTCGTATAAAATAGGGCTTTTGTATAAAAATTTTTATGCATTCACTCAGAAAAGGTTTGTCTCATAGTATATAGAGATTGTTTTATTAAGATTTCAAAAGGGATGTGAATGCATGGAAGACGTATATGTAAAAATCGACAGCCTAAAAGCAGAGCAAAAAGAAATCATGCGAGATATTCGTAATTTAGAAACTCGTACAACGATAAACGAAAAAGATATTTCTACCATCAATCAGCAATTAGAAAAAATCAATCTAAATACCACATGGATTTTACGAATTGTTATCAGTGCAATAGTCATGGCAGTTTTAGGTTTGATATTCAAAGGTGGGATTTAGATTGTTCATATATAAGTATTTGTGAAAGAGGGACAAGTGTCTCTCTTTTTTATCTTTTACAAGGAGGAAAGAATATGGATCGTATAGATGTATTACTGAAAGCATTTATAGCTACAGTTGGTGGCTTCTGTGGATATTTCTTGGGAGGATGGGATACAACCTTGAAAATCTTAGTCATAATGGCAGTGATTGATTATGTTACTGGCATGATAGCAGCAGGGTATAACGGAGAATTAAAAAGTAAGGTTGGTTTCAAAGGCATCGCCAAAAAGGTGGTGCTTTTTCTTTTGGTCGGAGCGGCGGCTCAACTAGATTCGGCACTGGGAAGTAACAGTGCCATTCGTGAAGCGACTATTTTCTTCTTCATGGGTAATGAGTTGCTTTCGCTTTTGGAAAATGCTGGTCGTATGGAAATTCCTTTACCTTCAGCACTAACGAATGCAGTGGAAATTTTAGGCGGTAAACAAAAACAAGAAGAGAAAAAGGGAGATGTTGAGTAATGGAAATCAGAAAAAAATTAGTTGACTCAAGTAAATATGGTACAAAGTGTCCGTATACAATGGATCCAGAATTTATTACTGTTCACAATACGTATAATGATGCACCAGCTGAAAACGAAATCGCTTATATGATTCGAAATAATAATCAAGTATCCTTCCACATCGCAGTAGATGACAAAGAAGCGGTACAAGGAATTCCTTTAGAGCGTAACGCTTGGCATTGTGGTGATGGTAGTGGAAATGGCAATCGAAAGTCTATCGGGGTTGAGATTTGTTACTCGCTAAGCGGTGGGAATCGGTATTATCAAGCGGAAGATCATGCAGCGATTGTGGTAGCGCAATTAATGAAACGATACAACATTCCAATCCGTAACGTCCGTACACATCAATCTTGGAGCGGAAAGTATTGTCCACACCGTATGTTAGCAGAAGGGCGTTGGGATTCCTTTATAGAGAGGGTGCAAAACGCCTATAACGGTGCGGGGGCATCCACACAATCATCTAACAATGGGGTAGGTGTTGTGATGATTACAGCGGATGTATTACGCGTTCGTACAGGTCCAGGAACAAATTATCGTATTGTGAAGAATGTGTACAGAGGGGAACGCTATCAATCTTGGGGCGTTCAAAATGGGTGGTACAATGTTGGTGGTGATCAATGGGTTTCAAGTGAATATGTAAAGTTTGAAAATTAAAAACAAGAGCCGTCCAGTTTGATGTGTATGCGAAATGTAAAGCGGACGCCTTCTCCGTGGAAGCGTCCGCTTTACATTAATTTCTCTTGATGTCTGTTTTAGTATATGTAACCAAATTTCAGATATGATATTTAATTAAAAGATAAGAGTCACCCCATTGGTACTGCGCCTTGCAAAGTAGAATGTCCTTCTTAAACTATATTCCTTTAAAATATCTCATCCGTTTAGCTTTATTTAAAAAAATTTGCATCAGAACCCCTTGTTTTTGTCAATAATTATTTTAGGTTTATACAAAGGTCATTTTAAATATAGATAGTTTGTAAGATTAATATTATATTTTTATAGTTCAGGTTTTGCATATATGGATATTTTTTGTGAAAAGATATTTTAATGCTTGAATATCAATTTAAAATGAGGAGATGTTGTAATGAATTTAGTATTAAAAATTAAGAATAACAAAGTAATCACTGGTTTAGTATTGTCTGGAGCTTTAGTTGTGGGAGTTATGAATTTAAAAAATATTGATGTAACGATGAATGTAGTTGATATCTTGGAGAAAGCAGGAATCATTGCGCCTAGTTGGATAGTTACTGCCATTACTGCTGCAGGTTCTATTGCTGCCATTGCTACTTTAATTGGATCGCTTGGAACTGGAGCACCATTAGCAGTTCTTGAACAATTAGCAGCTGCAAGTACTGCCGCTGCTTAAAATGAAAAATACGGGATATTTATTATTCCGTATTTTTCATTTTGTTGTATAGGATGAAAAAAATGTTGAAATCACTTACTTTATTAAAAATTTATATTGGATGTACAGTAGTATTTTTTTTAATTTTAGTAGGAGCTTATTATTATACAGACCCTACTGCATCGAAAAATTTATTAAATATTGAAGTAGTGCCTAGTTTTAATCATATATTTTTGAATAATGTAAAGGTAGCATTATTATTAATTTTTTTAGCCCCTTTAACATTAGGTTTTGGTACTATTATAATCTTAGTAATCAACGCTCTTGTATTAGGCAGTTTTTGTGGAAGTATAAAAAATGATTTAAATTTAATTGTTTTAGTCCTCCCTCATGGGATAATTGAAGTACCTATTTTAATATTAGCTGCTAGTGTTGGATATAAATTATTTTTAGATTTAATTCAGAAAAAATTTAAAGGGATGTTCTTTCTGAATTATTTGTTAATTATTATTATTGGGTTATTAATAGCTGCTTGTATAGAAACATTTGTTACACCAATATTTTTAAAAGGAGTTTATTAATTAAATGCATGCTATAAATTTTATTAATAATTACTTTTCAAAAGAAAGAAAAGATATTTTTGTTTATGTTTTTTTTACTTATTTATTAGGATTAATATTGTATCTTTATACCTTAATGCCTCAAATACAAAAATTAACAATAGAAAAGATGCCCAAAAGTTTGGTAGAAAGATTTGAGCATTTAGATTACATAGTTGTGATCGCATCTTTCATTTTAATTATATTAGGTTTCTTTTTTGAAAGTTTCATCTTATTTTTTACTGTAAATCTTTTAGGTGTAAATATTTTAAATGAAAATTTAAAATATTCCTCTTTTTTGAGATTGTTTATCTTTGCTAATTTTCCAATCGCTGTAAAATTCATTTGCATTGCTATTAAAAATATTTTATTTGAACCTAATATGTATTTATTTTTTGCTGAAGATTCTTTTTTGTTATCAGTGTTTGATCTTTTCAATTTATCTTATATGTTCTTGATGTTCTTATTATTAAAATGTCATACGGATTTTAATAACAATATAAAATTAGGAATCTTTATATTAATATCTTGCTTATATAGGGTGTTTTTTTAATATAATGTTCCTATTTATATAAAGAGAAAAGGAGAGTTTATATAAAATGTTTTTTAAAAGTAAAGATTTATGTTGTAGTAATTGTAATAAATATTTAGGTGAAGGTGAGACGATTTTTGTAACTATAACACTACCTAGCCAGAAAAAAATGTATGTTGGTGTATTAGACAAAGTTCTTCAAAAACATTCACAATATGTATATTGCGAATGTTGTAATTTTAATAAGAAGTGTTAGCTTTTAAAGCTAACACTTCTTATTTTATTTAACTATTCGATTGTAATAAACTCGAATCCATCCGTAGACTGCACAACCAATTAAGGCAATTGTCAATTGCCATCCTGTAGCTTGGGTTTGTATATAATTAATTAAAGACCAAATAAGTAATAATAAAATAGTAACAAAAAACCCATATTTAGTGGCAATTCCATTGTGTGATTTTTCCATTTCATCCATTTTTCTCATAATTGTAATTCCTTTCATAAATAATTTTTATTTTGAGTAAATAAATACTTGATTGATGTCTGTTTTAAGAGAAACAGCAATACAAAAAGCTAAATTTAGTGAAGGATCATATTTATTATTTTCAATGGCATTGATTGTTTGTCTAGTTACATTACATATTTTAGCTAAATCATCTTGTGAAAATTTTTGAAGTTGTCGTAACTCCTTAATTTTATTTTTCATAAAAAGGCCCCCTAAAAATATAACAATGGAATAATAATTTTAGTATAAATTCATATAGCCTGAAATGTCAAATGTTTTTTACATAATAATTTTTCAGATAATAATTTCATGTGTGTTTAATAATGAGTCTTTTAATAAGTTAGATTCGCCGTCCCTCAATTTTTATATCTCATTTTGGGGAGGATATTTTATGGTATGGATTATCCAAGTAAAATCAAAATTTGATTTTTACGAATGGTACAGGGTGCCTTATGAAGGAGGAGAATAGTATATGAAAGTAAGTTTTAAAGAAATCACAAAATTAACTATAAAAAAGATATCAAATCAATAGAAACCTATAGTGTATTCTTTATTTTTTCTTCTAGTGTAAGTTAATCTAAAAGAAATAAACCTGGTAAAATAAAAAAACGTCCTCAAAAAATGATATGCTCCCCCTACAGTAGGCAGAAAAAGAAATCTTTATATCCTGTCTACTATAGGTGGATTTTTTGTGTTTACATCCAGAAATCATCAAAATCCACTCTATACCCTTTTTTCTTCAAAGCTTTAATAATCTTTTGGCCGTTACTCATCGATGGCTTATGCTCGTTTGATCGTGAAATTCGACTAAGTGTATTTTGATTTACTCCGCTCCATTCCTTCAAATCTGTCTGAGTAATATTATTTCTTCTTAAAAATTTACCGAACTTTGATGATGGTTTCCCTAACCCAAACACTTTAAACACTCCTATTCCTAGAGGTTTTGTTACTCACATTTTTACCAAAGCTTAATTTTTTTAAACAAAAGTGTTAATAAAGTCCAAGCCCTCCCCAATATGATGTACCAAGGTAAGAGAAGTTCCAATTACCAAAGTAGCTATCAAGGTAGGAACAGGTGATTTTACCGAGTTGGTTACCATGGTAAGTTTTAGATTTCTACCAAGATAGCTGCCATGGTTCCTATCAAGGTAACGCTACCATGGTAATGGGTGCGTAAAGCTTTATTTCACTTGCATTTTATATTCTGTTTATAAAGGGCGAAAGAAATGAACAGCAAGATGGCATCATCATACGAAGAAACTTGTGAGTATTGTAAATGTTTGTTATCCGATTGGTTGTTTTGGAGATGGAATGGAAAGAAGTATTGTTCAGAATCTTGTGCGGAATACGATAAAAAATAAATGAGGGAGATGAGCTTATGTGGGAGACAAAACAAATCATTCCCTTTCGGGATTTTATGAGTGGGTCGTACAAAAAGAAAGAGAGACAAATACAAAAATATCATGCAGGGAGTCCGTTGGCTTTTCTTCATATGTCCGATTCCATGATACATACGTATCTTGCGTTAGGAGTAATGGGAACAGTTTTAATCGGGGCAGTTCTGCTAGAAAAATATCTTGTGCAAAATGATTATGTATTAGCAGCGAAATTTGTATCTGATGGTATTCATTATGGGGTGAGAATTGGAGGAGTGGGATTCATCGGCTATGCATTTATTCGAATTGTAATCATGTTCTAGGAGGCTTATCATGGAAATCATAAAAGAATGGATGTATAAAAGGTCTTTAAAACATCAAATGATTAAGGTATTTCAGAAGGCTGGTTTATATATAGAACATCAAACGCGTGGAGGGAAAGTGCCAATTTACCCTAAAATTCATGTTGTTACTTCTTCGAATCAGTGTGTACAATATGTGTTTACCATGCCGAATGGGTTGGATCCGAAGATAATTGAAAAGAAATGGTTTTGTTTTCAGCAGATATTTGGACGGAATGTCAAAATAGAGGGTGATATTAAAAGGTTTGTACTTCATGTATTTCATTCTGATGGTGGTTTAAAACCATACAACTACAGTTACAAGCAATGGCAGCCGTTAGTAAAAGAATATCGTCTTCCTATTGTAGTAGGACGTGATCAGTTCGGGAAAATGATTACTTACGATATGGTGGATGCAAATACACCGCATCTTCTCATTGCGGGAGAAACAGGTTCAGGAAAAAGTAGTATGGTGCGAGTTATCTTGTCTACATTGATTCAAACCATGTCGCCCGATAAATTGCATTTGTACCTAGGCGATTTGAAAAATTCTGAGTTTCATTTCTTACGGCGAGTCAAACATGTAAAAGAAGTATGTATGGAAGAAGTCGAAATGAAAATCATGCTTCAAAAGGTTTGGAACGAAATCAGAGAACGCAGAAAGCTCATGGAAGCATATGAAGTAGATCATATTGACGAATATAATAAATCACATCCTAATGAACACAAACCCTATATTCTCCTAGCAATTGATGAAGTAGCGATGCTACAAGATGAAAAATCGTGTATGACAATCGTAGAAAAAATATCGGCAGTTGGTCGAGCGTTAGGTGTCTTCCTTATACTATCGATGCAACGTCCAGATGCAAAAGTGTTAGATGGGAAATTGAAACTAAATATGACAGTAAGAATGGGCTTTAAATGTGCCGATAGTATTAACAGTAATATCATGGGTACGCCTGGTGCAGAACAATTAGAGCAGTCAGGACAGATGATTGTAAAACTAAATGGATTAAAGAACGTGCAAGCTCCCTATTTAGAATTAAATAAAGCGAAACAAATGATTGAACCGTACCGTGTACCGAAAGATACAGTTGAGCTTCCAAGTCCTGAACAAGAAAAATTACCTTTGTTTGGAGTGTTGAATCATGAAGAATAGAGATAAGGCAATCGTAAGGGATTTACAGCGATTTCGATGCATGTCTCGTGATGATATTATTGATTTGCATTTCCAAGGACTCAAGAAAGCTGTGACTTGTTGTAATACGGTGATGAAACGGTTGAGAAGGGATGGAAGTGTGGATGCAAATGTGTCACAGCAGCCATACATCTATTTCCCGCAACCGAGTACGATTCGAAAAACGAGTCAAAAGATTCCGCATTTCCTTGCCATTGTAGATGTATATAAGCAACTTCTCCAATATGAGAAACCAAAATTATTTAAAGTTGAGCCGAAATACGGTAAAGCATACATGGAGCCTGATATCTTTACTATATGGCGACAGTCTCCGTTTTTCATAGAAGTACAGAATTCAGTCTACAGTAAGAAAGTTATGCAAGAAAAAGTAAATCGTTACGAATTCTACTTTCATAGTTTGGAATGGCAACAAGAACCATGGCAACCGAAGCAAGCAAAATATTTCCCATCCCTTCTCGTGATTACGGATACACACTATGACATATATTCAACAAATTTCCACGTGTTTCAGGCGAGGTCGATTCATGATTTTATGAATCAAATGGCGATTCGGAAGTAAGATTATTCACCAGTCATTCGCAAAAATAACGCATTACGAGCATTAAAATTCGTCTTACGATCTGCAAGAATATGTATCTCCCTAAAGCTATCGATATAGTCATAGACCATATGTTTAAACGTGCGTGTAAAGTAGCCAATTGGATTTCTCATCAACGTACCGTTATGCTCATATCCATGCGTTTTAGAGAACAGGACAGAAGAAGCATTCGCAAGAAGGTTGTGGAAGATATCCGTATCCGCTAGTAAGCTACACTTTTTGGCAGCTTTCTGTGCGATGTTTTTCGCATTTTTGAAAGACTCATTAATCACTTTTGAATCAAAAGCATGTCCTAATTTCCCACGCATAGATGGTGGTACACGGTAATCGATGAAATCTGAATCCTGTTGAATAGGTTGTGAAACGTCCTCTTTACGTTTATTTATCTTTTTACTCTTTTGTTTTAAAGAAGTAGATTTTGTTTTAGGGGTGTGACAAATTTCAGCATTTTTAGCTGGTTTAGGTGTGACAAGTTGTCCATCTGCATGAATAGGTTGAATCACAATAACATTACTCGTTTGTCTCATATCACTCTTACGTTTCGTTTCGAGTTGCTTAATAATACCAAGGGATTCTAAGTATTGGCATGCACGAATAACCGATCTACGGCTAATGTTTAGGTCTTCCGCAATCTTCTTTTTGGATTTAAAAGATACACCAAAGTATTTAGCAGAATGTTTTTGTAAATGATCGAGTACTGCCAATTGGGTTTTATTTAACTTATGTTGTTTCTTGTACGCACGTACAGTGTCATTTAGTTCTGTAATAGTTTGGAAGGATGCTAAGTTTTCATATGTTTCTACACTTGCAATAATAGTAATCACTGGTTTCTTTTTCATAACGGTTTGTCTCCTTTTTTAGAAACAAAAAAGCAACAGTATGCCACAAAATGTAAGCAAACTGTTGCGTGGAGACCCTTATGTACGATAAAATGGGGTACATAAAGAGTTACAGCAAGTGTTTGCCTAGTTGGTGTAGGCGGACGGTATATAAGGTGCGCTAACACCTTATATACACGCTGTGCTCTTTTGTTTTTAGTGGTCACAATTTGGTATCAAATGAATAAAATTTTGCATTTATTCATCAAATTTTAAAATATACAAACCGTTGATATATAAGTGTTTTAAGCGGTTTTTACAACTTATAATTTAGTAGGTGTTCGACTCCCACCGTCTCCACCAATACATATTTGGTGGTTTTTTTATTTTGTATGATATGAACCATAACTTTGCCAGATTGGCGAGGTTATGGTTTTTTTGTTTGTGGTTTTATAGAATGCTGAAGTTGATGGGACGGTATCCTTGAAACAGAGAATAAAAAAATGGTTATTGATGATAAGTAGGGAGGTACTATAGCTGCTAGTAAACGCCCAACTGGTGAGTTTGTATTAAAATTTTAATTTATTACAATCTTCATATGTTTTGTGTTTTTAACCATACCTATTGTAAGATTATATAGAGTTCTCCTAATAAGCTGTTTTAATGGATTATTTAGGAATCTTAAATTTATAAATCTTAAATTGTTTTTTCGGGATAATTTTTTATCTAAATAAGTTATATTGAAGTAGAGGTGAACCATCGGTGAGGCAGGTGTTAGTAATTAAGAATGAAAGGTCTTTAGCGAAGAAAATCGTAAGCGGTCTAACGCAAGAAGGCTATTTCATTTTAAAACTTCACAATGAAAACGAAGGTTTAAATATAATATATGAACAAGATTGGGATATTATCGTATTGGATTGGGATTCATTAAGTATATCGGGACCGGAAATTTGCAGACAAATACGACTTGTTAAAACGACACCGATCATTATTGTGACCGACAATATTTCTAGCGAGGATTGCGTGGCAGGGCTACAAGCAGGTGCAGATGATTATATAAGAAAACCATTTGTGAAAGAAGAATTAGTAGCAAGGGTTCAAGCTATTTTAAGGAGAAGTGATTGTAACCAGCAAAATGAGACGAATTTTTTTCAGTTTAAAGATCTCTTTGTTGATGCATCTAGCAATATTGTGAAAAAAGGTGGCGAAAATCTCTCGCTTACTAAGCGCGAGTACGATTTACTTGTATTTTTAATCAAGAATAAAAATACAATATTGAGCCGTGAAATGCTTTTGAATCAGGTTTGGGGATATAACGTAGTAGTAAATCCAAATGTAGTAGATTTATATATTGGGTATGTAAGAAAAAAGTTAAAGTGCGATAAGAAAGAAAGATATATTCAAACGATACATGGTAGAGGTTATTCAATGATTGAATGATAAAATAAGGTAATAGAAAAAAGAGTAAAACTGTTTCATTCAGTGAAGTGACCCCTAAAAGTTAGACACGGTTATTTGATTAGGCAGCTTGATAAAAGTGAGTCCGGTATTGTACCGGGCTCATTTTTAATTTTGCCTTAATCCGTTTCGTATTATAATAATCTATATATTTTTCTAATTCTATTTTAAAGTGCTCTACATTTTCAAATTCTTTTATGTAGAGGAACTCCGATTTCATAATCCCAAAGAAATTTTCTATTACTGCGTTGTCGTAACAGTTGCCTTTTCGAGACATACTCTGGACGATAGCTCTTGATTCTAGTGTACGGACGTATTGTCTCATTTGATAATGCCATCCTTGATCCGAATGCATCAGTAGCTGGTGCGTTTCAGGTAAACGTTCCAATGCTTTCTCTAACATGTCTGAAACAAGCGAATACGTCGGTCTAGAACCAATTGTATAGGTAATAATTTCACCATTATACAAATCTAATACAGGTGATACATACAGTTTTTCTCCAAACAATTTAAACTCTGTGATGTCTGTTACCCACTTTTGATTCGGTGCATCTGTATGAAAATTACGCTCTAAAATATTAGGTGCAATTCTACCGACTTTTCCTTTATAGGATTTATATTTCTTCATACGCACAACACACTTTAACCCAAGCTCTTTCATAATGCGCTGAACCTTCTTGTGGTTCACTTTCTGGCCACGATTCGTTAATTCATCACGAATGCGACGGTAACCATAACGACCTTCATTTTCCTCATAAATCGCTTTAATCTCAGCTTTCAAATCGGCATCTACATCTGGACGATTCATTTTCTTTACTAAATCATAATACGTGCTTCGAGGAATAGTAGCTAGCTCCACGAGTGCCTTCACCGAATATTTATGCCTTAATTCATAGATTACTTGCGCTTTGTCTTGTTTTGTGATTTTTCCTTGTTTTGAACTAAGGCATTTAACTTTTTTAAGTACTCATTTTCCATCTCAAGCTGTTTAATGCGTGCTTCAAGTGCTTCGACTGACCCTTCAGCTAAATGTTGTTTTAATTGTTTATTTGAATCTTTTTTCATGGATGGACGCCCCTTTTTCTTAGATTGAAGGGCATCAATTCCTTGTGTTTCGAGCTGTTTTTTCCAAACAGAAATCGTTGAAGGGGCAGGAATATTAAAGATAGCTGCCGTCTCAAATAAGGACATACCGTTTTCAATCATAAAGTTTAGTACGTCTAGTTTAAATTGTTGTGTGTAATTTGTACATCGTTTTAGAAAAGCTTCCAGACCATTCTGTTTATATTGGTTTACCCAATTCAAAATGATTGTGTCACTTATACCGAGCGATCTACCCATTTCTCGATAACTTTCATTTCCGTTCAAATAACGTAGAACGATTTGTATTTTTTCATCAGCTGTAAATTTAGCCATAGAAAAACTGCACCTCCAATTGTTAGACTGTGTCTAACAATTGGGGTGCAGTTCACAGTTTTACTCTTTTTTCTATTGAATCTAATAATCAAATAGTTTCTTAGAAGTATTAAAAGACGTAAAAAAATGGATTATAAAAATATTAGCTATTAATGAGCGTGTTTTGTAGAGGAAATCATGATTAATCAACACGCCTGAATTCACATATTACTTTTGGTGCCTGATTTTATGAATTCACACCATTCACAAGATTTTCACAGAATTAATGACTATACTAATTAACAGGATGTTCAAATGAAAATGATTATCAATAGCGATTCAATTGAATAAAAGTTAATTTCTAATTCAATCTATGGATGTCATCATTTTCGAAATAAATTACACTATAAGGAGTATACATATGAAAAAATCTATGCTTTTAAAATTAGTGAGTATTCTAGCAATTTTTACTTTAATGTTAGTAGCTTGCTCAAATCCAAGTAATGATACTAAAGAGTCAAAAGCTAATAAAGATAATGGTAGTGATAAGACAAAAACGGTTGAAATCACTGATGCTCATGGAACTGTTAAAGTCCCTGTAAACCCAAAGAATGTAGTTGCTTTGGATAACAGAACTTTTGAAACTTTATCTGATTGGGGAATTAAATTAGCGGCTGCTCCAAAGGATATCATGCCTGCAGATTCAGCATATAAAAAGGATGATTCAGTTCAAAACATTGGAAATCACCGTGAACCAAATCTTGAAATTATTGCAGCTGCAAATCCTGAACTTGTAATCGTTGGTCAAAGATTTGCTGGTCATTACGAAGAAATCAAAAAATTAGTACCAAATGCAGCTGTTATTGATCTTAATGTTGATGTATCTGAGAAGGCTACTAAGCCTGGCGAAAACTTAGTAAAAGGACTTAAAGATTCTACAGTTACTTTAGGGAAAATCTTTGATAAAGATAAAGAAGCTAAAAAATTAGTAGCTGATTTTGATAAATCTATTGAAAACGCAAAATCTGCTTATAACGGAAAAGATAAAGTTATGAGTGTTATCGTTACTGGTGGGAATATCGGTTTTGCTGCGCCGCACTCTGGTCGTGTTTGGGGACCAATGTATGAAATTTTCGGTTGGACTCCAGCATTAGAAGTTTCAAATTCTACTGCAGGTCATAAAGGTGACGACGTTTCTGTTGAAGCTATTGCACAAACAAATCCTGATTGGATTTTCGTATTAGATCGTGATGCTGCAACATCTGATGCAGCCACTTCAGCTCCAGCTAAGGATGTTATTTCTAAATCACCTGCTCTTCAAAACACAACTGCTGTTTCTAAAAACCAGGTTATTTATGCACCAGAAGATACTTACACAAATGAATCAATTCAAACTTATATAGAGTTATTTGGAAATATTTCAAAAACTTTAGCTAAGTAGTGTAAAGGAGTACGAAGCAGTGTCAAAAAATATAATTTCTAGGGTTGAGAATATTTCTCAACCCCAGTTTTATAATCACAATAAATTATGGACAAAACCTTTTATAATAGCGATTATAGTTGTTCTAATTTTAGGGATTATATCACTGTTTACTGGAGTTTATGATATACGTGGACAAGAGGACGGAATGGAGATGTTTTTCATCACTCGTGTTCCAAGAACAGTTGCATTAATGCTTACTGGAGCTGCAATGGCGATGGCAGGGCTCGTAATGCAACTCATTACACAGAATCGCTTTGTTGAACCTACTACAACAGGGACTATTGAATGGTCAGGCTTAGGCCTGCTTTTTGTGTATTTACTATTTCCTGCCCCAACTTTAGTTCAAAGAATGACTGGTGCAATCATTTTTTCTTTTATAGGAACTATGATTTTTTTTCTATTTTTAAGAAGAGTTAAGCTTCGTTCGTCTTTAATTGTCCCGATTATTGGATTGATGCTTGGAGCAGTTATTTCTGCAGTGTCTACTTTTTTGGGACTCCTTTTTCAAAAGACGCAAAGTATTGAAACTTGGTTCGTAGGTTCATTTGCGAACGTTCAGGTAGGAAGATATGAATATTTATGGCTGATTGTTATCATTACTTTTCTTATTTTTATGGTAACTACTCAGCCACCTTTCGGTGTCTTTTTTAAATTTTACTAGTTTCATATGCCTCCCATTTGTAAATACTGAGTATATCAAACAGGGGAGGTGAATCTTATGGTCGATCGAAAAATTATTTTAGATACATATAAAAAAGGACCTGAAGCTGTTATTTCTTTATTTGAAGAAACATTTTCTAAGTTAGAAAAACGTATACAAGAACTAGAAAATGCTTCAAAAAAAAACTCCAAAAATAGTCATAAGCCACCTTCTACAGATGGTTTGGGTAAGCCCGTTACAAAAAGTTTGCGCAAACCGTCTCATCGTCAAACGGGTGGCCAGTTGGGCCACAAGGGACATACTCTTGGTTTGACAGCGACTCCAGATCATACGATTACACATTCTCCTACATATTGTACTTGTTGTCATACTTCCTTGAACCACGAGCCTGTAAAAGGGTATCGCATTCGCCAAGTGTATGACTTACCACCTATTCAGATCGAAGTGACAGAACATAAAGTAGAACAGAAAGAATGCCCACATTGCCATTCTATCCAAGAAGCCCAATTTCCTTCGACAGTATCTCGTCCTGTTCAATATGGTCCAAATATAAAAAGACTGATTCCCTATTTAACGCATTATCAATGCATTTCTTTGAAGCGAACAAAAGAATTCTTTCAGGATTGTTTTGGACATTCTATAAGCGAAGGAACCCTGGTAAATCATACACAGGCTTTCGCTTCTCAATTGCAGCCATTCATAAAAGAAGTAAAGGAAAAGATTCTGCAGTCTCCTGTTGTCCATTTTGATGAAACTGGTATGCGTGTAGAAAACAAAACACAATGGTTACATACTGCCAGTACACCGGAGGTGACATTGCAACATATTCATCAAAAACGTGGAAAAGAAGCAATGGATGCTGGAGAAATCTTGCCATCTTTTTCTGGAATTGCGATGCATGATGGTTGGAAATCGTATGATGCGTATACAGATTGTCGTCACGTTTTATGTAATGCCCATCTCTTACGAGATTTACAAGGAATTATAGATAGTACTGGAGAACAATGGGCACAACAGATGCAGAAATTTCTAACGCAAGCGTTGACGATGAAAAAGCAATCCGAAGGTACCATGCCAAAAGCGACGCAAAAGAATCTGTTTATTATGTATCAATCCATATTGAAAGAACAACAGATTCTTTCCACGAAACAAAAGAAGAAAGGAAAGCAGACGCCTTCTCAAAATTTATGGAATCGCTTCGTCAAGTATTCTGACAGAATTCTAGCGTTTTTAGAACATCCAGCCATTCCATTTGATAACAATCAAGCAGAACGGGATATTCGGATGACGAAAGTAAAACAGAAAGTGTCTGGGACTTTCCGAAGTAAGAAAGGCGCAGAATCTTTTTGTCAGATACGAAGCTTTATGAGTACCATGAAAAAACAAAAACAATCGGTCTTACAAGCGATAAACCAAGTCATAGAAACTAGAACGGTTCCTTGGAATAACACGACTTCATAAGAGAATTTCTCTATTTGGCATAGATTCTTTCTCTGATTGGAGTATTTTCTTTTCATGTTTTCGAATCGGAAACATGTATTTGGCCTGTTTTTTTATTTGAAGAAGCTGAGTAGTTACTTTTTATGTATGCTAATAGATTGACTTTAGCTGGACTAGGAGAAGATGTCGCAACAAGCCTTGGAGTTAATTACAATAGAATTGTTCTTTTTGGGACTGCTCTTATATCTGTTGCAGTTGGAATTGTTGCAGCTGTTATTGGACACTTACCTTTCTTAGGATTAATTGTGCCAAATATCGTTTCAATGTTTAGAGGTGATGATCTTAGGAGTAATTTACCTTGGGTTTGTGTGATCGGAATGGGGTCAATAACTGCCTGTGACATCATTTCTCGAACAATTATACAGCCTTTTGAATTACCTGTTTCTTTAATACTTGCAACAGTGGGAGCAGTCGTGTTTATTACTATTTTATTGAGACAAAGAAAACCAAGGAGGCTACGATGATCACATTAGAATATAGAAAAAAAGAAAATGTCGAAATCGATTCTAGCCTTCATAATGAAAGTAGATCAGCTAGCGCTTTTCGGTCTAAGAAGGAAGCAAGACGTTATTGGATTTTACTGATTACATTGATTGCTTTAGGTCTCCTTTCTTCATATGGACTTTTAGTTTATAACAATCCAGTTCCGATAGATTCACCTTCTTTTATCCCAGTCGTTAAGAGAAGGATAGTAGCTATTGTTGCAATGATTATCGCTGCAGTTTGCCATAGCTTGTCGACAGTTGCTTTCCAATCTATTACGAATAATAAAATTATTACTCCATCGCTTTTAGGTTTCGAATCACTTTATTCAGCAATTCAAACGAGTACAATATTCTTCTTTGGTGCTAGTGCATTAATAAATTTTAATGGAATTGGATCATTTTTATTCCAAGTTGTTGTTATGGTCTTCATGAGTTTGATACTTTATGGATGGTTACTTTCCGGTAAATACGGGAATTTACAACTTATGCTTTTAGTTGGAATTATTATTGGTACCGGGCTAAATTCAGTGTCAACTTTCATGAGAAAACTACTTGCGCCTTCAGAATTTGATATTTTACAAGCAAGATTATTTGGTTCTGTTAATCATGCAGATCCTGCATATTTTCCTATTGTAATTCCTATGATCATAATTGTAGCAGTATTAATTTTGGCTCATTCTAAGAATTTGAATGTTTTGTCACTAGGAAAAGATGTTGCTACTTCTTTTGGTGTTAAATATCAACCTAGTGTAATTTATACGCTTGTATTAGTAGCTATTTTGATGTCCATTTCAACAGCTCTAATTGGACCACTTACTTTCTACGGCTTTTTAGTAGCAACTTTGAGTTATCAGGCAGCGTCAACTTATGATCATAGATACATTTTTCCGATGGCTTTTGCTATAGGATTTTTAATAATGACGAGTGCATACTTTTTAATGTATCATGTATTCCATGCTCAAGGTGTAGTTTCAGTTATTATTGAATTATTTGGTGGAATCATATTCTTAACTATAGTTTTAAGGAAGAGGGCTTTATGATAAAAATTGATAATGTTAAAAAGTTCTATACTGATAAGGTGAAGATAGGACCTTTGGATATTGAAATACCAAAAGCAGGCTTTACTTCTTTAATTGGACCAAATGGCGCTGGAAAGTCTACGACACTTTTGATGATTGGAAGACTTTTAGATATGGATGAAGGTCAAATTCAGGTAGCAAATATGGATGTTTCTGAATCCAAATCAAAAGACTTAGCAAAAATTTTGACTATATTGCGACAAGAAAATCATTTTGTAACTAGGCTTACTGTTAGACAATTAGTTGGATTTGGGCGCTTTCCTTATTCAAAGGGAAGATTGACTAAAGAAGATGAGGTTATCATTTCTAAATATATCGATTTCTTAGATTTAACTAGTTTAGAGAATAGATATTTAGATGAGCTTTCTGGTGGTCAAAGACAAAGGGCATATGTAGCGATGGTATTGTGCCAAGAGACGGAATATGTACTTTTGGACGAACCTTTGAACAACCTTGATGTTGCTCGTTCTGTTCAAATGATGGAGCATTTGAGACGTGCAGCTAATGAATTTGGACGAACAATTTTGACTGTCATGCATGACATAAATTTTGCGGCTAAATACTCTGATAAAATTTGTGCTATGAAAGATGGACAAATTGCTGCTTTTGGAACAGTAGAAGAGGTTATGGATCCAACACTTTTGACAGATATTTTTGAAACAAAAATAGAAATTATTAATGGTCCTTATGGGCCAATAGCAGTTTATTAGTTATAAAATGTCTTGCGTAGATTATGCAAGACACTCTAGTTGAAGTTGCTGTCTATATTTTATAGGCAGCAACTTTTTTTATGTGATTACTCATAAAATGCAAAAGAATGCTTCACCTTTTCAAGTATGTACCAAACGAAAAAAATATCTCTGTATAACTTTTTAAAAGAATTCAGTTTGTTTTTGATATGTAATATTGCATATCAGAGTGTATTGATAAAAGTGTAAGGTGTCACTATAATGAGGGCATAAAGATAAACCACATTATCGTAGCAAGAAAAAGGAGGAAATAATATGGAAATCGCAATGGCAGTTTTAAAATTTGTAGGTGGCGTAATCCCGTTAATTCAAGAACTTTTAAAAGCATTTATGTAAGTTTATTAATTAGCTATCATTTATCAATCATTATCATATTTTACTAAAAAAAGAACGGGGTGATTTTTCTGAATATTAAGAAAAACACTAAAAGAAGAAAGTTCCTTGCATGTTTATTAGTTAGTTTATGCACTATTAATTATTCATCTATTTCCTTCGCAGAAACACAAGCAAGCAATGTAACTGATGTAACTAAAAATGCTAGTGGCATTGATACTGGTATAGCAAATCTTAAATATAATAATCAAGAGGTTTTAGCTGTAAATGGTGATAAAGTAGAGAGTTTTGTTCCGAAAGAAAGTATCAATTCAAATGGTAAATTTGTAGTAGTGGAACGCGAGAAAAAATCACTTACAACGTCACCGGTCGATATTTCAATTATTGATTCTGTAGTGAATCGCACGTATCCAGGAGCTGTACAACTTGCAAATAAAGCTTTTGCAGACAATCAACCGAGTTTATTAGTGGCTAAGAGAAAGCCTTTGAATATTAGTATAGACTTACCTGGCATGAGAAAAGAAAATACAATCACTGTTCAAAATCCGACATATGGTAATGTAGCTGGAGCAGTAGACGATTTAGTATCTACTTGGAATGAAAAGTATTCTACAACACATACGTTACCTGCAAGAATGCAGTATACAGAATCTATGGTTTATAGTAAATCACAAATCGCAAGTGCTCTTAATGTTAACGCTAAATATCTTGATAACAGTCTAAACATTGATTTTAATGCGGTTGCAAATGGAGAGAAGAAAGTGATGGTAGCGGCATATAAGCAAATATTTTATACGGTAAGTGCTGAACTACCTAACAATCCATCCGATCTTTTTGATAATAGTGTTACTTTTGACGAGTTAACTCGTAAAGGTGTAAGTAATTCGGCTCCACCTGTTATGGTTTCAAATGTAGCTTATGGTAGAACCGTTTATGTAAAATTAGAAACAACATCTAAGAGTAAAGATGTACAAGCTGCTTTTAAAGCCTTACTTAAGAATAACAGCGTCGAAACGAGTGGACAGTATAAAGATATTTTTGAAGAAAGTACCTTTACTGCTGTAGTATTAGGCGGAGATGCGAAAGAGCATAACAAGGTTGTTACTAAAGATTTCAATGAAATCCGAAATATCATTAAAGATAATGCTGAATTAAGTCTTAAAAATCCAGCATATCCAATTTCATATACAAGCACTTTCTTAAAAGATAATGCAACTGCCGCTGTTCATAACAATACAGATTATATTGAGACGACAACTACAGAATATTCAAGTGCTAAAATGACACTTGATCATTACGGTGCTTACGTTGCTCAATTTGATGTATCTTGGGATGAATTCACATTTGACCAAAAGGGTAACGAAGTACTAACACATAAAACATGGGATGGTAGCGGAAAAGACAAAACGGCTCATTACTCTACAGTTATCCCTCTTCCACCGAACTCAAAAAATATAAAAATTGTAGCAAGAGAATGTACAGGTCTTGCATGGGAATGGTGGAGAACAATTATTAATGAACAAAACGTTCCATTAACAAATGAAATAAAAGTTTCAATTGGAGGAACAACATTATATCCAACTGCTAGTATTAGTCATTAGTTATAAAAAAAGCGCCCTATAAGTAGGGCGCTTTTTACTCTTTCCAAAATTGTTCTAATAGAATGACAAGCATGGTACCCACAAGTAAGCCATTACTTAAAACATATTGTAAGGAAGAAGGAACTCCGCTAAATGCACTTTCTGGAAGAAACAATATTCCCAAACTGATTAATAATGAAATTCCTAATATAGTTAATCGGCGTTGATTTAAATCTTCACGTAAAATGGATTGAAATGAAATGCCTATTACTTGGACAAATGTAGCTAAAAGTGCAGCATTAGCAATAGGTCCTGGTAGCAAGGATATAAAGTTTACAATTGAGGGAATAAAAGAAATTCCTGCTAATATAAGACTTGCTATAAGGAACGACTTCACTTTTCTTTGTCCTGTTAGTTGGATAAATCCTGCTGATGCAGGTAATGGTACAATTCCAATTGTAGAGAACAACGACGAGATAATATGTGATATACCTCCGACCCATACACCACGGTTCAGTGTTTGCTTTTCATTTTCTTTAGATAATGGAGCCACTTGTTTTACAGCCGAAATAGCAGCGATTGTATTTGCAACTAAAAGAAATGTAAATAAAGTTGCAGTTAGAGTCATTCCAATATCGAATCTAGGTGTGCCCCAAGCAAATATCTCTGGTAACTTAACTAGCGTTGTATGCGAAGGGATATGAGATGATTTTCCTAATACTGCATACAAAAGCCAACCACATGAAATTCCAAGTAACACAGCGTAACTTTTCATCCATCCTTTCCCTTTAATTGATAAGAAAGTAATAAGGGCAAAAACAAAGAGAGCAATAGTAGCTGTTGTATAGTCTGGATGGGTTGCAGATCCTTGTAATCCTATCATTCCTTTTAGTAACACACCACTAAGCTGAAGAGATAATATTAAAAGAAAGGTTCCTGTAACCAAGGGTGTAAATAAGCGTAAGATTCGATGAACAAGCCCTGTTATACCAAGAAAGAAGAGTAATATACCTGCAATAATTAATCCGCCTTCTAAAAGTTGCAATACGTCTTTTGCACTTTGTCCCTGATGCATAGCGACTTGTCCCAATATGACAAATATACTTACCCATGAACCGGCTGGCCCGTCCGCAATGGGGTAACGATGCCCAAACCACGCTTGTAGAAACGAACTTACTCCCACGACTAAAAAAGTCCGCTGCATTAATGTTGAGACATCCTCTATTGGTAAATGGAATATGCCACCAATAATGATAGGTAACGCAATTGCATTTGCTAATAGAAATACAAACCATTGTAGAATACTAAAACTCGTATCAAAGTGTTTTTTATTCATATTATTCTCCTTTGCCGAAAAAGAATCTCATAGTAAAAATCCATCCTTTCTACACAGTTAGATTAAAAAGGATGGATTTATTAAATCTATAAAATTATTTTAATTATATAGATAGATTTTTAATTATTTACCATGTACGGAATGGTAAGAATTTCCCATTAAGTGTAATCACGATACGAGGATCGCCACCTTTTGGATCTTCTTGTGTATCCACACCTAGGTTGAAGTTAATCGCACTCATTACACCTTCGCCCGCTTTTTCTAAGATTAACTCTCTAATAGTTGGTGCATATTGTAACATCATTTCATATAAACGATATGCAATCGGGTCCGTAGGAGGCATTTCCATCACTTGGCCGCGAAGTGGAACTACTGTCAATGCTTGAACTACTTCTTCATCTAATTCTAATAGTTTACCAATTTTTTCTGCTTCTGGACGTGTCATTGTAGCTTGTCCTAATAACGCTGTTACAACCCAAGTCTCAGAGTTTTCACTTACTTTTGCAATTTCTTCCCAAGTTAACCCTTTTTTAATTTTTGCCGCTAAAATTTTTTGCGTAGCTTCTTGTCTATTCATATCTAATACTTGTTTTTTCATATCTCATAACTTCCCTTCATATACGTGATAATTATTATTTTGTTTTACTATTTAACGCTTTATATCCATCAACCACTACATCTAATTTACCTGTGTGAGGGTCAATAACTAAACCATGTACAGGAACATCTTTTGGGATAAGTGGATGATTTCTTACTAAATCAACATTAGCTTGCGTTGAGTCGCAAACATCATCGAATCCGAATAACCATTTTTCAAGGTCAATACCAGCATATTCAATTGCTGATAAAATTTCTGATGAAGCTACTCCGCGATCTAATATTTTTTGAAGTGTTCCTTTTGGATTCGTTTGGCTCGCGCCACATCTATGGTGTCCAATAAGGAAGATTTCATCTGCATTTAAATCGTATACTGATGCTACAACACTTTGCATAACACTATCGAAAGCAGAAGCAATTTTACCACCTGCATTTCTGATAACTTTTGCATCACCATCGTGTATATCTAAAGCTTTTGGAAGTAGCTCAATTAAACGAGCATCCATGCAAGAAACAACAACCATACGTTTTTTAGGCATTTTTGTCGCTTCACGAGGAGCGTATTCCTTATTTTCTACAAAATGTTCATTGAACGATAGAATTTCTTGTAATAACATATTTGTAACCTCCTTTAAATCTAGATGTATTTTTTTGTTGTGTCCTCTGTGTTATAAGTAAATATAGCTGATAAATAATGTGATGTAAGAGGATAAACTAAGTATAGTGAATTGTATCGATAAGCAGAATAAGTTGGCGAAACACTTTCGGGCTTTCTACTTTCACGGTGAAAGGATTGGTTTATATCATTGATCAAACAGATTTTGAGATACTGAAATTATTAGGAGAAAACTCAAGAATACAATGGAAAGAACTTGGCCAAAAAATACATATGACGGGGCAAGCTGTAGGAAATCGAATTCGAAGATTAGAGGATTTAGGGATTATTGAACAGTATACAATTGCAATAAACCGAATCAAATTAGGACAAGTAGTGACTGCATTTGTTACTTTGTTCGTAACAACAGCTAATCACCAAGAGTTTATGAATTTCTTTCAAGGAGAAGAAGGGATTTCTGAAGTACACCGTATAAGTGGTGAGGGGTGTTATTTATTAAAAACACATTTTGCTTCCAACGAAGACTTAGATAACTTTCTAGGACGACTATTAAAATACGGGAACTATCGTGTTAACTTATCAATAGGAAAGTTGAAATAAGGTTTCTTTTCTTTGGAGGAGATAGTAACGTTATTTGCTAAACTTTATTTGTATAGAGATAATGAAGTCGTTTAATGTTTATCTTAAATAGTCAGAGCCTTACTACAATTTATGTGTAGTAAGGCTTTTTAAAGTTGTTATATTCAACAATTAAGCTGAAGTGTTGAGGGGGGATATGAGACGATTTCTTTCAAGAGAATCATAAATGATTTTGTCTTAAGGAAGATCTTGCAACTCAGTACAGGATCTTTAATTAAACGTTTTTAAAAGCTAAATTGTGGTTTCATATCCCCTTTATAAGGTTCATGTTCAACGAATATAGTTATATCCTTACCAGCTTGGTCTTTACCAGTTCTTTTATACGTAAATTTATTCTTATTTAGTTCAGTAAGTTCAAGAGCAGCACCATATTTATTATTTCCAATTGAAACATGGGCTCTTATTTTATTTTCATGTACAACATCGAAGTAGCCATAATCACCGCGGCTTTGACCTGTTTCGCTATTGAAGAACTCATATTTATTAGATTTGTCATCAAATTTTGCTAGACTTATAAAATTCGAATTAAATTGTGTTACATCGTTACCAGCTTCGTCTAATACCTTTGTTCCGTGCCAAAGGGTACCGCCTAAAATTTTATCTCCATCAACATTTTTAACAATATCTCCTGTAGTCGTGTTCAGCTGCTTGTCCGGATCAGTGAAAGAAAGTTCTTTTTCTTTATATGGAACATGTTCAACGAAAACTTCTACATCTTTACCGTTAGCGTCTTTCCCCATTCGTTTATAAGTAAATACATTTTTATTTAGTTTTGTCATGTCAACGACAGCTTGATACTTCATTGATTCTGAAATTAATATTCTCTTCTTCCCATCATTTGTGACAAAGAAAGTTCCTTTATCGCCACGACTTGCACCTGTTTTAGCATCAAAAAATTCATATCTGCCTGACTTCGTATCATATTTTGCAAGACCAATGAAGTTTGCATTCTCTTTTGTTAAGTCATTCTTATCTTTGTCATACACTCGTGTACCTTGCCAATTTGTCTTGCTAAGAATATTAGCCATTTTTTGCCCTTTAGTTAATTTATTTTCCTTTTTTGTTTCTTTAGCAACTTGTTCTTGTTTTTGTTTACTATGATTTTCTTCAGCTTTAGTACCAGCACACCCTGTTAATGCTAATGTGAATCCGAGCAGTACGGATGATAGTGCTTTTGTTTTTTTGTTCATGTTTTATCGTCTCCTTATTTTAGTACGGTTTGCGATTATAGTAGCAGTGCGTCATATATGAACTTAGTTGCTACGTTTCTTATGTTAATACCCGACTATAAACTGCCTCTAAATAAAACATTAAAAAAAGATAAACTAATTCCTAAAAAATGTTCATATTTATAAAAAATCGCTAGCTTGTTGTAGTGCCTACGAGTAATCCAACAAATACATTGTAATGAAGAAGGAAAGTCGTTAACAATAATGTAATTCCTAATGGAGCCAATCGATTGTATTGCAAAATTTTCGAGCTAAACTGTAGGGGAAATGAAGATTTTATAGAATTCGTTTCGTATAGGAAGGGGATGTCCATGTTTGATTCAACAGATTTTAAGATTATACAATTACTACAAGAAAACGCTAGAATGAACTGGAAGGAAATTGGGGAGATAGTACATTTGACTGGTCAGGCTGTCGGGAAACGAATTCATAAATTAGAAGAGGCAGGTGTCATTCAAAAATATACGATAAATATCAACAGGGCTAAGCTAGAAGGATCTATTATGACCTTTGTTACACTATTTTTGCATGCACCGCACTATCATAATCAAATTCAAAAATTTTTTGAAAAAACGGACGTAATTACTGAAATGTATCGTATAAGCGGTGATGGGTGCTATGTCATGACTCTTCACACATCTTCGCATCAGCAATTAGAAGAGACTCTTGCAGATGTTTTACATTATGGTGATTATCGTATAAATACTGTCATTAAGACAATGGAAAAAAAGAAAGAATAAGATACTTATCCTTTCTTTTTTTTGAACTGTAATTTTTTATTTGCTCTTGTTTATAAAACAGTTTGCTGACATGACTGTTGCATAAATATCACCAAACTCTAATGCACTCATGAACGATTGATGAGCGTGTACTGCGGGGATTAGATTTCCTTGAAATTCTAAATCTTTTGTTGTACAAGCATCTTCAATTACAATACATTGAAATCCGAAGTCACTGGCAGCGCGTACTGTTGCATCAATACATACATGAGTCATCATACCGCAAATGACTAGTTGGTCTATTTTCTCTGTCTTTAATGTTTCTAATAAATTTGTTCTTAAAAAACTGTTAGGATGATGTTTTTGAATGACTCTTTCGTTAGCAATTGGTTGTACATCATCATAAATTTGAACACCTATTGTATCGGGTAAGAAGAAATTAGCCCCTTCATTGTTCGCAATATGTTGTACGTGAATAACTGTTTTATGTTTTTCGCGAAATACTTTCAAAACTTCTTTCGCTTTTTGTGCGGCTTTTTCAGGTTGATGTAATTCCATATTGCCGTCTTCAAAGTAATCATTTTGTATGTCGACTAATAGTAACACTTCGTTCATAGTTAATCCCCCCACATATATTTGTACAGTACGTTGTTTGTACTGTACCGTTATTATATAAAGTGTAGGTATGCGGAAGTAATAGCGTTATGAAACGATTTTAACGTATATAGTTTCATTGTGAAAAAGGTGAAAGTTGGTATAGGCACAAATGGATTTTGTGGAATTCACGGCAAAGTTATAGGTAGAGTGGCGTTGTAGGATAAAAACCATAACTTTGCTGGAGGATCGGGTTATGGTTTTTTTTATGAGGAAATGCGATTTTAAGTTTTTGCTGAAGATGTTTTTCTAGGATATGCTGTGAGTGATTGAAGTGAGGTAGTGTCGGATATTGTCGACCGATCGATATATTAGAAAAATCGTTGATATATTGTGAGTTATGATAGATATATTGGAAAAATCGTTGATATATTGCTAGTTGTGATAGATATATTGAAAAAATCGTTGATATATTTGTAAAGGGGTGTTTGAGGTGATTGTGAAAGAAAGAAAAATACCGATTTATATAAGACAGTTAGAAGCGCTTCTTAGAAGGTTACCTGTATATCATCCGAAACGAAATATAATTGGAGAAAACTTGGCAAAACACATGGCGGGGTATAAAGGGGAGCAAGCGATTGATTATCCACTTAGTTTTATTTCTGAGAAAGAGTACAGTGTTTTACATGATGTTCGCTTATCTAATCATGATCAATACTTTCAAATTGATACTATTATCATTTCCACAAAGTTTCTTCTGTTTCTTGAGATAAAAAATATAGCAGGTACATTAATATTTGATACAAAGTTTAATCAACTTATCCGAATAACAGAAGGAAATTCAGAGGGATTTCCAGACCCTGTTTTACAAATAAAAAGGCAGGAAATACAACTTAAAAAATGGTTAAGCTTACATGGATTTTCTTCTAGTCTTCCAATCGAGTCCCTCGTTGTTATTAGCTCGCCTCGTACCATTATAAAATCTTCAGATGACAATCTTCTTCATACAATTATTCATAGTGCAAATCTACCTCATAAAATAAAGTGGTTTGAAAGTAAATATAAGAAAAAAGTTATAGATAATGTAGATAGGCTCATTCATCAAATAATAGCGGAGCATTCTCCACTTCAACAAAATATACTTGAGCAATATAAAATAGAAAAAGAGGAGTTGCTAAATGGAGTACAATGTGAGAAATGCTTAGTTATTCCAATGGTTAAAGTTAAGAAGGGTTGGCGTTGTACAAGTTGTAAAGATTTTTCAAAAGTGGCACATGAGGATGCTATACGAGATTATGCATTGCTCATTAGTAAGACATGTACGAATGGTAATTTGAAAGAGTTTCTCCATGTTTCGTCGGGGATGGTTGTAAACAGAATTCTCCACACACTAAATCTTCCCTACACTGGAAACAACAAAGGACGAATATATGATTTAACTTCTTTCCAATCGTAATTTTGCTATAATAAATAAGTACTTATACGAAGGGGAGTCTAAAGAGAGTATGAAGTCATTTAATATCGATCATGTTATAGCTAGTATTTTGCAATGGATATTAAATATAGCTTTAATTATATTATCCATTGTGTTATCGATTTTCTTAGTGAATGAGACGATCACGTTTGTGCAGTATATTTTTTCGTCAAAAGAGTATACGTCTTATAAATTGGTTGAAAGTATCATCGTCTATTTCTTATACTTCGAGTTCATTGCATTAATTATTAAGTATTTTAAATCGAATTATCATTTCCCGTTACGTTATTTTATTTATATCGGAATTACGGCTTTAATTCGGTTGATTATTGTGTCTCATGAGGAACCGATGGAGACGTTATTATACGCAGGAGCAATTCTTGTTTTAGTTATTGCTTTATACATATCGAATATGAGAGATTTGAGAAAAGAGTAGTAGTGCAGACGTAAGTTTGCACTACTTTTTTATGTGGAATTTTCCACCCTATGATTTTGGGGCTGTAATCAAATGAATAGTGTCAGGACATTCTAATTTATAAGTTACTTTGTTGTCTTCAATATCTTTCTTTATCTTTTGACATGTAGTATTCGAATATTGTATCTCTTGGTTTTCATTATGTTTCTCATTTGTTTTTGTGTAGTCGACATCATAATAGACGGAGGTAGATTCCTTTTCTTTTTTTACAGTTAAATCAATAATAATAGGCTCGTTCTTGTTATTAAATTTAGTAATTCTAACTGAATCGTCTTTATTTGAATTATAGTTTTTTACGAAAGTATCTAATTTCTCTATGTTATAAACTTCATCGTTTTTCTCAATAATATCACCACGTTTTTTGGAAGCCTCAAAAGTATATGTCTCGTTTTTATCGTTTTTTTGCTCATTATTAGTACAACCAATAAGAGTAAATAAGGCTAATGAGATTACAGATAACGCATATTTTCTATATTGTATTCTCATAGATTCAGCTCCTTTTCTTAATTTTTAACGATGATATATTTATAATTTTATTTTATCTTAATGAGCTTTTTGGAAAGCAAAAAGACTGTTCTTTTTTCGTTAAGTTACTGTAAATACCTACATTCTTTATTAATTAGTTATAAATTTCGGCATAATATTTTTACATTAGTTTTTACATCTTGACCTTCAAGTTGCTTGAAAGTTTACAATAAAATTAGGGCGTTTGAAATCGAAAAAAATTGAGAAATTAAGTGAAGAGGTTTCTTTTACTTGGAGGTTATAGGAATGAATCAGGAATTGAAGTTACGTCCATTAGAACGAGAAGATTTAAAGTTCGTACACGAACTGAATAATAATGCCCATATTATGTCGTATTGGTTTGAAGAGCCATATGAGGCATTTGTGGAGCTACAAGACTTATACGATAAACATATACATGATCAAAGCGAACGCCGATTTATCGTTGAGAAAGACAATGAAATGGTTGGATTAGTTGAGTTAGTAGAAATCGATTATATTCATCGTAGAACAGAATTCCAAATTATTATTGATCCGAATTATCAAGGATATGGTTATGCAGTAGAGGCGACGCGTTTAGCAATGGATTATGCTTTCGCTGTATTAAATATGCATAAGATATATTTAGTTGTGGATAAGGAAAATGAAAAAGCAGTACATGTTTATAAAAAGGTTGGATTTATTGTAGAAGGTGAACTTATCGATGAGTTTTTCGTTGATGGTAACTATCATAATGCGATAAGAATGTGTATGTTTCAGAAGCAATATTTTGAAAACAAGTAGTTGAAAGATTCGGAAGTAATGTTGACGCTTCATAAAACCGTATGCTAAAATCCCTTTTAAGTATTAAGGAAGGTGCAGAATATGCTTTATATAAAATTTGTAAAACTCATTAGAAAACTTTGCTCCGCACAAATGTATACGGTGAAGCGTTGTACGGAGCTTAATCAAGGGGTATAAATCCCCTATATTCATCGGCTGAATAACTTTTCTAAAAAAGTATAGTTTATCTATGCTTATTTCGTTATGGTTTTTCAGCTGGTGTATAAAATAGATTAAGGGGCCATAGACAATGCTTTGTCTATGGCCCTTTGTGTATATTATTCCGATGAGTATTTACTGTAAATTGGAGTAGTATAGGAAAAACCACGAAGCAGAGGGCTAGTGTCGAATGACGCTATCTCTCTGCTTTTTTTAATTTCAGGAAAAGAGGAATAAAAATGAGTTTACTTAAAGTTGAAAGTTTATCACATAGTTTTATAGATAAAGTATTATACGAGAATGCTTCTTTTGATTTGCATAAAGGGGAGCATATGGGGATTGTTGGACAGAATGGTGCAGGAAAAAGCACATTAATGAAAATATTGATGGGGGAAATTATTTCTGATAAGGGAGACATAAAGTGGCAACCTAATATTCAAATTGGGCATCTTGATCAATACGCTGACATTGATGAGGGTTATACCATTTCACAATATGTAAAGAGAGCTTTTTATGATTTGTATGAAATGGAAAAGAGAATGAACAAGTTATATGAAGAAAGTGCAATGACTGGAGATGAGAATCAACTACTAAAAGCGGCTGAAATGCAAGAGCAGCTTGAGGCTCGTGATTTTTATTCAGTAGACAGTATTACGAATAAGGTGGCAGCCGGTTTAGGTATTGATGCGATTGGGATGGATCGTGTTATTGGTGAATTAAGCGGAGGGCAGCGTGCAAAGGTAATTTTAGCGAAGCTCTTATTAGAAGAGCCTAATATTTTATTACTAGATGAACCGACGAATTTTCTTGATAAGGAGCATGTGGAGTGGCTTGCTAACTATTTAATGAATTTTGAAGGAGCGTTTATTGTCGTATCACATGATTTTGATTTTCTGGAAAAAGTAACTTCTTGCATATGTGATGTAGAGTTCGGAACAGTTAAGAAGTATTACGGTAAATACTCAGATTTTGTAAGGCAGAAGGAGCATTTGCGAAAAGATTACATTCGCCAATATTATGCACAGCAAAAGAAAATTGAAAAAACGGAAGAGTATATTCGTAGAAATATTGCTGGGGTGAATTCAAAAATAGCGCAAGGTCGTCGAAAACAATTGGAGCGTATGGAAAGAATTGCGCCACCAAGTTTTACTCATAAACCGTCTATTCATTTTCAGGAACTTCCCATTTCAGTTCAGACAGTTTTTGAAGTAAATAATCTTGAAGTTGGTTACGACTTCGCTCTCTTACCAAAGTTGAATTTTTCAGTAATGGGTGGGCAAAAACTTGTTATTACAGGTTTCAATGGAGTAGGGAAATCTACTTTATTAAAAACAATCGTTGGAAATATTGCTAGCATTTCTGGAGAGTTTCACTTTTCAGAGCAAATAAAGATTGGATATTATGAGCAAGATTTAAATTGGAGCAATGATTCTTTAACGCCGCTTCAAATTATTTCAGAACAGTTTCCTAAACTGAATATGAAGGAAATACGCCATCATTTAGCTGCGTGTGGTGTGAAGGATACGCACGTTTCGCAAGAAATTCGTACGTTAAGTGGTGGTGAACAATCGAAGGTGAAACTGTGCGGATTATTACTATCACCTTGTAACTTCTTAATTTTAGATGAGCCGACAAATCATTTAGATGCAGAAGCGAAGGAAGCTTTGCAAAAGGCGCTAATTCAGTTTAAGGGCAGCATTATACTCGTATCTCACGAAGCGAGTTTTTATCTTGATTGGGCAGATAGCATCTTTGATATAGAGACAGGATTAGTTAAGGGGGTGTGAAACATATGAGTGAAAACAATTGGAAAACGAAAATTATATTATTTTTGACCGCTCAAACTATTTCGTTGTTCGGTTCCTCTCTCGTGCAATACGCGATTATATGGTATATCACCCTTACAACATCATCAGGAGTGATGTTGACTATTTCAACTGTTTGCGGTTTTCTACCACAAATTGCGATATCTTTGTTTGCAGGTGTTTGGATTGATCGTTATGACCGTAAAAAGATGATTATGTTATCGGATGGGGTTATAGCGATTGCGACGTTAGTTTTAGCAAGTTTATTTTTAACAGGATATAAAAGTATTTGGTTACTTTTTATTGTGTTACTCATTCGTTCAGCTGGAACAGGAGTACAAACGCCAGCTGTGAATGCATTAATTCCGCAAATCGTTCCGAAAGAGTATCTTATGAAAGTAAATGGAATAAATAGCAGTATTACATCTTTAATTATGTTTCTTTCTCCAGCAGCAAGTGCTGCGATTCTTTCTATTGCCAGCATTGAAACAACATTTTTTATTGATGTTATTACAGCCATGTTTGGAATTAGTATTATGTTTGTTATTCAGGTCGAAGGACATGTGAATGTAGAGAGTAAGCAAAAATCTAATCTACAAGGAATTAAAGAAGGGTTCTCTTATTTAAAAGAAAATGTATTTATTAAAAGGCTAATCCTTTTATTGATTATCGTCATGATTTTAATAAGTCCAGCTGCTTTTTTAACGCCTTTAATGGTAACTCGTTCTTTCGGGGCCGAAATGTGGAGACTTACTGCGAGTGAGATGACCTTTAGTGCGGGTGCGGCAGCTGGTGGCGTATTGATTGCGGCGTGGGGTGGTTTTCCTAATCGTATGCATACAACAGCGCTAGCTTGTGCATTATATGGACTGCTTATGATTGGACTCGGAATAGCACCGATATTTACTATGTATTTAGTATTTAATTTTTTAATTGGTATAACAATGCCGTGCTTCAATACACCAGTTACTGTGTTATTGCAGGAGAAAGTAGAACCATCGATGCACGGGCGGATGTTTAGCCTTGTACAAATTGCGAATTCATGCGCGCTTCCTTTAGGAATAATAATATTTGGTCCATTGTCGGATATGTTTAGTGTAGAGATTTTATTAATTTATGCTGGGATATTCGTGCTATTTTGCGCAATGTATGTTGTATTAAGCAAGAGGTTTGAAGTGTAAATATTTATGATTTAGAAGGTTTGCGAAGTGATTTAAGATGCTTCGTAAACCTTTTTGTTATTAGTTTAGTCAATAATTATTTATTGTTAAACAATAAATAATTATTGACTGTTAATGTTGTTTTAGATAATATGATGTTAACGATCTAAGGAGAATTACATGAGTAGAGGAGAATGTGAAATGAAAAATAAATACGTAGTAGCTATTTCTTTAATGATTTTAGCGATTATTTCTTTAACTATACATGCTTCAAACAGTAAAATAGGAGCGGATGGATTCCTTGAAGAACCTTTCTTTTTCCTAGTACCGATAAGTTATGTATTGTTCCTTAGTGGTATTGGTGTATTACTATTTGGATTTATTACTTCAAAGCTGAAAAAGGGCAATAGATAGGAGCTACCAATAGGGACAAAACACTCACTATGAAATAGAAACATACCATATGGAAGAAAAAGAATAAGTGAGATGAATCATGATGAATCATTATTTTTATAATGGTAGACAAGTAGGAGCAGCTATTACGCTGGCTGGGGCACAAGGGACAATTCATGCTGTGAATCAAGCTATTCAAATGCAACAACAAGCATATTTTGCACAAATAATGCAAAGTCAGTATATGCCGTATTCACAGCTTCCGATGCAAATTGTACATTACGATGTACATCCATCTGGTTTATTTTCCATTCCATATGGCGGGACATATTTCTTATGAAAGAAAGCGACTCAATAGAGTCGCTTTTTTTATATTCCACCTAGCTTCATCCCAAGGAATGCGAAGAGGATACCAATTATGTAAGTAGCACTTAAATATAAAAGGAAGATGTACGGTTTTTTAAGATTGAGAAGCTGAACAGATTCTAATTTAAACGTAGAAAATGTAGTGAATGCGCCCATAAATCCAGTCCCTAATAATAGTTGCCAGCCTGTATTGACCCCGTTTCCAATTATATATCCAAGTAAAAATGCTCCTGTTATATTAATAAGGAATGTAGCAATTGGAAATTGTGTTTTATTTCTTTTCTTAAACCAATTGCTAATTGCAAATCGTGTAATCGCACCGAAAAATCCTCCTGTTGCCACTAATAAAGCTTCTATCATGAGTAATCACCTTCCGTAAGAGATTTCTTAATTAAGAAATCTCCAAGTATATAGCCAAGGCCAGACATAATGAGGCCACCAAGTATGCTACATGATACATATAAGAAGGCTATGCTCCACTCAGAATGATTGATCAATTGCACAGTTTCTACACTAAATGTTGAAAAAGTCGTAAAGGAACCGATGAATCCAGTTCCGATGCCTGTGATAATTTCTAATGGTAAGATGTTTCGCCGAGCGATATAGGTAGTTAGCCACGCTAATAGGAAGCAGCCGAGTAAGTTGATGAGCAATGTAGCTAGCGGAAATGAATGATTCCATGAAGTATGAATAGTAAGACCTAAATAATAGCGAGAAAGGGCTCCTAATATACCGGCTATGCCAACGATAATATAAATCAATTTCTTCACCTCTTTAAATAGCTTGCTCAAAAAAATAGACTCCTACCAGTAGTTATACTGGTAGGAGTCATTAGCTAAGCAGCAGTTATGGCGAACTCCATCGCCTTTGATTATTACATATAGTGTACTAAATATACCGTCTAATTTCTAGTGAGGAGGTGGGTGTAACTTTTCTTTTTTTGATGTCTGAAGGTTTTTTAGTAATTAAAATGAGATCGATTACTTATCAACTAAATATAGTGATATACAGTTTTAATTATGATAAAATGTTTCTTATGTGTGTCGTTTTATTTTATTTGACTGAAAATAAAGAAAAATAAATTCGCGTGAAAAGGAGTCATTTATTTGAAGAAATTTTTAAAAATCGTATTTATATGTGTTTTAGTATTAGCGGGCATTGTAGGAGGATTTCTAGCGTATATGACACTTACTAAAGAACAGCCTGCTGATGTTATAAGCTTGAAGGTGGAGAATAATAAGGAGCGCGTATTAGCGACTGGAAATGAATTTAAAGTTACAACATTTAATATTGGATATGCTGGGTTAGATAAGGATCAAGATTTCTTTATGGATGGTGGAAAGGGATCTGGTTCAAGTAGTAAAGAGCAAACGGAAATTAATTTAAAGAATATGCTTTCGTTTTTACAAAATGAGAATAGTGATTTTGCGCTATTACAAGAAGTTGATATAAAGTCACTTCGTTCATTTGATGTAAATGGACATGAATTTTTGAAAAAAGGATTACCTGATTATGTTTCGTCATTTGGCAAGAACTACGATACGAAATGGGTTCCAGTGCCAATAACAAATCCAATGGGATATGCGGAGGCTGGATTAAGTACGTTTTCTAAATACACTGTTCAAGAAGCGAAGAGGTTCCAGCTGCCTGGAATGGAGCCTTGGCCAAAGCGTTTGTTTGATTTAGATCGAGCAATTGTGGAATATAAAATTCCTGTTAATAATGGGAAACATGTTAGACTCGTAAATCTACATTTGTCTGCTTATGATGAAGGCGGGAAAATTAGAAAACAGCAAGTAGAGTATTTAAAAGAATATATGAACAAGCATTATGAAAATGGTGATTACGTAATAATGGGCGGAGATTGGAATCAATTAGTTTCGAACGCTCAATTAAGTGATCCGAAGTTTGTGAAAGAGCGTCCTGAGTGGTTAGTAGAGTTACCGAAGGATTTTACGGACGGTGGCTTTAAGTGGGCTGTAGATCCGTCTGTTATGACTGTGAGAGATGATGTAAAGAAATATGTCGAAGGTGAAAATTTCGTCACTATTATTGATGGCTTTATCGTTTCACCGAATGTAGAGATTGTAAATGTACAAGGGAAAGATTTAAAGTTTGAAAATAGCGATCATAACCCAGTGAGTGCGGTATTTAAACTGAAGTAATTGATATGTATAAGTAGAAGGTGGGGCTTCATATGGAGTGGTTAAAGAGGACTTGTTTTTCTAACCTTGAGAAAGAATCACAGAAAAATCATTTATTACTGTTTATAACGATTTGTAGTTTCTGCCTTGGGATAATCGCGATTGGGTATTATGGATATATTTTTACAGAGAGAGCAATAGCGTTTTGGATTTGTGGTATTTCTGTCGTTGCATTTGGAACGCTTTTTACTTTTATAAAAAGTATGGAATCAGCGTATAAATATATCATGACATTTATGTTGCTTACCATGTCTTACATCATGGTACAAGCTTTTAATGAAAGCCCGGCTGTATTTCAAATGGTTTATTTTACATTAGCTGTTTCACTTATTTACTTAAGTGAGCGCCTCATTTTAATTCTTGGCGGGGTAGCTGTTGTGATCACATTTATTCTTTGTAGCTATTGGCCGAAGCAATTTTTTGCTTATACAGCCTCGTCTGAAGCTGCTAATTTTGCAAGTTTGTTAGCGATTGTAACAATTGCTATGTGGGGCGTCACGAAAATCGGTTCTAATCTGCTCCTTCGTTTAAGTGATGAGAAGCAAGAAGTAATGAGAAAAGCTCAGGAGCTAGAAGAGACGCAAAGGCTTATTGAAGAAACAGTTGTGAAACTAGATAGTAATTTCAATCATTTAAGGCAAAATATGAACACGTCGATGGAATCGATGAGTGAAATTAATTTTGCCTTTGAAGAGGTAGCAGTTGGTACGCAATCACAATCAGAGATGATGTATCGTTCGGTAGAGGTATTGAATGATATGGAGGGAAATATTGAACAAATCATCTCTCAAGTAAGAACTGCATCGGCTCGTGTGGATGAAAGTTTAGACATTTCAAAAGGTAGTGTACATACTTTAAGAAATTTTGAAGCTAACATGAGAAGTTTAAATGATGTTGTTTCACAGTCTGGAATTATATTTAGAGATTTAATGATGCAATCGAAACAAATTAATGAAATTGTAGATGTAATAACGAATATTTCAAGTCAGACGAGTTTGCTAGCTTTAAATGCAAATATTGAAGCTGCGAGGGCAGGTGAGCATGGAAAAGGTTTTGCTATTGTAGCGAGTGAAGTGTTAAAGCTTGCTGAAGAATCAAATCGTTCTGCGGGAAGAATTCAAGGGATTTTGAAGGAGTTTAGTAATCAAGCAAGTAAGGTAGAAGTGCAGGTAGAGAAGTCAGAAAGAGTACAAGAAGAGTGTAACGAAATGTTAGCAAGCGTTTTAACAAACGTAACTGATTTAGGGAAGTTTATTGATGCGATTAATAAAGTAATGCGAGAGGTTGTTATTCATCAAGAAAGTTTCCAAGTTAAAACGACGAATATTGTAAAGGATGTTACGCATGCTTCTAACGTAATTCAGCAAACTTCTACAGCTACAGAAGAAGTGCTAGCGAGTGTGGAAGAAGAAAAACATCGAAATGATATATCGGTTAAGACGTTACATACTGTTAGCGAGCAAGTGAAGTTACTAGAAGATATTCTAGAAAAGTAATATTTCTTGAAAAGGGCACACCATGTGTGCTCTTTTTTCATTTAAATGAATACTTGATAGTAATTTAATTGCTTTTCTGCGCGTTTTCTGCCAAGCTTAAGGAGATAAAGTGAGACTAATACCTACTGATTATTAGTTGAACCTCGCAAATAGCGGGATAAAATACTTCAAAGAAAGAATTATATAGGTGACGAATATGATTGAAGTTAAGACTTCTGAACTTAGTGATGGAGAATTTAATAGAGGTGTATTTGCAACTCGTGATATTAAAAAGGGTGAGTTGATTCACTCAGCACCAGTTATCTCTTATCCGAATGAACAGCATGAACACATTGAAAAAACGTTACTTGCTGACTACGCATTTGAGTATGGGGTAAATCATACGGCATTCCTGTTAGGATACGGCATGTTATTTAATCATGCATATAATCCGAATGCAACGTATGAAATTGTCTTCGAGAATCATACTTTTAACTTCTTCGCGTATAAGGATATAAAAGCGGGAGAAGAAATTTTAATCAATTATAATGGTGAAGTGGATGACGATGAGCTATTATGGTTTGATAAGGAAAAAGAAGAGAACGAAAAATAATTTAATGAGTATAGAAAGAGCACATTCTGTGGAATGTGCTCTTTTTTCATTGATGTAAATAAAGTAAAAAGTACAAAAAAATACCACTTTCTTTTTGTATGGTATAGTAAGATACTGAGGGATAGTGTTTTGAAAAAGTCACATATTTTACAAATTGTTGTCTTTCTGATGACATGTCAAGTTTAGTAGTCCATTTGGGTTGCTTTATTATGCAATATATATTTTAATATGAGTGGCACCTCTTATAAATTAAGAGGTTTATAGGTGTCTCGAATTGATTTTGGGTACACTGTATCCACCACTTTAGGTTCTTTCATGTACGTGGGGATATTATGGGCCCGTATAACGGGATAAAATGAATATAGAAATAGAGGAATCGTAAAATGAATATGCAAGAGGTTTATAAATATTTAAGTACGGTATTGCCTGAAGGACATGTTAAACAAGATGAAATGTTAAAGAATCATACGCATATTAAAGTTGGCGGAAAAGCAGATGTTTTCGTTGCGCCTACAAATTATGATGAAATTCAAGAAGTTATCAAATATGCGAACGAATATAATATTCCAGTTACGTTTTTAGGAAATGGATCGAATGTCATTATTAAAGATGGTGGAATTCGCGGGATTACAGTAAGTTTAATTCATATTACAGGTGTTACTGTAACAGGAACGACGATTGTAGCACAGTGTGGCGCAGCAATTATTGATGTATCACGCATTGCATTAGATCATAATTTAACGGGTCTTGAGTTTGCTTGTGGTATTCCAGGTTCAGTTGGCGGAGCATTATATATGAATGCTGGTGCATACGGCGGTGAAATTTCGTTTGTATTAACAGAAGCTGTCGTAATGACAGGTGATGGAGAGCTACGTACTTTGACGAAAGAAGCATTTGAATTTGGATATCGTAAGAGTGTATTTGCGAACAACCATTACATTATTCTTGAAGCGAGATTTGAACTTGAAGAAGGTGTACGTGAAGAAATTAAAGCAAAAATGGATGATTTAACGTTTAAGCGTGAGTCAAAACAGCCTCTAGAATACCCTTCTTGTGGTAGCGTATTTAAGCGCCCACCAAATAACTTTGCTGGTAAGTTGATTCAAGACTCAGGACTACAAGGTAAGCGAATTGGTGGAGTAGAAGTTTCTTTAAAACATGCTGGATTTATGGTGAATGTTGATAACGGAACAGCACAAGATTACATCGATTTAATTCACTTCGTACAAAAGACAGTTGAAGAGAAATTTGGCGTGAAGTTAGAGCGAGAAGTAAGGATTATTGGAGAAGATAAGGAATAACGAAATACGTATGAAGATATGAATTATTTTAAAATAATATTTGGGTATTGTTGACAATTTGTTTTCAATTCAATATAATGGCTAATAATTTAACAAATAACATACGTTGAAAGAGCCCAGTAGCAGTTTGTCACTGTTAACGAGAGAGCTAGGGGTTGCTGGAACCTAGCACAAACAAACTTGCGAATTACACTCTGGAGTATCTTAGGTAATGCTAAGCGGACTAGCAATCGATATTATTGCTAAGAGTGGTATGAGTAGCTATGCTATTTATGCAAACTGGGTGGTAACACGGTGAATAATCGTCCCTATGTCTATCGTAGACATAGGGGCTTTTTTGTTTTTAAAAAATAAAGGGGATGACAAAAGATGAATATTATTGATGAATTAGAATGGCGCGGCGCCGTTAATCAGCAGACTGACGAAGAAGGCTTACGTAAGCTAGTAGAAGAGAAAAAGATTTCACTATACTGCGGAGTTGATCCAACTGGTGATAGTATGCATATCGGACATTTGATTCCGTTTATGATGATGAAGAGATTCCAATTAGCTGGCCATCATCCTGTTATTTTAATTGGCGGGGCAACAGGAACAATTGGTGATCCGAGTGGACGACAATCAGAGCGTCAACTTCAAACGTTAGAAGTGGTTCAGCATAATGTAGATGCGTTAACAGCACAAATGAAAAAGCTATTTGATTTTGGTGGAAATAGCGAAGTGAAGATGGTAAATAACTATGATTGGACACATGAAATAAATATTATTGAGTTTTTACGTGATTACGGGAAAAACTTTAGCATCAATAGCATGTTAGCGAAGGATATTGTAGCAAGCCGCTTAGATACAGGTATTTCTTTCACAGAATTCACATATCAAATTTTGCAAGCGATGGATTTTCACCATTTATACACGAAAGAGGATGTTCAACTTCAAATTGGTGGTAGTGACCAATGGGGAAATATTACGAGTGGTTTAGATTTAATTCGTAAGTTAGAAGGTCATGAGGCTAAAGTATTCGGATTAACGATTCCGTTATTATTAAAATCGGACGGTACGAAGTTTGGTAAATCAGCAGGTGGTGCAGTTTGGCTTGATCCTGAAAAAACGACACCGTTTGAATTTTACCAGTTCTGGGTAAATACAGATGACCGTGACGTAATTAAATACTTGAAATACTTTACGTTCTTAAAGAAAGAGCGTATTGATGAATTAGCAGCGAAGGTAGAAGTCGAGCCTCATAAACGTGAAGCGCAAAAAGTGCTAGCGGAAGAAATGACGAAATTCGTTCATGGAGAAGAGGCGTTATTACAAGCTGAGAAAATTACAGCAGCGTTATTTAGCGGAGATATTAAATCGTTAACAGCTGATGAAATTGAACAAGGTTTTAAAGAAATGCCAACATTCCATTCTTCAAAAGAGACAAAAAATATTGTAGAGTGGCTAGTTGATTTAGGAATTGAACCATCCAGACGACAAGCACGCGAGGACATTAATAATGGTGCGATTTCTATGAATGGTGAGAAAGTAACAGATGTGGGTACGGATGTGATGTTAGACTAAAAAGTAGACACAGGTTATTATAATAAAAATGAACCGAACGAGGTGTTTACATGGGGAAAGTAAAACAATATGAAGAAGAATTTAAACGCCAAAGCGTAAAACATGTTTTCCAAACAGGTAAAGCTGTAGCTCAAGTTGCCCGAGAGTTAGGAATTTCAGTGAATACCCTTCACGGTTGGGTAAAGAAATATAAACAAGAGCCCAAGGTGATACAGCAACGAACGTTCCGTTCTGAGGACAAAAAAACAAATGAAATGGAGCGACGTATTCGAGATTTAGAGGAAGAAAATGCAATCTTAAAAAAGGCGATGCACTTCTTCGCGAAAGACCATCGGTAAAATTTCAATTTATCCATCGACACCGCTTCACATACCGAGTGGAGAAGATGTGCCAAGTTCTACATGTATCCCGAAGCGGATATTACAAATGGAAACATCACACCAAAAGCCCCAGGCAAATACAGAGAGAACAAATAACCAAAGAGATCCACCGCATTTTTCTAGAATCGCGTTGTTTATATGGAAGTCCGAAAGTAACGTCTGTCTTACGTCAAAAAGGAAAGCAAATCTCACAAAAAACAGTGGCCAGAATCATGAAAGAACAGGGATTACAATCAAGAACTGTAAAAAAATATAAAGCTACTACAAATTCCAAACATTCTTATCCGGTACAGGACAATGTGTTAAATCGTCAATTCAAGGTAAAAAAGCCAAATCAAGTTTGGGTAGCTGATATTACCTATGTATCGACGAAAGAAGGATGGTTGTATGTGGCAAGTCTGATGGACTTGTATTCTAGAAAAATTGTGGGCTGGCATGCTGATCGTACGATGACAAAAGAATTAGTATTGAAGGCTTTACAACAAGCTTATTTCCGTCAAAAACCGGAAGGTTCAGTCTTGCATCACTCTGATCGAGGAAGTCAATATGCTTCCCATGATTATCAAAAACAATTACAACAGTATGGAATGCAATGTAGTATGAGTAGAAAAGGGAACTGTTATGATAACGCTTGTATCGAATCCTTCCATGGTGTCTTGAAAAAAGAACTTATTTACCAGCAACAATACGCAACACGTGCCCAAGCACAGCAAGATATTTGGGAATACATTGAAATTTTCTATAATCGTAAAAGAATTCATTCAGCGAATGATTATTTATCCCCGACAGAAAAAGAACGTATGTACGACTTGGAGGCTACATAATTAAATTTATCTGTGTCTATTTTATTGACTTAATATCAGATGTTACTGTAGAAAATTCATTTGATGGAAGATTTATTATTATTCGTAAAGGGAAGAAGAACTACAGCCTTGTGAAGTTAGGCGAATAGTTTGTGTGAAAGGGGTGGGAGTAGGAAGAATACTTCCACCCCTTTCATATACACAATTTGGACATAAAATAATCAGTAAATTTAGATAATTAAAAGGGTTATATTATTCTTCTGCCGAATATATAAGTTAGAGAAAATTACGGATAAAGTGAAACTTTAATCAGTGGGGGGATTGTTCCTCCCCACTGATTATTAGTTGAACCAATCGGGCTTTTACGGGCAGTTAATCTTCCGACTTCATCCCTGCATTCACTGGATTTTAAGGTGGAGGTTTTACTGCCCGTTAATGCGGGATAAAAATAGCCCGAACCATGCTGGGCATGATTCGGGCTTATATTCAGATTAGTAAGCTAAGCTGAATAGACCTTTAATATGTGATAAGTAACGAACGTTACTTGCTTCTTTCATTAATGATGCTGGTAAGCCTTTAAGTGGAGTATTGCTTGCTCCAATTGTAGCAACCGCATCTTTACGTCCTAGACTAGCAAGTGTTCCAGAGTTTACAGGTGCGAACTCTTCGAATGCTTTGCCTTCTAGTGCTGCGTATAAGTTGTATCCAATTAACTCACCCATTTGCCAAGCGATTTGTGCAGTTGGTGGGTATGGACGACCGTCTGGAGAGAAGACAACAGCGCTGTCTCCAGCAACGAATACGTCTTTGTGAGAAGTAGATTGCAGGTATGCATCAACTGTTGCACGACCACGGTTAACTTCAAGACCTGATTCACCGATTAATGGGTTACCTTGTACGCCACCTGTCCAAACGAATGTGTTAGCAACAAGTTTTTGACCGTCTTTTAAGTCGATCTCATTGCCAGCAACGTTTGTTACAGGAAGACCTGTTAAGAATGTAACACCGCGTGCTTCTAGGCTAGTAGTTGCACGTTCGATTAAGTGGTCTGGTAATACTGGAAGGATTTTTGGACCTGCTTCAACAAGAAGAAGTTTAACTTCTTTTGGATTTACGCCGTGGCTTTTTGCAAGTTTAGGCATAATGTCAGCAAGCTCACCAACTAGCTCAACGCCAGTTAATCCGCCACCACCGATTACGATTGTAGCATCAGCTTCGTTTTTCGTTTTCGCGTATTCACGAATACGGTCTTCAACGTGTTTGTAGATTTTGTTTGCATCAGCAGCAGATTTTAATACCATGCTGTTTTCTTCTAGTCCTGGAATACCGAAGTAAGCAGTTTTACTTCCTAAAGCAACTACAAGTGCATCGTAAGATAAAGTAGTGCCACCAGCTAGTTTGATTTCTTTGCTATCAACAGAGAATGACTCAACTGTTGCGATTTTAAGATCGATATCTTTGCCTTTGAAAAGCTTTGTAAGTGGCATTGCAATTGCTTGCTCAGACACGTTACCAGCTGCTAGGCGGTGTAATTCAGTGATGATTTGGTGTGTTGGGTATTGGTTAATCACTGTAACTTGTGCTTCTGATTTGCTGTAATATTTACGTACGTTTAAAGCGGCAAGAAGACCGCCATAACCAGCGCCTAAGATGACAATTTGTTTTGACATAGTATGATATCCCCCGTCTTTACTAATTGTTGTTATAAGTTAAATTATTTATTGTTACGTTCTGCACTAATTTGAAGATATGCGTTCACAAAGCGGAACATTTTTTGTGCTTGTGGATCTTTTAGTAATTTTAATAGACCGAATAGGCCGATAACTTCAGTACTTTCGTCAGCACGATCTTTCGCTTCGATTGCAGTTGCAGCCATGCTTTTCACTGTATCTTTTACAGGTTCTACAAGCTCTGTAATTGCACCAACAGTGTCGCTTTTTAATACTTCATCAGTAGCAACAGTTTGAGCGAAGTCATAAGACTTAGTTAAAATGTTAACAAGCTCAGTTAATTTTGGAAGCTGTTCTACTAGTGTTGTTAATGATTCTTGTACCTCAGGTTTTAACAACTGATCAAGTACATCAAGTTGTCCTTGGCTAGCAGAAATTTGTACAGTTTCTTGTTCTGGCTTTGTTTGAGTCATAGTTTCTGGCATCTCCAATTCTCCTTTACGATAGCAATACTCTTATTTTTTATAAGTAAGATGGTAAACGTTTACGAAACTTTATGCAAAGTTTCACAAAACACAATAAAATGCCTTTAAATATATGGCAGCAAACAAGCTGACATAGATCTAAAACCACATTTTCTTACCTATTGTTTATGAACTGTCCGATACATGGCTTGTCCGCATAATGGAAAAGCTCCGCTACCGGAAAGTGTATATAATATATATCCTATATTATATACTATATGCACCTATGTTAACATAAAAATGATTCCTAATTATTTGATATTGAGTGTATAACCTAGTGCTGACAAGGTATGAAAGCGTATAAAATATTTTGTTTTAGTTAGAAATGTACATATATATATAGAAAAAAAGGAAAAAACGAACAAATTCATGTTCGTTTTTTCCTTTTTTCCTATTATTCACCTTCTGCAATTAGCATCGATGTATTACCTTCTTTTTCAAGATGACATTCGCCCCAAGTACAAAGAGAGTCAAGAATTGATTCTAAAGACCAACCGTAATCAGTAAGGGAGTATTCTACTTTTGGCGGGACTTGGTTGTAGACTTTTCTTTGAATGACCCCGTCGTCCTCTAATTCGCGTAATTGCTGAGTTAACATTTTTTGTGTAATACCAGGCATTAAACGTTTTAGTTCACTCGTTCTTTTTGTGCCTTTCGTTAGATGACAAAGGATAACAACCTTCCATTTTCCACCGATAACCTCTAAAGTCGCCTCTACAGGAATATTGTATTTCTTCATATGAAACCCTCCTTTTATGAGTAAAGTAAGCTTAATAATACAAATGTTACTTTTTAGTACCTATAGCACTTTAAAGTACGTACTTTTTATCATGTTAAATATGTTTCATAATAGCACATGTGAGAAGCAAGTGAGTAGTACGGTACCAAAAAGTGACTATGTTACTTTTTAGTGCCTATCGTACTTTAAAGTGCGTTCTTCAAAAAAGGAATGAAACCATTCATAATAGCATTTGTAAGTATAAAATATATTTTTTAGAAGATAAAAGGGCCTTTTTATCACACTATTATGATTGGATTTCTTGTAATAAGGAGGAATTCAATTGAGTTCATATACAGTACCATCTTCAGAAGTTCAGACGAATCGAAGAAGTATGTTTGCTTTATTAGCACTAGCAATTAGTGCATTTGGGATTGGTACGACCGAGTTTATTAGTGTCGGTTTACTACCATCTATTTCGAAAGATTTAAATGTTTCGGTTACAACAGCTGGTTTAACCGTTTCTTTATATGCATTAGGAGTAGCGTTTGGTGCTCCAGTATTGACGTCATTAACAGCTAGTATGTCGCGAAAGACGTTGTTAATGTGGATTATGATTATTTTCATTATTGGCAATGGTATTGCGGCAGTAGCAACAAGTTTTACTGTGCTACTTATCGCGAGGGTTGTATCTGCGTTTGCGCATGGGGTTTTTATGTCAATTGGATCTACAATTGCGGCTGCGCTTGTACCTGAGAATAAACGTGCAAGTGCAATAGCATTTATGTTTACTGGTTTAACTGTTGCGACTATTACAGGTGTACCAATTGGAACATTTATCGGTCAACAATTTGGCTGGAGAGCGTCGTTTATGGTTATTGTGGCAATTGGAGTCGTTGCTTTAATCGCCAACAGTATGCTAATTCCTTCTAACTTAAAAAAGGGTACGTCTGTATCATTTCACGATCAATTTAAGTTGATTACGAACGGAAGACTATTACTTGTATTTATCATTACTGCATTAGGATACGGGGGAACATTCGTAACATTTACGTATTTATCTCCGTTATTACAAGAAGTAACAGGATTTAAAGCAAGTACCGTTACAATTATTTTGTTAGTATACGGAATTGCAATTGCGATTGGGAATATGGTCGGCGGAAAATTATCAAATTATAATCCGATTCGAGCGTTATTTTACATGTTCTTTATTCAAGCGATTGTATTATTTGTTTTAACATTTACAGCGCCATTTAAAGTTGCTGGATTCATTACAATTATTTTTATGGGACTATTTGCGTTTATGAATGTCCCAGGGCTACAAGTGTATGTCGTTATCTTGGCTGAGAGGTTTGTACCTAGCGCTGTTGATGTAGCATCAGCGATTAACATTGCAGCATTTAACGCAGGAATTGCTCTTGGTGCTTACTTGGGCGGTATTGTAACGAACTCGTTAGGATTAATTCATACGGCTTGGGTAGGCGGAATTATGGTAGTAGGTGCTGTGATTTTAACAGCGTGGAGCATGACATTAGAAAAAAGAGATCAAGTAAAATAAAAGGAGAGAAAATAAAATGAAAAACTTACAAAGTAAAACAGTATTAAATAATGGTGTAGAAATGCCTTGGTTCGGTTTAGGTGTATTTAAAGTAGAAGAAGGACCAGAACTTGTAGAAGCTGTAAAATCAGCGATTAAAGCAGGATACCGTAGCATCGATACAGCTGCAATTTACGGAAATGAAAAAGCTGTAGGTGAAGGAATCCGTGCCGGTATTGAAGCGACTGGTATTTCAAGAGAAGAATTATTTATCACTTCAAAAGTATGGAACGCAGATTAAGGATACGAAGAAACAATTGCTGCATACGAAGAGAGCTTAAAGAAATTAGAACTAGATTATTTAGACCTATATCTTGTTCACTGGCCTGTAGAAGGAAAATATAAAGATACGTGGAGAGCGCTAGAAACACTTTATAAAGAAGATCGCGTACGTGCAATTGGCGTAAGTAACTTCCAAATTCACCACTTACAAGATGTAATGAAAGATGCAGAAATTAAGCCAATGATTAACCAAGTAGAATACCACCCTCGTTTAACACAAAAAGAATTACAAGCTTTCTGTAAAGAACAAGGTATTCAAATGGAAGCATGGTCACCACTTATGCAAGGTCAATTATTAGATAATGAAAAATTACAAGAAATTGCTGAGAAACACGGTAAAACAACAGCGCAAGTTATTTTACGTTGGGATCTTCAAAATGGAGTAATCACTATTCCAAAATCAACGAAAGAACACCGCATTATTGCAAATGCGGATGTATTTAACTTTGAATTAACAAAAGAAGACATGGAAACAATTGATGTGTTAAACGAAAATCACCGCGTTGGTCCAGATCCTGATAACTTCGATTTCTAAGATTAAAGTAAGAAAGAAAAAAGAGTGCTTTTATGCACTCTTTTTTTGTGCATAAAAATATTTTCTAATTAAATACTACTTAGTATTAAGTTTGTTATTAAGGGGCTGTAAATATGAATATAAAGCAATCGTTCAAACTTTTAGCTATGTTTTTAAGTGTCTTATTTGTATTATTCCCACTTCAAAAAGCATTCGCAGAGGTTATGGACCATACAAAGTATGAAATGGATTGGAGTTATAGTAGGTCAAAGAAGAAACCAATCCGAACAGAACTTATTAAAACGGCAGATGGAAAAATTGCATTTTGCTTAAATGTAGACTTAAAATCTCCGAGCGGTCAAGACTTACCAGAAATGGGTAAAGTAGATATTAACGTGTACCGTGTACTGTTGAATGGATATCCACAAAAGAGCCCACAAGAATTAGGGGTATCTGATTGGAGAGAGGCGCATTACGCAACGCAACTGGCAGTGTGGAATGCGTTAAAACAAATTGATGTTAATGATTTAGATTTCCGCAATAAAAATGTAGAGAAAGTAACGAAAGACATCGTTGCAAAAGCAAACGCTAGTGAAGAGTTACAAGAAATTACGATGAGTGTAACTCCTACAGAAGAACAAGAAGCAGTATTAAAAAATGATTTCTTTGAAACAGGTTTATATACAGTAGAAACAAATGCAAAAAGCGGAACGTATAAAGTGCAAGCAACAGGTGCACCAGCGGGCGTGAAGTTTGCAAATGAAAAAGGCGAAACAAAAACAGAATTTAATGTAGGAGAGAAGTTCCGCATTTTAATTCCGAAACAAACACCAGCTGGTGGATTTAGCTTTAAAGTATCAGGAAATTTAACGAAATTACAAGGGATTGCGCATAAAGGTACACCGACTATTCAAAATGCAGTAGTATTACTTGAGCGTAGTGAAGAGAAAACGAGCCCTGAGTTAGCGGTAAGTTGGAAAAAGGCTGAGGCTCCAAATAAACCAAATAAGCCATATACTCCAAATGAACCGCATAAACCGAATCAATATAAAAGGTAAATAAAAGCATTGGCCTATGCCAATGCTTTTTGTATGCAAGGATTAAAGTTATATTAAGAAAATAATAAAATAGATAAAATAGTGTTTTTACAGAGTAAATTATATTTTAAAATAATATAAATATAACTAAATCCTAACGTTACGATTAATAGATTGAATTCACAAAATTGTAATATTATTCTTGGGGGGAGGCTATTAAATACAGGTAAAAGCGTGTAAAATTCAGTTGGAAAAACTACCTATAGATGGTCATATATGAAGAAAATGTAAGGTTTTATTTTTAGATGTATAGATGACGAGACTAAAATATATCTTTTACTATTTTCCTTTTATGTAAGAAGAGAACTCATCACAAGTAGAGCGAAGTGAGGAGGGCGTAATACATAAAAAAATTTACAATATAAGAAAGCGAATACATTTAGAGAAATGCGGTAGTAATTGATATAGGTGCGAGAGGTGTTAGTCTATTCAATAAATGTTTTTATAAAAATAATAGGATTTCTTATTAAATGAATATATAGGATGGTTTGTCTAAAAAAAGGACAGGGGACACAGATTATGTCAAAGCAGAAAAAGAGTAGGGTATTAGTAGCTGGTATTTGTATATCTACATTATTATCACCAGTAGCTTTCGAAGCATCGAAAGGATATGCGGCGCCTTTGGAAGAGAATAAGGGCGGGCAGTTGGAAGAGAGTAAAGAGAATCGTTTGGAGCAGAGAACGTTTCATTTGCCTGGGAAAGGTAGTGTTGAAGAAGAGCAAAAACGCTTAAAAGTACGTTATGTACTTTCAACAAATGAACCAACTGGAATTTATGCTGGTCCAAATGAAGAAATTAAAATTGAAATAAAAGGAACGCAATCTATTAAAGCGTTCATAGGAACGAAGTCATATGATGAAAAAGGGTTTGAAGAATTTGAGTTAAAACCTGGTGAAAATAATATTTCATCTTCAAGAGGTGGAATACTATATTTTTATAACATGAATAATGATGGCGAAGTAACAGCTTCAGTTATTCATGGAGGAAGTCATTTTCCATTATTTGTATTAGGGAAACACACAAAAAAAGATTGGGATGCAATGTTAAAAAAGTATAAAAATCCTTATGCAGTTGAATTGAAGGGTGAGAGAAGTTTAATTACTGCAAGTCCTGAAGCAGTGGCAAACTATATGGGAGAGACGGATCCAGTAGAATTAATGAGGCTACATGATAAGATTATTCGCTTTGAAAATTCTGTAGCAGGATTATCTGAAGATGGTATAGGGGTGTCAAAAGCTCCAAACCAATATATCCAATTTGTTGAAAAGAGAAAACCAGATAAAGATGATTGGATGTTTGCTACTCATTATCATACAGGGTATGTTCCAGAGACTATGGATAGGGTTTTAAATATAAAGAGATTACAAGGAGATGGCTGGGGACCGTGGCATGAAGTAGGGCATTTACATCAGCAAGCTCCTTGGTTTTGGTCAGGTGTAGGAGAAGTAACAGTAAATATATATTCATTATCGGTTCAAAGAATGTTAGGCAATAAATCAAGTCTAGAAGAAGATGGTCATTATAAAAAAGCTTTTGCTTACTTAGATAATCCTGATGCTCAAAAAAAGATGGAAGAATTCGAGAAACTAGTAATGTTTTGGCAACTTGATTTAGCTTATGGAGAGCATTTTTACCCTAATTTACATCAAATGTATCGCTTATTACCAGAATCTGAAATGCCTGCTTCAGATGAAGATAAAAAGCAAATGTTTATTTATATGGCATCGAAAGCGGCTAAACAAAACTTAGTGCCGTTTTTTGAGAAATGGGGATTAGGTCCAAATGATGAGGTTAGAGGGAAAATCGAAAATTTAAATTTACCTAAATTAGAAAAAGAAATATGGAAAGCAACAGATAGTAATATTATTCGTGAAAAACAAGTGAAACCATACGGCGGGCTTCCTTATGGTGAAGCGTCTACTGTGGTACAAGATCTCATCGTTGGTGCGAATTTTAATGAAAAACTAGCAAATAGTCTTGTTCAAAATTTAGGTGAAAATGTAAAAGTAACAGGTAGAATTATGTGGCCGTATTTAGAGGTTGGAAAAAGAGCGGTATTAGTAGAAATTGAGGATGAGAAAGGACAGAGAAATTTCATTTCTGTTCCAGTTAACAGTCTTTATGGAGATACTATGGTATTTAAAGGTTACGGTGATGAGGTAAATTCTGTTATAACGCTCCTTCATGATGAAAAGAAAATCAACGTTTCTTTCGTTGGTAATGAGTTTCATGAGCGCTTTAAAAATGAAAAGTATGTAGGGATTACCTTATATGATAAGGATGGAAATGAAAAGAAAAATATTTCTATAGAAGGGCAAGAAAATTCTAAAAAGGTTGCTTTGCAACTTGAAGGTGTTGAACTTCAATATGGCGATATTATGAAAGTATATCATGCAGAACCAAGTCGTTTCGATTGGTATCAAAGTAATAAACTTGTAGATCAAGGTGGAGCTAAGAATAAAAAAGAAAAGTTCTTTAAGATTACTCCACAAGGATATGAACTAATAGACGGTATACAGGAAGTAGAAGCAGTACCGCAAAAAGTATTAATCGGGGCAGACGCTGAAAAATTAGAAGCGAAAAACTTTGTTCAAGTAAAAGGTGGAGAAGTAATTGGTTTTGTAGAAAAACCGAATACAATGAAAATCGGTGAACAAAAAGTAAAAGTAGAAACGAAAGATCGTTTCGGAAATAAGAAAGTGACGGAAGTGCCAGTAGAAGTAACTTATGGAGATAGCCTATTTGTATATGGATTAAGTTATGGTAGTGACGATATGAAATCGATTATAACGTTACATCATGATACGAAAAAAATGAGTGCGACAGATACGGATAATTTGATTCATGATTACTTTGGAGATGAGAAGTATTTTGAATTCACCTTGTACAATAAAGAGGGAAAAGAGAAGAAAAATATAGAGGTAAAAGGCTTGGAGAATACAGAAGCTTTTGCCAAGGAAGCAAATGGGTTAGCATTTGAATATGGAGATGTGGTGAAAGTATACCATGCAGAGTCTTCACGTTTACATTGGTATCAAAAAGGTTTATATGTGGGAGAAGGAAAAAATAAAGAAATAAAAGAATTATTCTTCGAAATTACTGAAAATGGATTTGAGAGATTAAAATCATTGCAAGAAGTCACAGCGAAACCTCAACAAGTAGTAATCGGAACAGATGTTGAAAAGTTAGATCCAAAAGCTTTTGTTGAAGTGAAAGACGGAGAAGTAGTTGGATTTGCGGAGAAACCAAATACAACGAAAATCGGCAAACAAACAGTGAAAGTAGAAACGAAAGATCGTTTCGGAAATAAGCAAGTAACAGAAGTACCATTAGAAGTGGTTTATGGAGATAGCATTGCATATGCAGGAAATGGCGATGATATTGCTTCAATTGTAACTTTAAAGCACGAAGAGAAGAGATTCCATGCAACTGATATGGATAGCGAAATTCATGAGTATTTTAATAAAGAGCTATACATGGGGATCGCGTTATACGATGGAGAAGGAAAAGAGAAAAAACATGTAACAGCAGAGGGACAAGAAACATCAGAGAACTTTGCGAAGCAAGTGAATGGTATACAGTTCGAGTATGGAGATGTAGTGAAAGTATTCCACGCAGAACCGGATCGTTTGAAATGGTATCAAAATAATACACTTACTGGTCAAGGTGAGAAAAAAGGAACAAAAGAACTATTCTTCAAAGTGACAGAAAAAGGTTTTGAGAGAATGGATATGTTGCAAGAAGTCACAGCGAAACCTCAACAAGTAGTAATCGGAACAGATGTTGAAAAATTAGAAGCGAAAAATTTTGTTCAGGTGAAAGACGGAGAAGTAGTAGGATTTGTAGAAAAACCAACTACAGCAAAAGTTGGAAAACAAACAGTAAAAGTAGAAACGAAAGATCGCTTTGGTAATAAGCAAATAACAGAAGTGCCAGTAGAAGTGATTTACGGAGATAGCATTATGTTCTTCGGTACATGGCACGACGAAACGAATATTAAATCGATTGTTACATTAAATCATGAAGAAAAGAAATTCAGTACAACAGATTCAGAAGGTCCAATGCATACTTCATTTGCAGATGAGAAGTATATGGGAATGACTGTGTATGATAAGGATGGAAAAGAGAAGAAAGATTTATCAGTAAAAGCATCGGAGAATACGAAAGTATTTGCAGAACAATTTAATGGAATGACTTTTGAATACGGTGATGTAATAAAGGTATATCAAAGAGAGTTTGATAGATTTAAAGTGTATAAAAAGAATGAACTAATGAATGCGCAGTATGGTGTTCATGAAGTGCTCTTTAAAGTGACAGAGCAAGGTTTTGAGAGAATGGAAGCACAACAAGAAGTAACAGCTATACCGCAAAAAGTAGTAATCGCAACAAACGCTGATAAATTAGATGCAAAAAACTTTGTTCAAGTGAAAGATAGAGAAGTAATTGGATTTGTAGAAAAACCAAATACAACAAAAATCGGTAAACAAACAGTAAAAGTAGAAACGAAAGACCGTTTTGGAAATAAGAAAGTAACGGAAGTACCAGTAGAAGTAACATATGGAGATAGTCTTGTATACCAAGGGCTGGGTGATGATATTCGTTCTATTGTAACGTTAAATCATGATGATAAGAAACTACATGTAACGTCTACAAATGAACAAATTCATAGTTACTTTAACAATGAATTATATATGGGAATTACCCTATATGATCAAAATGGAACGGAGAAAAAACATGTAACAGCAGAAGGACAAGAAACTTCAAAGAATTTTGCTGAGCAAGTAAATGGTATGATGTTCGAGTATGGTGATGTAGTAAAAGTGTATCATGCAGAATCTGATCGTTTAAGTTGGTATAAAACTGGTGAGTTAATTGGAAAAGGGGATGCGAAAAAATTTAAAGAGATTTCCTTCAAGATTACTCAAAATGGCTTAGAGCAAGTACGATAATAAGAAAAAGCTCGTAAAACATTATGTTTTACGAGCTTTTTTATTATTCAGCTTCAGAAACAACTGTGAAGCGTTCGTTTACATGTTTTGGATTTTCGATTTCATCAAGTGCTGCAACTGCGAAGTCCTCGTAACTTACGTAGCTATCACCTTTTGAGTTAACAAGAAGATTGTCTTTGCCAGCTTTGTAAGAACCAGTGCGTTTTCCTAATGCGAATAGTGCAGAAGGGCTGATGAATGTCCAAGTGATATCATTTGTTTGTTGCAAGATTTCTAAGTTTTTACCTTGGTTTTGAGCTGTTGCAAGGTATTCGCCTGGGAAACCTGGTGTATCAAATACACGTGTTGTTTTTTCTTCGTCTACAAATAAGCTTCCTGCTCCGCCAACTACAAGTAATTTTGTATTTGGTGCACCTTTCACAGCTTCAATAAGTACGTTTCCTGCATCTACGTGAAGGTGTTCTTGCCCTGCTGGAGCGCCAAATGCATTTACAACTACGTCGAATGCTTGTAGGTCGTTAGATGTAAGAGAAAATACGTCTTTTTCTAAAACTTCTACGTTTTCTTCTGTAATTTTTGCAGCGTTTCTTACGATTGCAGTTACTTCATGTCCACGATCTAATGCTTCTTTTAAAATACGACTTCCTGCTTTACCAGTTGCTCCGATAATTCCGATTTTCATAATAAATCCCTCCAAAGTGTTTTGTTAAATTGTATATCTGAAAGTGAATGAATGTATTGTAATTAGGTTTGTTACAACCTGTTGTAATCATTATAGTTACAGGTAGGTGTTTTTGTCAATGGGGTAGTTTGTAGATTTATTTTTTGTTTTAGTATGCACAGTTAGAGGGAGGAGAGTCATAAAGATATTGTTACTTCGCGCTTGGCTAATATTTGGAAATTGCAAATTGTCGAAAAATGTTGATGTTTGAATGTTTTTTAAATATAATTCGTTTTATGGAGAAAAGGAGGGGTTAATTGTATGAATATTTTGGAACAATTCGTTTCATCAACGAATACGATTCTTTGGTCATATATTCTTATTGCAATGTTAATTGGTTTAGGGCTTTATTTTTCTATTAAATTGAAATTCGTACAGCTTACTCATTTAGGAGAAATGATTCGTTTAATGAGTGATGGACTAACTGGCAAGACACGTAAAAAGGGCAGTGTATCATCGTTCCAAGCATTTTGTATGAGTTCTGCAGCTCGTATTGGTATCGGGAACTTAGCTGGTGTAGCGTTAGCTATTTCTATGGGAGGACCTGGAGCTGTATTTTGGATGTGGGTTATTGCGATTATCGGTGCTTCTTCAAGTTTCGTAGAAAGTACGCTTGCGCAAATTTATAAAATAAAAGATGGCAGTGGCTTCCGTGGTGGTCCTGCTTATTATATGGAAAAAGGTTTAAATAAACGTTGGATGGGGATTTGGTTCTCTATTCTGATTACAATTAGTTACGGTTTAATTTTCAACTCAGTACAAGCAAATACAGTAACATTAGCATTTGAAAATGCATTTGGCTTAGAGCGTTATATTGTTGGTATTGTATTAGCTGCATTAGTTGCGGTTATTATTTTTGGTGGTGTAAAAAGTATTGCACGTATGTCGGAAATGATTGTTCCGCCAATGGCGCTTATTTATATTGCCGTAGCTATTTTTGTTGTCATTAAAAACTTTTATTTAATACCAGATGTGTTTACGGAAATCTTTAAAGGTGCATTTGGTTTAGATTCAGCTGTAGGTGGCGGTATCGGTGCTGCGATGAAATATGGTATTCAGCGCGGATTATTTGCGAACGAAGCAGGTATGGGTAGTGCGCCGAATGCGGCAGCAACAGCTGATGTAACGCATCCAGCGAAACAAGGTTTTATTCAAACGATTGGAGTATTAGTAGATACATTCTTAGTATGTACATCAACAGCATTTATCGTACTATGTTCTGGTGCATATAAAGCAACGAATTTAGAAGGTATTGAATTAACACAAAATGCATTAAGTTCACAAATTGGCCCATGGGCGAGCAGTTTCTTAGCGATTATTATTTTCTTATTTGCATTTAGTTCACTTCTAGGAAACTACTATTATGGTGAAACAAATATTGAATTCATTAAGCAAAGCAAAACGTGGTTAACAATTTATCGTATTGCGGTAGTTGGAATGGTATTATTCGGTTCTGTTGCGACGCTTCAAGTTGTATGGAATATGGCGGACTTATTTATGGGGCTAATGGTAATCACGAACTTAATTGCGATTACACTTCTCGGCCGATTTGCGTATGCTGCATTGGCAGACTATGTAAGGCAAAAGAAACAAGGAAAAGATCCAGTCTTCAGTGCAGATTCTATTCCTGGTTTAACGAATACAGAGTGTTGGGATAAGTCAGCGGTAACAGATAAAGAAAAAGCAGTGTAAATGAAAAGGCGAGCATCGAGGTGAATTCGATGCTCGCCTTTTTTGTTGTAGGAAATGATGAAAAGGGTGAGAGGTAATTATTAATATAATTTTTTTGTTTATTTCTCTCTCGTTATTTGTGGGGAACGTGCTGTATTAAAAGTATGACTGGTCGAAGAGGATAAGTGATTGAGTATTGGATAAATGTATGTAATGGCTATATTTTTATGTAAAAAAAACACGTATGTTAATTTTATTAACATATTCATGTTATAAAACCTTACATAAAGTTCTTGATTACTTAAAGTTTTTAGAATATAATTTTCTTATTGTTAGGAAGAGGGGGCAATGCAAATATGGATTTTTTAGCTAGGGTAATTGGGGATGTAAATAATATCCTTTGGTCATATGTCATTATTGCGATGTTAATTGGGTTAGGGCTCTATTTTTCATTTCGTGTGAAATTTGTCCAAGTTCGTTACTTCGGTGAAATGATTCGTTTGCTTGGGGATGGAGCAAGCTCGAAAACGAGAAAAGCGCAAAAAGAGAAGAGCGGCGTATCATCATTTCAAGCGTTTTGTATGAGTACAGCTTCTCGTGTAGGTACTGGTAACTTAGCTGGTGTAGCTATTGCAATCTCAGCAGGTGGCCCAGGAGCAGTATTTTGGATGTGGTTAATCGCGGTAATTGGGGGTGCTTCTGCATTTGTAGAGAGCACATTAGCGCAAATTTATAAAGTAAAAGATGGGAATGCATTCCGTGGGGGCCCAGCGTATTATATGGAAAAGGGTTTAAAGAAACGCTGGTTAGGTGTTGTGTTCTCTGTTCTAATAACAGTAAGTTTCGGATTGATTTTTAACGCTGTACAGTCTAATACTGTAGCGGCTGCCTTTGATGGGGCGTTCAAAACAGATAGTAGATTAGTAGGTCTTGTTATGGCTGGTTTACTTGCAGTTATTATTTTCGGCGGAGTAAAACGAATTGCTCGCGCGGTTGAAATGATTGTTCCAGTAATGGCAATTATTTATGTAGCAGTGGCATTATTCGTTGTTGTAACAAACATTACGGCAATTCCATATGTATTTAAAGAAATTTTCTTACATGCTTTCGGAATTAAAGAAGTAGTAGGTGGAGGATTAGGAGCTGCGATTTTATTAGGGGTAAAACGTGGATTATTCTCAAATGAAGCAGGTATGGGTAGTGCGCCGAACGCAGCAGCGACTGCAAACGTAACGCACCCAGTTAAACAAGGTTTCATTCAAACTTTAGGGGTATTTACAGATACATTATTAATTTGTAGTTGTACAGCATTTATTATTCTTTTATCAGATGTGCATAATGCAGCTGATTTAAATGGAATTCAATTAACGCAGCAGGCGTTAAGTCAACATATCGGTCCATGGGCTTCTATATTTGTAGCAGTTGCAATCTTCTTGTTTGCATTCAGTTCATTAGTAGGTAACTACTACTATGGTGAAACGAATATTGAGTTCTTAAATGGAAGTAAAGTGCTATTAAATGCATACCGCATTGCTGTACTTGGTATGGTTATGCTAGGGTCCGTGGCGACAATTCAAATCGTTTGGGATTTAGCAGATTTATTTATGGGAATTATGGCTGTTATTAACTTAGTAGCAATTGTATTCCTTTCTAAGTACGCTTTCGCAGCGTTATCAGATTATATTAAGCAAAAGAAACAAGGGAAAGATCCAGTCTTTTATGCGGAGTCTATTCCAGGTTTGAACAATACAGAGTGTTGGGATAAGCCAGAGGTAGCTGATAAAGAAAAAGCAGTATAATGAGGTGAGCATCAAGTGAAACTTGATGCTCATTTTTTGTTGGTTCAGCTATTTGTGTGAAGTGAAACTCCCGTTCATTAAAGTTTCGCTTTATAATGAAAAAGACGAACATTCATGAATGTTTCATAATAAAACGTATTTTTTTTAAGGAAAATGCGGATATGAATTATGATTTATGTTAGAATGGAAAATGCCTTTGAAATAAGAGGTTTTATGATCTTTCCTATCCGATTGAAGGTTTTGGAGGAGAAATGGAAAGTTCGGATTATTTCTTGTTTCGAATGGTCAGACGTTCAACGTTAATGAAGAGTTAAATGGAGGATTTTATTAATGAAGTTTGTTATGTTCCTTGTAGGATTACTCGTTGTATTTGTACTCGGTTTTCTTATAAGTGCCGATCGAAAGAAGATTAAGTATAAACCAATCGCAATTATGCTTATTATTCAGCTAGTATTATCTTATTTCTTATTAAATACGCAAGTTGGTTATATTTTAGTAAAAGGAATTTCAGATGGATTTGGCGCACTTCTTGGATATGCGGAAGCTGGAATCGTTTTCGTATTTGGTGGTCTTGTTAATAAAGGAGAGGTTTCATTCTTCTTAACAGCGCTATTACCAATCGTATTCTTTGCGGTTTTAATCGGAATTCTGCAACACTTTAAAATTTTACCAATATTTATTCGTGCTATTGGTACGTTGTTAAGTAAAGTAAATGGTCTAGGAAAACTAGAATCATATAACGCAGTAGCAGCTGCCATTGTTGGACAAGCAGAAGTATTTATTACAGTAAAAGATCAATTAAGTAAAATCCCAAAACATCGTTTATATACATTATGTGCATCTTCTATGTCGACAGTATCGATGTCAATTGTTGGTTCTTATATGAAAATGATTGAACCAAAATATGTAGTAACAGCACTTGTATTAAATTTATTTAGTGGTTTCATTATCATTCATATTATTAACCCGTACGATATTACAGAAGAAGAAGATACACTGAAATTAGAAAATAAGAAGAAACAATCATTCTTTGAAATGCTAAGCGAATATATTATGCTTGGTTTCACAATCGCGATCACAGTAGCGGCAATGTTACTTGGTTTCGTAGCATTAATTACAGCAATCAATAGCTTGTTTGATTCAATGTTCGGTATTACATTCCAAGCTATTTTAGGATATATTTTCTCACCATTAGCATTCGTAATGGGCATCCCGCAAGCAGAAATGGTAACAGCGGGACAAATTATGGCAACAAAATTAGTATCAAACGAGTTTGTTGCGATGCTTGATCTTGGAAAAGTAGCTGGTGATTTATCGGCTCGTACAGTTGGTATTCTTTCTGTATTCCTTGTATCATTTGCGAACTTCTCATCTATCGGAATTATCGCAGGTGCAACGAAAGGTATCGATGAAAATCAATCAAATGTTGTATCATCATTCGGCCTACGCCTTGTGTACGGTGCGACATTAGTAAGTATTTTATCAGCGATTATCGTTGGTGTTATGTTATAAAGTGAAACTTTAATTAGTGGGGGGAGCTTTATCCCCCGCTGATTATCAGCCCTCACCAATCGGGCTTTTATGGGCAGTTAATCACCCATCTAACTTCTTTGTTTTCGCTGAATGTTGAGATGGGGGTCTTACTGCCCGTTAAAGCGGGGTAAAAAAAGGATGGCTCTAGCTCATAGCTAGGGCTATTTTTTTATGGTAAATTTGCATGAAAAAACCAATTAATTAGGAATATATTAACATATAAAAATCTTTTAAAATTTATATTGCATTTCACCTAGATAACGCTTACAATTTGATTTGTAGGTGGTATCAATTTCAGACTTTCAAGTATGGTAGGAGAGAAGAAGCTACCTTTTATAAATTGCAATTTATGTAAACGCTTACTGATTTTAGATGACAGTTGAATAGTTTTTAGGGGTTTTAAATTTTTTTAACAACAATGGTCAGACGTCATTCGTTATACGTTATACGACCAATAACTCGTGGGAGAAGTGGGGGATTCACATATGAAAATAGTAATGTTTCTAGTCGGTTTACTTGTAGTGTTTGTACTAGGTTTCCTTATCAGTTCAGATCGTAAGAAAATTAAATATAAACCAATTGCACTTATGCTTGTCATTCAATTGGTACTTGCGTATTTCTTACTAAATACAAAGGTCGGATTTGTATTAGTAAAAGGGATCGCAGATGGATTTGGTTCTATTTTAAAATTTGCGGAAGCTGGGGTTAACTTCGTATTTGGTGGTCTAGCAAACGATGGACAAGCACCATTCTTCTTAACAGTATTATTACCGATTATTTTCTTAGCAGTATTAATCGGGATCCTGCAACATATTAAAGTTTTACCGATTATCATTCGTGCAGTCGGTTTCCTATTAAGTAAAGTTAACGGTTTAGGAAAACTAGAATCATATAATGCGGTAGCGGCTGCAATCGTTGGTCAAGGGGAAGTATTCATTACAGTAAAAGATCAACTAAGCAAATTACCGAAAAATCGTTTATACACACTTTGTGCATCTTCAATGTCTACAGTATCGATGTCAATCGTCGGTTCTTATATGAAAATGATTGATCCAAAATATGTAGTAACAGCACTTGTATTAAACTTATTCAGTGGATTCATTATCGTTCATATCATTAATCCATATGAAGTAAAAGAAGAAGACGATATTTTAGAATTACAAGAAGACAAGAAACAAACATTCTTTGAAATGTTAGGCGAATATATTATGCTTGGTTTCTCTATCGCTGTAACAGTAGCGGCGATGTTAATCGGTTTCGTAGCATTAATTACAGCAATTAACGGTGTATTCGATTCAATTTTCGGAATCACATTCCAAAGCATTTTAGGATACATTTTCTCACCATTAGCATTCGTAATGGGTATTCCAACATCAGAGATGCTACAAGCAGGACAAATTATGGCAACAAAATTAGTGACGAACGAATTCGTTGCAATGCTTGACCTTGGAAAAGTAGCTGGCGATTTATCAGCTCGTACAGTAGGTATTTTATCTATCTTCCTTGTATCATTTGCGAACTTCTCATCTATCGGAATTATCGCAGGTGCAACGAAGAGTATCGATGGCAAACAAGCAAACGTTGTATCATCATTCGGTTTAAAACTTGTATACGGTGCAACGTTAGTAAGTATATTATCAGCGATTATCGTTGGGGTTATGCTTTAATAAATTAAGAAAAGCAATGAGCGTAAGCTCATTGCTTTTTTGTTTAACTTGCTTTATCCAAATCTCTTTTAAAACGTGGTTTCTCTAAATAAGTTCCCAGTCTCCACACATATTCCACTGGACCCATCCGGTATTTCTGGAGCCAATAGGTGCTAACGAATAATTGAATCGTATAAATTCCGATGGTTAAAAGAATACCGAAGAAATAACCGATTTTACCGTATAGGCCAAATCCATATGCGTAAAAAATAGTTGTTGCAATAATAGATTGTGCTAAGTAATTACTAACGGACATTTTTCCCATGTTCGCCATGTATGTTAGTAGACGAGATGCTTTTTTGTAATGGAATAATAAAATAATCGTACTTCCGTAAAAGAAGGTCATAGTTACTGGTGTAAGGCCATCTTGTAACATAATTAAAATCGGATGCTTTACGAACATAGCTAAGATTTTAATTGTAAAAGAGAAGAGACCGGTGGCAAACCATATTTTTTTGACAGCAGGTATATGTTTATTGACCTCAAATAGCCAGCCTTTTTTCCCTACATACATTCCGAGTAGGAACAGTGGAGACATAAAAATTATTGCGAAAACTGATATGAAAAATAATCCGAATGCACCGTCAATTCCCATGTAATCAAAAGGATTTTCAGTCAATCTAAAGTTGACGTGATCCATATAGCCTCCGGTTTGATGGACTTTATGTTCTTTTTCAGTATAAGGTGCGAAATCATTTATATTTGTAGATGGATCAGTTTGATAGGACATAAGTGTAATAAGTGCGAGTAGAATAATCGCCCAAATGAGCAAAGTTTTCGGTTTTCGATTGATGAACATCATTAAGAAAATCCCGATAACTCCGTATGCAAATAAAATATCTCCCTCCCAAACAAAAGTGCCGTGAATGTAGCCAAGTAGTAAAAGAATGATAATACGTCTTATGTATGTAGGGAAGAATTTTTTTCCTTTTGCGATAATACTTTTTTGTAACAAAATAATGCTAAGCCCAAATAGAAAAGAAAATAGGGATATAAAATTGTGTGTGCCGAAAAATTGAATAAACCAATTAGCGCCTTTATCAAGATTGCCGAATAGATAAGTGGGTTTTTCACTGGTGAAGAACCCAAATTGAATTAATGTCATATTGACTAGTAAAATGCCAAACAAAGCGAAACCACGAATTGCATCGACAGCTTCTACACGTTGATTCATTTTTTCTCTCCTCGTATATTGTTTTTATATTGAAAATAATACCATTTTATAGCTGGCGCTATGTCAAATATGAGGAAATTTAAGGTGATTTTAAGATAGAGAGCAAATAAAAAATCACCTTAATACATGTATTAAGGTGATTGAAATATTACTCAGCTGGAGGTGTAAATGTACGTTTCTCTAATTCAGCATCTAGCATAAATAGTGCGTTTGAATCACTTGTAATACGTTTTAGTTTTTGGATGATGCTATCAAATGAAGCTTCTTCTTCTACTTGCTCATCGACGAACCATTTTAAAAATGTAATTGTTGCGTGTTCACGCTCATCCCAAGCGATATCAGATAAGTTATAAATACGCTTCGTTACTTCACGCTCGTGCTCAAGTGCCACTTCAAAAGCGTTCAATACAGATTCATATTCGTTATTTGGATTATCAAATCCAGTAATGATAGCACGCTCACCACGGTCATTAATATAGTTGTAAAGCTTCATCGCGTGGAAACGTTCTTCTTCAGCTTGTACAAGGAAAAAGTTAGCGAATCCATCATAGCTCTCGGCTGTACAGTAAGCAGCCATTGCCATATAAGCATGGGCAGAGTAAAATTCAAAGTTCATTTGTTCATTTAATGCGTCGTGTAATTTTTTTGATAACATAAAATCCCCCTTAATATTGTGACAAGAATATTATACCATAATTGATAATGTTCTCATTTAGATACTTCGAACCTTTTTGAAAGCTTTGTGACGTGTGCGTCCATAATGTCTTGTAAGTCTAAATCATATTTTTGCGAAAGAATAATAAGGTTAGATAGTACATCGCCAAGTTCTTCTTTTAGTTCTTGTTTTAGCTCTTCTTCTGTTTTCGCATCTTCATCAGGGCGATCGCGGCCGATTTCAATAGCACGAACGACTCGTGAAACTTCCCCAACTTCCTCGGTTAAGAAATTTAAGCGAATAAAGGCATTATACTGTGACCAGCTTCGTTTTTCGTAAAATTCCTCAACCCATCTTTGAAATGCAACGATATCCATTTCTTCCTCACCTCCTCAATATGTTGTACAATGTTCATTGTAACATAACAATATACAGTATCGGGGTGTAGGGATGAGAAAGATTTGTGTGTTTGCAGGTTCTAATTTAGGGGAGAGACCAGAATTCAAAGAGCAGGCAATTCAGTTAGGTAAAATGTTTGTTGAGAACGACTATGAGCTCGTATACGGTGGTTCATGTGTCGGATTAATGGGAGAAGTAGCAAACGAAGTTCTTCGTTTAGGTGGACGTGTAACAGGGGTTATGCCGCGCGGTCTATTTCGAGGAGAAATTGTACATACAGGATTAACAGAATTAATTGAAGTAGAGACAATGCATGAACGTAAAGCGAAAATGGCAGAGCTTGCGGATGCTTTTATTGCGCTTCCAGGCGGATACGGAACGTTTGAAGAACTATTTGAAGTTGTATGTTGGTCACAAATTGGTATACATAATAAGCCAGTTGGTTTATTAAACATAAAAGGTTTTTACGGACCAATTTTGCAAATGGTTGAACGTTCAGCTGAAGAAGGATTTATGAATCCATCAAATAAAGAATTGATCGTTTCAGCTGAGACGGCAGATAAACTAATTCATGCAATCCAAAATTATGAGCGTCCTGTTTTGGGAACGAAGTGGAAGCAACTATCATAGCAAATACGGAAACACATGTCGTTTTAATTTAAGATGGCATGTGTTTTTAATTTGGTTAAATATATTAATGTTTAGATGTAATGTTTTGGGGAAAGGAGAAATAGATGGAGGAGTTCGTATATTTACGTCCGGTTTTTAAAAGTATTTTAGCAGCATCTATTCTTGTTATGCTAATTGTTTTGAGACAGAAGAAAGAGTTGATTAATGAATTTTCGCTTTGGTTTATCTCGGTATTGTGTATCGGTGTTTCCGCGATAACGTTGTTTATGTCCGGATTTATCGTTGATGAGTATAATCTAGGTGGAGATCCACAATCGTTTTGTATGTTTATTGCGATTGGTTGTATTAGTGGTCTGAATTTCATTATTTATTACAGAAGGCAATAAAAGAGGCATTCCATATTACTTTGGAATGCCTTTATCATTTTGATTGCTTTGTTTTTTATACAGGTACCAGCCACCCCAGCCGCCACCAATTGCTACGACAACGAGGAAAGCATAGTCCTTAACCTCGACACGTATATTGAAAATATTAGCTATAAGGTAACTACTCAGCTTCCTCACGGAGGCTTTTTTCATTTACTAGTCTGATATGTACTTTTTGTGTGAATACTAGATATATCAGACAAGGAGGTGGTATTTATGTTGAAAAAACAAGAAATTCTAGCTGTCTATCAAAAGGGACCTCAAGCTATTTACGATTTTGTTCATCAATTAGAAAGTCAAATACAGAATTTAAAAGAGCGTATAGAAGAATTAGAAAATCGTTCAAAAAAAAACTCTACAAATAGTCATAAACCACCCTCTACAGATGGTTTTCGTAAGCCTATTACAAAAAGTTTGCGAAAATCATCCCAGCGTCAAACCGGTGGCCAGTTGGGCCACAAAGGACATACACTTCATTTGACAACGACTCCTGACAATATGATTACCTATTCTCCTACGCATTGTATTTGTTGTCACACGTCCTTAAAACATGAACCTGTAAAAGGATACCGCATTCGCCAAGTGTATGATTTACCACCTATCCTGATAGAAGTCACAGAACATAAAGTGGAACAAAAAGAGTGCCCACATTGCCATTCTATCCAAGAATCCCAGTTTCCCTCTACTGTCTCTCGTCCTGTTCAATATGGTCCAAATATAAAAACACTGATTCCTTATTTAACACATTATCAATGCCTTTCTTTGAAACGAACAAAAGAATTCTTTCAAGATTGTTTTGGACATTCGATAAGCGAAGGGACGTTAGTCAATCATACCCATGCTTTTTCTGCTCAATTGCGGCCGTTTCTCGAAGAAGTAAAAGAACAGATTCTGCAGTCTTCTGTTGTCCATTTTGATGAAACCGGTATGCGAGTAGAAAATAAAACACAATGGTTACATACTGCGAGTACACCGGAGGTGACATTTCAACATATTCATGAAAAACGCGGAAAAGAAGCGATGGATGCAGGTGAAATCTTGCCTTCTTTTTCTGGAATTGCTATGCATGATGGGTGGAAACCGTATGATGTGTATACAGATTGTCGTCATGTTTTATGTAATGCCCATCTCTTGCGAGATTTGCAAGGGATTATAGATAGTACCGGAGAAACATGGGCACAACAAATGAAAGAATTCCTTACACAAGCTTTGACAATAAAAAAGCAATACAAGGGAAATATTCCAGAAATAGAGAAAAAGAATCTGTTTGCCGCATACCAGGCCATATTGAAAGGCAAACAGGTGCCTTCTGCAGAACAAAAAAAGAAAAGAAAACAGACGCCTTCTCAAAATTTATGGAATCGCTTTGCTAAGTATGCGGACAGAATTCTAGCGTTCTTAGAAAGTCCAGATATTCCATTTGATAACAATCAAGCGGAGCGAGATATTCGGATGACGAAAGTCAAACAAAAAGTGTCTGGGACGTTTCGAAGTAAGGAAGGTGCAGAATCATTTTGCCACATACGTAGTTTTATGAGCACCATGAAAAAACAAAATCAATCAGTATTACAAGCGATAAGTCAGGTGTTAAAAACCGGAACGGTTCCTTGGAATACCACTCTTTCGTAAGAGAATGTTTCTATTTCATATAGATTCTTTCTCTTATCGGAGTGTGTTCTTTTTCATGTTTTCGAACAGGAAACATGTATTTGGCATGCTTTTTTGTTTAACTAAGCTGAGTAGTTACGCTATAAGTAAGAGAATCCCAACTGTTATTAACGCAAAAAACGCTCTAATTAAGTAGTCTTTCAACTGAACCACTCCCGTCATTTAAGTAGTAAATGATGAATTTGGAAAAGCCTTTTGGATCTATGATACTAAAGGGTGTTTCCTATATTTTAACATAAAAAGGATTGTAATATAGTGATAAAAGTGGGGGCGAGTTGTGTGTTAATACTGTCGTGATTTGTCGGTAAATTGATATCCCTTGTCGAATCGTTGATATATTGAGGGTAATGATCGATATAATGAAAAAATCGTTGATATATTAAGGGGAATGATCGATATATTTGAAAAATCGTTGATATAATTTCGTGTACCGTTAAGTGCAACCATTACAGAAAAAAGCGACTCTGAGCGAGCCGCTTCCGCTTTTAATGATATCCAGCTCCAGCGGCTAGAATCTCCGGTCATTTCGCTCTCTCGCTCGAAGCAAAAAGCGCTTCAAGGTCGAGAGCTCCAATGTCCTGCGACTCTGAGCGAGCCGCTTCTGCTTTTAATGATATCCAGCTCCAGCGGCTAGAACAGTCGGTTGTTTCACTCCTTCATTCGAGGCAAAAAGCGCCTCGTAATCAGGAGTTCCAACACCCTCCTGTTCTGAGCGAGCCGCTTCCGCTTTTAATGATATCCAGCTCCGGTGACTAGAACAGTCGGTCATTTCGCGCCTTCCTGTGAGGCAAAAAGCGCCTCTTCGTCAGGAGCTCCAATGCCCTCTTGTTCTGAGCAAGTCACCTCCGCTTTAAAGTCTATTATTGATTCAAGAACGCGCGTAGCATCCAAGCGTGTTTTTCTAGTTCTGTGTAGATGCCTAGTAGTAGGTCAGATGTCATTTCGTCGTCAGAGTCTTGAGCGATTTCCATGCCTTTTTTCAGTTCGACTAGCATAATTTCGTAGTCTTTCATAATTGCTTCGACCATCCCTTCTGCAGTTTCTCCGTATGCTGCTTCTTGAATAGAAGATAGTTCTAAGTATTCTTTCATTGTTGCTACTGGTTTGCCGCCAATTGCTAAAATGCGTTCTGCAATTTCATCGATGTGAGTAGCTGATTCTGTGTAAAGTTCTTCGAATTTCTCGTGTAATGTGAAGAATTGAGGCCCTTTTACGTACCAATGGAAGTTGTGAAGTTTTGTGAATAAAACGCTCCAGTCTGCTACTTGTTTGTTTAATACCTCGATTACTTGTTTGTTCATTATGATCAATCTCCTTTTGAGTTGTTATGTTATATCAATTACTAATTTATAATTATTATAATCTAGTAATTGATATAAAACAACCCTTTTGCTGAAATTAATTTGAACAAATTATGAACTGTTGTAAATAAAAATCCCTATTACGGTGAGGTAATAGGGATTTTGTTTGATATATAGCTCTAGTTCTAAATGAGCCGCTTGTGCTTTTAATGATATCCAGCTCCGGTGACTAGACCAGTCGGTCATTTCGCGCCTTCCTGTGAGGCAAAGAACGCCTCTTCGTCAGGAGCTCCAATGCCCTCCTGTTCTGAGCAAGTCACCTCCGCTTTTAATTAATATCCAGCTCCAGCGGCTAGAATCTCCGGTCATTTCGCTCTCTCGCTCGAAGCAAAAAGCGCTTCAAGGTCGAGAGCTTGAAGTGTCCTGCGATTCTGGACGAGCCGCTTCTGCTTTTAATTTATTACACAACCTTCTGTTTTTCTTCTACATCCTGTCCATCCCAGCACTCTGTATTCTGTAAACCAGGGATAGAGCTTGCAACGAAAACTGGATCTTTTCCTTGTTTCTTTTGCTTCAAATAGTCTACTAATGCAGCGTAAGCAAATTTGCTAAGGAATGAGATGGCAATTAAGTTTGTGAATACCATTAGTCCCATGAATAAATCAGCTAAACTCCAAACTGTTTTAAGAGCAGCGATTGATCCGAAGAATACCATTCCGACAACTGCAACACGATAAATCATTAACCATGTTTTGCTTTCTTTAATGAATGCAATATTTGTTTCACCATAATAGTAGTTTCCTAGTAGAGAACTGAAAGCGAATAGGAAAATAATAATCGCTAAGAAAGTGCTTGCCCACGGTCCGATTTGTGAACTTAAAGCGTTTTGTGTTAATTCGATACCTTCTAAATTTGATCCTTTGTAAAGTCCAGAACATAATACGATAAATGCTGTTGATGTACATACTAAGAATGTATCTACGAAAACACCTAATGCTTGAACAAGTCCTTGTTTTACAGGGTGAGATACATCTGATGTTGCTGCTGCGTTAGGAGAGCTACCCATACCTGCTTCTGTCGCGAATAAACCGCGCTGAATTCCGAACTTGATTGCTGCTCCAATACCACCAGCGATGGCTTGGTCTAAACCGAATGCACCGTTAAAGATTTCCATGAAAATGCTTGGTAACATATTGAGGTTGTTAATAACGACAAAAATAGCCACGCCGATATAAACGATTGCCATTGGCGGAACAATCATTTCTGTAATACGTGAAATGCTCTTAATACCACCAAAAATAATGACTGCAACTAATAAGGCTAATAGAGCTCCTACGATTGTTCGCTCTAGTCCAAAAGCATTTTCAAACGCTATTGTTACTGTATTCGCTTGTACTGAATTGAAAATTAATCCGTACGCAACTGTAATAAGAAGTGAGAACCAAACACCCATCCAGCGTTTGTTTAATCCTTTTTCCATGTAATATGCCGGCCCACCACGGAACCTGCTACCATCTTTTACTTTATAAATTTGAGCGAGCGTACATTCTACGAAACTAGTAGCTGCTCCGATAATTGCGATAAACCACATCCAAAATATTGCGCCAGGTCCACCCATTGAAATTGCTAGTGCTACACCGGCTAAGTTCCCGATACCGATACGTGCTGCTGCACTTAAGCAAAATGCTTGGAATGGAGAGATGCTATCTTTCTTTTTTTCTTTTCGATTAAACCCTTTACTAATTAAGCTGACCATCTCACTGAAATGAGTAATTTGGACAAATTTTAATTTAAAAGAGAAGTAAAGACCGAAGCCGATTAGCATTGCAATAAGAATATATGACCATAAAATATTATTCGTTACCTCAAGGAATCTGCTAAAGATATCAACCATATAATACACTTCCTTTTTTTCGTAATAAGAAAATTATATGCAAAAAATATACGAGAATCAATTTTTCTAAAAAAATATGTTACTTAAATCAATTTTATGTTATGATTATGTTACATCGTAATATTTTTAGAATTATTTACATTTTAAAAAACTAAATTTAAAGCGAGAAAGTGGGGATAATTTGAAAGAAGATTCTTTATTGAAAGTAAGCCTTGAGAGTTTGAAAATGAGAAGTAATATATTTTTTATCATTACATCTTTAAGTATCTTTTTAGGGGCAACTTATTATTACAATAAAAGATTTCCAAATCACAAATATCCTGAGTGGTTAGAATTTCTAAAGTTGATTGGATGAATAAAAGACAGAAAAACAGAAAATTAAAATAAATAAGTTATGGAGGAGCTAAAAATGAATATTAGAGAAAGTGAACTTCCGGGTATTGGTTATAAGTTTCAAATCGTTACGAAAGGTAACGAAAAGATGGTAATTGTCATTCATGATGATGGGCGTAGAGAAATGTATCATTTTGATTCAGACCATGAAGAAAGCATCTCAAGTATTTCACTACGTGACTCAGAGGCAAGGCAAATCGCAGCAATATTAGGTGGAATGGTATATAAGCCTAGGGCGTTAGAAAATGTTGAGATGGTTTTTGAAGGTTTAGCGATTGAGTGGTTCAAAGTGGAGAATACAGCTCCAGCAATCGGAAAAACAATTGGCGATCTTGAAATAAGAAAAACATATAGCGTAACGATAATCGCAGTTATGAAGAAGAACATGAAGAAGCTATTTAATCCAGGGCCAGAAACAGTAATTGAAGAAGGAGATATGCTTGTAGTTTCAGGTGAGAGAGAAGAAATTAAAAAAATCATTAATGAATTACTTTCAAATAGGGGGGACTGACTAGATGGATACGTTAATTTTTGAAGTTGGTACAGCTTTAGTTTTAGTGGCAATTGCAGCGGTAATTGCTGGAAAATTTAAATTCTCAGTAATTCCTTTTCTAATTGTTCTCGGAATGTTAGTAGGACCGCATGCACCGACAATAGGTGTTATCGATCTCAAATTTATTGAAAGTGCAAGTGTAATTTCCTTCCTTGGACGGATTGGGGTTCTATTCCTTCTATTCTATCTAGGATTAGAATTTTCAATGAAAAAACTAATTAAATCTGGACGCTCTATTGCGATTGGCGGAACGATTTATATTTTAATTAACTTTTCACTTGGTTTGTTATACGGATTTATAATGGGATTCCCATTACTAGAAATCTTAATTATTGCGGGTATTATTACGATTTCTTCTAGCGCTATCGTTGCTAAAGTGTTAGTGGACTTAAGAAGAACTGGTAATAATGAAACCGAATTAATTTTAGGAATTATTATGTTTGAAGATATATTCCTTGCTGTATATTTATCAGTTGTTTCTGGTTTAGTACTAGGAGATCACGCTTCCTTCTTAGGCGCCCTTACTTCAATTGGAATTGCTTTAGGATATATGCTTCTATTCTTTATAGTAGCTAGAAAGGCTACGCCGTTATTAAATAAATTGCTCAATATTAGCTCAGATGAAATCTTTATTATTGTAGTATTTGCTTCGTTATTCTTCATTGCTGGTTTTTCAGAAACAATTCACGTTGCAGAAGCGATTGGGGCACTTCTTCTAGGATTAGTTTTCTCTGAGACAGAGCATAGTGATCGAATTGAACATCTTGTTGTTCCATTTAGAGACTTTTTCGGAGCTATTTTCTTCTTCAGCTTCGGGTTAAGTATTGATCCGTTCTCATTAGGAGGAGCGATATGGTTAACGTTAGGTGCTGTCCTTCTTACAATAATCGGCAACTTTGTAGCAGGAATGATTGCAGGAAGACAAGCAGGGTTATCTCATAAAGCATCAACAAATATCGGATTAACAATCGTTTCACGAGGAGAGTTCTCCATCATTATGGCTAATATCGGTATCGCCGGTGGTTTAATGTCAGTACTGAAACCCTTCTCAGCACTATACGTGCTTATACTATCCATTTTAGGCCCACTTCTGACAAAGGAGTCGAAGAATGTATATAAATTCTTAAATAAAATCTTTAAGTGGGATACGAAGACTAACTAAATTTTAAAAAATAAAGTACAAGATATTTCCTGCTTGTACTTTTATTTTTGTAATGAAAACAGTAAAGAGAGGTAAATGATGTTAGGAGAGTTGATTCATTCGGTTTTAGTTTTTTTAGAAGGACTTGGTTATTGGGGAATTATGCTTGGATTAATGCTAGAGGTTATTCCAAGTGAAATCGTATTGTCTTATGCAGGTTATTTAGTATCAACAGGAAGCATTACATTTTGGGGCGCTGTCGCGTTTGGTACAATTGGTGGTGTAATTGCACAACTATTCATTTATTGGATCGGTCGATACGGAGGAAGACCTGTTCTTGAGCGATATGGAAAATATATTTTAATTCAGAAGAAACATATTGATTATGCTGAAGATTGGTTTAATCGTTACGGAACTGGCGTTATCTTTACCGCACGTTTTATTCCGGTTGTGCGTCATGCTATTTCGATACCGGCGGGTATTGCAAAAATGTCACATGCTAAGTTTATTACGCTAACTACATTAGCTGTTATTCCGTGGTCAATTGTGTTTGTATATTTAGGGTTTAAATTAGGAACAGAGTGGGAAAGCATTAATAAAGTTGCGGGGCCATATGTGAAATACTTTGCACTTGCTGCTATTGTTTGTGCAATTGGTTATTTTGTATTAAAAAAAGTGATGAAAAAAAAGTGATTACGGAAAAGGAATCTATGTCGACATAGGTTCTTTTTTTATTGGCATTTTTTCAAGGATGAAAGAATACGTTTAATATTTACCATATTGTGGCATACATATAGAAAAAGGGTGCTTGGAAAGGGGAATAAAGAGAAATGGAACTCCAGTTTCAAAATGTATATCAACAGGTAGAGAATTGGTATGTGTTGGATTCGGAGCTTCATTGGGATGTCAAAAAGCTGAGAGAGGATTTGTTCTCTCTTATTGAAGCATGTAAAACGCCCGTTATTTTTTGTGATACGTGTGATGCAAACGATGTGCTTCTATCATTAGGGGAAGAGGAAGAAGAATTCCTATTCCCAGTAGGTGGTTTTTATCATAAAGAAAGACAATTAATTTTTGTTTGTATGTGGGAAGAGTATGAGCAGGTGCTCAAAACACTACTGCATGAGTTTCGTCATGCGATGCAGCATAAGAGAGAAGTATTGTATGTTGGAAGTGAAGTGTACGAAGATAGATGGATTGAAAAAGATGCGAGGAAGTTCGCGGAGAGGAAATTGGATGAATATAAGAATAGAAAGTTAATGTAAAGCATAGTGGAGAAATAGCGCTGTGCTTTCTTTATACTTATTAAAAATAAGTATTTGACTTTTATAAAGTTTAGTTCTAAACTAATGATATGAAACGAGCGAGGTGATGAAATGAAAACAGAAGATAGACTCGGATTACTATTATGGTTTCGTTTATCACGCTTTTATAATAAGAGTATTCGTGAGACGAATCAGCATTTGAAAGAATGGAATGTATCTGCCGCTCAGTTTGATGTACTAGCTCAAGTTGGAGGGCATAATCGTCTAACGCAGCAAGAGCTTGGAAATAAGCTATTTGTTACGAAGGGAAATATCACGCAGCTTTTAAATAAAATGGAGCAGTTAGAGTGGATTCGTCGTGAACAAGAAGGTACTACAAAATATATTTCGTTAACAGAAAAGGGAAAAGTTTTATATGAAGAAATCGTCCCGCCTCAAGAAACATTCCAAGCGGAGCAGTTTCAAAAATTAAATGTAGAAGAACAACATCAATTATTACAATTACTAAAAAAATTACAGTGAGAAAAAATTTTAAAATAAATCTCGAATTCGATATAGTATGAGGTGAAGGATATGTTTAGAAAAGTTGATCATAAAAATATGGGCAGAGCAAATCATGGTTGGTTAAATACACATTTTCATTTTTCTTTTGCCAATTACTATAATCCAAATAACATGAACTTCGGAGCGTTACGTGTTATTAATGATGATCTAGTAGCGGCACAAACTGGTTTTGATATGCATCCGCATCGTGATATGGAAATCATTTCGTACGTTGTAGATGGTGCTTTAACACATGAGGATAGCATGGGGAACCGCGGAACAATTGAGCGAGGACATGTTCAATATATGAGTGCTGGCACAGGTGTATTTCATAGCGAGCATAATTTAGGAAATGAAACACTACGTTTATTACAAATTTGGATTTTACCAGATCGTGCGGATCATAAACCAAACTATGGTGAGTTTAAATTTGATTGGAGCGAGCGTGAAAACGAATGGTTCCATATGGTATCTCCAGTAGAAGGAGAGGCACCAATTCAAATTCACCAAGATGCAAATTTATATTCTTTATCGTTAGATGCCGGAAAAGAAATTCATTTTCCTGTGCGAGAAGGCCGTCAATTGTATCTTGTTCAAATTGAAGGAAGCAGTGTAATAAATGGTGAAACGTTTGTTATGCGTGATGCAGCAGAATCTGTAGAAGAAGATACTCACATTCAAGCGAAAGAGCAATCACACTATTTAGCAATTGAATTGAAAAAACAATAAAAGGCTTGTAGAAAAGAGGACATCTGATAGGATGTCCTCTTTTTTGATTGGAATTATCTGAAAAATGTTTCTCAAATTTTCGGTAGAGGTATCGGCTGTAAAAATCAGAATTTTATAAAAGTGTCAAAAATCTTTATGGGAATGGGGAATGTTATAGTGAAAAAGCAAGTCATTTCATCAGCATTAGCGTTAACTGTTATCGCCGGGGGATTTGGAGCGTTTGGGGCAACGACAACGAAAGCGGAAGAACAAAAAATTCAATATCATCAAGAATTTAAAACACCTGCATACATAGGTGAAGAATGGAAAGCACCGGAAGGACTAGATAAAAAAGAGACGGTCTTTCAATACTTAGAGAGTAAGAAAGATATGTTTAAATTAGCAGGAAATATTGAAAAGCATTTTAATATCGTTGGAGAAGAAAAAGACGCTGAATCTGACACGACACATGTGAAGCTAGTTGAGAAACATAATAACATTCCTGTGTACGGTTCTGATCAAACTGTTACACTTGATAAAGAGAATAATGTAAAAGCATTCTTCGGACAAGTTATTCCGAATTTAGATGATAAAAATATCCCTGCATCTGCAAGCATTAGTGCGGAACAAGCAGAAACAATTGCAAAGGCAGATATTGAGAAAGAAATTGGTAAAGTAAAGAATTATGATGGTGTGAAAAAAGATTTATTTGTATATGAAAAGGACGGTAATTACTACCTTGCATACTTAGTTAAGGCATCGATTTCAAAACCAGCTCCAGGGTATTGGCATTATTTTGTTGATGCAACAAATGGAAATGTTATTGAGAAATATAATGCTGTAGATCACGTTACAGGGTTTGGCTACGGAGTATTAGGTGCTAGACAATCATTTGAAATTGCCCAAGATGAAAAAACGGGAGTATTCAACTTATTTGACGGTAAACGAGGACAAGGTATTCACACATTTGATGCAGAAAATATGGATGAAAACTTGTTTAATTTATTCTCACAATGGCTTGGATATACAGGCGAAGAAGTTGAAAGTAAATCTAAGTTCTTCGAAGATAAAGCTGCAGTTGATGCGCATGTAAATGCAGGAAAAGTATATGATTACTACAAAAAAACATTTAATCGTAACTCTTTCGATGATAAAGGTGCGAAGCTTATTTCAACTGTTCACGTAGGAGAGAGCTGGAATAACGCAGCTTGGAACGGTGTGCAAATGATGTATGGTGATGGCGATGGAAAAACATTCATTCCATTATCTGCTGGACTTGATGTTATCGGTCACGAATTAACGCATGCTGTAACTGAACATACAGCAAACCTTGTTTATAAAAATGAGTCAGGGGCGTTAAATGAATCGTTATCCGATATTATGGGTGTTATGGTTGAGAAGAAGAGCTGGGATTTAGGTGCTGACATTTATACACCTGGTAAACCAGGCGATGCACTTCGTTCACTAAAAGATCCAGCGTCTATTCCAAACCCATTAAAACCAGGTGAAGGTTACCCAGATCACTATAGTAAACGTTATACTGGAACAGCTGATAATGGTGGCGTTCATATTAACAGTAGTATTAATAATAAAGCTGCTTATTTAGTATCTGAAGGCGGAGATCATTACGACGTGAAAGTAGCTGGAGTGGGCCGTGAAGCGACAGAAAAAATTTACTACCGCGCTCTTACGAAATATTTAACTGCAAACTCTGACTTCAAAATGATGCGTCAAGCTGCTCTTCAATCAGCCGAAGATTTATACGGTAAAGATTCTAAAGTTGTACAAGCTGTAACGAAAGCTTATGATGCAGTAGGCGTAAAATAATAGGAAAAAAACCTGACTAGAATGTCAGGTTTTTTTCTTTATCCCGCTATTTGCAGGGCAGTAAGACCCCCACCTCAAAATTCATCGGAAGCAAAGAAGTTAGGTGGGGGCCCTGCTGCCCGTAAAAGCCTGATTGGTGAGGGCTGATAATCAGTGGGGAATGAACAAAACCCCCACGGAATAAAGTTTCACTTTATTCCGCTAGTCGCGAATACCTAATGCGATTTTCGCCATACGTGACATACGTTCTTTCGACCACGGTGGATTCCAAACGACATTTACTTCTATTTCATTAACTTCAGGTACGTTTGTTGATAATACTTTTTTAACGTCTGATACGATTTGCCCAGCCATTGGACAACCGATAGAAGTCATAGTCATCGTAATGACAGCATTATTATTTTCATCTGCTGTAACATCATACACTAATCCAAGATTAACGATATCAACACCTAGTTCAGGGTCAATAACAGCTTCTAAATTATCCAATAATTTATTTTCAAATGCTTCTTGTGACATAAGCAGCCCCTCCTATATTTTAATGATATCGATTCTCATTATAACGGAAATGAGCATAATGTGCAGGAAATGAGCTCAAAAAAAATATCCCTCTTTGAAAGAGGGATATTTTTTGAAAATCTATTCTGTTTTAAAATGAGATACGAGTTGATCTAACTCTTCAACTGTTTGTTTCATTTTTCCAGCAGTTACTGTCATTTCATTCATAACGATAACTTTCTGTTCAGCAGATTGTGCCGTTGCGGCGGTTTCGCTGGATACTTCAGTCGAGATAGAAGCGATGTTATTAAGTGAAGCATTCATTTCTTCAGCACTTGCAGCCATCTCTTCAGCAGTTGCTGATATGTCTTGCATTTGAGTAGATACTTTATTTACTTGTTCTACAATTGTTGTGAAAGAAGTACCAGCTTCACGAATAACATGAATGCCTTCAAATGCTTCAGAACGGCCTTGAGACATCATAGAGCTAGCAGTTTCTGTATCATTTTGAATTTGATGTAGTAATTGATTAATGTCTGTTGCAGCTGTTTTAGATTGTTCAGCAAGCTTTCGAACTTCGTCAGCTACGACAGCAAATCCTTTTCCTTGCTCGCCAGCACGAGCTGCCTCAATAGAAGCATTTAAAGCAAGTAAGTTTGTTTGCTCAGCGATATTAGAAATAGATTGTACAGCAGTATCGATATATTTCGTATGAGTGATTAGACGTTCAACCACTTCTGACGTAGCATTTACAGCTTCGTGTATCGTTGTCATTTGTGAAACGGATTTTTGGATAACGGTACTTCCATCGCTAGCATGTTCAGATGTGGCAACAGCAAGTTCCGCTACAGATGAAGCAGATTCAGCAATACGTTGAACACTTACTGCCATATCGTCCATTGCAGTTGAACTTTCTTCCATACTAGAAGCTTGTGATTGAATACTTGCGTTTAAGTTAGACATTGAGCTTTGGACTCTTACTGTCGCCTCACGTGATGTATTCGTTTTTTCTAGCATGTTTTCAGAAGCGGTTTGTACTTCCACTGATGTTTTTTGAACACGATTAATAATATGTTGTAGGTTTTCTAACATTTTATTAAATGATGCTGCGATAGCACCGATTTCATCGTTGCTATTTACTTGTAGACGTGCCGTTAAGTCACCTTCTTGAGAAGCTAACTCTTTTAGTTTCGTGTCAATTTGTTGAATTGGTTTCACAAGTTTACCAGAGAACCACCATGCAAGAATAATTGCAGCGACAATACAAATAACAAGTGATAAGAAAATAACATATTCGATTAAGAGTGCAGATTGGTCAATTTTTTCAATAGATTGTTCACGTAATGTAGCTTGTTCATTACTATAATTTGTGAAGTCACCAATTACTTTATAGACAGTTCCGTTTTCTGAAGAAGCTACTTGTAAAGCTTCTTCCCATTTTTGTTCTTTTGCAAGAGTGAATACTTTTTCTTCAACGAACTTTCTCCAAGTAGACCCTAATTCCATTGTGCTTTTTACGGACGAAGAAGCATTTGGATTAGAAAGAAGTTTATCTTTTGAATCCTCAAGACGTTTACTCATCTCATTAAACTTGTCTAATTCGACTTGATCATGTTGTAGTAAATAACCTCTTAAAGCAGAGAGCTGTACTTGATAAGCATCTCCACGTTCTTTCAATTCTGTTGCCAGTGGAGAAATTTCTTTTTGTAATGTTTCAGCTTTACGAGATTGGTCAATAGCAAAAAATAAAATAAATGCTAAGGCGATACCAAATAAAGCGCAAATCGTTCCCATCATGAACATAAGTTTTTTTCTGATACTTACAAAATTCATATGATAAAAAGCCTCCTTTGTGAAATCTTAGTATTAGAATTAATTAATGTAAAAAATGAAAGAAAGCTTTACTCCAGTTGGAATAAAGCTTTCTTATTTCCTTTAGGAATTATAGCAGACGGAATGAGAGATAGAAAGAGATATTTTAAGGTAAAAAAAGTCCGCGACTCAATATACAATACATTTATGGACATGTCTTGCATCATTTCGTCACAATAGATGGTGGAGGTTCTGGTGAGGGAAAGTAGAGGAACTATTGGCCGGTGATAGGAACATATAAAAATAGCGTCGTAGAAAAAGAAAGAGTGGATTCCTTATGAGAGCTGGGATTCGCTTTTTGATTGCTATCGATAGTGAGACGTTAAGTAAACCTGATAGGAATGTTTATACAACATAAAAAGACGAGAATTCTCTCGTCTTTTTACACGGTTGAGCACGGATTAAGTGCAACAAAGTGTAGCTTTATTAATATCTTTTTCACGAATTTCTAAATTGCCTTTTTTATCAATTTTGTAAGGGATATCATTATTTTGTAGCTTTTTTAGTAAACTATTATTTTCTTGTACATTTTTCTCCCAAATAATATATCTTTCATTTTTGGTAGTATCATTAAAAAATATAAATCCGACTAAACATAAAAATAAAATTATTAATATTGAAATTAAAATATTAATTTTTTTCATGATGTACCTATTCCTAATCTGTTATTTATTGGTTAGTCCATAATAACCAGCCTTCGGGTTGTCTTATATATTTTAGTAAACCATTTCTTATATCCTGATTAAGATTATCTGCCAAACCTTGCGGCGTTAAAGCGTAACCATTAGCTGCCCGCCAATTATACATAATTCGGCCTCGTTCATTATTATAATAATCCATATCATGTAATTTCTTTTCTGTCATATTATATCTTTCATGATTATCTGCTACAATTTTAGCATTCGAACATCCTATACTTTTACACATAAGTGCATTCCAATATCCATGTCTAAATGCATCACCTTTTCCGTTATTTAGACTAGCTTTTGGATAATATGCTGTAGCCATATTAATTGCTGCGTTAGCATTTAGTCTAGCTTGACCACATTTATATGCACCTATTGACCTCAGACACGCTTGCATTTCTTCACTTTTTCCTAAAGCATTTGCAATGCTAGCACTACGTTGTACTCTTGTTTTAGGATTGTTTTCCTTTTCATTTACTAACTCATCAAATCTTTCATTACCTTCTTCTTCATTTTGAATCTGACCGTTCTCCATTTCTACAACCAACTGTTCAAAAGCAGCCATATACGCTTGTTCATTAACTGGAGCAGTTTCTGCTGCTGCGTTATTACCTACTGTCATCGTTAATAAGATACCAGATAGGATTCCGAATACTGTTTTCTTAAGCTTCAAATTCATTTACCCCCACGCTATTGTGTTTTTTATATATCTTGATATCACCCTACTTAGAAAATTTTAAATATTATTAATAGAAAATAAAAGACTGTTTACTAATGAATTTTTATGTTAAAATATGTAATTAAAGGTAATATAATTACATATTGTTAAATATTTACGTAGTAAAGTGAATGGTTATTTTAGAACCTGTCTAAAATCTTTTTAGTACAATCGTTACACCTGCCAATATAGTCAGCTTATTATATATTTTGCTTAGCGTGATTTTCTCGAATGCTGGCGGTATCTCTGGTAAAGGGTTTTGAATAAACTAAGAAAGAGTAGAAAAGTATACATTTCTACTTTTCCATTGGATGTTGAGGTTCGTATTCCTGAACATTATCTTTCACGAGTGGTTCATGCAGCTGTAGAAACTATGGATCTCTCTCCTCTTATCTCGTTATCCAGGTGGTGGTAGACCACCTTACCATCCAAAAATAGATTGAAATGCGGTCTTATTTGTGTTGCTCATAATTTACGGAAGTGGGCAAGAACGGCTCAACTAAAAGGAGAAAATTCGAAATTTTAGGAGGGAATCAACAGTGTTCCTTTCCCTTAAAGTATTTTTTTACCCATATAAAGGAAAAACAAAGAGGTTGTCTACAAAAGGTAGTTTTTAGTGACCTTTTGAGACAGCCTCTTTCTAACAATTTGAAGCTCATAGAAGTATAAATGAAAGTTTCGTGTTAAATGTTTGTTTTGAAATGAGAGACGAGAACTTCAAGTTCTTGTACGATTGTTTTCATTTCAGATGATTTTTTAGCCACGATACTCATTTTGTTTACTTGATCACCAGCTGAATGTGCTGTTTGTGATGTTTCTGCAGCAACTTCGTTTGAAATAGAAGCGATATTATTTAAAGCTGCGTTCATTTCTTCAGAGCTTGCAGCCATCTCTTCAGCAGTTGCAGACATTTCTTGCATTTGCGTAGAGACTTTGTTAATGTGGTTAACAATTTCTGAGAATGAAGATCCAGCGGTACGAATAACCGTAATTCCTTCAGAAGCCTCTGCTTGACCTTGTGTCATCATGTCATTTGCTATTTTTGTATCGGCTTGAATTTGATGCAGTAAATGGTTAATGTCAGTTGCGGCTAGTTGAGATTGTTCAGCAAGTTTTCTAACTTCATCAGCAACAACAGCGAATCCTTTGCCGTGTTCACCAGCACGAGCTGCTTCAATAGAAGCATTTAAAGCGAGTAAATTTGTTTGCTCGGCGATATTCGAAATAGATTGAAGTGCAGTATCGATATGATTTGTATGTGTAATGAGTCGCTCAACTACTTGTGATGTAGCGTTAACGGCTTCGTTAATTGTATGCATTTGTGTAATAGATTTCTCAATGACTTTATTCCCATTATCTGCTTTTTCTGAAGTTGTGACAGCTAAACTAGTAACAGAAGAGGCGGACTCAGCGATACGCTGAACACTCGTTGTCATGTCATCCATTGCGGTTGAACTTTCTTCAATGCTAGAAACTTGTGAACGAATATTGTGTTCAAGAGCATTCATAGTTTCTTGGGTCCTTGCCGTATTTTCCATAGAAGCGGTTGTTTCAATAAATACATTTTCGGAAGCTTCTTTTACACTTGTTGATGTTTGTTGAACTTGTTTTATTATATGCTGTAAGTTAGTGAGCATTTGATTAAAGGAATTTGCAATGTCACCAATTTCATCTTTACTCGTTACGTGTAATCTAGCCGTTAAATCTCCATCTTGAGAAGCTAATTCTTTCAACTTCTCATCAATTTGTCGAATTGGTTTAACGAGTTTACCAGAGAACCACCATGCTAATAAAATAGACGTTAATGTACATGTAATGAGTGAGAAGAAAATAATATATTGAATAAGTGATGAAGAAGACTCGACGTCAGCAATTAATGCGTCACGTTTCTCATTCTCTTCATTTGTATATTTATTAAAACGACCTAACAGATCATTTACATAATCTGTTTGTGCTAAAGCAATTTTAGATGCTTCGTCCCATTTTCCTTCATGCGCAAGAGGTAGTACCTCATTATCTATGACGCTACGCCATTTTCCTCCCATTAAAATGGCTTCTTTCATTCCTTCTGGGAGCTTCTTGTCACTTGTTACTTTCTCTCTAGTATCAGCTAATTTTTTCCCTTCTCGGTTGAACTTATCTAATCCTTTTTGATCATGTGATAGCAAATATTCTTGTAAACCAGCAACTTGTGCCTGGAACCAATCGCCACGTTCTTTTAAAATCGTCGCTCTTTTCGATACATCATTTTTTAACGTTTCGATTTCACTTGCTTGATTCATGGCGAATGAAAGAATAACAATAAGAGCAATGCTAAATAAAGAAGAAATGCTTAAGAGTGTGAACAGTAGTTTTTTTCGAATACTAACATATTTCATCGTTACCCCTACCCTCATTTAAACTGTTTATTATGATTTATAGATATTTGAAGCGGAATTAATAAAAACATTATTATGAAGTTATTAATCTGTTCAATGAAAATTATAGCAGATAATGGAAGGAGTCAGATTGGTATTAGAAAAAGTTCTTAAAATGTATACATTTGTATATCATAAAATCCATAAATAAATATTAGAAATGCTATTGAAATTTGAAATAACATCATGTATACTTCTAATTAGTTGATAACGATTATCAGTATCAACTAAAACATTACTCTTCGTTATGTTGGTCATACCCCTTTTTGACGACGTAAGTCAGAGACGAAATGTTGAAATATCTTGTGTCCTATTCTACAGAATTATGGTAATCTCCAACCTCAACTTATATGCGCGAGCATGCAAAAAGGATCCTATCCGTGAAGGGATCCTTTTTTGCATGCTCGCGCAATTATTGTATATAGACCGGGTATTTGTTCTTCAATTCCTTCTGGGGCAGTAGAAGGGAAGACCCACTTTTGATGAGGTCCCTGTTCTTCAATTAGTTTTTCAATCTTAAAATGTTCTTCGGCGAGTGTTGTAATAATTTCTCCTAATGTCCAGCGACGGATGGTTGTTTTCGGTAACGATTCTTTCTGCGCTTCTGTAAGAAGAATGCTATAAGCAACATCATCTTCAATCAATTCTTCATCGAAATAATTTCCACTTGCTCGAAACGATGGGTGGTCTACTCCTAATAGCTTTGTGTATATTGGATGGTAATCGCGGAGGATAAGTATTCCATCTGGCTTTAGTAGTTGAGAGATTTTGGTGAAAAGTGGTTTTAAATCTAGAAAGTAATGAAGTACACCAAGCTCCAGTAATACGATATCAAATGATTTGGAGAGATTTACATCTAGTACATCAGAAACGATGTAATGAATAGAAACGCCTGCGGCATCAGCAAGTTCATTTGCATATTTTGCATTACTTGCTGAAATATCAACAACTGTTACGTCAGAGCCTAAAAGGGCGAGAGCAACGGCCTTATTCCCTTTTGATCCTAGTAAATTAATAATATGTTTTCCTTTCGGAGATTGTATGTAAGGTAAATAGTGATCTACCTCGCGCATAGGGTCTTCCATGATTTTTTTCGCATAATCCTCCGGTGCCCCATGGCGATTCGTCCAAGCTTCATAAGCAGCTGTATTCCAGCTTTTTTCATTAATAGTGCTTAGTTGTTTTTGGTTCAATGTTATCACTCCTTTTGTGAACGTATAGTTATTCGGCAGGGGGATGGGATTTCCTTTTCTTTCTGAATAAAAGTTTGATTTTTCTGTGATTAAGTCGTACAATACTTTTTATACGTAAAAGCGTTGAAAAGGAAAAGTAGGATGAACACATTCTTTCCAGAGAGCTTCGGTAGCTGAGAAGAAGCAAGAATATTCATTTGAACAATGGCCTTTGAGCTTCGTCCTGAACTTATCAAATGATAATAGTAGGCGGCGACGAGAGTTGGTACTCGTTATCAAAACCACAGTATAAGAGCATATAGCTCCGTACTTGTTAAGGCTAATTATGTGAGTAATTGGCGAAATAAGGTGGTACCGCGACTGTTTATACAGCCCCGCCCTTATCTTTTTTAAGATAAGGGCGGGGCTTTTTTATATTTAAAAGGAGGAATGTAAGATGAGTATTTTTATTGGAGGCGCTTGGCCGTATGCAAATGGCTCGTTACATCTTGGTCATATTGCGAGTTTGTTACCTGGAGATATTTTAGCACGTTATTACCGGGCAAAAGGTGAGAATGTGTTGTATGTTTCGGGCAGTGATTGTAATGGAACACCGATTGCAATTAGAGCAAAACAAGAAGGTGTGACAGCAAAAGAAATTGCTAATAAGTACCATGAAGAATTCCAGCGATGTTTTCGTGATCTCGGTTTTACGTATGATTGCTATACACGTACCGATAGCGAGCATCATCATGAAACTGTTCAAAAAGTTTTTTTACGTTTATTGGAAGAAGGCTATATTTATAAAAAAACAGTGGAACAAGCGTACTGTAAAACGTGTACGCAGTTTTTACCGGATCGTTATGTAGAAGGAATATGTCCACATTGCCATGAAGCAGCAAGAGGCGATCAATGCGATGCGTGTTCAGCTATTTTAGATCCACTCGATTTGTTAGAAAAGACATGCAAGTTATGTGGTAGTACACCATCTGTAGAGGAAACAGAGCATTTTTATTTTGCATTGCATACATTTCAGCAGCAAATTAAAAAAGTTGTAGAAATCGCAAAAGAAAAAGGAACATGGCGTGATAATGCAATTCAATTAACGGAAAGATATGTAAAGGAAGGCTTACAAGATAGGGCTGTATCAAGAGATTTACCAATCGGGGTACCAATTCCAGTGAAAGGGTATGAAGATAAGAAAATTTACGTATGGATAGAAGCAGTGGCAGGATATTATTCAGCGAGTAAATATTGGGCTGAAGAAACAGGAAAAGATGATCATGAGTTTTGGAATAGCGATGCGCAAACATATTATGTACACGGCAAGGATAATATTCCATTTCACTCCATCATTTGGCCAGCGGTTTTACTTGGAATAGGAGAGGAAGCAATCCCGCGTCATATCGTTTCGAATGAGTATTTAACAGTTGAAAAAAGAAAGTTATCTACGAGTAAAAACTGGGCAGTATGGGTGCCTGACATATTAGAACGTTACAATCCAGATTCTATTCGTTACTTTTTAACAGTAAATGCACCAGAAAATCGTGATACTGATTTTTCATGGCGTGAATTCATTTACAGTCATAATAGTGAACTGTTAGGTGCATACGGGAACTTCGTGAACCGGACATTAAAGTTTATTGAAAAATATTATGATGGCATTGTGCCGCAGGGAACTATCAATGTAGAACTGAAGGATAAAGTAGAAGGATTATATAAAAATGTAGGAGAGGCGATTGAGCAAACTACATTTAAGGTGGCGCTAGAAACAATATTCGATGCCGTACGTTTTGCAAATAAATACTTTGATGAGAGGCAGCCTTGGAAAGAAAGAGAAGATAATCCAGTTTCATGTGAAGAAACGATTTATAATTGTATTTATCTTATTGCTAATTTTGCAAATCTCCTTGAACCATTTTTACCATTTTCAAGTGAAAGAGTTCGAAGCACATTGTCGATTGTGAACCGAAATTGGGAACCACAAAATACGTTGCCGAATAGAATTGATAGCGTGCAGCCATTATTTGAGCGAATCGATGTAAAACAAATTGAGCATGAGATAGAGAAGCTGTATGTAGCGGCAAAATGAGATAGAGAAAAAGACCTTTCAAGTAAATGAAAGGTCTTTTGTTATGCAGTATGATTCTCTTTCTTATCTTTCAAAAAGAAAAGTACAGCAAGGATTACAAGAATAATAGCTGCAATATCATACGTTATTTTAAATGTAGTATTAAAGTTTAAGTACTCTACGAAAGGAGTTTTCACTGCTCCTGCATATATACAAACGGGAATGAGAAGTAAATCGTAAAATTTCTTTTCTTTCATATATCTTATTAGGAAGAAGATACACATAATAGCAAAAAATACGATGCTTAAAATAGTCATTTATACCTCCCGATAAATTTACTTATTTTAATTGTAGTTATATTTTTATCCCGCATTAACGGGCAGTAAGACTCCACCTCAAAATTCAGCGAAAGCGAAGAAGTTAGGTGGGGATCAACTGCCCGTAAAAGCCCGATTGGTGAGGGCTGATAATCAGTGGGGGATGAACAAAACCCCCACTAATTAAAGTTTTACTTTATATAAATTCTGTATTTTTTTCAAACGCTATGCACGCGATTATGTTTCCTTTCTTTCCTAGCCGTAAGCAGCTGGGGAGTGAAAATTCCAAGCAATATAAAAATAATTCCAATCCACTGCATGAAGGTTACGACTTCATGTACAAGTGTAATAGAAGCGATAATAGCAGTTGGTAATTCAGCTGCACCTAATATCGTGCTAAGTCCTGTTCCAACTTTTGGTACACCGATTGAAAAACAAATGACAGGTACAACAACGCCGAATAATCCGAGGAAGAAAGCATATTTCCATAGACCAGCTTGCAGGGCACCATCTGTTAAAAAGGTCGGCGGGAAGAATAGGCATACGATAAGAGTTGCACTTGTTGTCATAAGAAAGCTTTTCGTATAAGGGGGAACATCTGTAGCAACGCGTCCGCTTGCAAAAACATAGAATGAAAAAGAGACAGCAGCTAATAGTCCAAAGATAATCCCTTTCGTAGAAAAACTTTGTCCGAGGCCTTCAAATATACCACCTGCAAACAATGTACCAGCAAATAAAATAAGGATAGATATGATCTTATCGCGGCTTGGAAATATTCGATTTGCAATTGCTTCGATAATGACACCAATCCAAGTGAACTGAAAGAGTAGGACGACAGCGATAGATGCGGGTAGCTCTTCTACAGAAATAGCGTAGAAAATTCCAGTCATACTCATTGTTGTTCCGACGGTTAGTAATGAAAAGAATTGTTTTTTTGTTACTTTATGACGTGAAAAGAAAAGAACGAGTAGAAATAGTCCAATCCATCCGAAGACATATTGTCCCCCTAATAGTTGATGTGCTGAAAATCCACTTAGGAATCCGAGTTTGAAAATAGTTGAAAGTATGCCGTAGCTGCAAGCACCGAATAAAACGAGCAATGAATATTTAAACTTATCCATAAAAAATCCTCCTTTTAAGTAATAAAAAACGCCCGCTATCCAAATAAGGATAACGGGCGAACGAAACAGAGTAAGACACTCTACAAAATTCCGCCACTCACACATAAAGTATGAGTTTGGGGTATGTAATTATAGTGAATGCTACATTGCTTTTGGGAATACAATGGAGCATTTTACACCTTGAGCTGTGTTTTGTATTCCGTAAGGAAATTGATGTTTATCTAATATTTGTTTCACGATATATAATCCAAGACCGCTACCTTGTACTAAACCGTGTTTATCAGGGTTTGCACGATAGAAAGGCTCAAATAAATGAGCAAGTTTATCTTCATCAATTTGTGAACCTGTATTTAATACTTCTAATGCGTAACCGTTTGGTTTTTCATAAAGCTTTATATATACGTGCTGGTGGTCAATTGTATAATGAATTGCATTTGAAATAATGTTAAAAATAGCAGTTTGAATAAATTTAGGATCAGCTAAAATTTGTACGTCGTGTTTAATATTAGATTGTACATTTAATTGTTTTACAGATACAAAGTAATCTACTTTCTTCATAACATCCTCAATAATATTAGATAAAGAAATGACTTCTAAATTCGGTTTAAATTGAGGGTTTTGTATTTTGGATAATTCCGACATTTTTTCCGTTAATATGTTAATATCTTGCATCATTTCATAGGAACGTTTTAAATATTTATCTCTATCTTTATAAGCTCCAATTCCGTGAATCATGCCATCTAGTTGTCCCATAACGGCTGCGATTGGTGTTTTTAATTCATGGGATACCATAGACATAAATTCTTTACGAGATTGCTCTAATTGTTGTTCCTTTTTGAGCTCATTTCTTAAATCTTGATTGCTTGCATGTAAATTCTTCACAATATTTGGTACTTGTGAAGCGGCTACTTGCAAATTAAAATCTGTTTGATCTGTATTTTTGTTAAGTAGTTTTTTATCTGAGAAATCAAGATTCATAATATCTTTTAAAGCATCGCTCATATATTGAAAAGGTTTGGCAATTAGTTTTGTATAAATTAAAGATCCGAGTAGTGATAATGCAAGCATTGTCGCGCCAATATGTGGAGCTAATTGCTGCAACGCATCTGCTAACTTTGGATTATCATTTATATCATTTATTTTACTTGCTGCATTTTGTGTATGTAAGGCATCATTATTAGCGGCTTTCTTTTCTGCTTCTGTAAGCGGATTAGAAGTGCTATTTTTCCCCGAAAGGTTTTGTGTATGTTCTTTTGCTTTTGCAGTTTGGCTAGGCTGCAAAAGGTGATTGATAGCTGTAGAAAGAGATTTATAATCTATAATAGAAGATTGGAAATTGGAAATACTTACCTCTGACACAGCTTTATTTTGATTCGTTTTACTTTGATTGTTTTGCTTATCTAAATCCGCCTGTTCTGTAGTCGGCGTTCCATTTTCTTTCGCAAAATGTTCTTTATCGTAGTTTGAAGCTAGAAAGTAAATAATTTGATAAAGACAAAGTGATAAAAGAATACAAAATAATAAGGTTTTGATGAAAATATTTTTGGTGATGTTGTCTTTGCTACGATTCGATTTTGTAGCCAATGCCTTTCACCGTTTTAATATAAGTAATTCCTAATTTTTTTCTTAAGTTTTTAATATGTGTATCTATAACTCTTACATCACCATAATGTTCATAGCCCCATACCTTATTCAACAAATCACTTCTTGATAATACTTTTCCTCGATTTTGCAGTAAAGTATAAATAATTTCAAATTCTTTTGTTGTCAATTCAATTTGATTACCATGAACATAAGCTGCATATGCTGTAGAGTTTAACATCAATTCATGGAATTGTAGTATAGTTGCAGCTTCTGCTTCCTTCGTTGCTGCCCTTCTTAATACAGCCTCTACACGCTTAATAAATACAGTGTAATGGAACGGTTTCGTAATATAGTCATCAATACCTAACTCAAATCCTTTAATTTCACTTTCTTCATTATGTAAGCCTGTTAACATAATGATTGGTACATCAGATTGTCCTCGCATAATTTTACAAATACTATAGCCATCTATATCTGGTAACATTACATCGAGGAGGACAAGATCGTATGAATTTTTTTGGAAAAGAAGAATACCTTCTGTTCCAGCACCAACTACATCAACAGTAAAGTTTTGTGCCATTAGAAATTCACGAATTAGTTCTTGTATATCTGGGTTGTCTTCAATCACCAGTATATGCGTCATAGTAACACCTCCTAAATAACGCTTTTTACTGCAATATTCGAATTCATCATTTTTCGAGTGACTCAGATTGTTTATACATATAATAAGCCCCCGCTATAAAATAATCATGAAGGTAGCAAGGGGAATAGTTTAGTGTTACTGAATAGTTCAGAATTACAGTAGTTCTATTATAGTATGTATTATAAAATTTATAAAACATTATAACTGTATAATTTTAATATCTACGTTTATCAATGTTTAAATATCAGCTAATCAAATCTATTCCTATTATATATGTAAATACAGTTGTTTTGCTACTGTAAATGAATAAATAAAATAAGCCAAGACATAAAATTCTTGGCTACACATAAATCTTGTTTTTAGGCTATTTTACAGTGACAGTAGCTTGCTGCTGAACGCGCTCAAATAACCAGTGTATATCATTGTTATACATACGAATACAACCAAGTGTTGTTGCTTTGCCGATTGCTTGATTATTGTTAGTTCCGTGAATTGCATAAGTTGTTCCGTAAGTTCCTGCCATATTTAATCCGAGCCAACGGTCACCAAGTGGATTACGTGGATCGCCGCCTTTAATTTTGCCTGTATAATAAGGGCGGTTTTTAATTTTATTTACGATTTGAAAAGTTCCTTTAGGTGTAGGTGTTGCTGCTTTTCCAGTAGCGACAGTAAAACTTTTTATAAATTTTCCATCCTGATAATAATCCATTTTATTTAACTGAGTGTTTACGATTAATTGATCTTTCGTTGTAGCGGCCTCTGCGCTAGCGAATGGAAGAGTTAAAAATCCTAATGATAATAGTGCGCTTAATAATAATTTTTTCATTGTTATTCTCCTTTTACTATCGTAATAGTCTTACATACAATGAAGTTGTAATCCTCGTAAAGCTTTATTTACATTTTCATCTAATGTTTCAAAGAATGCAGTGATTTTGCTGTTGTGTTTGTTGTTTTTATCAATAAGTAATCTTTCATTTAATAAAAGCTCACCACGTAGTCCAAAACTTTGAACTTGAATATTTAGCTCATCTTCATTTTCAGAAATGATTGGTAAGAAATAATGAAAAGCTTTTGTTGGAATGATGTAGCTTTTGCCAATCATGCTTTCTTGATTTGAATTAATCCATTTTTTCGTGACAATTTTAATATTCTTTTTTGAAACGATAAAAGATAGTGTTGTAGATTTTGTTAAACTTACGTCAAATTCACTTGTTTCACACATGTGTAAATTAAAAACGGTTTCATTTTGATGAGATTCAACATTTGTATTAATAAAATCGTGCATTTTATATGCTTCCATTTCGTATTCACCCTTTTTTCAATTTCGAAAACGACTTATATTTATTCAAATTAATGCTTAGTCATATATTGGTTAAATTTTTCAACAAATTCCGATATAATCTTACAATACGTATATGAAGCTAATATGAAGTTAGGATGAGTTTGTGGTGGTTTTTTATTGAGAACAAAATTAGAGGGGTTTTTAAGTGTTAAAAAATGGATAAAACTTGCATGATATTAATGCGTCTTTTTGTTATTTCGACTTAAAAAATGATTTTTACTAATTAATAAAGAACGGAAATCATTAGTGTGACCCTTACAAAAATGTAATAAAAATGTAAGCTATTGTGATAGTTATTTCGACAATTTTTTTATACAATAATAGTAAGAAGTTGTACGTGATTGAAAGGAGAGATGACATGGAATGGATTCATGAATTATTTCAGCAATACGGGTACTATGTTGTACTTGTCGGCTTGCTGTTAGAATATATTGCACTTCCGTTTCCGGGAGAGCCCACATTAGCATATGCGGGATTTTTAGCGCAGAAGGGTGATTTAAGTTTACCGATTTTAATCATTCTATCCTTTATTGGGACAAGTGTAGGAATGACGATTCAATACTTTTTAGGAAATAAATTAGGTATGCCTTTCATTCAAAAGTATGGAAAATACGTATTTTTAACACAAAGAAAAATTGATTTAACGAGAATGTGGTTTGATAAGTATGGGTACTTCCTGATTTTTATTGGTTTCTTTATTCCTGGTGTACGTCATTTCACAGGATACTTTGCAGGAATTATTAATTTACCATTCCGTCGTTTTGCCATTACAATTTATTCAGGCGCTCTATTTTGGGTATCATTCTTCTTAATCGGTGGTTACTGGTTAGGTGGAAACTTACATGACATCTTTGGAGTGCTAGAAGATCATATCGGTAAAATCATTGTTGGAGTTATCGTTATCGTAGCAATTACGTTAGGTGTTCGTTTCCGCAAACAGTTAAAACGAGTATTACTACAAAACGCAAGCTAATATGAAATCCATTCTATGTCAGAATTTAGGAAGGCAGTGCAAAAGCACTGCCTTTTTTATTTTATTGTTAAGACTATGTTTAATGCACATTTTACATTCTTTATAGGAATTTGATACAGGATAAGAAATAAGTATCTTGTCAATTATTATAGTCGTAATGACAATTATAATTGACAAAAATAAGGATATTATTTACAATTTTAATTAAATAAATGAAAAAGAGGGAAGACATGAAGCTTCAAAATCGAGTGAGGGAATTGCGAGCAAAGCATCGTTTATCACAAGGGGATTTAGGGAAAGCGATTGGATCATCACGGCAAACGATTAGTTTAATTGAGCGCGGGGATTATGCACCATCTATTGTATTGTCGTTAAAAATCGCACAAATTTTCAATGTATCGGTGGAGGAAATATTCACGTTAGTGGAGGGGGAAGAGGATGATGAAGAGTAAACGAAAAAAACAATTTGATTCTGTGGGGAAAATAGCATTAAGTATGATGGGTGGCTTTTTAACGTCTTATATAGCTTTAAATTTACTCTCGGATGAACCGAGAAAATTATCATCCAATACATTTATAGGCATATGTACTATTTTTGGAATCTTAATGATGTACTACACTTGGAAGAATACGCGTATGTTAGCGGAGGCACGCGATGAAGAAGAGAGCGTACAAGGCAGAAAATTAGGCATTATAAGTATATATTTACGTGTAGGTGATATAGTGACGCAGGCATGGTTTGTATATGCAGTTATTACATGTAGACGTGCACTGTTGCAGGATACTAATGTTTCATTTGCGGTGTGGAATTTAGTAGCTTCTATTGTTTGTTTAACTACTGTAGTGATTATCGGGCTCATAACAAAAAATCGTTATAATAAGCTATACCCTGAACAAGGTGTAACGTATATGGAATCTATGAAAATGTGGACGAAAAACGCAGATGAAGGATTAAAGCACATTGTGCATGAGGCTGGATATAAAGCGTATGAATTTACGAATACAATATTGGCATATGTATGGTGGGCTGCCGTTATATATACAGCTGCTAGTGATATCGATTTTGTATTAATTGGCTTAATCTCATTTATTTGGATATTGCATCTCGGGAAGTTCATGTACGAAATGCAGAGAAAAATGATTTATTAAGGGGAGAAAAAGGTGGATATTTTAAGAAGGCCAGCTGGCTCAATGACAGTGGCGCTAATTCTGTCCATTTTATACGGAGTAATCCGAACTGGGAAATTAGAAGTAATTTTGAACCTATGGGCAATAGTTGGAATTTCATTGTTAGTGTTAGCCATTCATGAGCTAGGACATGTAGTATTTGGTGTAATAGGTGGTTTAACATTTAAATTTATGACAGTAGGACCCATTACTATTCAAAAAGAAAAGGGAAAATTACGCATTCGAGAAAATAAATTATGGGCGTACTTTGGAGGTGTTGCAACATTAGTACCACCTTCTATAGAGACACCGAATCTTTCGAAAAAGTGGGCGTGGCTCACTTTAGGTGGACCGATTACGAGTTTACTATTTGGTATTACTTCCGGTTACATATACATGGTGAGTTATTATCAATATCTTTTATATTTTTCCTTTTTCCATTTTGCAATCTTTGCGGTTACAATTGTGCCGATAAAAGGAATGCTTATGAGTGATGGGATGCAATTTCTTATTTTAATTAAAGATGATGAAAGAGCTAGAAATCACTTATATGAGATTCAAATATCGAGTGAGTTATTTAGTTATAAAAGACCGAAAGATTGGGATGAAAGATTAGTAGAACTTAGTGAGGAGAAAATAAAAGAGAATAAAGGGATAAGGGAGATAATGAGTAGACTTATGCTCGTCTTTTTTGCTCGTGCAGATCAAGAGGGAATGGAAAGAGCGATACCGTATATAGAACGAATTGTTCAATTACCTGTAACGAAAGAAAATAAGTTTTTCGTTAGTAGTTTTCATAGTTGGTACCTTTTATATAAAGCCCTTTATCAGATGGATAGTCTTTCTTTGCAAGAAGCAAAGGAACATGCAAAGGCTATTACAAAAATGGACCTAAGTGGATATTACCGTACACAAGGGATTATTAAATATGTAGAGGGCAATATGGAAGCGTCCCGTACTTATATGAAGAAAGCCGATCAAGAATTAAAGAGCGCCGAGAAGAGTGAGATGGGATATTTACAATTAGAAAGAGAATGGTTTAAGCAGCTGAAAGAGAGGGTATCTTACGATGGGTGAGGTATCCTCTTTTTTATATGTCATCTTATGCCGTTCCATAAACAGCCTAGGGCGAGTAAAATGAGATAAGAAGAGCAAAGCTTGGAGGAAGTAAATATGGAAATCTTATCAATTATTTTGATAGTCTTGCTCATTTATGTTGTTTTTAAAGTGGCATATGTAGCATTAAAGATACTCGCGATCCTATTAATTATCTTTTTAATCGTAGAGTTCGGCAGTAAGTTGCTTGGGGGATAGGGTATGTTGTGCGTTTTGAGTGTCGAAGGATGTCGGTAAATCGATATCCTGTGCCGAATCGTTGATATAATGAAAAAATCGTTGATATAAGTGGAGAAACAATCGATATATTTGAAAAATCGTTGATATATTTTAGTGAATACGAAGTGGGGTATATGGAAAAGAAGTTGCCGTGAGGGTAACTTCTTTTTATCGTGATGCGGGGATATGCAAACCAACATAAAAAAGCTGGAAGAGTATCTTCCAGCTTAAGAGTTACTTTCGATTTGGCGACCGCTATCTTCTTCATTGTCTTGTAATAGGTTGAATACGTCTGCTAGGCAGAATGCAATGAACCAAGTCCATAGACCGTGGAAGAAAGCTGAGCTTAATTGAAGTGGTAATGTATAGTTTGTCATTGAGTAGGAAATACATCCACCAACGATACCGATCATTGTTAATAACATTGTTTTCTGAGCATTTTCTTCTGGATTGAAGAGGAAGTAAATGTATCCGCCTAAAATTGAAGCGCTTACAAGTGTTTCGATTCCATTAAAAATGATATTCTCTCCAAGCTGTGTGTTTGTCCAGAAACAAATCGTACCGCCGATAATAGCAAACAGGACAGCTATTGTATATCGTATATATTGATTCATATGTTCATCTCCCTATGTAATAAGATGATTTGGAAGTCAAAAAGGTAGGTATAGTATATTGAAGTGAGTTTTAATTGTACGTATCTTTTTATAAAAAGATCATTGAAGAGTAACTAAGATGATCGGTTGTTTAAACCGTTACGTGTATGGTGTCTGAAATATACCCGACTGCTCGTTTCTTTTTGCTTGTAAAATAAGAGAAACTTCCAAGTCTATATACTCTTTTTTTGTGAGTCTGCTTTCATTATAACACATTTAGGGACATAATAATAGAATTATCTGATTTTGTAATAAGTGTAAAAAATAAAAAGCGTAAGGAAATACCATTAACAATGCAGTTTAGTGGAAGAAGGATTTTAATTTATTATGATGAAATATGTAATCAAGGTGAGATCTAAGAAGGAGGCTTAAATACAATAAAAAATGTTTTGTAGCATGAATGTAAGGGAGGGGAGCTAACTTGGAGATCACAACAGAAAGATTAATAATTAGACCTTTTAAGAGTACTGATTTACAGGATGTATTTGCTATTTATAATAATGATGATACATGTAAGTTCCTATTACATAATAAGTGGACTCATGAAGACATGCAGAAAAGATTTAATAAGAAGCTAGCAAACAATGCACTTACTGAAGAATCAATATTAAGTTTGGCAGTTATATACAAGACTAAAGTAGTTGGTGACTTATCCGTATGGTACACAAATATGAAGGATACTGTTGAGATTGGTTATAGTTTTTCAAATGAAGTAGTTGGAAGAGGTTTGGCAACAGAAGCAGTAAGTAGTTTGGTGTTTAAATTATTTAATGAATGTAATGTACATCGTATACAAGCTAATCTTGATGCACGTAATACAGCTTCAAAAAAATTGTGTGAACGAATAGGTATGAGAAAGGAAGCCCATTTCATACAAGATTTTTGGAATAAAAATGAATGGACAGATAGTTTTGTATATGGAATGTTATCCTCCGATTTGTAGTAATAAACTTCGTGATTTTATTATGCTAAAGGGTGCGTTAGTTGAATAACAAAGGGCATAACATAGTATATATGACTAATATGTTATGCCCTTTAATGTATTAACCTTTTTTATATACGTTTGAAACGGCCGACAATTTCAACTGTTTCAGTAATGTTCATAAATGCTTTGTTATCCACTTGACGGATAATACGTTTCATTTCGCCTAACTCATAGCGAGTCACGACAGTGTAAATCATTTTTTTCTTATGGTTTGTATAGCCGCCGACAGCGTCTACCATTGTCACCCCGCGTATGCCGTGATGTAGTAGTGCGCTTTTTATTTCCTCGCCTTTTTCTGTAATAGTCATTATCGTTAATTTAATATGTTTCGTATGCACAGCATCGATAACTTTGCTGACTACAAATCGACTAATTAACGTATAAAGTGTAATATCCCATCCGAAAATAAAACCTGCTGCGACAAGTAAGATTAAGTTGAATACAAATATGATTGCTCCAATTGAAACATCTCGATATTTTGCTACAATCAATCCAACAACATCAAAACCACCTGTTGAAGAAGCAAATCGGAATATAATTCCTGAAGCTGCTCCGCAGATAACACCACCGAATACAGAAGAAAGTAAAATATCGTCTGAAACTTGGTGTACCGGGATAATATTCATCGCTAAAGATGACACAGCTACAAAGTACGCTGTTAAAAAGGTTGTCTTCTTGCCTAAGTAAAAGTGACTTAAAATAAGAAGAGGAATGTTTAGTAAAAAGATAAGTGCACCGATATTGTAGTGCATTAAATAACCGATAATCATCCCTACACCAGCGAATCCACCGCTAATCATATTATGCGGGATAAAAAACATATTCATAGAAATTGCATACAAAATAGAAGCTATAAAAATAACAACCAACTGTATCATAAATTCTAAATGAAATGTTTTAGCTGCTGGGAAGGATAAAAAGGCGGTGTCGGGAACGTAATCGGCGTCTCCTAGTTGACCCATAGTATGTTTCATCTCCATATTCATTTTTGATTACAAGAAGAGAATAAAGGTTTTTTCAAAAACTGGCAATAGTTTTATTATAATGCAAAAATTTTATAAATTTCTAATAAATCAAGCCTATTCATTGATGTGCGTGAATATACTAAAGAAAGCGAATACAACGTTTCTTAATTATTGTTTTCTTGAGAAAATATGCAAAATACTTTTTTTGAAAATAAAAGGAAATAGAGAATGTTTGCCTAATGTGCTAAAATGACCTTATTAAGGATGTGAAGCGATGGAATTTTTATTGCAGGATGCAATTTTATATATATCGTTTGTAACGACGGCACTTTGTTTATTAGAAGTTTTCTTCCTTGCTAATGTTTCTCGCTTTGTGCGTCAACAAGCATCAAGCGGTAGACAAAGAGCTTTTGCGTTAGTTGATACATGTGAAGATAGTGCGGGAAATGTACCGCTATTTTCTATTTTTTATAAATATGGAATGATTCGTTCTGTACGTAGACAAGAATCAAGTGAAGAGAATGATGAGGTCGGTCCGTATACACCAATGTTTCGCTAAATAATTACGAAACATTGGAGGAATGAACATGTTAAAATCATACCGAGCTGTGCTCGTTAGTTTATCATTATTACTTGTTTTTGTTTTATCTGGCTGCAGTAATGCAGCCCCAATTGATGCACATAGTACTGGGATTTGGGATCATTATTTCGTATATCCAATCTCGTTTATGATTCAATTTGTTGCTCATCATATACCTGGAGCTAGCTTTGGGATTGCAATCATTATTATGACGCTCGTTATTCGTTCAGCGATGATTCCATTAGCTGTTTCACAATATCGTAGCCAAGCGAAAATGAAGAAAATGCAACCTGAATTGCAGAAGCTAAAGAAAAAGTACGGTGATGTAGGCAAAGATCTTGAAAAACAAAAGCAGTATCAAAAAGAAATGTCAGAGCTAATGAAATCAGGCGGTTGGAATCCACTTGCTGGTTGCTGGCCAATTTTTATACAAATGCCGATTTTCTCTGCTTTGTATTATGCGATTAGCAGAACGGAAGAGATTCGCACATCTTCTTTTTTATGGGTGAACTTAGGACATGCAGATCCATATCATATATTACCGATTATTGCAGCGTTAACGACATTTATTCAGATGAAAGTTTTCCAATCTAATATTACACCTGGAGAACAAGTACAGATGCTAAAGATACAGCAAATTATGATGCCGGCAATGATTCTATTTATGGGGTTTGCGGCGCCATCAGGACTTGTATTGTACTGGATAACAGGTAACTTATTTACAATGACACAAACAATCGTATTAAGAAAAATAATGGAACGTGAAGAGTTACAATTACAAAAAGCATAGAGAAACACCGCTCATTATGAGCGGTGTTTTTTATTCGAAACGTTAAGGGAATTTTAAGAAACCAACATTACTATTGGCATTGTATACGAAAGTGTACATGCTTTAGAAATATGAAGGAGGAAATTTCCTATGAAGAAGAAAACAGTTGGGTATTTAGCAATTGCAGGTGCTTTATCATTCGGAATCATTGGAGGAGTCGGTATTCCGGCATTCGCGGCAACGAATACTCCAGCAGCTGAACAGTCTACAAAAACGGCGAAAAAGGATTTGGATGACGCTACAAAACAAAAAGTAAAAACAATTATGGACGATACAAAGAAACAGTTAGAGAAACTAGGTGTAAAGCTTCCGGAGAAAGAGAAGCGTAAAGACATGTTTGCAGGATTAGATGATCAGGCGAAAGCAAAAGCGAAGTCGATTTTAGAGCAAAAGAAATCTGGAAAATTAACGCATGAGCAAGCAAAAGAGGAATTAACAAAGCTAGGCGTGAAAATGCCGGAGAAAGGTAAACATGGAGACATGTTTGCTAACTTAGATGATCAGGCGAAAGCAAAAGCGAAGTCGATTTTAGAGCAAAAGAAATCTGGAAAATTAACGCATGAGCAAGCAAAAGAGGAATTAACAAAGTTAGGCGTGAAAATGCCGGAGAAAGGTAAGCATGGAGACATGTTTGCTAACTTAGATGAACAGGCGAAAGAGAAAGCGAAGTCGATTTTAGAGCAAAAGAAATCTGGAAAATTAACGCATGAGCAAGCAAAAGAAGAATTAACAAAATTAGGTGTGAAACTTCCAGAAAAAGAGAAGCGTGAAGACATCTTTGCGGGATTAGATGAAGCAACAAAAACAAAAGCAAAAGCGATTTTAGACAATGAAAAGAAACAATTAGAGGAATTAAATGTGGATCTTCCGCATCACAAGTTTTTTATGAAAAAAGAAGATAAATAATTGATTTATGTATCTTTCGTGGGGCAACCGGAAGGTACATGCGAGGACCGATTTCTACTTATAGAAATCGGTCTCTTTTAATGATTCAATAAGATTCTTTTCATTGTTAGTATGTATCCGAAGACGCAGTAGAAGATTGCAAAACCGATAAACACTTCCGTATATTGATATTTACCCAATACGTAGAAGGAAACAGCTGGTATAATAGCTACCGCTAAAATGCTATAAACAGGATACTTGTTTCGATACATGATAGCGAATAGAACAGAGAGAAACGTAGCGATGATACAAAAGACAGCAATCATTATTGGTACACCTCCTAAATGAATTATACCATTTTTAGGGAATTAGAGAAGTTTTGTATCTTCTGTTATAATATAAGAAGAGAAATATTTCCTATGTTATATAAAAAAATATATTGATTTTTTCTAACAATTCAATATAATGAACAATAACTACAAAATTCGACATCAAGAAGTGATGATGAGGACACGATTAATTTTTTACGATTCCCAGAGAGGGAAGCCTTTGGCTGTGAGCTTCCTAATACGGAAAAATAGATTACCACCTCTGAACTGCAGCAGTGAACGAACATCTAGTAATTGCTTGCCGGCAAAAACCGTTATTTAGACTTGAGAAATTGGTGAAGTGTGTTACTTTGCGAATTGAAACAAGGGTGGAACCACGAATACAACACTCGTCCCTTTTTTAGGGAGGAGTGTTTTTTTATTTCATTTTTGCATCACACTAGAATTGGAAGGAGGATACGCAGCATGCATCATGATGAGAAGAACAAAATTGGTTTAACAGTAGCACTTTCTATCGTAGTAGGAACGATTATCGGGTCTGGTGTATTTATGAAACCAGGAAGCGTATTAGATTACTCAGGGAGTTCTAATATGGCCATTCTTGCTTGGGTAATTGGTGGTCTGTTGACGTTAGCAAGTGGTTTAACAGTAGCCGAAATTGGAGCGCAAATCCCGAAAAATGGTGGGTTGTATACGTATTTAGAGGAGATTTACGGAAGTTTTTGGGGATATTTATCAGGCTGGATGCAAACAATTGTTTATGGACCAGCTATTATCGGAACATTAGGTTTATACTTTAGTTCTTTAATGATTAATTTTTTCTATTTAGATAAAGTGTGGAATTTACCAATCGCAATCGGAACAGTTGTGTTCCTTGGCTTTGTAAATAGTATGGGAACAAAATACGGAGGTATCGTTCAAACAATCACGACAATTGGGAAAATGATTCCGATTGTATTAATTGTCGTGTTAGGTTTTTGGAAAGGAAACAGTGATATTTTTAACGTAGTAGTGCCGATATCAGAAAATCAAAGTATCGGTATGGCAATTTTAGCAACGTTATTTGCTTATGACGGCTGGATTTTACTTGCTTCGATTGGTGGAGAAATGAAGAATCCAACAAAGTTATTACCGAAAGCAATGACAGTTGGGATTTTAATTGTAACAGCTGCATACGTATTAATTAACTTGGCGTTATTAAATGTATTACCAGCAGCGAAAATTGTAGACCTTGGAGAAAATGCAACAGCGACAGCTGCGGGCATGTTACTTGGAGAATATGGCGGGAAAATTATTAGTATCGGTATTATCGTTTCTATTTTCGGTTGTTTAAATGGAAAGATTTTAACATTCCCACGTATTCCAATGTCTATGGCGGAACGTGGACAACTTCCATTTTCTAAGTTTATTGCAAAGGAAAGTCCAAGATTTAAAACACCAGCAAATGCGATTACTGTTGAAATCATTTTAGGAATTATTTTAATGATTATTAGTGATCCAAATAAGCTATCTGAGATTTCCGTATTTATTATTTATATTTTCTATGTAATGACGTTTATTGGTGTCTTCATTTTAAGGAAACGTAATAAGAATAAAGAGCGTGCATATAGTGTACCGTTATTCCCAATCGTACCAATCGTTGCGATTTTAGGTTCGTTCTTTGTAATCGGTAGTGCGATTATTAATGATCCGGTAAGTTGTTTCTTATCAATTGGAATTGTCTTTACGGGACTTCCGGTGTATTGGTACTTGAATAAGAAGAAAGAAACAGAATGATGGAAGGGTAGGCGTATAATACGCCTACCTTTTTTACTGTAAAAAAATTGTACTTGCGTCCACTTTCTGTTTTAGTTACTATAGTCGTAGTAACCAAAACAGAAAGCGTGGGGAAAGACTTGAATTTTCGTGTTTATATTTTAGCTATCGCGGCTTTCGTAGTCGGAACGGTTGAGCTAATTATAGGAGGAACGCTCGATTTAGTTGCCAATGATTTAGGAGTATCTATTAGCGCAGCTGGTCAGCTTATAACAATATTTTCGGTAGTATTTGCTTTGTCAGGTCCAGTTTTATTAGCTTTGACAGGGAAGTTTGAAAGAAAAACATTGTATGTTGGAGCATTATCGATTTTCTTAATCGGAAATATTATTTCGGCATTTAGTGTGAATTACGGAATGCTAATGTTCTCAAGGGTTATTTGTGCGGCGAGTGGTTCATTAATTATTGCACTATCGGTAACACTTGCTTCTAGTGTAGTAGAACCGCATTTTCGTGCGCGTGCAATTGGAATCATTTTTATGGGAATTAGTGGATCACTTGTACTTGGAGTACCGCTCGGTCTTGTACTCGGAAATGCATACGGATGGCGTGCGCCATTTGTATTGATTTCAGTATTAACAGTTATGGCAATTGCTTGTATTTCATTGTTCTTAACGAAAGTACCACCGACATCGGTATTATCAATAAAAGAACAACTTGCTACTTTAAAAGATAAAAAAATTGTAAGTGCACAGTTAACATCATTTTTGTTTTTAACGGGGCATTTAACATTGTATGCATATTTAACACCGTTTTTAAAAGATGTTATGCATGTTGAAGCAAATTGGATTAGTGTGTTTTACTTCATTTTCGGAATCGCAGCAGTAATCGGCGGTGGATTCGGTGGATGGCTTGCTGATAAATGGGGATCGAAGAAAAGTATTATCTCGATTATTATCGTATTTGCATGTGCAATCTTCATGTTGCCATTAATGACATTCTCATTCCCACTCTTCATCATTATGATGGGACTTTGGAGTATGCTGAGCTGGGCGATTTCACCAGCACAGCAAAATTATTTAATTGACATTGCACCGGAATCAGCTGGTATCCAGCAAGGTTTAAATAACTCTGCGATTCATTTAGGAATTGCACTCGGTTCAACAGTAGGCGGAGTTGTTATTGGAAAATCATCTGTTATATATAACGCTTGGGTAGGCGGTGGCTTTATTATATTAGCACTGCTTTGCGCGATTTTCTCGATTACGAGAGGACGCTCTACTCAGTTTGCGAAAGAAGAATCTATCGTTTGATAGGTTCTTTTTTTATTTGTAAAAAATTGCAGGTTTTAGTAGAGAAATGGAGAAAGGGTGTATAGCGAGATAATATGAAGTGACCTCCTAGATTATCAAGTCAGGGATTTTAACCCATAATAATGAATGAAAACATTATGAATGGGGTTATACCCTATGATAATAGGAGGCCACTATGGAAAATATAATATATATTGGGATGGATGTCCACAAGGAAAGTTTTAGCTTATGTGCACTACACGGAACAACTGGGGAAATTGTAAGAGAAGCACGATGTGCTTCAAATGTATCTCTCGTAAAAAAATTCGTTGAGAAACTGAAAACAAAATATGGTGAAGATATAAAAATTAAAGCTGGATATGAGGCTGGTTGTTTAGGGTATTCACTTCATAATCTTCTTGAACAAAATGGAATTGATTGTGATATTTTAGCTCCCACAACAATGTACAGTTCATCAAAAAACAAAATGGTGAAAAATGATAAATTCGATGCCAAAATGATTGCTCTTAATTTAGCAAATGGCACCTATAAAGAAGTATATGTTCCAGAAGAAGAGGATGTTGCCGTGAAAGAGTATATCCGCATGTTAGGTGATTTTAAAACATCTTTGAAAAAAATAAAACAACAGATAAAAGCATTCCTTTTAAGACATGGCTATGTGTATGAAGGGAAATCAAGCTGGACAATCGCTTATATGAAATGGTTAAAGAATCTTGATCTACAAGGATTATTCAAAGAAACGTTAGGCGAATACCTATTACAGTATGATGTTCTAGTCGATAAAATTGAGCGGTTCAGTTTGAGATTAGAAGAATTATCTCATCGTGAAAGGTACGAAGAACCAATCGCAAAGTTAAGATGCTTAAAAGGTATAGATACAACATCGGCAATGACTGTTCATGTGGAAATTGCAGACTTCACTCGTTTTCCCACGGCTAAAGCATTTATGGCTTATGTAGGATTGACGCCAAGCGAAAGCTCAAGTGGAGAGAAAATCAGTCGACGTTCGATTACAAAACAAGGAAATTCGACCGTTAGGTCTACTCTTGTAGAATGTGCAAATGCGTTGGTAAAAGGAGCAATCGGATTAAAATCGAAGCGAGTGAAAGCAAGACAAAAAGGGCAACGAAGCGAAGTGATTGCTTATGCGGATCAGGCTGTAGAAAGGTTACAAAGAAAATATTATCGCATGATATATCAAGGGAAGCCTAGAAATGTTGCCGTTACAGCTATCGCAAGAGAACTGGGGTGTTTTATATGGGGATTAGAAACAGGTAAAATTCACCGAAAATAAAGAGGGAAGGATATGAAGTTGATTGATTCATAGTTAGAAATCAAAGGTATCAATTGATGGCATAGATGAGCTTCAGAGATAGTGAATTACAGGTCTGGCTATCTATGACTCACCTCTTCTGGCATGGCTGAAATTCTGATAAACAAGCTATTTATTAGAATTTGAAAAGGTGTGATCCACGCAGTGAGATTATAAGAGCCTAACGACGAACCATTAACCTGAGGTAACCAATCCACGAATAACAGAGTGGTTAACTGTCGATAGATCTTATTTCTGAAGCTTTTGTATGCCATCAAGAAAAATATTATGGGTGAAAAACTATTGACAAAGGTCACTTCATAACAGGTGAGGTATATGTATACGAATTTTTCAATTATTGGTCTTCTAATTTCGATACTTCCGTTGTTTCTTATTATTCTTGCACTTAGATGGGTTCGTTTCATCTATAAAAATTCAGAGAAACAGGTAGAGCAAAATGAGAAAATCATTGAGCTGTTGATGGAGATAAAGGAACAAAACGAAAAGGAGTCTAAGTGAAAAACTAGACTCCTGTTTATTATTTAATTAGTATCTTAACTTCATCAACAAACTCTTAATTTCCTCATCTTCCATAAAGAGATCATGGTGTTTTTGAGTAATCTTTGCAAGTGCAACGTCGTGATAGAAAAATTCTGTAAAGAACTTTACGAAAGGTTGTGACATTGTTTTCATCGCTTGCCATGACTCTTGTTCTACGCCAGCAAATAAAATTTCACGATCGTCAACGATGAGTAGCAAGTAGCGCTCTAATGCATTAGGCTCTTCAGCTGGGATTAGAAAATGCATGTTTTCTAAGTCTGTTTCTACTTCTCCAACAATAAGGGATTCAATTTGAACACCTTGTTTTGCTTTTTGTTCTAGTAAAGGAAGATATTCTAAAAGAGTATCATTCCAAGCTGAAATACGGATTGATTCTTTTGCACTTTCAATGAGTTCTTTACTTTGAACTCGAATAGAAGATTGCATCTTTAAGCTCCAAACACGGTCATCTGTAAATGATTTTTTTGATATATTTGTTTCCAGTTCCTTAATATTTGATTGAAATTCTGTCGTTAATTTTTCAATTGCTAGCTTTAGTGGTAATGCTGTATACAATTTTTTCTTTTCTGAAACAGAATCCATTACCATTCCTTTATCGATTAGGCGTGCTAGTACTTCATATATTTTTGCTTTTGGAACACCTGAATGCTTCACAATTGTTGTAGCATCTAATGGTTCATTGCTTGATACGACAACTTCATAAGCTTGGCTTTCATATTGTGAGAAACCGAATTTTTGTAACATAGTTCCCTCCGAACGAATGAGATTATATTTTAAGGATAATGAACTATTTGTTTTTGCACAAGTGGTAGTCCGTTTTCTAATTGTATTAAGGTGAGAATTAATTTCAATTTTTTAATTTTATCTATTATACTTAATATAATGATTAATAATATTTCAATTTAATGCGAAGGGGATGCTGGGGGGAAGATGTTAAGAAGTTTACGTTTAAAAATTGCGGTAGTGTTTTCAGTACTTATTTCTATGATGTTCGTAATATTGGGTACAGCTGTGTATCAATTACAGAAAGAAAAGGAAGTGCGTTCCTTAGACGAGTATTCTCAAAATGCGATGGATCTTGTGACAGAGCAACTTACGACATTTGTTCAAAGAACGGATGAAGATATGGGGTATTACGCGAACAGTGAGATGATTCGTAATATGCTTCAAGGTGGGGTTACTCCAGAAGAGGAAGCGTTTTTAACGAAAGAGTTTGCGGAGTATAAAAAGAATCATCCTGGTATTTTAGATTTATATATTGGTACGAAAGATAAAAAAACATTAAGTGCCAATCTTGCTGAAGGTGGGCAAGTGCCAGAAGGATATGATCCAACGACAAGACCATGGTATAAAGATTCAGAGGCTGATGTAAAAAAGGTCCATTGGGGACAACCTTCTTATGAAATTGCAACAGGAAAGTTAAGTGTAGGTGTTTCTAAAGCAATTACAGCTCAAGATGGATCTGTATTAGGCGTTGTTGCGATGGATGTATCGCTTGGGACGATTCAGAAGTTGCTTCACAATATTCAATATAATAATGACGGAGAAATGTTTATTATAAATGATAAAAATATGGCTCTTGTTTATCCAGAAAAGATAGGGAAAGATGTTTCTAAAGAGCCACTTATAAAGAGCTTAAATAAAGAGGTAACAAAATATGCGGTCACTACAATAAAAGGTGAAGATGTAGTTGTTTATAGTCAATCATTTGATACGATGAAATGGACGATAGGAATCTTTTATCCGAAAGAAACGATCGATGGGCTATTAAATAGTACGAGAAATACAGTCATTATGATGGCGTGTATTAGTTTATTAGTTGGAATCGTAGCTTCCTACTTGTTCTCAAGAAGATTAGCAAGACCACTGCAATTATTAAAGAATCACGTTCAAAAAGTAGCAGAAGGGGATTTAACGCTGCGAATGAAGGTGACAAGTAAAGATGAAGTTGGAGAGTTGACGAAGCACTTTAATGATATGGTTGAACAAATGAATGAAATGGTAAGTAAAATTAAAAACAGCGTATCAACAGTGCAACAATCAACGAATAGTTTACATTATTTAACGAACGAAACAGTAGCGGCTAGTAGAGAAGTTTCCGGAGCAATGGATGATGTGAGCGGGGGAGCTTCTACTCTTGCGAATAGTGTGGATGAAGTTTCAGCTCAGCTCGAGAATATGGCAGAGTCAGTGGAACAAATGAATAGCTCCGTTGGTGAAATAAAAGGAGTGACTGGCAAAGCGGAAGAGGCATCTAAGCAAGGATTAAATACAATGAGGAACTTAGTCCGTACGAGGGGACAATCATCTTCGATTGTTGTTCATACAGAAGAAGCATCGGATAAGTTAGAACAAAGAGTTGGATCGATTCAAAATGTTGTTGAGCTTATAAAAGGTATTTCGGATCAAACAAATTTACTTGCTTTAAATGCCTCGATTGAAGCTGCCCGTGCAGGTGAGCAAGGTAAGGGATTTGCGGTTGTTGCTGAAGAGGTTCGGAAATTAGCGGAACAATCAAAAGAGGCAACAGGAGAAATCACAACGATGATTGGTGATGTGCAATTAGAAGTAAAAAGGGTTGTAGAAGTTGTAAGTAAATTGAAAGACATTGCAGATGTGCAAAATAAAGTGACGACAGAGGCAAAAATGGAGTTCCGCACAATTATGTCAGTTGTAAATACGATTAGTACTTCAGTTGAAAAAATTGTAGAAGAGGTACATAACATAGGTTACGAGCAAGGAGAAATTACAGCGGTAATGCATACAATTGCTGGTACGAGTCAAGAAAGTGCAGCTGTTTCTGAAGAGGTACATGCTGCAACGGAATCACAGGTTAATCATCTAGAAAAGGTAGCCCACACGATGGAAAGTTTGACAGAGCATATGAAAGATTTAGAAAGATTAGTTGAGCAGTTTAAAGTGGAAGAGTAACATATTAGTAAAATGATGAGGATTTCGGTAAAATAGACAATGGATATATAAGAAGCGATTATAGGAGGAAGACTACTATGGCAATTGTTGACGTATCGATTATTCCGGTAGGAACAGGTAATCCAAGTGTTAGTGAATATGTAGCAGAAGTACAAAAGGTGCTAGAGAAAAATGCGGATCGCGTGAAGTATCAATTAACACCGATGAATACAATTATTGAAGGAGATCTTCCTGTCATTCTAGAAGTAATTCAACAAATGCATGAAGTTCCATATACGAAAGGTGCACAGCGTGTTGCAACAACGATTCGTATTGATGATCGTCGTGATAAAGTAAGCACAATGGAGAAAAAATTAAACTCTGTCCGATCAAAATTATAAGAAAAAGCAGCGATCTTCGCTGCTTTTTTCATATAGGAGGTAAATAAAATGAGTGAAAAGTTTAACGAGCAGTTTGACGGTTTACTAGAGAAATACACTGAGCTGTTACTTGGCGAGAGTAATGAAGAGCGAAAAGAACAGGTAAAGAAGTGGGCACTTTATTCTTACATAGCGAAGACGATGCCAGCTTTAGTGAAGCATTGGAATGAAACTTATCCAGATGCGAAAGAAGAGATGGTGCAGTTAATTACGGATATTAAAAGGCTGAATGAAGAGAAGCGAAATGAGAATTAAAAAACTTAGGTGATGCTACTTTAAGTTTTTCTTATTAATATCCTTATATAATTTACATGGAATATTAAGGGTTTTATAGGCATGTCGAATATTTTCGGTATGCCTATTTTTGCCCTAGTAAACCCGTTTTTTCTAAATGTCGAAAAATATTCCCTTCATATTTGCATGCGAGAATATAGGTTTTTAAATGTTTTTATAGTATTTTATAAATTATCTAAATAATTATTTGTATCCAATAATTTTAAACAGTGATATAATTTTGAAGAGGGGTAAAAAACAGATAAATTACAGTCATAGGGGTGAATTACATGGAACAATTAATGCGAAATTCGTTTCTTTTCTTATCTAAAAATAAAGCGCTAACAAAACTGGCTAAAAAGTACGGTTTACGCTTTGGTGCAGGTCGCTTCGTCGCAGGGGAGACGATTGAATTAGCGACAGCTGCCATTCAGGCATTAAATAAGCAAGGTCTTTGTGTAACAATCGATTATTTAGGTGAATTCGTTGATAATGAAGCGGAAGCAAATGAAATGGCTAACCAATCGATTGAAGCGATCCGTGCAATTGGAAGAGAAGGTCTTGATTCGCAGCTTTCTTTAAAGATGACTTCTATGGGATTAGATATCTCTGATGAAATCGTAATGAACAATATGCGCCGTATTTTAGAAGCTGCAAAAGAAAATGGTGTGTTCGTTACCATTGATATGGAAGACTATACACGCTGTGGTAAAACAATTGATATCTTTAAACAATTAAAATCTGAATACGATAATATTGGTACTGTTATTCAAGCTTACCTATATCGTACAGAAAAAGATATTGAAGATTTAAATGCTTATAATCCTAATTTACGTCTTGTAAAAGGTGCTTATAAAGAACCTGAAGAAGTGGCGTTCCCGGATAAGAAAGATGTAGATGACAATTATAAAAAAATTATTAAAATGCACTTATTAAATGGAAATTATACTGCAATTGCTTCACATGATGAAGCGATTATTGAATATACAAAAAAACTTGCTGAAGAACACAACATTCCAAGGGATCAATTTGAATTCCAAATGTTATATGGTATTCGTAATGAGCGTCAACTTGAGCTAGTAAAAGAAGGTTACAAAATGCGTGTTTACGTACCTTATGGAAACGACTGGTATGGCTACTTCATGCGTCGTCTAGCAGAGCGTCCAGCAAACGTTGCGTTCGTATTAAAAGGTATGGTAAAAAAATAACCAAGGAGAAAATACTCCTTGGTTATTTTAATTGCTGAAATGCATAATGTGCCATTTTCTTCGTATCAGGATATAGTTGCGCGCGAGTAGAAGATAATACGACGTTAATGACGCGTTTACCGTCTTTTTCATCGACTGTTACGACTGTATATTTGCCAAGTGCTGATAGACCACTTTTACTTCCAATCGCATATGGATCGTCATATAGTTCTTCTCGTCCATAGTTTGCGATGTTTGGAGAGCGTTCTGAAGTATGTAGAGTTGTACGTGTTGAATTCATATATTCTAAAACAACTGGATACTTTAATGCTTCTTTCGTAATAATAGCAATGTCATATGGTGATACTTTATTCCCAATTGCATCAGCACCACTTGCATTCTTGAAAGTCGCATGCTTTGTACCAAGTTCCTTCGCTCTAGCATTCATCATCTTCACAAATTCATTTTTTGATCCTGCGATATGTTCTGCAATTGATTCAGCTATTGGATCTGCACTAATGATAAGCATAAGTTTTAATGCCTCATCACGCTTTAATTTTTCCCCAGCACGAAGTTTAATTTTCTTACTTTGACTTTCTGTTTTAATTGCGTTTTCTGTAACTGTAATTTCTTCATCTTCTTTTACATTCTCTAGTAAAAGAAGGGTTGTCATCATTTTGGCTATACTAGCCGGATAAGAACGTTCGTCTTCGCGTTTCCCATACAAAATTTCACCTGTGTCTGCATCGATTGTAACGCCATATTGCCCAGTAATCTTAGGTTGATCAGCTCTTACAGCTTGTTGCCTCTGTGCATAAGAGAAGAAAATCATCCCTGTAAATAGTGTAGCAATCATTACAATCATAACTATTGTTCGTTTCATCATCGTTCCCTCTTTTGTTTTCCATATGTACAAATAAATTGGGCAGAAAAAGCAGCCATTAATCATTATGCCACGTTCTCTGCCCAAAAATATAGCGTTATTTTTCGCCCATATTATGCTTCTTATATTGTTGATTATTACCTTGGCGTCCTTTTTCAACACCGTGATTATGCGGACCTGCATTTCCAGTTACACTAGCTGCACTAATTCCAGCCTTAGAAGGGTTCTTCTTAAGTTTTGCCATATATATTCCTCCAGTTTCGTCAGATTATAAAAAGGAAAAGTGCATTTAAACAAAGAAAATACACATGTATAGCATAGCCAAATGAAAGAAAAATATTTATTTCAGAAAATTTTATTAATAAATATATTGCGAAAATTTGAACAGTATCATATATTTATTAGTAGAGGCTCACTCATTGATTGCGACTTATGTCGAAAAATTGAATGAGCATTCATTCAAGAATAGGGGGAGAATTGGATGTTCCAAATTAAAAAGGCTGCTGTTCTAGGTTCAGGCGTAATGGGTTCAGGGATTGCGGCACACTTAGCTAATATTGGTATTCCGACATTATTGCTTGATATTGTACCACCTGCGCTAACAAAAGAAGAGGAAGCGAAGGGACTTACATTAGAACATAAAAGTGTGAGAAATCGTTTTAGTAATACGGCTGTGCAAAAATTATTAAAGCAAAAACCAGCTCCTCTGACAGTGAAAGGAAATTTAGCACTGATTGAAGCAGGTAACTTAGAAGATGATCTTGAGCGTCTAGCTGATGTAGATTGGATTATTGAAGTAGTAGTTGAAAACTTAGATATTAAAAAGAAATTATTTGAAAAAGTAGACGCTGTTCGTAAACCGGGTTCTATTGTAAGCTCGAATACGTCAGGCATCTCAGTTGAAAAAATGGCAGAAGGTCGTTCAGACGACTTCCAGAAACACTTCTTAGGCACACACTTTTTTAACCCACCACGATATTTAAAACTTCTAGAGGTAATACCGACGAAAGAAACAGATCCACAAGTATTAAGCTTCATGAAACTATTTGGCGAAGACGTTCTTGGAAAAGGCGTTGTTATCGCAAAAGACACACCAAACTTTATTGGAAACCGCATCGGTACGTACGGTTTATTAGTAACTCTTCAAGAGATGATAAAACGCGGCTATAGCATTGGGGAAGTTGATTCTGTAACAGGCCCACTTATTGGTCGTCCGAAGAGCGCGACGTTCCGTACATTAGATGTTGTCGGTTTAGATACATTCGTACACGTTGCAAATAACGTATATGAAAACGTACAAGAAGAAGAGCGTGATGTATTTAAAGTACCAGCTTTCATGCATGACATGCTTGAGAAAAAATGGCTTGGAAGTAAAACGGGTCAAGGCTTCTTCTTAAAACAAGGAAAAGAAATTTTAGAATTAAATCCTGAAACGATGGAATACGAAGCGCGTAAAAAATTAAAAGCTGCATCCGTAGAGTTAAGTAAACAAGAAAAAGGATTAGCGAATAAATTGAAAGCGCTTGTATACGCGAAAGACCGTGCAGGAGAGTTGTTATGGAACATCATTACACCAACTCTTTTATACTCTGCAAAACTTCATAAAGAGATTGCTGACGATATCGTTGCAATTGACCAAGCGATGAAGTGGGGCTTCGGCTGGGAGCAAGGGCCATTTGAAGTGTGGGATGCAATTGGTGTTGAAAAATCTGTTCAAAAGATGGAAGAAAACGGCGTAGTTGTTCCTACTTGGGTGAAAGAAATGTTAGAGAAAGGTTTCACTACTTTCTATAAACATGATAACGGCGATAGCTACTATTACGATAATGGCGAATATAAGCGAATCGAGCGTAATAAAAAAGCAATTTCTCTTAAGCAATTAAAAGCGAAAAATGGTGTATTAAAGAAAAATAGCGGAGCGAGCTTAATTGATTTAGGCGACGGCATCCTTTGCTTAGAGTTCCATTCGAAGAGCAATGCAATCGGTATGGATATTACGCAAATGATTAACTACGCTGTTGATGAAGTAGAAAAGAATTATAAAGGTCTTGTTATCGGTAACCAATCGAAGAACTTCTGCGTTGGTGCGAACCTAGCAATGATCTTAATGGAAGCACAAGACGACAATTACTTTGAAATTGAGTTGGTTGTGAAAAACTTCCAAGATGCAATGACGAAAATTAAGTACTCTTCTAAGCCAGTTGTAGCAGCACCATACGGTATGACGCTTGGCGGAGGTACAGAAGTTTGCTTACCAGCAGCTAGCATTCAAGCTTCTAGTGAAACGTATATGGGCTTAGTAGAAGTTGGTGTTGGCTTAATCCCTGGCGGAGGCGGTAATAAAGAGCTATACATTAAACACTTAAATAAAATGCCAAATGGTGTAGAGTTTGATCTGCAAAAAGTTGCGAATAAAGTGTTCGAATCTGTAGCGATGGCGAAAGTTTCTACATCAGCACAAGAAGCTGTATCGAACAACTTCTTAGGCGATAAAGACGGTATTAGTGTGAATGGTGATCACTTACTATATGATGCGAAACAAAAAGCACTTGCTTTATATGAAGCTGGCTATAAAGCGCCGATTCGTAAAAAGATACCAGTTGTTGGTGAAACAGGATATGCAACTCTTGTACTTGGTGCAGAAGCAATGCATTTATCAGGTTACATTTCTGAACATGATCTTCACATTGCGAAGAAACTTGCATATGTCATCGCGGGCGGAAAAGTGCCGTACGGAACAGAAGTTGATGAGCAGTATTTATTAGATGTAGAACGTGAAGCATTTATTAGCTTAGTAAGTGAGATGAAATCACAAGCAAGAATGCAGCACATGCTTGTAAAAGGAAAGCCATTACGTAACTAATAACGAGGGGAGATATCGTTCATGAGAGAAGCTGTCATTGTTGCGGGAGCAAGAACACCAATTGGAAAAGCAAAGAGGGGTTCATTAAAAACAGTTCGTCCTGACGATCTAGGGGCATTAGTAGTAAAGGAAACGTTAAAGCGTGCAAATTATGAAGGACCAATCGATGATTTAATTTTCGGTTGTGCGATGCCAGAAGCAGAGCAAGGTTTAAATATGGCTCGTAATATCGGCGGATTAGCAGGACTTTCTTACGATGTTCCAGCTATTACGATTAACCGCTACTGTTCTTCAGGTTTACAAAGTATCGCTTACGGAGCAGAGCGTATTATGCTTGGTCACTCTGAAGCTGTATTATCAGGCGGGGCAGAATCAATGAGTTTAGTTCCAATGATGGGACACGTTGTTCGTCCGAATAGTCGCCTTGTAGAAGCAGCTCCAGAATATTATATGGGTATGGGACATACAGCAGAGCAAGTTGCTGTGAAATATGGAATTTCTCGTGAAGAGCAAGATGCATTTGCAGTAAGAAGTCATCAACGCGCTGCGAAAGCATTAGCGGCAGGTAACTTCGCTGATGAAACAGTATCTGTAGATGTGACGTTACGTACTGTTGGATCAAACAATAAACTGCAAGAAGAAACAATCATTTTCGCACAAGACGAAGGTGTGAGAGCAGAAACGTCGCTAGACATTTTAGGTAAATTACGTCCAGCATTTAACGTTCGCGGTTCTGTAACAGCTGGTAACTCTTCACAAATGAGTGACGGTGCAGCATCTGTACTATTAATGGATCGTGAAAAAGCAGTGAGCGATGGCATGAAGCCGCTTGCGAAATTCCGTTCATTTGCAGTAGCTGGCGTACCACCAGAAGTAATGGGAATCGGCCCAATCGCTGCAATTCCAAAAGCATTAAAACTAGCTGGCTTAGAGCTATCTGATATTGGCTTATTCGAACTAAATGAAGCATTCGCTTCTCAATCAATTCAAGTTATTCGTGAACTTGGTTTAGATGAAGAAAAAGTAAACGTAAACGGTGGTGCAATCGCACTTGGACATCCACTTGGCTGTACAGGAGCAAAACTAACACTATCTCTTATTCACGAAATGAAACGCCGCAACGAACAATTCGGTATCGTAACAATGTGTATCGGCGGCGGAATGGGAGCAGCGGGAGTATTTGAATTACTTTAAAAAGTGCAGGTGGCTCGTTTAGAACAGGAGGGGGATGGAGCTTCAGACGTAGAGGCGCTCTTTACCTCGTAGGAAGAAGCGAAGCCACCGAACATTCTAGCCGCTGGAACTGGATTAGATAAAAAGTGCAGGTGGCTCGCTCAGAACAGGAGGGCGTTGGAAGCCTTGACGAAGAGGTGCTTTTTGCCTCACAGGAAGGGGTGAAACGACCGACTGTTCTAGCCACTGGAACTGGATTATAAAAAAAGTGCAAGCGGTTCGCTCAGAACGAGACGACGCTAAAGCAAAGAATGGAAGCAACCAAGGTTTATAAAAAATAAAATTGAGAGCCAGCTTCTTTCAAAAAGAGAGAAGCGGCTCATGAAAATATGAAGGAGGAAATTTTCATGGAAAAAACAGTAGGAAATGCGGTTAAAGGCGGTAGCTTTTTAGTTGATGAGATTACGATTGATCAAGTGTTTACGCCAGAAGATTTTTCATCTGAGCATAAAATGATTGCAAAAACGACAGAGGACTTTATCGTAAATGAAGTTCTTCCAGAGCTTGAATATTTAGAACAACATGAGTTTGATCGTTCTGTTCGTCTTTTAAAAGAAGCTGGGGAGCTTGGTTTATTAGGCGCTGACGTACCAGAAGAGTACGGCGGGATTGGTCTTGATAAAGTAAGCTCAGCGTTAATCGCAGAGAAATTCTCTCGCGCTGGCGGCTTTGCAATTACTCACGGTGCTCACGTAGGTATCGGGTCGTTACCAATCGTATTATTCGGTAACGAAGAGCAAAAGAAAAAGTATTTACCATTACTTGCAACTGGTGAGAAATTAGCTGCATACGCATTAACAGAGCCAGGTTCAGGATCTGACGCATTAGGTGCAAAAACAACTGCACGTTTAAATGCAGAAGGTACACATTATGTATTAAATGGTGAAAAACAATGGATTACAAACTCTGCATTCGCTGACGTATTTATCGTGTATGCAAAAATTGATGGAGAGCACTTCTCAGCATTTATCGTAGAGAAAGAATATGCTGGCGTATCTACAAGCCCAGAAGAAAAGAAAATGGGTATTAAATGTTCTTCAACTCGTACGTTAATTTTAGAAGATGCATTAGTACCGAAAGAAAACTTACTTGGTGAAATCGGTAAAGGTCATATTATCGCTTTCAACATTTTAAATATCGGCCGTTATAAATTAGGTGTTGGTACAGTTGGATCTGCGAAACGTGCAGTAGAAATTTCAGCACAATATGCAAACCAACGTCAACAGTTCAAGCAACCAATCGCTCGCTTCCCATTAATTCAAGAGAAACTTGCGAATATGGCAGCAAAAACATATGCAGCTGAAAGCTCTGTATATCGTACAGTAGGTTTATTCGAAAGCCGCATGAGCACATTATCTGAAGAAGAAGTAAAAGACGGTAAAGCAGTAGCAGCTTCTATCGCTGAATATGCAATCGAGTGCTCTTTAAATAAAGTATTCGGTTCTGAAGTACTAGATTATACAGTAGATGAAGGTGTTCAAATTCACGGTGGTTACGGATTTATGGCAGAGTACGAGATTGAAAGAATGTACCGCGATTCTCGTATTAACCGTATTTTCGAAGGAACGAATGAAATTAACCGCCTAATCGTACCAGGTACGTTCTTACGTAAAGCGATGAAAGGTGAATTACCACTTCTTCAAAAAGCACAAAAATTACAAGAAGAGTTAATGATGATGATGCCAGAAGAAGTAGGCGATGAGCCATTAGCACTTCAAAAGTATTTAGTAACTAATGCGAAGAAAATTGGTTTAATGGTAGCTGGATTAGCGGCTCAAAAATACGGTAAAGCATTAGATAAAGAGCAAGAAATTCTTGTGAATATCGCTGACATCGTAAGTAACCTATATGCAATGGAATCAGCTGTTCTTCGTACAGAAAAAGCAATTAAAACAACTGGTCTTGAAAAGAATAAACAAAAAGTGTTATACACTGAAGTATTCTGCCAAGAAGCATTCAACGAAATCGAAGCAGATGCGAAAGAAACACTTATCGCAGTTGAAAACGGCGACATGCTGCGCATGATGTTATCATCATTACGTAAATTAACTCGCCACACACCACTTAACGTAATTCCGAAGAAACGTGAAATTGCTGTGAAAATTTTAGAAGATGAGCGTTATACAGTTTAATAGATGAAAGAGAACCAGTAGCCGATTGGCTACTGGTTTTTTATTGCTGAATTCTTGAATAAAGCTGTTTTACATATGTATGTGTAAACAGCTCTTTTTTATGGAGGTAAAGAAGATGAAGGTAATAAGTGTAGGAACAGTTCATCAAATCGCATTTTTACCGCGTCTATTTCCAATTAACTGTTACTTCGTTGAAGAAGAGACAGGATTAACTTTAATTGATGCGGCTTTACCGTTTTGTGCAAAGAAGATTTTACAATCAGCTCGGAAAATAGGAAAACCGATTACGAATATCGTTATTACACATGCGCATGATGACCATGTAGGAGCGCTTGATGTTATAAAACAAGTGCTGCCGGATGTTCCGGTCTATATTTCAAAAAGAGATGCATGTTTACTTGAAGGAGATAAGGTACTGCAAGAGGGAGAACGAAATACACCAATAAAAGTGGGAGTGTCAAAACAGATAAATACGATTCCAGATATTCTTCTTCAAGAGGGAGATAAAGTTGGTTCTCTTGTAGCGACTGGAGCTCCAGGTCATACACCGGGATCAATGGCGTTTTTAGACACAAGAAATGATGCACTCATTGTTGGAGATGCATTTCAAACGAGAGGAGGATTAGCGGTAGCAGGACAGTTGAAGTGGCTTTTCCCGTTTCCTATGTTTGGTACGTGGGATGCAGAAGTTTCATTAGCAAGCGCGCAGAAATTGCTGGAGTATAAGCCGTCTTTATTGGCGACAGGACATGGGAAAATGATTGAAAATCCGTTAATACAAATGCAACGGGCGATTGAAGAAGCGGAAAGGAATTTAAGTAGAAAGAGCCTCTAATCGTTTAGAGGCTCTTTTTAGTTAAATGATTATTTAGCAGACTTTTTAATGAATACGATTTGAAAAAAACAGAATACTAAAGAAGAATGAAAGAAGAAAGGTAGGAGTATTCCATGCAAAATTTAACAGAGCTTGAAGTAGAAAACTTACGTCATTTAATTGGTGGACACGCAACAATTATTAACAAGTTGGAGCAGTATGCACAGACGTGTACAGATCCACAACTGAAACAAATGCTACAAAAAGATGCGCAAGATGCAAGAAATACGAAACAGCAATTAATGACTTTCCTAGGATAGGAGGAAGAGAAAGATGAATGAAAAAGATATGGTAAATGATTATTTAGCAGGATTAAATGCAAGTTTAACAAGTTATGCAAATTATATTTCTCAGTCTGATAATGAACAGTTACATCAAACGTTAATCCAAATTCGTAATCAAGATGAAATGCGTCAACGTAATATGTATGAGTACGCAAAGCAAAAGAGTTATTATAAACCAGCAGCACCTGCGAATCCGATGATTGTGCAGCAATTGAAAAGTCAGTTAAGTGCAGAATAATAGGATGAAAAAACGAGCGAAAATGAATTCGCTCGTTTTATTTTTTGTATGTCAATAAATACATAATAAATATTTTTCCAGTTGTAACAAATATGACGAAAATGGAATATAACAATTCACAAAAAGGACAAAAACTTTGTTCAATATTTCACAAAGTATCCATGGTTTCTATCGTGGGAACCTCTATAATTAAGAATGTAAAGAACAAAAGAAATAGATTATATGATCAATTAGGAGAGATTGCTATGAAAAGACATACAAGAAAAATTGCAATTATCGGTACTGGATTAGTTGGATCAAGTTGTGCGTATTCCATTGTAAATCAAGGGATTTGCGAAGAGCTATTATTAATTGATATAAATCATGAACGTGCAGTTGGGGAAGCAATGGATTTATCACATTGCATTAACTTTACAAATACAAGAACAAAAGTATATGCAGGAAGCTATGAAGACTGCAAAGATATGGACATTGTCATTATTACAGCAGGACCAGCACCAAAACCAGGGCAAAGTCGCTTAGATACTTTAGGAGCGAGTGCGAAGATTATGGAAAGTGTTGTTGGTGGCGTAATGGAAAGTGGATTTGATGGTATTTTCTTACTTGCATCGAACCCAGTTGATATTATTACATATCAAGTTTGGAAATTATCTGGATTACCTAGAAATCGCGTAATCGGTACTGGTACATCACTAGATTCTTCTCGCTTAAGAACAATTTTATCTGAAATGCTACATGTAGACCCTCGTAGTATTCATGGGTATTCATTAGGAGAACATGGTGATTCTCAAATGGTTGCTTGGTCTCACGTAACTGTTGGTGGAAAGCCAATTCTGCAAATTTTAGAAGAACAAAAAGAACGATTTGGTGAAATAGATTTAGATGAAATTGTTGAGAAGACTGCAAAAGCCGGATGGGAAATTTATAAGCGAAAAGGAACTACTTATTACGGAATCGGAAATTCTCTAGCATATATTGCGAGTTCAATCTTTAATGATGATCACCGTGTCATTGCTGTATCAGCCATTTTAGATGGTGAGTATGGTGAATATGATATTTGTACAGGAGTACCAGCTATTATTACTAGAGACGGTATAAGAGAAGTTGTAGAACTCAATTTAACAGAGGATGAAGAATCTCGATTCGCAAAATCAAACGATATTTTACGTGATTATATGAAAACAATTGGTTACTAACTTATAGAAGAAGGTGAAACAAATGAAGGAATATATAATGTCTCGTGTATTTAAAGCATCTGCTGGAATCGCACAAGGTATTTTCGTATCCCTCGGAATTGGTTTACTGATCGAAAATATAGGAAGAATTGTTGATATACCATTACTTATTACAATCGGAGTTGTTGCAAAATCACTTATGGCACCAGCAATTGGTGCCGGAATTGCTTTTATGCTCGGTGCAAATGGCCTTGTAATCTTCTCGGCTATGGTGGCTGGAGCAATTGGTGCCGGATCCATTTCAATTACTGAAGCAGGTCTAATTATTAAAACAGGTGAGCCAATCGGTGCTTTATTAACAGCAACTTTAGCTGTATATATTGGTAAACGTTTAAGCGGAAAAACTGCGTTAGATATGATGCTCGTTCCATTTGCGGCAATATTAGGTTCTGGTTTAGTAGGTATTTGGTTATCTCATAATATTACTCCTGTTTTAAATACAGTTGGAGCATTTATTAAAGATAGCTCAGCTGGTAGCCCGTTTATCGCTTCTATCGTCATTGCAGTAGTTTGGGGATTATTACTTATCTCTCCAGCTTCATCAGCTGCGTTAGCGATCGCACTTAGCTTAGACGGTGTTGCAGGTGGTGCTGCTCTTGCAGGCTGCGTTGCTCAGTTTATCGGATTCTCTGTTATCTCAGCGAAAGAAAACAATTTAGGTGGCATATTAGCTCAAGCACTTTGTACTCCGAAAGTACAGTTACCAAATATCACTAAAAATCCAATGATTCTCGTCCCAACTGTCGTCGCCAGTGCTATAGTTGGTCCAGTATCCGCATTAATTTTCCAACTGGAAGCAGGAAAGGAAATTGCAGGTCTTGGATTAAGTTCTCTTATCGCACCAATTAATTTAATTTCTAGCGAAGGATGGGAAGTTGTCCCAGCGATGGTAATCACTTATATCATCATTCCAGTAGCTGTTTCTTATATACTTTACATTGCTCTTAAAAAAGCAGGTCGTATTCACTCTGGTGATATGACTGTACCGCAATCTTAAATTGAAAATCTCCTTAATAATAGATAAAAGCAGACTGAGCCACAGTCTGCTTTTTTATGTTACATTTTATGATTTTGTTTTACTGGAACTTTTATTGGTTCTTTTGCTAATAAGAGCTGAACGCCGAAGTATAGTATGCTTGCAAGTGTCATTCCAGAAACGGCATCTAAAAAGGCATGCTGCTTCGTAAATAGCGTTGATAAAATAATAAGTGTACCGAAGAAAGTAAGGATGTAATATTCAAAAGCATGTTGTTCTCTACGCTTAAAGGCAGCTAACATAATTACAAATGTAGTAAGAACGTGAATGCTAGGGAAACAGTTTACCGGTTGATCGATACTATAAATATAGCGAACTAGTTCAGAAAATACATCTGTTCCAACGACAGTCGGACGCGGTACAGTTGTTTGCCAAAAATAATAAATAGAAAAACAAGCAAGCTTTCCAAAAATAACACTACTTAAAGTGACATAATATTGCTTTCGGTCAGCGAAGCAGTAATAAATAAGTGCGCCGTATAAGTATGGAAACCAAAGTAAATAAGGAATAATAAATGCTTTTACAAATGGAATCCAATCATCTACTACAGTTGTAACGTCTACTGCGTGAACAGTCGATTTATTTAATACGTCGTAAAGGGGACTTACGAGTACGAGTAGAAGTATATAACTTAACGGAAGAAAAGATGAAAGTTTAAATTTCTTCATGTTGATCTCCTATGTTTAGTAATGTAAGTAAATTCAATTGATTATAATATAGAAACGTGAATTGGGCTATCGATTTTACTTACATTTTCTTGAATTAACCTTACGTTTTTGTCACTTGACTAAAAAGAAGGGGGAGGGTGCTAAATGAAGCGTTTATCGTATTTCTTATTTTTTATATTGATATGCCTAGTCGGTGCTGGGTGTGCAAAGGATAAAGAAGGAGAGAAATTAGAATATAACGGAAGAGCACTCGTAATTGGAGTTGTTGGAGAAAAGCCGAAAGATACGTTTAGGAATGTAAAGTTTGAGGAAATGAAGTTAGAGGCACTGGAAAAGAAATCTAAGGAAGTGGATGGTTTTCTAATAATGAAAGATCACTTTCAAGAAGCCTCAACAGAGCAGTATAAAAATGTATTTTCATCGCTAAAGAAACCAGTATTTTTTATCGGTTTACAAGATAAATTATATTCAATTTTTATTACAAAAGGGATAGAGTATAACAGTGCACGAAAAGATGTAAATGCGATGTATACGCAAGGTTTTGCGAATATCGGAAGTGGTGAAGGGCAACAATGGGCAATTGGTTTATCAAATGGTGGAAACACAGAAGAAAGTATTCATAATATGTATATCGTAGTATTTCAAACAATTGCAGATTATTTGAATAGATGATGAAGGAGCCTGCAAAAGAGGCTTCTTATTTTTTTAAATAAACGTTTGTTTAAGCTGTATGTTCGGTAGGAAGAAACCGATGTAACTTAAGGGTTAAGAAAGAAAAATGGAGAATTAATCAAACGTTTGTTTAAGCTGTATGTTCGGTAGAAAGAAACTCATGTAGTTCAAAGGTTAACGAAGAAAAATGGAGAATTAATCAAACGCTTGTTTAAGATATATGTTTGGTGCAGAATCTAAAAAATTTATATATTTATTTTTTTCTTAACAAATGGCGGAAAAATAAGAAAAATTCGCAGGATTATTAAAAATTATCACGAAATAAGTAAAAGTTTAGCGAATAATGGTTTGAAATAATAAAACGTTTTCTATATGATAAAGGTAAAGGTTAGTAAAAAAGTAGGTGAATTTATGACAGTAACATTTTATTCATATCCAAAGTGTGGCACATGTCAAAAGGCAAAGAAATGGTTTGAGGCAAACGATGTAGCATATGAGATGATTCATATTGTTGAAAATCCACCATCAAAAGAAGATTTACGTAATTTACATGAAAAAAGTGAATTACCATTAAAAAAATTCTTTAATACAAGTGGAATGCGTTACCGTGAACTTGGTCTGAAAGATAAGTTGAAAGATGCAAGCGAAGACGAAATGTACGAGCTTTTAGCATCTGATGGCATGTTGATTAAACGTCCAATTGTAACAGATGGAACGAATGTAACACTTGGTTTTAACGAAGAGCAGTTTGAAAGTGTGTGGAAAAAGTACCAATAAGGTATTTTTACATAATTAATACATTCACTGGAGGTACAGTCATGAGCATTCCAAATAATTTACGTTACTCTGAAGAACACGAATGGGTAAAAACTGAAGGTAATGAAGTTGTTATCGGTATCACTCACTTTGCACAAGGTGAGCTAGGCGATATCGTATTCGTTGAACTTCCTGAAGTAGGTGCAACAATCGAAGCTGACGAGCCATTCGGAAGCGTAGAATCTGTTAAAACAGTTTCTGAGTTATACGCACCTGTAAGCGGTAAAGTTGTAGCAGTAAACGAAGAATTAAGTGACCAACCAGAACTTGTTAACGAATCTCCATACGAGGGTGCATGGATGGTTAAAGTTGAACTTTCTGATGCAAGCCAAGTTGAGAAGTTATTAACTGCAGAAAAATATGCAGAAATGACAAACCAAGACTAATTATAGTCGACTAAAGGACAGCCTTTGTGCTGTCCTTTTTTATTTTATGTAAAATAATGAATGTAGAATCATATACTAATTATCGTGTAGGAGAACGTTTTTTGAAAAAAATTTTCGTTTAATCTTTATGCAGGTTTAGCCGTTTTTGTTTTTCGTTGTCTAGCTCCAGCGACTAGATTGTTCGGTGGCTTCGCTTCTTCCTACAAGGCAAAAAGCGCCTCTACGTCAGAAGCTCCATCCCCCTCACAATCTAAACGAGCCGCTTGCGCTTTTCATTGTCCATCTCCAGCGGCTAGCCCTTCATGTCTAAGAACCTTCCGCACGAGAAGACAAAAAGCGTCTTCTGTACGGAAGAACCTTAGCCAACAGGGCTAAACAGTCGGTTTCGCTTTTCTTTTGCAAAAATAAACAGGAAACAACATGAAAATAACGAATATACTATATACTAAGTTCAAGGTTATATAGTATATGGTGATCGGGTGATGACATATGATTTATGTAGAAAAAGTCATTATTGTAGAAGGTACATCAGATAGAAGAAAGATTGAATCTATTATTCGTGAACCGGTGGAAATTGTTTGTACAAATGGTACAATTGGTTTATCGAAAATGGATGAGCTCGTTGATCAGTTTTTTGATAAGGAAGTGTATGTGCTAGTAGATGCTGATGATGCTGGAGAAAAGTTAAGGAAACAATTTCGAAAAGAATTTCCGCAAGCCGAGCATATCTATATTGATCGCTCGTACCGAGAAGTGGCAACTGCGCCATCTACACACTTAGCAAATGTATTATGGGGAGCCGACATTGACGTTTATACAGAATATTTACGGTAAGGAATGATAGAAGTGATTGATTGGACAGGAGCCGAAGCTACATCCCTAATAGAGAACGAAGAAAAAACAGTGTTATATGTATATACTCCAATGTGTGGAACATGCCAATTAGCAAAAAAGATGTTAACAGTCGTTGAGATGACAATTGAAGAGTTGAAAATTGGGATGTTAGATTTAAATTATGCTCCACATTTAGCAAAAGAGTATGGGATTGAAAGTGTACCTTGTTTACTTGTTTTTGAAAATGGGACACTGATGAAGAAGATATACGCATTTCATTCGGTTGAATATTTATATACGGAATTAAAGTAGGCGGCAAAATTTTTGCCGCCTCGACATATTTCTTGGGAAATATGTCGAGATGCAGGATGGATACAGTATTTGTCGAGCGAAAATAACAGGATTGCTCTTTAGTGAGAGGGAATGGTATGTAATAGAAAGTGATATGAAGGATGTGATTTAGGGTGAGATTATATTCTTTGCTTCAATCATTTGTAAATTACGCTAATGGTCAATATCATTTAGAGCCGCTTTTAAGACGAGAGGAAAAAACTGTTAATTTCCGTTTGGGAGATGAAAGTTGTTCGTTACAAATTTCAAGAGATTATATAGAGCTGGTACATGAGGAAAGAGGAACGGAACAAATCATTTGCTTAGACGAAAAGGATATAGAACAATTGGTTAATGGAAATGTACGATTGCAAATGTTAATGAACGATGGACGTGTACAATATTCGGGAACGTATCGAACGATGCTATTAGTCGAATCGATGTTTCATATATGTAAACCGATGTCAGTAGGTGCTTAAAATTCTGAAGGTTCATTTTTTGCGAAAATTTCTGTTGACATGGTGTTTGGATATTGATACAATTCAATTCATAAAATATAGACAATTTCATAAATTACAAATCAGACGAAAATTGAATCTGATTTCTCTTATCAAGAGAGGTGGAGGGACTGTGCCCTGTGAAGCCCGGCAACCGTCAACTTATGTTGAAATGGTGCCAATTCCTGCAAAGCAAATGCTTTGAGAGATGAGAGAGAGGGATAATGTTGTTATATACGCACATAAACCTTTCTGCTTCTCTAAAGCAGAAAGGTTTTTTTATTGTTTGAATGTGGAGGACATTCAAACAATAAAAGTAGTGATAACGGTGGACTACACGCATTAAACATAAAAAATTGCGGAGTCGACCTAAACAAAAAAAGGGGTGATACATCATGATTCTATTAGAGAATGTAAAGAAAATATATAAAGCAAAAAGCGGTGATGTCACTGCTGTAGATAACGCCAATTTAAAAATAGAAAAAGGCGAAATATTTGGTGTTATCGGATATAGCGGCGCTGGGAAAAGTTCTTTAATCAGATTGTTTAATCAGTTAGAAAAACCGACTTCTGGCCAAATTACAATTGCGGATCGTGTTATATCAACAATTACAGGAAGTGAACTTCGTAAGGCAAGGCAAGAAATCGGAATGATTTTTCAACACTTCAACTTACTTTGGTCACGAACTGTACGTGAAAATATTGAGTTTCCACTTGAAATTGCAGGTGTTGATAAAACGAAGAGAAGAAAACGTGTTGATGAATTAATTCATCTTGTCGGATTAGAAGGAAGAGGAGACGCGTACCCATCTCAGCTGAGCGGGGGACAAAAACAACGCGTTGGGATTGCAAGAGCATTAGCTAACAACCCACAAGTACTTTTATGTGATGAAGCAACGTCGGCTCTTGATCCAGAAACGACAGATCAAATTTTGGATTTACTATTAGACATTAATAAGCGCCTTGGTTTAACAATTGTACTCATTACACATGAGATGCACGTAATTCGAAAGATTTGTAATCGAGTGGCGGTAATGGAGAGAGGAAAGATTGTAGAAACGGGTCCAGTACTTGATGTATTCCGTAATCCGAAGCAAGATATTACGAAACGATTTGTACAGCAGTTAACAGATTCTGAAGATACAAATGAAACGATTGAAAGTTTAATTGAAAAATATCCAGATGGAAAAGTAATTCGTTTGCAGTTTATTGGTGAGGCTGTAGAAAGACCAGTGCTTCAACGATTGATGCAACGCAGTGATATAGAAGTTAGCATTTTGCAAGGAAATATCGCACAAACGAATAACGGTTCTTACGGTAGTTTAGTTGTTCATTTAAATGGTGAGGAAACAGCGATCCAGCAAGCAATAGAAGGAATTCATCAAGATCAAGTAGAGCTGGAGGTGATTGCACATGGATAAGTTACTCGCAAATGTTGATTGGAATCAAATGTTAGAAGCAACGGGTGAAACGTTATATATGACGGCAATCGCAGCTCTTGCGACATTTGTTTTAGGACTAATTTTAGGATTGTTACTCTTCATGACAGCGAAAGATAATTTATGGGAAAACAAATCAATTAATACGGTGATTGGAGCATTCGTAAATATATTCCGTTCTATACCGTTCATCATTTTAATTATTTTATTAATCCCATTCACAAAGATTCTTCTTGGAACAATTCTTGGAGCAAGTGCAGCGCTGCCGGCTTTAATTATTGGAGCGGCACCATTCTACGCGAGAATGGTTGAAATCGCACTTCGCGAAATTGATAAAGGTGTAATTGAAGCTTCAAAAGCAATGGGAGCAAAAACAAGCACAATTATTTTGAAAGTGTTAATTCCAGAATCGTTACCAGCATTAGTATCTGGTATTACGGTTACGACAATTGCTTTAGTAGGATATACAGCAATGGCGGGAGTTGTTGGTGCTGGTGGCCTTGGAACACTTGCTTACTTAGAAGGATTCCAAAGAGGAAATAACGATGTAACAATCGTTGCGACAATTTGTGTATTACTAGTTGTATTTTTAATTCAGTGGATTGGTGATAGTTTAACGACTCGAATAGATAAACGATAATAAAAAACGGGAGGATGTTTCAAATGAAAAAATTATTACTTACGGCACTTATTTCAACTTCAATTTTTGGCTTAGCTGCTTGTGGCGGGAAAGATAAAGATGAAAAGAAGCTTGTTGTTGGTGCTTCTAACGTACCGCACGCTGAAATTTTAGAAAAGGCAAAACCGTTACTTGAGAAAAAAGGAATTGAATTAGAAGTGAAAAAATTCCAAGATTACGTGTTGCCAAATAAATCGTTAGCGGATAAGGATTTAGATGCAAACTACTTCCAGCACATTCCGTATTTAGAAAAAGAAATTAAAGATAAAAAGTATGACTTTGAAGTAGCAGGGAAAATTCATTTAGAGCCAATTGGTGTATATTCTCAAAAATATAAGAGCTTAAAAGAACTTCCGGACGGAGCGACAATTATTATGAGTAATTCTGTTGCTGACCATGGACGTGGTTTAGCAATTTTACAAAAAGAAGGTATTTTAAAAGTTAAAGATGGGGTAGATCCAGTTAAAGCAACTCCAAAAGATATTGCAGATAATCCGAAAAATCTAAAATTCAAAACGGATATCGAGCCTGGTTTATTGCCACAAGTGTATAACAATAAAGAAGGCGACGCTGTTTTAATTAACTCTAACTATGCAATTGATGCAAAGTTAAATCCGGAAAAAGATGCAATTGCAATTGAAGGAAATGATTCACCGTACGCAAACATAGTAGCTGTTCGTAAAGGCGATAAAGATAAGAAAGAGATTAAAGCTCTTGTAGAAGTATTACATTCTAAAGAAATTGAAGACTTCATTAATAAAGAATATAAAGGGGCAGTTGTTCCTGTAAAAGAATAATTGCTGAAAAGGGCTGGTGTATGCCAGCCTTTTTTATAACTACATAACTATAGGGGAGAAGGGGACATCATATGAGAAAGATTCTATTGTCAGTTGTTACAGCGCTGTCTGTATTTACATTAGCTGCTTGCGGAGGGAAAGAAGAGAATAAGCTTGTTGTTGGAGCTTCTAACGTGCCGCACGCTGTTATTTTGGAGAAAGCACAGCCAATCTTAGAGAAAAAAGGCATTAAGTTAGAGATTAAAAAGTTCCAGGATTATGTACTGCCAAATAAAGCGTTAGCGGATAAGGAAATTGATGCGAACTACTTCCAACACATTCCTTACTTAGATAAAGAAATTCAAGAAAAGGGATATAAAATTGTAAACGCAGGAAAAATCCATTTAGAGCCAATGGGGATTTATTCTAAGAAATATAAAAGTTTAAAAGAATTGCCAGATGGCGGAACAGTTATTATGAGTAATAACGTAGCGGAGCGTGGCCGTATGCTCGCATTGTTACAAAAAGGCGGCGTTATTAAATTAAAAGACGGTGTAGATGTTGTTAAAGCGACAGTAAAAGATGTTGTAGAAAATCCGAAAAACTTAAAGTTTAAAACAGATGTAGAGCCTGGATTGTCACCAAAGCTGTATGAAAATAATGAGGGAGATGCTTTATTTATTAATTCGAACTATGCAATTGATGCAAAATTAAATCCAACGAAGGATGCAATTGCGATTGAAGGATCAGACTCTCCGTATGCAAACATCATTGCAGTTCGTAAAGGTGACGAGAAGAAAAAAGAAATTAAAGAATTAGTAGAAGTATTGCATTCAAAAGAAATTCAAGACTTTATTAATAAAGAATATAAAGGTGCTGTACTTCCGATAAGTGAATAATTATAAGGAAAGGACTGGGAATTTACCGGTCCTTTTTTCTTTATATAAATAAGAAGAAAGGTGTATCATATAAAGGTGAAAAGGAAATACTTATATACATTTGTGAAAAAACGGTTACTTTTTTTCGTCGTTTGCGATATCATTTTATTTGATATAAAATTAGAATGAGAATAAAATGAGAATATGAACGTTTTAGGAATTTTTAAAATGTATATATAGGATTAATGGAGGTATTGAGATGGCTGGTTCTACATTAACGGTTAAAGACTTACACGTATCAATTGACGGCAAAGAAATTTTAAAGGGTGTAAACCTTGAAGTAAAAGGTGGAGAAATCCACGCAATTATGGGACCTAACGGAACAGGTAAATCAACTTTATCTTCTGCAATTATGGGTCACCCAAAGTATGAAGTAACAGAAGGTAGCATCATCATCGACGGTGAAGATGTATTAGAAATGGAAGTAGACGAGCGCGCACAAGCGGGTCTATTCCTAGCAATGCAATATCCAAGTGAAATTAGCGGAGTAACAAACGCTGACTTCTTACGTTCTGCAATTAACGCACGTCGTGAAGAAGGCGATGAAATTTCTCTTATGAAATTTATCCGTACATTAGATAAAAACATGGAATTCCTAGAAATGGATCCAGAAATGGCACAACGTTACTTAAACGAAGGTTTCTCTGGTGGAGAGAAAAAACGTAACGAAATTCTTCAATTAATGATGATTGAGCCAAAAATCGCAATCTTAGACGAAATCGACTCAGGTCTTGATATCGATGCATTAAAAGTTGTATCTAAAGGTATTAACCAAATGCGCGGCGAAGAGTTCGGTTGCCTAATGATTACGCATTACCAACGTTTATTAAACTACATCACTCCAGACTTCGTTCACGTTATGATGAACGGTCGTATTGTTAAATCTGGTGGCCCTGAGCTTGCACAACGTCTAGAAGCTGAAGGTTACGACTGGATTAAAAAAGAATTAGGTATTGAAGACGAAACAGCAGAGCAAGAAGCGTAAGAGAGGAGCATAAACATGACAATCGGTACATTACCTTTCGATCAAGAAACAATCCGTCAGCGCGCAAGCGAAGTAAACGAAGCTGCTTGGTTGACTGAGTTCCGCTTACAAGCTCTTGCACAAGTAACAGAACTTCCAATGCCAACGCCTGATAAAACGAAAATTGAAAAATGGGACTTTATCGGAAAAGGCGACGCTGCTAAGCAAGAGCCTGTAAGTTCTTTAACAGAGCTTCCAGAAGCAGTGAAAAACTTAATCGATGAAAATAACAGTGTATTAGTACAACGTACTGGTACAACTGCGTTCGTTTCTTTAGCAGACGAAGCAAAAGAAAAAGGTGTTATTTTTACAGACATCGTAACAGCTGCAACAGAGCATGCTGAACTATTACAAAAGTATTTAATGAAAGACGGCGTGAAGGTAGACGAGCATCGTTTAACTGCACTTCATGCTGCATTAATCAACGGCGGTGCATTCGTATATGTTCCGAAAAACGTTGTTCTTGAAACTCCACTTCAAGCTGTATTCTTAGTAGACGGCGAAGAAGCTAACGTATATAACCATGTATTATTCGTAGCTGATGCGAACAGTACTGCAACTTATGTAGAAAACTATGTTGCAAATGAAAATGCTAAAGGTATTGCAAATATCGTAGCAGAAGTAATCGTGGAACAAGGCGCACAAGTTAAATTTGGTGCGGTTGATCTATTAGCAAAAGACGTAACAACTTACGTTAACCGCCGCGGTGTTGTTGGACGCGACGGTCGCATTGATTGGGCTCTAGGCCTTATGAATGACGGAAATACAATTTCAGAGAACGTTACAAACTTAATGGGCGACGGTTCATATGCTGATACGAAAACAGTAACAATTGGCCGTGGTAACCAAACACAAAACTTTACAACTAAAGTTGTTCACTTCGGTAAACACTCTGAAGGTTGGATTTTAAAACACGGTGTACAAAAAGATAGTGCAACATCTATCTTTAACGGGATTGGTAAGATTGAACACGGTGCATCTAAATCAAACGCACAACAATCTTCTCGCGTTCTTATGTTAGATGAGAAAGCTCGTGGGGATGCAAACCCAATTCTTTTAATCGACGAAGATGATGTAATGGCAGGTCACGCAGCTTCAGTAGGCCGCGTAGATCCGTACCAATTATACTACTTGATGAGCCGTGGTATTCCAAAACGCGAAGCAGAACGTTTAGTCATCCATGGATTCTTAGCACCTGTAGTAAATGAGCTTCCAATTGAAGGAGTAAAAGCACAGCTTGTTGAGGTAATTGAAAGGAAAGTTCGCTAATGAATATTCATGAAATACGCAAACAGTTTCCAATTCTTGATCAAAAAGTGAACGGCAAACAACTTGTATATTTCGATAGTGCAGCAACTTCTCAAAAACCAATTCAAGTCATTGAAACGTTAGAACGTTACTATAAAGAATATAATTCTAACGTGCATCGCGGTGTTCATACGCTCGGTACGAAAGCTACCGACGCGTATGAAGGTGCACGCGAGAAAGTTCGCAAGTTTATTAACGCGAAATCAATGGAAGAGATTATTTTCACGCGCGGAACGACAACTGCATTAAATACAGTAGCGGCTAGCTATGGTCTTGAAAATGTAAAAGAAGGCGATGAAATCGTTATTTCTTACATGGAGCACCATAGTAACATCATTCCGTGGCAACAAGTTGCGAAGAAAACTGGTGCAACTTTAAAATACCTTCCGCTTCAACCAGACGGTACAATTTCTTTAGAAGATGTTCGTCAAACAGTTACACCGAATACAAAAATCGTTTCTATTATGCAAGTTTCAAACGTGCTTGGAACGATTAACCCTGTAAAAGAAATCGGAGCGATCGCACACGAAAATGGCGCAATTATGGTCGTTGACGGTGCACAAAGTACACCTCACATGAAAGTAGATGTACAAGATTTAAACTGTGATTTCTACGCATTATCTGCTCATAAGATGTGCGGACCTACAGGCATCGGCGTATTATATGGTAAAAAAGAATTGCTGAACAATATGGAGCCAATTGAATTTGGCGGTGAAATGATTGATTTCGTAGATTTACAAGAATCTACTTGGAAAGAGCTTCCGTGGAAGTTTGAAGCAGGTACACCGATTATCGGTAATGCAATCGGACTTGGTGCGGCAATTGATTTCCTAGAAGAAATCGGTCTTGATAATATTGAAAAGCATGAACATGAATTAGCGCAATACGCTTTAGAAAGACTATCAGAAGTAGATGGCGTTACAATTTATGGTCCAAAGCATCGCGCTGGTCTTGTTACATTTAATATTGAAGACGTACATCCTCACGATGTAGCGACTGTATTAGATGTAGAAGGCATTGCAGTTCGCGCAGGACATCACTGTGCACAACCGCTTATGAAGTGGCTAAAAGCTTCTTCAACAGCACGTGCGAGCTTCTATTTATATAATACAAAAGAAGAAATTGATACATTTGTTGAATCGCTAATCAAGACAAAGGAGTATTTCACAAATGTCATTTAATAATTTAGATACGTTATATCGTCAAGTTATTATGGATCATTATAAGAATCCTCGTAACAATGGCGTGTTAGAAGATAGTGTTACTGTTAACTTGAACAATCCAACTTGCGGCGATCGTATTCAACTTACGATGAAAGTAGAAGAAGGTATTGTGCAAGAGGCGAAGTTTGAAGGCGAAGGATGTTCAATCTCAATGTCTTCAGCTTCAATGATGACACAAGCAGTAAAAGGTAAGAAAATTGAAGAAGCACTTCAGCTTTCGAAAATTTTCTCTGACATGATGCTAGGAAAAGAGTACGATGACAGCATCGATTTAGGAGATATTGAAGCATTACAAGGCGTATGCAAGTTCCCTGCACGTATTAAATGTGCAACATTAGCGTGGAAAGCGTTAGAAAAGGGCTTAAACGAAGATAAGTAATGTTAAAGGTTCCTAAAAATGAGGTTATCTAAGGAGGGACACACCAACATGGCGAAGCAACTGCCAGATATCGGCGATTACAAATATGGTTTCAAAGACAAAGACGTTTCGATTTTCCGTGCTGGACGCGGTTTAACAAAAGAGATCGTTGAAGAGATTTCACGTATGAAAGAAGAACCACAGTGGATGTTAGACTTCCGTTTAAAATCACTGGATAAGTTCTATGAAATGCCAATGCCACAATGGGGCGGCGACTTAAATGACTTAGATTTCGATGAAATTACGTACTACGTAAAACCATCTGAGAAATCTGAGAAGTCTTGGGATGAAGTACCTGATGAAATTAAAGCAACATTTGATAAATTAGGTATTCCAGAAGCTGAGCAAAAATATTTAGCTGGTGTATCTGCACAGTACGAATCTGAAGTTGTATACCACAACATGAAAGAAGACCTAGAAGCTCTAGGAATCGTCTTCAAAGATACAGATAGCGCATTAAAAGAGAACGAAGATATTTTCCGTGAGCATTTCGGAAAAGTAATCCCACCAACAGACAACAAATTCTCTGCATTAAACTCTGCAGTTTGGTCTGGTGGATCATTCATCTACGTTCCAAAAGGTATTAAAGTTGATACACCACTTCAAGCGTATTTCCGTATTAACTCTGAAAATATGGGACAATTCGAGCGTACGCTTATCATCGTAGACGAAGGTGCACACGTACACTACGTAGAAGGTTGTACAGCACCTGTTTACACTACTAACTCACTTCACAGTGCGGTAGTAGAAATCATCATTAAAAAAGATGCGTATTGCCGTTATACAACAATCCAAAACTGGGCGAACAACGTATACAACCTAGTTACAAAACGTGCGGTTTGTGAAGAAAACGCGACGATGGAATGGATTGATGGTAACATCGGATCTAAATTAACGATGAAATACCCAGCAGTTATCTTAAAAGGCGAAGGCGCTCGTGGTTTAACATTATCAATCGCGATTGCTGGTAAAGGCCAACACCAAGATGCTGGTGCGAAAATGATTCACTTAGCACCAAACACGTCTTCAACAATCGTTTCTAAATCGATTGCGAAGCATGGTGGTAAAGTAACTTACCGTGGTATCGTACACTTCGGACCAAAAGCGAAAAACTCTCGCTCTAACATCGAGTGTGACACGTTAATCATGGATAACCAATCTACATCTGATACAATTCCTTACAACGAAATCAAAAACGATTACGTTTCACTTGAGCACGAAGCGAAAGTATCGAAAGTATCAGAAGAACAATTATTCTACCTAATGAGCCGCGGTATTTCTGAGCAAGAAGCTACAGAAATGATCGTAATGGGCTTCATCGAGCCATTCACTCGCGAACTTCCAATGGAATACGCAGTTGAAATGAACCGCCTAATCAAGTTTGAGATGGAAGGTTCTATAGGATAAAGAGATTATAAGTGTATCAACGGCTAATTGCAAATCGTTATTTTTATGATACCGATATGATACCAATTAGTCGTCGAATACGCTCATAGCTTTTTGTTTCCGTTCAATATACAGATGTCCATAAGTATCAGCGGTTTCTTTGATATTTTCGTGACGCATTAATTCTTTAACGAGATAAATATCTACGCCTTTATTTATAAGATATGCTGCATAACTGTGACGTAATGAATGGATACGTAATTCTGGGAAAACTTCCTTATACTTTTTATGATAGTGGTTATAGTGATATGGAGTAACGCCACAAAATACAAAATGATTTTCATCGAATCCGTATGTTTTTTCTGCGGATTCTTTTTTTATCCCACCGAACATTCCTACTAATAATTTTGGGATTGGAACAATCGCTTCACTTGCAGCTGTTTTTACCGATGTTAAAACTCTCTCATTTAGACTCCATGATTTATTAACGTTAATTTGCTGTTCAGCTAAATCAATATCAATCCACTTTAAAGCAAGCGCTTCTCCTACACGTAATCCTGTATAAAACATGAGAATCGTTAACTCTTTATAGTAATGCATATTAAATTCTTGTACACGTTTATCAAAATCTTCTCTTTTAATAAAATCAATTCGTTTTTTGCCTCTAGGCATAGTTGGTACTTGCAATGTTGGATCATACCGAAGGTTATAGAATCTTTTAGCATGATTCATTAATACTTTGAAATTGCTATAGACGGTTCTTGCACTTTCAGGAGAACTTAATGAACTACTTAAATACTTTTGGAAATCTAGAACTTGTTGAGTATTAATATCTTTAACTTTAATGTGACCAAAACGTGGTTTGATATGTAGATTATACTCATTAGTACGACGACGAATAGTCTTAGGTTTGTAAGTTTTAAAATTGATATTATGTTCAAATACTTCATCAAAGGTCACTTCATCTGTGAATGCATCTTTAATACTTGCAACAAATTCAGCTTCAGCTAGAATAGCATCTCCACGTTTTTTAAAACCTCTTTTTAATTTTTGCTTATTTCTACCGTACATATCTTTATATCTAACTTTGAAATACCAAGTTTTTCTCTCTTTATCTTTATAAACAGGCATTAAGGTTACTCCTTTTATATATAGTTAAGAGCAGCAAACGTATATAGATTAGCTGCTCCTTCTGTATAATTCTCTTGCGCAAAAGAATTACAAATCTTGAGTAAATCTGATTGCTTTGCCGATTATCTTAGCTGGGTTATTTTCATCTATAATCATTGGATTGTGCGTTGGGTTATCTGGCATAAGCATAATGATATTCCCTTGTTTTTTAATTCTTTTTAAGGTGGCTTCGGTATCTCCATTTACTAGAACCGCAGCTATTTCTCCAGATTCTACGTTCGGTTGTTCGCGAATCATTACGTAAGCGCCATTAGGTATTGTCGGTTCCATTGAATTCCCTTTAGCTTTAAGATATAACAATTTTCCACTTGGAAGATGGTCAGCTGCTTCACAACGATATTCTTCGTAATTTTGTTCAGCTAGTATAGGAGAACCACAAGCAATGGCACCTAGTACTGGAATCTGAACACTTATTGAACATTCTTCATCATAATTTTGTTCTTCTTCGGTTAAATCTGATCGAGTAATTTTGAAATAATCTGCTAACATTTGAATTTTATCTGGTCTCGGATAAGTTTTTGCTTGCATCCAATTTGAAAAAGTAGTTTCTGGTATATTCAGTTCATTTGCTAAATCTGTTTGAGAAATCCCATTCCGATTCAAATATTTTTTTAGGTTATTTGAAAAAATTATTTTTAAAGTATTAGCATCCATGTTCCTTTGTTCACCTCACTTTCTAATACTATAATACCGAAAATCGGTAGCATTGTAAATGGGGAAACTACTTTTAAAAGGAATTTTTTTACCGAATTACCGTTGACAATTCGGTAAAACGGTAGTAAATTAAAATCAGAACTTGTCGAAAGGAGTTGAAAAAGATGTTTCAAATTACATTAGCCGCAGCGAGAGTTAATGCTGGGCTTAAGCAAGAACCGGCAGCCGAAAAGATTGGAGTTACTGCAAAAACACTTAGTAATTATGAAAGAGGTATTACTGCTATTCCCGGTACCGTGTTAAAAAAAGCATCTTTAGTATACGGCATACCTTCAGATATGATTCGTTTGCCACAAGTACACGATGGTATTTATGATGATGAATTTTTTTTGTATCACGGTACCGTTTAAAGGTAGTTAGGTCGGAGGTGTTTAAGAATGAATAAAAAACTTTTCTATAATTCAAAGGAAGTACAGTCAATGTTGGGGCTTGGCTGTATAAGAACCGCTCAAATAAGAATTAAAGTTATGAATGATGAACTAAAAGCAAAGGGATATTGGGTTGAGCGTGGGAAAGTGCCAATTGCATTTTTTTATGAAAAATATCCATATGTTGAACAAAGGTGAGGTGAATTAAATGAAAAATGGCAAAAAACCAACCAAGAAGGAAAAAATACATATTAAATCATACAATTTAAATCCTGATAATTGGTTGATATTTAAAAAGGTAAGTAATGAATTGTATTTAGTACATCGTTATACAAATGCAACTAAAGTGATTCCAAATTTATAGGAGGTAACTAATATGGATGGATTAACTATAGTAAATGAAAGAAAAAATAAATTGGTATTTGAAAGTAATGGGAAAATTGTAACTGACAGTTTGACGATTGCAAGTATGTTTGGAAAAGAACATAACAATGTATTGAAAGATGTCCGTAAACAAATCGATTATGCAGGTCAAGAATTCGGACAGGTAAATTTTCACCAGTCCACTTACATTAATACGCAAAACAAACGAATGCCCAAATACGATTTGACAGAAGAAGCTTTTGCGTTGGTTGCAATGAGTTACAACACAAAAGAAGCTGTTCAAATGAAAATTAGGTTTATTGAAGAGTTTAAACGAATGAAACAACACATACAAAATCAGCAACAACTTCCTAAAGATCCGATGAGTATTCTGAAACTCACATTTGATGTTTTAGAAGGTCAAAAACAAGAAATTCAAGATATTAAATCAGATGTGAAGGATTTAAGAGAAAACGCTCCTTTATATGCTATCGAATGTGATGAAGTATCAAAGGTTGTAAGAAAGCTAGGTGTTCTTCTATTAGGTGGTAAAGAATCTAATGCCTATAGGGATGTTAGCCTTAGAAAAAAAGTGTATAGCGATATTTATAGTCAATTACATAGAGAGTTTGGAATTAGTAGTTATAAAGCTATTAAACGTCATCATTTAGATAGAGCGATTCAAATCATTAATGAAGAATATTCACTTCCAATTATTTTAGAAGAAGAAATTACAGCTACAAATGCACAAATAAATATGGCGGAAGTTCAGTAGGAGGAGCAATCATGCAACAACAAATTCTAGTAATTGTTACGAGTTTATCCAGTACACCAAATGTTTTTGGATACAAAACAAAGGATGCAGCAAAAGAAGGAGTTCAAAAATTGATTAAAAAAGGAATGAGTCCTAATTCAATTATTGTAGCTCAAGAACTACCTATGAACATCGATATTCAAGTGGATATTGAATTTTAAGAAGAAAGGTTTAGGTGGGAAAAGCAATGGAAGTCATGATTGATTTAAATACATTTGCTGATGGAGCACTTGCTGAAAGATTTCATCAAGAGTTTGAGCGTGTAATGGAAAATATGGCGGATTTAAATACTGATCCTAAAAAAGCAAGAAAGATTGTTTTAACACTTTCGTTTGCTGGTGATAAAAAGCGTGATGTATGGAATTGTCAGGTTCAAGCCACTTCGAAACTAGCACCAACCGAAGCGGTAGAGTCTAAGATTCTATTAGATATGGATCAAAATGGAAACCTAGTTGGTCAAGAGCTAGCTTCTGGAATCCAAGGACAGTTTTATATGGATCTACAGGGTGATGTGAAAACAGATGTTGGACAACCTGTAGAAGAAGTAGAAGAAAAAGAACAAAGTCAGGCTGCTGAGAAGCAAACAGTAGTAATCGATTATTTGAAAACTAAATCTAATTAAGAAAAGAGGAAATAAAAAATGACTATGACAAGAGAAGCAATTGAAAAGGTATTAGAGATTGGAACAATTAAAACACACAAAATCGGTGAACAGACATATTCAACGCAACGCTTACATCTTGTGCAAGAACCAACACCAGCGGAAATTGTTGTACGTAGTTTATCTGGATTGGTAAGTTACATTAAATCGGAGTTTGATACAGCGGTACCTTTAATGATTCATATCGAGAACCCGATGACAGTTAGTGTATTTACAGCAGTTAATGGCGACAAGGTAAGAAGTACATTTATCCAAGCGAAAGCATCTATTCCACGTTTTAACTTTGATAGTTTTTATGACAGAGAAGAACTTAATATCGCATTACAGTCAGGATTTGTAGAAAATGATCATCGTGGCATTATTTTAAAGGTGATAGGAAATGTTGTAGACGAAATGGTAAAAGGAATTGAAGATGATGGTGTATCGCAAGCTGTAACTGTAAAAACAGGAACTGCTACAAGAGGGCAGGCGAAAGTTCCTAACCCAGTTGAGTTAATGCCATATAGAACATTTGTAGAAGTAGAACAACCAGAAAGTAGGTTTGTGTTTAGAATGCGTGAAGGTGCTCGTTGTGGTTTGTTTGAAGCTGACGGTGGGGCTTGGAAATTAGAAGCAATGAATAACATTAAAGAGTACCTAAATAAAGCATTATCGCAAGAAGTGGAATCTAAAAAGGTGTTTATTTTAGCCTAATGGACATTATAACGGTAGAAAGTACAACGAATGTCTGTATCTTTGGATTAGGGATTGCGATACTTGCGTATGGAGTTTATAAAGGCGGTACTTTCATTGAACGAAAGTTTGATGAAAGTGATCGTTTAGAAAGGGAGCGTTTAAACAATGGGAACCGAAAACAGAGTACTTCCAGAACATTTGATGATGGCATCAGAATTAGAAAAAGAGCGTAAGGAATGTATACAGAACCGACAACTTTTATATAAACAAATGGAGCAAGCCAATAGAAACGGCGACAAAATTGCTTATGTTGAACTTCATGATTTATATCAAAAGCAAAATAGCAGAGATTTAGAAATTTCAAAGGAGTTATCAGCTATGTACTTCAAGAAAATAAAAAATGATTCTTCTAAAGAAAGAAAAAAGGTTTTAGAAGTAGCAGATCGTTTGGAAGAAGTGGGAGGAAGAAAAGAAGTTGTCGATAGTATTCGACGGAATTCATAAAAAAGAACCCGCTGCAACGGGTCCTATTAGAAAAAATATTACTTGATAAGTATAACATTAAATATAGTTCTTGAGAATTTATGAGGTGGCTTTTATGGGGATTATCCGAGTGAAAAAAGACAGCAATTATTCTGTCATAAATAATACCGGTTTAAAAGATGAAAGGTTGTCTTGGAAGGCAAAAGGGATTTTAGCTTATGCACTTACATTACCTGATAATTGGACTTTTCATATAAGTGAGTTATCACAACACGCTAAGGACGGGGAAGACTCGTTACGTTCAGGGTTTAAAGAGTTAAAAGCGCTAGGATATATAAAGCGTTACCCTGTTCGTGATGAAAAGAGCAAGAAGATAACAAATTGGGAAACTGAAATTTATGAAACACCAGATATGGGGAAGCCACATGAGGAAGAGCTACTTATGGAAATTCCACATGTGGAAAACCCAGATGTGGAAAAGCCACTTGTGGGAAACCTACATGTGGAAAATCCGACACTACTAAATACTAATATACTAAGTACTAATAAATTAAATACTAATATACAAAATACTAATTATTATCATGATGATAAGAAAGAAACGAAATCACATGTATTAGTCGATGAAGAATTTAAAGTCAGTTATAACTTTTTAAAAGGTGAAGGAATTCCGTTAAGTGAAATTGCTATTACGGAATTAGGAGAGTTTTGTGATTCGTTTGGTAGCGAATTAATTAAACATGCTGCTCACAAAGCTATTGATGAAAATAAGCCAAAATGGAATTACATTAAGGCCATTTTGAAAAGCTGGGAAAAGCAAAAAGTAAAAACATTAGATGATGTTGCTGCATTAGATAGACGCTTTGAAATGAGTAAGAACAAGCGATTGAATGGTTCGGGACCAGGTCGTTCAAATAGAAAAGAAATTGTTCCAGATTGGTTACGTGAAGATGTTGAGCCAACTAAAAAAGAAATTGAAAAGCAAAACTCGCAATCTATTGATGAAGAGCGTGAGAGATTGCAAGAAGTGCTAAACAAATATAAATCATAGGAGCGATTTACATGTTAAATCTATTTGAAGATGTAATTGGAGAAGAGTGTTATAAATGCGAAAATCCTTTTCCTGAGTCTGATATGAGTAAAATATATATTTTTGGTTTGGAAAGGACTTTATGCAAGCAGTGTAGAGAGCAGCTTGAACAGAAAGTAAAAGTGTTAGATTTTCGTGTCATTCATGACGTACTAAAGGAATTAATAATAGGATTCGGCCGTGAGAAAGTCCGTCAATTTGATTTAGTAACTGCAAAAAGGTACGTGATTGACAACGAAGTAGGTCTAACAATTGAAAAACGTGGTGGCAGGTTCAATCAAGAACCTTTAGGAGAATTTGTTTCCTTATCTACCGAAGAGTTAATTGTAGTCATCGAATTTTTAATGAGAAAAATGAATCCTAATTTATGGATGAATGCTGTGATAGGGAACGTTTTAGAGCAACAAATGATTATTACACTTTCACCGATAGAAGGTGAGCGAAATGACTGAACAAATCACAATAGATCATGATTTTATTTATGAGCCACTTATAGATACATACATGGTGGATATTGTTACAGAATCAGGATTTAAATTAGAATTTTGTGAAGCTGAAACGAAAGAAGAAGCGGCGTTAAAAATTCGTGAAAAATATCGTAAGAATTATAGTTTTAAGATTCGTAGTATTGAAGTTTCGAATAGATCGTTAAAAGAAATTCAAGAACTTAATTAACAATTGAATAGGAGGAGATACTCATGCGGAATCCATATGATTATTATATAACTCCAGAAGAATATGAGGCGGCTGCAAAGAATGGAATTAGTAATGAATTACTGACACGTAGGATTAGAAATTTGGGATGGGACAAAGAAATTGCAATGACAAAACCATCAAGATATAACGCAAATAGATGGAAAAACATTAAAGAAATAGCTTTGAAAAATGGTATCTCTCATTCAACTTATACAGCAAGAATAAAAAAAGGTTGGAGATTGATTGATGCAATCAGTAAGCCACCTATAGATAAGTATCAAGCATTAAAATTGGCGGAACAAGCCAATTCAAAATGTAAAAATAAAGTGTTAACTGATGGACAAGCGGAACAAGCTGAATTAAATGGTATTAGTTATAGTACGGCACGTGACAGAGTTAAACGTTTGAAGTGGACTGTAGAAGAAGCCATAACAACTCCAGTGTTAACACGATCAGAATGTGGAAAGAAGGCAAAAGAAGCTTCACCTTGGTCAAAGTTGGTTATACCAGCAAGAGAAGAAATAATGAAGCGTAGAAAGCTAACTTATATAGCAAATTAGTTTGAATTCATAAATCTTGAATTAAGGAGAAATAGGAAATGAATTTACAAATTGATGAAAAGAAAGTAACTGCTGGTCAATGGGTTGTATGCGAATCGAAAGATAACAAAGTTATTACACAAGTGAAACGATTGATTAAGGATACATTTAATAACAAAGTGGAGTTATGGGGAACGTGGGGATGTGAAGGAGCAATACATGGTGATTGGGGATACAATCATGCGAATAAATGTAGATATGCAACAGTAGAAGAAATCAATGCAGAAAGTGTAAGACGTGTATTTGCACAAAAGGGACGCAAGCCAAATGAGTATCGTTCTGGTGATATTGTAACAGATGACGTGTACTCATCTCGTGTTTTACACGTAATGGATGATAGAGCAACAGTAGAAGTTATGAATTTGCATCAAACGTATGAAGTAGCAACAGGAAATTTAGAAATTCTATTTTTCGCTGAAGATATGGCTGGATAAAGTAAGTGAATAAAAGGAGTGATGCTATGTTCTCGTTATTTGTAGGAATTATAGTGTTTATCATAGTGTTGTCATTTTTGTGGATTATAGCAGGTAAATTAGGAGTTTTTGAGTGTATTGGAAACGTAGTATTAAAAATTAAAAACATGTTCAAGGAGGAAAAATAAAATGAATACAAAGAAAATCGTAGGTGCGGCATTAGTAGGATTCAGTCTTTTAACAGGTGGAATTTTAACTGCAATGAGCGTAAAGGTGATTGACCAGGGACATGCAGGTGTTGTTTATAACAGAAGTACAGGAATTGAAAAGGAGACCTTAGGACAAGGATGGCACTTAGTTTCACCATTTAAACGTGTAACAGCTTATCCTATTTCAACAGAAACGGTTAAAGTGGATAAATTCAGCGTACAAACCAAAGATGGTAAGCCTCTAACAGTGAGTCTATCTTATGATTACATGAATGATGCAGAGAAACTGCCTAAGATTTATAACAAGTTCAAAGGACAAGCTCCAGATGTAATTGAAAATGGTTGGTTACAAACTCGACTTAAGAAAGCTACATTAAACGTTTTCTCTAACTATTCAGTTCTTGAGGTATTTCAACATCAAGGGGAGATTAACGGATCAATAGAAAAAGAGTTTAGAAAAATGGTAGACACTACTGGATTCTTAGTAGATTCCGTTACGTTAGAAGCACCTAAACCAGATGCAAATACAGCGAAAGCAATTCAAGGAGTAGTAGACGCTCAACAAAACCTTGAAAAAGCTGAGATTGAGAAAAAGCAAGCTACAATCAATGCAGAGAAAGCCATTGAGGAAGCAAGAGGGAAAGCTGAAGCGAATGAGATTATTAAGAAGTCTTTAACTCCAGAAATTGTAGAAATTAAAAAAATTGAAAAATGGGATGGTAAGTTACCGCAAGTAAGTGGAGAAGCTAATCCGATGATTCAAGTTAAATAGATTATGTTCTCAGGACTTTCTGAAATGAGAGAGTCCTGGAGTGTTATTAAATTTGAATTTTATAAGCAAAGGAGAATGCAAAGTGCAGAAATGCAATTATGTTGGTTGTAAAAGTGATGCCACAACTAAGGGATTTGTATTAGCAAGAGATTCACAAGGTAGAAAGCACCTTCCTACAGATGTGTTTGCATGCGATAAACATAAAAAATCTAAAAGTTTCTTTGAATATAAAGTTACAAAGGCATAATTAACAAAATAGTATTTGAGAAAGGAGTTGTTATTATGGCTTACAGTGGGGATCATGGAGCTGCGTTTGAGAATCTAATTAATTTTTCGAATGATATGTACAAGAGAAAGAACATAGCATTAATTACAAAACGTGCTACACCTGTAGTTGTTACAAAGTTATTTAAAGATGGAAGAATAAAAGAAGGATATTTCGAAAAAAAGTCAACCGTTGATTATGACGGAATATATAAAGGGCGAATGATAGCATTTGAAGCAAAAGCGACAACAAATAAGACAAGCTTTGCTTTACAAAATATATCACCACATCAAATTGAGTATCTAGAACAAGCTGAAAAGTTGGGGGTGATTTGTTTCTTCTTAATTGAATTTAGTATAGAGCATTCCATTTTCTTAGTTCCGTTTGAATTAATAAAAGAATATGTTCATGCTGCGAAATTAGGTGGACGGAAATCAATACCACGAGCAGTATTTAATGATAAGGCTTATCTTGTAAAACCAACTGATAGGGCGTTAGTAGATTACTTGTACTATGTAGATAAGTTAGAGTGGGTAGCGATATGAATAAAAAAGAAGCCCGTATTGCAATTTTAGATTTACAAGAGAAACATTGCACAGGTTGTGATTATAGATGTAGTAGAGATGTAGCGCATTGTTGGACAGAATGTGCTACAGGAATAAGAATAAATAAATTAGGCGTTTTGTTAGGTGGTCGTATTGGTACGGACCAGAAGAAAACAAGAACAGTGAACGAATGGAATGCATTTTGTAAGAAGGCAGTAACCATGAGTGATAAAGGAATGACATATGTGGGGATTGCAAAGAAATTGGGTGTGACTACAGCAAATTTACATACTCAAATGAAAAAACGAGGATTGAAATAATTAATTTCACATACTGTAATTGTGATATCAAAATAAAAGACACGTTTCGACAAAGAAACGACCGTCAGAACCGTAGTAATTTGGAATTATTTTTCTTTCTGAATACAAATAGGTGTACAAGTGTTAAAACGTCTTAGAAAGGGAAATAAACGTGTTTTATGAAATTTGTTGTTTTTTAATAGAAAGTAGGTGAATCATCATTTGTTTAACTGGCTAAAGGTATATCAAGAATTAGAACAAGAAGTTGCTTATCTAGATTACAACTTAGATAAAACAAAAGCTGAATTAAAACGCTGGGTCAGTGGTGATTTGCAAGATGTACGTTTAACTGCTGAATCAGAAGGTGCAAAGGTAGAAGAACGTATTGAAGCAATTGAATACGAATTAGCACATAAGATGAATGACATGTATAAACTGAAAGAATTAATTAATACCTTTAAAGGGTTGGAACATAAAATTGCATATCTAAAATATGTGGAAGGCATGACATTAGAAAAGATTGCTGAGGAGCTTAACTACAGTTCACAGTACATTTACAACAAACATGCTGCCATGAGAGAAAAGATTGAGTACTCAAATAGAACTTAACATTTACTTAAGGTAAGTAATCATTATACAAACCCTTGAAAAAATGAATTATAGTAATAACATAAGATTTTGACGAAAGGATAATGGATGTTGTTCATTCTTTTTCTGTGTAGATAGAAAAAAGTTTTAGTGGGAATGGACTATTTGAGCCATAGTAGAAGGGCCTATATAAAAATGGCCCTTTTTACTATGTTGTAACTGTTGTCGTAGCGCTTGGTGTAAATTGTACAATTTCCAAAACAATAGGTGTTCCTGTTATTAAATCATCTGCACCAACTGGAACAGTAATGGCTAATGAACCAACGCCTGTTGCACCTGGGGTATACACTGAAATATCTCCCATTTGTAAAACACCATTTACAAACACGTTAACATAACTATTATCAGTAGGTAGAACGGGCAAAGCAGTAACAGCAGATCCATCATCTTGGAAAAAGTCTGCAGCATCAATAGTTAATGTATTTCCTGCTGTAGTGGGAGCTGCAGCAACATAGAAAAAACGTAAACTTTCAGGATCAATATTGGTAGAAGTAGAAGCTGTAATAGCGAGTTTCATAAGTTGTAATGCCATGAAAAAATCCTCCTTTTCTTTAATATGGCTGTCCTATTGTAGTATATGTGAGAGGGGGAATTGTGTTCCTACGGATAAATGCTAATGAATTGTAATGTAATAGGTGCATGTAAGGAAGGTGGCTCTTCTGATAATAAGATTAATTTTCCAGGTTCAACAGTATATGTTGAGAGAGGCTGGATAACGCCATTAATAAATAAATTGAAATAAGATACTTCAGAAGGAGCGAGAATATTGGAACTTTTATATTCAGTCAAACCATCTGCATTGGTATATACGAATTGATCTTGTTTAGCAAGAGTGTGATACATGGTGTTTTGGACAGATTTATAAGGTGAAAAAAGAATCGCCAAGGGGCGTTTAGGACTGCAGTTTGGCAGTTTACTTTTATAGTGCATAAAGAGGTCTCCTTTTAGTTGAGATATTATATTGTATGAAAAAATGAGGTAGACATGTATGGGTGGGAGCTTATTTTGATGAGAGGATGTTACTGTAGTATGTCGAAAGGGAAGCTGAAATACAATTTTCTTTTGTTGTATAAAAGAGAAAAATTTGGATAGAAAAGTTTCTAAAAGAGGAAAATGGATATGTAGTAGGAATGAAGAATGCAAGAATATGTAAGTGTGGTGGGTTATTCTAGATGAAAGGTATTCTGTGCATTCTTCAACCTTTTGAATAAAAATAGGAGGAAGAAGAACGAATATTATTTGGTATACGATACACGAGTGGGTATAAGCACATGCAGTGCACCAATTTGATGGTAGGTTCTTCCTCTATTTGTATTATGGACTTTGAATTGGTTTTTAATACCAATAAAAATGAATCAATAAAAAAAGGCGAATGAAATCGCTTCTTCTTTACATGGATACCAGGAAATGCAATAGAGCGTGTTCATATACTATATTATAACTTTGGTTATGTAAAAAACGAGTACGTGTGCCAGCGTACCCATTTTTTTGAATTTACAGTCACTATTACCGTTATGTGTGTGAGTCATGAACAAATAATAGTTCGAAAAGTAAGGGTTCAAGATAATATATGTAAATGAGTTGGGAATGGAACTAAAAGACAAAATAAATATGGTTTTTACAACCAAAAAATATCGATAGTCTTATCATATGACGTTAATTACACGTTTATTTTTTCTTTATTTACCAAAAAAATAGAACTTTTTAAAGGGATAAGCATATATTAAAGTGTAGGACAACACCTATTGATGGTGCTTTTTCTAGAAACCTTCCTTTCGATATAGATTATGTAAGAGCGGCCATTCTTTGGTAGCTCTCTTTTTCTTTAACTTAAATAGATCCATGCTCATTTTGGATGGAGTATGGAAAATAAAAGAACAGCCAAATTATGTTGTGATACATAATCTGGCTGTTCAGTGTGTGAATAGATAGTGAAAAACATAAATACCTTCGTAGGGGGAAGGATTATGTTTGATTGTAATTTTATACTAGCATGGATTTGTTAATAAGGTCATCTAAGAAATGGCATGTAATAAAGGTAAAATAAAGTTGGATGAAGAGCGACTGTATGATGATAAAGAGGAACTTTATGAATTGAGATACAAGTACGCTCGTCATCCACCTAAATGGAAAAGCTGAAGGGGAACATATGTATTTGATGCCATAGGGTGTTGTAAGAATGAGATATGAAAAAGAGAGTATCTTTACATATGTTCTTTATTCGTACTCTTAGTATAGGAAGTGATTAGGGTTTTTATACCAATTGAGTATACGAGTTAAAGCATCCATTCGAGTGCTTTATTTTGGATAAGGAGTGAGAACAAATGAAACTAACTAAACAGGAACAGGCGGTTGCGATTGGTACATTCATTTCACTGTTAGGGCAAGAGCTTGTAAATGAGCGTATTGATAAACGACAACTAGAGAGTGTAATTCCCATTTTTAATGAATTGGAAGATAACACAACACCAAAGCAAAGAAGAGAAGCGATGGTTAGCTTGTTAGATAAAACTATGGATGAACTTCTGAAGGAATAATAAAAAAAGCACAGTTACCGTATCAATTGTGGATGATAAGTAACTGTGCAAATAGAGAAACAGAAAGGTTTGATATAACTTGTATGTGATATCAAATATGATTAAGAGATTATTATTATAACATGAGGAATATACAATGGGATTGATAAAAATGTCCTTGACAAGGACAAAATGAGAGAAGATACCCCAGTATGGATGGAAGTCTATTTCCTGTTAGGAAACCTAAATATGTAAAGAATGGAAAAGGAATAAAGAACGACTGTATAATTGTAACAAAAGAAAATATGGTTTAGTTTTAATGTGAATTACATAGTACGTTCCTTATCCTTCATGGAGTGACTGAAAGGATGAAGCACATACATATTCATACATTTCAAAGATGTAGAATAGCTAATTGGGGTCATTCAATGTACAAAGCCGTAGTGAAAATTTTTCATCCACTCTTATTATTTGTTAGTTTTGGTTTTGTATACCAATAAAAATGAATATAAATTAACAAATGCCCCAATGGTATTGGAATGAGAACAGATACGAGGAGTGGAGAAGATGGAACATATTGAAACAGAGGTACAAAAGAAAATTGATGCGCTCGGTCTAAGTCCTTTGGACGATATAATTTATCATAGATATTTTAAAAATCGAACGGTAGTAGAAATGGATGAACTTCAGTTTAAATATTATAAAATGTATGGGCAACAACCTATGTTCTATTCAATGACTCATCTTATGGATTCGACAATAGAAGAATTAGTAAAGAATGATGAAAAGAATCAAAAACAATTCAATCCTTCCTTTTTTATGAGGTTAAAAAGAAGGGTTGATAGATGGTTGTTTAGAGGAGTAGTTCGAAAGTAGAGTGGTAAAGAGAGAATGAGAGAATATAAAACAAAACAACAAAAACGTAAGTTCTATGACAGTAGGGCATGGAAACAATTGCGAGAAGAAGTAAAAAAGCGAGACAATTATGAGTGTCAGGAATGTAAACGAAATGGTCGTGTACAAACTGATACCAATGAGTACAGTGAGCGTGCCAAGCGTAAGAAGATTCAACTCGTTGTCCATCATATAAAAGAACTAGGACATCATCCAGAACTTGCATTAGAAATAGATAACTTAGAAACAGTCTGTGTGGATTGCCATAATAAAGAACACGGTAGAACATTCAAAAAGAAACCGAACAAATGGGAAAACGATGAAAAGTGGTGAAAATGATTCAGGGATAAGGCCCCCCGGTTTGAAGGTTGGGCTTTTTTTCGTCTAAGGGGCACCGGAGGAGGGGGTCGTTTTTCCAGATTTTTATGCTGTTTCGTATAGGACCCCTACCCAGTATGAAAATATGATTGAATCGAGGTGATATTATGGCGGACATTGATGAACGTGAGGTACTAGTTAATAAAGAAAAAAATCGTTTAAAAAGATTATTTAAAGACATCCCACCCAGTAAGTTAAAAGTGGTTGAAGGATTAATTATTCAGGCAGCAAGATTACGAGTTTTATTAAATGAGATGTGGATGGATATATCTGAGAATGGTGACTATGAAATGTTCTCACAATCTGATAAAACAGAGCCGTATGAAAGAGAACGACCTGTTGCCCGATTATATAATACCCGTGATCAATCATATCAAAGGGTCATTAAACAACTAACGGATTTGCTGCCAGAAGGAAATAATAAAAAAGAAATTAAGAAATATTCGGCAAGTGATTTAATATGATTGTTCATAAGTATGTAAGTGAATATATAGAACTATTTGAAACGGGAACAGTATTATTAAATAAAGAACGTATCATGCTTATACATTATTTAAAGCAAGATATATTAACCCGTAATGACTTACATTTCGATATGGATTTAATTCATAAATGTGTAACTTTCATAGAAAAGTGGCATTTCAAATTAAATTCCTTTCAGAAATTTTTAATAGCATTTGTGTTTTTGTTTGATGAATATGAGGATGTTTATTTTGATCAGCATTTCTGGATGATGGCAAGGGGCGCTGGTAAAAACGGATTGATTAGTGCATTGACACACTTCTTTATTAGCGAATTGCATGGTATTGAGCATTACAACGTATCAGTAGTTGCTAATACAGAAAGGCAAGCTAAAACTTCTTTTATAGATGTTTATGAGAAGAATAAAAAACATGAAATATTAGATGAGTTATTTGTATCAACAAAACAATTGATAACAAATAAAGCTACTCGTTCGACTTTTGAATTTCATACATCTAATGCAGGAAGTAAAGACTCGTTAAGAGACGGTTGTGTTATTTATGATGAGATACATAGGTATGAAAATAGCGATGTTGTAGAAGTGTTCTCTAGTGGTTTAGGTAAAGTTCCTAACTCTAGGGAATTTTTTATTACCACAGATGGATTTGTTCGTGAAGGTTATCTTGACAAAATGAAAGAGCGAGCTATGAATATCCTGAAAGGGAAAGAAAAAGAAGATAGGTTGTTTCCTTTTATTTGTAAGCTTGATAACGCAGAAGAAGTAGACAATCCCGATATGTGGGAAAAAGCAAATCCGATGTTTAGTAAACCAATGAGTCAATACGCTAGAGGATTGTTTAAGAAAGTTATGCGTCAGTATAAAAATCTAGAAAACGATCCGTCTAACAGAGAAAATTTCATGACTAAGAGGATGAATATACCGGAAGTAGATTTAACCAAGGCTGTAGCTCCATGGGAAGAAATCATGCGTACAGGGTATGAAGAAGATGGAGAAACATTGAGAGAAATACCAGATTTAACACATAAAGTTGCTGTTGGTGGTCTCGATTACGCCAGCATTAAAGACTTTGCATCGGTGGGACTCCTTTTTAAGCATAGGGAAAACTATATATGGAAAACTCATTCCTTTGTAAGAAAAGGTTTCTTGGATAAAGTGAAATTAAAAGCTCCTATTTATGAGTGGGCTGAAAATGGATTACTAACTATAGTAGACGAACCTGTTATTAATATTTCTCACATAGTTGACTGGTTTGTAAAAATGCGTGAAATGTATGGAGTAAATACGATTGTAGCTGATACATTCCGTTTGGATCTTGTTAAAACAGCACTGGAAGCGGAAGGATTTAAATTGTTATATATTCGTAATCCGAAAGCTATTCATTCTTTATTAGCTCCACGTGTTGAAACGTTGTTTGCAAATGGACAAATCATATTTGGTGATAATCCATTAATGCGTTGGTACACCAACAACGTATATGTCCACATTAGAAAAGATGGAAACAAAGAGTATCTGAAAAAAGATGAATTTAAAAGGAAAACGGATGGATTCCAAGCCTTTATTCACGCTTTATGGCAAGCTGACAACATTCTTGAAGAAGAAGTTGAGTTTATGCTAGATGAAATTGATTTTTAAGGGGGTGATTACAATTGGGTGGCTTGATAATGTGTTTAATAGAAATAAAGAGTTAGGCTATATGTACGATGAAGATATAGTTTCAGAAACAACGAATAGGATTCATATGAAACGATTGGCTATTGAAATATGTGTATCTTTTTTAGGTAGGACAATTAGTCAATCAGAATTCAGAGTGAAAAATCAAAAAGAATTTTTAAAAAATGAATTGTACTATCGTTTGAATGTTAGACCGAATAAGAATATGACAGCAAGTACTTTTTGGGAAAGGCTAATTCGTAAACTTATCTATGATAATGAATGTTTAGTAATCCAAGCTGATGATAGTGATCTACTTATTGCGGATTACTTCCAACACAATGAATATGCTGTGTTTGAAGATACCTTTACAAACGTAATGGTAAAAGATTATGAATTTAAGCGATCTTTTAAACAAAGCGAAGTTATTCACTTGAAATATCGTAATGATAAGTTGTCACCGCTAATTGATGGGTTGTTTACTGACTACGGTGATCTATTCGGACGAATATTAAGTTCGCAAAAACGTAAAAATCAAATTCGTGGTGTAGTAGATGTAGAAGCACAGGTGGCAAAGACTGAAGAAGGTCGAGGGAAATTGCAAAAGTTTGTGGAGAAAATGTATAAAGCATTTGGAGAAAAAGATATTGCAATTGTACCCCAACAACCAGGTTTTAAATTCAGTGAGACATCATCTGGTGGTGGAAGTTCTGGACAAAGCGTGGAAGAAATCAATAAAGTGACGAATGGTTTTTTAAATCAAGTGGCAATGGCTATCGGAATCCCAACAGCTTTGTTATATGGCGAAATGGCTGATGTAGAGAAGCAAACGAAAAACTACATGCTTTTCACAGTAAGACCATTATTGAAAAAATTATCTGATGAAGCAAATGTAAAATTCTTTGAAATGAATGAATATCTTTCAGGACAAAAGATTGAAGTTAAGGCTGTTTCTTATCAGAGTATATTTGACCTTGCAACAAGTATTGATAAACTCATTTCTTCAAGTGCATTTACAGGAAATGAGATTCGTTCAGAAGTAGATTATGAAGAGTCTGATGATCCAAACTTAAATATCCATCATATTACGAAGAACTATACGAAACTAAATGAATCTGGAGGTGAGAAATGATGGAACATTTGAACATGAATAAGCTTTTAAATTTAAAACGAGATATTCGCTTTGAAGCTAAAGGTGAGAATGAGTATAAATTAACTGTTTATGGGTCAATCGGTGGATGGTTTAGTGAAAATAATGCTGAAGCTGTGAGAAGAAAAATTCAAGATGTTAAAGCAGAAAAAATTCACGTTCATATTAATTCGGGTGGAGGTTCCGCATTTGATGGTGTAGCCATTTGTAATCAGTTAAAGCAGCATGATGCAGAAATTATAGTTCATATTGATGGTTGGGCAGCTAGTGCCGCATCTGTAATTGCAATGGCAGGTGATAAAATCATTATGCCTAGTAATACTATGATGATGATTCATCAAGCAAGTACCTTTGAATATGGAAATGCAGACCTTTTTGAAAAAACTGCACGAGATCTACGAAAGATTGATTCAGCTTTAGCGGCATCTTATAAGAAACGTTTTGTTGGAACAGATGAAGAATTAAAACAGCTTTTAAAAGATGAAACTTGGCTAACAGCAGAGGAAGCAGTTGCTCTTGGTTTAGCTGATGAAATTGCTGATGAAATCGAAATAGATGACACGCAAGAAGATGAAGAAGAGGAAGTTGTAGAAAACTTCAAAGAAGATTTAGTAGCTAAGTATACGAAACAACCAAATAATCAAAATCCAAAAGAGCTTATTCAAGAGCCTGTTAATACAAAACAGAATCTGAGTACGCTCTTTTTAAATCTAGGAGGAAAATAAAACATGGTGATTAAAATTAATAATTTTGAAGAGAAAAAACTAGCTTTTGCGAAAGCAACACAGGAAGGAACACCAGAAGAACAAACAGCGGCATTAAATTCTATGATTGAAGCACTTGCTATAGATGTACGTTCGGATATCTTGAATCAAGTCAATGAATCTATTGTAGACCGTTCTATTATGCAGTCTCGTGGTTCTAACGTATTAACGAGTGAGGAAATGAAATTCTTTAATGCAGTCGTTCAAGATGGTGGGTTTAAAGATACTGAAACATTACCTAAGACAACACAAGAACGAATTTTTGATGATTTAGTTCAAGGTCATCCGTTGTTAGAACATATCGGATTAGAAAACTTAGGTGCTGTGACAGAATTTATCTATGGAGATCCAGAAGGTGCAGCTGTATGGGGACCATTATTCGGTGATATTAAAGGACAACTAAATGCTACATTCCGAAAAGAGTCTATCTCTCAACTTAAATTAACGGCATTTATCCCATTGGCAAATGACATGCTTAAACTTGGCCCAGTGTGGGTGGAACGCTATGTTCGTACAATGATTTCAGAAGCTATGTCTGTAGGTTTAGAACGCGGATTCGTAATTGGTACAGGTAAAGATGAGCCTATCGGATTATTAAAAGATCCAAGTGGAAGTGTTGTTGGAGGAGTATATCCAGATAAAAAAACAGCGGGGATTTTAACGTTTGAACCAGGTCGCAAAACAATCAACGAATTAAAAGGTGTGGTTAAATTACTGGCTAAAAAGCTAAATCCTGATGGTAAAACTGATGCAGACAGACCAAAAAACATTGCTGGGAAAGTCGTTATGGTAACAAATCCATTTGATACTTTTGATATCCAAGCAAATGCAACAATTCAAAATGCGGCTGGAGTGTATGTGACAAGCTTACCTTTCAATCCAACTCCTACAGAATCTGTGTTTGTACCTCAAGGAAAGGTCTTGTTTTTTGTTAAAGGAGAGTATATTGCAGCGATGGGTGGAACGGAACCAATTAAAAAATATGAAGAAACATTAGCTTTAGAAGATGCAACGCTTTATATCGCTAAGCAATTCGCTACAGGTAAGCCAAAGGATAAATATACATCACAAGTTTACACATTAAAACTTGAAGAAGCACCAACTCCACCAGCTCAAGGGTGATGTGAATGGAAACAGTAATTTCTAATGAAATATTGCAGGAATTCAAAGATAAGATGCACTTAGGTGATGATGAAGAAGATAACCTAAAGCGCATCCTATCTACGTCTAATAAGGCTTTATTAAGAGTTTGTGGGGATTATGATATTAACAATGACGAGGATGAAGAGTTCAAAGAATTAGTCTTTGAACGTTCTCGTTATGTTTATAATGATGCTCTTGAGTATTTTGACAAGAATTTTTTTAGTCAGATTAATAGCTTAAGTATCGAAAAAGCTTTAGAAGAAATAAAACTGGACGGTGATTAATATGCGTCCTTTTCAATACAAAAAACCTTTAAATACAGGTGATTTTAGGAATCGAATTATCATTGAACAACCTGAAGTAATAAAAGATGAATTGAATCAAGAAGTTGAAACAGGTAATTGGCAAGAAGTAAAAAAAGCATGGGCGATGATAAAAACGGTAAAAGGGTCTGAGTATATTGAAGCTTCCGCTTCACAAAGCACACGAATTTATCGGTTTGTAATTCCTTATACAACAGGTATTACAGAATTGATGCGAATTATTTTGAAGGATAAAACAAGGCTTAGAACCTTCGATATCATCGAACCGCCAATGAATGATGATGAAATGTATCAAACATTGACTATTATCGCAAAGGAGCATACTTAATATGAATGATTTTGCGAGTGAACTTGCTAGAGAATTACAAAGATATGCAAATGTTGTGGAAGAAGATTTGGAAAATGAAATCGATGAAGTAGCAGATATTGCTGTAAGTAAATTAAGGCAAAGTGGTCCTAAAAAAACAGGTGCTTATCGTAAAGGTTGGCGTAAGAAAAAAGAGGGGAATGGCGTTGTTCTTCATAATACAAAAGGGCAATTAACACATCTCTTAGAAAATGGGCATGCGAAAGTGGGTGGAGGTCGAGTGCCAGCACAAGTGCATATTCGCCCAGTTGAAGAATATGTAATCGATGAATTGCCAAGACGTATGGAAAGAGTGATTCAACAATGACATTAGGTGAATTAACAAAAATCCTTGAAGCTACAGGTTATCCTGTGGCTTATTCGCATTTTACAGCAACGCCAAGTAATCCAGTTCCAGCGCCGCCTTATATATGTTTTCTTGTGGATGGATCAGCAAACTTGATGGCTGATAACAAGGTCTATCACAAGATTAATGATGTAAATATCGAACTTTATACCACAAAAAAAGACTTGGTTGCAGAAGCCAAGCTTGAAAAGGTCCTAGACAATCATGAAATACCTTATGATTCGCCATTCGAAGGGATTATTGAAACAGAAAAAATATATCAAAAATTTTATGAAACGAGGTTGATGTAAATGAATGAAAATAAGGTAACATTCGGTTTGAAAAATGTACATTATGTACCATTAGATACTAAGGATTTTTTAGTTACATTTGGGACGCCAATTCCATTACCTGGTGGAGTTGAACTAACTTTTGAGCCACGCGGTGATTTAATTGAATTCTATGCAGACGACATGCTTTATTACGCGGCAAGTAATAACCAGGGTTACGATGGAACATTAAGTATTGCTACTATCCCAGAAAAATTTGCTATTGATGCACTCGGTGAAGAATTAGACGAAACGGATGGTGTATTAAATGAATTGGCTGATGCAAAAGGAAAACCATTCGCTTTATTATTTGAGTTTGATGGTGACGTGAATGCAACTCGACATGTTATGTATAACTGTTCAGCAAGTCGTCCAACACTTGCATCTAAAACAAAAACAAGTTCGGCTGAACCAAATACAAATGAACTGAAGTTTGTTTCTAGCCCAATTGTTTTAGTACCTGGTGGAAGACCAATGGTTAAAACGAAAACGACTGCTAAAACAACACAAGCAATTTATAACGACTGGTACAAAAAAGTATATGTAAAAACACCAGCAGCACCCAAAGGAGCGTAATAGTAAATGGAAAAGACAATTACAATAGACGGAAAACAAGTCCGATTAAAAAGTACAGCAGCTACTGTTAAACGATATAAAGCGCAATTCAGACGTGATTTATTTGCTGATATGTTTAAGTTAGGGATTTTGTCTCCTTCAAATCTTCAAGAGGGTTCACTAGCCACTATTGATTTAGCAAATGCAGATTTAAGTAAGCTAGATTTTGAAGTTGTATATGATTTAGTTTGGTTATATGCGAAAACAGCAAATCCAGAAATTGATGATCCAATTACATGGTTAGACGGTTTTGATGAATTCCCTATCTCAGAGATTATTCCAGAAATTATGGATATGATTCAAAATACGATGGGCGCAAAAAAAAAATAAAGAAAAATAATGGAGAGCAAGGGACGTTCAGTGATGAAGAATTAACCACTGATACGTTCCTTGCTCTTTGTTATAAAGCGAAATTAACGCATTGGGATTTGGAAGTCATGACAATTGGAGATTGTTTTGATTATATTGCAGAATTCGCTGAAATGGAGAATCCAGACAAAGAAAAAGTCAGAAAAGCAAACCAAAAAGACTTTGATTCATTCTAAGAAAGGGGTGAAAGAATGGCTGGAGGAAAAATCAAAGGGATTACGATTGAAATTGGTGGGAATACGCAGCCGTTACAAAACGCTTTAAAAGATGTAAATAAACAGAGTGATAGCTTAGCGACCGAACTGAAAGAGGTAGAGCGCCTTTTAAAATTTAATCCTGGTAATGTGGAAGCATTAGCCCAAAAACAACAGTTGCTTACACAACAAATTGAAAACACTACACAAAAGCTCGATAAATTAAAAGAAGCGGAGCAGCAGGTTCAAGCGCAATTCCAAAACGGAAAGATATCGGAAGAACAATATCGTGCGTTTAGACGTGAAATTGAATTTACACAAGGGTCACTTGATGGTTTGAAAAATAAGCTTGGTAATATGAAAGCTGAACAAGAAAATGTGGCAAGTTCAACAAGACAATTAGAAACGTTGTTTAGCGCTACAGGCAAAAGCGTGGATGATTTTGCAGGGGCATTAGGTAATCGTCTTGTAAATGCAATTAAAAGTGGATCGGCTACAAGTCGACAGTTAGAACAAGCAATTGGTCTTATTGGTCGTGAAGCTTTAGGAACTGAAGCTGATATTGAAAAGTTACAACGTACGCTACGATCTGTGGATGTGGGGAATTCAATTCAGCAAGTACGAAATGAACTGAGAGATTTACAACAAGAAGCTGGGAGAACTGAGAAAAAGTTTGAAGGATTAAAAATAGGATTGGAAAATGTCATTGGTGGTATGGCGGCTGGTGGCGGTATTGCTAGTGCAGTCGAAAAAGCAATGGATATGTCAAAATTGAAAACTAAGATTGATATCACTTTTGATGTTCCAGAGTCTTCGAAAAAATCAGTGGAAGAAGCTATTAGGGGCGTTAGTACTTATGGTATTGACGCTGAAGAAGCATTAGAAGGTGTTCGCCGACAATGGGCATTAAATAAGGATGCTTCTGATGAAACAAATGCCGCTGTGGTTAAAGGGACAGCGACTATTGCAGCATCCTATGCTGGAATTGATTTTAATGAACTTATACAAGAAACCAATGAGATTGGTGCAACGTTAGGTATTACTAACGAGGAAGCATTGGGGTTAGTTAATACATTATTAAAAACAGGATTTCCACCTGAACAATTAGATATTATTGCAGAATATGGGGATCAGATGATTCAAGCTGGATTTTCGGCTAAAGAAGTCCAAGGGATTATGTCAGCAGGAGTAGATACTAAGAGTTGGAATATCGATAATCTATTAGATGGTGTTAAAGAAGGGCGTATCAAAATGGCCGAATTTGGTGCGGGTGTAGATAAATCTATGCAAGAGGTTTTAGATAAAACAAAAATTTCAGCGGACCAGTTTGAAAAATGGGGGCAGGCAATTGCTGGCGGTGGTGAAAATGGACAAAAAGCTATGCTTGAAGCAACTAAGGCTTTAGCTGGTGTTGAAAATGCAACAGACAGAAATGCACTTGGCACGAAGATGTTCGGTACTCTTTGGGAAGACCAAGGAAAGAAAATCATCGACACCATTTTGAAAGCGGAAGGTAAACAAGTCGATTTAAAAAAAGGAGTAGAGGACTTACAGGGTGCTACTTCTAAAATAGATGCATCTCCAGCGGTTAAATTTCAACAAGCAATGCAAGATTTACAAGTTGCCCTTCAACCTGTTCTTGCAGTTATAGCAGATCTTGTCTCTAAATTCGCTGAATGGATTTCTAATAATCCTGAATTAGCAGCAACGTTAACAGCGATTGCTGTTGCTATTGGTGTAATTGCAGGGGCGTTCATGGCTTTAGCACCAATAGTTGCTGTTATAACAAGTATAGGATGGGCGATGACAGGATTGGTTGCTATTATTCCGATAATAGTAGCACTTGTTGTCGCTCTAGGTGTTGTAATTTATAAAAATTGGGATGATATCAAACAATGGACCATTGATGCCTGGAATGCAATTGGAGAATTTTTAGTAGGCATATGGGATGGGATAGTTGAGTCTTTATCTGAAATATGGAATTCTATTGTTGAAACGACTATAGAAATATGGAATTCCATTGTGGAGTATTTGACTGGAATTTGGGATGGAGTAGTTGAAACATTATCGGAAGTTTGGAATGGCATCAGTCAAACTACTTCTGAAGTGTGGACAGCGATTAGTGAGTTTTTCATTAATACTTGGAATGGACTAGTTGCCTTTTTAACTCCTATTTTACAAGGGATTGCTGATTTCTTCTCTATGATTTGGAATGGTATTTCCACGGTGATTCAAACGGTATGGGGTTTTATTACTCAATACTTACAAGCAATTTGGACGGCTATTTTATATTTCGCCACTCCAATTTTCGAGTCTATACGAGAGTTTTTAGCTTCGGTATGGGAATCTATTAAAGAAAAAGCTACGGTGGTGTGGGATGCACTTACAAATTTCTTAACAACTTGTTGGAATGGAATCGTTTCAATTGCAACAACTGTATTTGAGTGGATTAAAAATACAGTTACCACCGTTTGGGATGCAATCAGTTCAGCAACAATGTCTGTATGGAACGCTGTTAAGAGTTTCTTACAATCATGCTGGAACGGGTTAGTAGCTTTTGTAACGCCAATATTCACCTCAATAAAAGATTGGATTGTGAATACATGGAATACGATTAGTTCCACAACAAGTGCAGTATGGAATACGATTAAAAGCTATCTATCTAGCTTATGGAACGCAATTGTTTCCACAGCGAATTCTGTATTCAATAGCATCAAAGAAGCCATTTCAACGGTTTGGAATATGATTAGTAGCACAAGCAGTAGTATTTGGAATGGTATTAAATCTACACTTTCAAACATTTGGGAAGGTATCAAGTCAACCGCATCTTCTGTCTGGAATGGATTAAAAGAAGCCATTATGACTCCTGTTCGTTGGGTAACAGATGCGGTTAGTGGAGCATTTGAAGGCATGAAATCAGCGGTATTAGGCGTATGGGATGGTATTAAAAGTGGCATTCGTACAGCTATCAATGGAATTATTCGCATCATAAATAAATTTATAGATGGCTTTAATACACCAGCAGAATTACTAAACAATATACCAGGAGTTAGCGCGCCGACTATTCCGCATGTACCAATGCTTGCGAAAGGTGGAAAACCTGTAGGAGATGGCTCATTTATTACTGGAGAAAAAGGCCCTGAACTGTTTACCAAAAGAGGGAATTCTATCACGGTTACACCGTTATCTTCAAAAGAAAGATCCCTCGGTATCACTGGAACGATGAATCAACTAATGGGTGACATGAGTCGTATGATGGCTAATTCTATGAATCAATTATCAGGGTTAAAGAGTGTTATGAGTGGTGTGTATGGAAATATGTCAAATAGTAGACAAGCGATGGCAGCTAGTGTTGCGAATCAAGTGATTCATTATTCTTCGGGATCATCTGGTGGTGGAGTCATTCCAATGCTTGGTGGAGATTTCGTTGTGGAGGTTCCTGTTGTTTTAGAGGGACGAGATGTAGCGCGTGGTACATATCGCTATACAACCGAATATCAAGAACGAGAAACACAGAGGGATTCAGACTTTTAAGTTTGAGTCTCTTTTAATTTGAAAAGAAATGAGGTGGCAACGTGAGCTCTTTTACATTTAACAATATACGCAAGGATTTTATTCAAATCGAAAAAGGGTGGAAAAAACCAGCGTGGGCTCCGTTAAAACGGAACTTTTTAAGCGTTCCAGGTTATCCAGGTGCAAGATTATTAACGACAGAAACTGAAATGCGAGTTTTACCTGTTCCAGTCGGAATTATTGTTCCTGATGGATCAGACTTAGAAACAGTAAAAGAAGAAATAGCAGAGTGGTTAATTACAGAAAAACCTGTTGAATTAGTCTTTGATGTAACACCTGATAGGACATACTTAGCGGTTATTGATGAAGATTTTGATCCAGAGGATTTTGTTACGTTAGGTAAAGGTATTTTGAACTTTGTTTGCCCAATGCCTTATAAGTTAGGAAATGAGAAAACGGTTGATTTTGCAAATGAAGGTCGAGGGCTAATTGCCAATGTCCAAAACAAAGGCTCTGTGCATTCCAATCCGATTATTGAAATTGATATTAAAAAGCCACATACTTTTTTAGATGTATGGTTTGAAGATAAATGTGCAAAGGAACCAGATTATTTTCGTATTGGAATGCCATTAAAAATGGAGCAATTGCCTGTAGAAAGAAATCAACGTCTTATATGGGATGATATGTCCACAACTGTAGGGTGGAGCAAGGTTAGTTCTATGGAAGATGGTAATCCGGTTGGTGAAATGAAAACAGATAGTTACCAATTCTATTGTTCGGACTATGGCTCAGGTAATGGGTGGCATGGGGCAGCTGTTAAAAAGAGCATCCCTGGTGGACCAGTAGAAGATTTTATTATGCAAGCCCATGTTACATGTAAGAGTAAAAACATTAATGAAATGGGACGAGTTGAGATAGCGATACTCGATGAAAATAGCAAAGTTCTTTCAAAGATTGCTATGAACGACCTCTATTGGCAAGCTGAACAAAATTTTGGAACGATGGTAATTGGATATGATAATAAGCCTGGAAAAACAGGTTTAATTTATGAGAGTGGTGATTATCCCAATACGTGGAATCAGTATTATGGTAGGTTGTGGATTGCTAGAACGGGTAATGATTGGGAAGCGTATATTTCAAAGTTTCTTCCTGGAACAGAAAAAGATGATGCAGAGCGCTTTGCAAGATGGACTGATAAAGACAATAAACATATGGAAAAAGCAGCTCAAATACAGATTAGTATCATGCAGTGGCAAGATGTTCCGCCAGTAGAAGCGATGACCGTTTCTGATTTGAAATTTTGGAAAGTGAATTTAAATAATCAAAATACACCACCTTATATAGTCGATGTTGGTGACAAAGTTGTGATTGATACAGAAAGCAGCCATGTCAGTATTGAAGGGAAAAACGCTATTAACATAAAAGATATTTTTAGTAATTTTCCTGTTATCAATAAAGGTACGAATAAACTTGAAATCATACCTTCCGATATAGGAACAGCAAAGGTTACATATAGGGAGCGATTTAGATGAGAACACCAAGTGGAATATTACATGTTGTTGATTCACAAACAGATCAAATTATCGGAGCGATTCAATCAAAGGATTATTGGAATGACAATAGGCATTGGGAGATTAAAAATAATGTTGATAAGCTAGATTTTACGGTTTTTGATGGTACAACAGAAGCCGCAGCGCTTACGCAACAAAATTTAGTCTTAAAAGAGGTAAGGGGTGGGCGAATTGTTCCATACACAATTACTGAAACAGAAAAAGATTCTAATAATAGATCCCTTACAACTTACGCGTCTGGTGAATGGATTTTACTTGGTAAAGCAAATTATATTGATCCACAAAAATTTGAAGCAAAAACAGTAGGGGAGTATGTAGATATAGCTCTTAAGGGAACGAAATGGAAAAAAGGAAATATTTCTTATGAAAGTTTCCGTTCTATGACCGTTGATGAATTTATTGATCCATTAAGTTTTTTAAAAAAGATTGCTTCTCTATTTGAACTAGAAATTCAATATCGAACTGAAATCGTAGGGAATCATATCGAACGGTATGTTGATATGATGAAAAAACGCGGGCAGGATACAGGGAAAACAATTGAATTAGAGAAAGATTTAATTGGAATTAAGCGAATTGAGAACTCGCAAAATATCTGTACAGCTTTAATTGGTTTTGTGAAAGGTGAAGGCGATAACATTATTACGATAGAAAAAATTAATAATGGCCTTCCTTATATTACTAATATTGATGCTTTTCAACGATGGCATGAAAAGGGTAAACATAAATTTGGTTTTTATAGTCCAGAAACTGACAATGAAAACATGTCTCCTGAACGTTTGAAAACTTTAATGGAAATAGAAATGAAGAAATGTGTAAATGCGTCTGTTTCTTATGAGGTAAAAGCGGCATCCATAGGACGTGTATTTGGGTTAGCACATGAATTGATTAATGAGGGTGACACAATCCGAATTAAAGATACAGGATTTACACCAAAACTTTATTTAGAAGCAAGAGCAATAGCTGGAGACGAATCTTTTACTGATCCTACACAAGATAAATATGTATTTGGAGATTATCGAGAAATTGTAGACCCTAACGAAGAATTACGAAAGATTTATAATCAAATTCTTAGTTCGTTAGGTAGTAAACAAGAAATGCTAGATCAGCTAGACAAACTGGTAAAACAATTGAAACCATACGGAAAGAATCTCAAGCAGCTAAAGAGTTGGCAGAAAAAGTTCAAGAAAATCTAAAAAATAATACGGTAAATATTATTGAAGCTAAAAATCCACCAATTGATAATCTTATAGTAGGTAAAACATTATGGCGAGATATTAGTAACGGTAAACCTGGTGTTTTAAAAGTGTGGAACGGTAAAGGTTGGGAACTCCTTATTCCTGATGTGGAATCAATTAAAAAAGATACACTGGAGCAGGTTAATAAGGATATTAAACTCGCAAAAGAAGAATTAAATAAGAAAGTGGAAGAAGCGCAAGAAGAAACCACTGGCCAATTTAATGAAGTAACAGAAAGTCTTCAAAAAGTTACGAGAACTATTTCTGACGTACAAAGAGATCAAGGTGAAATTGATAAAAAAGTAACCCAGGTTGAACAGGATTCTGAGAAATTTAAACTGTCTATTGAAACATTAACGAAAAATAGTAGTGAGACTACAAATAAAATCAATACATTAGAAAGTGATGCGGACGGAAATAGGAAAGTTATTTCAGAAGTTAAAGAAAGTGTAGCAAACATTAATGACGATGTAAGAAACTTGTTAATCGGTTCTAAATCTTTTGATGGCGCTTTGACTTTTGCGCAAGCAGACAATCGTTGGTGGCTTAAATCAGCAGATAAAGTAAAAATTTCGAAGGATGTTTTTCAAGGGAATACAGTCGTAGAAACTCAATCATCATGGACTGCTTTAGCTTATAACTTCAAAGACTTGGTGAATCGGGGAGTTGTTAAAGTAGGAGATAAAGTAACCTATTCAATTTATACTCGCGTAAAAGGTTTACCGGATGGCCAAGATTTACAACAAACTTTCTATTTTGCAGCAGGTGCTACTGGAATTCGTCCAAATAAATCTACTAATCAATGGCAAAGAGTAAGCGTTTCGTTCACAGTGACAGCAAGTATGATGTCGCTACCGGGAACAGATACCGAGAGTCATTTACGTATAGAACCTGACGCAAACCCTCCTGCTGGTTGTTGGTATCAGCAGAGTTCACCACAATTGACTATAGGCAGTAAAGATTATTCGTGGCGACCTGCTCCTGAAGATATTGCAGATGGTAATGTTTTCACCAAGATAACAACCGAGATCAAAGAAGAAGCTGGAAGAATCTCTAAAAAATTAGAGCAGGTTGAAGATCGTACTGTTGGAGTTGAAAACTGGCTTATTAACACTGGGCCAAACGAAAAACCACAAACAATTGGAATGATTGGAGGCGCACAAGTAAACAAAGCTAAATTCGCTGTACAGCCTGCTGAATACATTGTATTAGAATGCTTGGATCATACTGACTCTTTCTATCAATTTCATTTAGATAATACGAAAATGGGTGACTTTGAAAAAGATAAAGATATGACTATATCTCTGGACATGCAAAATGATGCTCAAGTTGATTTCGTTTTATTCCAATTTATTAATGGTATATGGAATGAGGCTGTACAGAAAGGGGTACCTGTATCTAACGTGTGGAAACGCGAGTCCTGGACTTTCAAGATTGACAAACGATCCACAGGTTGGGGATTAAGGATAAGATTTGCTAGAAATGTAGACTCTGTAGGCAAAAGACTACGTATGAAGAAGCACAAACTCGAAAAAGGGTCGGTTCCTACAGATTTCACAAAATCGACTTATGAGTTGGAACAAAGTTTCAATGGCGTAAAAGAGCGTATTGAAAAAACGGAATCTATCATTAATGATGCTGGTGATCGTAACTATGCACGTAACGGAGATTTCACACACTATTGGGCCGATAACGATCTACAATGGGATAAGAACCTAAACGGTAATTTGCGCGCTGGTAATTGGGCTACAGGTTATAACGCTGGGACAACAGATCCTACAAAGGGTTATCATATGCACGTTAATGACAAAAAGTTTGGGTATCCTGTAGTTGCTGTTATTAACAAAAATGGTCAATTCGGTCAAGTTAAAAGGTGGCTTGGAATGCCTCAAGAAATGCCAGCTAGTTTCCGAAATGATTTCCAGCCAGGTGATACGTACACCATCGCTTTAGATGTATGGACGGAAACAGCAAACAACAAAATAGCGGTAGGATTACACCACTTTATTGAGGGTAACAATACAATGGGCTTTCATAGTGGAGGTACGCCAGAATTGACCATCGAACCTGTTAAAAAGTGGGTTCGAGTTCATACAACAATGAAATTACATGATAAATCAGATATGAAAAAAGGTTTTAGTTTGTATATTTATGGTGATCGTTCTGCTGATGGTAGTGAGTGCTACTTCAAAAATGTATCCGTGTTAAAAGGATCTATGCCGAAAGCATTCGCTCCGTCTCCGGAAGATGGTGTAAAAGAAAATGTATTCAGCCAGAAAGTAACGGAGATTACGAAGAACGCCGAAGGGATAACAAGTGATGTAAAAAAAATACAGGAAATACAAACTCAGCAAGGGCAAACACTGACTGAAGCTACTACAACGATCCTGCAACAATCTGAAGAATTGAAGCTAGCAATGAAAAAGAAAGATGTTGAAGCTTATGTAGGTGGTTTAGGTACTGTCAACGAGTTGCGTGATTCTAATTTTACGTTAGGACAGAAATATTGGTTTTGGAATAGCGGTAATGGGGCTACTGGTGCTGTTGATACGAATTTAAAATACAAAGGTATGAATACATTTGTAATTACCGTTACTGGCCAGTCCCAAGATCGTTGGTGGGGGCTTACAAGTCAATTTATTGAGTGTCAGGTTAACGAAGACTTTGTTGCATCAGGTTATTTCAATACTGACGGGAAAACACCTATTGATGGTGGCGGTGCATTTATTGAAATTGAATGGTGGACTGCTGACAAAAAAACTCGCATTAAGACAGCTAGAACGAATATCACTGTTGTAAATCATACAGGGGTTCGTGCTGTATGCACAGATAAAGCGCCAGCTAATGCGTCGTTTGTGAGATGGCGTTATTACGTTACAAGAAATGGGCGTTTATGGTGTGCTGCACCTATGTTACAACGTGGCACTATAGCTACAGAATTTTGGCTACATCCAAAAGATCAAACGGATGCTGACAAAATGTTAGAGGATATTGCTAATAGAGTAGCAACTAAAGATTACGATAAAAAAGTAACCGAATTAGAAAGAAGTATCGCTACTAATGAAGAAGGCGTTACTATCATTTCTAAGAAACAGGAAAGTTTTATTAATGAGACCTATAATGCCTATGTAAAGAAAACAGAATCGAAGTTACAGGTATTAGATGAAGGGATCTTAGCACAAATTTTAAAAGACGGTATCATTACTTCTATCAATATGTCACCTGGTAAGATTACAATCGATGCTGAGAAACTGAATATTAATGCCGATACAATGGTGAAATGGTTAACTGCAAAAGGCATTGATACGAATCTTATTAGAATTGACGGTGACAAGATAACCATTGATAAAGATGGTGTAACTGTTAAAATGCTAGATTTCCTATTCCAAGACGAATGGGGAACAAAAACAACCGCGGTATCAAGACGAAATCTAATAGCAGATCCAGACTTTTCTAGTGTTACAAAGAAAAACATTGGACATAACGATTATTATGGATTTGAAGGTGGATACGGTCTTACTTGGAAGTCCTGGGGAAATGTCGTAATTGAAAAGAATACACATATATTCGATTACGAGCAAATGGTAAATGCTGCAAGGGTAGATATGTATAACTATCCCGAAACAGTCGTGAATAACGGTATACATCCTGGTAACGAATATACAGTTTCTGCTCACTTTAGAACAGCTATGATAAATGGTGTACGTAAAACAGGGAAACCACGTTTACAAGTATGCTGCGTTAAATTCCGAGACAATGTAAGTTATGATATATGGAATGAACAAAAAATGGATTTCCCTGAACCGTCTACCTATTATGGAGAAATCAGAAGATACTCTTTCACTTTCAAAGTGCCGACAAACTATATTCCACAACAACACGCATTAATTATTAAAGTTTGTTCTGGAAATGCTGACATGAGACAAGGGACCGCGATTTGTGTAAGTGGTGTAACGCTATACAGTGGTAAGTATGCATCTATGTATAATTGGGATCGTGCTGCAGCAGAAAGAGCAGATGGTATTCAGCCGTTTAACGCACTTGCTGTAGGTGGTGTGAATAATAATATATCTCCAGCACCAGACGGACAAACGTTTGATATAAGTACTGAAAAAGAAGTGAAAATCTTTAGGAATATTCGAGCAATGCAGGGAATTAACTTAGGTGGCGGTGGATTCCAACAATGGGGGCATATTCGTTTTACAGACGGTAATGCTGGAGCGGGTTTTTATGCGAGTACTCCAAGTGGTTGGAAATTTAACGCGCTTGGATAGAAAGGAAGGATTAAACATGGATATTAACTATATGATGCCTTTTCAAGAAGGTGAAATGCTTCCTTATATGGGAAGAATAGTAGATGTAAAACGAACGGAAACAGGAGTCTTTATACAAGTACCTGCTGACATGTTAGATAATGCAGGGGTTTCCAATGATACGAGTAAAGTTGAGGTGTGGAGGGACATGTCTGACGGAACTATTGGTTTTAGGGTTTTAACGAAATGTGAGTTATGTGGTTGTGGAGCCAAATTATATGAATTGAACTTAGGAGTTGCTAAAAGGAACATTTGTGCAAATGATTATTTTAAACTTACAGGGAATTACCCATCTCAAGAACCGCCAACACCAACTAATGAAAATAACACACAAACAGAGCAGGAGCAGCAATAGTTGGTCTTTTTTATTATCTAAAAAAGGAGAGGAAAAGATGGATCGTATTGATGTATTATTAAAAACCTTTATTGCCACTTTCGGTGGCTTCTGTGGGTATTTCTTGGGAGGATGGGATACAACATTGAAAATCTTAGTGACGATGGCAGTTATTGATTATTTAACTGGCATGATTGCAGCAGGATATAACGGAGAATTAAAAAGTAAAGTGGGTTTCAAAGGCATCGCCAAAAAGGTGGTGCTTTTTCTTTTGGTAGGAGCGGCAGCTCAACTAGATTTAGCACTAGGAAGCAATAGCGCTATTCGTGAAGCGACGATTTTTTTCTTTATTGGGAATGAGTTGCTTTCACTTTTAGAAAATGCAGGGCGTATGGGAATACCTTTGCCTTCAGCTTTAACAAATGCAGTTGAAATTTTGGGTGGAAAACAAAAACAAGAAGAGAAAAAGGGAGATGTTCAATAATGGAAATCAGAAAAAAATTAGTTGACCCAAGTAAATATGGTACAAAGTGTCCGTATACAATGAATCCAGAATTCATTACAGTCCACAATACGTACAACGATGCTACAGCAGAAAACGAAGTAGCTTATATGATTCGTAATGACAACCAAGTATCGTTTCATATCGCGGTAGATGATAAGGAAGCTGTGCAAGGAATTCCTTTAGAGCGTAACGCCTGGCATACTGGCGACGGTAACGGCAATGGTAATCGTAAATCTATTGGGGTTGAAATTTGCTACTCTTTAAGCGGTGGAGAGAGATATTATAAAGCGGAAGACAATGCAACTATCGTTGTAGCACAATTAATGAAACAGTATGATATTCCAATTTACAAAGTTTGTACACACCAATCATGGAGTGGGAAGTACTGTCCTCATCGTATGTTGGCAGAGGGGCGTTGGAATAACTTTATTGAAAGGGTTCAACATGCATATAATGGAGGTAGTAGTCTAAGTAACCTAACGCCTACTCCATCTTTCAGTGGTGAAACAGGTATTGCATATATCGGAGGAAATAGCGTTAATCTTCGTAAAGGTCCAGGCACTGGATACGGGATTATTCGTCAATTAGGTAAAGGAGAATCTTACCAAGTATGGGATGAGTCAAATGGTTGGTTAAACCTTGGCGGCGATCAGTGGATTTATAATGATCCATCATACATTCGTTATACAGGAGAAAATGTGCCGAAACCTTCTAAACCTTTAAATGATGGCGTTGGTGTATTGACTATTACAGCTGATGTATTACGTGTTCGTAAAGGTCCAGGAACTAACTATGGTATTGTAAAAAATGTGTACCAAGGGGAACAGTATCAGTCGTGGGGATATAGAGATGGTTGGTATAATGTTGGGGGAGACCAGTGGGTTTCAGGTGAATATGTGAAATTTTAAAGATAAAATATATTATGTAAAAGTAAATGCAACAACCTATGCGTATGTGAAGTAAGGAAATGAAAAAGAGTATTCCTGGTTGGATTACAGTATCGGCATTCTAATTATATGAATCCACTACATACAATATGACTCGAAAATAATAAAGACACCTTCCCCAGCTGAAGGTGCCTCATGTGGTGATTCTCTAGATGTATAAATAGTATATCCAATATTAGTGAAGGATAGAACTTATTATTGGACGATAAATGTATATGTTAAATATATTTTCACCAAAGAATAGTTTTATTAAAATGAATAATAAAAACCAGAGTGCTCTTGAGGAGTACTCTGGCTACGTGGGATGCTTACTATACAAGAGGAACACGTGTGGTTTTATTTTATGTAGTAACAGACTGAAATATGAGAAAAACACTCCTGCGGTTGTGAACGGGAGTGTTTTTCTGTATATAAAATGGCATCATGCCAGCAGCAATTTATTATATGCTATTAGGGGGCACACGACCGAAAAAAGAATTTTATTCGTTCAAGAAAAATGTGGCAATTAAATATCCTGGTATTTATGTATCTCCTTAATTTAAGTTATTCAATGTATTATACCAGTTAAAGTTTTTTAGAGGTTTCTGTTTTTACATTGAATAATAGAATCCATCTATTAAAATTAAAATATAACTCTATCATTTTCCTGATTATTGAATTATAGTATAAATGTGTTAAAAAATAAGAGAAGGGGATTGAAAAATGAAAATTTTTAACAAGTGCCTCCTAGTAACCTTTACAACCATGCTAGCATTTTCCTACACTGCACCTACAAGTATTTCTTATGCTGAGGAAAGTCAGAATGTTAACACTATCAAGACCGAGGTTAGTGGTTTAGAAATCGCTAAAACTAAAGAGATTATGGATGTTATTCAAGAACTGGATCAAAATTTAGACATGGAGAATCTATCTAATAATACTCCAGAAGATATCTTAAAGCTGAGTAAAGCATCACAAGATTTTTATTATTCGTATAAAAATATAAACGATTTATACAATGGAAATGTAAGCGCAGATAATGTAGCAAACCTTATTGCATCTAAAGTCAATGAAAACTCTATTAATAATAGTCCGAATTACACAGCACAGTATGCTACAGTAAGATCAAAAGACTTTTATATTTCAAACTACCAAGTGAATGAAGTAGTAAAACTCGCTGGTTTACATGGAACAGGATGGGGATTTGCAATTGCATTAGCTAAAAAGTTTGGTAAAAGTCCTACCTGGGTAACTTTAATGATCGTAGCTGTTCCAGCCTTAGGCGCAGGTGCACTTAACTATTGTAATAATAAAAATAAAGGTGTTATTATTAATAGGCTTTCTATTGGTGCAACGCATAGTTTTACTTGTCGTTCACAATAAAAAGGGACAAGGAATTAATTCCTTGTCTTTTTGTTTATTATAAAATCACTTACAAAAAATATGATTAAACCCAGTACAAGTATTAGAAAGGAACTAGATATAAGCTCTCTATCAAACAATAACTCAAATACAGAATTCATAAATAACACAAGTCCCCAAAAACAAAAAGTAATCCAACATGCATTATTAGATGAACTCTTCTTTTTAGTACTATCGTTTTCAAAAAACATATATACCTCCATTAATTAAATGTGCGTGTTGTACCACTTTTATAACTAATTAGACATACTTCATAAAAACCCTTTATATTAAGGTTTAATCACAGGGGAGCTGTTCTAGTCTGTCAGATAAATTACTCTGGAAACCTTGGTGGGTCTTGTCTAAATACCTATACAACGTGGTTTTGCTAATTCCAGTCGCCGCTGTAATTTCCTTAATCGTGTAGTCTTTACTTTTATACATTTTAATGGCTATTGCAACTTTATCTTCTCTTTTATTAGGTCGACCACCTTTTTTTCCTCTTGTGTCGGGCCGCTTGCAGACCAGACTTTATTCGTTTACTAATAATACCTCTTTCTAATTCAGTAATACTGGCCATTGTACAAAAGCAAGAGTTGTCTGTATTTGTTAATATTTGTTATTAAAAGTCTGAAAATTATGTAGAAATATACTTTGATATTCTTTTTTCTTCCTTTTTTTGTTATCCTTTAATGTAAGACTATTCAGAAAGAAGGAAGTGATTTTATGGATGCTCCAGTGAAGGGGAATGAACAAGTTACGAAATTACTTAATGACTGGTATCAAGCAATGTTAACACAACAGTATGTAAAGGCGTCAAACTTGAAAGAAAAAATTGATCATTTAATTAATAATTTACAACATGAAAAAGACACAGAATTACAAGCCCAAAATTTATTATTATATTACTCTTTACTAGATTTTAGGTATAAGGTTCTAACTCAAGGTATTAATATTTTACCAAGTGAATTTGATGAAATTGAGAACTTCAATAAACCAGTAGACAATTATTTAGCTTATTACTACCACTTTTATAAAGCAATACATAATACATTTTTGTCTAATTATGCAGAGGCTGGGGAACAATTTGAAGAAGCAGAAGCACTTCTAAAATATGTCCCTGATGAAATAGAACAAGCAGAATTTAATTACCGTTTAGCAACATTCTACTATCAAACATATAAGCCCCTCCCCTCTATAACATATATAAATAAAGCAAAAACAGGTTTTCATAATAATGAAGGCTATGAGATAAACGTAGCATTATGTGAAAATGTACTAGGATTAACATGTATACAGATAAGACAATTTGAACAGGCTGAAGAACATTTAAATAAAGCAATAGATATTGTTAAAAAGGGTAATAACACAGAACTGTTATTACGTCTTAGAAATAATATAGGGTGGTTATATGCTAGTCAGGGGCTTTCATCTTTAGCTATCCGCCACTTATCAGAAGTAACTGAACATTTACCAAACCATTATAAGGCTATCTTTCTACAAGCTAAGGAACATTATAAATTGAGGGAACATACAGCAGCCAATAGGTTAATAGAACAGGGGCTAAGAACGTCTACTCAAATAGGAAATCAAGAGTATATACACAGATTTAATATATTAAAGGAATTGAATGATGAATCTGATTTAAATGTATTAGAAAGTGTAATAGAAGCAGGAATTTCCTATTTTGAAGTAGAAGGATTAACAAAGTGTGTTCAAGAATATGCTGAAATTCTCGCTACTATGTTTTATAAAGAAGCGAACGACAAAAAAGCAAGTAAGTACTTTTATATCAGTAATGAATCGAGAAAACAATTTGAAGAAAAAGGGGCGTTAGTGTGATGAAAAAGTTAAAGTCAGCATTATTACTTCCCATTATGGCAGTAGGGTTTATTGCAATGGCTGAAGGTGATACACCTGCACCACAAAGACCTGATTTAGCATATGGTGAGGGGCATAATAATGTTATAAGTAAATTAGAAGCACACGGGGATCATGGTGATGCACCCGCTTATGACCACGGAAGACCGCCTGCACCAGCATATGAATATGTGAAATAACAAAAAAGCCAACTTTATTTATAATAGGGTTGGCTTTTTGGGTGCTATGATGTTTAAAATTTATTTTTAGATAATGCCTTTAATATCGGATTTATAATTCTGCTAATTAAACGAAATCCCCTGAATATAGAGCTAACAACTTTCATAACATTAGAATCTCTTTTTATTTTGAACACCTACTTTCGCAATTCCGCTTGTAGAATAAAGTTTTCTTTTATACTACCTTTATATGTATACCTTATTTTATTCTTTTGATAAACCTTTGTATGATCTTTACTAAATACTGTTTCGTCACTAAGACCAAGTTCTTGTTTAACTAAATTACGTTCTCCAAAACTCAATGAATCATCTATCGTTCCTATTAATAATAAGAAAGCGAATTTGAAATCTTTTTGCTCAGTAAAGAAAGCATTTGGTGTCATAGCTAGCGAAGCCTTTTTAATTTGTTTTTCCTTATCGGTGTCTAAGAAAATAAAAATATTATTTGATAAACCAATTGAGGTTCTGCCATCTTCTAATACTTCGGTTGAATTAATTTTCAACTTTGTTTTTTCTCCCATTTCTTTCAATGCTGTTTCTACTCTTTGTTTGTATTCATCTACTGTTAATTTAGTTTCTTTATTTTCTGCAATCGCAGGTTTAGTGCTATCCTTTTTATTGCCACTAACACCAGCAGCAACAAAAATTATTAATAGTGCAGTAATAATCCAAACCCACCATTTTTTATAAAACGGTTTTTTCATATAATTTCCCTCCATAGATTTATACCTAAATCATACCAATTTCATGCAACAACTGTAAATGGTTAAGCTTCTGATTTGTTGACAAAATAGAACGTGCGTTCTATAATTGTGCAAACAAATGTTCTTGTGGAGGTCATTTTATGAATCATTTACTTACATACTCATTCAATCAAAAAACACCAATTGAATTAATTTATTTAAACGGTTCAGGAGATTTCTCTCAAAGAACTGTAATTGTCAGAAGGATATATGAAGATCGTATATTGGTGTATTGTATGAAAAAACAACAAGTTAGAACGTTGAAATTAACTAATATACTATCTGTTGATAAAGTAAGAACAAAATATCAATACGCTTAAAACGCTCAATGAGGTGATATTATATGACAAACGGAGTACCAAAACCACCAAAGAAGAAAAGTGGTTCAAAAAAGGAACCTAGACCATACATGGATGAATTCGAGCAACAAGAAGCTGCTGAATTAATACAATTGGCAGTACAGGATGATACAGAATTAGTATTTACTGTGTATCGAAAATATAAAGAAACAGGTATTATTCAAGGTAAAATTGTTAAACTGGAACAACAAATGGGTAGAATTGTAGTGAATGATGGACCGAATGCAATACATAAAATTCAATTCATGGATATTTTAAAAATCGAAACGCCTAGTTAATTTAGCTAGGTGTTTTTTATATGGCCATAAATTCTTTATCAAAGTAGAACTTGTCCATTAAATTGTTTACAATCCCGTTGAAATAAGCGAATTTACCCTTTTTCATTTTTACTCCGGATTTAATTTTCATAACAAATTCTTTAATAGCTTTTAAGCCAATAGTTAACTCTTGTTCTTTAGTAAATGCTGTATCACCTGTTGTATGGTTAACAATTTTATTACACTGTCTTACGACCTTCCACAGTTCTTGAATTGTTTTAGATTCACTGTAAAAAGAGCGAACTAAAGAAATAAAACGTTCTGGTACCCAATGAGCAATAAAGTCAGCTTGTTCCATATTCTCTTCTGGAGTATTGCTATTCTCATTACTATTACGTTTGTTTATATCTTTTATATTTTGTTTTAAGGAAACAGGTTTTGTTTTCATGGTAGGACACTTTTTAGGACTTTCACCTTGTGTCTTGTTGGACACTTCTTCCACAATAGGTTGAATAATAATAGCATTAGAAGTTTGAAGCATATCTTTTTTGCGTTTCATTGCCACCTGTTTAATCATTTCTAAATCCACAAGCTTCTTCATTAAACGTTGTACAGTTTTATATGAAACTTCCATTTTTTCTGCTATTCTGTTTTTGCACAGGAAACTAACACCTACATATTTGCAACTGTGGCGTTTTAGAATTTCAAGTAATGTAATGAGTTTAGATTGTACATCGGTACGCTTAATAAGCATACGGATAGAGTCTCTGTACGCACGTACAGTTTTGTTTAGTTCTTCTACTTCTATAAATGGTGATAAATTATGAAATGACTCTTTACTTGCTACAACCTCAATTCTTTTTCTTTCCATATATATTTCTCCTTTTTGGAAACAAAAAAGCAACAGAATGCCAAGTATAAGCAAACTGTTGCTAAGGAGCCCTTGCGTACTGTAAAATAGTTCGTAAGAGTACAGCAAGTGTTTGCCTAGTCATGGTAGGCGGACGGTATAAGGGTGTTGGTAGCACCACTTATACACGCTGTGCTTTTTTGTTTTTAATTTTTTTGTGATACCATTTGTGATACCGTTTTGTAAAATAAATAACGAAAAACATCAAAAAACAAATTTCATTAAACTCCTAAAACATTGATTAGATGCGGTTTTCTACGTTGTATTCTTTTATATATAGTCGAGATGGAAGGTTCTATTGGTTAAATAGAAATGCGGAGCCGACTGTTCAGACCCGTTGGCTAAGGTTCTTTCGCACAGAAGATGCTTTTTATCTTCTCGTGCGGAAGGTTCTTAGACATGAGGGTTTAGGAGGCAAAGCTGGACAATATTTAAAGTGGAAGCGGCTTGTTCAGAATGTGAGGGGGAAGAAGTGAAGCTACCGAACATTCTAGCCGCTAGAACTGGATAATATATGTATGAAGAAAGCGCCCTGCTGTGCAGGGCGCTTTTTTGTTTTGCGGATTTGTCTTGGCTTGGGAGAGGATACCCGGGTGGGTGTTCAGCTAAATATATCAACGATTTTTCAAATATATCGATCATAAACGGGAATATATCAACGATTATTTCAATATATCAACGTTTCGACAAGGAATATCGATTTGTCGACAAGATAAGACAAAAGAAAATTCTCACATACCCCAAACATTTTATAAGAACAGAGAACGACTAGGTTTAAGACAAAGAGACTGACAAATCCACTTGAACAATCAACCACTGAATTTTATATTAAACTTTTTGACAAATCCACCCCTCCCTCCACTATCTGGAATTCTTTCCTGCATTAGCAAAAATTTCTCATATAAAAAAGGGCAATCTTTTGCTTTTTCTCACAATGCGAGTACAATGTAAAATAGCAAGAAAAGACGAAAAGTATTTACAGGATTATTGTATGCGCATAGCGTAAATGGCAGTAAGGAACTGAGAGGAGGTTTTTTCTCTGAATATAAATAAGGAAACAATCATCCACCTTTATCATACAAACGATATACATAGTCATTTTGAAAATTGGCCGCAAATTTCTCGGTTTGTACAGGGAGAGAAAAAGCGAAGACAGGAAGCGGGAGAGACCGTTTTGACGGTTGATATCGGCGATCATGTGGATCGTTTTCATAGTATTTCGGAAGCGACGAATGGACTTGGTAATACGAAGCTTTTAAATGAGGCGTTATATGATTATGTAACGATCGGAAATAATGAAGGAATTACGTTAGCGAAGGAGCATTTGAATCGTCTATATGATGAGGCTGGATTTGAAGTGCTTGTCGCGAATTTATTTGAAAAAGAAGGTGTACGTCCGGAGTGGGCAAAGCCTTATAAATTACATACAACGACAGATGGGATTACGATTGCCTTTATCGGGTTAACGGTAGCTTATCCAGAGTTCTATCATATGCTCGATTGGCATATTGAAGATCCGCTTATCCATTTAGAGTCTATTTTAGAAGAAGTGCGAGATGAGGCTCATATTACAGTTGTCCTTTCTCACCTTGGAAAAAGCATGGATGAGTATATGGCAGAGCATTATGATATAGATGTGATTTTAGGTGCGCATACGCATCATTTATTTGAGCGTGGTGTTCTTATGAATAATACGTTACTTTGTTGTTGTGAAAAGTGGGGGCGTTACGTTGGTCACGTACAGCTTACTGTGGATATAGAGACGAAGAAACTACTGAAAAAAGACGGTAGAGCAATTAAGACGGAACGGTTAGGGGCTTATAGCGAGCCGTTATCCACAATTGAAATACTGCAGGAAGAAAGTAAGCATATAATGGCAGAGCCTGTCGTTCATTTAAAAGAGTCATTACCGGTTGATTGGTTTCATGAGGCGCCGTTTTCTCATATGTTAGCAAGTGCGCTGAAAACATGGTGCAGTGCAGAAATTGGAATGGTGAATGCTGGTGTACTTCTTGAAGGATTAGAAGAGGGTGTTGTAACGCGCGGAGATATTCACAGAATTTGTCCACATCCAATTAATCCGTGTGCTTTGAAAGTTCCAGGAAAGATATTAAGAGAAGTTATTTTGAAAGCACGTAAACCGAATATGGAAAACCTTGAGGTAAAAGGATTCGGATTTCGTGGAAAAGTGATGGGGAAAATGATTTACGCTGGTGTAGAAGTAATTCCAGATACGATTCCTGGGAATAAAATTTTATTAGAAGATGTATTGATTAACGGCGAATCGCTGGAGTTAGACCGTATATATACAGTAGGAACAATTGATATGTTTACGTTTGGATACTTATACCCAGAGCTATCCACACTTTCTAGCAAACAATATTATATGCCAGAACTACTTAGAGATGTGTTAACAGATATGTTAATAACTTATACATCTTCCGTTAAACTATAGGCTAGTTAACTTGTAACACTCATTTTTCTCTTGTCATACAGATAAGAAAGAGAGGAGTGTGAACTATGGTTAATGTGGAGCCAATTATAATTGATAATTATACGTTTATTGCGGTTAGCGTCAAACTTCCAAAGACGAATTTGCTAGCTGTAATGAGCGATAAAGGATATATTATGTGTGGTGCATTAGATGTAGGTCTTTTAAATGAGAAGTTAGGTGATCGAGGAATTATTGCTGGCCGTGCGGTTGGTGTAAGAACGATTGAACAACTTCTTGAAGCGCCACTAGAATCGGTAACGACTGGAGCTGAAGCATTAGGCATTCCAGCAGGAACGATTGGAAAAGAAGCATTATTAAAAATGAGATAAGCATATATCGTCCCTCCTTCTTGCATAGAAATGATATAAGAAGGAGGTTTTTTTATGAGTATATTTCGCTCGAAAAACTCGCGGTTTCGAAAGGGACCTATCGCCTTTCGGTATATACTGCTTATGTCGTTTATTCTTTTTGTTATATTACTTACGCAAGGGCTGTGGATTGTGAATAATAGTATTCAGCCGACCTTAATTAAATATGGAGAAGTAGAGACAAAGAAAATGGCGACTGCAATTATGACGAAGGCGGTAAAGGATCGAATTAATGAAGGATTCGATGTCGATTCGTTAATGAAAGTACAAAATGATAAAAACGGGAAAGTATCCACAATTAATTTAAATACGAAGCAAGTAAATGAAATCGTAACGTCAACGACTACGTACATAGAAAAATATTTGCAGCAAGTAGAACAAGGGAAGTTGAAGGAGCTAGGTATTTCTGAAAAAAACGGGGCGACTATGGCAGTTCCTTTTGGGCGTGTAACTGATAATGCGCTTCTTGGTAATATAGGACCAGATATTCCGATTCATTTCACGCCAATTGGGCATGTGAATACAGATATTAAACAAAAAATTGAGCCGCACGGGATCAACACTACAGCGATTCAAATTGTTATGGAAATGGAAGTAACGTTGCAAGTAATCATTCCATTTCATACGAAAGAGATAACGGTGAAACAAAATGTTCCGATTGCGACGCGTATCGTTCAAGGGGAAGTGCCTACGTATTATGGAAGCGGAAGTGTTGCTGTACCTGATAAAAAGAAAACAGATAGTTAATTGCATATAAAGTGAAACTTGAATCAATCGGGCTTTTACTGGATAAAAAATAACCGTAGCAATGCGCTACGGTTATCGTTTTGTATTTGCTCGTTCTTTGCGTTCCCAAAGGCTTAAATGCATATATGGATCGAAGGCCCATTCTGTATAGCCATTGTCTTTATATATGCCAAAATGTAAGTGGGGTGGGAATTTTCCGGCTGTACCAGGGGGGCCATAGCCAGTGCTACCAACAAACCCGATTACTTTTCCGGGCTCAACAATTTGTCCAAGCTGTATTTCTTTTGAGAACCCGCCTAAATGAGCGTAATAATGGTAATTGTTATGAAGGTCGCGAATACCAATGCGCCATCCACCAAGGCGGTTCCAACCTTTCGTTTCAATAATGCCATAGCAAGTCGATCTTACTGGCACGCCATATCCGGCAAAAATATCGGTTCCTTCATGAACTCGTCTGCCCCCAAAACTTCTTCCAGCACCGAAAGTACTACGGTAGCTATGGTCACTACGAATCGGAAGAGGAAAAGCATTTCCTTCTAAATTAATACGTCCATAATGTTTATAAATTTGGGCGTATTCGCTAATTAAATCAACTGTTTTTGCACGTCTATAATATTCCCAAAGCATAATTTTAATACGGTCTTCTGACGTTCCTTGTTTCCTTAAAATAGTCGCTGCGGTATGCAGAAGATCACGGTCGCTTTTTGCATTTGCAAATCCATCTTTGTCACCATCTAAACCTATTCCGCCAAATAGAGAAATTGTATGGGGGAGAGTGTCGTTACTATTAACAGGTCCAGCCCATATTTCTGGTTTGAAATAAAGGGAAATGATGGCATCTGGTTTTTTTGGAATATCTTTTCTTACGCTCCGTATATTTCTTTCATATTGATCCATTGCAGCTAAGTAATACCATGGAATGCCTGAAGACTGCTCGGTTTCTTTATATAGTACCATGCGCTTTTCGTATATGCTTTGCTGATTATCTTCACCGTAGGCGATGTTTTGGTGGAGAAGAAAACAAATAGAAAGCAAAAGAGAAATTTTTCGAAGCATGAAATAGACTCCTTTCACAACATCACTCTTTTTAGTGTGGGATATACGGAGTATTTCATTATAGGGAACGATTGGAAAAAATCTTAGAATCTTCATTTGAGCAAATCGCTTTCATACGTTAGAATAGATATGTTACATTGAAAGAAGCGAACACGGTAAACTATTTCATATTGTGCGGAGTTGATAACCATGACAAAACAAACAGAATATAAGCGCAAGCCCGAATGGTTGAAAATTAAGTTAAACACGAATGAAAACTATACAGGCTTAAAGAAAATGATGCGTTCTAAGAATCTTCATACCGTTTGTGAAGAGGCAAAATGTCCGAATATTCATGAATGCTGGGCTGTAAGAAAAACAGCAACATTTATGATTTTAGGTGCGGTTTGTACACGCGCTTGTCGTTTTTGTGCGGTTAAAACAGGCTTACCAACTGAGCTTGATTTACAAGAACCAGAACGCGTAGCAGATTCAGTAGTACAAATGGGCTTAAAGCACGTTGTTATAACAGCGGTTGCACGTGATGATTTAAAGGACGGCGGAGCAGCTGTTTTTGCTGAAACAGTACGAGCAGTACGTCGTAAAAACCCATTCACGTCTATCGAAGTATTACCATCTGATATGGCTGGGGTAGAAGAAAACTTAAAAATGTTAATGGATGCAAAACCAGATATTTTAAACCATAACATTGAAACAGTACGTCGATTATCTAACCGAGTTCGCGCTAGAGCAAAATATGACCGTTCATTAGAGTTTTTACGTCGAGCAAAAGAAATGCAGCCTGATATTCCAACTAAATCGAGCATTATGGTCGGCTTAGGTGAAACAAGAGAAGATTTAATTGAAGCAATGGATGACTTACGTGCAAACAATGTGGATATTTTAACTCTTGGACAATATCTACAACCATCTAAGAAGCATTTACCAGTTATTAAATATTATCCACCAGCAGAATTTGCAGAGCTTAAAGAAATTGCACTTAGCAAAGGATTTAGCCACTGTGAAGCTGGCCCACTTGTGCGTTCTTCTTACCATGCGGACGAGCAAGTACGTTCTGCAAAAGAAAAAACAGCAGAAGCTAAATAATGAAAAAAGAGAGCTAGCGATTAGCTCTCTTTTTGTTTGTACTCTAAAACGGTATTTGTACATGTTAATAAAATCTTTTTTAATTCTTCTGTGGATAATTCAATTGTAAATTCAGGAACACCAGGTGTAATTAAAATTTTATCGTACGTATAAATAGCGTTATCCACAATAATTGTTACATCGTGTGAATATCCGAAAGGAGCTACACATCCCGGCGTACAACCAGTTTTGTCTCGCAGTTCATCAGGAGAACAGAGAGATAAGCGTTCTCCTGTTAGCTCTTTCATCTCTCCCCGGTTGAGCCTTGTGCCCTCTAACGTAAAAAATACGTAATAATCTCCAGACTTTGATTTTAAAAATAAGCTTTTACTTGGAGAGCCTTGTAAGCCAAGTCTCTCACGTACGATCCGATCCGTCTCATAATCGAGTACTGGTTCGTGTTCGAATTTTTCATAAGAAACATTTGTTTTATGTAGTAAAGCAAGTACGTCTTCGTACATATGAAATGATACCCCTTTCTATTGTTAGAACAGTCTCTTCTCGTGGCGTCAACTGAATGTTTTGGAAAGGGATATTACTTGGACGATGCTTCCCATAAGCGTTTTATGATACATTGTTCGTCGATTGTAATTTCGTAAATATCAGGATTGGTTAAAGTTCTCCATTCATTAAAGCCAATCGTATGATCAAAATGCTTTAAAATGAGCGTAAGTAAATTGCCATGTGTAACAAGTAGTGTTGTCGTATGGTTTAATTGTAAAACGTCTTGAATAAGCGAAATGGCACGGTCTGTTGCTTGTTTTGTTGACTCTCCGCCTGAAAAGGCAATATCTATGTTCGTAAAAGTGGATTCTAGTTTTTGCATCCAATCATCCATTGGAACGTTGCTCAATATGCGTTCAGTTAATCGTTCATCTTCTTGGATAGATAAGTTAGCTTGGAGCGCATAGGGCCGAATGGAATCGATAGCTCGGACAAATGGGCTTGAAATAATATGATCGATTTGTAGATGATTTTCTAAGAGGAATGTAGCAAGAGTATTTGCTTGGTCTTTTCCATCGGTCGTTAATTCATCATCACGTTTTTGCCCAGTTGCTGAACAATGTCGTATTACAATAATTTTCTTCATAATTCATCCCCATCTTTCAAGTTGACGCTATATACTTCGACAAATGTGGAAATAATTCCTTTTTATTGGAAACGGCATATGGATTTAAATATGTGGAAAAGTAATGTGGATAATAAAAAATTGAGGTGCAATGATGAAAAAAATGATATGTATCATATTCATTATTTGTTTTCTTACGCAATTGTCCACAACATATGCAGAATCCAACCAAAAACTAAATTATCCAAGCAATCGAAATAAGTCATTTGTGAGTGAGGATGTTTTTTATAAACAGTTAGATAAGAAAATCTATAAAGAATATAAAAATGCAGCATATAGTGTTCGGAAAAAAATCTTATTTAAAGAAGTGCCTGATGAATAATTTTCTTTCCTAAAAAAAACAGCTGTCGGTTGTCGAAGTAGAGTGGTGCTTCAAGATTTTTTTGTTCACCCTGATCGCCAAGTTTATTTTTTCGCTTCTTTTACTCAAAATGAAGTAGAAGAGTTTCATAAGTACATCGTTATAGATGCAGAAACAAAGAGGGAGCTAAAGGAGGGTAAAAGTTATCATCATTGTGATAGTCCTTATAAAAAATAACCCACCAACCGGTGGGTTATTTTTTTACTCTGGTACACTCATTAATTTCTCTTTCATTTTGCGAATAAGAACGACAGCACCAATTGTACACAGAAGTGTAATTCCTTCGGCAACAAAGATATTGATTGTCTTTGTTTGGTAAAGTGCCGCAAAGAAGTCTACAAATGCGTGGAATAGTATAGCGTATACTAGGAAGATATATTTCTTCTGTTTTACTGCGTATAAAACAAGCATTGTAAAGGCGATTTGAAGCACGAGTGCCATAATTCTTTCTACGCTACCAAGGAAGTATAAGTAGGCAGGTTGCTGAATTAACATGTCTTGTAAAATGCTGAGTTCGGGTTTTTGTTCAATCAGTTGAGCGAAGCTACCATCGTTAATAGAATTAGCAAAGATTAATGCTTGTAATGCAGAAAAACCGCCAATTAAAATAGATTCAATTCCGCCGTGACCAATTCCATAAGCGAAGCCATCTTTATATTCTAGATATTTTTTTAGTAAGAAGAAGAAGGCAACGAAGCGTCCTAATTCTTCAAAAATACCAGCAGTCAATCCGCCATAAATTGCGAAGGCAAACGGATTTTCTAAAAATGGAGCGATTGTTGGATTACCGCGCATAAATAGGTGGAATGGTGTTTCAAGAATTTGGGTAAATCCGATAAAGATAAGAACACCAATGCCGACCACTTTCCAATTAATATTATATTTTTTACGGAAATAAACGAGTACGATAATTGGGACCAGAATCGAGACAATGAGTTGAAAGATGATGCTGGCAATTACAGTATTTGAAACCATACTTTCACCGCTTTCTAATATATGTACATATCTATTATGCATGAAATACGGGAGAGATGAAACTTTTAGAAAGAAAATGAATTTACTTATTGACTCTAACGTTGCGTCATACTTTATCGTATGTACTAAGGGGGAGATACACATGACAATGAAGGTAAAAGAAGTAGCTGATTTAGTTGGAATTAGTGTGCGCACACTGCATCATTACGATGAAATTGGGTTGTTAACCCCAGACGAGACGACAGAGTCTGGATATCGTCTGTATTCCAATGAAAATCTAGAGACATTGCAGCAAATTTTGTTTTTTAAAGAGCTTGGCTTCCCTTTGAAGAAAATTAAAGAAATTATCATGTGTCCATCATTTGATCGCGAAGAGGCACTACAGCTTCATAAGAAAATGCTTATTGAAAAGCGTGCCAGATTAGATAAGGTGATTGCGACGATTGATAAAACAATTCAGCATACAAAAGGAGAGATTGAAATGACGAACAAAGAGAAATTTGAAGGATTCGATTTCAGCCATAACCCATATGAAGAAGAAGCACGTGAAAAATGGGGAGACGCAGCTGTAGATAAAGCGAACGAATATGCAAAAGGTATGTCAAAAGAGAACCAAGAAGAGTTTAATACTATTTATAGAAATTTAGCGGTACTGAGACACGGTGCACCAGATTCTAAAGAGGCGCAGGGAGCAATCAAAGTATGGTACGATTACTTGCAAAACTTTAGTCACTATTCATTAGACGCTTTTAAGGGACTCGGTCAAATGTATGTCGCTGATGAGCGCTTCACGAAAAATATCGATAAGTTTGGCGAGGGGTTAGCGCAGTTTATGTGTGATGCGATGGAAGTTTATGCGGATCGTAATAAAAAGTAAAACAGGTGGAGATTTTCTCCACCTGTTTTACTTTTTAATCATATCATTTAAAGTTTGATCCCCCGTATTGTTCAAATGAGGATTTTTACTCATTTCACGTTTTAACATATCGAGGCTTTGCGTATATTCTGTATCATTTAATGCGCCAGATTGAAGGCCTTGAATTTGGGAAATCAACTTTTGGTCTGTTGATACATATGCTTTATAATAGCGAGGGACGATGGACAAGGCAGCTCTATATACTTGATCCGCTACAAGTTTCGGATCCGTTGTGTTTGCACGGTATACAACGAACACTTCATCATCGGTAACGAGTGTAGCAGCGTTTGTAACGTCAGGAAGTTTGACGGTCATGCTTGTAATCATTTCAGCGACTTTCTCGCGATTAATGGCCCCTACTTGTTTGTTAGATACTTCATGCTTTTGTTTAGAAGAATAACCGACTCTTGTGAGTCTTGTATTTGTATTTTCCGTATGATACATGTCATTTTTATTGGAAACAAGAACACGGCTTCCTTCTTCACGTTCCATTTCGGCTTTATTTGCTGGCTGGCAGCCTGCAAATAAGGAAAGAGTGAGGAGAGAGAGCATAATTTGTTTTTTCACGATGTATCACCTCCTTCTCCATAGCATGCACTAATTTTCAATTTTTTGTATTTGAAATTGTTGGTTGGTATGCTTTGTGATACGATAAAAAGAAGAATGCTTAGAGAGGAAGTTAATGATGGAGCAAAAGCAAGAGCAAGAGATTCATGCTACGGTGAGCATTAATAATGTTCAGTACGAAGTAATTAAAAACTTTCGTGACGGTTTTAGTGAAGAAGCATTTAAAGAGCGCTATGCAGAAATTTTAAATAAATATGATTATATCGTTGGGGACTGGGGATATGAGCAACTTAGATTGCGCGGATTCTTTGATGATAGTAACCAACGTGCGACATATGATACGAAAATTAGTACGTTAACGGAGTATTTATACGAGTACTGTAACTTCGGTTGTGCACATTTTGTATTACGAAAAGTGAAGAAATAAAAAAATCCTCTTACGATTGTAAGAGGATTTTTTGCATATTCTCATTTATAAACAAATCGAGATACGATCGCCTTCAGAAAGTATTGTATTTGGTTTCATTTGTTGCCGGGAAACATGATCATACTACAGATGCATTACGTTCCTTTTTGAGACTCCCAGGATTAAAGTCGCAAGCCTGAATCTTTGCGGAATGAAGGATGGGATTCTTGAATGACTAAACGTTCGCAGTCCATTTCTGTTTTGAACAGTCTTCAAGATGAGGGCATCTCATTGCCCCTCCTAAACCAGACCATATAGGTGCTTAGGCTGATTGACTGTTACCATCAATCACAGTTGCGTAGCGAATGTTCATCGCCCCAACGATATCACGATGTGTCTTAAATCCACATCGACACTTGTATTTTCTATCTCGCGCCTTGTTCTTTTCGGCACATTGCGGACAACTTTGACTTGTATAAGATGGATTCACATATTCAACTTGAATACCAGCTAGCATTGCTTTATACGCAATAAATCGTGATAAACGATAGAATGACCAAGTGTGTAGGTTTTTTTCGTTTTTACGGCTTGTTCTTGCCGTCTGTCTTATATTCGTTAGTTTTTCTAATCGAATGACAGAAATATGATTATCAACCGCAAAATTAATAATTTTACGACTTATTTTATGATCTTTGTCCTGCATCCATCTTTGCTCTTTATTATCTAATTGCTGAATGGCATTCAATTTTTTGTCTTTTCCTAACTTCTTACGAACACTACGAAACTGACGCTTCTTATATTTGTTTTGTCTACCATTCCCAAAGAAACGAACCTTATCATCATCTGTGATTGCTACCGCAGGGACCTTGAGGCCTAGGTCTATCCCTAAAATTTTCGTTCCTACTCCTTCATTCGTAGGAAGTGTGACAGATATTTGGGCCATCCACTTATTCGATTTCTTTGTGATACGAAGTGTGCCTAACTTATGTTTTAACAAATTTAAATTGCGATTGTTTTTATCGACTAATAAAGCGCGTACCTTTAAACGAGTTGACTTTCCATTTATCATTAACGGGATAGAAATATGATTGTAATCGAAGGAATAATTTTGATTGTTCCATACGCAAATAGGCTTCTTTAGAATCGGAATAGTTTTATAATTGCTCTTCTTTACTTTTGTAGCAAACAAACTTTTCGCATCTTTAATCGCTTGATTCTTCACCGCGCTTGGGATATTCGCTTTAATATCTTTTGTGCTTTTCTTTGTACTTTTCTTTGCTTCAACCATTTCTGATACAAGTGTATTTATAACTTTGATATATTCATGGCTACTTTGTTCCAATAAACGAATTTGTACTTTTGTTGGAATCAATTTCACTTTCACTGTCAGGGTCTGTGACATATGTTTCATCCCCTTATTTTTGGATTTCCGGCATCGGTTATTCGATAAGTTTTTAGCAACATGTTGAAATGTTCTTCTATCAATTACTTATTTCCGGAAAACTACAACAGGAAAAAGACAGAAGAAACTACTTATACTTTGGCGTTCCTTCTATCTATTTTTAATTATAATACATCAAATTGAATATTAAAAATATTTATAATAGAAAAACACCAGCTAAAAACTGGTGTTTGAGATAAATTATATAAGTTCAAATAAAAATGAGCGTAACTCTTCTGCAATTTCTTCAGTCATAGAAAATGCGTGCTCTAAGTAGCCTGGTTCGTTTAAATCGTCAGCACCGATAATTGCAAATTTATTACTTTGCATATCAAGTACAATTGTTTTACCGTAATGACGATCGGAATATAAAAGCGCTAAATCATGACGCTCATTTTCTCCCATAAAGCTAACGAAACGAGTTTTTGTAGCGACAGTGTCGTCGTACAGAAAGAAACGTTCTTCCATACACATGGCTCCTTTTATTAAATATCTAAGTTTAAGTGTGGCTTATGATCTAAATGGTGATGCGTTTTAATGAATCGTACTGTTCTTGTTTTGTAACGCATTACGATAGAGTATGTTTCAGCTAAATCTCCGCCTAGGAATTTCACGCCGTCTAATAACTCACCAGCAGATACACCAGTTGCTGAGAAGATTGCATCATCACCAGATACTAAATCGTCTAACATAAGAAGTTGACGAGGATCTTCTAATCCCATTTCACGACAACGAGCTTCTTCTTCTTCGTTCATTGGAACTAAGCGAGCTTGCATTTCACCTTCAAGGCACTTTAATGCTGCTGCAGAAATAACACCTTCTGGAGCTCCGCCAATACCTACGAATAAGTCGATACCCGTTCCAGGTAGTGCTGTTGCGATTGACGCACCAACATCACCGTCACCAAATAATTTTACGCGTGCACCTTTTGCACGAACACGGTCAATAATATCTTGATGACGCTCACGTTCTTGAACGATAACTGTTAGATCACGAATCTTTTTATTGTTAGCTTCTGCTACAATTTCAATTGTTTTTTCAATTGGATCATCTAAGCTAATTTTACCAGCTGCTTTTGGACCAACCGCGATTTTTTCCATGTACATATCAGGAGCATGAAGAAGGTTCCCTTTGTCTGCGATTGCAATAACTGCCATTGCATTTGCAAGACCTTTTGCAACGATGTTTGTACCTTCTAATGGGTCAACGGCGATGTCTACTTCTGGACCGTTACCTGTTCCTAGTTCTTCACCAATATACAACATCGGTGCTTCATCAAGTTCTCCTTCACCGATTACAACTGTACCTGCCATGTTTACTGAATCAAACATATCACGCATTGCTGTAGTTGCTGCATCATCTGCTTCGTTCTTCTTTCCGCGGCCCATCCACTGTGCGGATGCTAATGCTGCTGCTTCTGTTACACGGACAATTTCTAGTGCGAGTTCACGTTCCAAGATTTCATTCCTCCAATTTCAAAAATCATACAAATATAACTATAACAAATAACGGAGAAAAGGTGAATTCGAAAAATTGTCGATTTTTTCAGAAGAAAGCGTTACAATTAAAATGTAAATGCTTTAATTTCCAGGTAGGTGACATTCATGTATTTTGTAGACAGAAAGAAAATAGAACAAATGCTAGTATGTTTAGAACGAGCAACAAGTACATTTCAAGAGAAAAAGATATATGAAACCGAGTTTGAATTTTACGCATTAGAGCGCATAGCCCATCTTATTATTGATACTGTATTAGATGTAGGAAATGCGATGATTGATGGATTTATTATGCGCGATCCAGGAAGCTATGAAGATATTATTGATATTTTAATGGATGAGCGAGTGATAAGTGAAGAAGATGGACAAGGGATGAAAGAAATTATCCTTCTTCGAAAAATGCTTACGCAAGATTATATTCAAATGAATCATGATGAATTATATAAGACGATTCAAAAACATATTGCAGTGGTAGAAAAATACCCAGCAAATATTCGCAGTTATTTAGAAAAGGAATTAGGACCTGTATCTGCATTTGTACCAGAATAATTATGCTTATAAGATCCCCAGAGAATGCCTTTTGGGGATCTTATATTGTATGTGAGAAAGAAAAGGGAGAAGGGTGAAGTATGGGGGAAGCACGTACTACGAAAGACGAGATTGTACAATTGTTGAAAGTAAAGGGAGAGCACACAGTAGCGGAACTAGCTGACGTTTTAGAGATTACAGAAATGGCAATCAGAAGACATTTAAGTAATCTTGAGAAAGATGGACTCATTTATTCTAAGATGGTAAGGCAACATGTCGGAAGACCAACTTATTTGTATGGATTAAGTGAAAAGGGAGAAGATACATTCCCGAAAGAGTATAAGCAATTTGCGATTGATATGCTAGAAGATTTAGCTCGGATGGGCGATGAAAAAATACTTCAATATGTTTTAAAAGAAAGAACGAAGCGTATGGAAGAACAGTTGCAAAAGAGAGTAAGTAATCAAAAGAATTTAGCATATAAAGTGCAAGAGATAGCAGCTATGCAAGAGAAAAATGGTTATATGGTTCAAATAAAGAGAGATGGAGAGAAATCTTTCGTAATTGAAAAACAAAACTGTCCGTTAAAAGAAATTGCAGAGAGATTCCCACAAGTATGTAAAGATGAAAAAGAGATGTATAAGCGTTTATTTACGAACGCAGATGTGAAAACGCTAGCAAACATGTGCGAGGGCGATTGTAGTTGTTCTTACCAAATAAAAGAGAAAAAATGAACGTTATGGGGCGCTTTAAGGTAAAGCGTTTTTTTCTTTTGGAAAAGCGGGTAATATAAGAGTGGTATGATAAGGTGAGAACGTTAGCATAAAAGGAGAGACATAATCGATGTATAAAGGTTACTTAATTGACTTAGACGGTACGATGTATCGCGGGGAAGAACAAATTGAAGAAGCAAGCGACTTCGTCAAAGCATTAGGAGAGCGCGGCATTCCATACTTATTCGTTACGAATAACTCAACTCGCAAACCAGAACAAGTGGCAGAAAAGCTTGTTCGTTTCGATATTCCAGCGAAAGCGGAGCAAGTATTCACAACGAGTATGGCGACTGCGAACTTCATTTATGAACGTAAACAAGATGCAACTGTATATATGATTGGTGAAGAAGGCTTACACGATGCACTTGTGGAAAAAGGATTTGAACTTGTGGATGAAAATCCTGATTTCGTTGTTGTTGGTTTAGATCGTGACATCACATATGAAAAATTAGCAAAAGCGTGTCTTGCTGTGCGTAACGGCGCGACGTTTATTTCTACAAATGGAGACATTGCCATTCCGACTGAGCGCGGATTGTTACCAGGTAACGGCTCATTAACATCAGTTGTAGCAGTATCAACAGGTGTGGATCCAATCTTTATCGGAAAACCAGAATCAATCATTATGGAACAAGCTTTAAAAGTTCTTGGCATAGAAAAAAATGAAGCATTAATGGTTGGGGATAACTATGATACAGACATTTTAGCAGGAATAAATGCTGGCATGCATACGCTTCTTGTCCACACTGGAGTCACAACTGTGGAGAAGTTAACAGAATATGAAGTACAACCAACGCAAGTTGTGCATAACTTGACGGAGTGGATTGAGAAGATGTAATGAAAAACAGGTAACCGAAGAGGTTACCTGTTTTTTTTATTAAAACGCACGATTCACAACATCTTTAACTTCTTCAAGATATTGTTTACGCACACCATCATCCACAGAAGGGACACTCGTATAGAATGTGTGCTCAATTGTTTCAATGCCTGTAAATTCAAAAATACCAACATCCACTGTTTTCTTCATTGCGTCAAACATCCCGCCTGCTGTGTATGCTTCTTTCGTATTGCCCATTGTAGATAATAACAATCCTTTTTTACCGCTTAATAACTTTTCAATGCCTTTTTCACCATAAGCATAAGCAAAGCCGTGGCTAAATACACGGTCAACGTATCCTTTTAAAATAGCAGGAAGTCCCGCCCACCAAACTGGATAAATGAATGTAATGCTATCAGCCCAAGAGATATGCTCTTGCTCTTCTTTAATATCTTCTGGTGTGTTTCCTTGAGAAAATGAGATGAAATCGGAAGCGCCTAATACTGGATTGAAGTTTAATTCGTATAGATCGCGAACGCGTACTTCATGACCTTTTTCTTCTAATTCACTTTTTACCGTTTCTAAAATTGCATGGTTGAAGCTTTCTGTATTTGGGTGTGCATAAACGATTACATGTTTCATTGTTCTTCCTCCTATTTTGTGGATATGTGAATAGTTATTTGTATATATGTAACCATTATGGTTACTCCTTTTATGGAAGTCAAGTAATACATATGTATAAAAAGACGCTCAAAAATCGCCTTTTTATACCCCGCTCATACAAAGTACAAAGAAGACAAATAAAATAATGACAAGACCAATGCCGAAGTTAAATACGAGAGTGCTATCCATATATGTAGCCTCCTTGTTTGAAAGTAAAAAGCACTCTAGTTAAGAGTGCTTTTTTATTTTGAATCTACTTTATAACTTTTAGAAAGTGATTCATGCTTGTAATGATTTACATTATTTTATGTATTTATACTTTGAAATGAGTAAGTCCTTGTGGGATATAGAAAAAAAGACACTCTTTCGAGTGTCTTTTAAGATGACAAAATGTGCCAATTGCTTGAGGTTGATAAGACGCTAATTTCCGTGTTAGCGCCTTTTCTTTAATCAAGAAGTGTAGCAACAGCGATTCAAATAAATTGTACCATTTGTTTAATTGTGGTGCGTATGCAATTGTGCATATTTTAATCATGAGGTAGGTAATGAACTGTGAATAATTTGAAGTGATTTATTTACGATTTCTTCTGCGGCATATATGCCGATTGCGTCTGTTTTTAAAATATAGGATTGTAAGTTATCATGCATTGCTCCTAACTCACCATGAAGTGGTGCGAAGGCATGGTTCGCCTTTTCAAGCATGCATAAATCAAGTAAAGAATCCCCAGCTGTAATAATCGTATCTATTTGCAAAATTTCTTTTATATATTGCACGGCATCCCATTTGTTAATTGGTTTTGGTACAAAGTATAGCTTCCTACCTTGAAGTGAATGATTCCAGCCTTGTTTGTCTAACCAGGAAGTGAAGGATGATAATTCATCATAAGGAATGTTCTCCCGTTTAATGATGCAATAATGGAATAGATCATCGGCTGTTTTTTGTGATATAACCCAATCTTTATGAGCAATTTGTCCAAACTCCTTTAGTATGTCGTTTCTCTCTATACATTCAACCGATAGTCTTTCTTTTACTGTCCTGTTCCAAGTACCATCTTGTTTACCGTTATGAAGGATATTACCGCCGTTACTTGTAATGGCGTATTCGGGAATGATTTCGTTTTGGAATAAAGTAATACGCTGAAACTGCTCAATAGTTCTTGTTGTAACTGGGATGAAATGTGAGTGCAGTTGTAATTTTTTTAGTAGTGAAATGGTTTTATGTGATATGAAAGAAATTTCTTTCCCATCTAAAGTTTCAATGAGTTGAATTGATTCATCTTCTATAGGGGCACGAAACGATTTCCGGGAATAAATAAGCGTTTGATCAAGATCACTGGCAAAAATCATAACGTTTCCCTCCTAAGAGGCTTAATGAGCCCGCAACATGAATAAGTCATATTCTCATAGATTTCAATAGGGACATTCTTTTCTTTAGCGAGAAGTAAAATATGCTTTAAATCGGGATTGTTTTGCTTACATATTAAAATTTTCCACGGTATTCTCCGGAGTAATACGCGAGTTGTTTCGCCGACTCCTGGTTTAATTAAGTTAATATCGTCAATTTCAAAGTGACTTTGGATAGACTGTATATCTTTTAATCCTTGCCAAGAGGGATCAGTGTAAGTTGAAGTAATATAACGTAATTGATTATCTATATGAGAATGAACAGAAGGGAATAAATCTGTCACCTCATCAACGAAGAAATTTGATAAGTCTTCTTGTTCTAGCTCTTTATAATATTTAACACCATGAAAATCATTTGGACCAATATAGGTATTATTTAGTACAGTGCGGCTAATGAGTCCAGAGACGGTTGCATTTAAGCAAGCGCTAGGAATAAGAAAATCTTCACGTGTACCGTAAATTGAAGTACAGTAACCGGGATCAGCAAGCACAGCCATACAATGAGAAATGTGTGTATTATTTCGTTCGTTAAATGTGTGTACTGCATATTCTAATTCTTTTTTTATTGCACCTTTCCCAGTCCATCCATCAATGAATTGAATTGTTTCTTTAGGGTGATGTTCCAAAATATAATGGAGTGCATTTTCATCAATACCGCGTCCGCGAACAATAGAAATACAATAGTGAGGTACATCAAGGTTGTATTGATAGCGTATGTAGCGTTTTATAAGAATGCCAATAGGTGTACCAGCACGAGCTAATGAAACGAGGACAAGGTTAGTTCCTTTAGTCTGTATAATTTGTTCGGCGACAACTCCAACAGCGATGGCTAGTTTGTGTTTGTATTGTTGCAGAGAAGAAAAGAATAAATCCATATACGCTTTAGATGGTTTATATTCCATTGGTAACATTTCAGAATAATGTGTGCCAGCTTGAATTGCTTGTTCTCTAGTTTCTGTGGAACTTTCTTTCATTAAATCACTAATATCTTTTAATAGAAAAATAGCATCATTTGGATCATAACTACTAATGTGAGAATTTACTTTTACCATAATTATCAACCTTCCTTTTCTATGCTATTTGAAAATGAGACGATATGAATAAAAGGAATAACTGTTTGTAACTGCTGTAGAAGAGGAGATAGGGCCTCTTCTCCTAAATCACGTTCAATAAAAACAAATACTTCATCGTAATCATGAGGTGAAATATTATAAAAGTAATTTGTAATAGTAGAATCTTCAGGACTTGGATATGAGAAATGATTATGAATGGCGTAGTTCACATCATTTGAAACAGGATGGATAGGGCTTCTTGTTGTAGATTGATATAAAATATTATCACCCATTTCAGCAGCAATTTTCATTGGGATATACATAAATTCACCCGTTCCGAGGCAGAGTGTTCGTTTTCCACTTCTTTCTCTTTTTAAAGTTTTTCCTGCTTCTTGAGCGAAAGAATGAATGTGCTGTTGTTCATATGCTGAAATGCCAAATCGCCCAGTATATTTTATATAATTTGATGTATAGGGTAATTTTGGGCAGGTAAGGGTATGTTTTTTGAAATCAGGTTTTGTTTCTTCAATTTGAATATCTGTTTTGGCAATATTCAATGGTTGGCCAGTTGTATGAATACTGCCTTCTAATAAAGAAATAACATGAATCTTAATTTGAAGTTCGTCTTCTAATTGTTTAAATTGTCTTCTATTAGTATGAGAACGCCAGTCTAATAAAGAAGCAATAATATATTCTTCTCGTGGGAATTTATTTTGAATCGATCTAATAATATTTAATGCTGTTTTTCCTGTTGTCATCTCATCATCTACGAGAACAATAGGATTGCTGTTTTGAAAAAAGCTTTCATCCACATAACAACGGTGCGATGTTGCATGAGAATGTTCTTCCTCAAATGTAATGACAGATTCTAGGTGGGGTATCGATTCCCTAGTTGTATGTACATACTTTGCATTTTGAAAGCATTGAAACATAGAATGACCAAGTGCTGTCGCTGTCTCAGCGAATCCGATGAACAAAACTTCTTCTTGCAGAGGATATTGATAACGAAATACTTCCTCTGGGATTTCATGAATTTCTAATGAAATGAGATTTAAAATTTCTTTTTGAAATGGATGAGAAGTATTATGTAGCATTTCCATATATCTTGTAGCGAGAGCAAATCCACTTGATAGAGAGACTGCAGGTTTAATAGGAAGATGCTTTCCAAGGATTGTACTCACAAATAAAAAACTACGTTTCTTATTTATTCTAGCAGCCATTTGAAAAAGATTGTCTAGCGCTAAGTTATATGGATTATCACGTACTTCTACATGAACTTGTATATTATTTAAAACGTTATACGTGTTGCTTTGCGTTTGTAATAAGGAGATCGGTGAATTGTTTGTTTTCATGTAGCACCCCATAAATATTAGATTTTAAAATGGTTTTGCGAGCCCAGCCATAATGCGGCTTTACTTCATTCATTTTGTTAGAAAAACTGCTTTTTAGCACTCCATTATACGTATCTGCATTTTGTAAAATTGACCTCGCATCTAAATAATCTTCCATTGTGACAATGTGCATTGCCTGTACAACTTTAATATGAGATGGGTGAATAACTGTCTTTCCGATTAAGCCATTTGCATGGTCAAGTGATACCTCTTGAATGAGCCCTTCTTCATGATCATTAGAAAAATATTCCCATACACATCCTGAAATAATATATTCATTTGTTGCCCTTGAGAAAACGTTAATAATGTCTGAAATACAATCACGGACAACAGTAATATGATAGATAGGTGTGTATTTATTGCGCCGAATACTAAATATACTTGAAAAATCAGTAGCACCAATACGTACATTTAAGATGTAATCGTGATAAGAATCTAGTAAATCTTTTATTTGTAATAATGATTCTGCCCGTGTTTCCTTATACATAATTTCTGGTGATTCTAAAATCGGCATGCCATATAGCGATAATGAGTATAACTCGTTTATACATGCAAGCTGATCGATATAAGTCTTTCCGTTAATCGGTGTGAATTTTGGAAAGACAAAACCACATAAACAATGAACAGCACTACCTAATTCAGTAACAATTGTCTTCATTTGACTTGGCTGTCGAACTCTAATAAAAAGAAGTGGGATGTCTGCTTGATTTAGTATGTTGGCACTGACTAAGTTGGCTATTTGCTGTATTTGAACGACGATGTTTTGCTCTGCAAGTTTTACTTCTTCATCGCTGATAGCGTCCTCTAGACAAAGAATAATTGAGGTAGCATCCACATGTTTCTTTCTAATTATATCTTCCGCAATCGTTTCTTTCGTGCCAGGAGTATATAGTGTAGCGCCTAGTGCGTAAGCTAGTTGTTCTTTTCCTATATTTTTTGAAAAACTAAGAGGTTCTTTATAGAAAAAATTTTGCCGTTCTTCTGAGGAGAGATAAGAAAAGTAATTCAAATTGTCACCACCTTATTTGTAATGATTCTGTTTAATCGTAACATAATAAGAGAAATCTTCCATAAAATGAAGCGAGAAATTAAAAAAATATATTGAGAAAGATGAATTATAAGATGAATATCGAATATTGTTAATAGAAATATAATAGGGGGAAAGAGAAAGTGGATATACATAAGTTAACAGAGGAAGAAGCAAATGAGATAAATACGTGGGCGTACGAGGAACCATATAATTTATATAGTTTTTCAGGCGAGAAAGAAGTAATAAGAGAATTATTAGATGGAACTTATTATGGCTGTTGTAACGATCAAGAAGAGTTCATCGGCTATTTTTGTTTTGGAGAAAATGCACAAGTACCAGGTGGAAGAGATGCTAATTTATATGGTGGAGAAGATGTGATTGATATCGGAATTGGCATGAAGCCAGATTTAACAGGGAAGGGAATGGGAGAAATGTTTTTTCAAGCTGGAATAGCGTTTGCTGCTAAGGAATTTAATTCGAAGATGTTTCGATTAAGTGTAGCAACATTTAATACAAGAGCGATTACGTTATATAAAAATATCGGATTTAAGCAAGGGTCTATTTTTTTGAGTCGTGGAAGAGAATTTATGCTTATGGAATACGAAAGACCGTCAGCATGAAACTGACGGTCTAGAAAACATTATTATTCCGAGTGATCAGCTCGGTGCGCTAAACGGCTTGAGGCAGCGGCAGCAATTCCGCCAACGATATCGTCAAGGAACGTGTGCACTTTTCCAGTTGATTTATCATTTAAGTATTCTAAAATACCAGGTTTTAATTTATCGATATATCCAAAGTTCGTGAAACCGATAGATCCGTATACATTCACGATAGAAAGTGCGATAACTTCATCAATTCCGTATAAGCCTTCATCACGTTTTACGATATCTTGTAACGGCTCACTTAGCATTCCTTTTTCAGCAAGAACATCGAGTTCGATACCTGTAATCAGTGCGTTTTGTACTTCACGTTTTGATAGTACACGTTCTACATTATAACGGCATTCTGACATCTCTAAATTTGGATGATATTTTTTTTGAAGAAAATGAACAAGTTCAGCAATATCGTCAATTGTTACACCGCGTTCTTGTAATAGTTGTAATGCTCTTTCTTGTAGTTGATTTGATTCTTTCATGTTTATCACCTTTTTTTCTTTTTAGTATTTGTATACGTTTCGTTGCTTTATCATGTGCATAGGAATGAAAGGCGAGCACAAGCTCATATATATAAAGAAAAACCATAGGTGGCGACTGCGATGATTCAGCATATTTATGAGCATTATCACATGCATGTTAAAGAATTAATCCCCCTTGGCCCCTATAAAAGCTTTTGGATTCGCAACAAAATTTATGTACTTGTTCCAATTGGAGAAATGGAGGAAGAAGTACTTGTAGAGATGAAAAAGCTCAGTGATTATATGAACCAGCAAGGGGATATAACTGTAGCGACTTTCGTTCCGACTATACACGGCTACTATGTAAGTGAGATAGAAGAACAAAATTACTGCTTATTAAAAGGTATGCGCACGTTAGAACGACATGCTATGTCATTAGGAAGTGAGCTTTCTATATTCCATAAACGAGGTGCATTCTTTCCAGAAGAAATTGAGCAATTAAGCCGTATTGGTGAATGGAAAGCGTTATGGGAAAAAAGGCTCGATCAATTAGAAAAGTTTTGGCAATCACAAGTGATGAACCACCCTTCAGATGTATTCGATCAATTGTTTATTGAATCCTTCCCGTATTACTTAGGAGTTGCAGAAAATGCAATTCAATATGTTGTCGATACAGAAATGGATGATACGCCGCAACTAACGGATGCAGCAACAATTTGCCAAGAACGATTCACACCTTTATTATGGCATCAAACGAAGCGGCTCAAACTTCCTTTTGATTGGGTGTATGATCACCCAACTCGAGATATGGCAGAATTAATTCGCTATATGATGATAGAAAAAAAGAAAGACTGGGAGCAAACAATAATTCAATTTGTTACAGATTATGAACGTAATTATTCGCTATCCTCATTTGGCTGGCGCTTATTATTTGCAAGGCTCTTGTTCCCGCTGCACTATTTTGAAACGGTCGAACGATATTACCAAACTGGAAACGAAGAACAAAAAAGCATATATAGAGATCGCTTAGAAGCCATTTTACACGATGTGAACCGCTCAGAGCAATTTATGAAGCATTTTTATGGCTCACTTCGTTTACCAGTAGATAAGCTTGGGATTAGAAAATTAGATTGGCTATCTTAAACGTATAAAAAAGAGACCGCTGGAGGTCTCTTTTTTATACCACAATTTTATGTAATACATTATGCCCCTACCTGTTGATCTGTACATATATTTAAAACGAATTGATGTTTTTCGAGTTTTTCATTTACTTTACCCAATAATTCTTGCTGGATTTCTTTAAATAAAAATTGATAGCTTGTATTCCATGTTGGTATAACGGATGAAAGGCCTAATAAATACTCTTTTTTCTTTTCTAGTTCTTGAATTGTTAAAAAAGTGTTCCCCATTTTTGGCATGTGTCATCCCCCTATGTTTTCTTACTGTATATGTGTGAACGATTCACTATATAGTATTAATTATCGCATTTTTTGAGAAGGATTTCCAATTTTGTTTTATGATGTTAACGGATAAATGTGATTTGAATAAAAAAAGGAGACCAAATTTGGTCTCCTTTTAGAAGGCGATTCTGAACGAGCCGCTTCCGCTTTTAGATTAAAATACTTGTTCTACTTCGATAACGCCTGGTACTTCTTCAAGTAACGCGCGCTCGATACCAGCTTTTAGTGTGATTGTAGAACTTGGGCAGCTTCCGCATGCACCCATAAGGCGTAGTTTTACGATACCTTCTTCAATGTCTACTAATTCAACGTCTCCGCCATCGCGAAGTAAGAATGGACGTAATTTATCTAATACTTCTAATACTTGTTCTTGCATATGTGGGTTTTCCATTTTTATCGACTCCTTTCATCAGTTTTATTATAATCAAGATAGAGGGGAAAATCTATTTTTTCTCTTCTTGTTTTATTGTCGAAATATTGTATCGTGTTTTTTCAGTATAGGGGTATGGAATAAGTTTGTAAAATGATGTGCTTATGTAATAAGACATCTGAATATACTGTTGGAACAAGAAGTGGGGGAGAAGAAATGGTTAATGTGCAAGTGTATGGGACGAAAGTAATTTGTGCGAGCTGCGTCGGAATGCCATCTTCAACAGAAACGTTTGAATGGTTACAAGCGGCAATTGGTCGTAAATATGAAGGACAAGAAAATAAATTTAATTTCGAGTATATTGATTTTCAAGAAGAACAAGAAGATGAAGATAAGAAAGCATTCGCTGAGCGCGTAGTGGAAGAAGATTTATTTTATCCGGTCGTTCTTATAAATGGAGAAATTGTTGGAGAAGGAAATCCTCGCTTGAAGGATGTTTACGAAGAAATCGAGAAATATTTATAAAACAAGAAGTCTTTGCGAATTTGCAAAGGCTTTTTTTATTGGAGGGATAGATGTGAAAAATGGAGTGAAGCATGCGTTACCAACGGAAGTACAACAGTTAATGGAGCGGTACACAGTAGAATTAAAAGAAATTTTTTTAGATGAAAAAATAGTCGGGGTATATATTTACGGATCCATCGCACTAGGTGCATTTCATAAGGAAACGAGCGATGTTGATTTTGTTACAGTGATAAGTGATTCCGTGAATGAAGCTGAAAAACAGCAGCTTGTGGAACTACATAAGAAACTTAGTGATAATACGCTAGGTAAAAGAATGGACGGTATGTATATTCCGCTTGTTGATTTAGGGAAATACAATGATGAAATAAACGAGTATGTGTATTGTGCAGATGGTAAAGCTAATGTTGGTCATTGGGACATTAATGCGGTCACATGGTGGACGTTGAAAAATCAAGGCATTACAGTTACCGGAAAAGAAGCAGAAGATCTTCCGTTGCAAATACAATGGAATGATGTAGTAAATACGATGAAATATAACGTAGAACAGTACTGGAGTGAAAAGGCGAAACAACCATATTTATTCTTTGTAGAAGAGTGGGTAGAATCAGCTGTCGTTACGATGGGACGTATTTTATATACACTAGATTATAAAACAATCGTTTCAAAAGATAGAGGATTGCAATACTTGTTAGAAAGTTCAGCGGAAGAATGGGAGCTTTTATTAAAAGAAGTAGAGCGAATACGGCACAATCCAAAAGAAAAGCGAATGCTCTCAAGGTGGAGAAGGGCAGATATGACGAAGAGGTACTTACTGCATTTAATTGAGACGTGTAGAGAGAAATGGTAGTAGCTTTTTATTTTGCATAATTTCATTTGCAAAAATGTCCTATATAGTTGAGGTAGGACTTATAATAAGTCCTATTTTTTGAAAAATTAAAAATAGATTAACGAAATGTGGAATTAAAGTTATGAAATAACAAATTGTAACCCCCTGTTTTTATTTAACAAATCTAAAAATTAAATCATCCCCTAAACACCTTACTTCCTTGCGAATAATGAGTTACTATTAATATATCTATATAATACATTTAGTATTGAACAAGACAGAAGGAGACATGTTATGGGATTTTTAGAAGTCGTAGGGAGTTTGTTATTTTTTGCATCACTTGTTTTATTAGTAATTTCATTAGTAAGTAAAATTAGAAAAAAACCAGCAAAAATATGGATAAAAAGAGCTATTATTTCATTTGTATTAGCAATGGTAGTATTAGGATTTAATGTCTCATTTTTAGGTGGAATAGCGGTAATATTTTTCTTTATGGGCTTATATGGTTTAGCTAAAATCATTCAACTATTGGTTAAAAAGAAAGATGGTAAAAAGAAATTTGCTATTCTTATGGTCATAGGATTTGTAGGATACTCTATTTTTGATAGTTCTTTTTTATTAAATGCAACTTACAATAAGCCTGCTGAAAAAGTTGCAAATGCAAAACAAGAAGAAAAGAAAGAAGAAAAGAAAGAAAAGGTTACATACAAGAAATATGGTATCGAAGAAATAAAATCGATGTTTACAGTCGGAATGACTAAAGAAGATTTTTCTAATAAAAAAGAAGAAGCAAGTCTTAATAATCGCTCCTTTGAAGATTACGAAGGATATTCTGTATACACTTTCAATTCCTCTGAAGGTAAAATAGCGGCTGTTGTTTTAAATAAGACTGCTGTTACAAAGATTGAAGTTTTTGAAAATGAGGATTCTATTGCAAACTTTATTAAAGAGGAAGAAGTTAGAATTAAAGAAGAGCAAAGGATTATTAAAGAAAAAGAGCAGGAAGAGTTAAAGAAAAAACTTGAAGAATCATACAATAATAGTAAACAAAAACTAGAAGGATCTGGAGATTCTGTTACAAGTAAAATTAATTTGAATTCAGGTTTAGCATTCTTTGAGTTTACCAATCAAGGTTCAAGAAACTTCATCGTTCATCTAAAAGATTCTTCGGGTACAGCTACTCAATTATTAGTAAATACTATTGGGAGCTATAAAGGAACAGTCCAAACAACGGTTCCTTCATCTGGAGAGTACTATTTAGAAGTGAAATCAAGTGGAGGTTGGAGTAGCTCGGTAACCCAAAAGGCTTCTCCAAATACAGAAAAAGCACCAGGCACAGTTAGCGGTCATGGGGACGATGTGGTATTTATCGAAGTACCAAGTGGTAACCACATAATTAAACTTAAACATACGGGCTCAAGAAACTTTATTATTAAAGTGAATGATAAAAACTTGCTTGTTAACAAAATTGGAAGTTATGAGGGCTCAGCTTCTCAAGTATTCCAAGACACAGGAATGTATAGCTTTGGTGTTAAAGCTGACGGAGATTGGAGCATTACAATAGAATAAAAAAAGCGGTCATAGGGATATGACCGCTTTTTTTATTTGAATGAGATTATAATCAATACAATTTATAGAAGTAATAAAGCATCGGAATTTCATTTGAAATTTCACCTTAAAAAAATCGTTTACTGTTATTTCATGTTGTTACATACCGTAAAAGTACTTTACAAGGAATGAGAATTCGACAGATAATATAAAAAAATATGTAGGCGGGGAAGCGGATGAGTAAATATAAATTACATATAGATAAAGAACAACTATGGAAAGGCTGCGTTTTAAATTCGATTGCCCATGCAATTAATGTAGCGCATTGTCCAGATTTCTCACATGAAAGTTCATGGGATGGATTTAACTATAGTATGCAAAATACTCAAGGCGGACAAGGGACAATTACGTTTCATCCGAATTACACGATCGTATGTCTTCAAGATGTGAATAGCGAGAGAATTGATGAGTGGATTGATGCGGAAAATTATTTTGAAGGGGCACCTTCGGAAGTAATGGATATTGCGAAAGAAGAAGCACTTCAATACGTATTAGAAGAAGTAGAAGGCGAAACAGTTCCTTTTATTACAACTGCATTTTGGATTGAGGATAGTGGTGCGTATTCAATTGATTCATTTGAAGAGATGGAAGAGCACGGCGGATTCTTATTAGAAATTCCATTACTTGATACAGAATCAGCAATGGAAAGACTGGAAGAAGAGTATGAACTGACAGAGGAACAAATAGAGCTTTTACAACTCGTGTATGAGAGAAAAATCAAAAATCCAAACGAGAAAATTATGTTGTCTAAAGAAGAAGTAGCGATGATTGGAACGGAAGATAGTGAAGGATTGGAAGTTAGTAAGGAGTCATTTGAAGAAATGAATATTACTTGGGAGTTGTAGGGGAGGATAACATGTTTCCGATTGGTGATCAGCCCAAGATTATGAAAGACTTAGCAAGTATAGCTGGTGATTTAGAAGAAGTAGCGATTGAGGGGAAAACAAAAAATATAGAACGACTAGCATCTTTGCAAGTTAAAAAGTTATGGGTGTTCACAGTAAATCAAAAGCAGTTTGATCATATTCTTACGTATGTTTGTCCCGATATATTATACGTTTACGAAATGAGGGTCGAGGATTTAAGTAGCCTTCAGAAATTGTCTAATTTACAACAGTTGTATATGTGCTGGAATACAAAAGCGAAGACGTTATGGGATATTGATTATAATAAAAAGCTCAAATCCTTACTAATTGATGATTTTTCTAAGTTAGAAGATTTAAGTGCTTTAAGTAAGTGCACACAACTCAATACTTTCTATATGGGTGGTGGGATAAATACAGCGATGAAAGTACAAACTTTAAAACCACTCGCTGAATTACAGCAGTTGCAAAAGCTTACTTTGATGAATTTAAAGGTTAAAGATGATTCATTAGAACCGTTAATGCAATTGAAAAATTTAAAAGAGTTAAGCATATCTAATCAATTTAAGGTGGAAGAGTATGCAAAACTTTCTGTAGCATTGCCATATACGGTATGCGAGTCTTTTAAACCTTACGTATATATGAACGATGCAATAGATGGGAAAAATATAATGGTGACTGGGAGAAGAAGGCCAGTCCTTAATTCAAAAACGGATACTGTGAAGATGCAAAAATATGAAGAACAATTTAAAAAGTTACAAAAGGAATATAAAGCACTAGTAGAAAGCAAAATGTGAAATCATATTGCACTTTCTACTAGTTTTTTTATATACATATCAATTTCATGAAAGAATACGAGCTCTTTTTCCTCGGTATTCAGATGCACGGAGCAATGTAAATATTGCTGTAAATAGCGATTAGCTTGTTCGTACTGTTTTAATTTGGAGAAAGAAAAACAAGTAAGAAGCAGAAACGCTTTTTCTCGTAATATTGAAACGACAGCTAGTACCGGAGTAATGGAATGTATATTCATTTCCACTAGATTTTCATAAGACGCTCACGTTTGAAACCAGTCGAAAATAGTAGAAAGGTAATTCGGAATAGCGATAGTTTCATGTGAAACATTATGCAATAACTGGTTCTGTTTGATATGCATAGGCTCTATTCTCGTTTGTAGAATGCAATCGAATATTGAAATGTTTTCTTTTAATTGTAATTGGTCCGTAATAAGCTGCGGGAGACCGATAGGGTGGACTCCTATATTTATATAGAATTCATCTCCAAACTGGCTTTTTTGTATGTTAATGAGCTTATAAAATCCGTTTTCAGCTTTGAAAAATGTATGTCTTTTTTTCTTAAAGCCGAGTGGTTTTAAAGTGGCGTGTAAATTTGTAATGAAATCTTGATCCTTTTTAGAGCGAGACTTATTCCTCGTCATATTCATACGTAGTTAAGTTTTGTAAGAAACTTTCAAAGTTAGGTGCTAATTCAATAATTTCCTCAAACTCATTATCGATAAATATAACTGGAGGATTTTCAGCTACATTTCGATAGTCTAATGCAATCCATGTATGTCCATCACCAGATAAAAGTACGATATTATCAGGCATTTCCCATTCTCGAATTAAATAGCGACTCTCTAAAATACTAGATTCATTTTCATCAAAAGAAATACCATATAAACCAGATACATTAACGTGATCGTCTGCCCAAGAATTTGGCTTTGAAGTAGGGTGAGTATCAAGACGAAGAGTTCCCCCATTTTGTTCTTTTAGAAGGTTTATGTATGATTCTGGAAGCTTTACGTTCAGTACCTCTTCTGCTTTTTTGATTAGTTCGTCGTTAATGGGTGCTAGTTTTAAATAGTCATCTTCTGCCCAAATTGTACTCTTCATATTCGGTCACCTCAAATAATAGTTTTAAGAATCTTATGTCATATATTATAGTTAGTTTAGATAACGCGCAATAGAGGGAGAAAATAATGAAAAAGTTTCAAATCGAACTAAATAAACTGCCAACAGAAAATGTCGGAGAAATAGTACTTAGTATAGATGAGAGTATTGTATTTCAAGAAAAGACGGACATAATAGACCCGATTTGTCAGTTGTTTGATGCTTGTATCGAGGTTTTTAAATATGATGACGCTACAATTTTCTTAAATGAATATGAAAAAAAGATGGAATTTAAGAAGAAAGATGGGGAGTTTCTCATTATTAATCAGAGAGGCAAGAAGTTAGCTAGTGTTGATAGCGAGCAATTTTTACGAGTACTCTTTTCGTTTCTTAAAAAGGAGATAGGGCAGATTTACATGAGTGGAGTTGATTCTTTTCGAATCAAAGATGCTTACCATAGAATGTTAGGAATTGATCCATTTGTTCCTAAACTTGTAAATGGAAATGATGAAATTATGTATCGAACTTATCATTCTACAAGTGACAAGTATGAATTAAAATGGAAGTATTTAAAAGGGAGAGAGGTTGACCCGATATTTACTCCGGTACTATCTCATGATAAGAAGAGTATCTTTTATGTAGAGGGAAATAACCACAGAATTCGTAAACTCGATAGTGAAACGAAAGAAGAAATTTGGCAGTGCCATATTCCAATAGTAGAAGATTGTAATTGCATAACTGTGAATGGTGTCACAATTATTTGGCATGCGAATCGATTTGGAGAAAGTATGGCGAAATTGTACGCTATTTCATCAAGTTGTGGGGAGCTTCTATGGGATTTAGAAATAGAAGGGCATATTATACAAGATGTAAAAACTACGGGAGAAGAGTTACCACGTTTACTAGTTATTACACAAGAAGGCTACAATGTTTTATTAGAGCTTGAAAGTGGAGTGAAATTATGGGAAAAGAATGTCCGAGTCGGGGGAGAAATGGCGCAGTGTCATCTTGGCTCAGATTACTATGTGTTAGCAGGAAATTCCTTTGATGAAGATGGGGAAGCTGATGTATATAGTAACGTTGCAATTGCCATTCAATTATTAGACGCTTCTACACTATGGAAACAAATGATGGAAGATTGTAATCCAAATGAACCAGTTACTTTAACTAATGAACATTTTATATGTGTAGCAATAGATTCATTACAAAAGTGGGAATATGGAAAAGAAGGTTGTAACTTAATTTTTGAAAAAGCCTTTGATGAGGTACAGTATTCTTACATTGCATCAATGGAATCAAAAATACTATTAACAAGAACTGAGTATGAATATGAAGATGTAAGTAGACAAATACAATGTTATGACCATAAGAGCGGTCAAAAATTATATGAAGTAAATATGCCTTTTGAAATTGAATTACCTCCATTTCTTGCTGGAGAGATGATGGTATTGTCCTTAGGAGAAGGCAGAATTTGCGGTATTAATATTCAAACAGGTAAAGTGATTTGGAACAATACGACTCTACATGATGTTACAAAGGTTCTGTTATATAAAGATGGAGAAATTTACATTGCTACTTCAAATTTAGAATTAATCATACTTGATGCTGAATGTGGCGAAGTGAAAGATATAATTAAACTCCCTAAAAATGTTGTTGTAATAGATTTTATTGTATCAATTGAGGAAGTTAATAATGGACTATTCATTAGTTGTGTAAGTGGAAATATGTTTGAAATAGTAGAAGGCTAATTTGTGAGTTTTCTTAAGTCGAGATGTTTGTTTTAAAATAGTAGTATATATTCACTAAAAAAGATGTATAAAAATGATTTTGATGCATCCTTTTTAGTGAATATATAAAATAATTAACTTGGTGTATTAAAGGTATGATACATGATTATTTTAATATATTTAAAAGTAAAATGAAATAAGAAACAGATAATTGTCGGAATATATTCGATTTCCGTTCATTTTTATGAAATATGTGTCCTTTTTGTTAGATTCCTTTATTTTGTACATATACAATAAATGTATATAGAAATAAGAAAAGGATGATGTACGTGAAGGACACTGTTTTACAAGAAACAATTTCTCAGCAAGAATTACATAAAGTTGTTCAAAAAAATACAGCTTATTATGATTTTAAGTGGGGTAAAGTAGAAAATCCTGCGCAAGGGAATACATGGAATTGGGTAGCCTTTTTCTTCCCAACCTTTTGGTTAGCTTATCGTAAAATGTATAAGTTATTTATTATATTTGCGTTATTGGCTATACCTAGTATAGTTATACCCCCTTTTATAGATATTCCAGATGGGATTTATGTAACATTTAGTTTAGCTCTTCAATTAGGAATGATGATATTTACTGGATGGCAAGGAAACCGTTTATATTATAAGCATGCTGTTCGTGTTTTTCGTAAGGGAGAAGATGCGTCTGATCATGAGAAGGCGTATTTCTTACAATCAAAGGGCGGCGTTAGTGTAGCTGGTATGATTGGTTTACAGATTATAGTCGGGATTGTGTTTGGTTTAGCTGCGTTAGGGCTGTCCTTTTTACCAACTGAGCCGAATATTAAAAACGTTGTTCGTTCAAGTGATGAAGGGGTTACTTTAGAGATTATGACTGATAATCCAACTTGGAAGTTTGTGAAGAAAGAAAAAGAGTATGACGTAGTAGAGTTTACTGGTTATGATTATACAGAGAAGAAAAATGTGAAAATTAAATTTGCTGTTTATTTCGATGAAGATTATTTCGAGTGGCAAGAGGTATATGAAAATAATAAGAAGTTAAGTGAAGAAGAAGTAGAAGAATATCAAATTTATATTGAAGAAAATAATTGGGGTTTCTAGAGGGAACTCGTTCATTTTGAAAAGAAGAATCTTGTGAAGATTCTTCTTTTGTTTATTAGGGGAGAGAGAAATGATTTCAGCATTAATAGAAGCTCTAATAGGATCTATTAGTTTAAGTACGGGTTTACACACGAAAAAGATTGATGCTAACATACTTTATTTGCAGCAGTATGAGTGGTTTCGAATGATGTATGAAGACGAGAAGTATCAAAAGTTATTTATTACGAACTACAAAGTTCGCTCATATTTACAAAGTAAGCTGAGAGTTCGATTGCTGGTAAAAAATAAAAATGCACAACGAAGATTTTTAAAATTAGTAGAAGAGCAAATGGAAAAAAGGCATACGAATTGAAATTTTGTAAAATACAATAAAAAATGAGAATTTGAGGTAGGGTTGTCAATAACGTGAGACTATGGCACTATAAAGAAATGCTATACAAATTTTATTTATCGAGATGTAAACATCAATTTTGATTTTTACGTATAAATAATGAACGGAGGAAATGAATTTATGGCTACTTTACCAAATTGTCCAAAATGTAATTCAGAATATACGTATGAGGATGGCGTTCTTTTCGTATGTCCAGAATGTGCTCATGAGTGGGGCCAAGACGCAGAAGCTGAAAATAATGATGGTGCAAAAGTTGTAAAAGATGCGAACGGAAACGTTCTTCAAGATGGCGACGCTGTTACTGTTATTAAAGATTTAAAAGTAAAAGGAACTTCTTCAGTTGTGAAGATCGGTACGAAAGTAAAGAGTATCCGTCTAGTTGATGGCGATCACGATATCGATTGTAAAATCGACGGTTTCGGAGCTATGAAGTTAAAATCACAGTTCGTTAAGAAGGCGTAAGACAATAAAAAGAGGGGGCGAATAGCCTCCTCTTTTTATTATGTCACTTTTTGTCGGTAAATCGATATTTCGTGCAAAATCGTTGATATATTCTAAGTTATGATAGATATATTTGAAAAATCGTTGATATATTGCAAGTTATGATAGATATATTGAAAAAATCGTTGATATAATTTCACTCACCGAGAACAGGGCATCATTTACTGAGCGAAAGTTACGATTCACTTCGCATCATAGTCAACCTCTTTCAACTGACATCGCTTATTAAAGAACGTTTTATATCCAAGCTGTAAAAAGATAATGACAGCGAAAGCGGTACTTCCTGAAATACCGAGTATGATAGCGATTTGATATTGAATGGCTGTGAATGGTGATACACCGGATAATATTTGACCAGTCATCATGCCTGGTAAGCTTATAATTCCCATTCCGACCATAGAATTAATTGTTGGTAAAATAGCAGAATCAAAAGCGTCTCGAATGAGCGGAGCAGCTGCTTCTTTCGGTGTTGCGCCGAGCATAAGTGCACCTTCAATTTGACCTCTTTGCGATTTCATATTGTTTAAGAACGTATTTGCGCCGAGAGAAACACCAGTCATGGCATTACCGACTAACATTCCCGTAATAGGGACGATATATTGCGGAGCATACCAAGGGTCATGACCGATAATAACAAAGATAAATAGTAGAAGTGGCCCAATTGATCCAGCGACCATGGAAAGGGCGGCTACTCGTTTTAATTCTTTAGACATTGGGATATTAACTCGTTTATAAATATTAAAAATTGCAAAGGTAGTAATAGAAGTAATGAGAGCAATTGTATAAAATGGATTACTGTTTTCAAATACGTATGTAAGGACATATGCAACAAGTACGAGCTGAATCGTCATACGGAATGTTGCGAGCGCGATTTGTTTTTCACGAGGTATTCCTTTTAATTTTACAAGTCCAATTAAGATAAGGATAAAAATATAGGCAGCCGCCAGTTGCCAAATTTGGAGTTCAATAACGCCCTTCAATAGAGAGCACTTCCTTTCTAGTTGCACCGTTTGTTTTACTAATTTCAATAATGTCGTCTGCAATTTCTTTTGGAAGTTGTTGCGAGTGTGTGATGAAGATAACTGTTTTTTTCTTTTTTCGTGCTAGTTCAGTAAATTGTTTCATAACGCGGCGTTCTGTATCATTGTCTAGTGCTGAAGTGGGTTCATCTAATAAATAGACAGGCGGATCCATAAGTACAATACGAGCAAAGGCAAGTCTTTGTTTTTCACCGCCGGATAATGAGGAGGCGCTATCTTCTAATTGCTTGTCTAAGCTAACGGTTTGTAATGCACTCCGCAGGGCATCATCATTTGGAAATGGTTTTTCAGAAAGACGAAGTCCCGTTAATAGGTTTTCTTTAACGGTTCCATCAAAAATAGGTGGAGTTTGCCCAAGCATAACTACGTCACGACGTAATTGAATAGGCGGATAATCAGAAATTAACTTTCCGTTATATTCAATTGTACCGGATGTTGGAGATTGTAAATCGTTTAACATGCGAAGCAATGTGCTTTTTCCACTTCCACTTTCACCGATAATGCAAGTGATTTTTTCATTTTGAATCTGTAAATAAGGAATGTGTAGGATATCTTTATATATAACGTCTTTTAATATAAACATAAATCGCTCCTTTCTGATTCTATTTATATCGTATCAAAAAAGGGAGGATAAGGGTTATAAAGAGCAACGTTTTTTCTTCATCTTGAGTTTTATTAATAAGTTAAGTAAACGATCTAATTCTTGGCTGAAAGAAATCACTTTATTATGAGTTAATCCGTATCGTTCAACGAGATAGATTAACTCTTTCTTTTTCGCTTCTATTCGATTGTTTAGTTTCGATAAGTTCATAAGTTGAATGTAATGCCTCCTACAAAAGTATTTATCACATAAAAAATAAGACCGAATGAATTCGGTCTTAAAGGAAATAATAAGACAACTTACAAATAGCATACACTGTTTATCAATAGTTTTTAATATAAAAATGAAAAATAAATCATTATACATATTGAGAAAGATGTGTCTGATAATTTTTAAAAACTGATGCAAAGAGGCTGTCTACATAGTAGACAGCCTGTAAGATATTAACCCTTATGATATTTGTACATCCAAAGTAGACCGGATTTTAATAATCTTGGTACACGTCCCATTAATGGTTGGTTTGCAAGTAAACCGAAGCCATGCTTCTTACCAAGAGAGCCGAGAACACCTTTTAATTTGATTATAGGTAGTTCGTCAGGAAGTGGTTCATTGTTCCAACGTTTTAATAATATTTGGACAATTTGCTCTCCTTGACCTTCAGCAAGTTGGGCAGATGGAGCGTGTGGAAGTGCTGCGCAATCTCCTACAACATACACGTGCTCGTTATTTGGAATATTATGATATTTAGTTAAGACAACCCGTCCGCTACCATCTTGTTCAACTGGAAGGTTTCGAACAACTTCATTTGCTTGAATACCAGCTGTCCAGACGATTGCATCACATTCAAGTGGTTCATCGTGGTTATACACAATATTTGGTTCCACTTTTGTAATGTTAGAGTTTCTTATAATAGTAACTTTATGTTTTACGAACCATTCTTCTACGTATCTACTTAATTTCTCTGGATACGGGAATAAAATTCTATCTTTTCGATCAAATAAATAGATTTTTAAATCAGAACGGCTTTCGCGAAGTTCACTGGCAACTTCCACACCACTTAAGCCAGCGCCAACGACAGCTACTGTTGCATTTGGTTCTAGACTATTTAATTGTTCATATGTCTTACGTGTTTGTTCAATCGATTGTAGGCTATGTGTATATTCTTTCGCCCCAGGAACGTTATGATATTTATCCTCACAGCCAAGACCGATAATTAAATCATCATATTGGATCGCTTCGCCGCCATCGAGATGAACAGCTTTTTCTTCGAGATCAATATTTGTTATTGTGCCGTATTGAATATTGAGTCGTGGGTGCTCGGGAAACGGTATACGAATATGTGTTTCTGAAATAGTACCCGCAACTAATGCATAATATTCAGTTTTGAAGCAATGATATGGTACTTTGTCGATTAATGTCACTTGTACATCATCTGGAAGTTGGTTGCTTGGAAGTAGCCTTTGTAGAATTCTCATTCCACCGTAGCCGCCACCTAGTATTACGAGGTGTTTCATGATGGATTACCCCTTTTCTGTTGAAATATCCCCTAATCATAAAATTTTATATTAATAAAATATTTTGACTTTACTCAATCAAATTATATCGAATTTGTGAACAAATAACAATGCATGAATGAATACTCTGTTGTACAATAAGAAGAAAAGTAAAGTAAACTGTTTTGCCTTTTTAGTTACTATTTTATTGCAAGTAGCATGTTATATAAAATAAAACCATCTACTTTGAAGTGAAATAGTGAAGTAACTAAATAGTTTAGGATGTATAACGAAAACAACAAGAGACAGCTTAGTTTTCTTCTTATAGATGGAGTCAGAAGGTAATTTGTTTTGTAGTACAGGGGGGAGAATTTTGATTAAACCATTAATTGAATTTTGTGTAGGTAACCTTGCAAGTGGTTCACAAGCAGCTTTAGAGAAATTAGAAAAAGATCCGAATTTAGATGTAATGGAGTATGGTTGTTTAGGATATTGTGGCATTTGTTTTGAAGGACCGTTTGCACTTGTAAATGGTGAAGTTGTACAAGGTGCTACAGTAGAAGAACTGGTCAATAATGTATATGATTATTTGGATGAAAATCCAATGTTTTAAGGTGTTGCAATCAGCAGCACCTTTTTCATTAGATAAAATGTTATTTCGTAGGGGAGTTTAATACTATAGATAAATAAAAAAAGGCCCTTTTTAGAAGGGCTTTTTTCTTACACAATGTGTGTAAGAGTGGCTCATCGCCAAACGTTGTCAAATATGAGAAACGGGGGACATTCATATTGTGTTCTAAAAGCATGCATTCTATACTTAAAATAACAAATTATTTTTGGAGTGAATATAAATGAGCCAATTTTCTTTTACAAAAATGCATGGTCTTGGCAATAGTTATATATATGTAAATATGTTTGAAGAACAAATTCCTGAAGAAGATTTAGTTCTTGTGGCGGAAAAGGTTTCAAATATTAATACTGGTATTGGAGCAGATGGGATGATTTTAATTTGTCCATCTGACGTAGCTCCGGTGAAAATGCGCATGTTTAATAATGATGGTTCAGAAGGAAAGAGTTGTGGTAACGGTTTACGATGCGTAGCGAAATATGCGTATGAGCATAAACTAGTAGAAGAAACAGTTTTCACAATTGAAACGTTAGCTGGTATTGTAACAGCGGAAGTAACGGTAGAAGAAGGGAAAGTTACATTAGCGAAAATCGATATGGGAGCACCGCGTTTAACACGTGCAGAAATACCGATGCTTGGTGAAGGTGAAACACCATTTATTCGTGAAAACTTCTTATACAATAATCATCGCTATGCATTTACAGCTGTTTCAATGGGGAATCCGCATGCGGTTATTTTTGTTGATGATGTAGAGCAAGCACCTCTTACAACACTTGGTCCAGTCCTGGAGACACATGAAATGTTCCCAGAGCGAGTAAATGTTGAATTCATCGAGATTTTGAATGATGCAGAGATGAATTTCCGCGTTTGGGAACGTGGATCTGGTGTAACGCAAGCTTGCGGAACAGGAGCGTGCGCTGCAGTTGTCGCTGCTATTTTAAATGGAAAGATGGAACGTGGTAAGGAAATTACAGTCCATTTAGCTGGCGGCGATTTAATGATTGCTTGGACTGAAGAAGGAAACGTGTTGATGAAAGGGCCTGCGGAAGTAATTTGCCGCGGAGTGTATGAGTACAAGATAGAAGCGTAAAGATGTATAATAGAATGAGAACAGAAAGGATGGTGTATTTCATGATTGAAGTAACAGAACAAGCAGCTTTTCAAATTAAAGATATGTTAAAAGATGCTGAAGATGGAGAGAAGTACGTGCGCCTTGCTGTACACGGCGGCGGATGTACTGGCCTTTCTTACGGCTTAGGATTTGAAGTAGAACCAAAAGAAGACGACACAGTTCTTGAGTTTTTCGGTGTTGAATTTGTTATCGATACAGAAAGTGCTCCAATTGTTAAAGGAGTAAAAATTGATTATAAACAATCGATGCTTGGCGGCGGATTCACAATCGACAATCCAAACGCAATCGCATCATGCGGATGCGGATCATCTTTCCGTACAGCGACGAATGCTGGTAAGCCAGAAGAGTGCTAAGTTTTTAGCCGAAATAGAAAAAGACCTTTTTAGCGATGGAATAAAATCGTTAAGGAGGTCTTTTCTTTTGCCGTAAAATCCTGATTGGTACGGGCTAATTAAAGTTTCACTTTATCTTTGCATAGATGCATGTATCAGCTAGTTGTTTACCGTCAGCTGAAAAATCTTCATTACGCAATATCCCTTCAAGTTCAAAGCCTAGTTTTTCAGGAATCGCACGACTTTTCGTGTTATTACATTCACATTGGATTTCAATCCTTCTAAATTTGAATAACTGAAATCCAAGGTTTGTTAACACACTTACTGTTTCTGTCATATATCCACTGCCACTAAATTGCGTGTTAATCCAATATCCAATTTCGCATTTAGAAACCTTCCAATTAATTCGATGAAGGCTAGCCGTTCCAACAAAATCATTCGTCTCCTTATGGTAGATAAGATAGCGAAAGCTTTCTCTTTTCAAAAAATCTATATGTGCATTTCTCAGAAGAATTTCCGTTTCTTCAACAGTAGGAATGGACTGAAATAAAGACAACCATTGCTTTAATTCATTAATGGAATCTTTAATAGCTTGTTGTACTATATCCCCTTCACCTGCTTGAAGTGGTGCTCGAAGAATGAGTCTGTCTGTTTCTATTTGTAACGGAACATCTAATAAAATAGGATTCATATTATTTCTCCTCTCGAAACCTTTAAATTATGACAGAATGAAACTTATATCATAAAAAAACTTTCACCCAAAAGAAATAATTCTTGAGGACGAGAGTCGCAATTTATAATAAATGAATTGAAAAATACTTTATCTCACTAATAGAAAATCACGTCACAGCATCACTATTAGTTATTATAGAACTGTGTGAAGTACAGGAATATAGTAAAGCTTATCTTCCCATAAAGGAACCTCTCAAAAACGAGTAAACAATAAATATATATTCAATTCATCATTTAGAAATCCCTTTTCACATATTGAAAACTAAACTATCAGTTGGTACAGCAGCATTAGGTTGTTAAACTAATGCATATGTTAATTGAATAAGGAATTATTATTTTTTAAACTGCTTTAAATTGAACGCATAATTCAAGATTGATTATCTATACACAATCGCATCATGCAGATTTGGATCATCTTTCCGTACAGCGACGAATGCTGGTAAGCCAGAAGAGTGCTAAGTTTTTAGCCAAAATAGGAAAGACCTTTTTAGCGATAGAATAAAATCGTTAGGAAGGTCTTTTATTTTGGCGTTAAAACAGAAAATGCATGTAAAGTTACTTTAGAATTTAATTTAAATGTTATTATATATGGGATATATGATTAATCGAGTTTCATATTGTTCGTTTTAAGATAAGATTATGCAACAGAAATGTAAATGAATAGGAGAAATATACTATTTATTAGTTATATTTAATGTTAATATTTGTAACGAAGATGATTGGTGACCATGTTTGGATTAGCTGTAGCTGCATCGGTTATGACTAATAGGTAGATTTATTCCATAAAAGCCCGATTGGTGAGGGCTGATTAAAGTTTCACTTTATATAAAAAAGGTGCATGAGGGAGAAGGCTATAGCAAATTGTATAGAACTGAATAGTTCCGTATTAATTAAAATACGTTGATTACTAAATATTAAAAAATACCGGGGGGATTAGAGTGAAGTCATTTAAGAGAGTACTTATAGTAGGGATGGCGTTGACTACAGTATCGATTTTGGGAGCTTGTTCTAGCGATACAGACGTATTAACAAAAGTAGGAGTAAAGCAACCAGCGAAGGCGGAAGGTGACGTACTAAAAGAACAGAAGAAAACACCTATGACTACGAGTAAACGTGAAAGTATTAAAAATGAGGACGCTCCATCATCACAGAAGCGTTACATTTCTCATGATGAATCTAAAAAGATTGAGGAAGGTATGATGTATACGGATATTCTTAATACGATTGACTACGGTGGTGAGAACATAAAACATTATAATAACAATGAAAAACGCGTATTTTATACTGAAAAAGATACGGATGGTACATATGAAATTATGGTTGAATTAAATACATATGGTTACGTTGTGAATATTGAACGTACTGCTATAAAGGATACAGAGAAAGATACAGAGAAGGATACAGAGAAAGGTAAAGAGAATCGGGTATCTACGAAACGTATTGAAGAGCCTGTAAAGGAATATGAAGAAAAAAACGATCGTGTACCGTGGTATAAAGATGTAAATAACAATTCGGCAGCAGTAAGTTACAATCACTATTTGAAAATCAAAAAAGGTATGCCTGCGAATCAGGTAAAAGCTGCAATTGGACAGCCACATGTGATTGAGAAATATAAATCTTATTCAGTATATGACTATACTGGTTATGGTGGAGAAGGATCATTACGTGTAATCTTTGAACCGAATGGAACTGTTACGGATGTAGTGGAAGACGGTTTACCACGATAATAAATTAGTTACGGAAGAGTTGTAGTAAAGTTTTCGTTGATTTTATAAAGTTTTTGGGAGCATACCCGAATATAGATGGAAAGTGTTTTTATTAGCCATGTTAACTATAGTATCAGTATTTACCGAAGTTTCTTCCAAATTCAATAGCGTTATTGTGGATGTTGTTGTCGTATTATTCTTGTTGGTATATATCGCAGTAGGACAGCGGTTGTAACTGAACGTAAGAGGACGCGTAGTAGCAGCTTCCTTTTGAAAGAAGGAGGAAAATATGATGGAGGATATTCTTGAATTCATAGGGAGATACGTAATTAAACCTATTATTAGTTTAGTGAGATATCTTGTAATAGAGATTATAATTGAGGGCATAATAGAAGGCGTAATAAACGGTATAAGGAAATTACGTGATAAGTGGCGAAATTGGCGTGAAAGACGTTATTGGCGGTAGTGTAGGTGATGAGTGTGCGAAACAAAAACGTTATACAGAAGTTATGAAGAAGTTTAATGAAATAATAGAAAACGACTTGCATTTAGAATCTGTACTCGTTCCAATTGGTGATGGAATGACGATTTCTAAAGTGAAGAAATAATTATTATCTTACAAAAGTGTAATGTTCATGTCATGTTTTTGAATTTCTTCTTTAAGCTCTGCGCTTTAAGATAAGAATATAAGAAAAACATATGAGGTGAAGGAAATGAAAAGATACATTGCACTATTTAGTATTTTAGTTGTATTTGCAAGTCTGTTAGTTGGTTGTGATTTAAACCGTATGGGTAAAGATGAGTATTATGTTCAAATTACAGTAGATGGAAAAGAATTTGATAGTAAAGCTAGTGATGGGCAGAAATTTAAAGATTATGAATATAAGCTGACTGGCTTTGATAAAGACGGTAAAGAGAAAGAATTGGAATTCACAGCACAAAAAAACCTTCGTAAAGAAGCATTCCTACGCGTATACAACTCAGATAAAAAAGGTGTAACAGCTTGGGAAGAAGTGAAGAAAGACGAGCTTCCAGCGAAAGTGAAAGAAAAATTAGGCGTGAAATAAGACAGATAGAAAAGGAATTGACGAACAGGGTCAATTCCTTTTTTTGCTTTCAAATTCTTCTTCTGAAAAGACTTTAAATCCGTATCTTTTAAATAAAGCAGTAGTTACCCCGTAACCAGTTTGCTTATTACCGTTAAATTCTCCAGTATAAATCGTAGAACTACCACAAGATGGACTACGTTCCTTTAAAATAATATATTCTGGTTGTAAATTTTTAATTTGTTCTAATGCTTTATAAGCGCCATTTACGAAAGCTTCTGTGACATCTTCACCATCTTTTGTCATCACTTTCGCTTTTCCGTCCAAAACGTCGTCGACATTCCCGCCAATAATTTCAGCGGAAGGGCGAGGCGTTGGTAGTCCCCCTAATACTTCAGGACAAATGAGGACGGTATCTTCTTTTTGCAGAAGCTCCTCTATTTTTGAAACGAGATTGTCATTTCCGTCATATCGACAAGCGATACCACCTAAACAAGCGCTAATTACGATCATATTTTCATCTCCATTAAAAAAATATTAAATTCCACGCCAAATTCTCTTCCTGCCTCTTACTTATAAATGAGGTGATATAGATGGGAAGCTTATATAATTTAATGAAACCATATAGTGAATTTCGAAGTAAAGAAGAGTTTAATACATATCAAAAACAAGTTTTGAAGTGCTACCGATTTCAATTGAATAAAACTGATTCTATCATTATTCATTTTTTAGGAAAGTATGCGGTGAATGAGAAACAAAAAACAGTAGGAGTCGCCTGTCCGTTAATGGAGACGATTGCGAAGAATGTTGGAAAGAGTATTCGTACAGTACGCCGTTCAATTGCAAAGTTAGAGGGACTAGGAATTATAAAGCGTGTTGCAACAAAAGAAAGACATAAGCGCGGCGGGTATAGTGCGAATTTATATATTTTTCTTATATCTGCAATTGACCGCATGGATGACCGTATGAAAATGTCCGCTTGTAAAAGTGAGGATTATGCAGCTGGCTGTAGCGGAAAGGAACAAAAAAACGAGAGGGAAACAATTCTTTCTAAAAACATTCCACAAATAAAAGAGAAAAGAAAAATAACGTACGAGCTTGATGAGACGTATTGCCGTCATGATATACCGAAGCCTTTTATATACGCACTTCTGCCGATGACGAGTAATCCGAAGAAGATTAATATATTTTGGAGTAAGGTAGAACTTGCATATAAAAAGAGCGGATTGCTAGAGCAAGGTGTTTTACTAGAGCAAATATTAGCTGATGAAGAAGTGTATGGAAATTTCATTTGGCGAGTGAAGAGTGTCGTGAGAGCTTATAAATACGGGGAAATCCGTAAAAATGTGAAGGCACTTTTATATAGTACAGTGCGAGATTTATTTTTAGAGGTTGGATTAGAATGGGGAGCAGCACTGAGAAGAAGTAAGGGGATAGCGTTATTTGATCCATTTAAAAAGGAGCCATGCGTATAATACATGACTCCAAGTAGCTAGTCGAACTTTCTTACAACTGGAACACGAATCGCTACAAATAGTACGAAGACGATAACAGCAATTGCACCGCTTTTCATAACGGTTACGATTGGAATTCCCAGTGCAAGTGCGATTGATGTGAATGCATAAGAGAGCGGGATAAAGCCCATTGATGATAGCATAAGTAAGCTCATTACGCGTCCCATCATTTCCTCTTTTACTGTCGATTGAATCATCGCCATAAGCGGAACGATAGCCATTGCAATTGTAATACCATAAAACATGCCGGCTAATAGTGCTTGCCAAAGTACGGTGCTAAAGTTGATGGCTAAGAAGAATACACCAGACAATAGCATCATGATAATACAAAAAAGACCGCGCCTACGATTAATATTTCTTAAACCGACAATGACAGCACCGATTGCCATTCCGCCGCCTACAGATGCTTCTAAGTAACTAAACTGGAGTGAATCACCATGCAGCACGTTTTTAACAAAAAGCGGGAAACCAACTTGCATCGGGCCGATCAAAAATAAGTTTAAAAAGGCGCTACAAATAAGGAAAGTTGAAAGGAATGGTGATTCCTTTACATATAAGATTCCTTCTTTAATGGAAGTGAACATACCTTTATCCGTATCTTTTAGTTCTGGCATCGTAAATTGTATTTTTTGAACGAGTATGGCCGCGACAATCAGTAATAAAATTGTAATAGAAAATATTGTCTCGTAGTTTGTGAATTTGATAAGAATTCCGCCAAGTACAGGGCCTAAGATGACCGATGCTTGGTTCGTCATTTGTGTAAGTGAATTCGCTTGTGTTAACCGGCTTTTTTCTACCAATTCCGGTAAGATAGATCCATCTGCTGACCAGAAGAAAGCATCGGCAAGTCCAAAGAATAAAGCGAATAAAGCAAATGTATATAGTGTTACATCACCAACGATAAACCATGTGAGAATGGTTGCAACAAGAATCGCTCGAATAATATTGGAGTAAAACATAATGTTTTTTTTCGGGAATTTATCAGCTACAGCGCCGCCGATAATCATAAAAATAAGCCTTGGAACACTAAGAGCTACGAAAACAACACCGAGTGAAGCTTCAAGGTTTAATGTTTTTGCTATGTACCACGTTTGTGAAAAAGTAAAAAAGGCTAAAGCAAAGCTTGAAAAAAGAGTAGCTGCCCAAAGAAAAAGGAAATTCGTATTTTTTAATAACGGTTTTCCGCTTCCTTCTAAAGCAGTTTTATTTTGTTGTAGTTCCTCCATATTGCTTCCTTTCTATGTGACAAATTTAAACTAAAAAAACAGTAAACGCCCGATTGGTGAGGGCTAATACTCAATGAGAGATGTCCCTCGCTGATTATAGTTTCACTTTATACAGTTTCTAATATTTCTATACTGCACTTTCTCATTGTAGACAATAATAATGAATTTGCACAGTGGCTATTTAACGACAAAAAAGAAGATACCAAATGGTATCTTCTTTTTTGTCGTTCAGGCTAATGCAATATAAATATCCAATTGTACGTTGGTTGGATCTGTTGCTTTTTCATCATAAAGCTCAAAGTCTGTTGTAAAAGCACGTTTATTTTCTTTCGACCATTTCCAAATATATTCCCAAGCTTCGCAAACGACTTCAGCAACTGGTCCCTTTCTCGTTGTAAATACCGCATACGTAGCGGCGGGTATTGTTAAAGTTGTCATATTTTCAGGAACTTCTTTTAGTGAAGAAACGGGCATACCGATTGTAAATGTATATGTACCAGTTTCATCTGATTCGTAGTTTGAGTAGAAAGCGAGTGTTTCTTTCGTTTGTTGATTTGGGATGTGATGCATCATTTGTTCTTGAAAGTATCGGTTCCAGAGCTCGGGAATTTTTCCTTCAGTAGATGCTTCTTTTTCATTAGTCGTCGTAACCGAAACGCCGATTGCTTGGAAAGCTTCTTTTTTTACGATAATAGGTTCTTTCATCTTTAAAATATCCCCCTTATTAAATAGAACGTTTGTTCTGTTTTATTGTAACATATTTTGGAAGGATACGGTAGCGCAATAATAAAAAACTCCTTCGCGTAAAAGGAGTTCTTTTCATTGCTATATTAAAACATACTTGAGCTATGCATCGGTTGAAGTTTTGCATTTGGATCGAAGTAAGCTTTTGCATTGTTTACTGCTGTCGGTGCTTCGCCAAATCCACAAGCGATAAGTTTTACTTTTCCTTCATATGTACAAATGTCACCAGCAGCGTAAATGCCAGGAATATTCGTTTCCATTTTTGAATTCACAAGGATGCTATTTTTTTGTATATCTAAGCCCCAGTTTTTAATTGGACCAAGAGAAGAAACGAAGCCGTAGTTTACAATTACGTCATCAACATCGATGATAACTTTTTCTTCAGTTTTTACGTGCTGAAGAACGACTTGTTCAATTTTGTCATCACCAATGAGTTCAACTGGAACATACGGTGTACTTACTTCTGCACGAGAATTCATTAAGTTTTCGACGCTATGTTCATGTGCACGGAATTTATCACGGCGATGAACGATTGTAACTTTTTCAGCAATCGGTTCTAACATCATCGTCCAGTCTACTGCGGAGTCGCCACCGCCAAATACTACGACGCGCTTGCCAGCAAATTTATTCATATCATCAACGAAATAATGTAAGTTTTTCTTTTCGTATTTTGCTGTACCTTCTAATTCTAAGCGGCGTGGTTGGAAAGCACCATTGCCGGCAGTAATGATGACTGATTTAGAATAGTGAGTTTGTTTATTCGTAACAAGTTTAAATATACCATCAGCTTGTTTTTCAAGCGTATCAACCGCTTCTTCTAAGCAAACGGTTGGATCAAATTTCTTCATTTGCTCTTTTAAGTTATCGACTAATTCTTGTGCACGCACTTTTGGAAATCCAGCCACATCATAAATGTATTTTTCAGGGTAGAGTGCGGATAATTGTCCTCCAAGTTGAGGTAAGCTTTCAATGATTTTTACACTTGCTTGTCTCATACCGCCATAAAATGCTGTGAACAGTCCCGTTGGACCACCACCAATAATTGTTATGTCGTAAACTTTTTGATTTTCTGCCACTTTCATTCCCCCTATAGATGGAATTTTGATATTGATTTCATATATTGTTCATATGTACACGAAAATCCTGCAAATGATGACACTTTCAAATAAATGATAGCATATTTGAGTTCATAATACTTCTGAAAACGACTGAATTGTGTGTAAGTTTTCGCATAGGTTCTTTTTTATTGTATAAAATATACAGAAAGGAAAATACATGAAAAAAAGGCTGAAAAACCCTTGAAAACGCTATGTTATTTTAAAATATTGATAATTCGCCAGATGCTTGAATTCTGGAATAAAACCGACTAATATAGGGAAGTATTATGTTAAATTTCTATGACAAAATTCGTACGATTTTTTGACTGCGTTTTGTTATGATATAGAATGTGATAAATTCCACATTCTTGACAAATAGAGTTTTTAGTACTTGGTATTATTTCTCATTACTATTATATAAAGAAAAGGGTTGTGATTTGGTGAAGACTCCAAAAATCGTAGTTTTAGGTGCAGGTTATGGCGGGATGATTACGACTGTTCGTCTGCAAAAAGCATTATCTGTAAATGAAGCTGAAATTACGTTAGTAAACAACAACAGCTATCACTACCAAGCGACTTGGTTACACGAGAGCGCAGCTGGTACATTACAAGATGAAAAAATCTGTCTAGATATTCAAGACGTTATTGATACAAATAAAGTGAACTTTGTACAAGACACAGTAGTAGAAATTAAAGCTGCTGAAAAACGTATTATCTTAAAAGACGGCGAGTTAGAGTATGACTACTTAGTAATCGGTCTTGGTTTCGAATCAGAAACATTCGGAATTACAGGATTAAAAGAGCATGCATTCTCAATCGCTAACATTAATGCAACTCGTGAAATTCGTGAGCATATGGAAGCTAGTTTCGCTAAATATGCAGATGAGAAGCGCGATGAGTTAGTAACAATCGTTGTTGGTGGTGCTGGATTTACTGGTATCGAGTACGTAGGAGAGCTTGCAAACCGTGTTCCTGAACTTTGCAAACAGTACAATGTACCACGTGAAAAAGCACGTATCATTTGTGTAGAAGCGGCTCCAACAGCACTTCCAGGTTTCGATCCAGCATTAGTAGAATACGCTGTAAAACAACTTGAGAAAAAAGGCGTAGAATTCCGCATCGGTACAGCAATTAAAGAAGCAACTGAAGAAGGAATTATCGTTGCAAATGGCGATGATACGGAATTAATTAAGTCTGAAACAGTAGTTTGGGCTGCAGGTGTTCGTGGTAATGGTATTGTAGAAGAGTCTGGCTTTGAAGCAATGCGCGGACGTGTAAAAGTTGATGAGTACATGCACGCTCCAGGATACGAAGAGGTATTCATGGTTGGTGATGCCGCGTTAATTATTAACGAAGAAATTAACCGTCCATACCCACCAACAGCACAAATTGCAATTCAACAAGGTTACAACATTGCACACAACTTAACTGTATTAGTTCGTGGCAAGGGCGAAATGAAAAAATTCGCATTCGATAATAAAGGATCTGTATGTTCTTTAGGTCATGACGATGCAATGGGTGTTGTTATGGGTAAAAAGTTAACAGGTTGGAAAGCTTCCTTCATGAAGAAAGTAATCGATAACCGCTACCTGTTCTTATTAGGTGGACCTTTATTAGTTCTTAAAAAAGGTAAATTAAAGTTCTTTTAATATATAGTAGAAAAAGCAGAAACGGCTAAGCGCTGTTTCTGCTTTTTTCATATTAAAAATATAGTATAATATATAAAAAAGAAAGAATATTCTGTCCGTTATGATGGAGGAGGTTATTACATCATGGAGAAACGAGGGAAGGTATGGCTAGCTGTTAGCGGTCTAGTAGCTACAAAAGATGGCAGGTGGCTATTCGTTAAGAAGAAATACAGTGGATTAAAAGGGAAATGGTCTTTACCGGCTGGTTTTGTAAATGAAGGTGAGACAGTTGATGAAGCTGTGAAACGCGAAGTGTTAGAAGAGACAGGCATTGTCGCTCATGTGAAGGGGATCATTGGTGTTCGATCGGGTGTTATTCGTGATGAAATTAGTGATAATATGATTATTTTCCTTTTGGAGCCTGAAGGAGAAAATATTATTGTACAGGAGAAAGAATTGTCTGAAGTGGCGTTCTTACATCCAGATAAGATTGCGGACGATCCGAATACGTCTGTACTTATTAAATATTTGTTAGAAGGAAAATCAGAACTACATCTTGAAGTGGACAAAACATTAAATCCAGGAGAATCATTTGGTTATACAGCTTATCACGTATTTACGGCACGTGCGAAGGAGAGGGAAAAAGAGTGAGTATACCGGTACTACTTATTTCAATGATGTTATTCTTTATTTTGTTCTTTGGAATTGGATTTTTACTCAACATGATTTTGCGGGCTACATGGGTAATGGTTATTGTGTATCCGATTGTTTGTATGCTTATTATTAATAAAGCGAGTATGTGGGATTATTTTTCAAAGCCGAAAGAAACATTTTCTTCATTTGGGACAAGTGTATCGCACTTAGGACAAGCAGACTTATTTATTCTATCTACTGGATTAGTAGGGGCTGCTTTAGCAGGAGTCGTGATCAAGAAACTTCGGAAAAGCGGATATCAAATGTTTTAATCTCCAATTCATTTGGAGATTATTTTTTTTGCATATTCCTTCATCGTATAGGGAATGATTAACGATGAAGGAGTGTGGAATATAAAAATGTTAAAACGATATTGTATTCGCATTATGATGACTTGTTTACTTGCAATTGCATTATGCGTAACATGGAATGCTTTCACAGGAGTTTCTCTATTAGAGATTGTAAAGAAATATGAGGGAACGAGTGCAAAAGAAGTACATGCAGCAGAAGTTAAGAGAAATGTTGCTCCGAGTAAAGAAGTGATAAATGCTTTAGAGCAGGCAAACGACTGGTCTAAATATCGTTCAATTGAAATGACTGCAACAGGTTATACATCGGGGATTGAGTCAACTGGTAAGAGGCCAGGGCATCCAGAGTATGGTATTACATATTCAGGTGTTAAAGTGAAAAGGGATTTATATTCCACAATTGCTGCGGACTTACGCGTATTCCCGATTGGAACGATCCTCTTCGTGCCAGGTTACGGGTATGGTGTAGTAGCTGATAAGGGCGGTGCAATAAAAGGAAACCGTCTTGATCTATATTATGATACGGTGAAAGATGTTTATAGCCAATGGGGTAAGAAAAAAGTAAATGTGTATGTAGTAAAAGTAGGAAATGGTAAGTTTACAGAAGAAGAGTTAACGATGTTAAATCAAGACGAAACGATGCAAGTGTTTCGTGGTCAATATTTAAAACAAAGATAGTCTAGTTGTAATTACGCTAGACTTTTTTTCTTGGCTTATTTCATAATAGAGGAGATTTTACACGTCATATAACTGTAGTTGGAATTGTCGCATTTTATAGAAAATAAAGTTATAATGGTGGTAGAGAAATTTAGGGGGTCTGAACATGTTTCAAGTACAAAAAGAATTAGCAGGTCATGAAGTAGTGATTGTTGCTCTATTTGAAGAAGAGAAAATGAGTAGTTTTGTACAAGAACTGGACAAAGCGTTTGAAGGACAATTACAAGTTTTACTAGAAGAGAAAGAATTATCTACGAAGAAAAAGGCCATTTCGAAAGTACATAGCTTAGGAAAAACAAATGTGAAACGTTATTACTTTGTTGGTTTAGGCAAGAAAGAGTCTTACACGACAGAAACGTTACGTGCGGCTCTTGGAAAAGCGTTTAAAACATTACAAGTAGCAAAAGTACAAGATGCAGCAATCTTACTTGATTCTTTCGTAACAGAGAAATTAGATGCGATTGATGTAGCTCATATTGCAGCAGAAGTACAAGGCCTTGGTACATATGAGTTACAAACGTATAAATCAGATAAAAAGGATCGTGAAGAGTTAGAGAAGTTCACGGCTATTACAGCGGAAGATGCACAAGAAATTGAAGCCGCATTAACAGTTGGCTACGTACATGGACGTGCAACAAACTCGGCTCGTACACTTGTAAATATGCCGCCAAACGTATTAACAGCGACAAAGCTTGCTGAGTATGCTGTTGAGTTAGCGGAGAAGTATGATATGGACTATAAAGTTCTTGAGAAAGAAGAGATGGAAGATCTTGGTATGGGTGCATTACTTGCAGTAAACCAAGGTAGTGTAGAGCCACCAAAAATGATCGCTCTTATTTATAAAGGAAAAGAAGAGTGGACGGATGTCATTGGATTCGTTGGAAAGGGTATTACATACGATACAGGTGGTTATTCTTTAAAACCACGTGAAGGCATGGTTGGTATGAAAGGTGATATGGGCGGTGCAGCTGCTGTATTAGGTGCGATGGAAATTATCGGAGAACTGCGCCCAGAACAAAATGTGATCGCTGTTATTCCTTCAACTGATAACGTTGTAAGTGGTACGGCATTTAAGCCAGACGATGTAATCACATCTATGAGCGGAAAGACAATTGAAGTATTAAATACGGATGCAGAAGGTCGTCTAGCTTTAGCTGATGGTATTACGTATGCGAAAAAACTTGGTGCAAACTACCTTGTTGATGTTGCAACATTAACAGGCGGTGTAATTGTTGCACTTGGAAACTATACGACAGGCGCAATGACAAATAATGAAGAGTTATTTGAGCAAGTGCTAGAGGCTTCTATGGAAACAGATGAGCCAATTTGGCAACTACCGATTTTTGATCGTGATAAAGAACGTGTGAGAAACAGTAAGTTTGCTGATTTAAATAACTCACCAGGCCGTGAAGGACATGCGGTTATGGCAGGTACATTCCTAGGCGAATTCGCTGAAGATACACCGTGGGTACACTTAGATATCGCTGGAACATCAGAAACAAAAGGCGCGCACGACTTAGGTCCAGCTGGAGCAACTGGTGCAATGGTACGTACACTTGCAACACTTGTGGAGCGTTTCGGAGAAGAATAAGAGTATAAGTGAAGACTGTTCCAATATTTTGGAACAGTCTTCTTTTTTATAGGTTTGTTTATCTAGCTATTTGCCGGGCAGTAAGACCCTCACCTCAAAAATTCAGCGGAAGCAAAGAAGTTAAGTGTGGATCGAGCTGCTCGTAAACTCTTGATTGGTGAGGGCTGATTAAAGTTTCACTTTATAAAGAAATCGTATACAAAATCCCATTTAAGGCAAAAGAAGTACGGCCCGTTTCTTCAGAGACAACTAATATAAGTGCATCACTCTTTTCTGATAAGCCAATTGCAGCTCTGTGCCGTGTTCCCAGCTCAGGATCAACTTCTGTACTTTTTGTTAAAGGAAGAATATTAGCAGCTGAGACAATATGATTATTTTTTACGAGAACGGCACCGTCATGAAGAGGGTTACCTGGATAAAATATTGATTCGAGTAATGGTGCAGTTAAGTGAGCGTTTAATGTCGTTCCAGTTTGAATGAAAGCTTCAAGCGTCTCGTTTCGTTCCACAACGATAAGAGCACCATGTTTTCTGGCGCTTAAATGTTGGATAGCTGTTGTAATAAAAGATGAACTTTCCGTATAAGGTGATAAATATGCCTGAATATAGTATGTAGCTGCCAATGTTTGTACATTTGCCAACATATGATGAATATCTTCCATTTTGCATAAAATGCATTCATCTTCTTTATCGATTGCGTTCCTCATAATCGATAGTTCTCTTTCAGCAATTTCAATCATTTGCTTTGTTTGTATTTTGAGCTCTTCTGACAAGCCCCATTCGTGCATAATCCTCATTCCCTTTAGTGGAGTATTTAACAATAGTGTATACAAATATTCCTAGTAAAATCCTGCTAGATTTTATAAAATATTGAGATACGGCATGTTTTTTTCATATAATAAAGGTATGACGAGCGAGAGGAGAGAGAAGAATGAATTGGAAACAAGAATTTAGTCGCTGGCTTTCTTACGCACAATTAGATGCAGAATTAAAAGAACAGCTAGAAAACATGAAGCAAGATGAGAAGAAAATCGAGGATAGCTTTTATAAAAACCTAGAGTTCGGCACAGGTGGTATGCGTGGTGAACTTGGTGCTGGTACGAACCGTTTAAACGTATATACAGTTCGTAAAGCAACAAAAGGATTAGCAAGCTTTATTGAAAAGTTAGGTGAGGAAGCGAAAAAACGAGGTGTTGTTGTAGCCTATGATTCTCGTCATAAATCACCTGAGTTTGCAATGGAAGTCGCTGCTACACTTGGTGCACGTGGTATCACAACATATGTGTTTGAAAGCTTACGTCCAACGCCAGTACTTTCTTTCGCAGTTCGTCATTTACATACAGTAAGTGGAATCGTTCTTACGGCAAGCCATAATCCGCCTGAATATAACGGATACAAAGTATACGGTGAAGATGGTGGACAGTTGCCGCCAAAAGAAGCGGATGAGTTAATTAGCTACGTAGATGCAATAGAAGATGAATTAACAGTTGAAGTCGCTGATGTAGAGCAATTAAAAGCTGACGGTTTATTACATATTATTGGACAAGAAGTAGATGATGCATATGCTGCAGAATTGAACAATGTCATCATTAATAAAGAAATGGTGGAAAAGGCCGGCAAAGACTTAAAAATCGTCTTTACACCATTACACGGAACATCAAATATTTCTGTACGCCGTGGTTTAGAAGAAGTTGGATTTACAGATGTAACAGTTGTAAAAGAGCAAGAGTTACCAGATCCAAACTTCTCTACAGTAAAATCACCGAACCCAGAAGAGCACGCCGCGTTTGAGTATGCAATTCGTGACGGTGAAAAGGTAGGCGCAGATGTATTAATCGCAACTGATCCTGACGCAGATCGCCTTGGTGTAGCTGTTCGTAATCATAATGGTGAGTTCCAAGTATTAACAGGAAACCAAACAGGTGCATTAATGCTTGATTACTTACTATCTCAAAAGAAAGAAAACGGAATACTTCCAGAGAACGGTGTCGTATTAAAAACAATCGTAACGTCTGAAATTGGCCGTACAATTGCAAAAGCGTACGGTTTAGATACAGTTGATACGTTAACTGGATTTAAATTTATCGGTGAGAAAATTAGACAGTATGAAGAAAGCGGACAATACGAATTCCAATTCGGTTATGAGGAAAGCTATGGTTATTTAATCCGTCCATTCTGCCGTGATAAAGATGCAGTACAATCTGTCCTATTTGCATGTGAAGTAGCTGCATACTACAAATCACAAGGGAAAACGTTATATGATGGTCTATTAGAAGTATTTGAGAAGTATGGTTTCTTCCGTGAAGACCTTGTATCGTTAACGTTAAAAGGAAAAGATGGAGCGGAACAAATCCAAGAGATGATGGCGACGTTCCGTGAGAATCATCCGAAAGAAGTAGCAGGCTTAACAGTCGTAGCAGTTGAAGATTATAAAGCAAGCATCATTACATCTTTACAAGATGGACATAAAGAAGAGATTCACTTACCGAAATCAAATGTGTTAAAATATCAATTAGAGGATGGTTCATGGTTCTGCCTACGTCCATCTGGAACTGAACCGAAGATTAAGTTCTACTTCGGTGTACAAGATAGTTCTTTACAAAATAGTGAACAAAAGTTACTTACTATTAAAGAAGACATTATGAATCGTTTATAATACAAAGTAATTTTAAGTAGTAAGGAACAAAAGGGAGCGAAATCTCCCTTTTGTTTTATGTAGGAAATGATTGCTATTAATTCCGACAGGAGAGAGGGTATTTTGTGATGAAAAAAGTAAGAAAAGCGATAATCCCAGCAGCTGGATTAGGAACACGTTTTTTACCAGCAACGAAAGCAATGCCGAAAGAAATGTTACCGATAGTAGATAAACCAACGATTCAATACATTGTAGAAGAAGCAGTGAAATCGGGAATCGAAGATATTATTATCGTTACTGGTAAAACAAAGCGCTCTATCGAAGATCATTTTGATAACGCATTTGAACTAGAACAAAACTTATTAGAGAAGAAAAAATATGAGTTGCTTGAAAAAGTACAAGCTTCTTCAAAAATGGTAGATATTCATTACATCCGTCAAAAAGAGCCGAAGGGACTAGGACATGCTGTTTGGTGTGCACGTAAATTCATTGGTGATGAGCCATTTGCAGTGTTACTAGGTGATGATATTGTCCAAGCTGAGAAACCATGTTTACGTCAATTAATGGATGAGTATGAAAAAACACTTTCTTCTGTTATTGGTGTACAAACTGTTCCAGAAACAGAAACACACCGTTACGGAATTATCGATCCATTAGAACAAGAAGGTCGTCGTTACCAAGTTCGCAATTTCGTTGAGAAACCAGCACAAGGTACAGCACCTTCAAACTTAGCGATTATGGGCCGTTACATTTTAACGCCTGAAATCTTTATGTTCTTAGAACAGCAACATGTCGGTGCTGGCGGTGAAATTCAGTTAACAGATGCAATCCAAAGCTTAAATGAAATCCAACGTGTATTTGCTTACGATTTCGAAGGAAAGCGCTACGATGTAGGTGAAAAGCTAGGATTCGTTCAAACGACAATTGAAATGGCCCTGCAACACCCAGAATTACGTGATGACATGGTTGCGATGATGAAGAAAATTTTAGAAGAACAAGCGAATCAAGAGTCTTAATATAAAAAAGAGTTATTTTGAAGTGACCCCTAAAAGTTAGACACGGTTATTTGATTAGGCAGCTTGATAAAAGTGAGTCCGGTATTGTACCGGGCTCATTTTTAATTTTGCCTTAATCCGTTTCGTATTATAATAATCTATATATTTTTCTAATTCTATTTTAAAGTGCTCTACATTTTCAAATTCTTTTATGTAGAGGAACTCCGATTTCATAATCCCAAAGAAATTTTCTATTACTGCGTTGTCGTAACAGTTGCCTTTTCGAGACATACTCTGGACGATAGCTCTTGATTCTAGTGTACGGACGTATTGTCTCATTTGATAATGCCATCCTTGATCCGAATGCATCAGTAGCTGGTGCGTTTCAGGTAAACGTTCCAATGCTTTCTCTAACATGTCTGAAACAAGCGAATACGTCGGTCTAGAACCAATTGTATAGGTAATAATTTCACCATTATACAAATCTAATACAGGTGATACATACAGTTTTTCTCCAAACAATTTAAACTCTGTGATGTCTGTTACCCACTTTTGATTCGGTGCATCTGTATGAAAATTACGCTCTAAAATATTAGGTGCAATTCTACCGACTTTTCCTTTATAGGATTTATATTTCTTCATACGCACAACACACTTTAACCCAAGCTCTTTCATAATGCGCTGAACCTTCTTGTGGTTCACTTTCTGGCCACGATTCGTTAATTCATCACGAATGCGACGGTAACCATAACGACCTTCATTTTCCTCATAAATCGCTTTAATCTCAGCTTTCAAATCGGCATCTACATCTGGACGATTCATTTTCTTTACTAAATCATAATACGTGCTTCGAGGAATAGTAGCTAGCTCCACGAGTGCCTTCACCGAATATTTATGCCTTAATTCATAGATTACTTGCGCTTTGTCTTGTTTTGTGATTTTTCCTTGTTTTGAACTAAGGCATTTAACTTTTTTAAGTACTCATTTTCCATCTCAAGCTGTTTAATGCGTGCTTCAAGTGCTTCGACTGACCCTTCAGCTAAATGTTGTTTTAATTGTTTATTTGAATCTTTTTTCATGGATGGACGCCCCTTTTTCTTAGATTGAAGGGCATCAATTCCTTGTGTTTCGAGCTGTTTTTTCCAAACAGAAATCGTTGAAGGGGCAGGAATATTAAAGATAGCTGCCGTCTCAAATAAGGACATACCGTTTTCAATCATAAAGTTTAGTACGTCTAGTTTAAATTGTTGTGTGTAATTTGTACATCGTTTTAGAAAAGCTTCCAGACCATTCTGTTTATATTGGTTTACCCAATTCAAAATGATTGTGTCACTTATACCGAGCGATCTACCCATTTCTCGATAACTTTCATTTCCGTTCAAATAACGTAGAACGATTTGTATTTTTTCATCAGCTGTAAATTTAGCCATAGAAAAACTGCACCTCCAATTGTTAGACTGTGTCTAACAATTGGGGTGCAGTTCATTTCAGCTTGTTGAAATAACTCTTTTTTTATTATGAAATCGTCGAATGAGAATGCTGATAAGCAGAACGACGCACAGCATAGTATATGCGAGGTGCGATAATAGCACCGATAATTGTAAATGCAATATCTTTTACTGCGAACCACATCATAATCATCCAAGCAGCTTTATAACTCATATTACCGCCCATAAAGAGATTGACTGCCCCGTACATGTAAGTAGTACCGATTATATAAGTTAAAATAATTCCTGTGAAAGAGGCAATAGCAAATGTAATGAATGTTGGTCTTTCTTTTTGTTCTACTAGTTTTCCCGATACGTAAGCAACGATAATAAATGCGATAATAAAACCACCAGTAGGATCTAAAAGTGCTCCAAATCCAGCTTTGAAGTTAGCAAAGATTGGTGCGCCGGCTACGCCAACGAGCATATATACAGTCATGGATAAGGCACCAAGTCTACTTCCAAGAAGAAGACCTGCTAAAATTGCGAAAAATGGTTGCATAGATAATGGGATGCCCGCTACTTGCAGGAATGGTGCCCAAGATACAATATTTGCACCAATGGCCATAAGAGCGACGAACATGGCAGCTAATGCTAAATCTAAAACATGAAATCTCCTCATAATGTTAACCTCCTGTTGTTTTTAGGTTAACATTATCGTAGCGAAAATATTTACTTGTTGTCAATCAAAATATTTTGATAAGAAGGCTTTAAATAGTCTCTTAGCAATGTATATGGAATACGAAATTGCGGAATTCCACTTGAATACGGAGCAATTTCATATAAAGGGAAATAAATGACGAGATTGTCTGGCTCTAAAAAGAAGTGAAACTTTTTCATACTCATTACCTTTTCAGTTGCATCAGGAAAATAAATACTTTCATTTTGTTTAATTTGTCTTACAATCTCTGCACGGATTACATCTTTATATTTATCTTTTTGTTGAAATAAATCGTCTAAGTGCAGTAGCTTTTTTTCGTTTAAATCAAATGTATTTGCCTTCCACGTATAAAGACCATGTGCTCCGCCAGTATATTGATAGTAATTCACATATAGGCTAAGAAAAGGTGGTTTGTTTAATGAGACTTTATAATCGACATTTGCTACGTACGGATGAAATGGTGTACTAGATCCTTCTGTCTCTTTATAATATTTTTTTGCTTCTTTTTCTAATTTGTTTTTAAATTTGTCAGTGGATTTTTTGTAATATAAATTGAGCTTATTTTGAAATTTAGAGTCAGAAAAGTTGTGAAAAGAAGGCCTATTTATTTGATATTCTATATAAGGTTTCTTACCTTTTTGCGTTACAGTCTTAACATCGATTGTCAGGTTAGATGCTTTGGCTGTTATTGCACAATTTGGTACAATAGTCAGCAAGGAGAACATAAGCAGTAATATACAAAATTTCTGTTTCATTTAGGTGAAGCCTCCTTATATAAGTGTTATAAGTAGTTTGAAAATAAATAGGTAAAATTATACATTTAATTAAAGTAAGAGAAGGAGGAAGCGATATGGCAAAAACTTTAATGGATTCACTTGGAATTGAGTTGTTAGAGATGACAGAAGAAAAGGTGGTTGCTACGATGCCTGTTGATGAGCGTACGCATCAGCCGTTTGGATTTTTACATGGTGGTGCATCGGTTGCATTAGCAGAAACAGTGGCAAGTGTTGGTTCATACAATTTAATTGATCAAGAAAAATGTATTTGTTTCGGATTAGAAATTAATGCAAACCACATTCGCTCAAAGAAAGATGGAATTGTAACAGCGATTGGGACACCGATACATAGAGGACAATCGACAATGGTTTGGGATGTTCGCATTATTGATGAAAATGATGATTTACTATGTATATCAAGATGTACAGTAGCAATTAAAGAAAAACGTGAAAAGTAAAAAAGAGGCGCTCTTATTGAACTGACCCCAAAAAGTTAGACAAAGAAGTTAAGCGACTGATTGGATGTGAGTCCGGTATTGTACTGGACTCATTCCATTTAACTTCACTTTAATTCTTTTGTGATTATAATAATGAATATAATTCTCTAATTCTATCTTAAAATGCTCCATACTTTCAAAATCTTTAAGATAGAATAATTCAGATTTTAATAAGCCAAAGAAGTTTTCTATGACTGCATTGTCCAAACAGTTTCCCTTACGGGACATACTTTGGATAACCTTATGTTTTTTTAGTGATTGTTGATATATCTTCATCTGATAATGCCATCCTTGATCTGAATGAAGAATAGGAGTTTCTCCATCATTTAAGCGTGTAAAGGCTTTATTAAGCATTTTTGATACAAGTGAATACACAGGTTTATTTTCTATATTGTAAGCTATAATCTCCCCGTTATATAAGTCTAAAACAGGAGATAAATATAGTTTTTTACCATGGAGATGAAATTCAGTGACATCTGTTACCCACTTTTCATTAGGCTTAGATGCATTAAATTCACGCTTCAAAATATTCTTTGCGAATTTCCCTACTTCTCCCTTATATGAACGGTATTTTTTTATACGAACCATGCATTTTAATCCAATAATATTCATTAAACGACGAACTGTTTTATGGTTTAATATATATCCACGGTTACGTAATTCTAATGTGATACGACGATAACCGTATCTACCATAATTCTCTTCAAAAATCTCTTGGATTAATTCTTTAATGTTCTTATATTTATCTGGACGTTCCATTTGTTTAATCCAGTAATAGTACGTACTGCGGGCAATACCAGCGATTTTCACAAGATCGATGATTTTGTATTCGTGCCTTAATTCATAAATTACCTGTGCTCTGTCTTGATCTATGATTTGTTCTTTTTCTGAACTAAGGCATTTAACTTTTTTAAATAATCATTTTCCATACGTAAAAGTTCATTTTCTGCTTGTAGTGCTTCTATAGACCCCTCAACTAGCACTGTATCTTTTTTGGGTTGCACCTTAACCTTCTTATTTTTCATAGCTGGACGTCCCTTCCGCTTTGAACGTAGGGCATCCACACCATTTGAATCATAAGCTACTTTCCATCTACGAATTATTTCAGGAGAGGAAATATTAAAAATTGCCGCTGTTTCTCTAATAGATGTCCCTTGCGTATCCATATATTTAAGCACATCTAGTTTATACTGAAGCGAATAAGTTGTATAGCGTTTTTCAAAAGCTTTTTCTCCAAATGCCTCATATTGTTTGATCCACTGATAAATTACACTAGAATGAATCCCTAGAGATTTAGCAAGCCTTTTTCCACCATCTATTCCATTAAAATATTGTTTTACTATCTGTATCTTTTCTTTAGGAGAAAACTTTCCCATAAAAAAATACACCTCCAATTGTTAATTGTGTCTAACAATTGGGGTGCACATCATATGAGCAGCCTCTTTTTCTTATAATTAGAACTGGATTTTCTTCTCTAAGAAACCTTTTAGTTCGCTAATTGGCATACGAACTTGTTCCATTGTGTCACGGTCACGTACTGTAACAGCTTTGTCTTCAACTGAGTCGAAGTCGTATGTGATACAGAATGGTGTACCGATTTCGTCTTGACGACGGTAACGTTTACCGATAGAACCAGTTTCATCAAAGTCTACCATGAAGTCTTTAGCTAATTCTGCAAATACTTCAGTAGCACCTTCAGATAGCTTTTTAGATAATGGTAAGATAGCTGCTTTGTATGGTGCTAAAGCAGGGTGGAAACGAAGAACTGTACGAGAATCGTTTTCTAATTGTTCTTCTTCATATGCATCACATAAGAATGCTAATGTTACGCGGTCTGCGCCTAAAGATGGCTCGATGCAGTATGGTACGTAACGCTCATTCGTTTGTGGATCGATATAGTTAAAGTCTTCGTTTGAGTGTTCCATGTGACGTTTTAAGTCGAAGTCTGTACGAGATGCAACGCCCCAAAGTTCGCCCCAACCGAATGGGAATTTGAATTCAATGTCAGTTGTTGCATTACTGTAGTGAGATAACTCTTCTTCACCGTGGTCACGAAGACGCATGCTCTCTTCAGTCATACCAAGTGAAAGTAACCAGTTTTTACAAGTTTCACGCCAGAATGCGAACCACTCTAAATCTTCACCAGGCTTACAGAAGAATTCAAGTTCCATTTGTTCGAATTCACGTGTACGGAATGTGAAGTTACCAGGCGTGATTTCGTTACGGAAACTCTTACCGATTTGGCCAATACCAAATGGAAGCTTTTTACGCATAGAGCGTTGAACGTTTTTGAAGTTTACGAAAATACCTTGTGCTGTTTCAGGACGAAGGAAAATTTCGTTTGTGCTAGACTCTGTAACACCTTGGAATGTTTTGAACATTAAGTTGAACTGACGGATTTCAGTGAATTCTTCACTACCGCAATCAGGACATTTTACTTCATGTTCTTTCATTAAGTCAGCCATTTGGTCGAAAGTAAGACCGTCAACAACCATTTCAATGCCTTTTGCATCTAAAGCATCCTCAATTAATTTGTCAGCACGGTGACGAGCTTTACATTTTTTACAGTCGATCATTGGATCGTTGAAGTTACCAACGTGACCAGAAGCGATCCAAGTTTTAGGGTTCATTAAAATAGCTGCGTCTAAACCAACGTTGTGTGGAGATTCTTGAATGAATTTTTTCCACCAAGCTTTTTTAACGTTATTTTTTAATTCGATTCCAAGTGGACCGTAATCCCAAGTGTTTGCAAGACCACCGTAAATTTCAGAACCAGGGAAAACAAAACCGCGATGTTTCGCTAAGTTTACAACTTGTTCCATTGAATACATAAGAAAATCCTCCTTTTGAAAGTTAACGTATTGGCGATGATATACTCTGATACTTTGGAAACGAGCAGTATATGCTAAAAAGAACATAAAAAAACGCTCATCCCAAGGCTTATTTGCCTAGGGACGAGCGTTTGCCCGCGGTTCCACCCTAGTTGATACACAAAAGGTGCATCCACTTTATCATGTATTGCTCGGGACTGCCGTTTCCTTGCGGTTTCAGGCTTTCACTATCCCTGAATCGCTTTTTATGCAAGTACTTATAAGTCCGTCATCGCTACTTATATTAATAATAATGAACATATTCTAACACGTTCTTTTTTAAATCTCAATAGAGGAACGTGTCTATCTATGATAGAGTCTCGCCTATTTTTTCATTATTTATTCCGTAATTTTGTTTAATATGCTTAATTGCTTCACGCTTACTTAATGGAGCGAGTTCATTGTTTTGCACGTATTCCCAAACTACATCCGGATTTGTTTTTGCATATTCACGAAGGACCCAGCCAATCGCTTTTTGAATGAAAAATTCTTTTGAAGAATGTAGTTGCCCAATAATCCAGAAAAGAAGTTCTTCATCCATCTTTTGTTTATATTTCAGTTGGAATAAAATAGCGGCACGTTGTAACCATATGTTATCTGATGCAATCCATTTTGGAATATACGCAGAAATTAATTCTGGGTGTTTTAAAAAGATAGTACCTAAGAATGTAGGGACGATGCTATCGACAGAGTCCCACCAAGATTTTGTGACAATAAGTTCTTCTAAGAAGGGGATATGAGTTTCGTTTATATGCTTTTTATATTTTTGCATGATATCAAGTGCGGCCGCTTGGAATTCACGTTCTGGTAAGTCCCAAAGCTCGCGTACAATAATTTGGAAGTCTTTTTTATCTGGGAGAGTATGTATTTGAATGACGTCTTTTAATAATTGGCGCCTTTCCGGTGTTTGAATACCTAGAAATGGGAAGTGATTTTTCATATAACGAGTCATAGGTTCTGCTTTTTCAGGATTTTGATGAGCTGTAAAATGCTCTTGTAATGCTTTTACAAATGGATGCATACGTGTTTCTCCTCTCTTATTCTCTTTCTTCTCTTATTATACAAAGAGTTTGGATAAATTTTAAAACATAACTTGCAATGTAATGAAATATGTTGAAAGTAGAGAGGAGAGGATAAGATGGAGGATCAAGGCGTACTAGCAGGTTTCTTTGCTCTTAGTTTTGCGTTTATTCTTGTTGTATTGATTTGGGCAATTATTGCGTATTTATTAACGGCTTTTGCACTGTATACGATGGCGAAAAATGATGGTGCAACGGATGGTGCTCTTGCGTTTATTCCTTTTTTAAATAGTAAGATATGGGGTGATTTAGCAAAAGACAAATTACCGGATTTCTTAAAAGAAGAAGCGGGATGGAAAGTATTCGGCATATATGTCGCATGTTTCATTTTTAACTTCGTACCAATTCTATATTTATTAGCAACAGCTGTATCGATTGTGCTGTCTATTTATCTTATCTACGCAATTTTAGATAGATACGGAACGAATTCTATATTGTTTACGATTATTCATACAATCACATTTTCGGTTTTCTTACCGATTCATTTATTTATTATTCGAAATGAACCGGTGAGATATAAAGAGTAGATTTTTCGTTTCTGTTGATAAGTCGATATATTTTAGATATAAGTAAAAAAGCGCCCTGATTATCAGGGCGCTTTTTCTACTACATAAGGTAGCGTAAATAAATATAAATGTGAGAAATGATTAATGAAACGATCATAATTGGGAAACCGACTTTTAGGAATTCCATGTAACTAAATTTATGTCCTTCGCGGCTCGCGATACCTGCAACTATTACGTTAGCAGAAGCTCCGATTAATGTTCCGTTTCCGCCGAGACAAGCACCTAGTGCTAATGCCCACCATAATACATCGATTTGTGCGTCAGATGGTGATAAGCCTAGCCCAACTGCCATATCGTTAATAAGTGGAATCATTGTTGCGACAAATGGGATGTTATCAATTGTTGCAGAGGCGATACCAGATACCCATAAAATAAGGATGGATGCGTAAGAAATATCTCCGCCTGTTATACCAATTACTTTTTGAGCTAACATTTTGATAAGACCGATATCGATAAGCCCTCCAACAAGTACGAATAGCCCTGCGAAGAAGAAGATTGTTACCCACTCTACGCTTGCAAATACTTCTTCAATTTCATGCTCTTTCACACCAATTAACATAAGTACAGTAGCACCAGTTAAGGCAATGATAGCCGCATCAATATGGAAAATAGAATGAGTCATGAAACCTACAATTGTAAGTCCAAGTACCGTTAAAGATTTTTTCATTAATACTGGATCTTTAATGTATTGTTTTTCATCTAAGCTCATTAATTTTTTGACTTGTACAGGATCGGCAATTAATTGTTTGCGGTACATGAAGTAAAGTATTGTTGCTGTAACTCCAATAATAATAATTACGATTGGTGCTAGATTCAATAGGAAAGCATTGAAGTCTAAATGTTTATTGGCAGAACCAATCATAATGTTAGGTGGATCACCAATTAATGTTGCCGTTCCCCCAATGTTTGAAAAAATAATTTCAGAAAGTAAATAAGGAACAGGATTTACTTGCAGTATGCGCGTAATAGATAAAGTAACTGGAACAACAAGAAGTACAGTTGTAACGTTATCTAAAAATGCGGAGCCAAGCGCAGTAAGTAGGGAAAGGGAAATTAAAATTTTAATTGGATTTCCTTGTGCCCTTTTTGCTGCTTTAATGGCAACGTATTGGAAAACACCTGATTTACTCGTAATGTTCACCAAAATCATCATACCGATGAGTAGCGTAATCGTTCCCCATTCAATATGTTTCGTAAAGGCGTTATGTAAATCGACGACCCCCACAATTACCATGAGTGCTGCACCAAGAAGTGCGATGACAGCGCGATTAATTTTTTCAGAAATAATAATGGCATATGTAATTAAAAAGACTGCGATAGCAAAATAATACTGCCAGTTAGCGAGTTCTTGCGTTGTTTCGTGCAAAAATCTCATCTCCTTTCATTCATTTTTCTTAGTGTGTCAAATATTAACTAGATGAAACACACATAACGTCATTATAAAGTAGAAAAACTGCGGATGTAAATGAAAGGAGGGATTTTGTCATATTTTCTGCATAGGTCATTTTTTCTTATTTTTTAAAATATTTGTGGGCATTTGACATATATATAAGATACATCCAATCTGAATATTTAAAATGGAATTAGCATTCGAGCTTGTTCGTGTAGGAGTGTCAAATAGAAAGGAATGACAAAAATGATAAGGAAGGGATCGTATGGATGAACAACGATTTTTATTTTTAGACTTTGAGTTTACGATGCCCCAGCATAGAAAAAAACCGAAAGGATTTTTTCCGGAAATTATTGAGGTAGGACTCGTTTCAGTTGCTGGCTGTAAGGTGGAAGATACGTATTCATCACATGTCAGGCCGAAAACATTTCCCTCCTTAACGGATCGATGTAAGAAGTTTTTAGGAATAAAACAAGAAGTCGTGGATAAAGGGATTTCATTTCCTGAACTCGTTAAGAAGCTTGCAGAATACGAAACGAAATGTAAACCGACAATTGTAACGTGGGGAAATATGGATATGAAAGTGCTGAAGCATAATTGTGAAATGGCAGGGATAGCTTTTCCATTCTTCGGGCAGTGTCGTGATTTATCGCTTGAGTATAAGAAGTTTTTTGGGGAAAGAAATCAAACAGGATTATGGAAAGCAATTGAGGCGTACGGAAAAGTAGGGACAGGGAAGCATCATTGTGCGCTTGATGATGCGATGACGACGTACAATATTTTTAAACTAGTAGAAAAAGATAAAGAGTATTTAGTAAAACCAGCACCACCAACATTAGGAGAACTCGTTGATTTTTCAAAAGTGTTAAAGAAAGTGAGCACACAGTAACGACCAAATTGCACATTATGTAATTTGGTCGTTTTGTTTTTTTAGAGTTTGTAGTCCTTCTTTAACTGTTCTAATGTTTCTAGACTACGCTCTGCAAAAGGTGAATCATCTTCAGAAAATGAATTCATTTGAGTTTCTAATGCTAATTTTAGTGACTCGGTATAATCAGGAATTTCTCCTTCATATTTCTTTACCATTTGCTGTGGAATGTTCGTTTGCTCACGAAAAGCTAAAGCGCGTCTTTCATGGAAAAATGGTACGTCAGCTTGTTTTACGTTATGTAAGTCACCTTGCACCGGATGTTTTAAAACAGCTAATACTTTTACGACATAACTACCAGGACGGCTATTTGTAATTTCGCCGATGTATTTTCCTGTTTTATAAATACCAGTAACGATTTCACCAATTTCAAATGTTTCTCTCATATTTTTCACCTCAAGTTTATAGTAAGGAAAGTAGGAGGAGGAGTCAAAGAAATCATTCACTTTCGGAACGCCCCTTGAGAATATGAACTGGTTCAACTATAATTTAAAGACATATAACAGAAAATTCTGATGTTTTTTGAATCCTATAATTAAGGAGTGTTCGTTATGATGCCTTTATATTTTCCGGAAGATAAAACAGAATATATTATTCCAGGGATTGTGTGCGTTCTATTTATTATCGGTGCTATTGCCACGTGGCGCATGTTTATTCGTATATCAAAAAGAGAAGCAGAGCGATTACAGAAAGTTGAAGAAAAACTATTAGCTGAAAAGAAACAGTAACGCATTTTTGTATGTTTCCCTCTATGCTCGGACAATCTAAGGGCAGAATATATTTTGGAGGGAATGGAATGAAGAAACGGCTTTTTTTCAGTTGTTGTTTATTATTTCTGATGGCAGGTTGTGACCAAGGAAAGCCGAAAGAAATTGAAGTGAAATTACATAATGCTTCAGGAGATGAAGTAGGGACTGCGAAAGTAGTTCAGCAAACAAGTGGAGTGAAAATTACGATTAAAGGGGAAGGTTTCACGCCAGGACCACACGGACTACATGTACATGAAATCGGAGAGTGTAAGGCACCTCGTTTTGAATCATCCGGGAATCATTTTAATCCTGATGATAAAAAACATGGTCTTCTTAATCCGAAGGGTGCAGAAAACGGTGATTTACCGAACGTAATTGCAGACGGTTCTGGAAAGATCAAGGCAGAAATCGACGCGCCGCACATAACGCTTGAAGAAGGAAAAACAACGATTCATAGAAAAGATGGAGCGTCTATTATTATTACAGAAAACGCTGATGATGGTATGACACAACCAACAGGTAAATCAGGTGATCGAATTGCTTGTGGTGTCATTGTAAAAAAAGCATCGGATATGAAGAAAAAGTAAAAGCTACCGTGCATGGTAGCTTTTTTTGTGAAACGTAATTGAAAAGATATGGATAAAGGAGGTTGTCCTAAAATGATTTATGACAGCCTCTTTTCTTATTATGAAAACGTATGACGCAGTCTGTTCAAAATTTCTTCTAAAACAGATCTTGGACAGCCGATGTTAATTCGAATATGTTCTTCCCCACCTAACCCGTATTTCTCACCAGGTTCAACGATGATTTTTCCTTTTTCCTCAAGTAATGCAGTACGCTCGTTTTGAGAAAGCTTTAGACGAGAACAATCAATCCATAATAAAAAGCTACCTTCTGGCTTCGTTACGGAAAGAACAGGTATGTGAGTTTTAATATATTCATAAGCAAATTGAGCATTATCTTCTATATATAATCGAATTTCGTTTAGCCAATCATTACATTCTGTATAGGCACTTTGCATCGCTGTGTAGGCGAAGATATTTAACCCGTGGAAGCCTTGTCTATATTGGATAGCTGTAAAGGCGTGACGGAGTTTTTCGTTTGGAATGATAATAATCGACGCTTGTAATCCAGCGATATTAAATGTTTTACTTGGAGCCATACAAGTGATAGTGCGTTCTGCTAATTCTTCAGATAAGGAAGCGAACGGTGTATGTGTATGGTCTGCATAAATGATATCGGAATGAATTTCATCCGCGACAACGATTACGTTATATTTAGTACATAACGATCCGAGCTGCACAAGTTCCTCTTTCGTCCAAACGCGTCCGATTGGATTATGAGGGCTACAAAGAAGCATGAGTTTGACGCCTTGCTGAAACTGCTTTTCTAAATGCTCGAAGTCTATCACATATGTATCATTTTGTTTCTGTAATGGACTCACGCATAACTGTCTATTATTTGTTGTGACCATTTCGAAAAATGGAGGATAAATAGGTGGTTGTACGAGAACGGATTCGTTTTCTTTTGTAAAAGCCTGTATGCTCGTACTAAGAGCTGGAACGATCCCTGCACTAAAGACGATCCATTCTTTTTGAATGTCCCAGTCGTATTGTTGTTTTGTCCAGTTACAAATAATATCCCCAATATTTTCAGGGGGAAGTGTGTAGCCAAAAATCGGATGTTCGATCCGTTGTTTTAAGGCAGTTTGAATTGGTTTTGGTACTTCAAAATCCATATCAGCAATCCAAGCATGGATAAGTTCTTCGTTTTTATATGTATCCCATTTTATACTATGCGTTCCACGTCGATTGATTGCTTTATGAAATAGTTGCATAAGTTTGCCCCCTTCTTCTGTAAAACCAATAAGTTACGAAAGTTCTCTCTCTTCTTATAGAATAGCTGATGTGATAGGATAAAGAAAAGTATTAAAAAGTGAAAAGGCGGGAAGCGAATGGGTACATATGAAAAGATGATAGAGGTTGTGAAGAATTGGGATCCGTTTCAAATGGGACCGGAGTTTTATGAAACAGAAGCGAGCGATGTTGTGAACGTCATAAGTGTGTTTGATGATCCAAAATACATCGCAAAGAAGATTCAACATATATACTTTATGTCTTTTGAGGAAGTACCTGCGCTTGAAAAATGTGAGAAGTTAGCTGTGGAATTACTTGTAATAAAAGAAGGCGGAAGTTGTTCATTATAGGCTGTCGGAATTTCCGACAGCCTTTTTTATATTATCCCGCTATTTACTTGGTAGTAAGACCCCACCTCAAAATTCAGCGGAAGCAAAGAAGTTAGGTGGGGACTGATTAAAGTTTCACTTTATTGCGCAGAAAAAGCGATAATTTCTTCATAAACATGTTTAGGCTTTTCTTCAGGTAGTAAATGTCCTGTATTTTCGTAAGAAATAAATTTTGAATTCGGTAAATCTTTGTGTAGACGATGACCTACATGTACAGGGACGACGCGGTCTTTTTCACCCCAAATGAGCAAGATAGGTGTTTCGATTTTTTGTAATTCAGTTGAAGATAAGTCACCTTCACGGTCTCGTATCATGCGAGTTAAAGCGGGAAATATACGGTCGTCATAAAAAGGAGCGGAGTAACCTTTTTTCATTTCATCGTCAATTAATGAGTGATCATGAACGACATTCATTAAGTTATGAACAATACCGCGTCTAATAATCCAGTTCTTTACGTATAAATGAAAGAACGGTAAATAAGAAGAGTATAGTAAAGGTAAGGTTGCGCGTGCTAAATAGCTAGAGCTGCATAGTAAAATCGTTTTTGAAATGAGTTCAGGACGTATACGGTTTACATAGAGAGAAATTTGCCCACCCATAGAGTGCCCAACTAATACAATGTTTGAGAGAGATAAATGTTCAATTAAATCAATAATAATCGTTGCTAAATTGTGATAAGAATACTTAAACAGATGAGACTTATCACTTTTTCCGAACGGTGGTAAATCAAGAGCAATCACTGTTCCTGCTTTCGATAGTAAGGGAATGAGACGACGGTAACTAAATGAGGAAGATAAAAAGCCGTGAACGAGTACGAAAGTAGGACGTTCTGTTTTGTTATCGTGTTCATACAATTCGTAATGAATAGTAGTGCCGCGAGTGGAAAAAGTGAAATAAGGACAAGTATATTCGTGATTCATTTTTTGTCACTCCATTGATTTTTGTTCATATCATCTCCAAGGAAGAAGAAAATATGTTAACAAAAAAAGGCAAGATGACGATGTCATCTTGCCTTTCGTTTATTCAGTATTACCCGCGAACAATATTAGGCGGTGTTTTTCCTTGTAATCCTGCAACTAAATTTTCAGCGGCGGTCATAGCCATTTGCTGCCTAGTTTTTAATGTTGCAGATCCGATGTGTGGTAAAGTCACAACATTTTGTAATGATAAGAGTGGATTATCTTTTTGAATCGGCTCTTGTGTAAATGTATCGATACCTGCTGCAAAGATTTTCTTTTCTGTTAAAGCATGGATTAACGCTTCTTCATCTACTGTTTTCCCGCGAGAAGCATTAATGAAGATTGCTGTTTCTTTCATTAATGAAAATTCCTTTTCTCCGATAAGGTGATATGTTTCATCTGTTAATGGAGTAAGAAGAACAATAAAGTCAGACTGCTCCAGTAGCGTCTGTAAATCACAATATGTAGCATCGAATTTTTGTTCAGCTTCTTCTTTACGACGGCGGTTATAGTAAAGAAGATTCATATCAAATCCGAATTTTGCTCGTTTTGCAACGGCTTCTCCAATTCGGCCCATACCGATAATACCAATTGTGCTATGGTGTACATCTAGTCCGAAGTGTTCTTTTCCAATTTCAGCGTTCCATTCACCATTTTTCACATAAGAATCGAGTTCGCAAACACGGCGCCCAGCAGATAACATAAGGGCGAAAACGAGATCAGCTACTGTATCATCTAATACGTATGGTGTATTCGTTCCGATAACATTTCGGTTTTTCATCGCTTGTAAATCAAAATTATCGTAACCGACAGAAATGTTGCTCACTACTTTTAAGTTAGGAGCCACTGTCAGTAATTCTTCATTAATAGCAGATCCGAAATTTAATAACCCATCTTTATCTTGTATTTTTTCTAATAGAACATCACGGGGTACTTTCTCATTTTGATCCCATTTTTCATAATCACAGTGTTCTGATAAATAGTTTTCTACAAATGTTGGAACTGGTTCAGCAATATAAACTTTTGGTTTCACGATTCCATCCCCTTTCGCTTTATCACGCATTTTTCCACTGATTAAAGTTTCACTTTATTTTGACATAATTCAATAGAAAAATCTTCTTTTCAAACTGGAAAGGGTATTTGTATAATTTAAACACAAACGAAAAGGAAGGATGATTTATATGGTGACAGAAAAAGAATTAGAATTATTAGCTTGTCTTGAAAAGAGTAGTCGATTATCTGTAGATACATTAGCGAAGCTGTTAAATATAGAGGTAGAAGAAGTAAAGAAGATGGTTGCGAGGTTAGAAAATGAAAAGATTATTGTGGATTATGTAACACATATTGATTGGACGAAGGTGAAAGAACATACAGGTTTAACGGCAATGATCGATGTGAAAGTTACGCCAAAGCATGGCGTTGGGTTTGATGCGGTTGCTGAACAAATTTATCGTTATTCAGAAGTGAAATCCGTTTATTTAATGTCAGGGACATATGATCTTTCTATTACATTAGAAGGGAAAACGATGGGAGAAGTAGCGATGTTTGTTTCTGAGAAATTAGCAACAATTGAATCTGTTGTTTCTACAACTACTCATTTCATTTTGAAGAAGTATAAACATGAGGGCGTTATTTATGAAAAAGACGATGATGATAAGCGAATTTTGGTGACACCATGAAGCAATTTGAACTATCTAGATCAGCAGAATCTTTAAAACCATCTGGTATTCGAAAATTTTTTGATTTAGCAGCAAATATGAAAGGTGTTATTTCCCTCGGGGTAGGAGAGCCGGATTTTGTTACACCTTGGAATGTAAGGCAAGCATGTATTCGTTCTTTGGAACAAGGGTATACGTCATATACAGCAAATGCAGGATTATTGGAGCTCCGTCAAGAAATAGCAAAGTATCTAAAAAAACAATTTGCAGTATCTTATGATCCAAGTGATGAAATCATTGTTACAGTTGGAGCGAGCCAGGCGTTAGATGTAGCGATGCGCGCCATTATAAATCCTGATGATGAAGTGCTCATTATTGAACCGAGCTTCGTTTCTTATGCACCACTTGTGACATTAGCTGGAGGAGTTCCGGTTCCTGTGGCGACTACGTTAGAAAACGAGTTTAAAGTACAACCAGAACAAATTGAAGCAGCTATTACAGCGAAAACAAAGGCAATTTTGCTTTGTTCACCAAATAACCCGACAGGTGCAATGCTAAATAAATCCGAGCTTGAAGAAATAGCAGTGATTGTTGAGAAGTACAATCTAATCGTATTATCTGATGAAATTTATGCAGAACTTGTATACGACGAAGTATATACAAGTTTCGCGAGTATTAAAAATATGCGTGAGCATACGATTTTAATTTCAGGATTTTCAAAAGGATTTGCGATGACAGGATGGCGCCTCGGTATGATTGCAGCTCCTGTTCAATTTTCAGAATTAATGCTCAAAATCCATCAGTATTCAATGATGTGTGCACCGACGATGTCTCAGTTTGCAGCACTTGAGGCGTTACGCGCAGGGAACGATGAAGTAATTCGAATGAGAGATAGCTATAAGAAGCGTCGTAACTTCATGACGACATCTTTCAATGAAATGGGCTTAACGTGTCATGTGCCGGGCGGAGCATTTTATGTTTTTCCTGCTATATCTTCAACCGGATTATCTTCAGCGGAATTTGCAGAACAGTTATTGTTGGAAGAGAAAGTGGCCGTTGTCCCTGGTAGCGTATTTGGCGAAAGTGGTGAAGGATTTATTCGTTGTTCATATGCAACGTCGCTTGAACAACTTATGGAAGCGATGAAGAGAATGGAACGGTTTGTAGAAAATAAAAAAAGGACAAAACGTAATACGTTTTGTCCATAAAAGGGGGGGAATACTAGAAAGCCATGTGTTAGTAGTCTATCCCAATATTGGAGAATTATACTTCTTTAAGGGAAATTTTTCATGAATTTTGAATGAGTTCTGTCATAGTGGTATAATTTACTAATATAAGGTATACGCATTCTAGATAACGTTATCTAGAATGCGTACTAACCAATCGGATATTTAAAATAAATATATCTGCTTTGCTCTTTATAATTGTAGAGAGAATGGTAAACGTATGGGAGTGTTTCATATGTCAGAACAATATACAACAGGAGTGGTTGTAACAGGGAAAGTGACTGGAATTCAAGATTACGGTGCATTTGTAGCGTTAGATGCAGAAACACAAGGACTTGTGCATATATCTGAAATTACAAATGGATATGTAAAGGATATTCATGACTTTTTAAAAGTCGGCGATACAGTAGAAGTAAAGGTACTTTCAATTGATGAAGAGCACAGAAAAATGAGTTTATCGTTAAAAGCGGCGAAAAGAAAACAAGGAAGGATTCTTATACCGAACCCATCTGAAAACGGATTTAATACGCTGCGAGAAAAGTTGGCAGAATGGATTGAAGAGTCCGAGTTAACAAAGTAAAAGAGGAACGCATATGAGCGTTCCTCTTTTACTTTATCTTATGATATATATTTGCAAATATGATTGCATGCAATCATATTCGTATGTCGGAGGTGAAAGGACATACTGACTATCGAATTTCGTTTGTTTCTGGGTGTGTACCAAGATTTTCAGATGGTTTAAACAGTAAACCAAGATTGATAAGCCCAGATATACCAACGATGCCGTAAATAATACGTGCAAGAGCTGAATTTTGTCCACCGAAAATGGCTGCTACTAAGTCAAACTGGAAAAATCCGATTAGTCCCCAGTTCACAGCGCCAATTACAGTAAAGACTAATGCGATACGTTGCAAAGTACTCATGAAAAAGCCCCCCTTAATTGTGAAGCATGAGCAAGCGATGAGTTAATTAACTCTTTTATAGAATGGGGTAGTTATGTTGTTTTTATACATAAAAAATGTTCGAAAGATGATGTATATACATCTATACCGAAAAATACGAATTTTTATGCAAAAAATGAACTTTTTCTAAAAAATATATATTGGTTACGTTTACAATGGTTGAATCGCTTGATTTACAACTTCAGTTTCGCTAAAGTGAATACAGAAATACATATCCATAATTGGAGGGAAAAAGATGAGTACACATGTAACGTTCGACTATTCTAAAGCGTTATCCTTCATCGGTGAACATGAAATCACTTATTTACGTGATGCAGTGAAAGTAACACATCACGCAATCCACGAAAAAACTGGAGCTGGGAACGATTTCCTTGGGTGGGTAGACCTTCCGCTTCAATATGACAAAGAAGAATTCGCTCGCATTCAAAAATGCGCAGAAAAAATTAAAAATGACTCTGACATTTTACTTGTTGTAGGTATTGGTGGTTCTTACTTAGGGGCACGCGCAGCAATCGAAATGTTAAACCATTCTTTCTACAACACGCTTTCTAAAGAACAACGTAAAACTCCACAAGTGCTATTTGTTGGACAAAACATTAGCTCCACTTACATGAAAGATTTAATGGACGTATTAGAAGGTAAAGACTTCTCTATTAACGTTATTTCCAAATCAGGTACAACAACAGAGCCAGCACTAGCATTCCGTATCTTCCGTAAGTTATTAGAAGAAAAGTATGGAAAAGAAGAAGCTCGCAAACGTATTTATGCAACTACAGATAAAGCACGTGGTGCATTAAAAACACTAGCTGATAACGAAGGTTACGAAACATTTGTTATTCCAGATGATGTTGGAGGACGTTTCTCTGTATTAACGCCAGTTGGTTTATTACCAATCGCAGTAAGTGGCTTAAATATTGAAGAGATGATGAAAGGTGCAGCTGCTGGTCATGATGACTTCGGAACGTCAGAACTAGAAGAAAACCCAGCTTACCAATATGCAGTAGTTCGTAACGCTTTATACAATAAAGGAAAAACAATTGAAATGCTTGTTAACTATGAGCCAGCACTTCAATACTTCGCTGAGTGGTGGAAACAGTTATTTGGTGAAAGTGAAGGAAAAGATCAAAAAGGTATTTTCCCATCTTCAGCAAACTTCTCAACTGACTTACACTCATTAGGTCAATACGTTCAAGAAGGTCGTCGTGACTTATTTGAAACAGTTCTTAAAGTAGGTAAATCTACACATGAACTAACAATCGAATCAGAAGAAAACGATTTAGACGGATTAAATTACCTTGCTGGTGAAACTGTAGACTTTGTAAACACAAAAGCATACGAAGGTACATTACTTGCACATAGCGACGGGGGAGTACCAAACTTAATCGTCAATATTCCTGAATTAAATGAGTACACATTCGGTTACCTTGTATACTTCTTCGAAAAAGCATGTGCGATGAGCGGCTACTTACTAGGGGTAAATCCATTTGACCAACCTGGCGTAGAAGCATACAAGAAGAACATGTTTGCTTTACTTGGTAAACCAGGATTTGAAGAATTAAAAGCAGAATTAGAAGAGCGTTTAAAATAATAAAAAGCGACCGGAATCCGGTCGCTTTTTATTATTTTATCGAAAAGTCCATCAGTATATTCAAGCTAGAGTGGGTATGCTAAAGGAAAAGTCTTGGAGGGATGGACTTGATTCCAATTCAATCAAATTTAGAAGGACGTACATATGCGCTATTTAAGTTAGAAGAGATTATGAAACCACTTGGATATAGCATTGGTGGTAATTGGGATTATGATAAAGGATGCTTCGATTACAAAATCGATGAAGAAGATGGGTATCAATTTTTACGAGTGCCGTTTACAGCAGTAGATGGTGAACTGGATGTACCTGGTGTAGTAGTCCGTCTTGAAACGCCGTATATTCTTTC